>NZ_JANHOJ010000009.1 GCF_026930145.1 Bartonella sp. A05 | reverse complement strand
TGCCCTTATTGCTGCTTTATTTGGCTATTACGGGCACAAAAGCCGCCAAGAGTATCTTGTTCTTTAAATAAGTTTCTTTGATGAAAGAAACCTATAGAAGCTACACAATCTGTGTAGCTTTTTTGTATGACACCTTCTCATCTCTTCTGAGGATGCCATGCTTTGATGCTCATCATATATTGATTTATTGATGAGCATGTTGAAGCTCGCTAATCAGTAAACTCGCTCTAACCTTCATGCGTATTCCTGACTGCTTCACGGAGTTAAACAGGCATTCCATCACCTTATCAACTTTCATAGAATGCACGCCCGATCATACGATACACAAACTGTTTTCATTCTCCGCTGTAGGTTGGAATAACGATTGTTGCAAAATCCTGTTCTTCAGAGTCCTCTGATAACTGGAAACGTGCTTTCTTCATATCCATGAGAGTATAGGCTATAGCATTGATACTTTGTTTAAAATCCGCTTCACTAAATTTAATCCGACCTTTTTTTCCAAAAGCTAAAATGGCACTTTGCGCACCAAGTAAAACAGCACGACGAACATTTTCTAAAGGCGTATTATCTGTCGAATGAACACCCGGTGTGACATATTCAGACTCACGTAAAATAACATTATTATACACACCAAGAGAACCTTGAAAGAGAGGATTCTGGCTCCGTGATCCATAAAAAGTAGATTCCTGAATCAAGCGCCATTGCTCTTGTCCAGCATTAGCTTGTAATTGTATAACCTGTGTAGGATGGAGATAAAGCACATACATGTTTTCACCATTAACACGCACCGGTCTAATTTGTGGATTTGCACACTTAGCACACTCAACAGCTTTATCGATCAGCTTAAGATGAAACCTATCATTCGTATCTAACTCTTCTTCTTTCGTTTTTCCCTCAGGCCATATAATGCGCTCACTACTTGGAGCATTTGGAGGATTAAAACCATAATGAAAAGGCTGAATATCCAATTTTCTTCTATTCAAAAAGATTCTTTCCGCTGTATATCCACACACTTTCAGAAAAAACATAAAGCTCAAGTGCTCAGAAAACCAGTCTACAAAAGTAGTAGCAACATTTTTTAAATCAGTGTTCACCCGTATGTTTACTATTCTGTAACACAAAGCTTGGATATTAAGTTTATCCTCCCTTAAATTAAACTTATATTCATATTCTTCTGAGAACATCCCTCCAGATCTGAATGGAGAAATACTCAAATTACAGAAGATAGCTGCTCCACTCTCTTTACTTGGTTCTATTATAAGCTGGATGATGCTGTTTGTATCTTTTCCGATAAGCGGTGCAATCTCGGTCACCTGGGTAGCCAGTTCGTTTGGTTTTAAATCAAGTTCAGCTATCCTAGGACCATCACTAGTAGTTACTTTGTCTCCCACTCTTAACCTCTATGTATGTAAAAATTATTGATGTATCATGCACAATTAATTAAGTAAAGAATATATGAATTGCAGGAGTAGGATTTAAACCTGCGCATTCAGATTATGAGCGTGATACAATCACGGATGCTTTAGGCAGCATTATGAAAAACTAACCAAGATTAAAGAAATACAAGAGTTCCGAATGATAAATAAGACCACATTATCTGCTTTCTTGAATTTTTCAGTTTGAACAATACGCATCACCCGCGCGATAACAAGAACGTACCCCAATATTCAACCGCTCTCGTAAAGATAAAAACCGAAAATGTTTCTATTGCACATCCCATCAATCTAAAAACCCTCTGATATGGTATATTCCGTAAAATTGGAAATACTGATATTGCAAAGATATTGTAAAACTCATCAAAGAAACGGTTTTATAAAAGGCCTGTATGTCTGGATACAGGCCTTTCCATTTTTTACTGAATAGAGCATCTCCCGCCTGAGCACAGATTCACCGTAGCACTCAAAGGGATATTTCTGTTTCCTCTTCTCCCTTCCCCTTCTCCAGTGCAGTTGTTCTGCGATATGGTAAAATTCAGAGGATTTGGTTCTAACCCAGTTATCTGTAAAGTTGCCAAATAATTAATATGCGTCGCATTACTCTGTTGAGACAGCAACCGATAGATAAAGTCTGCATTGCTACTTTGTGTAGTGGCATCCCTAAATTCTAAATCAGTCATTGATACATTGGTCGGTATAACATAAAGCCCAAAACGACCACGAATAACGGGCATCGCATGTCCTATATCACGACCATCCGGCTGTGTATAACGTAGCAGCGCTATCCAAACTGTTCCAACAGATGCACGAATCATCTGTCTGATGGCCGTTAAAATGGCACTACGATTCGTCGCTAAATCTGACAGCCTCCAAGTATAACGTGGTAACATAATTTGTGTCATTGACGCAGCAACTCTAACATCAAGATGGTCATATGATTCATCTGGACGTAAAATAACACCAGACCGGTATAATCGAGGAGCATCCTGCAGATAATTATAGACTGAAGGGTATCTGTCACGAAATGAATGCATTGGATCCCTACCACGCGCTGTATTAAAGAAATAACCACTGCCATCAGAAAAAGGAGGAGATCCTAGATAATATCCCTGTATCTCAGCAATCATCTGATAACTTTGTAAAAGACACGTACCGCATACTCCTGCTACCTCTGTCTCAGAATCTGTTGTAGATGTCGCAATTTGAAGAAGCCGTCTACGCCATTCTTCGGTCAGTTCAAAATCACTCGGCAAATCCCGCTTTGTTCTTTTCAAATATTTTGAAGAGGTTGAAGGTTTTGAAGATGTTGAAGGTATTAAAGACATAAGAGATACCGAAGCCGCCATTTGCGCAATCTGGTCAAGCTGATCCGATTTGCTAGAAGAGGTATCAGAAACCGTTGATTGTGGACCTGGAGCTGGGCAATAAGCAAGCGAATCCGCTAGATTTCCATAGACATAATTGTTCCAGCGCTGTATGTCATACTCCATAATAAATTCAGATGTGGGAGAGTGATTAGTGTCCTCCTTAAGATAATCGGGTTTGGCCGTATAGGGAACACCCCAATTTCCGTCATATCGGCGAACTCTTAAAAAATTGTCCTGATAATCCCAAATTGCGCCTACACCTCCGCTCAAGAAAGAAACGTTCCAATAGCTCTCATCTTTTTGACTAAGAATTTTATCATTGCACGATCTAAAGCTGACCCACTTCGAATTTTCTTTAGAAGTTTGTTTTGATACCATACAATTCAACGTGCCACGAACATTATCATAGGTAGCAAGGTGGCCATTCTCTGGATTGTAGTAAAAATCATAGACATCTCTTTTGGGACCATTATTCGAAAGATAATACATCTCAAAGCCGCTATAGTTATAACCACCATATTGTGTGACAAATCTCCAACCTATAAATGTCCTGAAGCTCAAATTGACAGGAACAGAAATCGTTTCAATCCACTTATTCATCGTCGTCGTAGTATCGAGTGTATGATCGTAGGAATGTCCATTATTTTTTGAAATGTAGAGATACCAAGAAGTATCTTTAATGCGGAATTTCTCATCAGCGGTATAAATAGTTCTGCCACTAATTTTCCACCGTTGATTTTTATCGTTAAGGACACAAGGCCTCAATCTGAGATAATCCCATTCTGTTTCTCCATTTCCACCTATCCCCGTAACAGAACCCGGAGCCGTCAGGCACAGCCAAACATCATTAACATTCAAGGCAATCCTCTGAAAAACATCATATCTGCCGGAATAAGAGCAAGCGCCAAGAACTATAAAACTGTCACCATTCACAAACTTTGGCATATAACACCTTGTCTCTTTCGTATGGAGACGAACTTTTATAGGCACATCAAGAGGAGCAGAAGGATGCTTTTGAGGAACATCTGGATACTTGCTCAGAGTACTTTTCTCATTATTAAAAGAATTCCTGTTATAATACTTCCTAGTTTCTGCCTCAAAGGCGTCAGACTCAAAATTATAAACAGAAACAGCCGCACTAATTTGTAAGAAAAAAATGAAAAAAAATAAAAGGAATTTCAAAACATGTTTTTGCATAGAACTAAATCACCCTAATTTGAAAAACGTGATCTCACTGTGCATTCATGATGCACACAGCTTAGTTCCGCTATTTATATAATGCTTAGCGCTAATTCCTTTTTATGACAACTTTAAGGCGAAAAGCGTAGTAGAAAAGTAATCTCCTTAAAAGGCCTATTTTTAAAAGTATACAGGCCTTTTTATTTTCTTAAAAAGGGCATCTCCCACTATCGCATTGATTCACAGCAGTGCTCCTTGGAAATTTTCTACTACCTCTTCTATCATCTCCGTCCCCAGTGCAGTTGCGTTGCGACATAACAACACTCAAAGGTCGCTGCTCCTGCCCAGTTAACTGTAAGACTGCAAGAGAACGAATGGTTGCTTGCCTTCCCTGAATCATGCGCGATAAAACAGTTTGAGGATCTGCCGTTTCCGTAATAGATGTTCTAAAGGCCTCCAAACTCATCGACGTATTCGTCGGAATAACGATAAGCCCAGAACGAGAACGCAAAATTGGAACTGCATGTGCAGAAACACTCCCACTATCGTAAAGATAGGTCATCAAACCGATCCAAATTGTTCCAGGATCTGCCATTAAAAGCTGTTGAATAATACTGGTAACATCAGACGGACTTGCGGATACGTGCGATACTCGCCAATCAAAACGCGATAAAATAGATTGTGTTGTTGCTGCCGCTATTCTAAGAGAAGTGGCATCTCTCGTTTCCCCTGGTCTTAAAGGAATGCCATAAAGGCGTGGAGCGGTGCGCATAATACTATCAATTAAAGGATATCTGGTATATAATGAAATAAATGGATTCACATTGGGTCTCGTATCAAAAAAATACCCTCTTTCTTCAAGTGGATATCCTCTTGGATAATATTCTTCAAGCTCAGCAATCATCTGATAAGTGTGCAAAAGGCAGGTGCCACATATTCCGACTGCCACAGGTGTACCATCTGTAGAGATAGCAATATCATGAAGCCGTTTAATCCATTGCTCATTCAGTTGAAAATCACGCGGCAAAGTCCGCTTCACTCTTTTTTTAGAAGATGCATCTGCAACAGTCTTCTGATAACCAGGAGCCGGGCAATAAGCAAGCGTATCACCTAAATTGCCAGAAACATAACGGTTCCAACGCTGCATATCATCAGGAAAAACAAATTCAGATGTCGGAGAATACCTTGTGTCCCCCTCAACATAAGTGGTTTTGGCTGTATAGGGGACTCCCCAATTATGACCATATCGGGTAACTCTTAAAAGATTGCCCTGATAGTCCAGAATGGGACCTTCGCGCCCATTGAGAAAAGAAACATCCCAATAGCTTTTTCCCTTTTCAATAGGAATAACATCATTGCACAATTTCCACTTCACCCAATCCCAATCCTCTGAAGCAGATTGTTGAGAGACCATACAATACATCAAACCAGTGGAAGCATAATAAGTGCCAATCTGATTACTTTCTGGATTATAGTAAAGATTATAAACATCTGATTGGGGCCCAGTGTCTGAAATATAATACATGTCAAAACGACCATAGGGCGCGATAAATTTCCAACCTATAGATATTTTGAGACTTATACTACCAGGAACAGAAATAGTATTGATCCATTTATCCATCATAGAGCCAGTGAGCTTATGATCGTAGTAATCATCTTTGTTTGTTGAAATATAGGTATACCATTTATAGTCTTTAACACGGTATTTCTTATCAGCTGTATAAATAGCTTTGTCGATGATAATCCATCGTTGATTTTCGTCATTGGTAACACAGGGTCTCAGTCTGAGATAATCCCAAGTTTCCCCTCTGTCTGTAACAGAACGTGGAGCTGTCAGGCACAGCCAAACACCCTTAAACTTCCAAGAAATCCTCTGAAAAACATCATATCTCGCTGACAAAGCCTCCCCAGAAGAACATTTATCAAGCGCAACATAGCTCTCATTCTGCGTAAACTTTGGAGTATAGCAATATTCCTCTTGGGTATGAATTAAAACACGTACAGGTGTATCCAAAGGCTTATCAGCAGGCTTTTGAGGAACATAAGGAGGCTTAATATGCATATTCCCATCAATAGATCCATGCCGAGGAACAGGAGCAGAAAAAAGAGCGCCGACTTGCAAAAGGAAAACACAAAAAAATAAAAACAACTTTAAACTCTGTTTTTTCATGGAACTATAACCACCCTAACTTAAAAACGTGATTTCCCTGCGCATTGATGATGCATACGGCTTAAAGAGGTTAGCGCCTAATTCTTTTTTAAGGCGACTTTAAGGCATAAAACATATAATAAACTTATTTAAAACATACAAAATCATGATTGAATGCGCATTTTAGGAATAAAATCACGGAACCTCACATCTTTTTTGCCTTTTAAAATGATTATTTCTCTAAGACTTATTGTTGTTACCCATGACAATAAAAAATAACTCAAAAATATGCTCATCTACATATTCAAAAAAACTAAAGGCACCTCGTGCAGATCAGAACAAACTATGCATGTGTGAGATCTCTATTGGCTTCATTTTGCCAAACTGTGCCAATATGAATTTTGAGCAAGAATAATTCCACCCATGCGGCTAATTTTCCTCTTTTTTTGTAATTGTCTCTTTTGCAACCGTAAAAAAGTATAAAGTGACAAATTGCTAAAGCCTCCTGAAAAAGCTGATATGGCAAAGTTCATTGGTACAAAAATTCCCAGACAAAGCCTATTTTTAAAACATACAAGCCTTTTTGTTTTTTACTGAATAGAGCATCTCCCGCTTAAACACTGATTGACCGTAGAACTCCTCGGAGGCTCTCTATTGCCTCTTCTCTCATCTCCCTCTCCGGTGCAATTCCGTTGCGACATGACAACACTCAGAGGATTTGTAACCTCCCCAGTTAGCTGCAATGCTGCAAAAGAAGTAATGGTTGCACTTCTTGACCGAATAAATCGTGACATAATAGTATTAGGATCTGTCTCTCCTGAAATGCGTTCGGTAAAGGTAGCTAAACTCATTCTCGTGTTTGTTGGTATAATCTGAATCCCAGAATGAGAACGCAACATTGGAACTGCATGCCTTAAGAGATCCCCATTTGAAGTAATATAGGCTATAAAACCAATCCAAATTGTTCCAGCGGGTGCATTTAAAAGCTGTTGAATAGAACTTATAATTGCATCGCGACCAACGGCTAAATCCGATAATCTCCAGTCAAAGCGTGGCAAAACCGCTCGTGTTGTTGCAGCTGCAAGTCTGATTGCAACCATATCATCAGACTCTCCTGGATATAAAGGAACAAGATTGCCTCGAGGAATGTCATGTATCGCACCGTAGAGTAAAGGATATCTTTGACGCAATGAATCTATTGGATTCCTACCTTGTCCTGTATTAAAGAAATATCCCCCTCTTGTAAGAGGTCTTCCTGGATAATATGCTTGAAGTTCAGCAATAATTTGGAAACTGTGTAACAAACAGGGACCACATACGCCTACTCCGACGATAGTTCTATCCGCAGAACCAGAAGTAGAAATTGCATAAAGTCGCTCAATCCACTCTCTCGTAAGCCTAAAATCAGGTGGTAAAGTCCGCTTTACTCTCGTTTTAGCATCCGTCAATTTTTGACCGGGAGCCGGACAGTATGTAAGCATATCGCCTAAATTGCCATAAACATAACGGTTCCAACGCTCCATGTCATACGACAAAACAAATTGAGATGTCGGAGAATACTGTGTATCGCTTTTCAGATAATCGGGCTTGACCGTATAGGGTGCTCCCCAATCAATAGAATAGCGGGTTACTCTTAAAAAATTTCCATTACGGTCTATAAGAGGACCTTCTCGGCCATCCAAAAAAGAAATATCCCAATAGCCAAGATCTTTTTGATTTTGGTCTTGAGGCACTTTGTCATTGCAAAATTTCCAACGCACCCAATCCCAATTCTCACTCTTTGACGTAGGTAATATCGAAACCAAGCAAGCAAGCTTACCACTCCCCGTTGCATAACTAGCAAGATGACCATTTTCTGGATTGTAGTAATAATCAAATGGTTCTGTACTCGATCCACCATTATCCGAAAGATAGTACATCCTAAAGCCATTGTTTGTAATATGCTTCCAACCAATAGACAGCTTGAGACTTATATTACCCGGAGCAGCAATTGTACTTTTCCATTCCTCCATCGAGTACTTTTCAAGCTTATGATCGTAATAATCTCCTGAATTCTGTGAAATATAAATGTACCACTTATAGTCCTTAACACGAAACTCACCATCAGCCGTATGAAAAGCATCATCTTTAAGAATCCAACGTTGATTAGCATCGTTGAGAACACAGGGACGCAATTTGACATAATCCCATTGCGTCTTACCATTGCCATCAATACCTGTGACAGAACCCGGCGCTGTCATGCACAGCCAAACATGCCTCACTTTCCAAGCAACTCTTTGAAAAACATCATATCTAGCTGGGAGAGCACTAGAATAAGAGCATTTATCTAAAGAAATATAGCTCTCGCCTGCTATAAACTTTGGTGTATAGCAATAAACTTCTCGCGTATGAAGATGAGCAGCTATAGGTTTGTCAATAGGAGTGTCTGGAAGCTTTTGACGAATACTCTGAGCCTGAAGCTCTCGAAGCATAACACCACTAATGGGATCCTTCGAAGAAAAATAACCAGAAAAAAGAGCGTTAGTTTGTAAAAAAAAGACGAAAAAAAACAAAAAGAACTTCAAATGATCTTGTTTCATAGAACTATAATCCCCTCAATCGAAAAAAGGTGATCTCTCTGTGTATTCAGACACACACAGTTTAGTTCCGCTATTTATACTGTTAGCGCCTAATCCTTCTTTGAGGCTACTTTAAGACATAAGGCACATAATGTATTACTCATGTAAAGATGTAAGGCTTTTTTTCTTAAGGATCCTAAAGAGGGCATCTTCCGCTTAAACACTGATTGACCGTAGAACTCCGCGGAAATTCTTTGTTCCCTCTTCTATCATCCCCCTCCCCTGTGCAGTTGCGTTGCGACATGACAACGTTCAAAGGTCTCTGTTCTACCCCGGTTAGTCGCAATGTTGCAAAAAAAGGAATTTGTGCTCCAGGCTGATGAAGAGAAAGTAAGTCGTAAACACCTTCAGGCGTTGTACTTTCTGCAGTTCTCATGACAAAATCACGAGGAGGCATAATAACGTTCGTCGGTATAACATAAAGCCCATTACGACCACGAATAATAGGTACGGCATGACCTTCCCTCCGCTCACCTGGAGGTAGATAGTCTACAAGACCGATCCAAATTGTTCCAATAGGTGCATTAAAAAGCTCTTGGATAGAATTTATAATTGCATTACGGTTTGTAGCTATATTTGACGCATTCCAAGTATAACGCCCTAAAACAGCTTGTGTCATTGCTATCACCATTCTGAGACTACGCTCGTCTTCCGTTTCTGTTGGCGTTAAACGAACACCATACATTCGAGGAACATTTTGCATAAAAGTATAGGTGGAAGGAGATCTTTGAGAAAATGAAATCATCGGATCTCTATCTTGTCTTGTATCAAAGAAATAACCACCACTCGAAAAAGGCCTCTCTGGATAAAATTCTTGAAGTTCAGCAATCATCTGATAAGTATGCAAAAGACAAGGTCCACATATACCTGCTGCCCTTGTGACATAAGTTGTGGAGGTCGCAATATCGTAAAGCCGTTTACGCCATTCTCTATTCAGTTCAAAATTTGGCGGTAAAGTCCGCTTTACTCTCGTTTTAGCATCCGTCAATTTTTGACCAGGAGCCGGACAGTATGTAAGCGTATCGCCTAGATTGCCATAAACATAACGGTTCCAACGCTCCATGTCATACGACAAAACAAATTGAGATGTTGGAGAATACTTTGTATCGCTTTTCAGATAATCGGGCTTAACCGTATAGGGGACTCCCCAATTCGCACCATAGCGCATCACCCTTAAATAATTGCCCCGACGATCCACAACTGGACCTTCACTGCCATTCAAAACAGAAATATT
>NZ_JANHOJ010000008.1 GCF_026930145.1 Bartonella sp. A05 | reverse complement strand
TTTATTGAGAATCTTTGTAATGACGGATCAAAAGCTGTAAAACGTCTCCAAGAGTTAAAAGATTTTGCCCAGGTGGTGTTAATTCCTCTGCAAGTGCGCGAAACTCAGCATCTACATCCGGTCGAATAGCAAGAGTTATACGATTTATTTTTAAACTACGACGTTTAAATCGACCATCAACATGACCAGATTTTGTTAAAATAGGATCTTCTTGATTTGAAAAAGACGCATGTCGCGTTGTGAAACCGCTCTGTTGAGCAATTTTATCGATATCTTGTTTATCGCGTCTAGGAGCCTTTGTCTTAGGTTCTAAGTTAGAAAGATTATCTAAAACTTCAAACGTTGATTTACGCGTTTTAATCATTAAATTATCCCTTCAATTTTTAATGCCTGCACAATATCAGCTGTAACTCGTTCTGCATTTTCTACAGCAGATGCAGTATTTGATACGTCTTCTTTATCTAACTGATAAAGAGTGCAGCCAAAACCAAAAATAGAAGAAAAAGCAGCTTTATTCATCATGCCATGAGCTAAAACAGGAAGCTTTGCCTTAACTAGTTCTTTGCGAATTTCTTTTTCTTCACGAGTTTGAATAACTGAACACTTTGAAAACATAATGCGATAAGAAATATTATTTCTTCTTGCTTTTCCCTCACGAGCTATAAAAGTAATGACTTTCGCTGCTTCGCGACTGTCCAGTTTTGTTCCTGCCATAGGAATAATAACCATATCAGCACGACTAATAGCGTATGATGCAGTCATATTGGCTGATCCTTCAAGATCAACGATAACAAAACCATGCGTGCTTGCTGCTTCATCGATCGCATCTATAATAGTGTTTTCATTAATACCACCTTGAACATCTATGTTTGATGGATAATGAGGATTGGCATTTTGCCACCATTCATCAGCTATAGGTTGATTTGGATCAGTGTCAATTATTTTAACCTTTGATCCGTGATGCGCTAAGACCTGTGAAATGATGAGTGCTGATGTTGATTTTCCAACGCCTCCTTTTGTCGAACAAAATACGATTGTTGGCATATGTTGAAATTCCTACTTATGGTTTAAATATGATATACATATATACACCATATGCTTAATATATGATTAACATATAACTTACATACTTATGAAGTAAATTATATTTATATTATAAGTATACTGTATGTAAAGATCGATATCATAAACAATTTTATATCAAATACCATTACACATATCGTGTTATGTGGTTATGAGAAATTATCTAAAAGCTATGGTGTGTTATATAAGTGTTATAATAAGTGTTAAAGTATTTTAGAAATTACGTAAATATTTGAAATAATAAGGAAAAACTATTCTAAATTTGACTAAAAGGTTCCTGATAACACGAATAAAGGTTCCTGATAACACGAATAAAGGTTCCTGATAACACGAATAAAGGTTCCTGATAACACGAATATTTACAAATAATTTTAATAGCACAAAACTTGACAAATGCTTCTGGAAATCACAAAAATAACAGCATGGTTCCTGATAACACAAATGCTTTTGAACATCTCTTACCGGAGCGCCATCCGCAGCATGATCTTTTTATTTGTGATGTATCTGATGCCGTATTGAAAGATTTGATGGCGCATATGGAGCATCCCTTTTATTCTCTTTCAAAAAAACCAGAAATGACAGTGCGACGTTACGAAGATGACCGGGGAAACTGGTTGGAAGTGACACCAAGTTATAAGGGATTAGCGACCATCTATGACAAGAGTATTTTAATCTATTGCATCTCGCAAATCATGCATAAACTCAAACAGGGAGAAAAAGTTACTCCACGTGTTCGGATTAACTCCTATGAATTACTTGTCTTCACCAATCGCGGAACTTCAGGCCGAGATTACAAAGCTCTTCAAGATGCTTTGGAGCGAATCCGTGGTACAACAATTAAGACGAATATCAAAACAGGAGATGAAGAACAAACAAATATCTTCGGGCTAATTAATGGCGCTTCAATTCGTCGCAAGCATGGACTCGATGGCCGTTTGCTGTGGTGCGAAGTTGAACTTTCGGAATGGATATTTAATGCGATTAAAGCGCAAGAAGTGTTGACTCTTCATCGAGATTATTTCCGTTTGCGCAAACCACTAGAGCGGAGAATATATGAAATCGCGCGTAAATATTGCGGACGGCAAAACAGTTGGAAAATTGGGTTGTCGTTACTGCTAAAAAAATGTGGATCACAAAGTCCAGAAAAAAAATTCCGGCTTATGGTCAAACACTTGACTAAGCACAACCATTTACCTGATTACTATGTTGCTTATGATAAAGAAACAGATATGGTAATATTCACCAATCGTGGAACAATGTTAAAAAAATCCTCCCCACAGAATCTTGTTTTTGCTGCACTTGAAACAGAGACAATACAAAAGGCCAAGGATATGGCCCCTGGATGGGATGTATATTACTTAGAACAAGAATGGCGCAATTGGATGGCTGATGGCTGCTTCGATGCTCCACGTAATCCCGACAAAGCATTTATTGGCTTTTGTCGCAAATGGTTTGAAAAACACGGTTACCCCTAAATCCACTTTTTTCTTTATTTGTAAAATTCTATAAGGAATTATCAGAAATTTACTGTACGGTAAGCAATGCTATTTGACTATAGCATGAAAACGGTCAATGGTAAAATGCTTACCTAGATATTGATCTGTGATTATAATCTGCTCCATCTGAATCCTTGAAAATAGAGCGAATAAAGATAGCTATTTTATAGATACGGCATCGGAAATGGTGGTCGCTACCTCGTAAAAGAAGAAGATGGATTCGAAGAAACGGTTTTCTATCTCTTTTGTTTTTTAAGAACAATTATTTTACCTATCAAAAAAACACTTGCAAAATCTTATGTGGTCATCCAGAATCTACATAGGAATTCAAAATTCTCTTTTTTAAGAGTCTTCTGCCTAATTTTTTATCTTTCTAAGAGAAAATAACGTTGTTACGTAATAAAATTGGCATGTTTTACATGATACGACATCATACAATCAGATATGGCGAATAATTTTAATTACTAAATACATCTATGGATGTTATCATTTTAGAAATAACACCACTTGTGACTTGTATTATCCCAAAATAAATGGGTAGCATTTATTCATATAATTGTATTAAGATAAAAATCATTTATTTATTTAGCTGAATTATCAGTAAATTTTAAATTCGGAGTTAGAAATTATTTCTCTTTTATAAACAATAGATAATTAAACAATATGTTTAATATTTTTATAGAAAATATAACAATGAATATATACAATAAATAAAATATATAAACCACGAATTAAGCGCTTTTTAGTTAAAATAGTGAATAATTTTCTTAAAAAATAGTAGCAAAAATTATTTTTTTTATTTATGAGATGTGTAAGATCATATTAAAAACGGGGGATCTTTATGCTGAAAGTAAAAAATCGCTTGACTTATAGTCAAGCTCTACAAGAATTCACCACACTAGATAAACAAAAAAAATATTTAACCACAGTATTTATGTTGTTTATTTCACTGATCATGCTGAGCGATCCAGCATTTGCTCAGGGTTTCGATCGAGTTCAAAACTCTCTCGATAGGATAGTGGAAACTTTGACAGGACCTATTGCTAGATCCATTGCGATTATTGCTGTTGCTGGTGTTGGTCTTGCGTGGATATCTGGTTATATCGAAATGCGCAAAGCTTTCTTTGTTTGTGTTGGTATTGGCATCGTTTTTGGTGCACCACAGATTGTAGCAATGCTTGCTGCTTAATGGAGTTCATACAGTAGTGAGTATTTAAATACAGTAATTTAAAACTATGCAGAAGCACGAGCAACTAACAGAAGATACGTTATTTCTTGCCTGCACACGACCTGCTATGGTTGCAGGTGTTACAGTAGAAGCTATGGGGCTGAATGCTATGGCAACGCTTGTAATATTTATTATAACAAGCAATATTTTTCTTATTACATTCAGCTTCGTAGTGCATTTCATCATGAAAGAAACGATCAAACACGATCACAATAAGTTTCGTGTTCTTATAGCATGGCTTAATACACGTGGTCGTTCAAAAAACATCAATTTATGGAAAGGAACGAGCATTTCTCCATTACGGTTAATTCGTAATTATGAGGAATTGAAATGAAAACAATCCAACGCAAACGCGAACAACAACCAGAATCCGTCATACCTTATGTTCGCCATGTTAATTCCCATGTTATAGCGCTAACATCGCGAGCGTTCATGACAGTTATTGCTCTTGAAGGGATTAGCTTTGAAACGCTGGATATTGCGGATTTAAATATATCTCATGAACAATTAAATAATTTTTTGAAAAATATAGCCGATGAACAAATAGCACTTTACAGTCACATTATTAGAAGACGTGAAACAGTTTATCCAAATGGAACATTCAAATCAAAATTTGCACAGCAGTTAGACAACAAATATCGTCAAAGGATGGTATCTCAAGAATTATATCGTAACGATCTCTATCTTTCTATAGTGTGGAATCCTAGCGTTGATAAAGCTGGTAAATTAGTTGATTTTTTTAAATATTTGGGACGTACAAAAAAAGTAGAAACAGAAGTAGAGAAAGAGTCTCTGCGCAAAATTGAAGAAATTGCACTTGATCTCATGCAAGGTTTAGAACGATACGGAGCAAAAAGGCTTGGCCTTTATGAATATCAAGGCAATATTTTTTCTGCCCCGAGCGAATTTATTCATCAATTAGTTGGTGGTCGCCCTGAGCGTGTACCGCTTACATGGGGGACTATAGCATCAACAGTTTATTCAGATCGTGTTATTTTTGGTAAAGAAATCGTAGAAATTCGTCATGAGTCAAAGCAACGATTTGCGGGAATGTTTGGTTGGAAGGAATATCCAGCAAAAACAAAACCAGGAATGACAGATGGTTTGCTTACTGCTCCATTTGAGTTCATTTTTACACAATCCTTTGTTTTCAAGAGCAAAAACATTGCAAAAGAGATTTTGGGACGCAAACAAAATCAAATGGTCAATTCTATGGATCGTGCAGGATCACAAATTGTTGAACTCGATGATGCCCTAGATAATCTTGAATCAAACCGTTTTGTTTTAGGCGAACATCATTTATCATTAACCGTCTTTGCCGATACCACACAAGAACTGACGGATAATCTTTCAAAAGCCCGTTTTCGTCTTACAGATGGTGGGGCTGTTATCGCCCGCGAAGATTTAGGACTTGAAGCCGCATGGTGGGCACAACTTCCAGGAAATTATACCTATCGCACACGTTCTGGGGCAATTACAAGCCGTAACTATGCGGCACTTTCGCCATTTCATTCATTTCCGGTTGGAAAAATAGATGGCAATGAATGGGGACCAGCTGTAGCTCTTATGAAAACATCAGCTGGCTCACCTTTCTATTTTAATTTTCATTTTGAGGATTTAGGAAACACTTTTGTTTGTGGTCCGTCTGGTTCTGGAAAAACCGTTATTGTCAATTTTTTATTAGCACAGCTTCAAAAACATAATCCTAATATGATTTTTTTTGATAAAGATTATGGAGCAGAACTGTTTGTTAGAGCCAGCGGTGGCACATATATGCGACTGAAAAATGGCGTACCAACAGGCATAGCACCACTAAAAGGATTAGATTATAGTAACTTATCAAATAGAATATTCCTACAACAATGGATCACAAAACTTGTTTCTTCTGAAGATCACACAATAAGTGAAGCCGAGCGGCAAGATATTTCCGCAGCGGTTGACCAATTAGCATTGTTACCAAAAGAACAACGCACAATATCAGCTCTACAAATGTTTTTCGATATGACACACAGAGAAGGTATAGCCGGACGTTTAGAGAAATGGCGTAAAGATAATGCATTAGGATGGGTATTTGATAATCACGACGATGATATCGGTATTAATTCAAAGTTTATCGGTTATGATATGACCGACTTTTTGGATAATAATGAAATTCGTCCACCATTAATGATGTATCTCTTTCATCGCATACTTGAGCTCATTGACGGTCGTCGTATTATCATTGTTATTGATGAGTTTTGGAAAGCATTAGAGGACGATTCGTTTAAAGCATTTGCACAGGACAGGTTAAAAACGATCCGTAAACAAAATGGTTTAATGCTCTTTGCGACACAATCTCCCAGAGATGCTTTAAATTCGACAATTGCACATACAATCATAGAGCAGTGTCCAACACAAATATATTTTCCTAACCAAAAAGGAAATTATACTGATTACGTGGAAGGTTTCAAATTATCGAAACGAGAATTTGATATTATACAAACAGAATTAACGCGAGAATCTCGACGGTTTTTAGTAAAACAGGGTCATGGCTCTGTTATTGCCGAACTGAATTTACGCGGATTTGATGATGAAATCGCCATTTTAAGCGGAAAAACAAAAAATCTTGAACTTCTAGAAACTATCATCAATGAAGTTGGTGACTCCCCTGATGAATGGCTGCCTATTTTTCAAGAAAGGCGGAAATTATGAAAAATATTTTATTAGGGGCGGCAATTTATTCAATTTCTTTTGGATTAGTACCAAGTTTATCTACGGCAGCCATAAATACTTCTAATCCAGAAGCTGTTAAAAGAATATCTGAACCATTAATTGAGAATCAAAAGAAACTTCAGAAATTAACCACTCAAATTAATGAAATGAAAGAATTTCATGGTTCTTTAGATGAAACCGACAATTTATTCAAGTTCCAGACTCAAATCGATAACTTACCGTCTGACTTTAACAGTTTTGAACAGTTGCTCAATGGTAATAACAGCGATCCCACAGAATGGAATAAAAAACATTTATATCAAAAACCACTAGGTGGTGCAGGTTCAAAAGAAGCTATTGATGCTTTTTATAATCAAGAAGTCGAGAAAGCGAAAAAACGTATCCAAGGACAAGCAGCAATTGCTGAGGACACCTACAAAGAAATTATTGCAACAAAAGAAAATATTGACAAACTCCTTGAACAACTCAACAACGCAAAGACTGATGAAGAAATTCAGGGGTTTAAAATACAATTAGCGTACTTACAAACGCTTTTACAAATGCAAACCCTACAAATGCAAGCGGCCGCTATGATGCAAAAAGCTCAAGAAAAAGCAGCTGAGATACGCAAAGAAGAAGAGCTTAAAACGCGATACAAAGATTATGCAAAACAAATCCGCAGCAGACAATCCTATTGAAAATAGCATTCCCAAGAAGAGGAGATAAATTATGCACAAAATAATTATAACAACTACGCTTCTTTGTGCAGGGCTTGTTGTTTTTGGATGTGCAAAAAATACATACAGTGTTGCAAACTTTAAGCAAAATAAAGAATTGCTCAATGAGTGGTTAAAAAAATGTGGACCCTCAGAAGAATCCGCAGAGTGCCAAAATGCACGATTAGCAGATCATGAACTCAGTAGAGAAAATATTCAAAAAAATATGGCAATACTTTATGAACGTAATAGAATCTACGAAGAAGAAGTAAGAAAAGCAAGAGAAAATTAACGTTTGTAAATATACAAACTAAATAGATAAAGGGGAATAGCCTGTAATGGCAAATACATTAAGTACATTCACTATCTTTAGTGACATCAATGCAAAATTGATGCAGACTCTTGTATTCACTTTGGATCAAAGTATTGCAGGTCTTACATCTTCTTTATCCGCTCCAATTGCAGCAAGCGCGACAATCTATATTATGTTTGTTGGTTATAATGTCATATATGGTCGTTCTTCTATGCCATTATGGGACTTTGTAGCAACAGCTGTAAAACTAGCCATCATTATTACATTGGTAACACAAGCCTCTAGCTATAATATTTGGATCAAAGATATATTTTTCACTGATCTTCCTAACGCTATTACAAGTACTCTCGGATTATTCAATATAGAGAACAATATATGGGATTATATACTTAGTAATGCTTTTTCAAACATTTTTGATACTGTATCTGAAGAAAGTAAGATGTGGTCTATTGTTGTGTGGATTGCAGGCATCTGCTGTATGATAATTGTTAGTTTATTTTGTGTTATTGGTTTTTTCGTCTCAATTTTCTCTAAAATTGGTTTATCATTCGTTTTATCATTAGGGCCACTTTTTATAAGTCTTTACATGTTTGCAATAACAAGACGCTTTACGGAAGCCTGGATAGGTCAAATCGTAAAATTCATTATTTTACAAGTGTTGGTGGTTCTGCTTGGCGGTTTATATCTTGATCTGGCTCTAAATATCTTCCAAAAGAATATTATAGATATTTTTTATACTTTTGTTGAATTCTTCGTTATTGGTTCAGGTGGAGCTTATCTTTTTATCAAATTACCTGGTCTTGCATCAGCTTTAGCTTCTGGTGGTGGTGTAGCTTTTACAGGAACGGTTCGTACAATTGATAGTACAAAAAAAGATCCCCCAAAAGGCGGCCATGAAATTAGCCTTTTAATATCAAAATTACGAGGGAAAAAATAGCTTACTTAAAACGTTTGACTAAATGCGGGGAAAATAAACGTGCTACTTAAAAAAATTGGAATAATTTTACCGTTTATCTACTTGAGCGGATGTGCGTCGTCATCTCAAAACATCGAAGGAAAACAACAAAGCAACTTAAACAGCGTAGAATTATTATTGCCAAAATGTGATGGAAGCGCTCGGCGTCCACTAAACAAGTCGATGTGGAATTGGGAAGCATACAATTCATCTACTTCTTCAATAAGTGATACAAACATACAACCATCAACCTCACGATGACAGGTTAGATATTTTTTTGGCTAAAAGTTTGACATCTAAAGAGATTAAGTCATACAAAAATTGTGAGAGAGAAAATGAAAAGAAATGACGTGGGACGATATATTTCAGAAGCTCGATCCTTCGATCAAGATCGAATTCTCATGTCGCGCCGTATTACCCGTGCTTCACTTATTATTGCTTGTGTAGCTGTTATCATTGCAATTGCGTCATCATTAGCTGTGATAATTCTCGTGCCTCTTAAAACTGTTGAACCATTTGTCATACGTGTTGATAATTCAACGGGCATCGTTGAAGTTGTTGAAGCACTTAAAGAAGGTACTACAAACATTGATGAAGCCGTTACACGCTATTTTGCTGCAAAATATGTTCGTACTCGTGAAGGATTCAGTGCAAGCGAAATGCAACATAATTTTAAAGTAGTTTCCCTTTTATCTTCTACTGAAGAACAAAATAGATTTGCGCAATGGTATGGAGCGAACAATCCACAAAGCCCACAATTTTTATACAAAAATGCGCTTGTTACGATATCCATAAAATCAATTTCGTTCATCAATAAAAATGTAGCACAAGTTCGTTATTATAAAACAATTCATAATCATGATGGTAGTAAAGAAGTCATCACGCACTGGGTTTCAATACTTACTTTTAAATACGTACAGATTCCAACATCCATGCAAAATCGTTTGATAAATCCTCTTGGTTTTATCGTTTACGAATATAGAACCGATCCAGAAGTGGTGAATTAATGATGAAGAAAGCTATATTTTCTCTTTTTCTCAGTATTTTTGCTCTTTGTTCTTCTCATCATTTAAGTGAAGCGCGTGTTCTTCCTACACGTGCTTCCGGTGATGATCGAATTCGCTTTGTTAATTATGACTCTTATAATGTCACAAAAATTATTGGATCTATTCGGTCATCAGTGCAAGTAGAATTTTCCTCCGATGAAGAAATTGCACATATAGCTATTGGCAATAGTGTTGCATGGGAAATAGCACCAGCTGGAAATATTGTTTTTCTTAAACCACGAGAAGTTCAACCTATTACAAATTTACAAATTATAACAAAACGGCAGGATAACTCAAAACGCTCTTATCAATTTGAATTGATGGTGCAAGATGGTGAAATTTCACCAGAAAATGAAACTTATTTCCTTGTAAAATTTTGTTATCCAGAAGATGAAGCAGAAAAACAACGAATTGAAGCTCAATTAGAAAAAGACAGAAAACAAGCTTTGCGTGCAGAAGAATCTCTTGATATCAATGAGCAATATGGAGCACGAAATTGGGCCTATACCGCTCAAGGAACGATCTTTCTTGAACCGTCATCAGTGTATGACAATGGAAAAACAACAACTTTTGTTTTTTCCGGCAGTCAAGAAATTCCTGCTATTTACATGATTAACACTGATGGTCAAGAATCTCTTGTTTCTAAAACAACAAAAGGCAATATAGTCATTGTTCATGCTATCGCTCCTCAATTTGTTCTAAGACGTGGACGAAATTTTTTATGCATTTTTAATGAAGCCTATCAGCTACATGGGAATAATCCAGGAACTGGAACAACTTCGCCATTCGTTGAACGCAAAATTGCCACAGACCTTTAAAAGGGAAAAGATACCGAAGAAAAATGAACGAAATTTTTTATGCATTTTTAATGAAGCCTATCAGCTACATGGAAACAATCCAGGAACTGGCATAACTTCACTATTCGTTAAGCATAAAATCATTATAGATCTTTAAGGGGAAAAGGTAAGAAAAAAATGCGGGATAATAATATTGATGAAGTCATCTCTGAAGATCGCGGAACAATTAATGATGGCCGTAATAATAATGCGAGCAAACAACAAACAAAAATAATTGTAGGGATAGCCTTTGCAGGATTTTGCGGTTATATACTCTGGAGTATGTTATCGACACCACCTACATCCGATGATGTAGTGGCATTACCTAAACCACAACAAGAATTACAAAGATTTAATGTTTCACCAGCCCCTTTAGAATTAGCTCTTCCTACGCCAGTCGATCAAATTGTATTACCATCAACATCACCAACCGAAGATATTGACCCGTTACTTGATGCAGCGCGACGTGCTCCAGTTTTAGCTTTTACTGGCAAATCTGGCTTTCAGTCAAATAATGCAGCAACAAAAAATTTTGCAGACAATGAAAACTCTAATAAAGATACGCAAGGGTTTTCTACTCGTTTAAAGATTACACAAACAGAAAACACAAAAGCCGAATTAATGGGCAATAGAAACTTTATCCTTGCTATGGGCACATTTATCCCGTGTATATTAGAAACACCAATAAACAGTGCTTTACCAGGCTTCACAAGCTGTACTGTGAATCATGATATTTTATCAGACAATGGTCGTGTTGTGCTTCTTGATAAAGGCACTCAAATTATTGGAGAATATCGAAGTGTCATCAACCAAGGACAGACCCGATTTTTTATCCTTTGGATAAGAGCAAAAACACCAAACGGAGTCATTGTCACCCTTGCATCGTCAGCCATAGATGATATAGGTAGAGCAAGTTTTAACAGTGCGATTGACACCCATTGGTGGACCCGCTTTAAATCAGCATTATTAATATCTACTATCGATGACACATCTGTATACCTAACAGGGGAAATAGACAACAATGTTCAAAGAAAAAGTGTAAGCAATTCGAAAAGAACATCGGCCAAATTTGCACCTGAACATCAAATTAATACCCTTTCAACTTCAAGAAAATATCAAGGTGAACTTATCAATGTTTTCGTCGCAAGAGACTTAGATTTTTCATCAGTTTATAAATTGTCTGTTACTGAGACAAAAACAAATGTCTTTAGACGCGTGAACTCAAGAAATTCATCTACTCAGCTTCCAATTCAGCAAAAGTAAAAGTTATGTCAATATCACAAAAAGTCGATCAAACTAACATTGTTTTAACGAAGTTAAAGCTCCTTGATAAATATTTAAATGATGAAAATTTATTTGAAATCGTTGTCAATCGTCCTGGTGAAGTGATGGTTGAAGGACCTCATGGATGGCAAACTCATGAAATAAAAGAACTGACATATAGTGAGCTAGAAGGCATAGCAAAAGTTATTGCAGCCTATACAACACAAAAAATCGGAGTAGAAAACCCTGTCCTTTCGGCAACCCTTCCAAACAATGAACGCATTCAAATTGTCATGCCTCCTGCGAGCGCACCCAATACAATCAGCATGACAATTCGTAAACCCTCATTGCGAAACTTTTCTCTTGAAGAACTTAATGAAAAAGATTTGTTTTCTGTTACTGAAAGTATCAGTTTTACACCTCTTGAACAAATGGCTAGGCGACTAAATGAACTTACTTACAACGAAAAAGAATTAACGAGATCGTTTATTGCTAGAGATTTTAGCAATTTTTTATCAAGAGCTGTTGTTGCACAACAAAACATTCTCATATCCGGCAAAACTGGATCGGGCAAAACGACACTTTCTAAAGCATTGATCGCAAAAATTCCTGAAGATGAAAGAATTCTAACCATTGAGGACACCCCAGAACTTGTTGTTCCGCATGCCAATAAGGTGCAATTGTTTTATTCAAAAGATAATCAAGGATTAGCAAAAGCTGGAGCTAAAGAACTTCTTGAATCTGGGTTGCGTATGCGCCCCGACAGAATTCTTTTGCAAGAATTGCGTGATGGTACAGCTTTTTACTATATCCGCAATGTTAATTCTGGCCACCCGGGATCAATCACAACCGTTCATGCTTCATCAGCTCTTTCGGCTTTCGAACAAATGACTCTTCTTGTTAAAGAAAGTGAAGGCGGAGGAGATTTAACACGTGATGATATTCGTAATTTATTAATTTCAATGATTGACGTGATTATCCAATGCAAACGTATTGAAGGAAAATTTCGGGTTACAGAAATCTATTATGATCCATTTAAGCGTAGAGATTCCTTTTAAAAGATTTTAATTATCTTGTTATTTCCTTTGCTTGAAGGTTTATATATGGTGTCAATACCGATGAGCAGGATTTACCTTGACAGGATGGCATTATTGAAGCGGCTAAGGCCGTTGATTTCCATCACTGGCACCTATCACGAGAAGGTGGAAAATTGGTACTGGTTCAGATCATCGTCTAGCGTCTAGCGTCCAATCCTTCTTTTAATGGAAACACGTTCATAGCCAGATCGATGATTATTTAGCTTATTAGATTTGTCCAGCACATCAAATTCAGATTTTTCAAGGTCGGTAATAGGAGTGGTAACTACGTTTCAAAAGCAACTGCGATGGCTTCCATTATCTTTAAGGAAGGATTAGCTTTGCTTGTTGTCAGGTTAGAAATGAACGCGAGAGAAATACCAAACCGCTGCGCGAGTTTTTTAACTCATGCGCTGTTCATTTAAAATGCACTGTCGTTAAAATAGCAGAAATATGCAAAGCTATTGCTTTAGAATGCCATAATATTATATTATTATATAATCCTAAAAGGAAAATATGAGGATATTATGCACATAACAAAGCTACGTAAAGTCGGAGGTTCTGTCATGCTTTCAATACCACCAGCATTGCTTGATGTCCTTGATTTCGTTGAAAATACTGAAGTAGGGTTGGCAGTTGATAATGGATGCTTAATTGTGAAACCACAAACCTATCCAAAGTATACTCTCGACGAATTATTAGCTCAATGTGACCATTTGACTGATTTTGATGAGGAAGATATGAAATGGCTTAATGCTAAGCCTATGGGAAAAGAGCTGTTGTAATGAAGCGAGGCGAAATTTGGTTAGTCTCACTTGATCCAACTTCTGGTTATGAGCAAAAAGGAACACGTCCAGTGCTGATTGTATCACCGGAAGCTTTTAATCGTGTTACGAAAACACCTATTGTTTTACCTATCACAAGTGGTGGAAATTTTGCTAGAACAGCTGGTTTTGCTGTCTCATTGATGGGAAGTGGATTGCGTACAACGGGGATTATACGCTGTGACCAACCACGAGCCTTAGACATAGGAGCACGCAATGGCAAAAAAATAGAAAGTATTTCACCTGTAATCATAGATGATGTTCTAGCAAAACTATCAACATTTCTTGTTTAAGTTACTTCCAAAACGGCAGGATACTTTCTCAAAATCTCAATTACCTTATTGTTCTTTTTGACAGAGTGCATACTGTAGTTTTTTGTTTTTATCTTTATCAACTTAGATAAACTTTAAATGATTCAAGCCAAGTGAAGAACTTCCCTTCTATTGAACAAAATAGATTGTTGGCATATGTTGAAATTCCTACTTATGGTTTAAATATGATATACATATTTATTGCGTATGTTAACTATATGTACAAAATATGTATTAAATATTAAAAACATATAACATACGATACACAATAACTTAAAAAAACTACGTCGAATACTTTCAACTTTATTGTTGCGGATCATATTTTGCAGATTATGTAATAATGGCATGTTCCATTTTCTCCGTTTTAGCATTCTCTATAGCGTACAAAACCTCCGGTGAAAGTTTAAACAAATCAAGTGGCACAGTCTAATCTTTAGCAATATATGTCATAAGTATACGCATGCACAGCGTCAGATATGGTTAGACTCGTGGCGTTAATATTGCCTTTAGCCTCATTATTTTAATAGTATCTGGCACATTTACTTTAAACTCCTAATCGATATTATCGTATTTTAACAAAGCATAAGCCTTTGGTGAGGAGGTGGCAATTGAAAATAAGCGAGCACAATGGCACGAATGAGAACAACGAAATAGCTGCATTTATAAACTGTGATAATGAAGATAGAAGCTAGATCAATATATATAAATACCTTAATGGCCACATGGCGGTTATGTATGAAATGTTAAAAGAAGAAACGGAAAAATTTATTTCGTTCTTGGGCGACTAAAACACAGAAATCACTTTTTCTAGACTAATTCATTGGCCTGTTTGCGTTGAGCCATTGCCCACACCCGTTTAACTTGACTTTCACTACATCCAGCTAATTTAGCCGTTTTCTTTATACTATGTCCTGCGGTACGCAATGCCACAATCTGATCATGCATAGCATGATCTGTCTTCCGACCAGTATATTTTCCGGCTTTTTTTGCCAACTCTACCCCTTGGCGTAACCTTTCTCGTCGATCTTCATAATCATCTCGAGCCATCTGTAAAGCTAACTTCAAAAGCATGTCTTGGACGGATTCCAAAACAATCTTTGTGGTACCATTAGTGTCAGCGGTCAATTCGGATAAGTCGATCACGCCGGGCACTGATAACCGTCCACCGCGTTCTCGGATTGATGCAATCAGACGTTCAGCCTCCGGTAATGGTAAGCGTGAAATGCGATCGATCTTCTCAGCTACAACAACATCGCCCGGTTGCAAATCTGCAATCAAACGCAGTAGTTCGGGTCGATTAGCGCTCGCTCCTGATGCTTTTTCGCGGTAGACGCCAGCGATATAAAAGCCGGTGGCTTTTGCATCTTCGATAATGCTGGTCTGTCGAGTTAAATCCTGTTCATCAGTACTAACGCGCATATAGACCCTCGCAATCTTCATAGTATCCTCCTAGTCAATTTAAGTATACTTAAATTGACTATTTTATCACAGACAGCCAAAAATAGAATTAATGAAGTCTATTTGTCCATGTCCTTTTTAACTAGTTAAAATAGCCTAGAAAATTTCCATAGGGAAAAACCAACAGATTTCCAAAATCAAAAGCTCTAATATTGTATTGTATTCATCTACAATAACAATTGTGTTTTTATGAATCTTACAGCCTATATAAAAAAATCGAAAAGGGAATCTGCCTTACGATGAAGCACAGCAGGCAATAGCATCTCATTATGCACGATTAAGTAATCTAGATACATCTTGTTTAACAGCAGTTGAAAAATCTGTTATTAATATACGAAAAGAAAATATGAAAATAGTATGGAAACTTTATGAAAAGATGCAGCAACATCTCCAACTATCTAGGGAAATCAGATAATAAAATTATCTCGAAAAAAACTTTCGCTCTAAACTAATGCAGGTCAGCTGATGCGTATCACACAACTACGCTTTGGCTTTTGATGCTGCATATACTGCCATCCGCGCTTGATTTTGATATTTAGATCATTGAAATCTGTATTACCACTTACGGCATTCGCGGCCTCTTGAATTTTGACTTTGCCATTTTGTACTTCGGTTCGTTTTTAAGCGCGCCTAAATTTCTGTTTCGAATAACTCTTGGAAAGTCGCCCAAAGATGCATATTTTCCTCTCCATTCTCAAACTTTATGAGATAG
>NZ_JANHOJ010000007.1 GCF_026930145.1 Bartonella sp. A05 | reverse complement strand
GGAATATTAATTTAAAAATACAAAGAGACTTCTTACATAGGCATTGTGTGTATTATAATCAGCATTGCACAAATACCGTGTACGCTCTATGTCCTATCACGTGTTGAAAAGGAAGGTATCAATGCCATCTAAACTTACGCGTAATCAAATCCTAGTTCTAAATATTTTAAAAAATGAACAAGGACCTTTAAGCGCCTACGCAATTCTTGATCGCTTACGTGAAGAAGGATTTCGCGCTCCTTTACAGGTTTATCGTGCATTAGAAAGGCTCATTCAATTAAAATGCGTTCATCGCCTTGAAAGTGTAAATGCTTTCATGGCGTGTTCATACCCTCAAAATTGTCAACATGAATTAACAACTTTTATAATTTGTGATAGCTGCGGAAAAGTAAATGAGATACAAGGACAAAAAATTGTGCACAGCGTCAAACAAATAACACAAGAATTTGGCTTTCAAGCACACAGAATTACAGTAGAAGTACGAGGTATATGTAAAAAATGCATAATAAAGTAATATATTTATACTTAAAAATAATACATTTATATTTAATAAGGCAGATTCTTAATTAAAGCTACTTTAATTCAGTGTTTGAAAAAACTTATTGTTTCCTCATTAGCGATGAGTTTATTTTGCAAATTATACATTAAATTGAAGGTATACAATCTATGTCCGTATCTGAAACAACCGTTTCCACAAACACATATCTTAAAAAAGCAAAACAAAAAAAAATAATTAGTGTTCTTCTAATATTTTTTGCAATTTTGATGCTTTGGTTTAGTTATAAGTGGCTAACATATTGGCGTTATATACTTTCAACAGATGATGCATATGTGCAAGGAGACATAACCGCAATTGCTCCCAAGTTAAATGGATATATTGAAGAAATTTGTGTTAAAGCTAACCAAGCTGTTAAAAAGGGCGATATCTTACTTCGCTTAGAAAGTGGTGATTATAAAATCGCCTTGGATCAAACAAAAGCTAGTCTTAATACACAACAAAAAACCCTCATGCGCATTGATGCGCAAATTGTAGCTGCACATAGCGCTTTAGATGAAGCTCAAGCACAAAAAGTTGCAGCCTCAGCCATAGCAACCAATGCACAACTAACTTTAAAACGCGCCACAGAACTTAAAGCTGATCGTTATGTTTCTCAATCCAATGTTGATAATGCCAAATCAGCCTATGAACAAGCTATAGCCAATGTCACGCGTACAGATGCGCAAATAGCTGCAGCACGCGCCAATATTCAAGTGCTAGAAGCACAGCGGGATGAAATAAAAAGTCATACTAAAAGCCTTGAGCTTACGCGTGACCAAGCACAACGTAATTTTGATTCTACTGTATTATATGCTCCATTTGATGGTGTTATTGGGAATTTAACAGCAAAAACTGGCGATTTTGTTGTTAATGGCCAACGTCTTGCAGCACTCGTACCTACTCATGCGCTCTATATTGAAGCAAACTACAAAGAAACATATGTACAAAACATCTATAGTGGACAAACAGTTTATATTTCTATTGATGCTTTCAAAAATGATACTTTTGAAGGCACTGTTCTTTCTGTTGCGCCTGCAACCGGAGCGGTTTTTTCTTTCTTACCACCCCAAAATGCTACTGGTAATTTCACTAAAATTACCCAACGTATTCCGGTACGAATTTCTATCCCCGAAGATGCATTAAAAAGCGGACGTATCAAAGCAGGGATGAGCGTTTCAGTAGAAATTGATACGCGAAAAAAAACACATAACAAAAATTCTTAATAACTTAAATCCAATAAATAACTAATGATTCTGCTATGAAAAAACCTGTGCCTACATCTACACCTTCTCAAGAGCGTATAGGAATACGCAGAATCATAGCCTTTATTGCTATGACCTTTGGTATGTTTATGGCTATTTTAGACATCCAAATCGTTTCCTCATCTTTAGCTGAAATTCAAGCCGGTATATCAGCTAGTTCTGACGAAATTTCATGGGTTCAAACTTCTTATCTTATTGCCGAAGTCATCATGTTGCCTTTTTCAGGCTTTTTGGGACGTTTGCTTTCGACACGGATTTTATTCAGCCTATCTGCTGCTGGATTTACTATTGCATCTATTCTCTGCGCAACAGCAACTTCTATTGAACAAATGATCTTTTATCGAGCAGTTCAGGGTTTTATCGGCGGAGGTATTATCCCTAGTGTATTTGTTGCCTCCTATACAATTTTCCCTCCTTCCAAACGCCCAATTATTTCGCCTATAGTAGGACTGGTAGCAACGTTAGCACCCACCATTGGTCCAACAATAGGAGGCTATATTAGCTACGCTTTATCTTGGCATTGGCTCTTTCTCATCAACGTACCTTTTGGAATCATTATCTCCATTATAACTTGGAAATGGATCGATTTTGATACAGCAGATCTATCTCTGCTGAATAAATTTGACTGGTGGGGTCTTATCTCCATGGCAATCTTCTTAGGATCTTTAGAATATATTCTAGAGGAAGGAGCTCGTCATGACTGGCTCAATGATAATCTGATTCTTAGCTTTTTCATTATCATGATCTTATCTGCTAGCTTATTCTTCTGGCGCGCATTTACTGCTAAAGAACCAATTGTTGATCTCACGGCTTTTTCTGATCGCAATTTTTCAATCGCATCACTCTTTTCCTTTATGCTTGGAATAGGTCTATATGGCCTTACCTATCTTTACCCTGTCTATTTAGGTCACATCCGTCATTATGATGCACTTATGATTGGAGAAACAGTTTTTATTTCAGGGATAGCGATGTTTCTATCAGCTCCTTTAGCTGGATTTCTTTCGACTATAATTGAAGAACGCCTTATGCTCGCTATAGGTCTTGCCAGCTTTGCTTGGGGAACTTGGCTAATGACTCCCCTCACCGACAACTGGGATTTCTGGGAACTCTTTTGGGCACAAATTTTTCGTGGCGCATCTACTATGTTGTGCATGGTTCCTATTAATAACATCGCTTTGGGATCAATACCACCAGAACGGATGCAAAACGCTTCCGGTCTTTTTAACCTAACACGAAATCTTGGTGGTGCAGTAGGTCTAGCTATTATCAGTACCCTTATAACACAACGTACAGACCTTCATTACGTACAAATAGCTGAAACCGTCCAACAAGGAAATCATCAAGCAACCGAAATGCTATCAAAACTCACCGCATATTTCAGCTTATCTTCTTCTGATCCGCAAGCTTTTTCGTTATTACAACTTTTTAACCTAGCTCGCATGCAAGCAATGGTCATGACTATTAGTGATATCTTCTTTATTATGACCATCCTTTTTATCATCTTAACCTTTTTAGTCATTTTTCTCAAAAAAACACCACCATCCATAAATATCTCTCCCGGTCACTAAGTTTAACCTATAAGCGACGATAGATGCTTTTATAGATCACTTTACGATCATACTTAGCCATGCAGGGAGCTTTCATTAAATGAAAATAATGTACATGATGAAAAAAGAAGAGGGATTCAAGATCTCAAGCCACTTTATGGCGCTGAAACCGACTCAAACCTTCCCAATCTCCACTCGCTTTTAAAATACCATGACATGAAGAAAGATATTGAGGAATCAATTCTAATGCTTGAAAACGATGCTTTTCATAGGGACCAGGCATTGCCAAGTTCTTTGTTAAACTACTGTCAAATCCAAAACGTTGATAAAATTCAGAATCACCCACAAGAAAAATAGCACCGTGGCCTAATTTTTTGGCTGAATCAATTGCATGCCGTATTAAAAACGATCCTATTCCTATACCAGAACATTCTACTGAAACAGCCAATGGCCCTAAAAACAAAGCATGTTGTATTCTATCTTGTCCTTTATGACACATAACATGCCAAAGACGCACACTACCCACAAGCTCTCCAAGTTCATTTTTGACAACAAAAGAAAGTCCACCCGCCGCTACTCGACCGCAACGTAAAGTCTCTGATGACTTACGCTTACGCCCCTTTCCCATAACCAAGTCAAGCAAACGCTCCCGAGGAAGCTTATCAGATTCTTGCTCAGATGTGAGTGTAAAAAATGTGCCATCTTTTGCCTGAAAATTCATCATGTTCATCTCTAACCCATGCCTCAACACATCTTTTCTATCGCAAAGAAAAAGATCAAACTTCACTCATCAGCTCAAAAAGCAAACTCAAATCACATAAGATCGTAAAGGCTCAAAGCCATTAAATGCAACAGACGCATAAGTTGTTGTGTAAGCACCAGTCCCATGTATCAACAACTCATCTCCCACCGTTAAAGATAAAGGCAACAGATAAGGTGTTTTTTCATACATAACATCCACAGAATCACATGTAGGGCCCGCTATAATACAAGGCTCCATAACCTTGTCATCACGTGCTGTTTCAATAGGATAGCGAATGGCCTCATCCATAGTTTCAGCAAGACCATTAAATTTCCCTACATCAAGATAAACCCAGCGTACATTATCATTATCTGCTTTTTTAGATATAAGAACAACTTCTGTACGAATAACACCGGCATTGCCAACCATCGCGCGCCCTGGCTCAATAATCGTTTCAGGAATACGATTTCCGAAATATTTTTTTAATGAATCAAAAATGGCTGTACCATAAGTCTGTGTCGTAGGAATATCCTTCAAATAACGCGTTGGAAATCCTCCCCCCATATTAACCAATTTTAACGAAATACCTTCTTTTTCCAAACACTCAAAAACTATAGCAGCATCTGATAAAGCGTGATCCCATGCTTTCAGATCTGTCTGCTGAGAACCTACATGAAACGAAACACCATGCGCTTGTAAACCTAATTGGTGTGCTCGACGCAATACATCAACTGCCATAGCAGAAACACAACCAAATTTGCGTGATAATGGCCACTCTGCCCCTTTTCCATCCGTAAGAACACGACAAAAAACCCGGCTTCCTGGTGCGGCACGAGCAACTTTTTCTACTTCTTCAACACAATCAACCGCATAAAGCGAAATGCCCAATGCATATGCACGCGCAATATCACGCTCTTTCTTAATAGTGTTACCAAAAGAAATACGCTCAACTGTTGCCCCTGCTTTTAACGCCATTTCAATTTCTGCTACAGAAGCCGCATCAAAAGAAGATCCTAAAGAAGCAAGCAAACACAAAATCTCAGGTGCTGGATTCGCTTTAATCGCATAGAAAATACGCGACTGTGGAAGAAATTTTTCAAAATTTAAATAATTGTCACGTACAACATCAAGATCTACAATCAAACACGGACCTTCAGAACGATGTGCAGCAAGGAAATCGCGAATACGTTGCGTTACCATTTGCAATTCTCCTCAGGGGGACAAAAAGTTCCCCACTCTATGCCACTAGGCAGATAAAACTGCCCATAGCCAAGGGACAAATACATGCAACCACTCCTCCAACCTGATTATAAAAACAACCAGGAAGAAATCAGCATTGCACACAGCGAAAGAACAGCGCGAAAACCGCATTGCTCTATATTTTGTCTGCCTTTTTGATTGGAGTTGAAAAACCACTTCCGCACTGAAGGCAATGAGGTGTGCCTCTATAGTTATCCCAGCATTTAGATAGCTGGAAGACACCAGAAAGGCCCGCACCGTCGTTGCTTCAAGATGTCCTCACTCTTTCGGTTGGCCGTAAGAATGACTGGAGCGGTTAGTTCCAGGTACCGTACCGATTAATCTCACCCTTTGAGAACCGGCGGACACCCACAGGCACGTGCGACTTTGGGCAACATTGCATATAAAACTAATTCTTCCTAATTTCAATCATTTTTTAAATTTTGGCATAAAACAATGCACATAAAAACGTTGCAGCCAAACGCATAGGCTTCTTAATTATTTAGCCATTTTATACGCCCGAACAATAGGCTGAACACTGCACAACCCCAAAGTTCTCTCTATGAAAAAAGAAAAAACAAACTTTAGGCACCCAAAACAATGAACTTATTGCTCTTGATGGGGATCAAGAGCGCGCAACTTTGATAATTGAAATTGTCTATGACGCTCCCGAAAACGCCCCCTATCAGCTTCACTACGCGTATTATAACAAGCATCACAAGAAACACCTTCCTCATAATGAGGTGACAATTTGCTTTCAGCATTAAGGGGATGACGACATGCACGACATAATTCACGCCCACATTCTTCAAGACCGTGTCCCACAGAAACACGTTCATCAAAAACAAAGCACTCACCTTGCCACAAGCTTTCTTCTTTTGGAACTGTTTCTAAATATCGGAGAATACCGCCTTTGAGATGGTAAACCTGATCATAACCAAGTCCTCGCACATAAGCTGTCGATTTTTCACATCGAATACCACCAGTACAAAACATCGCGATTTTCTTTTTCTTTTTCAACTCATCTGCATGCTTCGCCACCCATTCAGGAAACTCACGAAACGTTTTAATACAAGGATCTATCGCCCCTTGAAAGCTACCAAGTGCATACTCATAATCATTACGCGTATCAATTAAAAGTGTCTCTTCATCTTGAATAAGAGTATTCCAATCTTCAGGCGTTACATAAGTGCCAACCACTTTCAATGGGTCAACACCTGAAACTCCCATTGTCACAATTTCTTTCTTCAACCGCACTTTCATACGACTAAAAGGCATTTTTGATGCCCATGAATATTTAATCTCTGGCGTTTGAAACGCAGGCTCTGCAGTAATAAAATGCACCAATGTCTCAATCGCAGCACAAGAACCGGCAACAGTGCCATTAATTCCCTCTTCTGCTAAAAGCAAAGTGCCTTTAATACCATTTGCTTGACATAAATCCTGCAAAGGTTTCTGTAATTGATGATAATGTTTCAAATCTGTGAAACAATAAAGAGCTGCAACTTTAAAATTCTTTTCCATAACCCTGCCATAACGCGCGTTTCATACAATTTCAAGAACTATTCATGATTTCTTTGTATATCGTACAATATCAGACTTATTTATCACACCACCCCATAATAAAGAGAACCACACACTAAAAATAGAGCGCTTTTTATCACTTTTTCCAGAACAAATTATTATGCGGTTCTATTATTGACGATCAACAAAGCATTGTAACTTTAGCAGATATCCTTGTTACAGAAACATTAAAAGATTTAGTAAACATAAAACGCACGCGATTCTCTTAAAACAATTACACAAAAGGTGCCTAAATTAATTTCTAGGACAGGCAAAACTTTCAATCGAATGCACTGTGCACAAGCTGAAATCTAGCTTTGACAAAAAACACTACCATACCAAACAATACTGTTCAATGGCCTCTTATCCACCATTATATACTGGTATTAGCATTTTTAAATAAGCTTCCAACACTTATGAGCAGCCTAAAATTATAACATGATAAGCACATAAACACACATCGCAACATAAGTAACCCTTAACCGACAAAGGCACGTTCTACAACATAAGTGGACGGAGCATTATTTGCCCCCTCAATAAGCCCAAAAGCCTCACACATTCTCGCACAATCCTTCAGCATAGCCATTGAACCACAAATCATCACCCGATCTTCATTCGGATTGATTTTTGGTAGGCCAGTCGTTTCAAAAAAAACACCACTCTCCATAGCAGTCGTAATGCGTCCCATATGTTCTGAAGGCTCGCGGGTCGTCATGGGATAAAATTTCAGCTTCTTTGCATATTTACCAATCAGTGGATCTTGTTGTAAAGAAGCCACAAGATCCTTTGCATACGCAAGTTCAGCACATGCACGCGTTGTTTGAATGAGAACGACTTGAGAAAATTTTTCATATGTTTCAGGATCACGAATCAAGCTCGCAAAAGGAGCTACACCCGTACCCGTCGAAAGAAGATAAAGACGCTTTCCTGGAATAAGAGCATCGAGGACTAACGTTCCGGTCGATTTTTTGCGCATTAAAACCGTATCACCAATTTTTATTTTTTGAAGATGTTCAGTTAAAGGTCCCCCAGGGACTTTGATTGAAAAAAACTCTAGCTGTTCATCCCAAAATGGGCTGGCAATCGAATAAGCGCGATAAATCGGCTTTTCTGCGTTTGGTAAACCAATCATAACAAATTCACCCGAACGAAACCGAAAACTTTCTGGACGGCTAAGACGAAATTTGAACAAATGCTCTGTATAATGGTGTACTTCCTGAACAATGAGTGCAAATACATTTTCAGGAATTGGAAAATTTGATGCAATGCCACTGATGCTCGAATTCACATTGGTAGCAGATGCACTCATAAGACTCTTCCTCTAATTATAATGAACATTTAATTCTACTAAGCTTTGCAAGAAATATAATGCTTGTACAATCGTCTGCCAATATATCTCTTAAATACACAGCTTTCAATTAACACTTTTCGTATGAAAATAGACTGCATAGAAAAACAAAAATAGATGTGTCTCATACCAAATCAGCACAAAAGCATTTCATAGTCAATAAACTCGACTGCCTCTTTCACTTCAACACAATATCAAGAATGCGCACTACCTGTCATTCTTTAGGTACACAATGACATCCTTAAAATGATGGGGATATTCCTCCATTCTTGCCTTAAAGAGCGCTTGAATATTTGTCCCTCAGCAGTACTCCCTGCACATTACAAGTTCTAGAGCTGCCACATAAGCCATAAACAATATCTTTTGTTTCATAAAATACGACTCCGCCACAAACAAACGCAAAAAAACCCGCTGCTGTCAGCTTTGAATTATTCGTCTATCTCTTATAATCCGAATAAAAAATAATATTTCTGTAAACTAGATTACTTTATTTTCAAAGATTTCTTTTACAATACATAATTCAGTATAAACTGTAAGATATTGAAAGAATATGCAAATCCTCTTTGCAAATTATAAAAAGTTATAACAATCAAACCACAAAGCTAATCACGTGGCTTAGCGACATAAATAGGATGTAAAAATGAATAAATCTATTGATTATGAAACAAATACATTGATCCCCTATACAGCTGTTGCAACCATTGACATTGGAGCTATCGTGGACAATTATATGACTTTAGCTCAACGTATTGCCCCAATAGAATGTTCAGCTGTTGTGAAAGCCAATGCCTACGGAATGGGTGCCGATACAGTTGCTCCTGCACTATATCGTGCAGGCTGTCGCACTTTTTTTGTCGCCCAGATTAAGGAAGCGCTCCAATTAAAAGCTATTTTACCACCCAATGCAATTCTTGCGCTTCTTAATGGTTTTCCACTCGCTGCGGAAGAATTTGTAGCTCAAGCTGGTATTGTTCCTGTTCTTAATTCTTGGCATGCCATTGAAAGCTGGCAAACACTTTGTCAAAAAAAGGGGAAAAAATTTCCAGCTATTGTTCAAATTGATACCAATATGAATCGATTAGGGCTTGATTCAGAAGAATTGCAACAGCTTATTAAACACCCTACTCTTTTTGAAAAAGCCGATATCAAATATATTATAAGCCATCTTGCCAATGGAGACGATGTAACACATCCATCTAATGGCACTCAATTAGCTGCTATGAAAACAGCGCTTGCACAACTGCCTGCTTGCAAAGCATCGCTTGCCAACTCTGGAGGAATTTTCCTTGGTGCAGATTTTTATTTTGATCTCGTTCGCCCAGGAATTGCACTTTATGGAGTTGATCCCCACGGCAAACATCCAACACCTCTTAAACCGATCTTAAAACTTGAAGCACAAGTCATTCAAAGCCGCCATGTCGATGCGGGAGTACCAATCGGCTATGGAGGCAGCTTTATTACTCAACGACCAAGCGTTCTCACGACTATTGACACCGGCTATGCGGATGGCTGGCTACGAACTCTTTCTAACAAAGGTTCTGTTTATTTCAATGGACACAAACTACCCATCGTTGGACAAATTTCTATGGATTCCATCATCGTTGACGCAACCGATCTTAAACACCAAAAACCTCAAAGAGGCGACTGGATAGAGCTTATTGGAAGACATCAAACTCTTGAAAAAGTTGCCAAAGATGCAAACACTATCCCTTATGAAATTCTTACTTCTCTTGGCTCTCGCTATAAACGCATTTACATTTAAAGTATATAAACCATTATAGTTAAAGCGTTCAAAAACGTCATAATACTGAAATTATGACAATCATCACGTTAGAAAAACATATGATTGGCATAACATTCATATAATATATCAGAGATAATCATAACGATACCATTTCTCATCGCCTATCTCTACCAAAAACGAATTATCAATTTTGCACATAAAAGCACTTTTGTCTGACTATGTATATTCGTGCGATACCGTTAAACTGCCACAAAAACTCTTTATTCCATATTGAATAATGGTTTCATTATTGCTGTCTATATGTCTGAATAACCACAGGAATACTAAAAAATAAGTCTATAATATATCTTAGAGCCATATTTTTGAGTTTTGCGATACAAATATTTCTCTAAACAAAAAGAGCAATACCCATCTGCTCTTATTGTTTGTTTCATAATCAGCCCAACACATAGCCAACTACTCATCCATGTTCTCTCTAAAAAATACTTCAAGCTACCTAAAAAATACTTTAAGCTATAAAAACGATGAGAAATAATCCTTCCACTAACAATATCGTAGGAACAAAACCAGACGTAAACTTAACCAAGCTTGATATTACTTTATAAACAAATGATTTCAAAAGCCCACACAAAATGTGCAGGCTTTTTTCCATGAATAAATCTCAATATGAATCAACCAATGGTGGACAAGAACAAATCAACAATCTGTCACCAGAAACATTATCAATACGCGAAACAGGTGGCCAATATTTACTCGCTGGATCAAGATAGCGACTGGGGAAAGCAGCCTCTTGTCGCGAATAAGCTCGATTCCAATCATCATCCAAAGTATCTGCCAATGTATGCGGCGCATTCACTAAAGGATTATCATCTTTTGGCCAAACACCCGCATCAATTTTTTTCGCTTCTTCAGCTATAGACAGTAAAGCATCGCAAAAACGATCAATCTCTGATTTTGGCTCTGATTCCGTTGGCTCAATCATCAAAGTTCCTGGAACAGGAAATGACATTGTCGGCGCATGAAAACCATAGTCAATTAAACGCTTGGCAATATCATCAACACTGACCCCATATTGCTCCTTCAGCAAACGTGTATCCACAATACATTCATGAGCAACACGTCCATGCTTACCTCGATACAAAATAGAATAAGCCTGCGAAAGACGCGCAGCAATATAATTAGCATTTAATATTGCCGTCTGCGTTGCGCATTTCAAGCCATCAGCTCCCATCATCCGAATATACATCCACGTAATGACAAGAATAGAAGCACTTCCATAGGGAGCAGCCGAAACTGCATGTGTTGTATTATCTTGTTCATGCCCCGGTAAAAATGACTTTAAATGCACTCCCACACCAATCGGACCGACACCAGGACCACCCCCCCCATGGGGAATTGCAAATGTTTTGTGCAAGTTCATATGACAAACATCTGCTCCAATATCCGCCGGACGTGCAAGCCCTACAAGCGCATTTAAATTAGCTCCATCAAAATAGACCTGCCCACCATTTTCATGGATAATAGCACAAATATCTTTAATGCTTTCTTCATAAACGCCATGTGTTGAAGGATAGGTAATCATTAAAGCCGCTAAATGATCCTTATGCAATTGTGCTTTTGCTTTAAGGTCATCAATATCGACATCGCCATCGCTTAAACATTTAACAACAACAACTTCCATCCCAGCCATATGCGCTGAAGCGGGATTGGTACCATGCGCTGATGCAGGAATAAGACAAATATTACGCTGATGCTCCCCACGCGATTGGTGATATCGACGAATAGCCAAAAGCCCAGCATATTCACCTTGAGCACCAGAATTCGGCTGGAAAGAAACTTGAGCAAATCCTGTAATTTCACACAACCACACATTCAACTGGTCGATCATTTCTTGATAGCCTACCGTATCCCCTTTAGGAGCAAAAGGATGTATATTGGCCACCATAGGCCAACTCACAGGCATCAATTCAGCAGCAGCATTGAGCTTCATTGTACAAGATCCTAGCGGGATCATAGCCCGATCTAGTGCTAAATCTTTATCCGACAAGCGGCGTAAAAAGCGCATCATATCTGTTTCTGAATGAACTGCATGAAAAAATGGCTGCGAAAGAAAAGCAGCATCACGCTCTCCACCCAAAAGCCGTGGTATCGCCTGATCAGCCAATTGTGCACCAAAAAGCTGCGCCAAAGCATAAGCATCTTCTTCTGTTGATAACTCATCAAAATTGATTGCAACCCTATCATCATCAAGAACACGAACAAGACGCCCCCCCATTTTCGCTTGAGTTGCAATCTCTTGTGCTTTCCCTTCAACAAATATGCTGACACAATCAAAAAAATGTTTACCTTCAAGGCAGACACCTGCTGCTTCTAAACCATCAGTGAAGCGGCACGCTAAATGGTGAATCCGCCTTGCTATAGCTTGTAAACCTTGCGGTCCATGCCAAATAGCATAGGCTGTAGCCATATTTGCTAACAAAGCCTGCGCCGTGCAAATATTCGATGTTGCCTTATCTCGCCGAATATGTTGCTCACGCGTTTGCAATGCCAAACGAAAGCCCACACGTCCTTTTGTATCGATTGATTGGCCAACAATCCGCCCCGGAATCAAGCGCGTTAAAGCAGAACTTACTGCAAGATAACCCGCGTGAGGGCCACCAAACCCCATCGGAACACCATAACGCTGCATAGAACCGACAACGATATCAGCACCCCATTTTGCAGGTGGCTCCATAAGAGTGAGTGCCAAAGGATCTGCAACAACAATCACCAGCGCTCCCTTTGCCTTTGCCTCTTTAATCACTTCACTGTAATCATTAAAGCATCCTTTTGTATCTGGCCAAGATAAAATAACAGCAGCTGTATCAGAACAAATTTTATCATTCTCTCTGATTTGAAAGCCTTGTGTTTCAGCACGCGTTTGCGCAACACTCAAAATTTGAGGATGTAAAAGGCTCTGAATCAAAATTTTTGTTTTTTTCTCACGTGCAAAACGTACAGCCACCGCATTAGCTTCGGCCAAAGCTGTAGCTTCATCAAGAAGTGATGCAGCGGCAACAGGCAAACCAGTCAGTTCACTAACCAATGTCTGAAAATAAAACAAAAGCTCCAAACGGCCTTGGCTAATCTCTGCCTGATAAGGTGTGTAAGCAGTATACCATGCCGGATTTTCAAAAAGATTACGTAAGATAACGGGTGGTACACATGTTCCATGATAGCCTTGCCCAATAAAACTTTTATGCAAATGATTGCGTCCCATCATTTCAGATAATTCTTCCAAGGCTTGCCCTTCACTTGCTGCCTTTGGTAAGTTAAGTTGGCGCTTCAAATGAATAGACTGGGGAACAGCCTGAGAGATTAATGTTTCTATTGAATCAAGTGCTAAAGCACCTAACATTTTTTGCATTTCATCAGGCCGAAGCCCAATATGCCGAGAAAAAAAACGACGTTCTTGCATGACACTTATCCAATCAGCGCCTTATAAGCAGACTCATCGAGCAACCCATCGAGTTGCGTTTCATCTTGTAGTTTCATTTTCCATAACCAGCCTTCATTTTCGGCTTTCTGGTTCACCAATGCGGGATCATCTGCCAATGCCTCATTGACTGCAATAACTTCGCCATCAATAGGTGCATAAACATCCGAAGCGGCTTTAACAGATTCCACAACAGCAGCAGAATCTCCTTTAGAAAGGAACGTTCCTGTCTGTGGCAAATCAACAAAAACCAAATCCCCTAATTGCTCCTGAGCATAATGCGTAATACCAACTGTGACCACCTGTCCTTCAATGCTGAGCCATTCATGATCTTGCGTAAAATAAATTTTAGACATAGAAAATTATCCTTTAAAATAACGTTGTTCAACAAAAGGGAGTGGATGAACGGACAGCGTAATCTTTTTACCACGTAATTCCGTAAAAATTTCTGTTCCTATAGCTGTATAATCAACAGGAACATAACCCATTGCTACAGGACCATTAAAAGAAGGACCAAAGCTACCCGATGTTACCACTCCAATCGGATTATCTTGATCGTCTAAAAGCACTGCACCTGCGCGTATCGGTTGGCGGGTTTGCGGCTTTAAACCAACGCGACAACGAGATGGCCCTTGCTGAAATGCCGCAAGAAAAGCTTCTGCCCCATAAAACTGAGCTTTTTCTCGAACATTTTTAGAAACAGCCCATGTTAAGGCAGCTTCAATAGGTGTAATATCAGGTGTGATATCGTTGCCATGTAGACACAATCCTGCTTCTAAACGAAGACTATCTCTTGCAGCAAGACCAACCCATTCAACACGAGAATCACTGAGCAATTTTTCAACCAATAAGCCAGCCTGATTTGCAGGAAGAGCAATTTCAAAACCGTCTTCCCCTGTATAACCAGAACGTGTCACAAACCAATCTTGTTGCGGTTCAAATCCCTGCATAAAAAATAATTCATTTCCAGGCAAACCTGCATCAACCACAACAGCAGCAGCTTGCGGTCCTTGGAGAGCAAGCAATACTCTATCAAGTGCAGTAATTTGACAACGAAAGCGAGTGGCACGTTTTTCAAGCTCAGCAAGATCAGCTTGTGCATTACCTGCATTAGCAACCACCATAAAACGACACTCTCCCAAACGGGTAACAATAAGGTCATCAAGAATGCCTGCCTGCTCATTAAGCAAATAATTATATCGTGATTGACCTTCTTTCAAAAGTGCTGCATCTATAGGAAGAGCATAGGATAAAAATTCAGCTGCTTGTGGCCCTTCAACAGCTATCAATTTCATATGAGAAATATCAAAAAGACCAACATGAGCACGCGTATGAAGATGCTCTTTCAAAACTCCAAGAGGATAAGTTAAAGGCATCATCCAACCCGCAAAAGAACCAAATTTTGCTCCTGCTTTTTCATGGAATTCATGCAATGGAAGTGTTTTTAAGGAAGGTGTTTCAAAGTCCTGTGCGTGTGTGCCCATAATTTCTCCAAAGTCATGCTAACCACTACACGATGTAGCAGTTTCTACACCCCTCTGTCAAAAAACCTGAGAGACTCACGAAAAACATTTTCGCTTACACCTTCGGTGCGGGGATCCCCCCGACTTTCCAGATCTGCCTTTCTTCTTTTACGGTCCTGAAAGCCTGAGAGATTATGGGCTGTTTTCCCCTTCGGCGGCAAATGCGAAAGTTTGCAATCTGCACTCTCCCGCAAAAGAATGAAAGAAACAAAAGCGCTCTTTCCGACATATCGGAATCTATAACCTATATGCCTTACACTGTCATTAGCAAATTAATTGTTATACCCTAATTTTAATTTGATATGCTTGATGTTGACATTTTTGATTATTATAAAATATCGCAAATAAAAAACTTTCTTTGAACACAATTCAAAATGCCTTATCTTGCTATGCACTATCCAACCGAAATCACAGAGCCTGACATTATGTTCTGACAATAAAATATTCTGACTAATCAGTATAAACACCTCCAAAAACCATCAGAAAAGAATCAATGCTATATTCTGCAATAACTTCTCATAACCATTTTCTCTCAAAAACATCATTCTAAGCTATCTTTACATGCACCTCATATTTCTTAAATCCTTCCTGATGCAACCCATACTGTTGCAGGAAGCTTTGCCTTTCTCTATAATTAAACGTGATATATTGTTGCTACTTTGCCCATTATTAAGAAAATATAATCCTATAAATGTGATTTAGCCTATCACGATATAGTCTTTCTTCGAACCAAATGATATCATAAACTATGGCCATTGTGCATACCAAACCTCATCGAATAAAGGTTACAAAACACTCATGAAAGCCGGTAATATCCACTATAATTGTGAAAATGATCTACCAAAGCAGATTGCTCTTTTCCCTTTAGAAGGTGCATTATTACTACCTGGTGGCTTTTTATCACTCAACATTTTTGAACCAACTGCTCTTGAAATGGTTGAAGACATTATGATGTCCAATCGTCTCTTAGGTATTATCCAGCCACTTTCATCAGATACAGACTGCCTATCTACGCAACTCTATAAAACGGGCTGCATAGGCCGCATTACAAATTACAACGAAACTGGTAATGGACGTCTCCTCATCGTCTTACAGGGGATTTGCCGTTTTACCTTAGAACAGGAATTAGTGAGTCAAAAATCTTATCGAGTAGCCACCATCCAATCAAATACAAAAGATCTTGAAGAACCTTGCATTTCAGAAAACATTAATCGAGAAAATTTATTAAACATTATTGAGAATTACCTCACTATACACGAAATAGAATATAATTGGGACAGTATAATACAAACACCTACGCCTATATTAGTTAATACTCTCTCAGCTCTTATTCCTTTTACACCAGCAGAAAAACAAGCTCTTCTTGAAGCACCAGATATTGCAAGTCGTGCCCAAACTCTTCTTGCTTTAACCGAACGTTCCCTCATGAAACAAACAGGAGAGCACCTACGCTTAAACTAATGGATTTCCGACATGAAAAAAACAATTACCGATCCTAAAATACTTGAATTACTTATCTGTCCAATGACCAAAGGAACGCTCTCTTTTAATCGAAAAAATCAAGAGTTAATTTCACTCAAAGCTAAATTAGCCTATCCTATTCGCGATGGCGTTCCTATTATGCTTCCTTCAGAAGCTCGTCCTTTGCAAAACAACGAGTATAAAAAATCCTAGTAGGTTTTCCTCTTATAAAAATCTCCTCATCAACGATGATCCTTTCTAGATAAGCTTTTATTCAATGCAGACTTAATTATAGAATTAGAATTGAAATCGTAATTGAAAAATATGCAAACACATCTTTTCTTGAATCATATATCTTGGCTATGTATTTACATTCTTCCTTTTTTACTAACAAAGCAAAAAACTGGAAAAGTGGTTTCTGTAATTTTTATTATACCCCTAAGTGACTAACTTTCCTAACGATAAAATAAAAATTGCATCAGTATGCTCAATGATGCAATCATCGCAAAATACAAAAGATTCAAAGGCATAATAATTGACAGAAGACAGGGAATTCACTACACTTAATTTTGTCAAGGATGTGTTTATACGGCTTGGCATAAATATTCAAGTTTTTCTCATCTTTCAACGATTCAAGAAGAGCGGTGCATTGCAAAATGAACCAATCTGTGGTGCTACACATAATAACCAACATGTGCATAAAATTGAACTCAAGAAAAGACAGTATTACTATGTTCCTTGGCTAACTCATCCTCTCCTGGATCTAGATCAGGGAAAAAGCTGGCAATATATTGGATTTTATAAAGTGGAGGGGGATAGGAGTGCAAAAAATGAATTTTAAAGTTGCAGTTGTTGGTGCAACCGGAAATGTTGGTCGTGAAATGCTGACAATTCTGGAAGAGCGTGGTTTTCCAGCTCGTGAAGTCGTTCCCCTAGCCTCAAGACGTTCATTAGGACAAGATGTTTCTTACGGAGATAAAACCCTAAAAGTAAAAGCACTTGATACATATGACTTTTCTGATACAGATCTATGTCTCATGTCGGCTGGAGGAAGTATTTCCAAAGAATATGCCCCTAAAATTGGTGCTTCTGGCTGCGTGGTGATCGATAACTCATCCACTTGGCGTTATAATACCGATGTTCCTTTGGTTGTTCCTGAAGTTAATTCTGAAGCTATAAAAGGCTTTACCAAACGCAATATTATTGCCAACCCTAATTGTTCAACGATTCAACTTGTTATGGCTTTAAAGCCTCTCCATGACGCTGCAATCATTAAGCGCGTTGTGGTTTCCACTTATCAATCTGTTTCTGGAACTGGAAAAGAAGGAATGGATGAATTATTTGAACAATCACGAGCAGTTTTTGTTGCAGATCCAATCTCGTTAAAAAAATTTACCAAGCGTATTGCCTTTAATGTCATTCCCCATATCGACGTTTTCATGGAAGATGGCTATACAAAAGAAGAATGGAAAATGATGGCTGAAACAAAAAAAATTCTTGATCCAAAAATCAAGTTAACGGCAACTGCTGTTCGGGTCCCTGTTTTTATCGGTCATGCTGAAGCTGTTAATGTTGAATTTGAAAAACCACTAAGTGTCGAGGAAGCGCAAACTCTCTTACGCAATACGCCTGGATGCCAACTCATTGATAAACGCGAAGATGGTGGCTATATAACCCCTTACGAATGCACAGGAGAAGATGATACATTTATTAGCCGCGTTCGCGAAGATATCACAGTTGAAAATGGCTTAACTTTCTGGATTGTGGCCGATAACTTAAGAAAAGGAGCCGCATTAAATGCAATTCAAATTGCCGAACAACTCATTTCTAATGATTGGATTAAACCTAAATCAGCCGCCTAAATATGAAGAAAAAGATGCTTCATGCTGCCGTATTTTTTACTTATCCTGGAAATAATGGTGAATTTTGTTTATCTTGATAAACAGGATATGTCACAACACGATAACGCGTTTCATTGCGTTCAACATTTCTATAATTGACATTATCTGGAAACAGAGGATTATAAGCTGTCACTCGCTGTACAGATATCTCACGCGCCTCTGGTGATGGATTCAAAATCGTCCGTTCATCCCTATTATTTACGCCGGAAAGTACAAGAGCAGTTTTTAAAGGAATCATCTGATTCATTTGCCCTTTTTGTAAATTTACCATTATGGGAACATTTTTAACATTTGAATAATGGGCAAATGCCCAACCAGTCATTCCATTATAGTTAACTAAACACCAAGTTTTATCGGATAAGCAGATATTAATATGTACTTTTTCTCCAGCGGGAACTATCGCTATAGATTTATAAATGATAGCTGGACCTGTGCGTAAAACCAAATTACCCTGTACTGCATTGGCAATTGTTCCAGCCGCAGCAATAGAAGCAGTCATTCCCAACCCTATTCCTACTATAGATATCACAATCATGGTGGTTGATAATAAATTCTTTTTAAACATTCTCTTTTTTTCCTATCCATAATATTAGGGACACAATATTTGTCTTTGCAAAGAGTTACCGCGTTTCAATCAATGGTGGTAAATCTTCGTCGGCACAAAAATCCCGTTGCGAGAATGGCTCTTTATTTCCCTCACCCTATATATACATAGATGATTGCATTAATGGTGGCTTTCACTTCATAGCGCACTGTTTCAAGAACAGTGTCTAAGCGATTATTCTCTCAACCGATTTATTACTTAAAGAAGTCTTGAGATTGCTATTGGTTCCATAAAAAATATGGCAATATAAATTATAGCATAAACTATATAACCAAATCCTGCAGTAAAAATGCTGTCTAACCAAGTATATTTCTTTCAAAATAAGCGATTACAACGCAAAGTGAAATAATAATTTTAAACTAAAAATGATTGAATATTCTATTAAGCTTTTATAAGCTTTGATTCTTTTTACATTGAATTCTCCCTTACAATGTCTTTTATAAGTAAAGGAAGCTAAACGTATATGACATTGAGTAAATTATCCCAACATACACTGTTATCGGCTTATTCCTTTCTTTGCATTTTTTTGCACGTTTTCTTTGCCAGTGCAGCTGACAAATCAAAAATTAAACTCGGTCTCATAGAAAGAGAGGAAGCGGCTATTTGGAACGTTGCAGTTGAGCAAGCTAAAAAAGCGACTTGGATCTTGAACTCTTTTCTGATTACACGCTCCTTAACAGTGCTGTTAATGCGAGCGATATTGATGCGAATGCTTTTCAGCACACGCCTTATTTTGATACTCAAATTAAACAGTATCACTACCAACTTTCTATTATTGGATATACATTCATGACTCCAATTGGTATCTATTCACGTAAAATTCAAGAATTAAAAGATCTTAGGAATAGAGCACATGTCGGTATTCCGAATGCCCCATCAAATGGTGGAAGAGCTTTGCTTCTCCTCCATTCTTTAGGCGTAATTAAGTTAAAAGATCCTGATAATGCTCTTACATCTCCACTGGATATTATTGAAATATGCACGGATTACAGAATTCTCTTTTAAAACTGTTGAGAATGGTTTAGTTGAAGCTATTCGTTCTATGAGTGCCAACCATCTTCAAATTATTAAGCATGTTCTTATTTCTGAAGCGCTCCCTAGCCTAATCACCGGCTTTACGGTCATGGTTATTTCTCTTCTTAGCGCCACTTCACTTGCTGGATATTTAGGTGGTGGAGGTTTGGGTGATATGGCGATCCGCTATAGATCCAGCGTTATAACATCCCCATCATGACAATAGTAATTATTCTTCTAATCATTTTCAATATTATAATCCAATGGTCTGAAGATTGGATTGCACAGAAATTCGACAAAAAGAAGCGTTAACTCACCTCGTGATCCTATCGTTTTTCTTCATCCACATGAATCCATTAATGATCACCTCACGTGTGCAAATTGATTAATCATATTCTGTGTAACAAAGCATCATTGCAATAAACTAATTTCTGTTCCAATGAAACTCGCTTGTCTTACACTGCTATTTTTCGTTACACAGCATCATTTTTGTTTTATTTGAAAAAAGCCTATACTTTTCCTTGCTTTTATAGAGTCCATTGATTAGAGCATCAATAATATTCAGCAATACAAAGACTAAATACTTTATAAGTAACTGTGTCTTATGAATAAATAAAGTATCTTCCTGAGAAGATAATTTAAAATGGGAAAAAAGAATGGCAAGCAATGTCAGCCTGACAGGTTTAGCCCGTGATTTAAAACGGCGTGCAGAAAACCATCCACCTATTCGTATTGGGCTTATCGGTTGTGGTGAAATGGGAACAGATTTACTGTCAAGTGTTGCACATATAGATGGTATAACAGTTGCAGCCGTTGCTACCCGAACACCGTCACGGGTTTTGGATGCTGCTGCACTCGCTCACGGTGAAGAAGGCCATGCATGTGAAGTCGAAAATGCAACCGCCTTGACACAAGCCATTGAAAAAGGCTTGATTGCCGCCACAGATGATCTAGACCTTGTTCTGTTCAACGAACAGATTGACATTGTAGTTGATGCGACAGGATATCCTGAAGCTGGTGCAGAAATTGGTTTCAAAGCGCTCGAGAATAACAAGCATCTTGTTATGATGAATGTTGAAGCTGATACTACAATCGGCGCTTATTTAAAACATGAAGCAGATAAACGCGATCTCATTTATACGCTTGGTGCTGGTGATGAACCCTCTTCTTGTATGGAACTCATCGAGTTTGTTTCAGCACTTGGACATAAGATTGTTGCAGCTGGTAAAGGCAAAAACAATCCTCTTATTTTTGATGCCACACCCGATGCTTATAAAGAAGAAGCATTACGACGTAATATGAATGTACGCATGCTAGTTGAATTTATTGATGGCTCCAAGACAATGGTTGAAATGGCAGCGATTGCCAATGCAACTGGACTCCTACCTGACTGCCCAGGAATGCATGGACCACAAACTGCGCTCGAAGACTTAAACAAGGTACTTATTCCAAAACAGGATGGTGGAATTTTAAACAGATATGGTGTCGTAGATTATTCAATCGGTCAAGGAATTTCTCCGGGTGTTTTCGTAATTGCAGAAATAGCGCATCCACGTCTACGCGAACGTATGGAAGATTTAAAAATCGGTCAAGGCCCTTATTTCACCTTTCATCGCCCATACCATTTAACCGCAATGGAAGTTCCGCTTACCTGCGCACGTGTCATGCTTTACGGCCAACCAGATATGATACCGCTTAATCGCCCAGTAGCAGAAGTCTGCGCTGTTGCAAAAAAAGATTTATATCCAGGCGATCAATTGGATTTTATAGGCCTTTACAGCTATCGTGCATGGACAATGAGTGTTGCAGAAGCGCGCGCTTGCCAAGCCATTCCTTGTGGTCTTCTAGAAAAAGCAACAGTTACTGCTGAAATTAAAAAGAATGAACTCATCACAATGCACAATACCGCTATTCGTGAAGATCAGTGGATTGCGCGCCTTCGCACAAAACAGGATCTTTTGCTTAATAATTAAATGCCGTGCTATAGTTTAATAAATCTTATATTGCTTATACCTAAATGCCTCAACTTATGCACTTTATCAATGAGACATAAATACGCTTATATCCACCCATTCAAAACAAAACTTGCATAAACTGTCGTCAAAAATTATCAAATTTAACGATGCAGAAAATATTGAAGATTTTACAGTAGCATTCTTATCTCATACAAAAAAAATTGCATATCTCTTTAAATAGCCTACCCATATACAACCGTACTCATATTTCAACGCGTATAAACTATGATGGATTGTTTATTAATACGCTTTGTGACAATAGCAATATCCTTAGATTGAACAGATTATTGACCATCAGCACCAATAATGCGAAAAACGAAGTGTTGTTATTCCTGATTTCCACTGTTTGCAAAAAAGCTCCAATTTTCTTGCATATATATTTTTATACAAAAGTGCTTTTATTCGCGTGTATTTGCGTTTTGTTCATATATAGATTACAGTTGGAAAAAAATACTCTATCATATTGGATCATTCTACTACATTTATTCAATTCTCTTTTTTGGCAATGAATTTATGATATCCGACACACCTTCTCTTGCTATTTTGCCTTTAGGCGCACACGAATATCACGGAAACCATCTCCCTCTTGAAACCGACTGGATAATTGCTGAAGCTTTTGCAAAAGCGCTTACCTTACAAACAAAAAAGCAGTTTCAGATCTCACTTCTACCAGTTGAAAAAATTGGATATTCGATAGAACATATGGATGCTCCGGGCACACAAACGCTGACCTTTTCTGACGCTATAGAACGCTGGATCAATATTGGTGAAGAATGCTACCGTAAAGGTATTAAACGTTTTCTGCTTCTCAACGCCCATGGAGGAAATTCGTCTTTAATAAACATTGTTGTTACCGAATTAAGAAGACGTTTTTCAATACTTGCAGTAGCAACAAGCTGGAGTCGTTTTGGTCTCCCAGAAGGCTTAATGGAGCCATCTCAACACCATCTTGATATCCATGGAGGCTTCATTGAAACCTCCTTAATGCTTTATTTAGCTCCAGAAAAAGTGCATATGGAAAAAGCAGAAAATTTTTATAATAAACAAGCTGATATGATCGCCAATTATCAGTATTTACGCGCTTATGGACCTCATGCCTTTGGGTGGATAATGCGTGATCTTAATGTTCGAGGAGTAGCAGGGAATGCAAGCAAAGCAACACCCCAAGCAGGTGAAGCAATTTTTTCCCATGTTCTTTGTGGGCTGCGTAATTTACTTGATGATATCAAGAAATTCAAAATAAACACGTTACAGTAAAAGGTGCAACCATGGAAAAGATGCAGAATACGTCCAAAAAAATTCCTGTTACAGTTCTAACAGGCTATCTTGGATCAGGGAAAACCACTCTTCTGAACCGTATTTTAAGCGAAAACCATGGAAAACGTTATGCAGTCATTGTGAATGAATTCGGCGAGATTGGCATTGATAATGATCTTATCATTGAATCGGATGAAGAAATTTATGAAATGAACAATGGCTGTATTTGCTGTACCGTACGCGGTGACCTTATTCGCGTTTTGGAAAGCTTGATGCAGCGTTCTCACCGGTTTGATGCTATCATTATAGAAACAACAGGGCTTGCTGATCCTGTTCCAGTTGCGCAAACTTTCTTTATGGACGATTCTGTCCGTGAAAAAACCACACTGGACAGCATCATTGCAGTGGTTGATGCAAAGCATTTTCCACTTCAACTGAAAGAGAGCCGTGAAGCAGAAGATCAAATTGCCTTCTCTGATATTGTTTTGTTAAATAAAATTGATCTTATTAGTCCAGAAGAACAGACGCATGTCAAATCACTCATTCGCACCATTAATCCTGGAGCTATGCTGTATGAAACAAAGCGTGCAAACATCTCTCTTGATAAATTGCTTGATCGCGCTTCTTTTGACCTACAACGCGTTTTAGAAAACGATCCTCATTTTCTAGACCATCAGCAGCCAGACCATATATGTGGTTCCGATTGTGATCATGACCACGAACACAGCTACGGACACCATCATGCATCTACCATTCATGACGTGACAATAACCTCAATAAGCCTAAAAACAGGTGCCCTTAAACCAGAAAAGTTTTTTTCATGGATTCAACAAGTGACTCAGCAACAAGGACCTCATATTTTGCGTTTAAAGGGTATTATCGCATTTCAAGGAGACGATGATCGTTATGTCCTTCAAGGCATACATATGATTCTTGAAGGACAGCACCAACGTCCATGGCACAAAGATGAAAAGCGTGAAAGCCGACTTGTCTTTATTGGCCGTACACTTGATGCTGAACAGCTTAAAACTGACTTTGAAAACTGTGCATAAGCGTATCACCATGCCAAGCATTACCTCTTATAACCTCCAAAGTTATTGCCTTTCCTGTGGTTTTATCGACAATAAGCCAGCATTTGTTTCAGCAGAAGGTTTGATTGCTTTTCTAACTCCTAAACCACAAATTATTGAAGTGCATAAAGGAACAATTTCAAGCCATTTTGCCTATGATCATACAGCAATTATCACAGGTGGAGAAGATGGAAAAGTATGTCAAACAACATCAGATGGACATATAGAAATATTGGGCATACAAGAACGTAAATGGATCAGTAGTGTTTCTTTTGGTCCCAGAAATGTTTTTGCTTTTGCCTCCTCACGTCTAACATCAGTGAATATTGGAAACGGCCTGCAAACGATAGTTCATGAGCGCAGTGTGGAAGGGCTTGCCTTTGCCCCAAAGGGTTTGCGCCTTGCTGTTGCCCATTATAACGGTGTCACTCTTCATTGGTTATCAGCACAGACAACTCCAACTACATTGGTATGGAAAGGGGCTCATTTTGATGTTATTTTCTCACCAGACAATCGCTATGTCATTTCCACTATGCAAGAGAATGCCTTACATGGTTGGCGCCTTGCAGATCATCAACATTTACGAATGAGTGGCTATCCCAGCAAAGTTAAAAGCTGGTCTTGGAGCACAAAAGGAAAATGGTTAGCGACATCAGGTGCATCAGCAGCAATTGTTTGGCCATTTTATACAAAAGATGGCCCCATGGGTAAAACTCCGTTAGAACTTGGGACACGAGAAAATGCTCTTGTCAGCACCGTTGCTTGCCATCCAAAAGAAGAAATCGTAGCAATTGGTTTTAATGATGGAATAATCCTATGTGCGCGCTTTAATGATGGCAAAGAAGTACTGCTTAAAACTGGCGACGGAAACGCCATTTCAGCGCTCAGTTGGGATCACACAGGACACAATCTAGCTTTTGGTAGCGAAAACGGTCAATGTGGTATTATAAACATCACTGATTAAAAAATTCGCGTTCACAATAACCATCGCAATTAAAAATGATAGCGCAGCCCATCAAAAAAACGCGTTCAGAAAATCCAGCTTTGGTGAGATTATCACAAAACGCAACATTGGAAGACAATCGTGCATTAAAACCTAACCTCTAGCATCTAGGGGAAAACCGAACCCACCCAACTAGAATACATCTTTAAAATGCACAAACTGTTTACCTTAAAAACTACGTGTAAGATGGAGCTTACCATAGAAGAAAATAATCCGTGCCTTTTAACAGTAAATGAATTACAAAATCGCATAATTCTTCGATCATAATTGCAAAAATCTCAATATCAAGACCAGTATAAAATCACCAACCGAATCAAAGAGAAAATGTTGATCAATAAACCAAACCGGCTAATCAAAACAACATCATATCATAACAGTTTTACCGTGGACCAATGCAATGTTCAACAGCTTACTCTTTAAGTTTATAAAAAGTCATAAACACAAAATATAATTAATCTATTTGCTTATAATTCAATTTAATATAGTTCGACTAATACTTTCCCTACTCTCTGCAAAACTGTGCGTAAAATAAAGTCACAAATTTATATTTGTGACTTTTATAAAGGTTTCAACAAAACAAAAGTGAAATAAGAGTTAAAAGCGATAACGCAGTCCACCAGAAAAACTAGTTCCAGAAAATCCGGCTTTTGTAAGCTTGTGCTGATAAGTCATATCACCATGAAACACAATCTTTTTAGATAATTGAGCATTAAAACCTAACCCAGCTTCTAGGAAAGAGCCCAACGCACCTAATTCGAATGCATCTTTCAAATGCACAAACTGCTTACCTGCAAAACTGTGCGTAAAATAAAGTTTACTGTAGAAAGAAACAACTCTTTCTTTTTCCGCTTCTGCAAGAGACCGTGTCAAACTCCCACCAACACGCGTAATCCATTGATCAGGAGAGCCAATCTCAACATCAAAACCATCAACATCGTTGGTCTTATCAAAGAGAAGACGTTGATAAACAAGCTGCATCTGTGGATCTAAAACAAAACCTTCAAATCCCATCATAAAAGCCCGACCAACAGTCAATGAAGCACTTATTGGGTTGCTCTTTAAACTTGCCGTTTTTCCCCGTGAAAGAGTCGATATATCTCCCTTAAACAGACCATAAGATAAAAGCCCATCCCCATAAAAACCATTGCCATGCTTTACACTAGCATAAGTTGTTATTGACCATTTATCAAAAGTACTTTTTTGACTATTTTCAACATTTTGAGGTTGGAGAGATAATTTGCCATAAGTTCCCATAACACCAAAGGATGTGCTCCCAAATCTACGCTCCTTTGTATACAATAAAACACCGGATTCTATAGCATTATAACCAAGATCAGCTCCATAACCATATTCAAATGCAGACAGATTTGAAGCATAATCGTAACTACCACTGTAACCCCGCACCAAAAAAGCTGGGTTTTCATCGCTTTTCAAAAGCCAATCAGAAAAAGTGCGCATAGCCTCCAATCGCTTATTTTGATTACTTATATCTATCAAACCAGAATGGAATAAAGCATTTGGCGAAAGAAGATAAGTTGGAACTTGTGGTACAACAGTTCTTACATCTCGATTAGAGATAAGACCAGAATCCGTTGATCCGGTATATTTACTTTCAAGGCGGAAATCCCAAAAGTCTCCATTGCTCTCGATCAATTTATTAGAAGCATCAGCTTCACCCAAAGGAGAATTGGGGCCATAGGCATAAAGCTTATATTGATAAGGCAAACCACTCAACGTAATATAATCACTATCCAACTTAAAAGAATCTGACTGCGCTTTTCCAAAAACCTGAATAATTGAAATCCCTTGATGACTTCTGTCTTTGCGCGTTTTCCCAATTGCATTTTCCTGGACAGATGATATGTGAATCGCTGTTTTCCCAGAGATATCCCCATAGATTAAGAGGCGATCAGTCTGCGAATCGACAGATGAATCACGACCACTTATATATGTGTTGAGATAAATCTGTGCATTGTTCTGCGCACTATAAACAACGTCATTACCATTTTCGCCATCACCAACAACATCCATATCCTCTCTAGAATATCCCAACCGATTTCCAATATTGAGTGTTTGATAATGCCCGGATGTAGGCCTTGCAAATACAATACGACTATCACTCAGAATTACCTCTGAAATAGAAGATGTATACAAATCCACAGGATCGGAAACTGCGTCCTGCGAATTTGTTAGCTTTCTTGCCATTAAAGTCCATTTGGAATCATTAAACAAATAAAAATGAGCCGCTCCTCTTTCATCAATGCGCGTACCCCCTTTTAGTGAAGAAGCATCAGACAAAACTAAAACCATAGAATTATTATCAGCCTTCAACAATAAATCACCGGAGATATCTGAACCTTCCGACAAGCTAATAGAACCATAATCACTAGCACTGTAAATAGCTATATTATCTGGAGCCGCAACAGTTGTTTGCTTCAACTGAAGTAACCCAAGTAAAAAATCATTCTCACCTGCTCGTTTTTGACGTCTGACATTTCGACGTTCAGTCTTTTCTTGTTCCGAAACACCAAAATACAGACCGTAAGATGTATGACCCTTCACCGCAACAGATGAGCTTTCAATTTTAACATCTGCTGCAAATACGTTCTCATTATCATTGCCATCAAACTGTTGTTGATCAAAAGGATCATTTGATGAATTTCTGATCCTCAAACCATGGACATCTGTAGCTTTAACATTAACATTCTTCAGATTAAGATCACTATTTGGGCGTATATCTAAAACTGCGATATCTCCTTTTCCTACCCCATCTTCTCGCTTTGATGTAATAGTCACATCATTCAAAGTGATACTTCCTTGCTTATTTACATAAAGCGCACGAGCATCTACCGCATCAATGACTCCACCTGTCATCTTAATTTTTGCATTAGAAAAACTAGACAGACCTATGCCCCCACCACCTATCTTAACTTTTGTATCGGTTAAAATAGCAGACGCTTTTTCTATTCTTTGTCTCGATCTCCCTCCATTCTGTCTCGCTATTTCTCCCTTCTGCCCCATTGCGATAACACCCATCTTAGATTCAATCGAGCCACCGCTCATCTCGAGTGTCCCACCCCTAACATTAATACCCTCTTTCACACCCTTAATAGTTGAATCACTTAAAATAACTTTTCCGCTATTTGAAACAGATACACCTGAAATGGATACAGTATCTTCAGAGTTTAAATCAGAAACGCCAATAATATCCACATTCATTACATGAACAACTGTACCTGGCTTTCCCACTGTTATGGCCACTTTCCCTTCCTCAGCTCCTTTCGCAGAAATACCAGAGGTAGAACTGGAACCAGTGACAGCTTTATGCTCTTCTAACCGATAAGTTTTCCCTGTAATTGTGTGTGTCTTACCAGTACTACATTGATAAACTGATGTATTTGCATCACACTCAGACATATTAGCATTAAGTTTTTTCTCCTTGACCATAGCTGCTACATTGCCAGCAACTGCCACATTGTCTCTAGTTCCCGGAGTGACATTGATTTCTGACCTACTACCAGCTTTTACTTTGATCTCTGTTTGCGCATTGGCTCCACCCTGCACAACTCCAGTTCTCACACTGCTGCCAGTTACAGTATTATCAACAGCTTGGGCATAAGCCTCTATATTTTGTAAAAAAGAAAAAATAGTGGTTGTAATAGCACATAAATACACATGTTTTTTCACAATTCTGATCATAATTCCGTCGTAAGCTTTCTCCCACCCCCGATCGAAAATAATTAATCCGTAGAAATACTAAACAAATATTCCAAAAGAATAAACACATAAATGAATCAATATCTTAATTTAAATTCAATTATATACTTATTGAGTAATACATTATGTGCTATATGTAAAGATTGAATTAGAAAAATAGCTCCGTAATGAAACAAAATCATCAATATAGATTTGCGCCTTTATTTGTAACCATTAAAAAGTTTCATAAAAGCAATAGCGTAATCCACCCAAAAAACTGACTTATATAAATTTGTTTTGATAAATTAGATCTCTGTGAAACGTAACATTGACATCAATCTTCCCACCTATTCATTGTAGTTTTGCATCAGATAAACTAAGAAAAGCTAAGTCTGCAATGAAGCAAGCAACTACAATAAAGCTGCCAGTAAAACCTATATATGATCCTCTGATTTGGTATTATTAAGCTTTTTCTTCCTTTTCAAAATACCTACCTCAGCATCAATCGAACTAGCACTCGTCTCAAATTCTTCATCATAGCTTTAACGTCAATCCAACGATCTATCTTCATAGCCTCAATGGTCATGTCATTCAAAACAACATTTCCTTTCGCTGAGCCAGATCCTCCTAAGTTTCAAATTTTAACTTTAACCGAAATTTACTCTTATACCCCTTGCCTATACCCATTGCCCGAACAACTATATTTTGACCTTACACTATTCTGCTCAATGATGCTTAAAAGAAACTTTGGATCTCTATTGTAATGTTGCACAACAGAATGATTTAACCGATATATTTCTTCTAGTTACCTTGCATTTGATTATCACAACATTGATTTAAGATAGCACATTTTCACCAAAGAATTTAGATACCTTAAGCATCAGCGCATTAACTTATCATTTTGTAAAAAACATCACGTCAATACACATACTTCCTTTTAAATATTCTAACCATAGTCTTTTCGTAAACTTTCTTAGAAAGAAAGCTTGCAAAGATATGGATAAATATAAAGACAAGAAAAGTTCGAATTAAATTTTACATACCATTTTGAATTTAAAAATGCCGTTCAAAATAATTCAGCAATTTTTAGACAATCTTGTAACATAGTGTATTTAATGACATTATGTGTAAAAAAAACTATTAAAGTTGATATTTTTACTCTATAAAATTTCTGTAGTATTTTTGAGATAAAAGGATAAAATTGATGACCACAAAATATATCAGATGGGTAGCATCTATTTTGGCTGCTGCGGTAATTTTTGCAACTTCCCCATGGGTAAATGCAAATACACATGCAACCGTAACTATTGAGCATGCTTCAGGAACAACGACTGTTTCTAAAAACCCTAAAAAAATTGTTGTGTTTGACGTTACTGCACTTGACAATATGGATCACCTTGGCATTACAACCACGATCGGTGTTCCTGAAGGAAAAAAACCAGCATATTTAGAACATTTTAATGATGATAAATATGAAAAAATTGGTACTCTTTTTGAACCCAATTATGAGAAAATCGCTGAATTCCGTCCCGACCTCATTCTCATTTCTTCACGTGTACGGTCTAAATATGCAGATTTATCAAAAATCGCTCCTACTATTGATATGACAATAGAATACAAAAATACTCTTCAAAATATTGAGCGCAACATCACCATTCTTGGAAAACTTTTTGACAAAGAAAAAGAAGCTGAACAAGAGATCGCAAAACTCCATGAAAATTTAGAAATGGTTCGTAAAGTGACCAAAGGGAAAGGCACAGCGCTTGTCCTTATGACCTCTGGGGGAAAAATAAGTGCTTTGGGTCCTCAATCGCGTTTTGATATCTTCCATTCTGGCTATGGAATTGCTCCTGCAACCGATAAATTGACTGTGCAAAGACATGGACAGATTGTTTCTCCTGAATTTATTCTCGAAACGAATCCTGATTGGTTATTGGTCGTTGATCGGGATGCAGCGGTTGAAAGAGAAGGACAATCTGCAGCTCAGCTACTCGACAATGAGCTCATTATGCGCACAACAGCTGGAAAGAAAAATCAAATTATATACCTAGAATCTTGGAGCTGGTATCGAGCTCTTGGTGGACTAACAGGGTTGTACACAACAGCTAAAGAACTCGCTGAAATCTTCGCAAAAAGCGAATAATTTTCTTGCGATAAATAAAAATTAATAGTGGAGGTTGTTTTATGAATAATCTCTACTGTTCTTTCCTTTAAAACGAGTTTAATGTGAAAAATTACTGGATAGCCGTAACGGTCATTACTCTACTTTCTATTCTTAGCATCTTCGTTGGTTACTCTGATGTCACACCTTCTAAACTGTTATCTGGTGATCCGAGTGCATGGCTTCTCTTCTGGAAAACGCGCATTCCCCGCACAGTAGCAGTGCTTTTGGTAGGCATGGGACTTGCACTTTCAGGCATGATTATGCAGCTGTTAACGCGTAATCGCTTTGTAGCACCTTCAACCGCAGGAACTGTTGAATCTGCAGCGTTTGGTATTCTTTTTGTCATGATTTTTGTTCCTGATATACCTGTTCTTGGGAAAATGGCCATTGCCACAATTTTTGCCATGACTGGTACATTAATTTTTATGTTTTTATTGCATCACATTTCTTTTAAATCTGCACTCATTGTGCCACTCACTGGAATTATGCTGGGCTATGTTATTGGTTCTTTAACCAATGCTCTTGCAGATCATGAAATGTTACTCCCTTCCCTGCAAGCTTATTTATTTGGCAGTTTTTCAATGATTCTAGAAGGCAAATACGAACTTCTATGGCTATCTCTTCCCTTGTGTATCTTGGCTTATTTTTCCGCTAATCATTTTACAGTGGCTAGTCTTGGAGAAGATTTAACTAGAAATCTTGGACTCAATCATCGTACTGTCGTGTTCTTTGGTCTCTTTATTATTGCATCAATTACTGCTTTGGTTGTCTGTACAGTCGGGCGTATCCCTTTTGTTGGACTAATTATTCCAAACATCGTTTCAAATTTCATAGGCGATAATATGCGCCATACTGCTCCTTGGGTCGCAATCAGTGGAGCAGGAATGGTATTGATCTGTGATCTTTTAGGACGTACGATAAATCATTCTTTTGAAATTCCCATCAGCACCACGATGGGAGTTATAGGTAGTTTTATTTTCATTATACTTCTTTTACGCTGGAGAAAGCGTCTTGGATAATCAAAAAGCAACCCCGCTTTTACTGACAACACTTGCGCTCAGTGTATGTGTCGTGGTGTGTCTTTATATGACATGGAATGTGAATGTTTATACATGGCCATTTCGTTTGACAAAACTGATCTCTCTGGTTCTTATTGCATATACAATCGCTGTTTCTACTGTTCTATTTCAAACCATCATTAATAATCGGCTCCTTACCCCCTCTATTATGGGCTTTGATCAGCTTTATATTTTAATCAAAACGATGGCTCTTTACTTTATTGGCTCTTTTTCTTTGCCATTTTTGAATGCAGAGGGACAATTTATTCTTGAAGTTTTCATTTTAATTATTTTTGCAATAAGTCTTTTTAGCTGGTTGTTTTCAGGAAGCCTTAAGGGGATTCATCTTACTCTGCTGATTGGTGTCATTTTTGGTGGATTTTTTTTCAGCTTACGCATGTTTATGCAATTGCAACTCAATCCAGATCAAGTGATGTATTTAACAGACATCATGTTTGCAAATTTTAATAAATTTAATACATCATTAATAAATTTTACTACAATTGTTGTCATAATCATTAGTCTGATTGGTTGGCGCTATCGACATCTTTTTGACGCCATTGCTCTCGGACGAGAAGCTGCGATCAATATTGGCGTTGACTATCAAAAAAATGCAACAGTTATTCTTATTTTTGTTTCTATTTTAGTATCCATTTCCACAGTACTTGTCGGGCCAGTTACTTTTTTTGGGCTGTTAGTTGCCAATCTTTCTTATGCAATTTCGCCTCAATCAAAACACAGTGTTGTTGTGCCAATTGCAATATTATTAGCAATCATTTGTTTGGTTGGTGGACAATTTATTTTAGAACAAATTTTTCATATGGCAGGACGCTTGAGTTTCATTATTGAATTTTGTGGCGGAATTGTCTTCTTAACTCTATTGATGAAGGAAAAAGTAAAATGATTGAAATCAATAATCTTTCCAAAGCTTATGGTTCTAGATTGATTATTGATGATTTATGTCTTCGTCTTCCAAAAGGAGGAATTATTTCTCTCATTGGTCCAAATGGTTCTGGAAAATCAACCCTTTTAATGATGATCAGACGTCTTCTGCCAAAGGATCAAGGCACTATTAACATTGACGATATTGATATTCACCAAACGTCATACGATGTTTTAGCTAAAAAACTCTCACTTCTGCGTCAAGATAATCCTTTATCTGTTCGTCTAACTGTACATGATTTAGTTAGTTTCGGACGTTATCCTTATTCTAAAGGCAGATATACAAATGAAGATAAGAAATTTATTGATAACGCTATCCAATATCTCGGTTTAGAAGATTTAAAAATGCGCTTTTTAGATGAAATTTCTGGAGGACAGCGCCAAAGAGCTTTCATCGCAATGGTCATCTGTCAAGATACAGATTATTTGCTATTGGACGAACCATTGAACAATCTTGATATGAAACACTCTGTATCCATGATGAAACAATTACGTCGCACAGCCAATGAGCTAAACAAAACTATTCTTATTGTCATGCATGATATCAATTTTGCATCATCTTACTCAGATATAATCATTGCACTTAAAGATGGGAAAGCAGCTTATTGCGGAAGTCCTAAAGAAATTATGCAACCAGAGATTCTCAAAGACATTTACGATACAGATATTCAAATTACAACAATAAACAATATCCCAATCGCACTTTATTATCAATAAATTCTAAAGATTCTTTTTTGCGCTTGCACGCACTTCAAAATCTGCTAGAAACAATAAAATCCTCGTTCTGGGGAATAGTTTAATGGTAGAACAGCGGACTCTGACTCCGTCAATCTTGGTTCGAATCCAAGTTCCCCAGCCAAATTTTGTTTTGCGCCCTACATACAAAATACAGCGAACAAAAAGAACAAAATATACGAAAAGCCAAAACAGAAAACCTAAGCGTTATTATCATTTCATTATATTATTTCATGCACTTTTTATCATGAAAAACTAATTTTCATTCTTAACTCTTTGAGTGTCTACATTAATAAATTGAATACTTTTATCAATTTTAGACTGTTCGCACATAATAACCTCGAAGCGCTCCGTAAGGGAAAGTGTTTTTGTCTCTCACTAATGTTTCTATTGATAGAAGCACCCCTCGTTTATCAAGCTTTTACTATCCATTAACACCAACAAATTTTCTGTCTCTTCTTGATAATTTTTCATTGCATTAGCACGTTTGAAACAAGTCATATAACAAAACTAAAAACTTATAAAGGGATAAAAAGCTTGGTATCAAAGGATCACAATGAATGGAACCTTAGCCATAACCAACAATAGATATTAATATCGTAATAACTTTTTAACTTAATGATAACAAATTTCATCGTCACTATTTTCACAAATTTTGCATAATGTGACCATCAATGATTTGACAGAATAATAGCGTTAGTTTTACCAGATCATGACCTTTGAACCATATTGCAAATTCAGCACTCTATCGCATTTTGAGCCATTTTTGAATTTTAATACACAAAATAATATCATTTGGTAGAATTTTTTATCTATTATCAATCAAAAAACCATGAATAAAATTGATTTCAAAAAACTTTTTGCCGCACCATTATAAATACGTAATGTTTTTAGGAGCTTATGCCTTTATGAAATATAAATATGCTGCAATCACTTTGATTCCTTTTATCGTCTCTGGCTGTCTAAGACTTTTTCCTGAAAATGGTGATGAATTGAGATATCTTGTATCAGTAACCGCTGATGTGAAAAGAAAACCTTCCGTCAAGAACTACACCGCTATCATCATGGCTGATCCGCAACCATGGCGTTTGAACTCGGGCGATTCTAATGCGGAATCTAATCGGATTCCATGGATAGCGATCAATAAACAGGTTGCTCATACGATAAAGTCACATAAAGCTGTGTTTTATATCGTCAATGGCGACTTGACTGAGTCTGGTCAGCAGAAAAACTATAACGATTATACAAATCTATATAAAAGCCTTGGTGCGCCTGTATATGAAGGGCTAGGAAATCATGATTACGCCAATAATGTTGGTAACTGTGCAATTCCTGAAACATCTAATCTTTATAAAGATGCGTGTGCTATAAGTGCAATTAAAAGAATGTTATCGGAAATCAAAAAATACAGTAATGATTTATCTCATTTTAATGCAGACGTCATAGAGAGTTCAACCACTACCTCGGGTGGAACCATGCATTTTATAAAAGGGAGTTTAAGTTATTCATGGGATTATGAAGATATTCATTATGTACAACTTCATAATCATCCAAGCTATAAAGTTCACTTGAAGGAACAATACACTCAAGTGTCCATAACTAAATCTCTAAATTGGTTAAAAAAAGATTTAGAAAATGCTGATGCCAGAGGAAAGGTAACAATTATAAACTTCCATGATGCTCGCCCAGCTTCTATTGATGGTGAATCACACTTTATTCATACAAAAAACGCTAGAGATCTATCTGTCTTTAAATCAATCATTATGTCTCATCAAGTAAAAGCAATATTCGTAGGGCACACGCATTATCAAGCTTATTGCCGTGCAAAAAATGACAAAGTTTTTGGAAATATACCTGTATACACAGCTGGTGCATTATTCAATGGGGACTACTATCTCATAGATGTAAAAGGAAAAGATATTCATGTTAAAGCTTATAATGGAGAAATAGGAAGGCCACTTTTGATAAAAGATCTTGGCATCATAGGAGAAGATACGCAATTTTCCACTAGTTGTAGTAATTTCTAAGTGAAAACTATCAAAGCGAGATAATGCCGCTTTTGAATGTCTATTTAAACACATACAACAAAAGTGTATCATGAATTCGTTTGGAAGCAACCAACAGAACGAATGCTGTTATCTCAATATCTTTGAAAATTATTTAAAATGTAAGAAAATAGTTATTGCCATTATCAAAAATCTACAAAATTAAATGATGAAAATGCATAAGGTCCACTCTTCCATCGTTATCAGAAATTTGCAGCAGATGTTGCAATTTTTGTATTTACAACACAAGCACAAATTATCTATCAGTGTTTAATGTTTGCTATCATTTGAGATACCAATGACTTTGAAAATGATAGAGGCAATCCTTATCAATGCATCATGTATATTACTGTTTCTGCACATGAGCAAATTTGTTGCACAATATTATTTATGTTGAGCCATTTCCTTTCATAGAAAACTAACATGATAAAAAAACCAAAATTGCGAAGTGTACTTCATCGTGATTCTATAGAGTAGTTTAATTGAAGGTATTTTGAGTATTGATGCAGTCGTACAAAAAATTGTGCTAAACAATATTGTTAAGCCTCTATACAAGTTTTTAAAAATAGCACATCCGAAACAAATTTTTAGATAAAAAGCGCTACAAGCAATTAAAAACGTTATAACATATAATCATGCAATATAAACACATATAAAAAATATAATAAGAACAATACGTATCGATTTTAACTTTACATAAATAACATAATGATTTAAACATCCTCTGATGATTTAAATACCTCCCTAGTAGTCGTTATCAATAAAGGGAGTAATATTAGAGGCGTGTCTATGTTAAAAAAAGATTTATTATTATGTACAGTTGCTAGCACTTTGTTCTTTTCTTGTTGCAATTTAACCTATGCGTTAGGAGCTATATTAAGAGTTCCAGAAAGTGTAAATTCGCAAGATGATACTGAATATTCAAATCTGCTAAAAAAGGCTCAATCCACTTTTGAAGAAAGTGGTGTTTCTGGACAAGGTGGTGTTTCTCATGTAGTTGTTAGGAAGTTTTTCCCTGTGTCTTATGAGGAATTTTCTAAAAACAAAGAAGGGTATAAAACGATTATTGATGAATATAATGCAGTGAAAAATACAACAAAGGCAAAATATCCTCAAGCAGATTTGCAAGATTATGTGTATTATTGGAGACTAAAGAATGGTAATTCGAAATTAAATAATTTAACTTTTGAGAACTATTTTCCATATGCACAACGAGAATACGGCACAGGTTTTAAAAAAAATTTGGAAGCATATTTTGAAGGAACAGGTAATTTTCATTTAAATTTGGATCCAGAAGACAGAGATGTAAAGAGGCTCTCTAGGGAATCTAAACTAAAAGACGGAGAACAGGCTTTAAAGGCAAATCAGAAACGTCTGCAACAAGAACAGCAAGCTGTAGCAGCTCAAAGAAACTCTCAGGAAGAAAAAGCAAGAAATTTGGAAGAACTAAAGAAATATCTAACAAAACAGGGGGAAAATCTGGAAGCGCGAAGTAGAAATCTGGAAGCGCGGATGCGAGTTTTTATGGAACAAAAAGTTTTAGACGCTCAGAAGAAAGCTCAAGAACAAGAGGAGAGTGAACTAGCAGAGCTTAAACTAACTCTAGTTGGAAACAGGCAAAATCTGGAAAAACGGCAAAGGAATCTGGAAGAACAGAGAATTCTGCAAGAAGAGATGCAAAATCTGGAAAAACAGCTCCGAGATCTAGAAGGACGGCAGATTTCTGATACTACGGAAACAGCAGCTCGCGTACCTTCAGTTCCTGTAAATAATCCAAATAATGCTCGTTCAGAACGTGTAGATGAAGATCTTGCAAGTGTGAATAATGTTCGCGCAGGTGATACAGCTGCACTTCCTTCTCAAGATAGAAGTAGAGGTAGAGTTCTACTTAAACCTACTGAAACGCGTGTAGAGTCTACCATTTCTGCTTCTAACTCTGGTGCAAATCTGGTTCTTGCTCGCTCAGGAATTGAAGCTGGATCTCCTGCTACTTCAGATCAAAATCATTCTACTACTAATAATGGTAATACTGCAGTTCAAGCCCATATGTCGAGTGATGTTAATCTCACGACATCGGAAAGCGCAGTAACTACTGAAAAGACATTCGCTACAACTGAAGACAGCATTATTACCTCAGGAAATATTGCATTTGTTGTAAGAAATAATGGAGATCTTGACGCTAAAAATGTGCATGCGAAAGCAACAGAAATTGGTTTGCTAAGCAGAGTTGATGCAATTAGTCTCAATGGTTCAACAGTAACTGTTAAAGGTGCTCGTGAATCTTATGGTATCATTTTCATACCAAATGCTAAAAACGAACGCAATGCTAATGTTGTTACACTTTCTGATATAAAAATTAGCGTTGGAAATGGCATT
>NZ_JANHOJ010000006.1 GCF_026930145.1 Bartonella sp. A05 | reverse complement strand
GCTGAACCATGAACAGCAACAAAGCCTTGTCGATCCTTATCCCACAATAAAGCATCTTGCTTAACTTCTTGGATAGTCATATGTACAGTGGTATCGACAAAGCCTCGAAAAATATCCTTGATTTCATCCTCAACTTGCGTGACTTTATTGTCAACACCCTGAACTTTGTCCTCAATTACCTTGACTTCACGGCGAACACCCTTAACCTCACCTTCAACTTTCGCGGCTATAGTCTCAACTTGCGTAACTTTATTATTAACTCCCTTAATGGCAATACCAACTTTGCCAAAAGACTCATTAACACCGCTAAAAGCATCGGAAATATTGGTATAATATTTCTCTGCACTAATCGTACCATTCGCATCAACCTGTGAAACTTTGAATGTTGGAGCGATCCATGTACCATCATCATATTTTGCATTACCGCCAAAAGACTTAGCAAGATCATCACCTATTGAATAGAGCAAAGCCCCATTAACTGCCTCGGTAGATTGCTCAGAGATCTTTCCATTTTTAAGACCGGAGATAATTCTATTTTCCTTCTTACTATTCGCAATATTTATTTCGGCTTCCTCCGTGCTACTACCAATGGTGATACGATACAACTCTTGATCTTGCTGAATAAGAAGATTATTAGTTCCTGACTCTTGCGGAACAGAGGCACCTTTTCTTATTAATTTTTCTAACTCTTTCAGCTGCGCAACATTCACTGCATCAGTTAATTCACTCCCAGCTGCCACCCCTGTAATCTGTCGTGAATGAACCTTTTTAGTACTATGGTCCTGACCACCAATAGTGAGAGCGCCAAGCGTACTTTTCCATACACTCATATTCTCTAGAGTCGAATATATAGTAATACTTCCAGGAACGTAACCTTTAACACCGCTCGCACGATCGGCTACAGCATAGCTACCCAAAGCAATCCCAGAATCAACTCTAGATATACTGCCTGCACCTATACTTATCCCATCATGTATACTGGAACGAGCATACATTAAATTTAATCCAGTATTAGCCTGATAACCGATAGCAAATGAACGATCGCCTTGCGCTTTGGCTTGGATACCTATGGCAATTGCATCTTTGCCCAAAGCTTGAGATTCACGTCCTATAGAAATTGCGTTATCCCCAACAGCATTACCGCCACCAGCCTGGTACTCGTCTCCATTGCCACGAAAATCTCTTCCCTCTCTCGTCATCACACCTAAGGGGTCCAAAACATTTCCACTTGAAGAAGCATTCAATATTCTTGAACCACTATTCACAGTATCACTCGGATAAACAACACCCTCTGCTACAAAGGAAGAAGGATCAATGCCAGAAAGACTTGCGCGGGTGATTAAATTATCATGTTGCTCTTCCGCAGTGACTGCTTGGCCTGCACTAGGTTCTATATTATAATGATTGTCATTGCCGTGACTACCACTACCATATGTATCGTGCATATTGGGAGTATCTGAATCGGGAGAATTTGGACCCGTACCATTCGCTTTTGTTATGGCAGGATTAACAGGATCAGAAGCCAAAACAGGAAAAACGCTCAATAAGAACGTCGTCATAACCGTTCCTACTAAAACCGCTTTAACGGAAGGCAACAAATAAAGAGAAAGACAACGAGTAAAACATTTTTTTTCCGATGCTGAATATAATTTTTTCATAAATTATCCCCCAATAATACAAAAAAACTAAAAAAGCGCACTTACAACACAAAAAAAATCTTCTAACACTGATAGTAAAGAGACTGATGAAGTTTTTGAAAAGGTTTGAAATTGTCATGACCAACAGAAAAACAGATCTTTGACTTAACAAAGCTGTAATAAGAGATGCTTAGGTTGAATTACAAATCTTGAAATCTCTTGTTTTGGAGAATAAGGTATTTTTTTATAGTTTTTCTAAAACAAAAATAGACGCAATAAAGCACCGGGAATATACTTCAAAGGCAGAATGGATCACTCACACTCTAATCCCACAGAAGATATCAGATTTATACTTCTCAAAGCTTCACTTCTCTCGATTAAAGCCTCTATGACAGAAAGACAAGATGTATAACCATTAAAGATATCACATTGTTTGCACATCACTAACTTATTTCAAGTGAAATGCCTTTCTTAATTAAAACATACACTTTCTCGATACTCAACTCTCAAGTTTATAAAGCATATTAATAAAATAGCAAGGAAAAAATAAAAATCTCTATTCTTATCAAAAAGATATTTAAATTATGGAAATTTTATTGCTAAAGAAACCTATAGGATAGGCATTTATAAACTGTTGGTATTTTAAAATGCAATCAATATAAGATATTTTTCTTTAAGCAGAAAAATGTTAACCCCTGTCTGATTAAGACAAGGGCTAGTAAAAATAACAAAAATATTTTTATTATTAGTTTAGTATCAGACTGAATCCCGCACCCACTCCCCAATGACCTCCAGAACTGGTTACGGACAAGTTGGAACGAATATTTCCATTTTCAGATGTATAACCAGCACCAAAAGCAACTGCAGATTGACCACGCCATAAGCCGCCACCAAATGCAACACTTAACTTCCCAGGAACATCACCATAACGTAAATTAGATACTGCCAAACCAATAGCTGCTGCTTGTTTTGCCTCTTTTCGTGTATCTTCAATCTGGTAACTTAAAGCGCTAAACTTCATATCCGTATAATTTTTGGCCTTAGTAACAGCATCATCAATCGGAATAGCAAAGATATTCTTTAATTTTTCATCCGTATACTCTTTCGCTTGATTGAGAACAATTCCCATTTGATTCTTGGTATAATCATGTAGCTGTCCACCATTCACCGCCTCTTTAGAACCAGTTTGAATGCTACCATCAGCAACCTTATCAATCACTACCGGCTGACTTGCATCACCACCTTTTAAAGTAATTTTATTGGTCTTTCGTCCATAAGCATCTTGATCATAGCTAACAAACCCTTCAGACGCATTGTTAAAATCTTGAATCGTGTTTTCAATAGTCACAACCCTACCTTCAAGGCCCTTAATCTGGTTACCCATATTATCAACCTTGCTTTCAACTTTTTTGATATTCTGGTTCGTCTGCCAAAGCTGACCACCATTAACAACTTCGTTAGAATTTTTCGCAACAGTACCATTGGCTACATTAATAATCTTACTGGCTTCATCACCATGCGTTGCATCATAAGCGTTTTGCCGTGAATTCCAATTTAAAGCATTTGTATTTACATGGTCTTTGACCATATCAATACGCTGATTTATAGTTGTCATACTAATGTTAACGCCTTCAAAAGCTTCAGCAATATTACTATAGCTCTTCTTTTGATCCACAATACCATCAGCATTGAATTGAGCAATCATGAAAGTAGGATTTGTCCAAGCTCCATTATTATAACCAGCACCCCCACCGAGAGAAGTAGCAATACTAGTCCCCAGAATATAAAGCTGACTACCTGTAATAGCATCAGTTGAAGCAATAGCAATATTCCCATTCGCAAGAGATGTAATTTTACGATTTTCAGTTGTAGCTTCTCCAGGGTTCTTATGAGTTGCAACAAACGCCTTCTCAGTATCGTTCCACAACAAAGCATCTTGCTCAAGCCTTACAAAGTCTCCCTTAACATCTCTGGCAATATATTTTGCGTATTCATTCACATTTCGAATATTAGTATCAATTCTGTTAAAGACTGTCCTCACATCTTGGAATGCGTCAAATTGTATTTTACCATCTGTCCCAATTATAGTACCATCTGCAGAAATATAAGGCATATGATACGTTGGTGCCGTAAAAACGCCATTCACGAACGCGGAACCACCACCAAAAGCCGCAGCAACATCTTCAGCTATTTTATTAATCTGACCACCATTGATAGCATCAGTTGAACCATTAGCAATATTACCAGCCGCAAGAGATGTAATTTTGCTCATGGTTTTGTTATTGCCTGGCCCATGCATCGCAGAAAACGCCCCGCTGGTATCGTCCCATAACAAAGCTTTTTCAGAAAGATCTTGGATTTTTTGTCGAGATTCATCGAACACATATTTTGCGTAAGTATTCACATTCCGAATATTTGCATTAAGCCCCGTTAAGGCATCACCAACATTATTGTGAACGATATCTGTTCCCTCTGTACCATCTGCTGCAATATTAGATAAATTATAATTTGGCCCAGTAAAATTATCATCACTGAACTCTGTATTACCATCAAAAATTGTTGCAAGCTTTGTAAATATTGTATGAAGCTGACCACCATTGATAGAATCTTTTGAGTTAGCTGCAATCGTTCCATCAGCTATACTCGTAATCTTTTGATTTCCAGCATCAATGCCTACAGAAGTTACTCGTGGGCCACGACTAATAACTAAACCCTTATCATTCAATGTGCTATTTCCTGTTTTAACACTGGTAACAATAATGTGATCATTCAATTCCAATTTTAAATCCACGTTATTATTACTATTTTGTTGCATAAGTGTAAGCTTTATGTTCCCAGCAGTATCTAATGCATTAACATCACGGGTTATAAAATTTACTGTGCGACCTGGTGTAATATTCGCTTGCGACTCTGGTGTAATATTCGCTTGCGATAAAGTATTAACAGACACTGTCCAACCAAGATCTACCACTCCCTTGAGCGATTTCAGCTGTGCAACATTCACTGCATCTGTATCATTTTTTCCCGCTGCCACACCGACAATCTGTCGTGTTATTTTTTTTGCAACATCACCGACGCTAACTGCACCCCTCGTACTGGTCCATATATGCTTATTGCTGTCATCTAAACTAAGATTATAATAAGTATCTGGATCGTATCCCTTAATACCAGCTCTAATGTTGGCCACAGACTCTGATCCCAAAGCAACACCATCGTTAACAGCCCCCTGTGCACCTTTACCGATAGCAACACCATTATCCGAACCGCTCTCAGCTTTATAACCTATAGCAATAGAATTTAAAGAATTTGCTTTCGATTCAGCACCTAAAGCAACAGTATGCACAGCAAGCGCCTGTGCAAGCCCACCAATAGCAACCGCAGAATTATCTCGTGCCTCAGCGCCTACGCCCATAGCTGTACTTGCCTGACCAGTTGCAAGTGCAGAAACACCAAAGGCTTGAGCCCCACCGCCTTTTGTCGTCGCATTTGCACCAAATGCCGTTGAATAATTTCCTCCAGCATAGGATCCACAACCCGTCGCAAAAGAAAATACACCATAAGCGCTAGGCGGAGCATCAGGAACACCCCCTGTCTCTATCCCCATAGAAAAACCATCGCTTACCGCATCAATCTTTTTATCACTAAAGCCATAAGGGTGTTTTCCCTCATTAAGACCAAAACCTTTATTCTCAATAAATCTCTTATACTGCTCCCGTACAGTCATTTTATCTCCTGCATGAGCTAGATTTGGACTGCCACGATCAGTAATGACATCAGCACCACAATTACCATCAACTCCAGAAAAAACAATACTGCCGTAACTACCTTGAGGATAAGCTACAGAATTAGCGTTGCTCATTATATTTGCTCCTGCTATAGCAAGGCTTTCAGCAGAAACAGAAGAAACACTCGATAACAGTACAGCCATGGTTGCTCCCAGAGAAACAGCTTTAACCATAGGCAAATAATAAGAAGAATGTCGGCAATTTAGATCATTTCCCTTTTTTATTTTTTTCATAATAACCCTCAAAAAAATCCTAAACGCTCAAAACCAGCGTCATCAAAGCAAGCGAAATCCTTTCGCAAAACCACGCTTGCGCACCCCAAAAATGAATGAAAAAATAAACGCCACCCCATTGACGCCGAAATCTATCGTGGCATCACCCTAAAATCTTCGAGAAAGATATTGGAGCTCTGAACGGATTATGAACCCTTCTCAATCAGAGGTTCATAACAAAAAAACGCTATACAACTTATTCAACCTCTCCATTATGAAAAAGCGCAACCTCTATTCAAAATCTACTGGTCATTCAGATAAAGCGCATAAACAAAATGGCAAGAGCACCTACAAATATTTTTAAATAAATGATACCATAAGATTACACTTCGTATTATAAAACCTTACAATTCATAATTATTAAGAGACTTAATAATGAAAAGAGTAGTAATACGCATCGTTATATCTTTACTGATAACTATCAAATATTTTGGAAAACCTTTCCATATACAATATGTATATGAAGAATAGATACTTTTGGAGCTGAATTGGACATATTCAATATATAACTGCGAATTTCATCCCCATAATACAGCCATATATTCTGGATACATTAAGTTGAAAAACAATTTTACTTGTGTTTATAATCACACACAATTTCCTATGCTTCTAAATAGAATTATATATAAGTTCTTTATAATCATATGATTTTTCTAAAATCATCAGACATTTGCAGAATTTTTTGTAGCAATCCTTTGAATAATTTTAATGTCTTGCTTCAGTCAATTTGAACGAATTATTTCAAACATTAGCTCTCCAAATCATGAAATAAATCATTCATATCTTTTGCAACATATAAAAACTCTCTCATTTTGATCAATTCTTACGATCGCCACAAGTTGAAATCGTTGTGCTTTTGAACGAACGCAAAGCAAAAGCAGCTGGGAAATTTTAACATAAACTGAAAAGCTACTTTAAATTATGCTTTGAAATCTTTTCATGAAATCTATTCGATTCATTGCAATTTATGAAAGAGTCCTCTTTCTCAAAAACGAACGACTCAATGAGATAATTCTTTTTACTCCCGCAGTCGATGTTTTTGCCATGGATCCATAGAAACAGAAGCGTCATTTTTCTAATCGAACAGAAATCCTGCTTTCAATATCAAACCACCAAAATCCTTGAATACAGAGGGTTTTGTGCCATGGCTCGAAGAAGACATCGAAAAATATTATCATCGTTGAACACTTGGAACACATGAACGGGTCTGGATTGATATTCTTCTTTATACTGGTTTGCGGCGGGGTGACGCAGTACGCCTTGGCTGAAAAGCAGCAAATTCAGGGGCTACAGTTTCGCAACTCAAAGCGATTTTTGGCTGGACTGAAGACAGCATGGCATCACTGTATACCAAGACAGCTGATAGAAAACGCTTAGCAATAGAAGCGATTTAAAAGCTGCAAAAAGTGCGGAGTAAACTCTAAAAAAGAGTTAATTTTCTTGATCTGATAACCTGTAACTGCTGCTGCGTTCACCGCTGGGATTTTGAATAAAGATTCCTCACTTTTTGAAATCTTGAATATCCCAGAGCATCGTATCATTTGAATATTTAGCTACCTTGGCGTATTTGGAGGTATTTATAAATCCTGTAAAGTCATCCTCAAACATATGATTAATAATTTAAATCAAAATATATACAGTTCATCCTAAGACTTAATTTCTTAACTCTACCATTCAAAAAATTATTCTCTTAAGCCACCAACTGCACCGTATGAAACTTGTCGATTTAGTGTAAAATGTCTCAACTTCTTGACTAAACAGAAAGAATTTTTGACCGTAAGATGATTCATAAAGAGTTGATGATCTTAATAATTTTACTATAAACCAGCTCTACTTCCTCATTTGTGATACAGTACGGAGGCAATAAATAAACTGTGTTGCCAAGAGGTCTCAATAATATGCCTTCCTGAAAAAAAAGCTGCTTGAGAGAAGGCATCAAATGCGCTGAATTTTTGAGATCAAATGCAGCTATTGTCCCAATAACTCTGGTTTTTTCCACTCGTGGACATTCTAATTTTAATAACTCTATTTCTTTTTTGTGCATTTCATTGATGTTTTTTATGAAATCTTGACATTTAGAGCTTTTTAATAAACGCAGTGAAGTAATTGCAGCACTACATGCCAAAGGGTTTGCCGTATAGGAGTGTCCATGAGCAAAGGCAGTGTTAAAATCATCTCCTAAAAAAGCCTCATAAATCTGATTATTTGTAATCGTTAAGGCTAAAGGTAAAAATCCTCCTGTAATGCCTTTAGAGAGACATAAGAAATCGGGAATGACACCAAGTTGCTGATATGCAAAATAACTGCCTGTTCGTCCAAATCCCGTCATTATTTCGTCAAATATGACGAGGATATTATTTTGTCGCACTAGGTCAATAACTTCTTTTATAAATTGTGGCCTGCAAACTCTCATACCACTTGCTCCTTGGATAAGCGGCTCAAGAATGATTGCTGCTATCTTGTGATGATAATCATTCAAATAATGCTTCAATGCGTTTATAGATTTTTGTTCTTTTGACTCTACTTCATCATCATTATTCCAAGTATCTGGATAGGGTACGGATAGGACATTGAAAAATAATGCATTGAATTGATTATGAAAGCCAGATTTTGCCCCTACGGACATTGCACCAAATGTATCACCATGATACCCACCATCAAAACTTAAGAAAGTTATTTTCTCGTATCTTCCTAAATTGCGCCAATATTGATAGGCCATTTTCAGCGCTACTTCAACAGCGGTTGAACCATTATCAGAGAAAAAGAATTTGCATAAATCTGGCGGCAATAAGCTCTGTAAATCCTCGCATAAATTAACAGCAGGTTCATGGGTAAATCCTGCAAATATCACATGTTCTAAGGTATTTGCTTGCTTATAAATACTTTTTGCTATTTCAGGATGGGCATGCCCATGAATGTTAACCCACCAACTTGAGATCAAATCAAGATATGCTTTATCCTTTTCATCATAAAGATAACTCCCCAATGCTCTTTTTATACTTATAATTTCTGGAGCAGTTTTTTCTTGTGTGAAAGGATGCCAGATAATTCTTTTATCACGCTCTGATATGGTCACTTTATCCTACCTCTAAAATTTGTTTCAAATTTTGTGGAAGAGCTACATTTTTAAGCGTATTGTTATTAACGATCTCTAGCTCAGGAAATTCAGCAAGAATTGGGATGCGCCCGTAGAATTCTATAGCATCACAATTCTGGATATTTTGCTCACCATTCATAATAACTCCAAGGACTCGTATATTACGTGATCTCAAAGCTTCTAAGCTAAGAAGGGTATGGTTTATAGTGCCCAAACGAGTCCGTGAAACAAGAATAACTGGAGCTCCTAACTTTTTAATAAGATCGATCATGAGATAAGTATTATTAATTGGTACAAAAACTCCACCGACACCTTCAATGATTAAGTTGTTTCTTTGAGGCAATATAATTTTTTCTATATCAATCGTATCGTTTTCAATTTTTGCAGCTAAATGTGGAGATAACGGCTCTTTATAGGCATAAATTTCAGGATATATTTTAACATCAGATAATCTTTGCACTTCGTATGAGTCTACTCCTTCTTTTAAACCCGTTTGGATGGGCTTAAAGTAAGAAAATCCTGTGTGTAAGGCAATCCATGCTGAAATGAGTGTTTTCCCAACATTTGTATCGGTCCCAGAAATAAAAATCTGTCTCAACTTATTTTCCTAAAAATTCCAAAAAATATTTTATAAGTAACTGTTAAATTTTCGCACTCAGCTTTAAGTAATTTTTTAAGATTGCATAAGTCCATCAGATTACTAGAGCTTGATGCTCCCAGTGATTTTAAATAACCCATAAATGCTGCAGGATTATCGAAAGATAACGGAACGTCCATTAACCAGAATTCAAATATTTGATCCTGTTTTTTTAGTTTTGTGCATAAGTCTATTAACTCTTCTGCTTTTGGATAATTCAGAGTCTGAATAGGTTGATATTGGTTAAGGATATTTTCCCATTCCTCGAATGTTCCATCTAATAAAGTCGAAAATGCAAAAACATGAGAACTTTTGGAATAGAAAAATTTGATAGCATAGTGCAGATCATCAACCCATTGAAGAGCTAAATTACTTATCACGTAATCATAAATATCAGCATTTAATTTTAGCATATCTCCGGGGAGATAATAAATATTTGTAGCTTTAGCAAACTTGGCTTTACACACTTTAAGCATTTCATCAGCTATATCATTCAAATAAAAAGAAGATTGATGAAATCTTGGTAGTAAAAGCTCAGGGATATAACCAGTCCCTGTACCTAAATCAAGAACAGTTTGGGGAATGAAGTTTTGATGCTTGAAAAGTTTATTGATCAAAAATTCAGCTGTGTTCTTTTGAATTGTAGCTACATTATCATATGATTGGCTTGCTTTGTTGAATCGTGCTTGTATTTGCTTAAGCTGTGCAGTCATCTAAAAAACTCATAATTTTTTCATAAACATCTGATGGTTTTCTAAAACCAAGAGCATGCCCCGTGCCTATAACACTATCGATCTGAACATTCAGCTGTTTTGAAAAGTTATCTAATGTGATTGTATGTGGTACGATAATATCCTCATTAGAGCTGAGAATGAGTGTAGGAACTTGTGGGAGCTTATATTCTTTTTGGAGCCATTCAAAATCAGATAATATTAAATCAAAATCAAGATTTGAAAAGTCGGTGCATTCTACAAGCTCTACCGTACCACACCGTGTGTAAAAATTTTTTAATGTAGAATTCGGATCTTTTAAAAAACTTGATCGTAGAGCTTTTAATTCTTTGTATCTTTTTTTACGTAAGTTTTGATCAAACCCTAAAAAATTTATAAAGCTGTTTAGGCCTACAAGATAATCAAAATTGTTATACATAGAGACCAATTTTGATAAACCTATGGAATGTCCTATACCTATGATCCTTTGGTTATGCAAATACTTGTCATCCATCCGGTTGTTAAAATAGCCTAAATCTATAAAAGAACATTTTTCATGTGAAAAATATGGTGCAACACGATCCCAAAAATGAATATTAAAACCAAAGCCATGGCAAAAAACAAAATGGGTCATGATTTTACCGCCACCTTTAAGGTTTCAACTAATCTTTCTATATCCTTATGGGTATGTTTTGCTGTAAGCGCTATTCTTAAACGAGATGTGCCAGGTGGTACAGTAGGAGGTCTGATACAAGAGACAATAATTCCTTCATGAAGCAATGCTTTTTGGGCTTTTAAACATTTGTCTTCTTCTTTTAAAATAACCGGGATAATGTGCGTTTGAGATGTACCAGTATTAAAACCATGACTTTTGAGCATTTTACGCAGCTCATTTCCGAGATTTTGTAAAGCTTCACGCTCTCTATTTAAAGATTTTACCAATTTCCACGCCTTAAAAGCTGCACCAGCAACTGCAGGCGATAGAGCTGTAGAGTAAATGAAACCTGTCGCTTTGTTAATAATGAAATCACGTATGATGTTATGGCAGGCAATATACCCTCCACTAACACCAATAGCTTTACTAAATGTTCCCATAATGATGTGAGGTATCGTTTGTAAATCAAAGCTCGTTGACAAACCATAGCCATTGGCTCCAAAGATTCCCGTTGCATGCGCTTCATCTAAGTATAAAAATGCGCCGAACTTTCTTGCGAGTGCTATAATTTGTTCAAGCGGAACAATATCACCATCCATGCCAAAAACTGTTTCTGTTACGATAAATTTCTGCCTGGGATCATTTTTATACTTTTCCAAAATAGACTCTAGCTGATTTATATCGTTATGATTATATCGCTTGAGCTCAGCTTTGCTTAAAAAAACAGCTTGATAAAGACTTGAATGATTTAATTTATCAAAAAACACAAGCGGTTTTTTGTTTAAAATTGTATCATCCAATAAACAAGATAAAGTACTTAGATTTGCTTGAAAACCTGAATTAAAAATTAAGCTAGATTCTACATATTTATCGATTGCAATAGCAGCCTCAAATTCTTCATATAATCTGTGATTTCCAGATAACAAACGTGATCCTGTTGAACCTGTGCCATAACTTCGCGCTGCAATTTCTCCTGCTGCTATAATATCTTTATGATGACTTAGATTAAGGTAGTCGTTGGTGGAAAAATCTAGAAGCTCTGAATTGCTTTCTTGACGTATTCGTCCTAATCTGCGATATCTACTGCTATGATGTAGCAGCGCTAGGTATTGTTCATATACTTTATACATTCCCCTGAATTACTTTACACATTCTTCCTATATCAATAAATTTGGATTAACTATGCTGGAAAAGCGGACTTTGGAACAAGCAAAATTGATTTTTAAGTTGCCATTAAATGAGATCATTTACGAAGCGCAAACAATTCATCGAAAGTATTTTACACCGAACACGGTACAAATTAGTACGCTTTTAAGCATAAAGACAGGTAGTTGTCCAGAAAATTGTTCTTACTGTCCCCAGTCAGCACATTATAAAACAGATATTCAGAAAGAGTCGTTAATGGCTTTGAATGATGTTTTGGAAGCTGCTAAACGCGCTAAAGAAGCTGGAGCCAGCAGGTTCTGCATGGGAGCTGCTTGGCGAGGTCCCAGAGACAAGGATTTAAATCAAGTATGTGCTATGATTTCAGAGGTTAAAAGACTTGGTTTAGAAACTTGCGTAACATTGGGATTATTAAAAGATGGTCAGGCGTCAAGGTTAAAAGAAGCGGGTCTTGATTTCTATAACCATAATATTGATACATCTGAAGATTTTTACGATAAAGTAATCACAACTAGAACTTTTCAAGATCGCATCGATACACTTGATAAAGTACGCAGTGCAGGTTTGAAAATTTGTTGTGGCGGTATTATCGGTATGGGTGAAGACAACGATGATCGCATCAAAATGCTTGTAACTTTAGCAAATTTAGATGAACCACCTGAATCAGTTCCAATCAATAAACTTATCCGAATTCCAGGAACACCTTTAGAAGGACAAGAAGATGTTGACCCATTTGATTTTATAAGGACTATTGCGCTCGCACGTATTCTTATGCCTAAATCTTATATTAGATTGTCTGCGGGACGAGAGCAAATGTCTGATGAGATGCAAGCTTTGTGTTTTTTTGCTGGGGCGAATTCTATTTTTTATGGCGAAAAACTTTTGACTAGCAAAAATCCAATTCCAGAAAATGATCAATTTTTATTTAAACGCTTAGGTCTCGAGCAGTTGCAGTCGACTTCGATTTAAAAGTACTCTATTTTTCCATTTCGAGTTTCAGTCATTACTTTGCTTTGTGTTTTCTAAAAACTGCAGATGCAAAAAACACTTATCTCTTAAAATCAAGCTCAATTAAGACTTGTGAGATATGTATATTTTCGAAGGAGTATTCACATGTATTGGAGATAGAAAGCATAAAAATGAAGATTTGAGGGTAAAATGGTGAAATTTGAGCAAGTTAAATACATATGTGCTGCAGTACAAAAATGCTAAAAAAATCACAAACAATGGAGTTTTGAAGTATACTCATGATAATCTAAAAAGATGTAAAAAAAACTCTCTTCAAAAAAATCTAGCAGTATAATGAACACCTTTGCGTTCGAATCTTCTACACTTACCATTGATTTTTTACAGATAAGTCTCCTAAAAACAAAGAGAAGTAAAATTTACGTTGCAACAGCATTGCTAATTATGAAATCCTACTGTGGATTGCATCAAATCAGTATAAAGAATTGATAGCATAAGTACCACAAATTTGAATCCACGTTTACCTTTATATACCAAGCATATCCATTTCGATCTCGACCGTTTAAATGACAATGAAAAAGTATTATACAAAGTATTGCTCATTCTTTGCAAAAAATAAAGTTTCAATCTTGCTGTATTTCAATAGATTTATTTACTTCAGATTATAAATATACTATTTAGACTATAATATACTATTCGTTTCTATACGTTAATTAGGTGCTTATAATGAAAAAATTTATTCTTTTACTTTGTTTGTTAATGCTCACTGCTTGTAATAATACAACTACGCGTAACGCAACTACGCAGTTGAATGGGATTAGTGATCCAAGTTACAGAGGTAATTTCCAGACCAAAAAGATGGTTGTTCTGAGCTTTGGTATGCCAGTTCCTGAGCGACAAACTTTAGAACATACTTTGGCACAATCTCTTGTTAAATATGATATCAAAATCTTGAGTGGATTGGATATTTTCCCTCCAACCAGAGGTTACTCAGAGGAGGATATTAATAAAATTGTACAAAGCAAAGAAATTTACAAAATTGCAGAAAACCAAGGTGCGGATACTATTTTAATTATCAGTAGTTATGATCGTGATATATCAGAAGAGTACATTGCCCCGACATATCACCCTGGAAAATCCACGAAGTATGTTTCTGTATTTGAAAACTCCACTGTTGTTGACACATATGAAACACCCGCTCACACAACTGGCGGCTATACCATCAGTAGACCGGGAATGAAAGTTAAAGTACGTCTTGACAGCGTAAAAAATAAAGAAACTATATGGATGGCTGAAGGTTCCAGCGGTGGTGGGGACTTCGCATCATTTTCTGATTTAGCAGCTAGTGTTGCTGAAACAACTATCGAAAAGTTATCCAAAGAAGGACTTATTGCCTTAAAAAAACGGCGTTGATGTCGCAGGCAAAGTAATAGCCAAAGATAGTGTGCTCAAACCATCATTGCCAACTGGTTTGGAAATGGTTCTTCTAAATTCGGAATAGAATACCGATTTCCAATACTGGTTGGCGCAAATGGGAACAGTTTGTTGGTTGAGTTTACCAAAAGAGATGCGGTTAATTACCTGCGGATAGATTCAGGAACGGCGGAAGTTCTGAGCATTTAGCGATAAAAACTAGAATTCTGGCAAGCCCATTACTTCAATGATCGTAATAATGTTCATCGCTAACAACGATTGGAAGACGCTCTTTGCAAGATCAATGTACTATCGACTACGTTCAAAAAAAGTAGAAATTGGCAATATGTTTGACGATACACCCATAGACTGATGCGAATCGATCAATTACCATCCTCTTTAATTTTCCATGACTAAAAGTTTCGGACTTCGCTTTTCTAAGTACGATGTTTTTCAGGAAAGGGTCATATATAGGAGAAAAATTAGAGAAAAACGGGGTGTTTTTATAGAGAGCAAGTCAATTGCAAATACCAAAGAAGCCCGCAAATGCTGGGCTTTGAACATTATGCCATCTAAGGCATATGAAAGTTCGTTTTAAGTCAATGGCGGTGTATTAAACCCCTTTGAGTTCGAATCCCTTACGTCACCCATTGAGTTGCATCAAATAATTACCCTAACTATCGTAAAACAAGATTTTATTGCTACGCTACTTGTTGTTCGCACCTTCTATAGTGGGAAGCATTGCATCGCTATTGAGATGTAATACGGTACCATACTGCAAGTTCGAAGCCCCGTTGCTCTTCATTGAAAACACATAATCACCGCAAAATCTGCAGTAATTAAACAGGCTATTCACCGCATGTTTATTTTCACAACCTTTTTGCTGGCACCGACAATATGGTTAAATGGTTGTTCTCGCATATTCCATTCAGCCAGCAGAATGTATTGACCAATTTCATCTGTTCAACCGTACCACACGGAATTTCCAGCAGCTTGGGATTTTCAACAACAACGGCCAAACATTGGGCGCGTAAAATTGCAACATTCAAAAGGTTCTTGCTATAAAGAAACTCGATATTGCGCTGCACATAACTGCATAATTCGTTTGGACTCAGCCTTACGCGCTAATTTGGTATCCAGTGTACCTAAAACTGAACTCCCACAAGCTGGGAGAGTGCTGCATTGAATCAGAAATCCGCATCGCTCCACCATGGTAATGCAAAAATACCGCCTGATAAATGACTACAGAACCGGATTTCATAGCTTTCAGTGTCAGCTTAGCTCAGTCCTGCAAATTATGGTCTTTAGGGATTTCGACAGAGGTTTTACCTTCATCCTTTAACTGCTAAAGATAGGTGATTCCATGTTCTAAGCCTTTCTTAAGAAACAGGTTAACAAATTGTAAAAATTTCAGCTTCATCCACATCTTTATTCAACATCTTCATATCAAGAAAACTCGCATGGTGGTACCCTAAGAAAGTGAGCAAGTCCGGTAGCAAGTATAGAATCTGACAATACTGTATTGCTGCACAGCTCTGCCCTCGTCTTAATAATTTGATTGTCCTTAATAACTTATTTGATTATCCATTCATGTTCCAATATTACCAATCCATATCTCCTGAGAAAAACATTAAAAGCTATGCCTAATGATGACATTATGATTGTGAAGAAGCTTGCCGCTTATTTCAAAATTGCATAGAAGATCGCCTATCGATTTGATCTGAAGTCAAAGTTCTAGACTTTAGACTGGGTAGGGCATGGCATTTTCGGAAAAGCAAAATAGATCGTTGAACGAGTGAACAAGAATAAAACAGAGAAGATAGATAATGGTTAACACAAAAAAAGAAGAAGAGCGCTCAAAATTACATTCAACAATATGGCGTATCGCTGATGATCTGCGCGGTAGCGTTGATGGCTGGGACTTCAAACAATATGTACTTGGAACTCTTTTCTATCGCTTTATTTCAGAAAATCTAAGCTCTTACATAAACGAAAGAGAAAAAAAAGCTGGTGAACATAACTTCAACTACGCCGCTTTTAATGATAATGATGCAAGAAAAGCTCGTGACCTCATCATCGAAGAAAAAGGCTTTTTCATTTACCCTAGCGAATTATTTGAAAATGTCTGCAAACATGCCTCAAATGATGCTAATCTGAACGAAACACTGCAAAAAATCTTCAAAAATATTGAAGCATCAGCACGCGGCACTAAGAGCGAAAAAAATATGAAGGGTCTGTTTGATGATCTTGATGTCAATAGCGCCAAGCTCGGCTCAACTGTTATACAGCGTAACGAAAAGCTAGTGAAACTTCTAAATGCTATCGGTGATCTTCCCATAGGCAATTATAACGATAATTCCATCGATCTCTTTGGTGATGCTTATGAATACCTAATGACCATGTATGCCGCAAATGCAGGAAAGTCCGGAGGTGAATTTTTTACCCCACAAGAAGTATCTGAACTTCTAACACGTATCACTGTTGTTGGAAAAAAAGAAGTCAACAAAGTTTATGACCCTGCCTGTGGTTCCGGCTCTCTTCTTTTGAAATACGCCAAAGTGCTTGGTAAAGAAAATGTTCGCAATGGGTTCTTTGGTCAGGAAATCAATATAACAACCTATAACCTTTGCCGCATCAATCTGTTTCTACATGATGTCAACTACGAACAATTTAACATTGCCTGTGGTGATACACTCACCGACCCTTGTCACTGGGATGATGAACCTTTTGAAGCCATCGTTTCTAATCCACCATATTCTATCAAATGGGCTGGTGATGCCAACCCATTATTGATTAACGATGATCGCTTTACCCCTGCGGGCGTACTTGCGCCAAAATCAAAAGCTGACCTAGCCTTTGTCATGCACTGTTTGTCATGGTTGGCTACCAACGGAACAGCAGCTATTGTATCCTTCCCGGGCATTATGTATCGCGGTGGTGCAGAACAGAAAATCAGAAAATATCTAATTGATAATAACTACGTTGATGCAGTGATACAGCTTCCTCCCGATTTATTTTTCGGAACAACGATTGCTACCTGTATTTTAGTGCTCAAAAAAAACAAATCTGACAGTAAAGTCCTGTTCATTGATGCAACCAATGAATTCGTACGCGGATCAGCAAAAAACAAGCTGAATGATACTCACATGAAACGCATTCTGGATTGTTATGCAGTCCGTGAAACACACGAACACTATTCTCGACTGGTCGACCATAAAGAAATCGAGGAAAAAGATTATAATATCAGCGTCAACACATATGTCGCACCGAAAGATGACCGTGAGATTGTCGATATTACAGAACTAAACACACGCATCAATGAAATTGTTGCCCGCCAAAGTGAACTGCGCACCCAGATTGACAACATCGTCGCTGATCTAGAGGGTGGTGCTGCATGAGCCGAATTGATGATTTGATAAAACAATACTGCCCGAATGGAGTTGAGTATAAAGAACTTCAAGAGCTTTTTGAAATGAAGTATGGCTACACACCATCTAAATCAAATAAGAAATTTTGGGTCAATGGAGCTATACCTTGGTTTCGGATGGATGATATTCGTAAAAATGGCACAATATTGAGTGAATCTTTACAGAAAGTTACAGAAGAAGCTATAAAAGGTGATCGGCTGTTCCCAGCTAACTCTATTATCATCGCAATTAGGGCAACCATTGGTGAGCACGCACTAATCACAGTGCCACATTTAGCAAATGAACGATTTATATCTCTTTCACTAAAATCTGCATTTTCAAAGAAAATGGATATACGTTTTGTTTATTATTACTGCTTTGTTCTTGACAATTGGTGTCTTGTAAATACAAAAACATCACATTTCTCTTCAGTTAATATAACTGCTTTCAAGCGCTTCAAATTTCCTATTCCACCTCTTCCAGTACAACAAGAAATTGTTGACATACTGGATAATTTTACCAAGCTGGAGGCAGAGCTGGAGGCAGAGCTGGAGGCTCGTAAAAAGCAATACACTTATTATCGAAACACCCTACTTTCATTTAACAAAATCGGCAGTAACATAAAGAAAGAGAGCTGTTTCGTCAGATGGCGAACACTCGGAGAAGTAGGCATATTTGTACGTGGGCATGGTTTACAGAAAAAAGATTTTACTGAGAGCGGTATTGGCTGTATTCACTATGGCCAGATATATACTCATTACGGTGTTTACGCAGACCAGACAAAAACCTTCATCTCAGAGTCTCTGGCCAAAAAACTCAGAAAAGCAAAAAAAGGAAACTTAGTCATAGCAACAACAAGTGAAAACGATGAAGATGTTTGCAAAGCTGTTGCATGGCTGGGCGATGAAGAAATTGCTGTCAGTGGCGATGCTTATATTTATGAGCATTCTCTTAATCCCAAATATGTTTCTTATTTTTTCCAGACAGATGAATTCCAAAAGCAAAAAAAGACCTTAATCACAGGTACAAAAGTACGTCGTGTTAGTGGCGACAATATGAGTAAAATAAATATTCCCGTTCCACCCCTTCCAGTACAACAGGAAATCGTTAATATCCTCGATAAATTTGATGCGCTAGTAAATGACATCTCTATCGGGTTACCTGCTGAGATCACTGCCCGTCGCCAGCAATATGAATATTACCGCAATCAGCTATTAACATTTCAAGAGGCGATGTAATGTTCAGGTATAACACTATTGCAGAAAATCCGAACAGTACGGTTGTTGCGGAATATGTACCAGAAAAAAAAGAGGCCACGCATTACCAATCGGAGAATGAGCTAGAGCTTGAATTTATTCGTCTTCTTAAAACGAACGGCTATGAATATCTAAATATTACGCAAAATGATGACTTACTGTATAATCTGCGTGTTCAGCTTTCAAGGCTCAATGAAATGGAATTCTCTGAAACTGAATGGCAGCAAATGCTACACAATTATCTGACGAATAAAAATGAAGGCATCGAAGAAAAAACAATAAAGGTTCAGAAAGACCATATCTTTAATCTTACGCGCGATGATGGTTCGACCAAAAATGTACGTATTCTGGACAAAGATAATATCCACAATAACAGCGTGCAAATCATCAATCAGTATGAAGCCAAAGGAACACGTCAAAATCGTTATGATGTGACCATCCTCGTAAATGGTTTGCCAATGGTTCATATAGAGCTAAAACGGCGCGGCGTTGCCGTACGTGAGGCATTTAATCAGATTAATCGTTACCAACGCGATAGTTTTTGGGCAGATAGTGGCTTGTTTGAGTATGTGCAGATTTTCGTGATTTCAAACGGCACACATACGAAATATTATTCCAACACCACCCGTAGAACACACCTTAAAGAACAACAGGGACATAAATACCAGAAGAAAACGTCTAACAGCTTTGAATTTACTTGTTGGTGGACAGATGCGAAGAACAAACGTATTGCCGATCTTGTGGATTTCACAAAGACCTTTTTTTCAAAGCATTCAATGCTTTCGATTTTGACAAAATACTGCGTTTTTACATCCGATAAACTACTGCTCGTTATGCGTCCATATCAAATTACAGCAGTAGAGCGAATTATAAATCGCATTGCCATATCCACCAATCACAAACAGCTCGGCACGATTGATGCTGGTGGTTATATCTGGCACACAACAGGTAGCGGTAAAACGCTTACCAGCTTTAAAGCTGCCCAGCTTGCTACCCGCATGGATGGAGTTGATAAAGTTTTATTCATTGTTGATCGTAAAGATCTCGATTACCAAACCATGAAAGAATATGACAACTTCCAAGAAGGTGCAGCTAACTCCAATACCAACACCGCTATTTTGATACAACAACTTGCTGACTCGAATACTAAAATCATCATCACGACCATTCAAAAGCTGGCAAAGTTTATCTCTGCCAATAAGCCGCATACTGTTTTTAATGAACATATCGTTTTAATATTTGATGAGTGTCATCGATCTCAATTTGGTGAAATGCATACTGCTATCACAAAAGCGTTCAAAAAATATCATATATTTGGCTTTACCGGCACACCGATTTTTGCTGCGAATTCCTCATCAAGTGGTAATCCGCATTTGAAAACAACGGAACAGGCTTTTGGTGAGAAACTTCATGCTTATACCATTGTTGATGCCATTAATGATGAAAATGTATTGCCATTTAAAATTGATTATATCAACACAATTAAAATGAAGGATGAAGTTAAAGATAAGAAAGTTCATGCCATTGATATTGAAAAAGCAGCAAATGATCCAAAACGCATAACAGGTATCACAGACTATATTCTTGAGCATTTTGAACAAAAAACAAAGCGTGATGGTGGTGTTTATTCATTCCGAAAACGGAACAACATTGCCGAAGTTGTTGCGGATAAAGAAAAAAACATAACAAACAAAATTAAAGAAACCAGAAATCAAATCCAACTGAAAGGATTTAACTCAATCTTTGCGGTTAGCTCCATTGATGTAGCCAAGAAGTACTACAATGAATTTAAGTCTCGAAACTCCGGATTGAGAATTGCCACCATTTTCAGCTTTGGTGCAAATGAAGCTGAAAATGAGGATGGTATCCTACCGGATGAAGATTTCAATACAAGCGGATTAGATAAAACCTCTCGTGACTTCCTTGACATGGCCATTGTTGATTACAATCAATATTTTGGTGAAAGTTACAACACAAGTGCTGATAAATTTGAGAATTATTACAAAAATCTTTCTAAGAGAATGAAAAACCGTGAAATTGATTTGCTCATTGTCGTAAATATGTTTCTAACAGGATTTGATGCCACAACACTCAACACTTTATGGGTTGATAAGAATCTACGTTACCATGGTCTTCTGCAAGCTTTTTCACGCACTAACCGAATTTTAAATTCCGTTAAAACATTTGGGAATATCGTCTGTTTCCGCGACTTGGAACAAGCCACGAATGATGCACTTTCCATTTTCGGAAATAAGGAAGCTTGTGGTATTGTCCTGCTGAAATCTTTCAAAGAATATTACTATGGCTGGGAAAAAGATGGAAAAACGCAGAAAGGGTACGTCACTTTAATTACTGAGCTTCAAAAACTGTTTCCTTTGCCAGTGTTTATTGAAGGTGAACAAGCTGAAAAAGATTACATAAGGCTGTGGGGAGCCATATTACGTCTTCGCAACATTTTAACATCATTTGATGAATTCGCTGGCAATGAAATTCTTTCTGAACGAAACTTTCAGGATTATCAGAGTGTTTATCTCGACTTATATGACAAACTACGCAAACATAAAGAATCCGATAAAGAAAGCATCAATGATGATATTGAATTTGAAATAGAACTAATTAAACAGGTTACGATAAATATTGATTATATTCTGCAATTGGTTGAAAAATATTATAAATCTAAAATGAAGGATAAAGATATTCTTACAACCATTGATAAAACAATGGATTCTAACATTGAACTGCGTAGCAAAAAAGAATTAATTGAACGCTTCATCAAGACCCTTAACGTCCACAGTGATATTGATCATGACTGGCGAGAATTTACAAATAAAAATAAAGCTGAGGAGCTTGAAAAAATTATTAACGAAGAAAACCTTGAGTCAGAAAAAACAAAGAAATTCATTGCCAACGCCTTTAGAGATAGAGAGATAAAATCTGCAGGTGTTGGATTTGCAGATATTTTACCTCCTGGATCAATGTTTGATCCATCCAATACACGCGCCAAGAAAAAGACCGTAGTTTTTGAAAAATTAAAATTGTTCTTTGAAAAATACCTAGATGTATAGGCATCGATATACTATACGTTTAAAGTATGCTTTATTAATCTCCTTAGCTCCCGGCCATCGATCAAGTCTCCTACGCATAAATTGTTCAAGCACTTCTGCATGAACCTCTATCCTTTTCCTTTTAATGCCGATATGTTGAACGCTAAAATTTTTTAACGAGGTGCAAAACACCGTGACAGTGCATTTTATGATGACGCATATCAGCAAAAAGGAGCGCAAACAGCAAATGCCTGCTTATATCTTCATTATACAAACGGCAGTATGAATCGGTTTTGTCTCTGCCAGCTTTATCAGTTTAAAGCAAGTGCAACCTGCACTCTTAATCATTGGTGCACTTACCTTATTTGTAGGATTTCTTGGCGTTGCTTCAAATAGCACCCAACAACAAAATAATACTGAAATAATAGAGCAATAGAATGAACACCCTAGGCTTTTTCGATCAATATTTAAAGTGTTCATCAAGCCCACATTTTAGTGTCGACATCACGAAAACTATGAATATCAAAAACGTAATTTTGCTAAATTAATTGCACTAAATCCTCCTCCTTACAGAAATCCTCTGGTCTGATGAGTGAGTTCACTGTTAAGGTTGAATTAGTTTGATAGGTGAAATACCAAAACTAAAATAGTGATTCTTGTATAATTTTTTTCGGATAAAAAACACCAATAATTACATATGGATTTTTTGCTCTTTTGTGCCATTCATAGGTAGTTCCAAGAAAAAGATAAATATCTTTGGTTAAAGCAAAATCATCGAAGTACTTTTGTTTAACTTTATCAATTGCCTCTTTTTCACTATTGCTTGTGTTCAGGCAATTCCAATAGAGTTGACCTATTTCCCAATCTTCGATCATAAGGGTGCTTTCTTTATCTTCATCATCTGTGAAACGATAAGAAAATTTGTAAGGTAATTTGGGCATTAATTTAAAGTCTTGCTTATCATGCTCCTCAAACAAAGAGCCTTGTTTTAATGCAGCTTCAATAGCTTCTTTTCTACTTAATTCCCATTCTCTGTTGACCGCCTCTACAACAAAATCTTTAATCTGCTTTGGTTTAAAAATAACCAGAGAATATTGATTACTTTTTGCACCTTCAATAATAGTTTCAAGGTTGGTATGTACTGTATTATTTGCAAAGATAAACTTGCGTCGTTCCTCCCAATTGCGATCTGTCGGGATACAGTCACCAAGTGTAATATCATCGATATTTAATGGACGATAACTTTCCGGTCTGTGATCTGTAGGGTTTTCCCCAATTTCCAGCTCTATCCATTGATATTTTTTGTAGCGCTGGCTTTCTTCCAAAAAACGAAAAGGCGATGGATATAGCCTAATCCACGATCCATCCTCTCTGAAACCTGCCGTACATACAAGTTCTGTATATTTTTTAGAAAGTGTAGGATAAGTCTTTACAGCAATTAGAATTCGTTCTTTTTTCATTCCGAGCCTCCTTAAATATGGACGATGTCATATTTCCAAGAAGGATGCTTCGATAATGCTCTTGCAACACGACTTCGATGGCACATACATGACTTCGCTTCAAAGCAAGTAATAGCAACACGCTTTTTATCCGAGAATATCTCTAAAAGCTTATACACAGCTTTTTTATTTTGCGCCAAAGTTGTATGTTCATATTCATCAAAAAGTTTGTCATAGTCTCTTTGTGTATGAAGAGCTTGGCGTTTTTCAGAAACAATACCAAGTTCAGCAAAATGAATATATTCAATACCAAGTTTATTCAATGTTTCAGAAAGTGTTGACTTTGAAAAACCGTATTTACGGCTTAATGGATTTTTTCTGACATCGCATAAAACTTTGATATTATTTTTAATCAATCGATTGAGATAGTTTTCAAAGGATTGGCCTTCATAACCGATTGTGAAAAACTTATAGCTTTTATCATCAGGTTTAGCTTGTTTAATTTTAATCAATTCTTCTGCACTCATAATCTTAGGAGCTATTTCGCTGTTTATTGCATAGTATGGATAATTCTTGTAGATATACCGAACTAAATCGTTACCCTTCATATTCTTAAATTTCTCGGAAAATCGAATAACCTTCTTTTGGATTGAAGAACTAAGAGCTGAAATGTAATCATCAGCATCTTCCGCAATTTGCCAATCTTCCGTCTTTACAATTGCTCCAACTTCCTCGAGGCGGCGTCGGTCAGCATATGATTGGAAAGAAAAACACCCATATTTATAAGGAACAAATTCATAACTTTTATCTTGCTCACACATTTCAGTGAACAGAAATAAATATTTCTGGAGATCTGTATTTAGTAAACGCCCACCAAATGCTTGAAGCAAAGCTAAAAGCAATTTTTGACGCCCAAATAATGATTTTTTTTGTTGGGTCACAGTACCTCCACCATATTCATGATATTTTCATGATATTTTCATGATATTTTCATGATACTTCTCATTAGTTTGCAGAAAGTTATCTCACAAATCAAATCAAATCAAATCAAATCAAAGTATGCTTTCTGCTTTTCTGCGTTGGATAAGCCCCTTAAGCTTGTGATCACCAGCCCAAACCCAGCGCATGAATTGCTCGGGCGCTTTTGCATGTTCTTCGCGGTTGATTTTACGGCGCAAAGTTGAACGCTGGAGTGCCCCACCACCGAAATTATAGGTGAAAGATACCAATGCATCAAACTGATTGTCCGTAAGCGGTACATTGATCAAGCGTAAAACAGCACACTCAGCAATCTGGATATCTTGACGTAATAGCTTTTCTGCATGTTCTTCATCAATACCAAAATACCAAGGCGAAAAGTCGTCAGTGCCTTTAACCACATGACCATATCCGATCGTGGGATAGCCTGCTGGACAAAAATAAACGATCCGAGAGAAGCCCTCAAATCGTTTTAAGTCCACGCCATTTTGTGTGATATGTCTCATTTTCAAATGTCCCTATAAGTCTTAGCTGTTCTCTGCCCTATCAAATACGCCATGCCATTTTCTTGTCTAGAACACATCCTTGCACTCCAGTGTGAGCGTAAAGCGGTCAGATGCCTTATTGCTTAGCTGTTGCGTAATCTTTCAACTCATAGCAAGCCCTACAAGACAGTGTATTGACCATTTGTTTGACCTAGAGCGGTTTCAAGGTGTTTTGCAAGAAGTTGAATGGGACTTATCCAAAGCACGTTGACCAAACCAGAAGGACATAACAGCAGCAAACAATGCCTGTGTTTCAGCGTCCCACACAGTCATTAAGCCGGTGGTTAGCCGATACCCTGCTCCAGCAATTTGAACAGAGCAGCAGTTTTGACGGTAGCAAATAAGAGGAAAAATGCATGAGTAATCACTGGACACACCAACACCCGCAAAACCTCCAACCATTTCACACCGCTGAGTTGGCTAGCATGAGCATAAAGTGCCTTACTTTCAGCCATACAGCCTGCAACTGTATTCCTTCCAGACGCTGGTAATCACTGTCCTGAAAATTAATCCTTGCTGCAAGAAAAAGCACTGAGCCTGTTTCACAAAGCTTAAACCTGTTGCCTGAATGGCTATAAGTTCCTTTAAAATCTGCTTGTATACTGTTGCAGCGTCGATAACCAAGAATGATATTCTCTGCGTCTCTCAAAACGAGATAAAGTTTTTTTTCTAACTTCTATATGAAAAAATGCCGGAGTTCTATTCCAACCTTGTTCTTTATTATTCCATCAATGGATCCTACATCAAAAAACACCTTCTGACTAAGCATAAGCCTTAATCCCTATGCACAAAACACACAAATTGATTAAAAATGAATTATGTCAAAAATACGTATTGACATAATTAAAACAAATATGTTAAATGCTAATATAAATTAATTGATAAATGAAAGGATAAAACAATGACTGAGAAAGTAGAACTTTTATCTAAGCTAACAGAAAAAGAAGAAACCATAACAAAAATAATGAGTCTCGTATCAAAATACGTAACTGAGCAATCTAATCTTTTACATGAGCTTCTTTCCAGTATTTTGAAGCTAGTTTCCTAGTGTTTTATCAATTGATAAATGAAAGGATAAAACAATGACTGAGAAAATAGAACTTTTATCTAAGCTAACAGAAAAAGAAGAAACCATAACAAAAATAATGAGTCTCGTATCAAAATACGTAACTGAGCAATCTAATCTTTTACATGAGCTTCTTTCCAGTATTTTGAAGCTAGTCTCCTAGTGTTTTATCAATTGATAAATAAAAGGATAAAACAATGACTGAGAAAATAGAACTTTTATCTAAGTTAATAGCTAAAGAAGAAACACTATCTAAGATAGTAGAGATGGTATCACAATACATGACCAAACAGTTTGATCTTTTGCAAACATTAATTTCTAATATTTCTCAACTAATTGCTTAATATTTTATTATTAGAATGTAGTTTGTATCGATATGCCTAAAGATAACACTACATGCTCCCCACACTAACAGATGGGGAGTACGAATTCAAACTCTTGGATAATTCTGGAGTTCCTAAAATTACCATCTCTAACCACTCAACTCATGACGTGCTGCCGTCGACAAGAAGACTGATCTCGTTATTCTTTTTTTGTGTGCACATTTATCAATCGCACGTAATAGTCCTCTCTCAATCGAAATATTCGTGCACGCAACAAAGTATTCCTCCTATTCATTGTCATTGAGAATAGGTTAACATTTCTGTTCTAACCGCTTTTAGGCCATATGCTTGACTTTGTCTATTTTAGCGAATTCTTCTGCTTTTTCCGCTTGTAATACATGCACGTCATAGGCAGCCTGCATGTTAAGCCAAAATTCAGCTGTCGTATCAAAAAAATAAGCTAACCTTAAAGCTGTATCAGGGGTTATAGGACTATTTTCAGCAATAATACGTTCTATGCGCGTGCGTGGAATATTTAACGCTTTGGCAAGCGCATAAGCCGAAAGTGCATATTCTTTTTCAACCTTATAGGCGTTATTGGAACGCCACTCAAAACAAATACGAAATTGGTCATTAATATGGATAGAATATTGTCCTTGTCGGTCACCTTTCAATGCTTCTAAACGATTACCGAGAAGACTGCGCAAATCTTTGAAATCAACAGCTTTATCCAATATAAATAATTTTCTTTGTGCTGTGCGTACCAAATTCATAGGAAAGCCTTTGGGTGGGTTATCTTCCAAAAGAGATTTACACCACTTATCAGCAAAAGATTTTATCACTCAATGACTTTCATTCGCTGTTTTATATATCATATCATGATACAAATCTAAAAGAAAGAATTAATGTGGATAATAACTCCCCCCACCCTAATGGATAAGATTTGTATTATAAGTTTTTAACAAAGAATCCAAATTTTTGGAAAGTTCTGAATTTCCAAAGTCGGTAAAAACAGTCATGACCTTTATAAAACTTGGGAATTCATTTTGGATATTAATAAGTAAAGCCTGTTCTACTTTTTCCATAATATCTGTCAAAATGGTGCATTCTTCCTCTCCAATATTTTCATGATTAGAAAACTGAAATAATTTTTATGAAAAAAGGCCGGAATTTAACTCCAGCCTTGCGTTTTTATAAATTATAAAATTATTTATCTAAATTTGGACTCTCAGCTAAACAATCTTCTAGTCCTAAATATTAAGTTCATGACGTGCTGCTGTTGACAAAAAGGCTGATCTCGTTAGCCTTCTTTCGTGTGCACATTCATCAATCGCACGCAAAAGTCCTCTCTCAATCGAGATATTCGTGCGCACAACTTCTGCATCATTTTCAATAAATGGAACCTGTATTAAAAAACCACCTTCCAACAAAGCTGCTTTAACAGTTTCTTGTTGCATCACTTCTTGAAGTTTTAATGGTTCAGGCACTGTGTCCATTTCTTCACAATAAAGTTGCAATGCTTCCGTTGCATTAGCCATCAACTGTTCTTCCTCATCGGCCGCAGAAAAAAGGCCTTCAAAATCAGGAAATTGAACACCGAAAGCAGAATCTTCATACTTTTTGGCAATGGCAAAAAACCTTTTCATTCTGCTCATCCTTTCTTTAATAAAAAGGCACATATCTTGGTATTTGTGCATTAAATAAATACAAATTGATCAAATTTGAACGAATCTATTAAACGCTGTGCTATTCATAATATCCGTAATTTAGGAGGTATTTTTGCAAATGAAAAGCGCAATATTTTCAGTAGTTATCTGCTTAATAACAGCTTTTTATCTTGTGAGTTGTGAGTCAGAAGCAGAAGCAGAAATCAAAGATCTCAAGCGAGTAATTGATAACCTTCGGGTAAGGAATAACATTCTTGAAGAAGAAAATGAATACCTTAAGCGAAAACATGAATGTCCTTAATATTGCAAAATAAGCAAAATATCCCCATCCTTAATGGATGGGGCTTGTGTTATAAATTTTTAACCAAGGATCCAAGTTTTTGGAAAGTTCTGAATCTCCAAAGTTGGTAAAAACGGTCATGACCTTTATAAAACTTGGTAATTCATTTTGAAGCCTGACAATTAAAGCCTGCTCTACTTTTTCCATAATATCTGTCAAAATGGTGCATTCTTCATCTCCAATACTTTCATGATTAGAAAACTGAGACAGCTTCATCCATAAATCACACAGAAATTCAGTATCCATATTCTTAGGGTCTATTCTGTTCATTGTACACCCCCATGGAACTGCTCTCTCAAGCAGGCAAGCCCCTGAGTGGTGAGTTTAGTTGTCGAAACTACTTTTTCTGTTCCATCCTGTCGTTGTACAGTGAAGGTGACGCAATCCATCAGACCTTTTCTGATCTTGTCCTGATAAGGCAATAAAGGTTCTCCGGGAGAACGTCGATAAATCCAATAATTGCATCGTAAATAATGTGTTAGCTCTTTTGGCAGCATTTCCAGTATCTTTGCTGCCTCGGTTAGTCCAAACAATCCATCACTGCGTTTGAAACTCTCCAGTGCCTTTGCTTTTGCTTCTAGTTCAGCAATGATGGTATTTTTACGCTCTATTTCGTCTTTGAGGTGCGTTACAAAGCCTAGCATTGCTTCAGGCTTGAATAGTCAATGCGCGTAGTGGTTGCTTGCTTTGCTCGCCGTTCGCATTCAATGAAATATTAACGCGCTTGCTTACCCTTTTCGTTACGCTCAACCATGGCAAACTCTTTCGCCATTTCTAAGGTGAGGTAATATTCTGTGCTCGGACGACATCTTTTTGATTTCTTGCCAAAATTGGTGAAAATCATACTCTTTAATTCGGCGTGCAATCCAATCATTGAAACGCACTTTGCTTTCTAAAAACGCATACAGCTCACGCGCATTTACTGTTTGGACAGTTTCCTGCCCAATGATATTTTCCTTAATTGGAATGAGAGTGTTCATTACGAACTCCTTACTATTTAGATGTTTCTTAATGACACCTTAGAAAAGGTATCGGACGCTAAGAAACACGGTAGTAAGTCCGTCATTATGCTTTTCCCGTAAGGGTGTTGTATGGCATAACTACACCCGACAAGCTCATTGTATGCTACAAACATACAATGAGTCAAAGCATTTAATGTTATGCAGAAAATGATTGTATCGGCAATCTACCCGCTTACTATAACGGTGTTTCTTAGGCACCCAGTTTGAAAAAAAACATATTTCCGCCATATTGTTAACAGAAATCTACATCTCGCGTTCTTTATTTTTTAAACGCAAGAGTTCAATTGAGAAAACAGAATTTACTTATTTGACATTTTGTTTATCTTTGTGTAATCTGCGAAATGATTTACGCGTTAATTTGTTAATGAGTTTGTATAAAATTAGTAAGATTGTACATTTTATAAGGGAATTGAAAAGAATGGTTAAGCAGTGAAGTGGCGAAAGAATCTGCAAGGAATAGCCTTTAGCTTTCATTCCGCCACCATTTTTGTTATCTCTTTCGGGATAATTTTATAATGCTTTCTATAATAAAGCATATAATCAAAATCTTAAACAGAATTTCATCTGTTGTGTCAATTTGCCCGTAAATGGTTTGTCCGAATCCGCCAAAGATACCTTCCAAACCAAGAAGGGCAATATTTTTTTTTAATTTAAATTTTACCCCATTTTATCTCCTTTCTTTAAAAATTAAAATATATTCTTCAGATTAAATGCTTATTAAAGAAAATTCAAGAGTTTTATTCTATTTAATTGGGATATTTTTTATATATGCTGTAATATCCACAGAAAAGACCACTGAGAAGATTTTGCATATGTTTTGGTGTTTTTTGTCATAAAAATACTTTTAGCGCTGTAAATGGCAATTTGACACAGTTTTCATCAAATAAGAACAAGGTTTGGTTTAATTAATAAAGCTCCTTATTTTTGTATTCGTGCACTAGCTAATTCATAAACTTTTTTATCTTCACGTTTACCAACAGCAACAACCAAGATCACGATTTCTTTATCAATTACTTGATAAACCAAACGAAAACCTGAGGATCGCAGTTTTATTTTATAACAACCAGCTAAATCGCCATATAAGCGTGCTGACTCAATATATGGATTACTTTGTAATTTCTGTAACTTCTTTTTAAACTGTTCTCGAATAGCTTTATCTATCTTTTTCCATTCGTTTAGTGCTCGCTCGTCAAACTCAATATTAAAGATCATTGAGGTTAACTCTGATACGTTTTGCTGGATTTTTGAGACGTTCGCGAACAACTTCTAGAATATCACTGTCTTCATCGTTATCACTTATCATGACAGAAATCTCTGAAAAAGGTAACTTCCCATTTTCTGCTACATAACGTAAAAACAAGCGTAGTGCATCAGATGGTGGTAGATTCAACTTTTCAAATGCTTGATAGGCATCCTTTTTCAAATTTTCATCAACTCTAATTTGTATTGTGCTCATCACTATTTACCATCACAGTATCATTACGTTTGTCATGCATTATATTGTAATTACACTTGTAATGCAACATTTGTTCATTTTTTATAACACACAGGAATTGCGTAGCTTTTTATAAGGTTATCTAATCGTCCAAACCAAGCTCTTTCCTCACCTCTGAAGAGCTATAAAAAGTGGCATCTCCCTTTTGAATACGCCGCTTTTCCTCAGAGGCTAAATAACAATCTTCTGCCTCCTCTATCCCATATTCAATAATTTTGCGCAAAAAAGAAGATTTCTCACGCCCCGTCTTAGCCAATAGATTGTTCAAACGTGTTTCAATATCGTGTGGCAACTGAATAGATATCATCATAATGGGCTTCCCTGCTCTTTATTCACTATCCTACAAACAAAACACATTGGACGTTTCACATCACGTCTTTCACTATTTCCCGCAAAAATGCTTATGAAGCGCATTAAGAACAATACGCAGCGAATTAACAAGATATGGCAATGATTGATTTTCTATAACAAGATATTGTAGTGCAGCATAAAAGTTATGAGAGGGATGTAAACACTGTACTTCTTTGATCGCCTCTTTCATGTCTTCATAGCGATTAGTCGCTATTGTAACCCATTTTTCAAGGCCGTCTTGATCTTGACTTGTCACTATATTATCATAATGGCCACTAGGAAGACCTTTAGCACATAAATAGTCGTTTCTTACTTGAAGATACTGTTGCGCTGCATCATACTGCTCTTGGCTGATGCCCTCTTTTCCTCCTGATAAACATAACCGCCCAATATAAGAACCAGCAAGCGGGCTCTTAGCATCTTCATACCGAAGCCCGAAATGCTTCATACGCATTTGAATGACCAATTGATCAGCAGGAGCATAGGGCTTTTTCGCACGCAAGATACGGCCATTTGGCTCTCTCACACATCCATTAATCCGTGGTCGTCCACGTTTTGCACGTTTTTTTCTTTTTGGGCATATCTTTTCCCCCCTATGCCATTCATGTAGACTCGTCTTAACATCCTCTTTTGAAGGATTCACTAGTCATTGATCAATCGCAGGCTTTTTTGTAACAATCCTCTACCCACTCTTTACCCATCTATAATCTTTGAGTAACCCAAAACAGCAGAAAAATGATGAGGTTCAATTCATTGAAATAAATCAGAATGCTTGCCCGTACGCTCAAACCGTATTTGATTATCACTAATTTTGTAAATTAACAGCCAATCTGGCTCAATATGTACATCTCGAAAATTGCTCCAATTCCCTTTCAGAGGGTGATCTTTATATAATGTAAAGGCAAAGGCTTCCTCTCTATAAGTAACTGCATTACTTTTTTGATTTACTCTAAATCCTTGCCACGTCTTTTAATAATTTTAATGTCTCGTTTAAATTGATTAGAACGAATTATTTCAAACATTAGATCCCCAAATCACGAAATAAATCCTTCATATTTTTTGCAACGTACACATCTTCACCTTTTTCACTCTTGTTCAGAGTTTCAGCCGTTAACCGGTTAGGAACATGCATATCAAATGGTAATCCCTGCTCACTTACCACTTTAGTTAAAGTAATCCGCACAAAATCAGATACCGTCAGTCCCATAGTTGCTAATATCGCATTGGCTTCTTTCTTTAAATTCTTATCTATTCGTGCACGCACAACATCTTTTGAATCTGCTTCTACATTCATAACTCGGCCTCACAGTTATTTTTCATTATATGGCACAATTGGACCACATAACAAGCTTTTAAAAAATTATATACATATATGCATGCTTGTGCTGATATTGGTTGCTTGTTTCTTTCCTCCGATAATTACAAATGAATCATTATAATGAAACCAGCGCTCTAGCCATACTATTTATTGGTAGTCTGAAAATTGCTGATAGATTAATAAAAAGAATTGCTACTGTCATTAATGATACTTAAGCGCCAGAGAGGAAACAAGGCATGAACAATAATCATTATATCTATCGTGTTTTATGATCGCAAGAAGATGAAGAATATGTTGGCTTGTGTGCTGAATTTTCGTCTCTTTCATGGTTAGATAAAAAAGATTGATCTAATTACTCAGGAATTTGAGTTTAATTGCTTCCCAAATACTTAAAATTGCTTCCCAACAGCTGTATACTCCCGCAACAAAACTTAAAAATGCTAGAAGCGATAACACAAATCTCTTCAGCCATTGATAATATTTCTCCGCTGTATCTAATATACGAAAAAACTTTCTATTTTCTAACTTCTGAAATAGATCTTCCAACTCCAGCAACTTATCTTCTACCACATCATATCGTCTCTTTTCTATATTATGCACTTTAGTTTCTAGAGAATTCTTTTGCACGTTTAGCCCAGAGAGCTTATCTTTTAAATCAAGAAATTTACTTTTTAGCTCATCCGCTTGATCTCCTATATTACACAGTTTACCTTCTATACCTTCCAGTTTACTTCCTATGTTACATAATTCATCTACTATAGCACGACATTGATCTTTTATTGACTTATACAGCTTACCTTTTAGCTTATCCAAACGTTTCTCTATTTTATCTAGACTATCTTCTATCTCATCCAGATGAACTTCTATCTTACACAGTTCACTTTTTTGTGAATTATAATTATCTCCCACCGAGATCATGTGTACCCCAGCATATCTGATTAACTTTTTACTCCTTTAGACGGTTTATTAAGTTTTCCAACAAAACTAAAATGAGTGCTAAATTTAAAAAAGATCATGACAAACAGTTTCTAAATAATGTATTTTTTTGAAAAATCTCTTACGGACGCATCATTAAAATTTTTTTTATAACGTCTTGTATGAAATCAATATCATTCTGATTTTCAGTAACTTGAAGAGACAAAAACTCCCCAACAAAATCAGCAAAACTAGACGGACTTTTTTCCAATAAAGTTTCTAAACAGACAGCATTAAGGATATCCTTTGTAAAAGTCTTATTATACTGCTCATCACTCACGTAATAGGATAAAGCTTTTCTAAATAGATAAATATAATCTGAGGGACATTTTTCCGCTAGATATTTTAACTTAACTGTAGAAGCCTGAATAATACGCTCTACTAAAAAAAAGTTATACCCCCTGCCAGTCTTTTGCAAAAACAAAATCTGACTAAGCATGTAAATATAATCCGAGGGACATTTTTCCGCTAGATGTTCTAATGTATCCTCAGAAGTTTGCATAACCTCCTCTACTAAAAAGCGTATATCTTCTTTTAAATAAATATTATACTCCTTACTATTCACTTGAAGAGGCAAAACTTCTCTAAGAAGCTTAATATAACCGGAAGGACTTTTTTCTAAAAGATATTTCAAATAATTGTTACGATTATCATCTGTTTCGCATTTTTTTTTCTGCATTGCTCTTCTGTATCCTCAAGCGATTGTAAGTATTCACCGCAAACTTTTTATAATGGTAAAATATTTATCCGTAAATAAACAATCTTAAAATAACTTTATAGAAAACATTTGTGCTTTATAAAATATCCAAAAACTGAAATTGCACACAATGCGGATACTCTAAAGTAAGCGTTAAGCAGCGTTTTAATAGTTTTATGAAAATCAATGTTAAAAGAGTGCGATTGCATTGAAAGACTATAATAACCGCGAAAAACCATAATAACGCGTTTATTTTGCGCCATTTATTTGGGTTGCGTTTCTCATATGGGCGTTGGTTATGCGTTGGTTCCCCACGAAAGGCGGGGAAGGTAAATTTTGCAAAGAAGCTAAGCAGTTTTACAACAGAGTTTGTTAAAATGCGTTTGGCTTTTTCGATAAGTGCTTTATAATTTTTGTTTTCTGCTTCTAACTTAAAGGCTTCAACAAGGCATACATAGAGAGGACCTAAACAATACATAGCCTTTTCAGCAGATTTCATATCATTCCAATCACTTGGTAAATCAAATCGTGTGTCGCAATCACAATGAGTTAATTGATTTTTTAACCTCTTCTCGCACTCAATGAAATATCGGCGCGCTTGTCTTCCCTTCTCATTATGCTCATGGAAAGCTCTTTTGCCATGTCTAAAGTAATATGATATTCTAGAGTTGGACGACCACCTTTAGGTTTTACTAAATTTTTAGTAAAAATAATAAAGTCTTGATTTTCTTGGAAAGCATATTCTTGAATACGGTGTTTTATCCATTCGTTCCCTCCTGTGTATCTGCTTTTTCTTCAGTTTGAAGTGTGGCCTTTGCCAACCCAAGCTATGATATGGATGACCTCCTTCTGCCTATGTTTATCCGACACAAAGTCAGCAGGTAATTGACCTATCTTGAATTGCGTCTGCTTATGATCAGAGGCGTTTTGATTTTCATGACTCATTTGAAACTCGTTGGTTTTTTGATTCTTCATCATAGACATGAACGCTTGGAAAAACTCTGAAGTCCAATGAATGCGAGGGATCTGTTGCTTTTTTCTGACTGATCAGCCGAATTTTGCGACGCAAAATGCCAAGAGCCAGCAAACGGGTACTTCAATGCGGCGATCTCGCTCATTTATAAGATTTGTGGAAAGTAAAGACATAGCAAACCTCCTTAAGAATTATTGCGTCACTCAAGGAGTTACTTACTGAAATAATTGAAAAATTGTCGATTCAATCAATGCTGTGCATTGTATCAAATTGGGCTTGTGCACTTCATAAATCTCATTTAATAAAGCTCGTTAACGAAAATTAAAAAGGACGCTATGGAGCAACTGACAAGCACATAGAATATGCTTTTACAGACCATTGAACGCTCGAAACGGACCGTGAGAGCATATCACCTACGATGCAGGGATTTTCTGTGGAATTGGGCGGAAAAGCGTCTAATATGTTCGAGAAGTTCAAGCGACTGAGTATTGCAGGGAAGTATAAGCATATTAAGCTACATTCTGAAAATCAGAAACGAAAATCCATCATTATAAGACAACAGGATGAACTTAAAATCATTGGGGAGGTCTTACGCATCTGCTCGGGTGCTAACACCGAGGCCAACCCTGTAACGACGAAACAGGAGATTGGCGATGTCGCGATATAATCCAAAAGTATTCACAGATGTAGATAGCTTAGGAAAACTGGACACAAAACTGCTTATTCAGCTCTTCAAGGGGTTTCCAAGCTTTTTTAAGGCACATGATATCAATCTTGAAAACGGAGGGCTTAATTTTGAAGAAATCACAAAAGCATTTATGCAGCCCAATGAAAAAATTCAGGATCTTGATGAAACAAATGAACTAATGGAAGCGCTGCAGCTCATAACGGAAATGTCCAGTCAAAATGCAATGGACTCTCTTTTGTTGGCAGCTAATAAACAAGGCATTAAGCTTAAGGACCAGCCCAATAGCTCGCCAGCGGATATTGCTCTTTATTGCTTCCTAAACCACGAAGATCTTTTTCATATTCAATATGCGCGATCATTGGTTAAGAATTATAGAGGGTTTAACTTTTACTGGGGCGCTCACGGTCAGAAAAGAACATTTCCAGAAGTTACAGACGATACTATTACAGCGCTACAGTCTGAACTAGATGACTGGTTTGCAGAGAACAATCGTTTGAGAAATTGTCGAGTTTACATGTTTCCGCGGGGGCATCGTGTCAGCATCGTCATCAAATACGGTAAACCACTCAAGCGAGAACTGAAGATGAAAGATGGTGAAACGGAAAGTATCTTCTATAATCCTCAATGCCATGATTTGCTAATTTACAACTGTAATAGCGATGATATTAGTGTTCGAACTGATGGCAAAAAAGGTCAATTACCTAAATATCTGTATTGTATTGGAAAACATATATTCGGCAATGAAGCTTATTTTAATGAAATGAAGATTTTCTCACTTGATAAGCTGCGCGAAATCCAATCTCCTGCTCATAATTTTGTTTCTGTAAACGGCATTGAAACCGTGACACTCGTTGAAGTGCAATATGACTGGGATGGTGAGACTGAAATTAGAAAGTCTGGAAATTTGCTAAGCACCTTAATTAGGAAGAATGGTTCCAAAAGCACACCCAAGGCAAAGATAAGTTACGCAAAATTCAGTATCCTATTTGAGGGGAGTAATCAACCTCGCAAAATTGGTATTCATTCAGGGAACCAAGCCACATTTGGCAGAGACGAAGATAGCCTTATTATTGAGGACTGGATCAACGAACAGCAATTGGTCGCTCCAAGAATCCCAACACAGAAGATATAGTAATATATGTGGAACAAGCTCGCAAAACTACCTCGGCATGAGCATAACTATGCATTTCTGAAAAAGCATTTTGGCGATACCGAAATAATCAAATCGTGGTTTCAAAAAACAATACATATTGATGAGAATCTGCATTGCGATTGTGGTTATGCTGGCGGAAGACGCGTCCGTAAAATGCCTAATGGCCAACTTTTAGCCATATGCAATGATAAATCCTCTACTTGTCCAGATCTGCCAATTTCGAATAACGACAGATGCTTATATACTTTAAATCTGAAAAAGATTGCTGGTTTCATTGCCGACCTCATGAAAGAAGCATCTGTTTTCAAAGATGTTCAGACCATTGATGAGTGCGCAAGCTGCATAAGAGTCGGACATTATATTCCTCGAGGCACTATTCGTTATCCAATCTTTTTCGGAATTGATACTTATGACGGAGACCTTGACACTATAATCAATCACTTGCTTTGCCTTGATAATCCTGCAATTTTGCTGCTGCCTTCAATAGACAATGTAGGTCAGGCTAAAATCAATGCACTCAAAACAAAAGGCCACGCATTGATTGGTTTACAGGATTTACAAGTTACTGAAAGCCTTATAGACACAACGAAAGCATTACAGTCATTCCAAACATTTCATAAAAATCAGCATAGCAGACATAAATCCAAGCTCATTGAACTTGACGATGTGCTCAGCGTTGACGCGTCTAGTAAGGTATCAGCGAAAGATAGTGCCAAAACCATCATTGCTGATTGGCTTAAAACGGTTACGTCAAAGTCTTCTAAAACCAAAAAAAAACGCCTCTATAGCATTTTGAGCCCTTTTCTCTTATACATTATTAATAAGATATTCGATAATATTATTGTTAAGATAATCAATAAACTCTACATATATTTTGAAAATATGATTTTTACAAAGCTGCAAGATTATTTTTTAGAAAATTATGATGTAATAATAGAGAGATTAGAGAGCTATAATAAGATGCTTTTTTGAGTAAGTCGCTTCGGTCTTGAAGAAGAACCAATTCCTTACAAGAACAAAGCGCATGAATATCAGCCAATTTTAACGATCCGCCAAGATACAAATTGTGATCTTAATGATTGGATCTGTGATATTAATCAGTAAACAATACTACCCATAGACTGGTACAAACTTGGTCAATTGCTAACTCATTAATTTTACATGACTAAAATCTCCGTACGTCGCTTTTCCAAGTACGGTGTTGTTCAGGAAAGGGTCATATATAGGCGAAAAATTAGAGAAAAACGGGGTGTTTTTATAGAGAGCAAGTCAATTGCAAATATCAAAAAAGCCCGCAAATGCTGGGCTTTGAACATTATGCCGTCTGGCACATATGAAAGTTTGTTTTAAGTCAATGGCGGAGAGAGAGGGATTCGAACCCTCGATACGGTTTCCCGCATACACGCGTTCCAGGCGTGCGCCTTCAACCACTCGGCCACCTCTCCAGAGCTTTGCACTATACGCAGAAAAAAAAAGCGCGCAAGCATAAACTCTACACTAAAAACACAAAAAACAACCTTTTGTCATGAACAGCATTAAAAATAAACAAGTCATATAAAATTCAGAATAATTGCGAGCAAAATTGTTCCCATAATAAGGGCTAAGGTTTCCATAATAAAAGCTGAACAAACAACAAAAATAGTTTCTCTTGTCATACTAGCAATAAAAGCAATAAATGTTCTCTCACAACAGAAAATATTTATCCCCTACAGTGCTCTATTTCCCCTCATTCAACGCTAGAAATCACTACATTTTAACCAACGCAGCTTTTTCCCCTTGTAGATCATGCTCCGTAAAAGAAATTAATAGGCCACAAAAATCTATTCAAAAGTAGCAGAATAATCATATATCACGACTGAAATCAGAAAAGGTAGCATATCCACCAATCTTACTTTCAATATTAAGGCATTGAGCATACACGAAAATGCGGTGCGCACATATAATTGTGCACCTGTATCATCATGTACAATAATGCACGTACATAATAACCTAAACCACAACATAATTTTTAGGAATTATTATTTATAAATGAACTATCATAATTCCTCTTTTGAAATGCGTTATCTTACATCACCTCTAAGGGCATGTACCGCTCGTGCTGTCTCACACTGCAATGCTTTTTCTGCTAACATTTTCATATCTGCAAAACGATGAGCACGCAAACATGCTTTTACCGACGGAATATCACATGCTGTCATAGAAAGATCACGAACCCCTAATCCCGTCAAAATCATCGCAGCAAACGGATCACCAGCAATGCCACCACACACACCAACCCAGCGTTTATGTTTTGCTGCTCCCCTAATAGTCTTATGGATCATACGCAAAACTGCCGGATCAAGGCTATCAGCGTCAGAAACAAGATGAAGATCTTGCCGATCAACAGCCATTGTATACTGAACTAAGTCATTGGTTCCAATAGAAAAAAAATCAACATGAGCGCTTAAAGTATCTGCCATAACAGCTGCCGCCGGAACTTCAATCATAATACCAAGTTGCAATTTTGGCGCACCAACGTCATTGCGAACTTCTTCTGCAATCTTTTTCATAGCAAAAATTTCTGAAACAGATCGAACCATCGGAAACATAATCCATGGATTTCCACCTTCTTTTGCTGCCCGATACAGAGCACGCAACTGGGGAATCAAAAGGTCGCGCCGACGCAATAAAAGTCGTGTTCCTCGAACACCTAAAAAAGAATTATCCTCTTTAGATAAATGAAGATGTGCAATTTTCTTATCGCTACCAAAATCAAATAAACGAATAATCAATGGCTTATCGCCTACAGCTGAAATCATCGCACGGTATATATCAAATTGTATATTTTCACTTGGAATTTGTGGACTATCCAAAAACACAAATTCCGTACGCATGAGTCCAACACCTTCAGCACCTAAATCAACCGCAAGAGAAACCTGATTTGCATAATTGACATTAGCCATAATATGAATCGTTTGACCGTCGATTGTTTGTAATGGCAATCCACGTAAACGAACCTCACCGTCACGCTTTCGTGCAAAAATTCTGATCTGTTTTTTAGCATTTTCAATATCTAAAGAAGGAGGATTAAGATAAATAGAACCATTATAACCATCAATAATAGCCTGAATGTCGCTCTCAAGTTCTAAAATATCGACGCCAGCTGCAACAACCATAGGAATACCAAGTGTACGCGCTAAAATAGCTGCATGAGACATCGGCGTTCCCAATGCTGTAACCAATCCCAGAACTTTTGTACTGTCAAGCTGCGTTATATCAGAGGGTGATAAATCGTCTGTGAAAAGAACAATATCATGAGGAAGGTCATCAAAAACAAACGCTCTATAAGATGGATTAATTTCACCTAAAACACGACGTCCTATATCAATTAAATCAGCAGAACGCGCTGCGAATAGAGGATTATCCATCTGAGAAAACATCTCGGCAAACTGTTGGACAGCTCTATTCCAAGACCAAGCAACGCCATGACCTTCCGCCATAAAACGATAAACTTGATCAATCAAAGTTTCATCCTCAAGAAAAACCATTTGCGCAGAAAAAATCGCCGCAGAATCAGCTCCCATACGAATCGTTATATCATCAATGATTGATACCATTGTATGCTTTGTTTTTGTTAGAGCATTTGCAAGACATGCAGCACCTGTCGAAAAACTGACAGGCTGATCTATTATGGAAAGATTATCCCGTTTTAAAACAAAAATTCTGCCTATCGCTAATCCCGGACTTGCTCGAACACCAAAAATGCCTCTTTTCCCTGAATACCGATACCAACCACGGAGAGCTTTGGTTTGCAATTTCATGTCTTACACCACATGTTTTTCACTTATGCTGACTCCTTTAACAACAGCAATTGCATCATTAAGCAATTGTGTTCCTTCGACAGCATCAGTCGAAAAAACTAAAACATCACCCTTCATTGCAGCCAATTGCAATAAACCAAAAAAATTATTCATATCAGCAGTACACTGTCCACGACGCACTCTAATAGGTCTCCGGACTCTTTTTGCAAAATCAACCCAAATCGAAGCAGGACGTGCATGGAGACCACTTGGATAATCTAAAATCCATTCTCGACATACAGAAAGATCACCCGTGAACGTTCTTTCTCTCTTTACACACCGGCCTAATAAAGCTTTGATAATCTTCTGTTTATCCGTCGTTGTTAGCAGAACTTCAAGCCGCTCTTTATCCAACAAAAGATGCGTAAGTTTTTTGAAAATATCTATATGATGACCTGAACGAACAACAATCGCAATAACCAAACGGGCTTTGCTTCCAGCCTGCCATTCAACGCCAGCAGGAATCTGCACAACAGCAATAGCATCTTTTATCACTAAATTATGACTGTCAACTATCCTATGAAGGATTGCAATACCATTCCCAAACCAAGTATTGGTTACCACTCCGCTCTTAAACATGCTTGCTAAATAATATTTATCAACTGCCCCCACCTGCACAAGTAACTCAGCCGCAGCATAAATCGCATCATTTTTATGATTAAAAGCAGCCGAAAGCTGTACAGAATTCATAGACACGATTTCTCTCTCGCAAAAATCCGCATTCATTGCTTTTTCCTCTTCGCATCTAACAAGGATAAGATGCTTTTCATAAATTTTTCAAAACCCCATTGATAAAATGTTAGAAAAAATAATCAGGCAGTGCGCTTTTGTTTCACAAAATACGATCAATCAGAACACTTAATATATCCCAACGCGTCTCTAAAGTAATTGGAATCCGCTACAGTATCAATTGAGCACAACAATCATCGATAAAGCATCCCTTCTATCCTTTATCTTATTTAAACAAATGCCCTTATCCTTGCGCATCTAATCACCCGCAAAGCCGTCACCACCTATCATCAAACGTATGAGAACTACGATTACCCGCCTTCTAAAAACCTACCTCCCCCTTTTGAAATCATCTCAACTATAACTTTATATGATTCAACGCGCCTTTAAGCGAAAAATAAGCCTTTTCGCAAACCTCTAAATAACACAAATAAGAGATCTGATTTCCCATTCACACCACTTAACCGCGCGTGCTAATCTTTCAGAAATACATCATCCCCGTAAGTGGTATAATATTCTCACTTTACGCACAGATAGACTTCTTGCAACTATCACTGCACCACTTTCTGCCTCTCTCAATGTTGAGACAAAATCCGTAGACAACGCCACCTTATGGATTAAATTTAATAATCACAAAAACATCCTCCCCAAAAGCGCTCAATTCATCATATGGCGGATTAAAACAAAACGCGATGACATCTCACAAAAATACCATCTTCACCAAAAATTATTTGCTATAAACCGTAATCACTCCCAATACATGACACCATAACACCTCATTCAACCGTAACTTCAGTGATATTTCTGCCTATGTCCCCATAATGAGCAATCTATTTTTGCTCCTTTCTGATTGTATAATAACAACTGCCACACCTACCCCGCTTTCTTAAGACTTCTAATCATCACCCCAATGTGCCAAAAAACTTAAATGCAACCTCAAAACTGCACCCAACTCCCCCGAATAAACAACACTCTCGGCTTACATTCCCAACAAAATATGTAAACCAAAACACAACTCTTAACAGTTGAAATTACGCAAAGGTTCCCCGAGAAAAACCGATTCCCAATTGTAGCAAACAAGATAAATAAGGCTACAAAATGAAAAAATACAATTATCCCCAATTAATTTATATTTTTATGTCTAAAACCCATCATGTTTTAGCTCAATAGAATGCTCAGGAAGTCCGTTAATGGGAAAAATCAGAAAAATACAACGATAACACTTTAACAATGTCGATATTTTTTTCATTAAGCATTCTCAACAATATGTTCTAATAAACATATTCTGCCGTACGAATGTGTTTTACTGTATAATTAATACAGCGCATTAATTCAATAAATCGCAAGCAAAAACACTATAAATTTATGCTTAAGCCATATAAAATGCAAAAATTTGGATCAATTTATTTGAATAATAGCTCAATATGAATTAACTTGATAAAAAAATATAGTTATTCCAGTAATAAAAATCAGTATATTTCAACGCTTTTATTTAGAGGGGAAAATAATGAATAAAAACCAAGAATATACAAAAAGAATATTTACTAAATTAAAACTCACAAAAGAAGGCACAGCTAAATTCAACGATATATTTGAATACGGCATATATCCAGTTCATATCGATGAAGCAACGCCAAAAGTGCACGCATTGGAGCATGGTGGTGTAGATATAAACGAAGATAAGAATGGAACAATAAGAGAAGAATTAAAGCAGTTTGTAAAAAACGCTATAAAGAATTATAATGCAAAATACGTTCATTTTATCCCCGTCAGCGCCATGGCAAGACTTGTTGAAGAAAACAAAATGCAGGAGAACACCATGTATATTATAAACCATCATAGCCAAGCGTAAATATGAACGCAGAAAATGTACCGAAAGTGACTTCTGTTTGAGATGAATTAATACAGGATCAAAGAGGAGTCAGAAAAATGCTCAAAAATGAAGCATAAAAAGCCATTTGATGAAAAAAAGGAAGACGGTATCCCATTCTTCCTTTTCAAAGATTAGAAAACTTTAAAACCAAGATCAAAAAGACCTCAGATTATCTAAACAAGACGCAACTTATTTCGCTGTTTCTGCCATAGGAATAACTGAAACATAAGAGCGATTACGCGCTTTCTTACGAAAAGAAACAGTGCCATTTGATAGCGCAAACAGAGTATGATCTTTTCCAATGCCAACATTGTCACCCGGATGCCAACATGTGCCACGCTGACGAACAATAATATTTCCAGCAATAACAGCTTCACCACCAAATTTCTTAACACCAAGACGTTTCGATTCTGAATCGCGGCCATTACGCGAGGAACCACCAGCTTTTTTATGTGCCATAGATGCTCTCCTTTAATCATTTTTATTCTTTAATTCACAGCCTCTATCTTCTATGACGTGGCCTTTTCTTCAGCAGTTTTTGTAGCGGCTTTTTTAGAAGAAGGCTTAACATCCTTCACTTTCGTTGATGCAGCCGCTTTTTTTGGCTTTGCACCACCAGTTAAAATTTCTAAAATACGAAGCGTTGTAACTTCTTGACGATGACCACGTGTGCGTTTTGAATTTTGACGACGGCGCTTCTTAAATGCGATAACCTTACGCGCACGCCCTTGCTCTACAATTTCAGCTGTAACCAAAGCATCAGTGATAACAGGAGAACCCACGGTCGTATTTTCTTCTTCACCAACCATCAAGATGTCATTGAATTCAACAATATCGCCGGCACTGCCAATAATCTTCTCAACTTTTACCAGTTGGTTCGCAACAACGCGATATTGCTTACCACCTGTTTTAATGACTGCGAACATTTTTTATCCTTCCATTCGATCCAGCTCTTAATTTAATCCATGCTTCACCAACACAGGAAAATAGGCTGCTTTTTATCAGTCGTAACGGGTTTTAAAAGTATAATGTTATCCAAACACAAACAAAAATATGCAGATTTCTCCGCACTCTTCCTAAGCATATATGACGAAATTTCTGTTCTCTGTCAACAAAGGTCAACAAAAAAGCAAAAAGGGGTTGTACTAAAAGCAATAGAAGGTTATCAAGCCGCAATATACTCAAAAAATTATTTTTTAATAATGGAGAGATGGCTGAGTGGTTGAAAGCACCGCACTCGAAATGCGGCATAGAGGCAACTCTATCGGGGGTTCAAATCCCTCTCTCTCCGCCAATCTATCAAGAAGATAAGCTTATCCAAATATTTTTATTGCAAACGCCTCTTTTGAATATGCGCTAATAATCCTAAAGTTGAGCTATCAGAGTTATCGTCTTTATCTTCTCCACGAATAACTGATAACAATTCATTCGCTAATTCTTTACCCAGTTCAACGCCCCATTGATCAAATGAATTAATATTCATCAAAACACCTTCAACAAAAATACGATGCTCATAAAGAGCAATAAGACGCCCCAGCGCGAAAGGGGTTAATAAATCCTGAATCAGCATAATGCTTGGTCGGTTGCCTTTAAAACTTTTATGTATCGCCAAATGATCTGTTTCGCGATCATCAATGCCATTTTTTACCATGGTACGCCGAACATCTTCAACACTGCGTCCATTCATCAAAGCCTTTGACTGTGCCAAACAATTCGCCACCAGCATATCATGCATATGATGTAAATTTGGCTCATGTCCTTTTACAAATAAAATAAACTCTACAGGAATAACATCTGTCCCTTGATGCAAAAACTGAAAAAACGCGTGCTGTCCATTTGTTCCAGAATCGCCCCAAACAACCGGACAACTTGAAAATGTCATTGGCTTGCCATCCAAAGAAACCTGCTTGCCATTTGATTCCATATCAAGCTGCTGCAAATAAGCTGGAAAACGCACAAGACGTTGTGCATAAGGAACAACAGCACGCGAAGAGTAACCACAAACAACACGATGCCAGAACCCTAAAAGAGCAAACCGAATAGGAATATTTTGATGCAACGGGGCATTCCTAAAATGGTGATCCATCTGTTGAGACCCCTTGAGAAACTGGCGGAAATTTTGACCACCTATTGCCAGCATAACCACAAGACCAACTGCTGACCAAATTGAATAACGACCGCCTATCCAATCCCAAAGTCTAAAAATTCTCGAAGGTTCTATCCCAAATTCAATCACTTGATCGACAGCTTGTGAAACCGCGATAAAATGCGTACGAACAGCCTCTTCTCCTAAATGCATGCTAATCCACCGGTGTGCAACGTGAGCATTCGCTATTGTTTCAGCGGTAGTAAAAGTTTTAGAAACAATGATAAACAACGTTGTTGCCGGATTCAAATCAGCAAGAATATCGGTAATATGCGCACTGTCCACATTAGAAACAAAGTGGCAATGCGGGCCATCATGATAAGGCTTTAAAGCGCTTGTAACCATTGCAGGACCAAGATCAGAACCACCAATCCCAATATTCACAATATCGCTTATCTTCTCACCACTTTTTCCTCTATAGCAACCATTGCGAACCATATCAGAGAATTCTTCCATATGAGAAAGAACAGCATGAATATCTTGAACAATATCACGCCCATCCAACATGAAAACTTCATCAGCAGATAACCGTAACGCACTATGAAGAACCGAGCGATTTTCAGTCGTATTAATGATCTGACCAGAAAACATCGCTTCACACCGACCCAACACATCTGCTGCAATAGCGAGATCATCTAAGAGTTGTAGCGTATTCAACGTCACGCCACATTTCGAAAAATCAAAAAGGAAATCATCAAGCCTCAGAGAAAAACGGGAAAAACGCTGTTCATCTTCCGCAAAATGTCGACGAATATCACAAACACTATCTTTTGCTACATGCCTTTTTAAGGCTTGCAAAGTTGCCTCAAAAGCTTTTTCATTGCGAACCATAAACGATCCCCCATAGTCCTTGACTATAGAAATCTAGACAGCAAGGACAACACAAACAGAAAGCGCTTCTTTTATTGCAACCAATTTTACGGCACATAAAGAGCACAAAACAGTGTTAGAATAGGGAGACGAAATATTAAAAAGGATATCTTCTATATGAGCACAGCATTTTTCCAATAGACATTCAAAAAAATGCTCGCTCTCCCTATTCCAGAACAATCATTGAGCTTGGCTCAATTCTCTTGCAAGTCTTGTGGTTTTTTCTGATTTTGATGTAACAAAACGTCCCAAGAAGAGATAAACAACCGGTGTTACATAAAGGGTACACATGGTCGCCAATCCCAAACCACCAACAATAACCCAGCCTAAAGCTATACGTGCTTCTGCTCCAGCACCCGTTGCTAAAACCAAAGGAATTCCTCCTAAAATAGCACAGACCATTGTCATGCACACCGGACGAAGACGAATATTCGCAGCTTCTTCTATAGCTTCACGGACGCTTTTACCTTGATCCCGTAATTGATCTGCAAATTCAACAATCAAAATACCATTTTTAGCCATAACACCGATTAATAAAATTAAACCAATTTGACTATAAATATTCAGACTAACACCACTCAAAAGCATAGCAACCACCGCGCAACCAAGCCCCAATGGTACAGTAGCAATGATAATGAAGCCCGAAACAAAACTTTCAAATTGCGCTGCCAAAACCAATAAAATAATCAAGAAGGCCATCCCAAACACGATCATAAATTGAGAAAATGTTTCATCAAGTGTCGCCGCTTCTCCCAAAGGAATAAGATAATTTCCCTCCGATAATAAAGGAGAAGCAATTTTTTGCACCGTCTGATAAGCACTTCCTAAAGCAACACCTGGAGCAAGATTTGCACTTAAAACAACAGCCTTCATACGTTCTTCTCGTTTTAACTGAGGTGCAATAGCTTGTTCATGCAACTCAGCAATCGCCGATAAAGGGATATATTTCTCATTTCTACTTTTTAGAAAAATATTTTCCAAATCAGCAGGACTTTCTATAGGGGTATTACGCGATGTCAATTTAACATCATAGGAATGATCACCCATATAAACAGAGCCGATTTTTTTCCCATCTAACATTGTTTGCAATGTATTGCCCAAATTAGTGATATCAATCCCTAAATCAGACGCTCTTTCTCGATTAATTTCAATAAAAAATTGCGGTTGTGTTGCGTCAACAGTAAGTCGTGGACGAATAAAATGAGCATCCGCACGCAAAGCATGAACAAGCTTATCAGCTGTAGATTGTAATTGTGCGTAATCAGCTCCAAGAATTGCAAATTGCAATCCCTGGCCTGTTCCCCGTACTCCTAAAGAATTACCTTGTACAACAAATGCTAATACTGCCGGAAACTGCCTAAGCTGCGTATTAATATCTTTTACAATTTCTTGTTGACTGCGTGCGCGTTTATCCCAAGATGACAACAACACGATAAGAAAAGCAGTATTAGAAGAACCACCTATCCCCGCAATAGAATAAGTATTAACAATCTCACCAGAATCACGCAGTGGTTGTAAACTTGCTTCAATTTTTTCCACCTGTTCATTCAGATATTGTGTTGAAATACCCTGCGGCCCTGTAACAACCAACGCAACAGCTGCCCTATCTTCTTCTGGCGTTAATTCTTGTTGGAGTTTCGCATAACCACCAATACAAAAGCAGAAAAAAACAAGCGAAACGAATACAATAGTCCAAGGACGTTCCAAACATTTATGCAAAGTACGCGTATAATGCCGGCTACAAAAATCTCCTAATTTATCCAAAAAAACAAAACGATGCGTATTTCCCTTTCTTTCTTCATCTTGTTCTTGAAGGGAACGAGAAGCAAGCATAGGACAAAGAGTTAATGCAACAACGGAAGAAAGCAAAATAGAAATGGCTAAAACGAAACCAAATTCTCTAAAAAGCACCCCAACTTGCCCAGGAAGAAACGAAATAGGCACAAAGACAGCGATCAAAGTCAATGTTGTTGCTACAACAGCAAAGAATACTTCCCGTGTTCCTAATACTGCTGCCGCATGAGGACCAAAGCCCATATTGCGCCATCGAACAATATTTTCAAGAACAACAATAGCGTCATCGACAACAAGCCCGGTTGCTAAAACAAGCCCTAAAAATGTGAGAATATTCAATGAAAAACCTGCAAGATAAATCGCAGCAATTGTTCCTATCAAAGTGACAGGAATGGACAACGCAGGAATAAGCGTCACACGAATATCTCTGAGAAAAAGAAAAATAACCAAAATCACGCTGAGAATAGCTATGACTAATGCAATCTCAACCTCATGAAGAGCGCTCTTAATAAAAATAGCATCATCATTAATAACACTTACCTGCACAGAAGGAGGAAGAATATTTTTGATACGATCAAGAGTTACCCGAACGCCTTTAGAAATATCGAGAGTATTGGATTGCGCCTTACGCACAATCCCCAACCCTATCCCCATCTTCCCATTAACACGAAGAATAACTGTTTCTATATCAGGCGATAAAGCAACATGCGCAACATCTCCAAGACGAACATGGGGTTTTAAAACGACCTGTTCAAATGCTTCCGGTGTTGTCAAACGAGCAGTAGCACGTACAACTAAGACCTGTTCAGAATTGCGTAATGATCCTACAGGTGCATCCGCACTCATATCAGATAAAACACGCGAAACGTCTGCCACAGTTAATCCATAGCTAGCAAGCTTTGTTTGATCGACATCGATCTGAAAAATTTGCGTATGAGCACTATCAACCTGCACATCGCCAACACCATCAACAGCAGAAAGCGCATCAACAATGTGATCATTGACAACCGTTGTCAAATCATCAAGGCCCATTGTTGGTGAAGTGACAACCAAATACATCATCGCAGCCGCATTCGCATCTGCTTTAACAACAAGAGGTGTTTCTGCATCTCTTGGAAGAGAATAAGCAACACGAGAAACAGCATCGCGAATATCAGATGCAGCAACATTTAAATCAACACCAACATGAAAATTAACCGACACACGGGAACGACCAAAAGAAGATGTAGAAGAAACTGTTTTAACTCCCGCAACATGAGAAACAGCATCTTCTATAACTTTGGTAATCTCACGATCAATTATTTCCGCCGATGCACCGGAGAAAGTCGTCGAAATAGTCACGACAGGAACATCAACATCTGGCAATTCGCGCGTATCAATGCCCATCCATGCTGCAATTCCTGCAATCACGATCAAGGCATTCAGAACAAAGGTAAAAACCGGTCGACGAATAAATAATGCTATGGCACCGCCCTGCTCCGACTTGGCCATAAATTGCTTTTTCTCAAGCTCTTGACTCATTATACACCTTGCTCCTTAACAGCTGATAATTGCTGCTGATTGATGTCATCAACAATAACAACGCTACTGCCTGGATAGAGCATTTGCACTCCTTGAATGACGATTTGATCACCATTTTCTAAAGGAGCTCTCACAAATACATGATCTGATTTGCGTTGAAGAATCGAGACTGGAACATACTCAACTTTGCCTTCTCTCACACGCCATACAAGTGATCCCCTGCTACTCCATTGCACGGCAAGAGGATCAACGACAGGGAAAGAACCACCATGAAATTGAAAAGCAACTGAAAAAGACATACCTGACATGAGTGTATAATCTTCATTCGGTATTTCAACTTGAACGTGAAGTGTCCGACTTGCTGCATCAACTGTATTATCAAGCGCATAAACATGACCCACAAAAGTCTTATCGGGCTGTGCTATTACAGTTACCGTAACTTCATCTCCTTTATGGATGCGTGATACATATCGTTCTGGCACCCATAGATCAATCAAAATGCGTTCTCTATTCTCAATACGTCCTATCACAGTATTGAGATTAACAGAATTTCCTTCATCAATAGGTAAAATACCAACAACTCCACTAATTGGAGCACGAATCGTTCGCCGTGCAAGCGCTAAATCAGCATCACGCACAATCAAATCCGCATTATCCAATTCTAAACGTGCAGAAATTTCCTGAACCTTTGTTGCCGTATTGGTCGCGCGTAATTTAAGAATACGCGAAAGCGTTAAATCACTATTGTGGCGTTGTACCTTTGCTCTTGCAGCGGCGATTTCTTCTTGTTTAGAATCAAGCTGTGCAATAACATCACCGACTTGTACTTTTTCTCCCGCTGACACAAACAGTTTATCAATAATACCTGCTGACCAAGGGGTTAACTCCACTGCTGCAATAGCTCGTCCGCTACCAATAGCGTTAAACTGTTCATAAAAATCTTGAATTTTAACACGATCAATAACAACATTTACCGGCGGCCTTCCCGTCGGCGCCTTTGAAGTTTCATGCGATGCATTCGGCTCATTGACGGCAGAAACAGTTTTTTCTGAGCTGTATTTTAAACTAAAATAAGCAACTACACCAATAACAACCAAAAATACTAATGGAATTTTTTTTTTCAACAGCCCCATACATCTACCCTCATTGCACATCAAGTGCAAACTTGTCTTAAATAGCTTGCAATAGAAATTGCCGAGTTCCAAAATGCAGATAGTGAATCTTCAACCCCCGCGGCAAAAACATATCTCATGCGTCTCGCTATATCTCGTAGTTCAAATCGTCAAGTTAATTATTATTCATATTGCATCCTCACCGTTTGCATCCTCACCGTTAACATAATTAAAGGAAACACAAACTATACGATCGTTTTTTCGTAACAAGAGTGACACCATCAACAAACAATTTTTTTATTTCCTACTAACTTTTACTTGCAATTCATAAGCGAAACGATTAGGAACCCCATTGTCTTGTATAATATATAAAGACTGAAATAATGCGCACCCGTAGCTCAGCTGGATAGAGCACCAGACTACGAATCTGGGGGTCAGGAGTTCGAATCTCTTCGGGTGCGCCATATATTCTTTTTTTTTAAGTTTGAGCGCATATTCTTAAATGGAATTTCAACGTTTTGAATGCTTGCGCAGAATTTTAGACTCTTTTGAGCTCTACGATTTTTTAACATACAGTCTTGAGCCTTTTGTGCATCATCTGTCTGTTCCCATACAAATATCTATGATAACCAATTCTTTATTATTCTGCCTGTAAACTCCCCCTTGCGGTGTATTGAATCAGTCTTTAGTGATATACTCTATCGTTTTTTATCGCTTATATCCCCATAGGATACAACAGCACAAATGCAAACCATCACAAAACTTAAAGAATTTCCCTATGCTTAAAACAGATATTGAAATTGCACGCTCTGCTCATAAACGCCCCATCACCGAAATTGCGCAAAAAATTGGTATTCCCCATGAAGATCTTATTCCTTATGGACATGACAAAGCAAAAATTTCCTCTGCATGCATAAAATCGCTCAATAAAAATCCAAAAGGTAAACTCATCCTTGTCACTGCAATCAATCCAACACCAGCAGGAGAAGGAAAAACAACAACAACCGTTGGACTCAATGACGCACTTAATCTTATCGGTAAAAAAGCAATAGCAACCTTGAGAGAACCATCTTTAGGCCCCTGTTTTGGCATAAAAGGAGGTGCTGCTGGTGGTGGTTATGCGCAAGTTGTGCCGATGGATGACCTTAACTTACATTTCACGGGTGATTTTCATGCAATTACAGCCGCGCATAATCTCCTTGCAGCAATGATCGATAATCACATCTACTGGGGAAACACTCTAAATATTGATCCACGCCGCATTGTTTGGAAACGTGTCCTTGACATGAATGATCGTGCATTGCGTGATATCGTTATTTCATTGGGTGGAATAACCAATGGTTTTCCCCGTCAAACAGGCTTTGATATTACCGTTGCATCAGAAATTATGGCCATTTTCTGTCTCGCCGAAAACTTAGACAATCTAACACAAAGACTCAAAAAGATTATTATCGCCTATCGTTACGATAAAACACCTGTTACTGTAGCTGATCTCAAAGCAGAAGGTGCAATGACAGCCCTTCTCAAAGATGCAATACAGCCCAATCTCGTACAAACAATAGAAAACAATCCTGTTTTAGTTCATGGAGGACCTTTTGCTAATATCGCTCATGGCTGTAATTCAGTTATCGCAACCAAAACAGCTTTAAAACTCGCAGACTATGTTGTTACTGAAGCAGGATTTGGAGCTGATCTTGGGGCTGAAAAATTTTTCAATATTAAATGTCAACAAGCCGGCATTACACCAGATGCCACAGTCATTGTCGCAACAATTCGCGCTTTGAAAATGAATGGTGGCGTTGCCAAAAATAATTTAACAACGGAAAATATCCCAGCTTTACAAAAAGGCGCAGCGAATCTGTTGCGACATATCAACAATATGAAACACTATGGTATTCCCTGCGTCGTTGCTATTAATCATTTTGACAGTGATAGCGATGCTGAAATAAGCACATTACAGAAAATCGTTGAAACAACCGGATACAAAGCTATTCTTTGCAAACATTGGCAACAAGGTGGAAAAGGCGCTGTAGAACTCGCACAAAAACTGGTTGCCTTACTTGAAGAAAAAAAAGCTAATTTCAAAGTCCTGTACCCAAAAGATCTTCCACTTATTCAAAAAATCCAATGCATTGTAACAAATATCTATGGTGGACGGGAAGCCATCATCCCATTTCATATTACAAAACAGCTTGAGGCCTGGGAACAAGAAGGTTATGGCACATATCCCATTTGTATGGCAAAAACACCCTATTCTTTTTCTTCCGATCCAGCACTATACGGTGCGCCTGTTGATTTTGAGATTCCTGTACGAGAAGTTCGTCTTTCAGCGGGAGCAGGCTTTATCGTTGTCATTTGCGGAGACATCATGACGATGCCTGGATTACCACACCACCCTATCGCTGAAAAAATTTATCTTGATCCAAACCATGAAATTAAAGGCCTTTCATAAACATACCTGTAGAGGCTTAATCATCAATCATAAAACACTATTCATGTAAAAAGAATAGAGTTTTTAAAAAGCAATATAGACAAACACTTTGTTTCTGTGGTATGTGCGATCATAATATATATCCTTTTAATTTTAGTTTAGAAGGAATCGGGTTTTTTACCTATTTATTTTATGTATGACATTGAAACAAAGCAGGATAAATCGTGCAAGTACTCGTTCGTGATAACAATGTTGATCAAGCGCTGCGCGCGTTGAAAAAAAAGATGCAGCGTGAAGGCATTTTCCGTGAAATGAAAATGCGTGGATATTATGAAAAACCATCAGAAAAACGGGCTCGTGAAAAGGCTGAAGCTATTCGTCGTACACGTAAACTTGCTCGTAAGCGCGCACAGAGAGAAGGTCTTATCAGTGCTAGCCGGTCTGTTTCTGTGCGGTAAGTGGCTTTTATACGATAAGGTCTTTTTGTGGCAAAATTCCCCTATTGGGCATGCAGATAGATATCGTAAAATAGCGTATCGTAAAGAAATGTAGACCATAGAATAGGTTTTCTTTTGAATACGTAACTTATTCAAAGAGTGAGAATTTGAATAGCGGTTAAAGTTGCCTTGTTGAGACTCTAAATTGTCTAAGAGATATTTGCTTATTATTGAAAATTCCTTTTAGGAAGTCCTTAAGCATTATACGTTGTCAAGAAATAAAGATTGTTGGAAAAATTGCAAAAGATCGCTCTAAATAATTGTTTGTAGAGGGTGTGATTGTTGAAGTGTCCAGTGATTTTCCGTTTTTTTGCAGTGTATGATTTTCTCTTTGCTCCAATTCAATGACGGCTTTTCAATTTGGCGGAGATTTGCCAATTTGATAATGTCCTTTGCTCATAGTTAAACAGTTGATATATAAAATACAGCTTTGGCCAAAAGTATTGTTGTTATAAACCATTATAACAACAAATATTTCCTCCTCTATTTCTGAATATGCGATCAAAAACCCTACTCGAAATCTGAATACACAGCTAGAATTCTATTTAGAAGATAGATGCTATAATCAGAAATAAACAACGCTTGTTTTTGAAATAATAAGGTCATCTATATTTCATCTATTTCAATAAGAAATCTTTCATATCATCATTATTTAAAGTCTTGAATATCAAGCGTTATCACGCTTTTCACGCCAATTTTCTGCTAGGAATTACAAAGAGCCAATTTGTGAAATAAGAACATTATAACGCTTTTATTACCTCTTTGCGCAACAAAAATAACGCAAAGGATTTTGCTATATTGATGCGGAAACTTACCGTGTCTT
>NZ_JANHOJ010000005.1 GCF_026930145.1 Bartonella sp. A05 | reverse complement strand
CAGAACTAAGATTAGAAGACGTGCCTGAAAGCCCCGTTACTAAAGCTGTAGGAACAGAATTAGGATGAGAAGATGAATCATAAACCATATGCTCTAAATTCGTCTCACCAGAGACAGAACTAAGATCGGCAACAGCAGAATGAGAAAAAATAGCAACTGATGTCTCAGGTTTTGCCATAGAAATAATGGAAAAAGAGTTCATATGAGGATTAGAACTAGAAATCTTAGCTTCTAGATCATGATTATCGGAAACGAGATTAGGTATAGAAGGAGACTGAATATATCTACTTTCGAGACGAAAATCCCAAAAATCTCCCGTGCCTTTCACCAATCTTTGAGCGGTATTTGCTTTCCCCCGTATAGAATCTGGACCATAGGCATAAAGCCGATATTGATAAGGTAAGTTGTCTAACGCAACATAACCACCATTTAATTTAAAAGAATCTTGCTTTGCATTTCCAGAAACCTGAACAATTGAAATACCTTGATCATTTCTGCCACTTCCCGTACTCCCCCCTGGGCTTCCTTTAACAGGCGATATATGAACTGTCGTGCTTCCAACAACATTCCCATGAATTAAAAGCCGATCAGTCACTTGATTTACAAGTGAACCACCATCATTCAGATATGTATTGAGATAAACCTGTGCTTTTCCCTCCGCGATGTAAGCATTGCTCGATCCTTTACTTCCAATGCTGAGTGTCTGATAACCGCCGCGTACTGGTTTATCAAAAACAATATCGCTATCGGAAAGACGCACAGATGAAATAAATGAATTATGTGAATCTATACCCCAGTCTGTATCCTGCAAATCTTTCTGTTTCTTTGTTGTTAAAGTCCATTTTGAGCCATTCATCAAAGAAAAATCGACAATTTCCTTATCATGAACACGAACTCCGCCTGTAAGTGAAGAACCTTCAGCGGTAACCTTTACAGTAGCGCCATTTTTAACCTGCAATAATAAATTACCGGAAATATTTGTGTCTGTTAAAAAGAAAAAAGCGGGATATCCTTTAGCATTTGTATAAATAGCCGTACTATCTGGAACATCTATTTTTGTCTTGCTAAACCTAAAATTTCCTTGTTTAAAAGGATTCTTTTTCTGTTCATTTGCAGCCTTCTCTTCAAAAAATATGCCATATGATTTGTTACCCCATATCGTGATAATTGAATCTTCAACATCAACTGTATTCAAATACAAATCATCCTTTGAGATGTAAACCGGCTGATTTTTGTCGGTAAAAGTATTTGATGAATTTCCACTCCTGAAGCCATGAGAATTAATAGACTTAACAACAACTTTATTTAAATCGAGAGTACTTCCCTGACTTATATTAAAAACTGAATCATTTACTCTATGCGTATTTTTTCCACTCACCGTATTTTTATGATTTGAGTTAATAGTAACATTATCTAAAGTGATATACGAAGTCTCTCCGATAGAAAGCACACCAGAATCTACCGCTGTAATCGATCCACCTATCATTGTAATTTTTGCACCAGAAGAACTAGAGAGAGCTACTCTTTCACCATCCGTATTAATTTTTGTATTATTTAAAAGAACAGACGCTCCACTTTCTGAAGAAATAGCTATCGGATTGGTATGAATGCTTGTACCCGTTGCCTGAACAACAGTATCCATTACATTAAAGATCGAGCCTGAATTTGCTACTATAGAAGGAAGAGACACTGAATCCTGAATATCCTCCACACGCACAGGGAGTTTATCTCTTGTATAAAAATTGTAGAAGTGCCCTTTAATTACGTGCGTTTCACCACCATATAGCCCTTTTTGATATAAACTTTCAGGCTCTTCACTTTCATCACAGACATCACACAAAGCCGGTGACCACGCATAACTTTTTATATTACTATATGCATTTTGTGAAAAATGAAAAATTGCTGTTGTAAGAACGCACAAACACACGTGACTTTTTAATATTCTGACCATAGTTCTGTCGCAAACCCTATTCCCCCTCACTGAAAACAATTACATTCGTTAAAAAACGAACACTCTAAAAACAGAAAACTAAAAGGGTAAACTTACTACTGACCAAATTATACTTACTGAACTTTACGCAGTTTATATAATCCATTATATATTTATAATATAATATGTTATGTATTTTATATAAAATATATATAATTCATTTTATATAAATTTAAATCTAAAATAAAAACATATTAAGACCATAATACACATAAAACCACAATATAGTTTTGTGGTTTTATAAGTAATTTATCCTTGAGAATCTGTATCAAAATATTTTAATCTGCATCAAAATATAATGAATAGCTAGAAAATGAGCTACAGGAAGGCTAATTAGTGCAGAGAATAACTAATGCAAGAGCAAAGACAGCATAAATTCATAAAAATTGTTCAAGTAGAAAAATATTATATCATTTTGTACTTAAATTACATTCTGTAAAATATAAAGTGATATATAATTATTTAAAAATAATGCATAATGCTTTTTGAAATTTATTTGTCGTGAAATACAGTGACTATCAAAGGTAGAGGGAAAAGCTTAGAGATTCATAAATAATTCACCCTGGAAAACAAATACACCCAGAAAAATAGCTTTTTCAACAAACTGTTCCCAAACAATATCTCTAAACATATTGGAGATCAGGCTTATAAAAGCATCGAAAAAAACATATCCTTGATGCGTTGGAAAGAAGACGTGAAACTCCCGCCGCGGCCAAACATTTTTTAACAACTTTAAATGGCCTCTTGAATTGAGTCCTTGAGAATGATCTTTTGAATAGAAATCCTGCTTTCAATATCAAACCACCAAAATCCTTGAATACAGAGGGTTTTGTGCCATGGCTCGAAGAAGACATCGAAAAATATTATCATCGTTGGCCACTTAGAACACATGAACGGGTCTGGATTGATGTTCTTCTTTATACCGGTTTACGGCAGGGTGACGCGGTACGCATTGGCTGGAAAGATGTCACAGACAATATCATTCATTGAAAGACGGAAAAGAGCCAATTTCAAACGGATGTTTTTCTGCCAATTTTGCCAGCATTAGCTGCAACGCTTAAAGCGGCTCCTATTGGTGATGAAACTTTCATTTGTGGTAAAGGCGGTAAAAAATCATCAAAGAAAGTTTTGGCAACCTGTTTCGTGAAGCTTGTAATGCAGCAGGAGTTCAAAAATCAGCGTATGGATTAAGAAAATTAGCAGCAACGAGAGCGGCAAATTCAGGGGCTACAGTTTCGCAGCTCAAAGCGATTTTTTGCTGAACTGAAGACAAAATGTCATCACTGTAATACCAGACAGCGGATAGAAAGCGGTTAGCAATAGAAGTGATAAAAACTACAAAAAGGTGCGAGATAACCTCTAAAAACAAATAGAATCAAAATAATAAAAAACCCATATAAATTATTGATTCTATTGATAATTGGCGATCCCGACAGGATTCGAACCTGTGACCCACGGCTTAGAAGGCCGTTGCTCTATCCATCTGAGCTACGGGACCAAGCGATAATTTCTTAATTTTAAACAGCTCCCTCTTCAATGTGTCCACGACAGCTGCCGATCACTACGAAAATTATCAGAATAAGAAATAGCACGCCGCAACGAACTATGTGGCCTTTCTACACGATAAGGAATAGAGTTTTTAATAGCAAAAGCGATTGCTTCTTCTTTCACCTCAAACCGAATCTTTACCTGACTCCCCATATCAGCTGTCGCTACATAGCCCATGAGTGGTTCAAGCATTTTAGCTTTCTCCGGTTCATACTGAAGGATCCAAAAACCAGTATTTGCTTTTCCTGACTGCATCGATGTTTTCGCCGGACTATAAATACGTGCAACCATGACTTTTTCCTTTAGATTATGAAACACTGGAACAGAAAATACTATACACAATGCCTCATTACCTTTTGCCAAGCAAACATGGTCGGAGCGATAGGATTCGAACCTACGACCCCCTGATCCCAAATCAGGTGCGCTACCAGACTGCGCTACGCTCCGCCATTTATCTTCGACGCATATTCCCTAAAATTTTCATGAAAAAAGTGCAAGAGAAAAACACATCTTTTTAAAAAATTTTGTTTTATTCCTTCTAAGGAATAACTTTTTTCAAATATTTTTCTACCCAATTATGTATTATTAACAAAAATAAGCAAAATGACACCCACAAAAGAAAAAACTTAAACTCCGCAATGGGAAAAATTCCTAATGTATAAAAACAATCATTTCTAAGATCTCTATCTCACCATATCCATATTCAAAAAAATCTATATATTTCCAAAACATCAATATGCAATCTGAAAAAAATGGCTTTAATATCTATAACTACTTACAACAAAAAAATAATTTCCTAATCTTTCTAAAGCTTATTTGAAGTAGAGAACAGCTATTTTATAGTATATAATGCTTTAAAGCTAACATTAACATCATCGAAAAATTTTTGAAATCTATAAGGGAAATAAGAAATACGATTATATCACGCAAATAGTAAGTGGCAGATGACTATAACACTCTTGTTTTATCTCTAAAACATGTGATGTAATCATTCGTTTCCGTCCTTATTTTGCATAAAAACATATGATACTATACTTTGTTTCTCATCAAAAAGCCATTATCAGAGATAATCAGAAAAACTAAATAATTACTTTTTCTCCGCATGCACAAACAATTAAGGGAGATAGTAACACATTTTCTTAAACCATGGGAACTACATAAATGCTATTTATTGAATTTGCATATTCAGAACTTCACCAACAACAGCGCGTGTTATCTTACTCTTTTTCTGTAATGACAACCGATCTATAGAATCAACAGCACACCTCAATGAAAACAAAGAACGCTCACAACGGCTCACAAGGTAATGAATAATATCCGACTGAACAACAATCTGCCGATCAGAAAAAAGTTTAAAAGCTATAGCAGTTAACAATGCATCATCAGGTTGTTCAATTGTAACTAACATAACTGAATTTAAACGACTTTTAAGGTCATTTAACTCTAAATTCCATGTAGATGGTAGTGTTCGTGCGGTTATCAATAAAGTAGCCTGGATCGCATCAAGATTTGCCTGCTTAATACTATTGATTAAGTGAAAAAGTCCTGTTTCACTAATTGTGCCTGCATCAATATCCTCAATTAAAAGTGATTTTCCTGAAGAAGCCACAGCGACAACTTGATCAATTTCATCACGATGAATACTTAAAGCATTTGCTTTTTGCGCCCATACACTAGAAAAATGCGTTTTTCCAGATCCCTCTTTTCCAACCAAAATAGCAATAGGAAAAATCCAATTTGGCCAGTGCTCAATCAGCTGAAAAGCCATACGATTGCTCTCTGTAATTACCAAATCATCAAATGAGAAAACCGATTTATAAGGAAGCTCTAAAGGCAATTGCGTTTCACGCTTATTCATTCTAGCGGCTCCGAACTCCTACTTCGTGAATACATCTGAGAATTAAGATAAGTCTGAAGAGCAAAACGAACCAAAACACCAACAGCTGCTGCTGCAGGAACAGCAAGGATCATACCAGTAAAACCAAATAATGAACCAAAAGCAAACAATGCAAATATTAACCATACCGGATGAAGTCCCACTGACGAACCTACAAGTTTTGGTTGCAAAATATAGCCCTCAATAAATTGACCAATGAAAAAAATAGTCATAACGATAATAATCGAACCCCAATCATTCGGATAAAACTGCACCCATGCGACACCAACAGATAATACAAAGCCAATCATGGTTCCGATATAAGGAATAAAGCTGATGAGACCAATAAATATACCAATTAAAAGACCAAAATTGAGCTCTGTAATAGTTAAACCAATGGCATAATATCCCCCCAGTATCAAACAAACTGTTCCTTGTCCACGAACAAAGCCGGCAATAGCTCTATCCATTTGATAAAAAATACTACGGACAGTTTCGAGATAATCTCGCGGTATCCATGAATCAACTGCTTTAACCATATGAGGCCAATCTAATAACATATAAAATGCCACCACAGGTGCCACTACAAATAGGCTAACAATATTAACAATAGATTTTCCTGATTTCAAAAGTGAATTTAAAAGAGATGTAATAAAATCAGAGCTTTGCCCTAAAAGAGCTTTAATATTGGTATGTAATTCGTTTGGATCACTACCGAAATAACGCCTTGCCCAATCAAAATCATGTTCAACAAGAAAAGTTTGAATGCGATTAACATAAATTGGCAAACCATTGGTCATGAACTGTTGTATTTGCCAACTGATAATAGGGATCAAAATTATTAGAGCAGCTACAAAAATAACAATAATAAACAAAGTAATCAAAATCGTACCCAAAACACGACGAATACCAATTTTTTCAAGTAGTTGAATAATCGGATTTAGAAAGTAAGCTAATACAATACCTGCTACAAAAGGGAGCAAAATCGATCCAAAAACAAACATAAAGGCAACAAAAAAAATCAAAGCCCCTATCCAGAAAAAGGCTTGCCTTTTTATACTACTTGGTAACGGTACTTGAGCATAAGATGGCGCATAAGCCATATAATGATTCCACAACTCCTTATCACTAATTTTCTTTTTCATTGACTGCAAGGTAGAGTGATCGTTATTATCTGATATCTTACTCATTAAATAGCTCAAAAAAATCTTAATACACCGTGGAATTATGTAACTTCTTCTACTCGAGTCAAGTAAACATTCACTTATTTCTTGGGTATTACATATCAATATCTCTTGCAGAGGTAACTCTATCATGGCATTGCGTAATCTCAAAATCTGATTTTTCCCATAAGGAAGGCTCCAATGAGTAATCAAAACTCTGTAGATAACGAACCTAATCGTAGTCTTACCTATGCAGAATCTGGTGTTGATATTGATATGGGCAATGTTATGGTAGAGAAAATTAAGCCCTATATACGCTCAACAAAACGAGTCGGTGCAGATACGGAAATAGGTGGTTTCGGCGGTCTATTTGATTTAAAAGCCACAGGATTTATAGATCCCATTCTTGTAGCAGCCAATGATGGCGTAGGTACAAAACTAAAAATTGCCATTGAAGTTGGTATTCATAACACTATTGGTATTGATCTCGTAGCCATGTGTGTCAATGATTTAATCGTACAAGGCGCTGAACCACTGTTTTTCTTAGATTACTTTGCAACTGGAAAGCTTGATGCTGAACAAGGCGCTACAATCGTTTCCGGTATTGCAACAGGGTGTCAGCAAGCAGGAGCAGCTCTTATCGGAGGAGAAACTGCAGAAATGCCTGGAATGTATGCAGAGGGAGATTATGACTTGGCAGGCTTTGCTGTAGGAGCAGCTGAGCGCAGTGCGTTGTTGCCTTCACGGGACATTATGGAAGGCGATATTATTTTGGGTCTTAGCTCATCTGGAGTTCATTCCAACGGTTTTTCCCTCATCAGGCAAATCGTTAAACAAAGCAAACTAAAATGGCATCATCCTGCTCCCTTTAATCCCCAAATAAGCCTTGGCGAAGCACTGCTTACACCAACCCGCATTTATGTCAAATCACTTCTGCCTATCATACGGAATTGCAAAGGAATCAAAGCTCTTGCTCATATTACAGGTGGTGGCTTTTCTGAAAATATTCCACGTGTGCTTCCATCCTCTCTTTGCGCTGAAATTAATCTTTCTGCCATTAATATTCCTTCCGTATTTTCATGGGCAGCTAAACAAGGTAGAATAGAAGAAACAGAAATGTTACGAACATTCAATTGTGGTATTGGTATGGTTATTATCGTAGCCAAAGACTCGGTTGAACCCATTACCCAAAGCCTTAAAGAGCAAGGAGAAACCATCACCCCTCTTGGCGTTTTAATAAAATGCCTAAAAAAAAGAGTGGTCTATAAAGGTGCACTGCATTTATGAAAAAAAAAGTAATTGTTTTTATTTCTGGGAATGGATCCAATATGGTTTCCCTCGCAGAAGCAAGCAAACAATCTGAGTATCCTGCTGAAATAATTGCGGTTATTTGTGATAACCCCCATGCTGCTGGTATCGAAAAAGCACGGAGCTATGGTTTACCCACTCATGTTGTGGATCGCAAAAATTATCCAACTAAAGAAGCGCATGAAGAGCCTATCCTTACTCTTTTGGCTGAATATCAGCCAGACTTTATCTGCTTTGCTGGGTATATGCGGCTTATTTCTGCGCATTTCATAAAACTCTATGAAGGAAAAATTCTCAATATTCACCCTTCTCTACTCCCTTTATTTAAGGGTTTAAACACTCACGAAAAAGCCTTGCAAGAAGGCGTAAAAATTGCCGGTTGCACTGTTCATCTTGTTGCAGAAGAAATAGATTCAGGAAAGATTCTTGCTCAAGCTGCTGTTCCAGTATGCCCTGATGATACTGTAGATAGTTTGGCACAAAGAGTTCTTAAAGCTGAACACAAACTTTATCCAGAAGCCTTAAAAGCATTTATAAACAAAAAAGATAAAGTAACCGATTCTCAACAACAGCTTTTTTCTTTCTAAGTCAGCAGTGTATATCAAACGTTTCGCTTGATTTTTTTTCGCTTTATTCCAAGAATCATCAAAAAAAATTTTGTTCGACGAAAAAATCTTTAAGAAGGCACGAATAGCATAGCTGAATAACAAAATATTATGCGTTATTAAGATAGAAATGAGATTTAATGTTTTAAATCTAGGCCTATTCTCTGAAAAATTTAAAACACACCATTCATCAATTGAAGAGAAGAAGATTTATAAAATTGCTTATCATGTAGAGAGCCAGAAAATAATTCTTTCAAATTTATGATTTTCTCGACATTCATGATCGAAGAATAGGTCAAAAAGAAAAAAGTATGTCACAAACTCAAATACATTTCTGTCTTAAGACACATCGCACTATTTATAAACATATCCAATTTACACACACATTCTTATGACTATCTCTCCACAACAATTGTGACTTTTTATCTAAAAAACTGATAATTATTGTTCCAGTGTCTCTTTAACTGCAACCGCTAATTGCTTAAGCGTGAATGGTTTAGATAAAAACCCGAACACCGCATCTTCTGGAAGATTTTTAGTAAAAGCATCTTTCGCATATCCAGAAACAAAAATAAACTTAATGCCAGGATAATATTTTCGCACTTCCCCAAGAAAAGTTGGTCCATCCATTTCTGGCATAACCACATCGGAAACAATAATATCAACAGCATCTTTATTTTCTTCAAGCACAGCAAGCGCTTCCACCCCACTCGCAGCCTCCAAAACAGTATATCCTCTCATTTGAAGCGCCCTTACCTCACTCATTCGGACAGCATCTTCATCTTCAACTAATAAAACAGTAGCGGAACCCGTTAAATCTGTATTTTTTTCCTGTTCTTTTACTTTTTCAATCTGTTGAGAAATCTCATCACTGGTATTAGGCATATAACGAGGCAGAAAAATACGAAATGTTGTTCCTTTTCCTTCTTGGCTATCACAGTAAATATAACCACCTGTTTGTTTTATGATACCATAGACCATTGATAAACCAAGTCCAGTTCCTTTTCCGACTTCTTTGGTTGTAAAAAATGGTTCAAACATTTTTTCTTGTACATCAGCCGATATACCTGTTCCTGTATCTGAAACGGTTAATTGCACATATTCACCAACGACAAAGCCAATATAGTTAAATTCAGCACTTTGCTGTTTTGTAATATTATTTGTTGCAATTGTTATCATACCTCCAGCAAACATAGCATCACGCGCATTGATGACCAAATTCACAATAACACGCTGGAAAGATGCTTGATCGACTTCAACACTCCACAAATCTCTTCCATGAATAATTTTTAACTGAATATTATTGCCCAAAAGAGGTAAAATAAGATTGCGAATATCTGATAACAGTTCCGTAAAATCAACTTTTTCAGGTCGAAGTGTTTGCTTTCTAGAAAATGCTAATAATTGCTGTACAAGCGCAGCAGCTCGATTGGCATTGTTTTTGATGTTGATAAGATCTGCATGTGCAGGATCAGAACTGCGGTGCGTATTTAAAAGAAGATCACATGACATCAAAATTGCTGTTAGAACATTATTAAAATCATGAGCAATACCACCAGCCAACTGCCCAATAGCCTGCATCTTTTGACTTTGTACAATTTTATCTTCAAGCGTTTTTTGTTCTGTTATTTCTATTGCAGATAGAATGACTAATTGTGATACACCATCACAGCACTGAGTCATGGGCATCGTATAAAGGCGCAAATGGCATTCCTTATTATTTTCTAATACTGTTTCTATTGGAATCGGATAAGTTTTATTGGTCGTAATCTGCTGGAATGCACGCTCTAATTGTGCACGGTCATGATGAGATATAAGGTCATAAATGCTAATAACTTTGCTGGGACATCTCATTAATAACAGAAAAGAACTGTTAACATGGACAAATTGTCCTTTCTGATCCACTACCGCTATCGCAAAAGGACTTGCATCAAAATATTCCAACAACGTACTTGGCAATCCTAATTGATAATTATTTTCACCCTTTTGTATCTCCTGCGGCATCAGAACAATACGATAGATGGTATTACCCTCTAAGAGAGAAGTAGCACTCATAAAACAATACAATATTTTTTTGCAGCCATTTTCTAACGTACAATGCAAAGAAAATGTATAGGGAATAGAATAGCCTGAATTTTGATGTTTGTTATATTGTGAACAAATATCATCCCACGTCTTATCATTTCCAGCATCATCAAATAGTTGGTCAAAACTATATTGGTCAATCGTGAAATTTGCCAAATTAATCGAGAACCATTCTGCAAAAACTGCATTCAAATAGACAAGCATTCCTTGTGCATTAACAGATAAAAATCCAACAGGAGCTTGATCTAAATGGCTAATGGCTTCTTGAAGATTCAGGAAAAAAGCTTCATTACATCTCTGCAAATACGACATATCAGAAACACGCCACAACAAGAGCTTTTTTTTCCGCCTTTCTATCGGCTGAATAGAAATATCATACCGAACAGCAGCTTTTTTCTGTGCAGAATGGATAAAAATTGGTCGATTTATTCTTAATTCTTCTCGGGCTGCACAATTACTCAATGCTGCAACTTTCAGACGATATACAAGTGCACCAGCACCCGGAAGATCAGCAATAACCGCATAACAAGAGGCTTCAGGTCTATAGGTAAAAATTTTTTGATAACTTTGATTAGAATAATAAACAAAACCGGACATGTCTGATAGCATAATTGCATCATCCACTCCATCAAAAAGGTTAAGATCTAAATTTCTATGCAATTGCATGGTATCATATCTTAAAATACCCATCCCCATTAAAAAAAGCGCAGCAACACCTATAACCGCTAAGACTAAAAAAGATACTAAAGCAGCTTGAGGGAAATAGCTATGCGGATGGAAAACACCTAAAAAGCCTATAATGCCTAAAAAAATTACTATAAAAATAATATTCAAAATCATAGCTTTCCAGTGTACAGAAGGAGTCAACGATCTTTTAATATCTTCAAAATTTTTATTCATTTTTCTAGCTGCCTCAATTATAGTTATTTCTCACACAATGGGCTATCTCCATAATCATTGTTATGAAGTGTAAATCATGCTATACTCACTTGATATCAATCACTCAATGTTAAAAAGGCTATGTTTTATATTTAATTGAGTCTTATAAGCTGTGCTTACGAATTTATATCAATAAAAAAGCAATCCTTCCATTATTTAAACAGGAGAAACGCTATGAATGTCTGGTTATCAAGCAAAATAGGAGCACCAGCAGCAAATATAATGACAAGCCTCATCTTTCTCACACTAATGATTGTGGCAATTGTTATAACCATTATGTTTTTACGCCATTTAAATAAAGGAAAACATAGCATCAACAGAAAAGAAGAGCCTGTGCGGTTAAGTGTACGCGATATAATCGCTATTGACCAAAAGCGCCACCTTATTCTGATACGTCGTGATAATATGGAGCATTTAATTCTCACAGGTGGTTCCACAGATATTGTTATAGAATCCAATAATATCTGTACACACACCACACAAAAAAGCGATCACGAACCACACAGAGATACACCAATAATGGCAGAGATGACAGAAACAAACGAAAATTCCGGATTTATAGAAAACACGCATTTTTCCAAAAATGACAAAGAACCTATAAGAAATGATCCTTTTTCTCCCTTTATGAAGCAAAATTCTAAGGTTTCAGAAATCACTGCTGAAATTGAAGAAAGACAAGAACCATCTTTATTTATTCCCCCTCTAAGAAAATAATATATTCAGCTCTCGTATTAAGTATGTATTTTGTTAATCATCACGATAGACTTTTTCGCGTCGTTCGTGGCGCTCTTGTGCTTCCAACGATAAAACTGCAATCGGTCGAGCTTCAAGGCGTTTTATGCTAATGGGCTCTCCAGTCTCTTCACAAAACCCATAAGTACCATTATCAATACGTTCCAGAGCAGCATCTATTTTTGAAATAAGTTTTCTCTGACGATCACGGGCACGTAATTCGATTGTGCGCTCAGTTTCGCAGGATGCCCGATCAGTAAAATCAGGTTGATTGGTATTCTCTTCCTGCAAACTTTCTAAAGTCTCGCGAGATTCTCTCAAGATATCGTTTTTCCAAGAAACTAATTTAGAACGAAAATATGCTTTTTGACGCTCGTTCATAAAAGGTTCATCTTCACTAGGATGATATTGACCATAAACCTCTTTATTCATGCCATAAAACCTCCATATATGGTATGTGCAGTCTATATATTGTTCATCCTCCCTCAAAACAAGCGTAAAATACATTATTTATGATAAACACGAGTATATTTAATATACCGCTCAAATCTTCAGCCCATTTTCTGCATAGGATCAAAGACATTTTTATCGTAGCTTTTGCATGTTTATCGTAGCTTTTGCATGGCCATCCAAATACAAAATTCAACTTGTTTTTAAAATATTTAAAAATTCAACACGGAAATGACATATCCTCTATTCTTACAATGAGATATAATGAACTTCTCAAATAAACAAAATAGTTGTCATCCTATTCGTAGCCGTATAAAAAGTGACTACGTAGATATGTTTGAAAATCATAATGATGAGCATTTATTGAATGAAAAGCCTCTAAAATTAACCCGATAACAAAGTAGTAAAATTTGAATATAAAAATATTGAAGTGTCCTCTTTGTTATAGAATTTATCCACAGCCCGCATGTATTTTTATAGTACTGCATACTTCCATATAGTTATTATTGATATTGATTATTCAAAACAAACGGTTTTTGATTTTTCTTGACTGACAAAGCTATCGAAAAATCTCAAAAAACACATTGAACATGTGTAAAAGAGTTATATCTGCCATCTAGCATATTGGCACACGCAAATCTGCAGTATTAATTTTGTATTCTTACGAATGGACTCTAAATTCAAAAAATTAGTTGAAATATTCAAAGCTTACTTTCATTCATTAAATTTTAACAAAAATACTCTTCCTGCGCAGATTAACAGAGAATTTGCATAAGAATTTGATAAATATCACTATTCTACTTACATTTATAAATAACTTTATTCCAATAATTGTGTTAAAACTCAAAGTACATTAGAGAAAATTACCCAAACTTACAGAAAAAATGAAAGTCCTAACTTACAAAGGCAAAACGTGATAGCAATGATTAAGATACATCAAAGCATCTTTTTTTTGATTGCGATTTATAGCAACAACTTGACCAATCAAAATATAATGGGTTGCATGTTCGTACCAACAAATCAAGCGACAATCAAGTGAAACTAAGGCATCTGATAAACTAGGAGCACCAGTCTGTAAAGTAACCCATTGAGCAGCATCAAAGCGTTCAGTTTGTGTGAAACCACCGCGTCCAGAGAAAATATTCGCTAATGAACTGTGTTTTCCAGCCAAACAATTGACACAAAAATTCTCATTTTCCATAAACAGTTTATTTTCAGGATTATGGCGCATTAAACAAACAAGAATTGTTGGAGGGTCATCGGATACAGAACAGCACGCAGAAATTGTTACCCCACGCTTTCCCTTAATACCATTTGTTGTCACAATATGTACAGCCCCTGCAAAATGACACATAGTATCCCGATATTCTTGCGGAGAAACAGTACCAACTTGTTGAAGTTTAGGCATTAAATGTATTGTATGATTCGACATATTCTTTACTTAACACAGCTTTTAAAATTTTAAGAGATATTTCAATCATTAACTTATCATACGTTCCTATTCTTTTACATCTTATCACCTATAAACAGTAAAAATGTATATTTTAACACACAAGATTACGTGCTAAAAAAAACCAACTAAGGAGATTTTATGCCTCGCCCCCATCTTATTTCACCTTCAATCTTGGCTTCTAATTTTTCCAAACTTGGTCAAGAAATATCGGATGTTGTCGATGCCGGTGCAGACTGGATCCATCTTGATATCATGGATGGTCACTTTGTTCCTAATATCACCTTTGGTCCTGATGTCGTCAAAGCACTACGACCGCTTACCAAAGCAGTTTTTGACGTGCACCTTATGATATCACCTGTAGATTCTTATCTTAAAGCATTCGCAGAAGCCGGCTCAGATATTATAACTATTCACGCAGAAGCAAGTCCTCATATCCATCGTTCACTGCAAACAATCAAAGCAATGGGAAAAAAAGCTGGAATCTCTATCAATCCGAGCACATCAGAACATGTATTGCATTATTTGCTTGATCAATTGGATCTTATTCTTATTATGACTGTTAATCCGGGTTTTGGAGGACAAAGTTTTATTCTAGAAATGAAAGATAAAATTGAACGCGTGAAAAACATGATTGCCAATCGGCCCATTGATCTGGAAGTAGATGGGGGTATCACTGTTGATACAATTGGGACAGCTGCACAAGCTGGCGCAAATGTATTTGTTGCAGGCTCTGCAATCTATAAAGATGGTAATAAAGACCTTTATAAAACACGTATTAACGCATTACGCCAAGCTGCAAAACTCACATAAATAAGGAAAAATCATGATCACGCGTTATTCCCGCCCTGAAATGGCAACAATCTGGTCGCCAGAAACTAAATATCGTATTTGGTTTGAAATTGAAGCGCATGCTTGTGATGCTCTAGCTCAGCTTGGTGTCATTCCGCGAGAAGCGGCTAAAATCATCTGGGAAAAAGGAACAGCTGCCGAATTTGATGTTGATCGTATTAATGAAATTGAAGCAATCACTAAGCATGATGTTATAGCATTTTTAACCCACCTAGCTGAATTTATTGGACCTGAAGCTCGTTTTATACATCAAGGCATGACATCATCAGATGTTTTAGATACAACATTCAATGTTCAATTGATGCGTGCCAGTGATATTCTGTTAAAAAACATAAATCAACTTCTTGAAGCATTGAAACAACGTGCCTTTGAACATAAAAAGACAATTACTATTGGGCGTAGTCACGGTATTCATGCTGAACCTATAACATTTGGAATTAAATTTGCTCTTGCATATGCTGAGTTTTCCCGTTGTCGTGAACGTTTGCTCGCAGCGCGCGAAGAAATTTCTACCTGCGCCATCTCGGGAGCCGTTGGTACTTTTGCGAATATTGATCCACGCGTTGAAAAACATGTAGCAAAGGCTTTGGGCATGCGCGCAGAACCTGTTTCCACTCAAGTTATACCACGTGATCGTCACGCTATGTTTTTTGCAACACTTGGTGTTATTGCCTCATCCGTTGAAAGACTAGCTATAGAAATACGTCACTTACAAAGAACAGAAGTTCTTGAAGCAGAAGAATATTTCTCCCCCGGACAAAAAGGCTCGTCCGCCATGCCACACAAACGCAATCCAGTTTTAACAGAAAATTTAACCGGTTTGGCGCGTATGGTACGTGCATTTGCAATGCCAGCCATGGAAAATGTTGCGCTTTGGCATGAACGCGATATTTCGCATTCATCTGTTGAACGCTATATTGGCCCTGATGCCACTATCACACTTGATTTTGCTCTTTCCCGGCTGACATCAGTAATTCAAAACTTAATCGTTTATCCAGAAAATATGCAAAAAAATCTCAACAAATTTCGTGGTCTTGTTCATTCACAACGCGTACTTTTAGCGCTTACTCAAGCCGGTATCAGCCGTGAAGATGCTTATCGGATTGTACAACGAAATGCGATGAAGGTTTGGGAACAAGGAAAAGATTTTTTAGAAGAATTACTGAATGATCAAGATGTTGCAAAAGCTTTAAGTGAAGCAGAACTCCGCGAAAAATTTGATCTTGCCTACCATACGAAACATATCGATACGATTTTTAAACGCGTTTTTGGCTAATCATAATAATTGCATGCAAAAATAAGAATATATTGCTTTTTTCGCCTCTAATCAAAAGCTCGTTTTTATGAAGGAAACAATTCATGAAAGCAAATCAACTCGATATTCTTATCATTCCTGGTTATAAAGGATCTGGTCCTGACCATTGGCAAACACGCTGGGAACAAAAATTGTCTACCGCATGCCGCGTTGAACAAGCTTGTTGGTCAAAACCTGTATGCAAAGAATGGGTTAACAAAGTTGAAACGGCCATCGCACAAGCACAAAAACCTGTTGCTCTTATTGCCCATTCATTAGGCGTTCCGACAGCTATTCTCGCAACTGCACAGAATGCAAAAAAAGTTCGTGGTGCTTTCCTTGTTGCTCCCCCAGATGTAGATAATGAAAAAATACACCCCAAACATTTAATGACATTTGGTCCATATCATCGTGAAAAACTCCCCTTCCCTTCAGTAGTCATAGCCAGCCATAATGATGAATTTTGTCAATTCTCAGTGGCAGAAAAACTTGCCAGTGATTGGGGCGCATTCTTTGTTGATGCTGGACAATCTGGACATATTAATGCAGAATCTGGACACGGACCTTGGCCTGAAGGGCTGATGGTTCTTTCTCATTTTCTCGCAAAACTTTAATACCCATATGGATAACCTCTTTTGGATTCACTTTCTTAGCCCATATGAAACAACAAAAATGATAATAAGTGTGTAGCAGTCATTGAGAATTTCTAGCAATTAGGATAGTATCACTTATCAATGTTATTAAGACCTTTCAACGAATAGAGAATTATGATGAACCGTCGCCACCGTATTTATGAAGGCAAGGCTAAAATTTTATATGAAGGTCCTGAACCAGGTACCTATATTCAATTTTTTAAAGATGATGCAACTGCGTTTAACGCAAAAAAACATGAAATTATTGATGGTAAAGGGGTCTTAAATAACCGGATCTCAGAACACATCTTTAGTCAGCTTAGCCGTTTAGGCATTCCAACGCATTTTATCAAACGTATAAACATGCGCGAACAGCTTATCAAAGCAGTTGATATTATTCCATTGGAAGTTGTTGTTCGGAACGTTGCCGCTGGCTCTCTTTCTAAACGTTTGGGATTGGAAGAAGGAACAGCTCTTTCGCAATCTATTATTGAATTTTATTATAAGAATGATTCCCTTGATGATCCAATGGTAACTGAAGAACATATCACTGCTTTTGGATGGGCTGTCCCGCAAGAAATAGAAGACATTATGCAACTCTCTGTTCGTATTAATGATTTTCTTTCTGGGCTTTTTGCTGGTATTGGTATTCAATTGATTGATTTTAAAATGGAATTTGGTCGACTGTGGGAAGGTGAAACAATGCGCATCGTTCTTGCTGATGAAATCTCACCTGATTCTGCTCGCTTATGGGATATGCAAACACAAAAGAAAATGGATAAAGATCGTTTTCGTCGTGATATGGGTGGGCTTATTGATGCCTATCAAGACGTTGCAAGACGCCTTGGCATCATGAATGAAAATGAACCACCGCGACCAAGCGGTCCAGTTTTAGTAAAATAAGAAACAAGGTGACACACTGCCATCTTCCTTTAATTATAGCTCTTCAAAGGGAAGTTGGTTTTAACGACAGGAAACAAAAATGAAAGCACGCGTTACAGTTATTTTAAAAAATAGTGTCCTTGATCCTCAAGGGCAAGCGATTGTAGGTGCTTTACGTAGCCTAGCCTTTGATGGAATTCAATCAATTCGTCAAGGAAAAGTCTTTGATATTGTTCTTGATGAAGAATCGGAAATAACGGCAAAGAAAAAGCTTCAACAAATGTGTGAACAATTGCTCGTAAATACTGTCATTGAAAACTATACTATAGAACTTCTTTAGTCGGATTCCTCTATGAAAACTGCTATCATTCAATTGCCTGGATTAAATCGCGATCGAGACATGATTGCAGCATTATACCATATAACGGGTGTTGAACCGTTAAAAATTTGGCAAACAGAAACAACGATCCCAGATGTGGATATGATTGTTATTCCCGGTGGTTTTTCCTATGGTGACTATTTAAGATGTGGTGCTATTGGTGCACGAATGCCAGTTTTACAAGCTGTTTGTGAAAAAGCAAAAAAAGGTGTCATGGTGCTGGGAGTGTGCAATGGATTTCAAATTCTACTAGAAGCAGGATTATTGCCAGGCGCTCTAATGCGAAATGCTTCGTTGAAATTTGTTTGTCGTGAAATAAAGCTTGAAGTCATCAACGCAAACACAAAATTTTCGCGCTGTTATTCTAAAGGACAGATCATTCGCTGCCCTGTTGCTCATCATGATGGCAATTACTTTGTCGATAGTGATACATTGAAACAAATGGAAGACAACGAACAAATTGTTTTCCGTTATGCCGAAGACACAAACCCTAACGGTTCAATTAATAATATTGCTGGTATTGTAAATAAAGCCGGAAATGTTCTTGGCATGATGCCTCACCCTGAAAATCTCATTGAAGCCGCACATGGCGGCATTGATGGTCGTTTACTTTTTCAAAGTGCTTTAGAATTGACAAATGAATGATCATAAGAAAAATATAGATTACTTAGATTTTTTGACATTAACTTCCTGTGCTAAATAGCAAAAGCGTATGACAGTAATCTTGCCAGTCAAAGTTTCAACTTATAATCTATTAAATGGATTCATCATCAGATAACAAAATCGCTATGACCCAAACCAGCTCAATTACAAGCAACAATAAACGCTCAATTTGGATTAATTTTACGGAATAACGCACCCATGAACCTTCGCAATGACGCTATCACACCGGAACTAATTGCACAGCACGGCCTAACATCTGATGAATATCAACGTATTTTAAATCTTATCGGTAGAGAACCAACATTTACCGAACTTGGAATTTTTTCCGCAATGTGGAATGAACATTGTTCCTATAAATCATCTAAAAAATGGCTTAAAACCTTACCAACACAAGGAAAATGCGTCATTCAAGGACCTGGTGAAAACGCTGGTATTGTTGACATTGGTAATAATCAATGTGTTGTCTTCAAAATGGAAAGCCATAATCATCCTTCTTATATTGAACCGTATCAAGGTGCAGCAACGGGTGTTGGAGGCATTCTCCGTGATGTTTTTACGATGGGTGCCCGCCCTGTTGTAACCATGAATGCATTACGATTTGGATCTCCTGATCATCCTCGAACACGCCATCTTGTTTCTGGTGTTGTCTCTGGGATCGGGGGCTATGGCAATGCTTTTGGTGTTCCAACTATTGGGGGAGAGGTCAATTTTGATAAACGTTATAATGGCAATATCCTTGTCAATGCTTTTGCAGCTGGTATTGCAAAAACGGATTCTATTTTTTACTCTAAAGCGCAAGGAGTGGGACTGCCTGTTGTTTATCTTGGAGCTAAAACAGGGCGTGATGGTGTCGGGGGAGCAACAATGGCTTCAGCCGAATTTGACGATACAGTCGATGAAAAACGTCCAACAGTTCAAGTGGGTGATCCTTTTACAGAAAAATGCCTTCTTGAAGCTTGTTTAGAATTGATGACATTAGGTGCTGTCATTGCAATTCAAGATATGGGAGCAGCAGGACTTACATCTTCTTCCGTTGAAATGGGCGCAAAAGGAGATCTGGGAATAGAGCTTGATCTTGATAAGGTACCTGTTCGTGAAGAAAACATGACAGCCTATGAAATGATGCTCTCTGAAAGCCAAGAACGTATGCTCATGGTGCTAAAACCAGAAATGGAAAAACAAGCAGCTGAAATTTTTGAAAAATGGGGCCTTCATTTCTCCATTATTGGAAAAACAACAAATGATTTACGTTTCCGGGTACTATATCAAGGAAAAGAAGTAGCTAACCTTCCGATCAAAAAACTCGGCGATGAAGCTCCTGTTTATGATCGTCCCTGGGTGGAACCTCCTAAACAAACTGTTCTTAAAGCAGAAGATGTCGAACAAGTGGATAATCTTGGTGATGCACTTCTTACATTACTTAACTCTGCCGATCAGAGTTCACGACGATGGGTTTATGAACAATATGATACACTTATCCAAGGAAATAGCCTTATTTGCCCAGGAGGTGATGCAGGTGTTATACGCGTAAACAATAATGATAAACGTGCCCTTGCTTTTTCTTCTGATGTAACGCCCCGCTATTGCGAAGCTGATCCTTATGAGGGTGGAAAACAAGCCGTCGCAGAATGCTGGCGTAACATTAGCACAACAGGCGCAACACCGTTAGCCGTCACAGACAATCTCAATTTTGGCAATCCTGAAAAACCTGAAATTATGGGACAGCTGGTTTTTGCCCTTAAAGGCATAGGTGAAGCCTGTAAACTACTCGATTTTCCAATTGTTTCAGGGAATGTTTCTCTTTATAATGAAACAAACGGAGAAGCAATTCCTCCCACACCCACAATAGCTGGTGTTGGCCTTCTTAATGATTGGACAAAAATGGCCACAATCAGTGGTATGCAATATGGTGATATTATTGTTTTGATTGGTTCTTGCGGCTCCCATTTAGGACAATCAATCTATGCACGAAATATTTTGAATATTGATGCAGGCGCACCACCACCTGTCGATTTACAACTTGAAAAAAAGCATGGTCAATTTGTTCGAGACGTTATTCATCACGGTTTTGTCCATGCTGCTCATGATATTTCCGACGGCGGATTAGCCATTGCTCTTGCAGAAATGGTTATTAAAGCAGAGAAAGGAATCAAAGCAGAGTTAAGTAATCAATCACCGTGCCATTCCGAGCTGTTTGGCGAAGATCAAGGACGTTATCTGTTGGCCGTCAAGCCTGATGCACTCAATAGCCTTAAAGAACGCGCACAAACAAATACTGTTCCCTTAATAGAGCTCGGTACAGTTGAAGGCGATACACTTGATATAAAAGGCATATTGACGCTTTCGGTATCCAAACTGACACATGCCTACGAAAGCTGGTTTCCGGAATTTATGGGTGAATAATGAACAATTATTCATTTCTATCGACTATATACTACTCTTATGAAAGCTCTATAACTAGAGGAAAATGACTATGGCGATGAGTGCTCATGCAATTGAAACCTTTATTCGTTCAGGAATCCCCGATGCAACAGTAATTATTCGCGATCTTGCTGGAGATGGTGAACATTACGCTGCAGAAGTTATTTCAGAAAGTTTTCGAGGCAAAACCCGTGTTCAGCAACACAAAATGGTCTATGATGCCCTTCAGGGTCATATGGGAAACATCCTTCACGCTCTTGCTCTTCAAACAAGTGTTCCTAAATAATCTAAAAATTTCTGCTTGCATTCAGTCTGTTAATACGATTTAAAATAATGTCTTTATGAATTATGTATTCCTAAAAGTCTGAAATATTGAGGAATAAAAATGACTACTACTCATGACTTTATTGATAATGAAATTAAAACAAATGATGTTGTTTTGTTCATGAAAGGAACGCCAAGCGCTCCACAATGTGGATTTTCTGGACAGGTTGTGCAGATCCTTGACTATTTAGGATTGAATTATAAAGGAATTGATATTTTAGTTTCTAATGAACTGCGTCAAGGAATAAAGGATTACTCAAATTGGCCAACAATTCCGCAGCTCTATATCAAAGGTGAATTCATTGGTGGTTGCGACATTATTAAGGAAATGTTTCAAAGCAACGAATTACAAGAATTGCTGAAAGAAAAAAATATCACCTTTAATATATCATAGATACCAATATGAATTATATTTGATCGTGTTCAACCTTTTGTAAAGTGTTGTGCGGGTAGGCTTTTATTTTAAGGATGCGTCATATGTCATATTCTTCAATCGACGAACAAAAACATATCAATGCGATCAAAGAAAAAATCGGGTATAAAGAATTTGTTATTATCATCGCAGCACTTATGGCAGTAAATTCTATAGCCATTGATATTATGCTGCCAGCCATACCCGATATTTTAAATGGCTTCCACATTGCTAATGAAAACGATCAGCATTATATCATTTCATTTTATCTTATCAGCTATGGTGTTTCACAAATATTCTTTGGCCCCATAAGCGATCGTTACGGGCGACGTAAGCTTGTTCTGATGGGTCTTGCTTGCTATTCATTTGCAGCAATCGGTTGTGCATTCGTATCAAATTTTTCTGTATTGCTTATTCTTCGTATTTTGCAAGGCATAGGGGGAGCAGTTATGCGTGTACTCACAGTTTCCATTGTACGCGATCTATACGGCGGTCGAAAAATGGCTGAAGTTATGTCCATAGTTATGATGGTTTTCCTCATTGCAGTAATGACTGGCCCAGCAATGGGACAGGTAATTCTGTTATCGGGGGACTGGCAATTTATTTTCATATTTATGGCACTTGTTGGTTTTGGATTGATGGCTTGGATTCAACTGCGATTACCTGAAACTCTTTATACACAACGTTCTCTTTCTTTTTCTTCTCTTAAAAACAGCTTTTGCCTCATTCTAACCAACCGTTCTATGCTTTGTTACACGCTTGCGACCTCCATTGTATTAGGCTGTATCTTTATTAGCATTAATACATCACAACAAATATTTGAAGGAATCTATAATTTAGGCATTTGGTTTCCCGTTGCGTTTGCAGTTGGCGCTGCATTTCAAGCCGTATCATCATTTTTCAATTCTCGAATTGTTGGACGCCTTGGGATGCGGCGTATTGCTCACAGTATGCTTCTGTTATTCAGTGGTACTTCATGCATATGGTTTATTGGTTCAATTTTAGCAGATGGTGCACTACCTTTTGCATTGTATATGTCATTACACTGTATATTGATGTTTACATGCGGCGGTATTATGGCCAATTTCAATACACTTGCTCTTGAAGATGCTGGAAGTTTTGCTGGGACAGCATCTTCTGTATCGGGCTTTCTTCAAACATCCATTGCAGCAGGCCTTAGTCTGTCTATCGCACAACAATTTAATGAAACAACCATCCCCAATTCAGCAGGATTTTTCTTTCTTAGCTTTATTGCTATACTGCTTATCTTATGGGCTGAGCGTGGGCAGTTTTTTATGCAACGTCACACTGAGTAAATATATTCAAAAGATAGGCTATAAATTCCTTTAATCATATCTAACAAAGCAAACTTAAAAGCATTCCTTTGTATATTTTTAATAAATAACGATCAGATATGTGTGGCACCAACTAATTGGTAAATTTTCCTGATTTTGGGAATCCTTTTGGAACAAACCGTCCTGCTCCAGCGCGCATTCCCATCCATTCAGTAAGCTCATCAGCTTGGCGATTAAAACTACGTTCAGCTGTATCCTGCCAACTTAAACCTTCCGATAAATTAAAGGTTTTGACATCAACAACACCACCATCTTTATAACGTTGCAGACGGACACCCTTACCACGACTCATCTCTGGTATTTGCTCAATAGCAAAAACAAGCATCTTTCGGTTTTCTCCAACCACTGCAACATGATCACCCTTTACTAGAACGCAAAGCTTTACCTTATCAGGAGACTTTACATTCATAATTTGCTTTCCCTTGCGGGTATTAGCAATCACTTCGATTTCAGGAATAATAAAACCATTTCCACAGGATGAAACTAAAAGCAATTTTTCCTGTGCATTATGCACGAAAGCTGTAAGAATATCGTGCTCATCATCCATATCGACTAAAATACGAATTGGTTCACCGTGCCCTCGCCCTCCAGGCAAAGTATTTGCGCTAATCGTAAAAAACTTTCCACCAGTACTCACCACTACAATTTTATCTGTTGTGAATGCTGGAAACGCCAACTTCAAACAATCACCTTCTTTGAAAGAAAGAATTTTGTAATCGCTCAAATGCCCTTTTAAAGCACGCATCCAACCTTTTTCAGAAATAACAATGGTCACCGGCTCTTTTTCAATCATCGCTTGGTGAAGTTCATCAATATCATGCCTTGGAGCATCTTCAAATGTCGTACGCCTTTTTCCTAAAAGAGTTTCGGGACCAAAAACTTTACGAACTTTTATTATTTCTTCCGAAATCATTTTCCATTGCTTTATATTGGAGGCTAAAAGATCTTGTAGTTTTTCTTTTTCAGTCTTTAAAGCATCGAACTCTTTACGAATTTCCAAATGCTCAAGCTTACGCAAAGAACGCAAGCGCATGTTAAGAATGGCTTCAGCTTGATTTTCTGTTAATTCAAAACGTACAATGAGTTCTTTTTTTGGTTCATCCTCTTCACGAATAATCTGGATTACCGTATCAAGATTTAAATATACGATAAGATATCCATGGAGAATTTCTAATCGGCTATCAATTTCATTAAGTCGATAACCAGAGCGGCGAATAAGCACTTCCTTACGATGCTCAAGCCATTGCTGCAAACTCTCACGCAAAGAAAGAACATTAGGAACTTTTCCTTCAGTCAAAACATTGAGATTAAGAGGGAATCTTACTTCAAAATCAGTTAATTTAAAGAGTGATTCCATCAAAAGTTCGGGATCAACTGTACGATTCTTAGGAACAAGAACAATGCGGATATCTTCTGCCGATTCATCATGAATGTCCTCAAGCATTGGTAACCGTCGTGTCAGCAATAATTCTGCTGTTTTTTCAATAAGGCGCGACTTTTGGACCTGATATGGAATTTCAGTCACAATAATGACATAAGAGCCACGGTTCCCCGACTCTTGATGCCAACGTGAACGCAATCGAAAGAACCCGCGCCCTGTGCGATAAGATTCCTCAATGCTTTTTTTAGGCTCAACCAAAATGCCACCTGTTGGAAAATCAGGCCCGAGCACAAATTGATTTAAGTTCTCATTATTTGCATCAGGATGAGAAATCAAATGCAGAGCTGCATCACATAATTCAGCAACATTGTGCGGCGGAATAGATGTTGCCATACCAACAGCAATACCCGATGAACCATTGGCTAAAAGATTAGGAAAAGCCCCCGGTAAAACAATAGGCTCTTCATCTTCTTCATTATAGGTTAAACGAAAATCAATAGCGTTTTCATTAATCCCCTCAAGCAGCAATGCTGCCACTTCAGTCATGCGCGCTTCCGTATAACGCATCGCAGCAGCATTATCACCGTCAATATTACCGAAGTTTCCTTGACCATCAACCAATGGATAACGAACAGAGAAACTTTGAGCTAAGCGCACCAGCGCATCATAAATAGACGCATCACCGTGCGGATGGAACTTTCCCATTACATCACCCACAATCCGCGCGCACTTAGCGTAGGGATGTCCGGGATTAAGCTTCAATAAGCGCATAGCATGAACAATACGCCTATGCACCGGCTTCAATCCATCACGGACATCAGGTAATGCACGCTGAGTAATAGTAGAAAGCGCATAAGCCAAATAGCGTTCCTGTAAAGCAGAACGTAACTCTATTGGCTCAATATGTTCCTTATCACAAGGTAAATTTACTTTATCAGACATAATATTAGGATAACAATTCCTAAAACAACAAACAACTATTCTATACTTTGATGTAAGCTTTGATTAATCAACCATTTTTGTTAAAATTAAATTACATAAAATAAATATTACAACTCAATCATGAGTCAAAAGCAGTATCAATTTTTAAAAATTATGCAAATATTTTTAGCATATTTAAAAATCCTCTCCTCCACTCTAAAAATTCAGTTAGAAAAATTTTGGTTCATCCTTCTTTTGTTGAAGATATGAAAATCTCAAAAGCCAATGAATCCTTTAAATCCAGTTTTAAAACTATCAATAAAAGCTTGAGATTATTAAATTTTATGACAATAAAAACAAGCAGTCTCTATTCGGCTTTCATGCATATCAACAACACAACAAACTTTTATCAATTATTCTTAGCAATAGGAGTAATTCGAATTCCTAAATCATGTAACTGCGTAGCAGAAACGCTAGATGGAGAACTCATTAAGAGATCAAGCGCTTGTTGGTTCATAGGGAATAACGAAACTTCACGCAAATTTTTTACGCCTTGTAAAAGCATAATGATGCGATCAATACCAGCTGCTATGCCACCATGTGGTGGAGCACCATAATGAAATGCACGGTAAAGACCGCCAAAACGCTCTTCCACCACATCTTTAGAAAGACCGACAAGATCAAAAACCTTAAGCATCATTTCCGGCGAATGATTACGAATTCCACCTGATGCAATTTCATAACCATTACAAACAAGATCATATTGAAAAGCCTTAAGGGTAAGAGGATCTTGAGTATCAACAGCACTTTCTCCTCCCTGCGGCATTGAAAAAGGATTATGCGCAAAATCGAGTCTTTTTTCATCTTCATTCCACTCAAAAAATGGAAAATCAATAATCCACGCCAAAGAAAAACAGTTGCGATCAATAAGGCCTAATTCCTCTCCTGCTCGTGTCCGAGCAGAACCCGCAAAAGATGCAAACTTCTTGGGATCCCCTGCTACAAAAAAACAAGCATCACCATCTTCAAGCCCCAGTTGCATACGGATGGCCTCTGTCTTCTGCTCACCAATGTTTTTAGCAATAGGGCCAGCTCCTTCAAAGTTTTCACCTTCTTTACGCCAGAAAATATAACCGAGACCCGGCTGACCCTCACCCTGTGCCCATCCATTCATACGATCACAGAAAGCACGGCTTCCACCTGTTTTTGCAGGAATAGCCCACACCTGTGCCTTTTCATCATTTGCTAAAATCTGAGCAAAAACCTTAAAACCAGAATCACGGAAATGTTGAGAAACATCTTCCATAATAATTGGATTACGCAAATCAGGCTTATCTGAACCATATTTTTGCATAGCCTCATCATATGAAATACGAGGGAAGCTCTCTGTTACAAACTTTCCATCAGCAAATTCCTCAAAAACAGAACGCATAATAGGCTCCATTGTCGAAAGAATATCTTCCTGCTCAACAAAACTCATTTCAACATCCAACTGATAAAATTCTCCTGGCAAACGATCTGCCCGTGGATCTTCATCCCTAAAACATGGAGCTATTTGAAAATAACGATCAAAACCGGACATCATCAACAATTGTTTATATTGCTGAGGGGCTTGAGGGAGTGCATAAAACTTTCCTTGGTGAATTCGGCTTGGAATCAAAAAATCACGTGCTCCTTCCGGTGATGATGCTGTCAAAATTGGCGTAGAAAATTCTGTAAAGTCACTATCATGCATATGCCGTCTCATAGATGCAATAATTTCAGTACGACGCATTATATTTTTGTGCATAGTTTCCCGACGTAAATCAAGGAAACGATACTTCAATCGGATATCTTCTGGATAATCAGGTTCTCCAAAAACTGGTAAAGGAAGTTCTTCAGATTTTGAAAGAACTTCAACCTCTTTGGCAAAAATTTCAATTTCACCCGTTGGAAGAGCTGTATTAATGACTTCATCAGCACGCGCACGCACTTCTCCATCAACACGAATGACCCATTCAGAACGTACTTTTTCAATCAATTTAAAAGCAGGAGAAGCAGGATCTACAACAATTTGTGTAATTCCAAAATGATCACGTAAATCAACAAAAAGAATCCCACCATGATCGCGAACGCGATGAACCCATCCCGAAAGACGAACTTGAGTTCCTACATCACATTTACGAAGAACAGTGCAATTATGGCTGCGATAACGGTGCATAGTTTTTGCCCTTGATTATAATTATTGTTTCGTACATGTTACAAACGCTTTTTGATGGTCATTTGTCAAGATATGACCCCAAAGACTAGAAGAAAATACAATGAAAAAAGACAATAAACGACAAATCTAACCTATTTCATTATAATATGGAACTTATTACGCAGACAAAAAATCTTGAAATCGCTATTGCCAACTTACGCAATTCTGATTTTATAACAGTAGATACTGAATTTATCCGTGAGACAACTTTTTGGCCTCAGCTATGCTTGATCCAGCTTGCAGCACCAAATATCGCAATGCTTATTGACCCTATGGAACCAGGCATTAACTTACAGCCATTTTTTGATCTGATGGTCGATAAAAAAATTGTTAAAGTTTTTCACGCTGCACGCCAAGACATCGAGATTATTTATCATCTTGGGGGGATCATTCCCTATCCCCTATTTGATACACAAGTAGCAGGATCAATCTGTGGATTTGGCGATTCCATTTCCTATGATCAAATTGTACAACGCTGCACTGGACACAATCTTGATAAATCATCTCGTTTTACAGACTGGAGCTGTCGCCCTCTTTCTGAAAAACAACTTCTTTACGCACTCGCTGATGTTACCTATCTAAGAGACGTTTATCTCTCATTAAGAAAGAAACTAAAGAAAAATAAACGTCTCCATTGGATGGATGACGAAATAGCGTTTCTTTTAGCACCAGAGACTTATGATATACCAGAAGAGGAGGCATGGAAAAAAGTAAAAGGCAAAATAAAAAAACCTCGTGAGCTTGCCATATTACAAAAAATAGCAGCTTGGCGTGAACGTGAAGCAAGAAAGCGTAATCTTCCGCGTCGCCATATCATGAAAGATGAATGCCTTATTGAAATTGCAACTCAACAACCCAGAGATGAATCTACTCTGAAACGTTTGCGTAGCCTTAATAAAAGCTGGAATCATCCATCAATTATGCATACGTTAATCAAAGCTATCCATGAAGGTTTACAAGTCGACACTGCTACTTTACCTTCCCTTCCTAAACATGAGCTTATTAATGATAAAACAGCTGCTGCAACTGATCTTCTCAAAGTATTATTAAAACTTGTGGCAAATGAAAATGACATTGCACCTAAAATTATTGCAACATCCAATGATTTGGAAAAAATTGCTAGTGGAACTATAACGCAAAATATTCCCGCTATGAATGGTTGGCGTTATGAAATATTTGGTCAAAAGGCTGAACAAATGCTCAAAGGTCAGATAGGATTTTATTTTAACAACGGAAAAATAACAACTAAGCGACTGTAAACTACAAAAGAGATGGTAGCTGTTGATTCTCTAAAATTTTAAGTTAATGAAAACATTAAAAAAAGCAGAATTGAATATGCCCCATACATTCTTGCATTCTTGAAATCCTTTAAAAACACTAAACTTGATTTAAAATTTCCCAATAATTCTAAAAATCCGATCAATATTTTCTTGAAAACAGTAGCTAATTAACACAATTTAATTGGCCATTCGCTTAACATGTCTGAAAAGCTTAGATACAATAAAAAAATCCAACTTTATAATGCATACAGTCAAAATTTTACATAGCAATATATCCCTATAGCGACATAAACATACGCCTATGCTCTGTAGACTTTTATAATACATCGAGAAAAAATCAGGAAATTTCAAAAGCCAAAGGTAATTTTATGACCTTTGATAACTGCTTCAACCGCCCAAGAGGTCGTTCACCTACCAAATCAGCATAACGCAGTGGAATGTGCAATATAATGTCATTTTGCTTTCTCTGCCACGATAAATTAGGCAAAATCCCTGCTATAGAAGTGCTAAAAAGATTAGCAACGCGCATAATCCCACCAAGAATTCGCGCTTTTTCAACTATATCATCGCTTGCTAATTTAAAAATTACTGGAGCCTCTTTATCAGCAGACAGCCCCATATTACGAAAAAAAACAGCCAATGCAGCATAAATACGTCCCTCATGAGAAATGCCTGGATAAGATCCTAACGCTATCTGACTTGCTGCCTCATTACCCCGATAATCAGGATGTATACGCCAGCCAATATCGGCAAGAAGACAGGCAGCCTTACGATAACGACACTCATTTTCAATTTCTAAAATCCTAAAAACTTCAAACGCATTCGTAGTAAAGTCAATGAGCTCTTCTGCCTGCTTTGGTGAACGTGCCCGTAGAATAGCCATCTCCGTGCATGCTGCAATTAAAGGATCTGAAATACGAACTGCTTGCGACAATTGTGAATAAAGAAAACCCTCACGAACCCCAGCTCCAGAAAAAATTATTTTTTCAAACCCCATATACTGGATAAGTTCAATAAGAACAATCGCCCCATAAGCTAAAAGCTGACGACGATTTTTTGAAATCGCTGAAATTCCTTCTACATTATCAATGCTATCACTCACAACAAAATGTAGAAAATCCTTCATCTCAAGTGCATCAACTTCATAGCCATGAACAACAGGGAGCTGATAGTGTTTGGTGGCCATATGGAGTTTTGCCAGATTGCGCCAAGTCCCTCCCACGGCATAAAAGGAACGTACCATTCCTTTGGGTACAATAGCAGATTTAGAAAGCTGCTCATGTACAATCTTTGCTGCCATATCAATATTATTATTTGACATATACTGCAGGCGCAAACCACCTAATGGCAGTGTTATCCCTTCATCCACATCAGAACCACAAATACCTATAAGCTCAAGACTTCCACCACCAAGATCACCCGTAATACCATTTGGTTGATAAAAGGTAGAAATAACCCCATAAGCTGAATAAGCTGCTTCTTCACTTCCAGACAGAACATATATTTTTTTTTGCAAAATATGTTCAGCGTTTTGAATAAAAACCAACCCGTTTTTAGCTTCTCGCGCTGCAGCTGTCGCTAAAGTGTAAACCTCATCTGCGCCAATCTGTTGACAAAGCGCACGAAACCGCTTCAGCGTACGCAGCGTCATCTCCATCGATTTTTCTTCTAAGAATCCCGTTTTTGCAACACCTTGACCAAGACCACAAAGAACTTTTTCATTAAATAAAACGGTCGGTGACCGCACAAGACCTTCATAAACAACAAGCCGAACAGAATTCGAACCAATATCGATAACAGCAACGGGTTTACACCCTTTTAGCCGACCCTGAGCATTTATATATGTCATTAATATTCAGTCTTTATGTATTTTTGTTTTCTGCTGAAGCAATGTAGCAGAAGACCGAAAAGACTTTTTCCACTCAGAAAGACCTACATTGGTCATGAAACACTCCTGTGCATTAAATGGCTTTTCATCTCTTTGCGGTATTATACGCTCTGATGTTCCATCACTCAATATATTAAAGCTTTGTTGATTATCAATAATATTAGCCAACATAATTTGCGAAAGAATTTTCTGACGAACCATTTTATCACGAACTGGAACCAATACTTCAATACGATGATCAAGATTACGAGGCATCATATCGGCTGAACCAAAATAAACAAGAGCATTTTCACTCGGCAACTCCTCACCATTACTAAAACAGAAAATGCGGCTATGTTCAAGAAAACGCCCTACTATTGATTTTGCACGAATATTATCTGAAAGACCTGGAATACCGGGGCGCAAACAACATATACCACGCACAATCAAATCGATCTGCACACCAGATTGATTCGCACGGTATAAAGCATCAATAATTTCAGGATCAACCAATGAATTTATTTTCATCCAAATAGCAGCAGGCAGCCCTTGCTGTACATTGATAATCTCCCTCTCTATATGTTCAAGAATTCGACTGCGCAATGTTAATGGTGAAAAAGCAATCTTCATGGGTTCATTCGGCTGTATGCATTTGGTAATATAATTAAACAACAATGCCACATCATGACCAATGTCATCATCCGTTGTAAAAAAGGAAAGATCCGTATAACTTTTAGCCGTAATTGGGTGATAATTTCCGGTGCCAAGATGCACATAAAAGCGAAGACGACTTTCTTCGCGTCTCATCACTAATGACATCTTTGCATGTGTTTTTAGTTCAATAAAACCAAAAACAACTTGAACGCCTGCACGCTCAAGATCGCGCGCCCAACGAATATTGGCCTCTTCATCAAAACGTGCTTTAAGCTCTACCAAAGCAACCACCGACTTGCCACGCTCAGCAGCATCAATCAAAGCACTAACAATTGGACTGTCATTCGACGTACGATAAAGGGTTTGTTTGATTTCAACAATATCAGGATCACGCGCAGCCTGACGTAAAAATTGCACAACAACATCAAATGATTCATAAGGGTGATGAACAATGATATCCTGTTTGCGCATAGCTGCAAAACAATCACCACCATACTTACGAATACATTCAGGAAAACGAGGATTATAAGGAATAAATTTCAAATCATCGCGTGGAATAGAAGCAATTTCTGATATCATATTCAATGCCAACAATCCATTTAGAACACTGATACAATTATCAGAGACCGCAAGCCCGCTCGTTATAAATTTACGTAGATTTTCAGGCATTTTTACGTCAAATTCAATTCGAATAACTTGTCCACGACGACGCTTTTTCAGTGCAGTTTCAAAAAAGCGAACAAGATCTTCAGCTTCTTCTTCCAATTCAATATCGCTATCACGGATAACTCTAAATGTACCAACAGCATTGGATTCATAACCAGGAAACAAATGGCTAATAAAAAGGCTAACGATATCTTCAAACGCAATAAAACGAAAACTATTGCCCTCTTGAGGAAGTAGAATAAAACGTTTCAAAGAAGTCGGTACACGTAATAGTACAATTACAGGGGGTTGTTCAATATTCTGAAATACCTGAAATACAATAAAAAGACCTAAATTAGGGATAAAAGGAAAAGGCGTATCAGGATCAATAGGTAAAGGCGTTAAAACAGGAAAAATTGTCTCAAGAAAATATCTTTTGAGCCATAAATTTTCATTCTCAGAAAGCCTATCAGAGCAAATAATTTCAATATTACATTGTTTTAATTCATGACGCAAAATACACAATGATTGCTGTTGATTGGCCTGAAGATGCGAAATGTCAGCTAACACAAAATCAAGTTGCTCCTGAGGAGTACGTCCATCTGCACTACGCTCTGTAATCCCAGCACGAATTTGAGCAGCAAGACCAGCCACACGAACCATACAAAATTCATCAAGATTGGTTGCTGAAATTGAAAGAAAACGCACGCGCTCTAATAAAGGATGCTTCGAGTTATTAGCTTCCGTTAACACACGATTATTAAATTCTAGCCATGAGAACTCTCGATTCACAAATCGTTCCGGGTTTTGCATTGTTATATCCCGTACAGAAATTTGATCTGTCACTGCCTGTTTCATATATCCCAGCTAATTTGCTTTTTACATCTTATAAAAACCTTTACAAATATATACCTCCAATATACAACCTCCAAGCATGATCGCGGTATTTTTATTGTAACCGCCATATATCAATGGTCAGTTTTCTTTATATGACTTATATTGATATTTAAAAATAATTGGAGCCATTTTTAATTTGCAAATTGTCTTAAAAATTATCCTACATTATAATAAATTGCATTACAAACCAATAAATATAAAATAGGCGGTCAAAATCATACCTTCTCAAAAAATTTATCCGGAGTTCACACACCATGGCTGATCACCACATTCCTCATTTTCAAAATGACCACGGATACAAAACTATCGAGATTGGTGTAAAAAAATTTATGTGTGTAGGCGCAACACAACCTTTTGATCACCCTCATGTTTTTATCGATATGGGAGCTGCCGATGAAACAATTTGTCCCTATTGTTCAACACTCTACCGCTATAATCGTTCACTACCATATAATCAAACCAACCCACTAGGATGCACATATCATGCAGATAATACGCTATAACGCATTCTCCATTTTTTAATATGAAGCGGCTCACAAATCAATCGCCAATCATTATTGGAGCAGGTATTGCGGGTTTAAGCTCTGCTTTGGCATTGGCTCATAGAGGAATTGCCAGTACTATTATCGAAAAGTGCAAACAGTATGATAATGTAGGTTCTGGTATTCAACTTACCCCAAATGCAACACGCATTCTTGCTCGCTGGGGAGTTCTCAACAAGCTCATTGAGCTAGGTATTCAACCGCTTTTTCTAGAGTTAAGAAGTGGAATATCTTTAAAAACGCATTTACATGCTGATCTCATAAACTTATCTGAAAAACGTTGGAAAGCTCCTTATATTACGATTCATCGAGCCGATTTACAAACAATTTTATATAATGCTGTTATTGAAAACCCTCTCATCCAGTACAAAATGGGCGAAAGTATTGTATCATCTACTCAAGCTACAACCGATAGCATCAGTATAGAAACAGTAAAAACTGAAGAATCTACCGCAACACAACAGCATCAGTTTTATTCAACCTCACTTCTTATCGGATGTGATGGCGTTTGGTCAAAATTACGACAGTTTTCTCCCTTTCATGAAAAGGCAGATTTTAGTGGCTTTATTGCTTGGCGCTCAACAACAACATTTGAAAACCTGCCCAAAAGTTTTCGCTCTCTATTGCATGATGTACAAACAATTACTGCCTGGATGGGACCTAAAAACCATCTTGTTCTCTATCCTATCCAATCAGCAAAAGCCTTTAATTGTGTCGCTATCACGCCTGGAGAAAACCCAGGAAAAGAATGGAACAAAAAAGGAAAAAAAGAAACTCTTAAATCTCTTTTCAACGGCTGGAATCCTCAAATCCTCCAAATCTTTAACCATATTGACGAATGGAGCTATTGGCCATTATTTCAAATGAAAGTTAATCGTTTTTTAGGCTTAAAGCAACAAGTCTTTGTTGGTGATTGCTCACATGCAGCTCTACCGTTTGCGGCACAAGGTGCTGCTATGGCAATAGAAGATGCTGCCACATTAGCAGAAGCTCTCTCTCTCAATGTTTCATTAACTGAAGCTATCGCGCTTTATGAAAAAATACGTAAACCTCGCATTGCAGCTGTAAAAAAACGCGGAGATTTTAATAGACTTGTTTATCATGCTACTGGTCCCATAGCCATTGCACGTAATTTTATGATGAAGATTCGCACATCAGAAAATATCATGTCGAGCCTTGATTGGCTCTACACTTATGATGCCATGGATCTAACAAAAAATAATGTTATCAAAAATTTATAATACCTAAACTAAAAATTGTTGATTTATTTTAACAACAAACATGAAACTTTCAAACTGATCTGTAGCACCATTTCGACACGACCAAATCAATGAATTTACAAATTCCCAATAAGCAATTATTCAACTATTTTTTTTAATTCAGCTCTACATTAAAAACACCATGAAGCATTTTCATAATGCTTGCTATACGTAAATTAACCTTATATCGCTTCGGAAGTACAACTTCAATTTCTTGTGATGCCTTCTCTCTAGACAGAACAATTCTCACCTCTCCATTACCATCAGAACTTAAATTCTGTTCAATTTTCGGAAGAATATCAATTGTTTTAATAAAGAGACGCATCATTTTATAGGGTCGTAGCGCTTCATCTTCTAAAGATTGTACCTCTTCAATGCGCAAATCAACTCCTTCCGATCGGTTTTCTGCACTTACCGTAACGATAAAAGATTTTCCTGGCTCCAATATATCCCCGTAAAGAGACATCCCCTCAGAAAATAGAAGCGCCTCATATTGTCCGCTCGTATCAGAAAACTGAACAACCCCCATTTTCTTACCAGATTTTGTTTTACGAATTTGTTTTGCTACAACAGTTCCAGCAAGAATAGCAGTGATTGCACCTTCTTTGACTGCATTAGCAAAATGACTCCAAGTTTGAACATGTTTTTTAGCAAGAATAGCTTGATATTCATCCAAAGGATGAGCAGAAAAATAAAAACCTATGACCTGAAATTCATGATGCAATTTTTCAGCAGGGTACCAAGGAGACACTTTCCTCGATAAAATCAAAGGCTCTTTGAGTTCACCACGCCCCTCTCCAAACATATCAGTTTGCCCACTCAAATTGTTATCAAGAATACGCATAGAACGCGCACTAAAAATATCAAGGTTTTCCAATAAAACCTCACGTGCAATATTAAAGCAATCCAAAGCGCCTGCATAAATCAAACTTTCCATCGCACGCTTATTCACGATGCGAAAATCAATACGCTTACAAAAATCTTCCATATCTTTGAAAGATTTGTTCCCACGGCGTTCCACAATATGATCAACTGCTGCCTCTCCCACGCCTTTAATGGCAGCAAGAGAATAGTAGATACAATTTTCCCCCACTTCAAAAACACGATGCGACGTTTGCACACAAGGCGCAATTACTTCAATTCCTAGCCTTAATGCCTCCTGCCGAAAGTCATTTAACTTATCTGTATTTGTCATATCGTATGTCATGGAAGCAGCTAAAAACTCAACCGGATGGTGTGCTTTCATATAGGCTGTTTGATAAGAAACGATCGCATAAGCAGCAGCATGTGATTTATTAAAACCGTAATCTGCAAATTTTGCCAAAAGATCAAAAATAGTATCAGCTTGACCTTTATCAAGACCACCCTCAACAGCTCCACTCACAAAACGTGCGCGCTGTTTTTGCATTTCCTCGTGGATCTTTTTTCCCATAGCTCGGCGCAATAAATCTGCTTCCCCAAGTGAATAACCGGAAAGCACCTGAGCAATCTGCATAACCTGCTCTTGATATACAATAACACCTTGTGTCTCTTTAACCAGATGATCTATTTTGGGATGAATAGAAGCTATTTCTTCTTCCCCATGTTTGCGCGCATTATAGGTTGGGATATTCTCCATCGGCCCAGGACGATAAAGCGCTACCAACGCAATAATATCCTCAATGCAATCTGGTTTCATCCCGATCAGCGCCTTACGCATACCAGCGCTTTCAACTTGGAATACGCCAACTGTCTCACCTCGTGCCATCATGGCATAAGTCGCTTCATCATCAAGAGGAATATTCGATAAATTTATGTTTGGGTCTTTTCGAGAAACAAAATGCACAGCCTTTTTCAAGACAGTAAGCGTTTTTAAACCAAGAAAATCAAACTTGACCAACCCAGCCTGCTCAACATGCTTCATATTAAATTGGGTCACAGGCATCTCAGAACGCGGATCACGATACATTGGCACAAGATCTGACAACGGACGATCCCCAATAACGATTCCCGCAGCGTGCGTCGATGCATGACGGTAAAGTCCTTCAAGCTGAAGCGCTATATCCAACATGCGCCCAATAACAGGATCCTTTTTCTTTTCTTCCGCAAATTTTGGCTCATCCTTGATAGCCATAGCTAATTCAACATGACTACCAGGCGTAGCAGGAACCAATTTTGTAAGATAATCCACCTGACGATAAGGCACTTCTAGAACACGTCCAACATCACGTAACACCGCGCGAGCCTGCAATTTACCAAACGTAATAATCTGTGCAACTTGGTCGCGGCCATATTTCTTCTGAACATACCGAATAACTTCTTCACGCCGATCCTGACAAAAATCGATATCAAAATCCGGCATAGAAACACGATCAGGATTTAAAAAACGCTCAAATAGGAGAGAAAAACGCAATGGGTCAATATCGGTGATTGTTAATGCATAAGCAACAAGTGAACCAGCACCAGACCCACGTCCTGGACCAACAGGAATATCCTGAGATTTTGCCCATTTGATAAAGTCCGAAACGATGAGAAAGTAACCAGAAAACTGCATACGCGTAATCACGGAGATTTCATAATCAAGCCTCTGCTCATAATCTGCAAGCATATAGCCTGTGGCCAAGCCGCTCGTTTCAAGACGCATTTTCAAACCAGCTTTAGCCTGATTTAATAACTCTTTATCCTCTGCTGCTAAATCAGAGATTGAATCCGTAGATTGCTCTATAAAACGAGGCAAAATTGGTTTTCGAATTGGTGTAAAAGCATGACAGCGTAAAGCAATTTCAACACTATTTTCTAAAGCTTCTGGAAGATCAGAAAATAATGAAACCATTTCATCTTGTGACTTTAAGTAATGATCCGGCGTCACACGTTTACGCTCTGGGTTAGAAACAATTTGTCCTTCTGCAACTGCCATGAGTGCATCATGCGCTTCATATCCTGCTTTATCCAGAAAAAAAGCCTCATTAGTTGCTACAAGAGGAATCTCATGTTCATAAGCCAACTCTATAAGCTCTGCCTCTAATTTTTGGTTGTAAGAACCATGCCGCTGTAATTCAACATAAAGACAATCACCAAAAATCTTCTTCAAATCAGTTAAACGCTTAACAGCACGGTCTTTTTTATCTTCTTCCAAAGCTAAATTGATGGGACCACCCCGACCACCAGTCAAAGCGATAATTCCTTCACTTTGCTGCTCCAGCCAATCAACATTAATATGAGGAGGATCAGTATCGCTCTTATCAAGATACGCACGACTGACAAGACGAACCAAATGAGCATAACCTGTTTCGCTTGCAGCAAACAAAACAATAGAAGAAAAATTCGAAGGATGCTGCCCTTTGGCTAAGCGTAGATTACAATCTGCATCACCAAAATCAATAGTAAGCTGACAGCCAATAATAGGTTGAATACCCTCAGCAAAACAATATTGAGAAAATTCCAAAGCACCAAACAAATTATTCGTATCTGTAATAGCTATCGCTGGTGCAGAATCGGAAACTGCATGTTGAATGATTTGTTTAGTTTTTAAAGCACCTTCAAGAAGCGAATAAGCCGAATGTATTCTCAAATGAATAAAACGTGGGAAAGAATTTGTGCTGTTTCGTTTTTGGCTTGTTTTTTCTGACACGATCACATTTCCCATTATAAAATAAATACCAAATTACAACGGCTATCTGTATTGTAACATATGGCATTTCAGCTATTCATGCTAATCTGTAATTTTAAAACTTTTGCATCATCCAAAAGCATTTTCGTTTTGTTCATATTTTATATCAAGGTATCATCACACCAATACCTATAGCTATAAAAATAAACTCACAAAAATAAAAGATAGGGTATCATATTAAGATATATTTATTAGTAATATATATCGGCATTAACCACGTCTCTTATTATGTTCTTGTTTTGTTCATTATTTTTCTCTTTACTTTGCACATCAAAGATCAAATTAAATAATACAATTCTCTCTTCTATGCTGATTGAATTATGTCCAATAAACTCTTTTAAAGAACTAGAAAAAACAAAAAGTGCAGGCTAAGTTTTCTCATGCGTCCAGACCTTATCAATCCTTTTTTTAACTCTATTTGCATCCTTTCGGGAATTAACCTAAAAGCATATTCCTTGCTGGCCAAAGTTTTAAACATTAATCCTACACAACATACCCCTACCCTCATCGATCTTCTCAAATTAATGCCTCACTCAGTTATAGATCGCAGAATGCAGCCTAATATTGCTTTTGCACAAGCAGGAACCACAGTTACTCTTGAGATTATTATCGATCAGCATCAACCGCCCCCAACGAGCCGCAATCGGTTACCTTATCGTGTCATTGGCCATGATGAAACAGGCACAATAAGTCTCGTATTTTTTCATGCTCAACGTTCTTGGTTAGAAAAACAGCTTCCAATAGGAAAAAAGGTTATTGTATCGGGTAAAGTGGAACGGTTTAACGAACAACTTTCAATGATTCACCCCGATCATATTGCATCTCATGAACAACGAAACCAGATGCCATTAATCGAACCCGTCTATCCTTCTACTGCTGGCTTATCGGCAAAAACGCTCAGACGTGCAATGCTCGAGGCTCTTGATTATATTCCTCTCTTGCCAGAATGGATAGAAGAAAGCGTCAAAAAGCAGCAAAACTTTTCTTCTTTTTCTGTTGCTTTGCGCCGTATCCATGCCCCTATAGATCCCGATGATCTAGCCCTAGAAAGTACCGCACGAAAACGTCTCGCCTATGATGAATTTCTCGCCGGTCAACTAGCTCTTGGCCTTGTACGTTTAAAAACAAAATCTCTTTCTGGCATCTCTCGTCCACCAACAGGCACCTACACTAAAGAACTTCTCAAAGCCTTACCCTTCCAACTAACAAAAGGACAAATAGAAGCTATAAAAGACATTGAACGCGATTTAGCTTCACCTGAACCCATGTTAAGACTTCTTCAAGGTGACGTCGGAGCAGGCAAAACTGTAGTTGCACTAATGGCCATAGCACAAATTGCTGAAAATTCAGGGCAATCAGCCTTAATGGCACCAACAGAAGTTCTTGCGCGACAGCATTTTTCTACGATTGCGCCTCTTACCGAAAAAATCGGTTTACAAACGGCTCTCTTAACAGGAAAAGAAAAAGGGAAAGTGCGTACAAACATTCTGAATAATATCTTATCAGGACAAACCTCTATCATCATCGGTACCCATGCTCTCATACAAGAAGGCGTCACATACAATAATCTTGCATTAGCTATTATTGATGAGCAGCACCGTTTTGGTGTGCACCAACGCCTTTCCCTAACTGCCAAAGGTAATAAACCGGATATGCTCGTGATGACCGCTACGCCTATTCCACGCACACTGGTATTAACAGCCTTTGGCGATATGGATGTGTCAAAAATTACAGACAAACCAATTGGACGACTACCAATCACAACAGCAACAATTCCTTTAGAACGGATCAATGAACTTATAGACCGCATTGCAGCTGCCTTAGAAAAAGGAGAAAAAATTTATTGGATTTGTCCTTTGGTGGAAGAATCAACAGCACTTGAACTCACCTCTATTGAAAGTCGTTTTGCCGTCTTACAGCAACGATTTGGAGCTTGTGTTGGTATCATACATGGCAAAATGTCTACAGATGAAAAAGATGCAACCATGGCATCTTTTAAATGTGGCGACATATGTATTTTGGTTGCAACCACAGTGATTGAAGTAGGCGTAGATATTCCTGATGCCTCAATCATTGTTATAGAACATGCGGAACATTTCGGCCTTTCACAACTGCATCAATTGCGTGGACGTGTTGGGCGTGGAGAAAAAAAATCTTCTTGTATTCTGCTATACAAAGCTCCACTGACAAAAACAGCTGCCGTGCGCCTTAATATCATACGCACAACAGAAGATGGTTTTAAAATCGCTGAAGAAGACTTGCGTTTGCGTGGTGAAGGTGAACTTTTAGGCACAAAACAATCTGGTATGCCTGATTTCCATATGGCAAATCTTGCAGCCCATAGTGACCTGTTGTCGCTAGCAAGAACAGATGCACGTTTATTTTTACAACATGATGCCAATCTCTCTTCAGAGCGAGGGCAAGCCCTACGCTTGCTCCTTTATCTTTTTGGTCGTGATGATGCCCTTCAGCTTTTACGTGCAGGCTAACTTTTTTAAAAAGACTCTAAGAACACAGAAGTTTTCGTCAATCAATTTACCAACATTCTTATGATTTTCAGCTTTAATTATTTTTTATAATTTCTGTAAAAAAGCATTTACCTTATCATACTGAAATATTATTTTTCTTCAGTTTCACCTAAAGACTTAGCCGAGTTCTCCTGTTTATCTCTTTCATCCCATGTTTCGAGAATAAATAAAGCTAAACTATGAGCAGCATTGACCGCAAATCTTGCCTCCCTTGGTTCTGGCTTATATCTTCTAATTCCTTGCCCATGTGCTGAACTTCCACTATTACGCAAAGTGGCAATTCCATTCACTACAGAAAACATACCTGAGATAATTTTCTTTAGACTATCTTCCTGCACCGACTTAGGATCAAATTTAAAATGCTTCGAAATAACTCCCCATAAAGAAATTAAACTTTGACTGCTTGGTAATTGTAGCTCCTTTTTTTCAATGTACGTTTTGCAAATTGATTCAATAATATTACTCGCAGCTGAAACAGCTTCTAATGGTTCAGAATCTACCTTTTTTAATGCTCTTTGAAATTCTTCATGAACAGATGGAATATTTTTACAACAAATAATCTCTTCTAACTCATTGCCAGATAAAAAACCACTAGACGGACGAGTAGAAACAATTCTACCCTGCTGATACACTAACCCGTATTGCCCTAAAGCATCTTCCAATGCTAATTTTAGTTTTTTTCTATTTCTATGTTGATTGCGTCTGAATTTTTGCGTGTCTGAAATATAATATTTTTTAGACATTTTTATGCGTTTTACTTGGAGTACATTCTCATAAAATGAGATAATTCCTCCTAATACATCTAGTGGTCGATTATGATGTTCATTTGTATATTTCAACCACTTTAGCACTTTATCTGCTTTATTCTTATAATCAGAGGGAGGATTACCACATGCACCAGCATCACGCAAAATCATATCGATATCATCATGAGATTCACAATTAAACATATGATTTGCTAATAACTCAATTATAGGGATAGGTATTTTTCGTGTCATAATTCCATCTTAATTCAATACAAACAAACCAAATAGCAGAATCTTCAAATAAAGCAGAGTAAGCCTTGCACTGTCATCGACAGCACACAACACAGCATAATCAGTTTTATTTTGAGAACTTGGATTGATTGATTATTGTTAGAGAATACTCTTAATACAAATACAAAAAAAATCCCCGCCACTTTTCAGAATAAATGTAACAAATTTCAAATAAAAATCAATGATATAACAAGCAATGACTAAGTATTATACATAATTATTTATAGCAACCATCAAAACAAAAAGTCATTGTTTATTCAACAGTGACTGATTTTGCCAAATTGCGCGGTTGATCCACATCTGTTCCCAATAAAACAGCTGTATGATAAGCGATAAGCTGAATGGGCAAAGCATAAATAATAGGTGCTATAAATTCTGGAATATCCGGTAAAATAATAGTCGACATGGCATCAAACTGTGTTGCCGCCGCTCCTCTTTTATCCGTTATCAAAATAATACGACCATTGCGCGCCGCGACTTCCTGCATATTGGAAAAAGTTTTCTCAAACCATCGATCATAAGGCGCAACAACAACAACCGGTATTGTTTCATCAACAAGCGCAATTGGTCCATGCTTCAACTCTCCTGCCGCATAACCTTCAGCGTGAATATAAGAGAGTTCCTTCAGTTTGAGTGCTCCCTCTAAAGCAATCGGATAAGAGGTACCTCGCCCAAGATAAAGAACACCTTTCACATGCATTAAATCACGACAAATTTGTTTAATTTGGTCATCACATTTCAAAACTTCATTCAAAATACGTGGGACTTCTGCTAACTGCTGAACCAATTGCTGTTCTTTGACCTCTGAGAGGAAACCACGTTGTTTCCCTGCACTAAGTGCTACCGCCGCAAGCGTCGATAATTGGCAAATAAAAGCTTTTGTTGACGCAACCCCAATTTCTGGCCCCGCTAATGTTGGAAAAACAAAATCAGCTTCTCTTGCCATTGTTGATTGCGTGACATTCACAATAGTTGCCGTCTTTACACCGCGATCACGACAATAGCGTAAAGATGCCAATGTATCCGCCGTTTCACCAGACTGAGAAACAAATACAGGCAACACATCTGCTGTTATAGGCGGCTCACGATAACGGAATTCTGAAGCCACATCATTATCAACACTTAAACCAGAAAAACTTTCAAACCAATAGCGCGCAACTAAAGTTGAATAATACGCAGTTCCACAGCTTGCGAATAGTAGTCGGTTAATATTGTTCCAATCAATCACATTTTCAAGCGGGCGAACTTTATAATTTACAAAATCAAGATAATGCACCAAATTATGAGAAATAACTTCAGGTTGTTCAAACATCTCCTTGCGCATGAAATGGCGGTGTTTTCCTTTAGAAACAAGCAAAGCCCCTTCAAATAATGTTGTAATCGGACGTTCTACAAACTGATTATCTGTATTATAAATTGTGACTCCTTCACGCGTGAGAACAGCCAAATCTCCATCTTCCATATAGCTTATGCGATCTGCAAATGGAGCTAAAGCAATTGCATCTGACCCTACAAAAAATTCATTCTCGCTATAACCAATTGCTAATGGCGGACCAGAGCGAACAGCAATCATAAGGTTATCTTCACCCTCAAAAATGAGAGCCATAGCAAAAGCACCCTGTAATCTTTTCCAACTTGTACGTGTTGCTTCCTGCGGAGAAAGACCGCTTTTCAACGCGCGCGTAATTAAATGAGCAATAACTTCCGTATCGGTTTCTGTTTCAAAGGTATAACCGTCCTCAATGAGCTCTTTTTGCAATTCTACAAAATTTTCAATAATCCCATTATGAACAACCGCAAGCCGTTCAGTCATATGAGGATGCGCATTCCGCTCTACCGCAACGCCATGTGTCGCCCAGCGCGTATGACCAATTCCTAAGCAACCTTCCAAAGGTATTTTTTTAAGTTTTTCTTCTAAATGAACTAACTTCCCTTCAGCTCGAATACGATGAAGGCATCCATTATGTACCGTTGCTAACCCAGATGAATCATACCCTCTATATTCAAGGCGTTTTAAACCGTCAACCAAATAGGATGCAACAGATTTATTTCCAAGAATTCCGATAATTCCACACATTAGAAAGCTCCCATCACATCCCGGATTATAATAGACTCATAAAATAATCAAATGACCTTCATTCAAGATCTTAAACAGCTATATGAACCGAATACGGTAAATAATCATTAAAAGGATAAACCTTTTTAAATCACTATAAAATCGGGAAAGATAAACTGAAAACAATTACTTCTTTGGTTTATTTGCCGATAACCGCGCACGTAATTTCGTTGCACCATTCTCTTTTATCACCTGTCGTGCACGCCCAAAAGCAATACTATTCATAGGAACATTTTCAGTAATAACACTACCCGAAGCAATATAAGACCCATTCTCTATGACCAATGGAGCGACAAGCGCTGAATTAGAACCAATAAAGGCATTATCACCAATTACCGTTTTATATTTATTAAAGCCATCATAATTACACGTAATTGTACCCGCTCCAATATTGGTATTCACGCCAATATCTGCATCACCAATATAACTCAAATGATTAATTTTGGCTGATTTTCCTATTTTTGCTTGTTTAATTTCACAAAAATTTCCAACCTTAACGGACTGTGCCAACTCTGTTCCCGGACGCAAACGCGCATAAGGCCCAATCTGCGCATCCGCACCAATAACAGCTCCCTCTAAATAACTAAATGCATGAATAACTGCACCAGATTCTACTTTTACCCCCGGCCCAAAATAAACATTTGGCTCAATCACAACACCTGCTGCAATATCCGTATCATAAGAGAAATAAACACTTTCTGGCCTAAGGACCGTAACACCGGATAACATCAAATTACGCGCTTTACGCTTTTGCCATAATGCATCAGTTTTGCAAAGATCAAGGCAGTTATTAACCCCTAAAACATTATCAAAAGGCACTTCAACGATTCGAACATCCAGCCCCTCACGCGATGCAATAGAAACAATATCAGTCAGGTAATACTCTCGCTTCATATTGTTATTATTAATCTTATCTAAAAGAGAAAGTGCATATTTCCCATTAATGGCCATTATTCCACCATTACAAAAAGAAATCGTTTTCTCTTCATCGCTTGCATCTTTTTCTTCCACGATAGCGACAAATTGACCATTTTTTTCGATAAGACGCCCATAACCCGTTGGATCAGAAGCATAAAAACCAGCTACCACGATATCTGCTCCCGAAGCTAACTGCGCGCGCATTCGAGTCAATGTATCTTGCTCAATCAAAGGAGTATCACCAAAAACAACAACAACATCATCAACCCCTTTTTGCAAAGCTGACCGAGCAGATAAAACAGCATGAGCAGTCCCTAAACGTTCTTTTTGCTCAAAAATCATCGCATTTTTTCTAAATGATTGTACAACTTTAGTAACTTCTTCTGCACCAGCTCCTACAACCACCGCTAATTGTGAAAATCCAGCCAACTCTATTTGACTCATGACGTGACATATAAGCGGCAGACCAGCTATTTTATGAAGAACCTTAGGGAGCGATGACTTCATACGCGTTCCCTCACCTGCTGCGAGAACAATAAAAAGACAATTTCTAACCATAAAAACACATAAAATTAACGAGAAAATCCAAAAAAGTTTTTAATATCATTCCAACCAATAGATTCAACATTAGCCAACGAAGGATAATTTTCTAGAATCCAAAATGAAAAATCCTGCATAGAACCCGTTAAAAACAAAATACCTGTAACAACTAGAAGAATACCTATAATTTTTTCAACTTTTCCCAAATGAACTCGAAAAGCTCGTAGAAATCTCATAAAGCTACTTGAAAATAAAGCTGCTAATATAAAGGGTACTGCAAGACCCAATGAATAAACCCCTAAGAGCAAAGCACCCTCAATCACCGTTTCTTTTGTTCCCGCAAGCGTTATAATAGGCCCCAAAATCGGACCAATACACGGTGTCCAACCAAATGCAAAAGCCAAACCAATAACATAAGCTCCCAAAGGCCCAGCAGGTGTTTTGCGCGTTTGAAAACGTGCCTCACGAGATAAAATATTAATCCTGAAAATGCCTAAAAAATTTAAACCAAAAATAATAATGATAATTCCAGCAGCAATAGCAAACCAGTCGCGATAATAACTCATGAATTTTCCAATTGTGCTCGCGCTTGCACCCAGCGAGATAAAAACAGTTGAAAAACCAAGAACAAAAGCAATAACAGCAGATAAAAGCGCTAAGCGAATGGATGCATTCCCATTTTGTTTCGCCGAACGAAAGTCATCAACACTAACACCCGCCATATAGCATAAATAAGGAGGAACTAACGGTAAAACACATGGTGATAAAAAAGACAATGCACCAGCAAAAAACACACTAAATGTTGAAAATTCTACTATCAAAACTCTACTTTCATTTTTTAATATGGCTGATTACAACTGATACGCACAAATGGCCATTAATTGATTGTTTCATCGAATCTTTGTAGATTTTGTGCATTGGCCACGACATTTATATCTTCATCACGTCCAGAGACTACGGAAAAAGCCTTTTGATAAATTTGATCTTTATTTTTAGCAATCGCAATATATTCTCCTTCTAATAACACAAGAGAAACATACGCTCCAACCGTTTCATAAATGATATCACCAGAGTTATTCGTAATAGACCAACTCGTATCTGCCAATGCCTCTCTCCCTTCTTGACGTACCAGCTTTAACACAATTTGAGCCGCTTGATGCTGAAGAGTTATTTCGCTAATTTTACCTGCATCTACTTGGATATCCGAACGTATAATAGCATTGATTGCACCATAATGAGAAACAACATGGTAATGACCAGCTTTCAAACGCACAATTGACTGAGGCTTAACATTTGATAAAATGACACCGGTATCATCATTTTCATTTTCATCCTCATATATGGTAAAACGCAATTCTTTTTCGTTTATTGTACCATTAAGCAATGTACTGTTAAAAATAACACCACCTGCATTAAGATTAAAATTTTTGACAATCCTCTGTCCTCTTTCTAAGTTTACACGGTGCACCGCGCTTGCATGACCGAATGAAACATGAACAAGATAGCTTCCTGCTTCTAAATCAAAATGCGCAGACCCCCCTTCAAAAGCCGCAATCAATGGCAATTTATTATTAATCCCTAAGACAGGAGCATAAATCTGCCACACCAACCCTTTCATAATGTTTCCACTGTCACTCGTTAATTGAGCATGCAATCTCAATTGAGCCAGAGAATGCGAGTTATCCTTTTCATACTTGTGCGTGTGAGAATGTATAATAGGACTTTCTGATTGCGTGCGTTTATAGCTTGGAAGTTTCTTTTCCTCAGAAAATGCGCAACTGCCCCACATCAATAAAACAAGCGTCACACTAAACTGCAAAATTTGTCGCGATATTTTTTTTATAACAATTCTCATTTTTATATTGTTGACCAAAGCGACAATCTTTTCAAGGAGCAATATTGTTAAAGTTACTCTTCTAAATTGAAAAACTAACACCACAACCACATGACGAAGTAATGTTAGGATTACGAATCTGGAAAAACTGCCCCATAAGATCATCAACAAAATCAATCTCAGCTCCATCCATGAAAGGAAGAGATATCGAATCAATCAATATAATCGCTCCATCTTTTTGAATAATGAGATCATCTTCTTTACTTTCAGAGACCAAATCATACTTATAAGAGAAACCCGAACACCCACCTCCTTCAACGGAAATACGTAATGCCATTTTATCAGGTTCACTTGAAAGTATCTGGACAATCCGCTTGGCAGCAGAATCTGAAATATTTACATTCATTTTTCATATATCCTTGCATCAAACTGTCAAGAGAGAGTATCCCAAATAAATAAAACTCTGTTAACAACAAACTGATTCTAATTTTAAGATGAGAATGAATAGCTTGCAATGGATATGAACAATATCAATTATAATTACCAATCTCGATCGGTATATAGCACCAATCCACAAACAAGTCGCGGCAGATTATTTTATGAAGGTGAGAAAGCTACGCGTACGCCTTTTCAGCGAGATCGAGATCGGATTATTCATTCGAATGCATTTCGACGTCTAAAACATAAAACTCAAGTATTTATTGCCGATGAAAGCGATCACTATCGCACACGACTCACTCATTCGATCGAAGTTTCCCAAATTGCACGTACATTAGCTCGTGCATTATGTCTTGACGAAGATCTTGCCGAAGCTATCGCACTCGCTCACGACCTTGGGCATACACCTTTCGGTCACGCAGGAGAAGATGCTCTTAATGAAGCAATGGCCTCTTATGGTAACTTTAATCATAATACACAAACGTTACGCATTATCACTAAACTTGAAGAACGTTATCCAAACTTTGATGGACTTAATCTAACTTGGGAAACACTCGAAGGAATCGTAAAGCATAACGGTCCTCTTTTAGGCCCTTATTCCAATAATAAAGCTGTTCCTATCGATATTCTACAATATAACGAACAACACGATCTCGAGCTTGATTGTTTTGCAGGACTAGAAGCACAATGTGCAGCTATTGCTGATGATATTGCTTATAATGCTCATGATATTGATGATGGTTTACGTTCGCAGTTTTTAACAATAAGTCAGTTTGAAGAAATTTCGCTAACTGATTCATTATTAAAAGATATAGATCAAGAACATCCACGGCTTGATCAAACTCGGCGCGGCTATAAACTAGTGCGGAGACAAATAGAAATCATGGTCGAAGATGTGATCGAACAATCACAAAAAAACTTAGCACTCATCAAACCAACAAGTACAAGCGATGTTCATCAAGCAGGGCAAGCTATTGTTACCTTTTCTCCAATGATGGCCATTTTAGAAAAACAGCTAAAAGATTTTCTCTTTAAAAATCTCTATTATAATGCCCAAGTTCTCCCTCGTCGAAATGAAGCTAAACGCATTGTACTAGAACTATTCGACTGTTATCATAAAAATCCAAACTTAATGCCTGAAAGCTGGTATATCAAGACAATGCATTTAACAAACCAGGAACTGGTGCGTCTCATTGCTGATTTTCTCTCTGGTATGACTGACAATTATGCTTTACGTGAATATCATCGATTATTTGGTCATACAGATGATTTTGTTTCATTGATTTCAAATAAGCATGGAATTTGAATATGAATGTATTTAAAGATTTCGAGAAAAAGATTAAAAAATTACTAGAATTATCTGACATAAAAGAGAAAAATGGAGGGAATTTGGATTTATCCAAAATCACTGTTGATCCTCCGCGCGATTCCTCACATGGTGATTTATCAACCAATGCTGCTATGGTATTAGCAAAATCCGTTGGACTTAATCCACGTGTCCTTGCAGAAAAAATCGTAAAGCTTTTAAAAAATGATGTGTCCATTGACTATATTAATGTTGCTGGTCCTGGATTTATCAATATCAAGTTTACCAATTCATTTTGGCATAATGTCTTAAAATCAATGATTGAAAAAGGTATAGACTATGGTCGTATCCCTATAGGACAAGGCAAACGAGTCAATGTTGAGTATGTATCTGCAAATCCAACCGGTCCAATGCATGTTGGGCATTGTCGCGGTGCTGTCATCGGGGATGTTCTTTCTAACTTACTTAAATTCGTTGGCTATAATATTACAAAAGAATATTATATCAATGATGCTGGTGGACAAATTGAAATACTCGCCCATTCTGTACTCTTGCGCTATCGCGAAGCGCTTGGACAAACTATCAATGAAATTCCTGAAGGGCTTTATCCTGGTGAATATCTGGTACCATTGGGGCAATTGCTCGCGAAAGAGTTCGGTGATCAATTGCTTACAATGGATAAAGATGAGGCTTTATCTATAGTGAAAGATCGAGCAGTCGATGCTATGATGGCTATGATTCGTGAAGATTTAGATTCTCTTAATATTCATCATAATGTCTTTTTTTCTGAACGAATGCTTTATGCAAATGATGCGCAAGCCATTCGTAGTACAATTAATGATCTCACTTTAAATGGTTATGTCTATAAAGGAACTCTACCACCACCAAAAGGACAAAACGTTGAAGATTGGGAACCAAACGAACAGACCTTGTTCCGTTCAACCAATATCGGAGATGAACAAGACCGTGTTTTAATTAAATCCGATGGCTCTTATACTTATTTTGCTGCCGATGTTGCTTATTTTCGAGATAAATTCCATCGTCATTTTGATGAGATGATTTATATTCTAGGTGCAGATCATGCGGGGTATGTAAAACGCCTAGAAGCAATGGCTAAAGCCGTTTCTGGCAATAAAGCCAAATTAACAGTCTTCTTATGTCAATTGGTAAAACTCTTCCGCAACGGACAACCTGTACGCATGTCCAAAAGGGCAGGATCGTTCGTCACACTTCGCGATGTTGTGGAAGAAGTTGGCTGTGATCCAGTGCGTTTCATGATGCTTTACCGTAAGTGTGAAGCACCTCTTGATTTTGATTTTGTAAAAGTGACAGAACAATCAAAAGATAACCCTATTTTCTATGTACAATATGCAAGTGCACGTTGTCATTCAGTCTTTCGACAAGCGCAAGAGAATCTTTTTATTGAAAATCTTTCAAACGACACAATGATTGCGCATATTGATCGATTGACAGATGATAGCGAAATATCATTAATACGCAAACTTTCAGAATATCCACGCATCATTGAACAAGCTGCCATTTATAAAGAACCACATAGATTAGCGTTTTATCTTTATGATCTTGCTTCAAGTTTCCATGGACATTGGAATAAGGGCAATGACAATCCAGATTTACGCTTTGTCAAGCTTGATGATAAGGAGCTATCATTGGCCAGATTGGGTTTAATTCAAGCTATTATTAATATTTTATCATCCGGGCTTACAATTGTGGGCGTAAAAGCACCAGTAGAAATGCGTTGAAAAAGTTCTTTAAATACATAAAATAAGTACTTTAGTAAGAATAACTGACAGTCTATTGTACTCAAATACAGATCCATGTGAGAAAAACTATGAGCGATAATGATCGCAAAAATCCATACAAAACAAAACAAGATCATAAACCTTATGATCCTTTGAAGGAAGCTGTGCGCATTTTGAGTTCAAATCAGCAGAACAAAAATGAAGACTCTCATTCTTCTTTGAAACCTGACTATTCAAATTCCCAAGTTTCTGGAACTTCATTCAGAAATGATGATTTTGATTTATCGTTTCTAGAAACTAAGCCTGAAAATAATTTACTTGCTGAGTTGCCATTTTGTGATCACGAGAAACCATTGGATTTACGATCAAACATCAGCGTCTCAAATTCAATGGAAATGGCAGCAGCCACTGCTTCCAATCGCCCAGATAAAAACTGTTTTTCACCTGAAACTAAATACTATTCCCCTTTCAATGATGATGAAGAGCAAATTTTAAATGCACTCTCTCCACTACCCATTCAAAAAAATAGCTTTGATGCACAAAGTAATATAGCTTCTGAAACGCAGTATGAACAAACTAAGCCTTTTTTACAAACAAATGTGCAACAGTTGGATGCTTTGCATATACAACAAAGCTGCAATAATAAGCAGAATTCCTCCGTTCCGCCTGCAAATTCCCCATATGAGATACCAGTTATTCAAAAAAATTTGGTTAACAGTCCCAACATACAGAAATCCTACACAGCAACAAATACTTCTTCTGTATTTTCTGATGCAATTTCAAATAAAAATGAGACTGCAAAAAATGAATCAGCAGATGTCTTATCCACTCTAGATTCTAACCAAATCGATAAGCTGTTTAATCTAAAACAATTTTCCACAGAAAAGCATCCTATTGATTATACAAAACTCGATGAACAGGAATCTTTACAACAAGGCGACAGTTCTAAAACAAACCAGAAATATAGTGCTGTTCAAGTCCAACATTTTGATAATGATGTGCATAATATCGAAAATATTTTTGATACACACCATGAACGTGAGATTCAATATAATCAAAGTAATTTGAATTATACACGTACGCCATCAGAAATTGTTAATCCTAAACAGGCGGATAATTTTTCTGCACATAACGACACTCACGATAACAGTTCTCCCCCAGATGTTAATACCTTTAAATTTGCAGAGGAAATTGTAGAAAAAACTGAGCCAATTACGGGTTCGGAAATTTCATATAAAGCATCAAAATATGATATATCTGCTCATAGCATTGAAAAAGAATTTGCTGATGTATTCAATGTGGGAAATGTCTCAGAAGAGAATTTTTTGCAGCAACAACCAAATGAAACTTTTGATGAAATTTCTCAGAAACCCAAGCAAAATTCAACAGAAGACTCATATATCAATGAACACGATGCTAGACATTATTCCACGGATAGCGAGGAATATTACTCTTATTCTTCTGCCAAGGATCTGCAATTTGAATGGAACGATGAAATATCTGACGATCTATCAAAAGCTCCATCCTCACAAAATTTTACGATCAGAAAAATTCTTACCGGAAGTGCTTTTCTTCTTATCTTGATAGCTATCAGCTATTTTGTCTATGCTTGTTTTCTCATGCCATCACACGAAAATGGGGAACCGCTCATTATCCATGCTGATAATGCGCCTTTTAAAACGAAACCAGAAATAATAGAAACTGAAAGTAATGTTACCCATGACTTAGATGTTTATAAACAAACCCATAACTTAAATGTTTATAAACAGATAACCGAACAAAATAAAAAGACAAAAAATACACAATCATTTCTTGTTGATAATTCTGAAACTCCTGAAGATCTAATAGAATTAAATAAACAAATATCAAAAAGCGCTCCATCTTCCTCCCTTAATGGATCTGATGTTGAAGATGCAATCACTGCAGCCATCGATCGTGTTATCCCAACACGAGAAGTTCAAAGCATTATTGTGAAACCAGATGGTACACCCGTCCTTGTACCAGCTCATCTTACAAATGAACAACCTGTAAATTACCCTGAAGTAACTGATAAAATAACAATAGATCAGCTTCCAAATAGATCCTCAGCTCCTTCACAATCGGCAAATATAAACAGTGGAGAAATAGAGCATAACCTCTCAACGGATATTACTAAAATTATAGCAGAAAACACTTCTATTTCTAATATTGAAAAAAAAACTGCCAATGTGTCTATTCCAATTCCTTCATCTGTTAAATACAGTTCAAATACGCAAACACCAATTGCATCTCAACCAAATACATCAGCACATATAACAACGCAAAATTCAGAAAATTACTATGTGCAACTTTCATCTAACCCAACATCTGATTTGGCTAATGCTTCTGTGAAAAAAATAAAGTCTAAATTGGGATTCCTTATCGGCACTCGTCCTTTAAATATTCATTCCGCTTTCATAGAAGGAAAAGGTACTTATTATCGTGTGCGTATTCCAACTCAAAACCGCAATGAAGCTATAAAGCTCTGTGAAGAGATCAAAAAATCTGGAGAAAGCTGCTTTATCACACGTTAAATCAATACAGCAACATCTGCTAAAACCGTCACGATCATTTCTGTTACCAATTAATCTTTTGATGAGATCAGATATTAAAAGCGTACAAGTTTTTTGGAATTTGAAATCATTTTGCGTCTTTTATCTGTATTAAATTGATTTCTTATTTAAAATTTTCTTTGCAGATAATGGAAATGTCGCATTTCTATAGGATATTGGAAGCATTGTATCTTAAATTGTTTCAGATTCGTTGCTATTGGATTCGCTTCAGTAACAATTATAATTTCGAGTATATATTTTTTATGATCTTTCAAACAAAAATCCTCAAAATCAAAAAAATAACCCCAATAATAATGAGTAAAAATAATAGCGAAAACACCTTGTAATTACTGATTATATCATTTACCAATCCCTCTGTTCTTTAGTTAGACGATGCGCATATATTGAAGTTCTAATTTCCTTTCTCAATTCCCTTATGTATCATCTCTAAGTGATATGCTTATTCAAAGAATTTTTTATTTCAGAGAACGATTTTGCATTTACAAATAGTTTAGAAAAATCAATCATATCCATAAGCAAAATCATGAAAATATAATTTTCAAAAAAATCCACCAATAGTCTTTAATCTAAATCTTGTAATAAAATATTGACATGAAAGAACTGCTAATCATAATTTACAATAAAAGTATCTTGCCATCTTTTAATAAAAAATAGGTGGACATTAAGCACCATCTTAGAAGGTTTTATTTATGAAGTCTTTTACCTCAACACTTCCATTTAAAATAGAAAAACATCCATCACCTCTCTCAGACCAAGAACGTGAAAAAATTTTAAAAAATCCTGGTTTTGGTCAATTTTTTACAGACCATATGGTTATTATTCAATGGACTGAAAACAAAGGTTGGCATAGTGCAGTGATTTCTCCATACAAACCTTTAAAAATTAACCCATCAAGTACCGTTTTGCATTATGCGCAAGGAATTTTTGAAGGTTTAAAAGCATATCGCGCAAAAGATGGGCGTATTTTATTATTTCGTCCCAATGCTAACGCACAGCGTTTCATAGAATCTGCAAAACGATTAGCTATGCCTGAATTACCAGAAGACATCTTTTTGGATGCGGTTAGTCAATTGGTCAAAATTGATCAAAAGTGGGTTCCTAATAGTTCCAATGCTAGTCTCTATATACGTCCGTTTATGTTTGGCAATGAAAGTATCTTAAAAGTCCACCCTGCTCGAGAGCATATGTTCTGTATCATAGCATCTCCTGTTGAATCATATTTCACAGGAGAAGAAAAAGCTATTAGTGTATGGGTTGAAATGGACTATAGTCGCGCAGGACCAGGCGGTACAGGATCTGTTAAATGTGGTGGAAACTATGCAGCAGGCTTACTTGCGCAAAACAATGCAGCCAACAATAATTGTACTCAAGTGCTTTTTCTTGATATGGTGGAACATAAGTGGATTGAAGAACTCAGCGGTATGAATGTTTGCTTCATTCTGGAAAATAATACACTTGTAACACCTGCACTGAATGGAACTATCCTTCCAGGAATAACGCGTCATTCAATTTTGCAGTTAGCCCAACAAATGGGTTTAACAGTAGAAGAACGTCCTTATTCTTTTGAAGAAATAAAAACAGATGCCAAAAATAATCAACTCAAAGAAGCTTTTGCCTGTGGAACTGCGGCTGTTATTACATCAATCGGTCGGTTTAAATATAAAGATGGAGAATTTGTTGTTGGAGATGGAATGATTGGTAAAGTGACAGAACAACTTCGCACACAACTCGTTGATCTTCACACAGGAAATACAGAAGATAAAAATGGTTGGGTGTACTCCGTTCAACTATCATAACGATCAATAAAGAATACCTTTAAAATTCATTAAAAAATTTGACAGGAGCACATTTTACGAAATAGCGCTCCTTTATTTTTCATCATAATAACTAAAAACAATCTTTTTTATGTAGATAATTAAAAAGCTTTCTTACCTATCCCAGCAACAAAGTTTTTTTTATGAACAATTAAGTGTTCCTGATTATGATTTCTATTAAGGAATCAACTAAACTTTTCACGATTTAAATAGGGCAATATATTATAATAAAGATAGTATAATATATGATTATCTATAATCCTTAACTATCAAATACAGTTCGTGTAGAGCAATCAGCGAATCCCTAGAATAGATCACTAAATTGCTCTTGTAACGAATGAATTATTCCATTCATTGCTTTTATTCTACTCTAGCTGCTTCTTCTCTTAGTTATCTGGTGAAACTCCACAATCGTCGAATGTGCGTCATCATATCCTGATTATAACTCATTTATCTTATTATGCATTGGTCAATCAAATTTTGACTGATCTCTATGCTGCGCTTTAATATGACGAACCGTGCCAGTATGTGAACGCATCACGATTGTTTCTGTCTGAATATGATCACGTGCAAATTTAACACCGGAAAGCATATTGCCATCAGTCACACCCGTTGCGGCAAATAAGACATCCCCCTTAACCATTTCTTCCATTGTATAAGCCTTATTGGGATCATTAATTCCCATTTTAGCAGCGCGCGCAATTTTTTCCTCTGTATCAAGCTGTAAACGCCCTTGCATCTGCCCACCAATACAACGCAAAGCTGCCGCAGCCAAAACACCCTCTGGTGCTCCACCAATACCCATATAGAGATCAATACCCGTCTCATCTGGATCAGTTGTATGAATAACAGCAGCAACATCACCATCACCAATCAAGCGGATTGACGCACCCGTTGCACGTATTTCATCAATTAGTTTTACATGGCGAGGCCGATCCATCATGCAAACGGTAATTTGATTCATAGCCACTCCCTTAGCTTTTGCAAGAGCATGAATATTATCCGCAGGCTTAGCATCTATATCAACCAAACCCTTCGGATAGCCCGGACCAATGGCTATTTTTTCCATATAGACATCAGGAGCATAAAGTAAGTTACCCTTTTCAGCGATTGCAACCACTGCAAGCGAATTGGCAAGATTTTTAGCGCAAATCGTCGTCCCTTCGAGTGGATCAAGTGCAATATCAACCGCCAAACCATTTTGAAGCCCTACTTTTTCTCCAATATAAAGCATAGGAGCTTCATCGCGTTCACCTTCGCCAATGACAACCGTACCATTAATAGGCAAACGATTAAGTTCCTGACGCATTGCATCAACAGCAGCCTGGTCAGCTGCTTTTTCATCTCCACGCCCTCGCCAGCGTGCAGCTGCAACAGCAGCACGTTCAGTCACTCGGACTAATTCAAGCGTTAGAATACGATCAAGTCCATTTAAAATCTTCTGTGTTAATTTGGGCATATGAAAGCTCCTACTGAATTAGTATTTAAAAAAAACATTGGCATTCATTGCCAAATATCAACAATAGAGCTTTTCGCAAAGATGAGAGCTTTCTACAAGAAAAAACAATCAGATTTTTTTAATCATTATAAAATAAATTTCTACAAGTTTGTATCATACACTCGATATAGGCTTACACCATACGTTCAATACGGATAAATTGAGATTTTGCAATAATATGACTATCTTTTGCAATTTCTGCAAGTGCTTGCTGTACATTCAATTCCGTTATTAGATAATTGTTTTCGTTCCTACCATTTGATCTTCTACAAAAGGCCTTTGAACAATAGATTCTAATGATATCTCATTGTCCGCCATATGCCTTGCAACTGTTGCAAAAACACCAGCGCGATCAGGAACATTCAAACGAATAAAATACCCATCTGCATGGTTACCAATACAAGCTTTTTTATAAGAAGACAATGCATTCGTCACACCATGAATCCGTACAATCACAAATGACGTTGCTTCCATTGTGAGATGAACACATTGCTCAATTCCACGATCGCGATTCTTATCACGTGCATTAACAGCAACAACTGTAATTGGTCGCCGCATTAGCAAACCAAACTCTTTGCTTTTTCGCGTAAAATCCGAATAACTGAAGTGCCGAGCATATCAAGGTTCACAATGCTAATTTTTAAAGCTTCTGTCATCGTTTAAACTATCTACCTCTTATCTCAGTTTCTCCATTGCAAAAATGTTCTAAATTACACGAAACTTGATACAAATAGTGCTTATTTCAACCAAACGATACAAATATAATCACTTTGCTATACACACAAAAAATTGCTTCTAGCACAACAATATTTTTCCATGCAATCAAAAGCTTTAAAGAGGCAGACTATTGATATTTTTCTAAAATTAAGAACTAATATCAATAATTTAGCTTCAAAGACTAAAAATTGCTAGCAAGTATGAAAAGCTCTCAATCATTAAATTGCATCACTTTTATAAATCTCTTAAACCATTGCAATATCAGAATTGTCAGGCAGCAATAGAAGAAAACTATAAGGTTATGTCTAAATCAATAATATTATCTCTCTCCACTCACACCACAACTTCTAGATAATGAACTTATTCAGTTACAAAAAGAATTATTGATTTCCACTCTTCTCAATCTATCGCAGCACTTGCACAACTTCACGATACACATCTTTTTTTCTTTAAATAAATCAAACGAATTTGCTGTCCTTAATTAAATACACAAATAATTGAATCAAAATCGTAAATAATTTAATCAAATTGCGTTTTTTTTAAAAAAAATTACTTATAGGACTTGCTAAGTAAAAAGATCATCTCTATAAGCCTCATCATTGGTTTGCGCCCATCGTCTAGCGGTTAGGACATCGCCCTTTCACGGCGGAAACAGGGGTTCGATTCCCCTTGGGCGTACCAAGTTATTTTTCTCAAATATCTAGTCTTTTGAATTTTATGGATCTTTTCAAAAAAGAGATATGAAAATAGTTAAAGAATAAGGTTTTTAGCTTTATTTATGAGGCTTATAAAATCATCCTGAAATTAATATACATTTTATTTTAAGAACAGAAACTATTGTTTAGTGTATTGCAATAGCGGTAGCCTTTAAAGCGATGATCCAAAGCACAAATAACTTAGACATTGAAATCTAATTAAGATATTGCTTATGCTGCATTGTATTTGAATAACATTAATTTACGCGCGAATGTGCATTGTTGTGTTTATGTATGAAAATCAAATAGTTAATCACATTATCTTATAAAGATTCTTCTCTTAAACTGCCATTTAATATTTGTAACCAAACATGCCACAAAGCCTCATCCTAAAAAGCAATTAAAATATCCAAACTATGTCAGGATTCTTAAGTCTTTATTTGTTTGCTTCCATCTGTTTTAAATACAGGAAAAGTTAAGGTAAAAACTAAGAAAAAACAAAATATTAAATTATTATATTTATTAATTACTTCATATCACGTAACACATGTGATTTATTCTGTACTTTATGTAGTGTCAAAATCAAAAATGATTCTACGCAAAGCACAATATCTCTGTATAAAATTACAAATATTTACCGAAAAACAATTTCTTATGATATTATCCTAAACTCAAACTTGCAAAGAATCAGTATCAATTAAAGATCATATACCTGCATAAATCGCTGAAAATAAGCTTGATTCTCTATTAAAAACTAAGAATTGCACCATAGCTGGTTTATATATTCAATGGTTTCTTTCATTGTGAATTTTAGCACCTATTAGCTATCTCTGTTTTTACTTTTCATTATAAACCTAAAAGTGCTATAGCAAGTAATATCACTTATAAATAAAAAAGGGACTTCTGATGGCAAAAATCAAAGTGGCAAATCCTGTTGTGGAAATCGACGGCGATGAAATGACTCGTATCATCTGGAAATATATTAAAAACAAATTGATCCATCCCTATCTCGACATTGATCTCAAATATTATGACCTTTCCATTGAAAACAGAGACGCAACTAACGATCAAATAACGATCGATTCTGCAAATGCTATCAAAAAATATGGAGTTGGTATAAAATGTGCCACTATTACTCCTGATGAAACACGCGTTAAAGAATTTAACTTAAAAAAAATGTGGAAATCACCAAATGGTACAATCCGCAATATTTTAGGAGGCGTTATTTTTCGTGAACCCATCGTGTGTAAAAATGTCCCACGCCTAGTACCCGGATGGACAAAACCAATTATTGTCGGGCGTCATGCTTTTGGTGATCAGTATAAGGCAACAGATTTCAAATTTCCAGACAAAGGAAAACTAAGCATAAAATTTGTCGGCGATGATGGTCAAGTCATTGAACATGATGTTTTTGATGCTCCAAGTGCGGGAATTGCTATGGCCATGTACAATCTTGATGATTCAATCCGTGACTTTGCACGTGCATCCTTCAATTATGGTTTACAACGGAATGTTCCTGTCTATCTTTCAACAAAAAACACCATTCTAAAAGCATATGATGGCCGTTTCAAAGATATCTTTCAAGAAATCTTTGATGCAGAATTTAAAACAGAATTTGAAAATCGTAAATTATATTACGAACATCGCCTGATTGATGATATGGTCGCTTGTGCACTTAAATGGTCAGGAGGGTATGTCTGGGCATGTAAAAACTATGATGGTGACGTGCAGTCTGATATCGTTGCTCAAGGCTTTGGTTCCCTTGGTCTCATGACCTCTGTTCTCATGACACCAAACGGAGAAACTGTTGAAGCAGAAGCTGCACATGGTACAGTAACACGCCATTACCGTCAGCATCAAAAAGGTGAAGAAACATCAACAAATTCTATTGCTTCTATTTTTGCATGGACGCGTGGATTAGCACATCGTGCCAAACTTGATAACAATGAGAAATTAAAAAATTTTTCCTCAACACTAGAAAAAGTTTGCATTGATACCGTCGAAGAAGGTTTTATGACAAAAGATCTCGCACTTTTAATAGGGCCTGAACAAAAATGGCTTTCCACTACAGGATTCCTTGACAAAATTAATGAAAACCTAAAAAAAGCAATCATCGATTAATATAATTTAAGTTCTCAAACTTTGCGAAGGAAAGGTCTTACATCTTTCCTTGGCAAAGGTGGGTAATTATCTTATAAGTAGAAAATTTTAACTCTCTAAAATCGCAAAAAACAGTGAAACAACAAAGTTGGTCTGCTCTTTTATCTGGTGAGAACGGTATTCGTTCTTTAACGTTCACAGGCGGTGTTATGTTGCATGCCGTCACTGTTTATATTGTTATTACTATTTTGCCTTCTCTTATAAATGATATTGGTGGCGAACAATATTACTCTTGGGTAGCAACTGTTTTTATCACAGCATCTCTCATTGGTACTTCACTTGCAACAAACACACTAGGGAAAATAGGTCCTCGCAATTCCTATGCTGTTGCTATCCTTATCTTTGCAATCGGCACTTTTATGTGCAGCATCGCCCCAAATATGCCATTATTTTTAATGGGACGCTTTATTCAAGGCTTTGGCAGTGGTTCTTTATTATCTCTCTCTTATTCTATAATACGAATTGTTTTCAGTCCACACTTATGGTCTCGCGCATTGGGCATTATCTCTGGAATGTGGGGAATATCAACATTATTAGGGCCAGCTATCGGCGGAATTTCTGTGCAATATAGCACATGGAGAGCATCCTTTTGGATAGTCGGATTTCTGGCTATAATTTTCTTACTCATAGCTCTTAAAGTTTTACCGAAAAACAATAAAACCATTGTGCCAAATCCCCCACTTCCTCTCTCTCAACTCTTTATACTCAACTTATTGATCTTTATTATTTCTACTGGAAGCGCTATGGATGCTACAGCTGTAAAAGTCTGTGGATTAGTTCTCGGAATTAGCCTTCTCTTTGTCTTAGCAAAAATTGAATCATCCACGCCTTACCCTATGTTGCCACGTAAAACTTTTTCTATATCTTCTGAATTGTTTTCTCTTTATTCACTGATAATTATTATGAGTACAGGCGCATATGCTATAGAATTTTATTTTCCACTTTTTCTTCAAGAACTTTACAACAAAGATCCTATTGTCGCCGGCTATATGGCCGCATTAATAAGCATTGGTTGGACTTGTAGCTCGTTATCAAGTGCAGGTATATCTACAAAAAAAATTCGTAGCATTATTGTATATTCCCCCGTGTTCAGTCTTTTAAGTGTTGGCATTCTTTTATGGCTTCTTCCAACAGAAGTGTCCACAGATGACGATACTTTTATCATTTGCTTAGCACTATTTGCCATCGGAATGAGTTCAGGCATAACATGGCCGCATTTTCTCACGCGAATATTACAATGTGCTCGTGATGAAGATGCTCTGCGTGCTAGTGAATCTCTCACTTCTGTACAGCTCTTCTCAATGGCCTTCATTACAGCATTAGCAGGAATAGTTACTAATCTTGCAGGTTTATCTAACCCTGGAGGAATAACAGGAATGATCTCTGCCGTAAAGGCTCTTTTGATTGCAACCATCGGTATTTTATTCTGCCTTGGTATTCCATTTTCCTTACGTGTTTCTCGTGCAATATTAAAAAACCCAACAGGACAATCAAAAAGTGCAAAAGACAATTCATAAATACAATATCACTCGCCATAAAGCTCTATCACATCTGAAACTCCAACGACTATAACAGTGGTAAATCACAGATAGCATATTAAATAACAAATGAATATTTTCTCATCTAAACGCCTTAACAGACGCTATGTGATTGCCTAAATGCCTTTGCACAAAAAAACGCAAAAAATTCTTCTGTAATGACATAGTTTATAAAACAAGCTCTATACTCACCCTTTAAATAAGAAGGTAAGAATTGCGACAGTTTTCTCAAAAAGGTAACTTTTTTGTTTCTAGTATATGAAGTTTAAAAACATCACCTTAACAAAACAATTATTGGATAAGAATTTTCTTAACAATCAACTTGAATCACAAAAAAACACGCATGATAAAATAAGAAAATACTTCACCCAAAAAGCTATTTATCAACGGGAAAGACGCTGATCACGCTTTTCCACATACCATGAAAAACAAAAAACCAATAATCCACACAGAGTTAAAATACTTCCAAGAACGGCAGTATACTCATAACTATAACCTAGTTCTAAAATCCACGCTCCCGATTCTGCTCCAATAGCATTAGCGATATTAAAAGCAGATTGCATCAAAGCACTTGCCAAAATTTGTGCATGTATAGCAACGTCCATAATTTTTGTCTGTATAGAAGGCATACCAGCAAAAGAAGTGCCAATGAGAAAACAACCTAATACCACTGTTAATGAAGTATATGATAAAAAGAAAAAAAGAAGAAAGACGAATGCACTCCAAAGCATAGCAAAAAATATCATCAATGAAGAATCAATTTTAATGGCAAGTTTAGGACCCCAAAAATTTCCTGCAACCATCCCAAACCCAACTAGTGGCAGAATAAATGGCACCCCCTCAAGTGAAACACCAGAAACATGAATCAATATTGATTTAATATAAGTAAGAACAGAAAATAATCCTGCTGCTCCAATAGAAACCATTGCCAAGAGAAACCACACTTGCTTGTTCTTTAATGCGCTCAATTCACGTAAAGGACTTGTTTTCATCGCATTAGCGACAGAAGGTAAAAATTTCCAAATAAGCAAGCAGCACAATAAAGCAATAACGCCCACAAGAATAAAAGCAATTTGCCAACCAACAAGCTGACCAATCCAAGTCGCCCCCGGCGCTCCAACGACTGTTGCAATGGTAAAACCAAGCATAACACTACCAACAGCTTTTGAACGTTCACGCGTTTCCACCATTGAAGACGCAACCATAGTTGCAATTCCAAAATAAATGCCATGCGGGAGACCGCTGATAAACCGTAATATCACTAACATATTAAAGTCAGAAAAAAAAGCACTGGCAATATTTGCAAAGGCATAACAAAACATCAAGCCTATTAAAACGGCTTTGTGTGACAACTTAGCTGTTGCAACAGCCAAAATAGGTGCTCCAACTACAACGCCCAATGCATAAGAAGAAATATACTGACCCGCTGTCGCAATACTAACACATGAGCTATGTGCCATCTCTGGTTGTAAACCCATGGCAACAAATTCAGCTGTACCAATAGCAAAACTTCCTACTGCAAGAGCTAAAATTCCCAAGCGCCGCGCTTTAATATCAATATTAGAAGATACGAAAACATTTTGTTGATGAAAAGTCTTCATTTTCATTCACACTTTAATTTTAAATCTATAATATGCATAAATAAAACCAGAATGCCTTACATCTATGCCTAATGCCTCCTAGTGGCACTTCAAAAGCATTTCACCCAAGAAACAGAACACAATCTTTTTTATCGTAGAAGCATAATGGAATCCATAATGATAAGTAGAACATACTTTTTCAAAATTATACTATAAATATAATTTTCTATAACCTAAATGCAGCTAAAGCTATTTCAATGTATTTTCAACGAAAACAAGCTAAGCGTCTAGTCAAAACAACTATTTTCATCACTTAATTTTTGACTCTAAACTATATAATGACCGCATGTATTCATAGATAAAACATACCTTTGCTTCTAAGTTCTTTCTTCCGCTATAAAATTTTGCGAAAACAGTTTTTAATATCAAGCACCAGTGTTAAGAGAAAAATACGCACACTATGTACGCTTTCTCTTTATCATCTTTTAACTTTAAAATAGCCGTGAGCACGAAATTTTATATTTTTTAAAGAGATTGCTAACGCATCATTAACATTTTTGCTCTAAACAACTATCAAAAGCAAGAAACTGTTTTTCTCCGGATCAGGTAGTGCGTACCGGAGCAAAACTCTCTGCTAAGCATTGTATCTTAGAGAACATGTTGTATTCATAAAACTGCATATCTTTTTTAGGACAGCGCAACTTTATGATCGGTAAAATGACAACCAGCTGTAATTCACTCCAATGCCTTATTACCTTCCAGCCACAAAGCTCTCGTTTTAGCGCAAAAATCAGCATAACATCCTGCTTCAATGGAATCGCGAATACCTTGCATAAGTTGTTGGTAATAGGAAAGATTATTCCAAGTCAATAACATGCCCCCAAGAGCTTCACTGGATTTAATTAAATGGTGCAAGTAAGCACGACTATAATCACACGCAGCAGGACAAGGCGAGAGTGGATCCAGAGGACGTGTATCTTCTGCATAACGTGCATTACGCAAATTAATCTTGCCAAAACGCGTAAACGCTAAACCATGACGCCCCGCACGGGTTGGCATAACACAATCAAACATATCAATACCCCGAGCAACACTTTCCAAAATATCATCCGGTGTTCCAACTCCCATGAGATAGCGTGGCTTATCCTCTGGCAAAATTGGACAAATTGCATCTAATACAGCTGTCATAACATTCTGGGGTTCTCCCACTGCTAACCCTCCAATAGCATAGCCCTTCAAATTCATTTCTTTCAATGCTTGAGCAGAGCGTTCACGCAATTTCAGATTATCGCCACCTTGAACAATACCAAACATAGCCTTTTCTGGTTGATCGCCAAAAGCTGTCTTACAACGCTCTGCCCAACGCAATGAAAGTTCCATTGCAGACTCTATTTCTTTTTTATCAGCAGGCAATGCAATACATTGATCAAGCTGCATTTGAATATCCGCATCAAGAAGCCCTTGAATTTCGATAGAACGTTCTGGACTCATTTCATAATACGCTCCATTAATATAAGAGCGAAAAATAACACCTTGCTCAGTAATCTTACGAATTCCCGCAAGAGACATAACCTGAAACCCCCCAGAATCCGTTAAAATAGGTTCTGGCCAACGTGCAAATTCATGTAATCCCCCTAAACGCGCAACACGCTCAGCTCCCGGACGTAACATCAAATGATACGTATTCCCCAAAATAATATCTGTTCCAAGAGCCCGCAACTGATCCATATACATAGCTTTAACAGTTCCAGCTGTTCCAACTGGCATGAATGCAGGCGTACGAATATGACCACGCTTTGTTATAATTTCACCCCGACGGGCATATCCATCTTGAGAAATTTTTCTATAATGAAATGGCTTTAACATCATTTTTGCTTTTTCAGTTTCCATAAATGCATGTTGCTATAAAAATAATGGCTGCTAGCCCTACAAGGTAATACTTTTTGAAAGTATCATTTCAAATATTTCAAATGTTTTTTAAAGCTACTATAAATACTAAAATCTGCATAAAAGATTGAATAAAATCAATGAAAATTTGTTATCTAGCAAGTCACAAAATAGAAGTAAGAACATAAGGTTATGAAAATAACCACTATGTCTGCGCGTATCTGAAGAATAACATTCATTCACTATTTAGTTTCAGTCGTTTTTGCAAAAGCAATAACCTTATAATTCCAATATTTCTTCTGCCATTAAGCAGAATAATTCTGACATTAATATACCCAATCTCTGAATATATTTTATGACCACACATATCCTCTAGTTCCACAGATGCAAAAATTCTTACGCTTCTGTGTAATGTAACAAAATGTTGCTTTATGTCATAATTTTTAAGATTATCCAGATTTTTTTTGAAAAATATAAACTGTCAAACGATATGATTGCCGCTTTTTTACAAGCACAAATGGCTCAGTCATCTTTTTTATCTCTAATATCTTCATCATACTTTAGCGCAATAATAGAAAGTATTAATAGCATATGCCCACATTGATATAACGTACAATAAATAATAGAAACTTTGTGAATATATCAGAATGGCCTGAAATATTCCCAATAGCTAACACACTTTTTTACTAAAAATATTTAAAAAAAATAAACAGGTAAGCTCTGTGGGATTCATTTTTAAGGAACACACAGAACTAGAACCTGTCTATACAAATAAACTCATCTTAATGTGATTTATTTTCTGCGAAATAAAAGTTTAAAACTTTATCTGCAAAAAAATACACGATTCACTTCTTTCTCATGCAACTTATAATAAATCATAAGCAACAGTTATTCTGTCATGCTTCTATACTATTTCATATCCGCAGCAATTGTAGCTTTAATAATTGTATCAGGATCCACAACAGGTTCACCACGTTTGATTTTATCAACATTTTCCATACCTTCAATCACCTGCCCCCAAATGGAATATTGGCGATCAAGCCAAGGAGCATCTGCAAAACAGATAAAAAACTGTGAATTAGCAGAATTCGGATTCTGGCTTCGAGCCATAGAAACTGTACCGCGTTTATGAGAAAGATTAGAAAACTCTGCTTTCAGATCAGGCTTATTTGAACCACCCATACCTACTCGTGACACATCGAATTTCTCACTGTCTTTTTTTCCAAACTGTACATCACCAGTTTGAGCCATAAAATTATCGATAACGCGATGAAATACAACATTATCATAAGCACCTTCATTCACAAGCTCCTTAATACGTGCAACATGCCCAGGAGCCAAATCAGCAAAAAGCTCAATAACGACTTTGCCTTTTGTTGTTTCAAGAATTAAGGTGTTTTCTGGATCTTTAATCTCAGCCATGTAGCTACTCCTTTAGCTTATTGATCAGCTTGCAAATAGGCAGCATTGATAATATCAGGATTTTTGACAGATCCATTATTGTCTACAGTGCCTTTTTTAATTTTATCAACAACATCCATTCCTTGCACAACTTCTCCAACAACAGTATATTGACCGTTTAAAAAATGTGCCTTCTCAAAACAAATGAAGAATTGCGAATTTGCGGAATTTGGATCTTGTGCACGCGCCATACCAACAGTACCACGATTAAATGGTTGATTTGAAAACTCTGCCACTAAATTAGGATAATTTGAACCACCCGTTCCAACACGTTTAGAATCAAAATCAGCACTGCCTTTTCTTCCAAATTTTACATCGCCAGTCTGCGCCATAAAGCCAGGAATAACACGGTGAAATACAATATTATTATATGCACCCTCTTCTGTTAATTTTTTAATTTGAGCAACATGTTTTGGTGCAAGGTCAGGACGAAGACGAATAATTACATCTCCATCCCTTAGAGATAAAACAAGAGTATTATTATCATTTGCTACGGCACGAAATGAAAGCAAACAACAAATACATGTTACAACTGTAAAAATTCTAAGAAACATACTATTTTTCCCCTGAAGCTTTAAATTTCAAACGCAAAGCTTGTGCAACATGTTGAGGAACGAAAGGTGAAACATCGCCCCCCATCGCAGCAATCTGGCGCACCAATGTAGAAGTAATCGCACGACCAGAAACACTTGCTGGCAAAAAAACAGTTTGCAACTCAGGAGCCATAATCCCATTCATCCCCGCCATTTGCATTTCATAATCGAGATCAGTACCATCCCGTAAACCACGAATAAGAAGTGAAGCACCAATTTCACGCGCCTTATCAATTAAAAGACTATTAAATGAAATAATTCGCAATCGATCAGATCCTATATTTAATAGCTCTTCTCCTACTTGTTTAATTAAATCAACACGCTCTTTAAAGCTAAAAAGTGGTTCTTTCCTTGCCCGTATCCCAATTGCTACAACCACTTCATCGGCCAGTACTAAACTGCCTCGTAAAACATCAAGATGACCATTCGTGATAGGATCAAAAGAACCGGCATAAAGAGCAATTGTCATCATTTTACTCCAATGACTTTAGAGTTATTCCACTCCGCTAATATCAACCCTATCAGATTCGCTAACATTAACCGTATCGGAACTCTTTTCACTGTCATCATCTTCAGGTTCAGAAATACGCTCAACCGATACAACTTTTTCGCCTTCTGCTGTATTAAAGATTGTTACCCCCTTTGTTGAACGGCCAGCTATACGGATACCATCAACAGGAACGCGAATAAGTTGCCCCCCATCCGAAACCAACATAATTTGATCTTGCGCCTCTACCGGGAAAGCAGCCACTAACTTACCAATTTCAGCAGTCTTAGATGGATCAGTTGCACGAATTCCTTTTCCACCACGCCTAGAAATACGGAATTCATAAGAAGACGATCGTTTTCCATAACCAAACTCACTAACCGTCAAAAGCATTTGCTCATGAGCACGAAGCTCTGCATAACGCTCATCCGATAATTCCGCTTCGTTTGCCCCGCCATCTTCATCAACGATTACGACTTCTTCAGCATCAGCACCAGCCGCACGCCGCTCACTGATCATCCGTTTAATATAGGCAGAACGCTCAACCGATGTTGCTTCAACATGCTCTAAAATAGTCATAGAAATGACTTTATCACCATCAACCACATTGATACCACGCACACCTATCGAATTACGACCAGCAAATACACGGACATCAGTTACTGGGAAACGAATACATTGTCCTTTGGCGGTTGTAAGAACAACATCATCATGTTCTGTACAGGTTTCTACAGAAAGAATTTCATCTCCCTCTTCATCAAATTTCATGGCAATTTTACCATTACGATTAACCTGAACAAAATCTGACAATTTATTACGGCGAACAGTTCCACGCGTCGTTGCAAACATAACGTCTAGTTCGCCCCAACTTGATTCATCTTCTGGCAAAGGCATAATAGTTGTTATGCGCTCCCCTTGTTGCAAGGGAAGCATATTAATCAAAGCTCGCCCGCGAGATTGCGGTGTACTAACAGGCAAGCGCCAAACTTTTTCTTTATAAACAATTCCACGCGATGAAAAGAAAAGAACCGGCGCATGTGTATTGGCCACAAATAAACGGGTTACAAAATCCTCATCTTTTGTGGACATACCGGAACGCCCCTTACCACCGCGACGCTGAGCACGGTAGGTATTTAGAGGTACTCGTTTAATATATCCACCATGACTAACCGTTACCACCATATCCTCAGACACGATTAGATCTTCACAATCCATTTCAGCACTACCAAAACCAAATACAGTCCGTCGAGGAGTTGCAAATACCTCACGAAGAGCACTCAGTTCATCCTTAACAATGCTCATAATCCGCGAACGCGATGATAAAATATTAAGATAATCGGTGATATCTACTCCAATTGTATTTAATTCATCAGCAATTTCGTCACGACCAAGCGCTGTCAGCCTCTGTAAGCGTAATTCCAAAATAGCGCGCGCCTGCTCTTCAGATAAATTATAAGTATTATCTTCATGAATGATATGGCGAGGATCATCAATAAGCTTGATTAAAGGTGCTACATCAGCAGCCAACCAACGCCGCTCCATTAATTGTACACGCGCTGTCTGTGGATCAGGAGCCTTACGAATTAACGCAATAACTTCATCAATATTAGCAACAGAAATAACCAAGCCAACCAAAACATGCGCACGCTCACGCGCTTTACGCAATAAATACTTTGTCCGCCGACTTACAATCTCCTCACGGAAAGAAACAAATGCACGAAGAATATCAAGCAACGCCATTTGTTCAGGTTTTCCTCCATTCAAGGCAACCATATTACAACCAAAAGAAGCTTGCAGCGGCGTATAGCGATAAAGTTGGTTCAAAACAACATCAGCAACAGCCTCTCTTTTTAGCTCAATAACCACCCGATACCCATCGCGATCAGATTCATCACGTAAATCAGAGATCCCTTCAATGCGCTTATCACGCACTAACTCAGCAATTTTTTCAATCATTGCCGCTTTATTAACCTGATAAGGTATTTCGTTTACAATAATTGCCTGTCGATTATTTCGAATTTCTTCAATATCAACCTTAGCACGCATAATAATTGAACCGCGCCCAGTTTCATAAGCCGAACGAATACCAGAACGACCAAGAATAATACCACCCGTAGGGAAATCAGGACCAGGAATAATGTCAATTATTTCATCAAGCGTTATATTAGGATTATTAATCAAAGCGATACAGCCATTAACGACTTCACCAAGATTATGGGGCGGAATATTCGTCGCCATTCCCACAGCAATCCCACCTGACCCATTGACCAAAAGATTAGGGAACCGTGCTGGCAAAACCACAGGCTCACGTTCACGCCCATCGTAATTATCTTGAAAATCAACGGTATCTTTGTCGATATCAACTAAAAGTTCTTCTGAAATTTTTTCTAAACGACATTCTGTATAGCGCATCGCTGCAGGCGGATCACCATCAACAGAGCCAAAATTTCCTTGCCCATCAATCAGCGGATCCCTTAAAGAAAAATCCTGTGCCATACGCACTAATGCATCATAAATTGAAGCATCACCATGGGGATGAAATTTCCCCATAACTTCACCAATAACACCAGCTGACTTACGATACGACTTATTGAAAGAAAGCCCCATCTCATTCATCGCATGAAGAATACGCCGATGAACAGGTTTAAGGCCATCACGGACATCAGGAAGTGCACGCGACACAATTACGCTCATCGCATAATCGAGATAAGAGCGCTGCATCTCTTCAATAATACTAACTGGTTCAATACCGGTTGGTACATCAGATTCCGGCAGTGGAGTAAAATCGGTCACAGTTTCAATACTTTCAAAAAGGAATCACTTTGTTTTTTATACCGAAAAATATGTCAAAATGCTAATTTCTATTCCTATAACAGAACAGAAATTTAACTATAATTTTCAATGTGTTATGTGTTTGTATTAAAAATCATGTATTAAAAAAGCAAAACTTTCTCTCCTGAACTTAAAAACAATAGAAAAATATATACACGAAACCATGCATTATTTTAGATAAAGAGTTAACAAAAACCCTTAACAACGATGACCACCACTTTTGTATAAAAGCGATAATCGTTGCTTAGCCTGCCGTACTTTGATATTGTCAAAATACCTTCTTTCAAACAAGATTTAACACACTATTGCCACAAGAATTTTCAGCACACTATTTATAACTTCGACTATTCAATTGAATACACATCGCTTACATTCCCTCTTAGAAGGATAAGTCCTAAATAGAACGCCATTCTCCTCATCAAAAAACTCAAACAGCAATAATCATTCTCTCTTATAAATTATCAAAAAGGCACATCATCATCTAACCGGTCTGAAAAATTCCCTTCTGACAAAGTATTACTCTGACCAAAACCACTACTGTCATAACTACTACTCGACTGATTTGCACTGTACATTTGGTCTCCCCCACCTACCCCACGGCTATCAAGCATCTGTAGTTCACCACGGTATTTTTGTAAAACAATCTCCGTTGTATAACGATCATTACCGTTTTGATCTTGCCATTTGCGTGTCTGCAACTGACCTTCAATATAAATCTTGCTGCCTTTTTTTACATATTGCTCTACAACTCTAATAAGATTTTCGTTAAAAATAACGATACTATGCCATTCGGTGCGTTCTTTACGTTCATTCGTATTGCGATCACGCCAACTTTCCGAAGTAGCAATACGCAAATTTGCGACTTGATCACCAGAATTCAAACGGCGGATCTCAGGATCCGCGCCAAGATTACCAATTAAAATAACTTTATTAAGGCTACCAGCCATCGCATAAACTCCAAAATTCTAAACCACCCCATTATAAGAAAATATGATAACATAGTTTATTCCATCATCGAGAATGAAAAGCTGCTATCTTTATCCTGCTTTCCACAGAACTTATATTATCCTATCACATTAAAACAATCGAACGCATTATAACTTTCAAGAAATGATTTTAATGTTTAATATCTAATTTTATTCATATTCTGCTAAGGGTAAATATGTCTCATCAAAAATATATCTCTATTCGCGGTGCCCGTGAACATAATCTTAAAAACGTTGATGTTGACCTTCCCCGTGACAAACTGATTGTTATAACAGGACTTTCGGGATCAGGAAAATCATCCTTAGCTTTTGATACAATTTATGCCGAAGGTCAACGCCGTTATGTTGAAAGCCTTTCTGCTTATGCGCGACAATTTCTAGAAATGACGAAAAAACCAGATGTCGATAAAATAGACGGTCTATCTCCTGCCATCTCCATTGAACAAAAAACCACGAGCCATAATCCCCGTTCAACAGTCGGTACCGTTACCGAAATTCATGATTACATGCGCCTTCTTTTTGCGCGTATCGGTATTCCTTACTCACCCATTACAGGACTTCCTATTGAACACCAAACAGTCAGCCAAATGGTTGATCAAATTATGGCTTTACCAGAAGGTACACGGATTTTTATTATGGCACCTTTAGTAAGAGGACGAAAGGGCGAATATAAAAAAGAACTGATAGAACTTTTAAAAAAAGGATTTCAGCGTGTCAAAATTGATGGGAAATTCTACGAAATTTCCGATGTTCCTTCTCTTGATAAAAAATATAAGCATGACATAGACGTGGTGGTGGATCGCGTTGTTGTGCATAACGATATTACTTCTCGCCTAGCTGATAGCATAGAAACCTGCCTGAAACTAGCAGATGGTCTTGCAATTGCTGAAATGGCAGACCAACCTCTTACAAAAAAAGATACCTTAACGGGAAATGCTCATAAATCAAAAAATGAAACGCACAAACGAATCATTTTTTCAGAAAAATTTTCCTGTCCTGTATCCGGCTTCTCAATTCCTGAAATTGAACCACGCCTTTTTTCATTTAATAATCCGTTTGGAGCTTGCCCTGTTTGCGATGGACTCGGCACTAAAAAGGCTATCAATCCAAAAAAAATCGTTCCAAATGAAAATCTTACTTTAAAATCTGGAGCAATTGCACCTTGGGCAAACTCATCCTCACTCTACTATAACCAAACTTTAGAAGCATTGGGCAAAGCTTATGGTTTTAAGCTCACAGACAAATGGTGTAAGCTTTCAGATGAAGCGCAACGTGCTATTTTATATGGCACAAAAACAAAAGAAATCTCTTTTGTCTATAAAAATGGTGAGCACTCTCATACAATAACTCAACGTTTTGAAGGTGTCATTCCGAATATGGAAAGACAATGGAAAGAAACCGATTCCGCATGCTCACGTGAAGAAATTGAACATTATATGTCCTCTTCACCATGTCCGGCTTGTAATGGTTATCGTTTAAAACCAGAAGCACTAGCTGTCAAAATTCATGGAATGCACATTGGACAAATATCAGAACTTTCTATTTTAAAAGCAGATGATTGGTTCGCCAACATTCATCAACATCTTAACGAAAAACAACGGCATATCGCAACCCGTGTTTTAAAAGAAATTCAAGAACGCCTAGCATTTTTAAAGCATGTGGGACTTGAATATCTTACATTATCCAGAAATTCAGGAACGCTTTCAGGTGGAGAAAGTCAGCGTATTCGGCTAGCATCTCAAATTGGCTCAGGTCTTACAGGTGTTCTCTATGTTTTAGATGAACCATCTATCGGTTTACACCAACGCGATAATGAACGTCTTCTAGAAACACTGCGTCATCTACGGGATCTTGGAAATACAGTTATCGTCGTTGAGCATGATGAAGATGCCATTCTCACCGCAGACCATGTCGTTGATATTGGCCCTGCCGCAGGCGTTCACGGTGGAAAAATCACCGCCCAAGGAACACCGCAAGAAATTATGAACAACCCCTCTTCACTTACAGGACAATATCTCTCAGGAAAAATGGCTGTTTCCATGCCTGCTCAGCGACGCAAAATATCAAAATCAAAAACACTTAAAGTAACCGGAGCACGAGGTAACAACCTTAAAAATATCAGTGCTGCTATTCCTCTTGGCACCTTCACTTGCATAACTGGCATTTCAGGTGGAGGAAAATCAACGTTCCTCATAGAAACTCTCTTTAAAGCCGCATCAAACCGTATCATGAGCAGTCATCACAATCCGGCAAGTTATGACAAAATTGAAGGACTAGAATTTCTCGATAAAGTTATTAACATTAACCAATCCCCCATTGGGCGTACCCCACGCTCCAATCCAGCTACCTATACTGGTGCATTTACTCCAATCCGCGATTGGTTTTCTGAGCTTCCAGAATCAAAAGCCCGCGGTTATCAAGCAGGACGCTTTTCATTCAATGTTAAAGGAGGACGCTGTGAGGCATGTCAAGGTGATGGCGTTATCAAAATTGAAATGCATTTTTTACCTGATGTCTACGTTACTTGCGATGTATGCAAAGGAAAGCGCTATAATAGAGAAACACTAGAAGTTAAATTTAAAGGACAATCCATCGCTGATATACTTGATATGACAGTCGAAAAAGCAGAAGAGTTTTTCCAAGCTATTCCTACTATTCACAACAAAATAAAAACCCTCGTCACAGTCGGCCTTGGCTATATTAAAGTCGGACAGCAAGCCACAACGCTTTCTGGAGGCGAAGCCCAGCGCGTAAAACTTGCTAAAGAACTTTCACGAAAAACAACAGGTCGCACGCTTTACATTTTAGACGAACCTACAACCGGTCTACATTTCCACGACATTTCCAAACTTCTTGAAGTCCTTCATGAACTTGTCGATCAAGGCAACACCGTCGTCGTTATTGAACATAATCTTGAAGTTATTAAAACCGCTGACTGGATTATTGATTTAGGCCCAGAAGGTGGAGATGGTGGCGGTGAAATCGTTGCTATTGGCCGCCCCGAAAATATTATCAACGTTTCTGGTTCCTATACTGGAAAATTCCTAAAAGAACTTTTTCTGCGTCGACCTTGGCTCAACCCAATCTCTTAAACACACCATAAAATTATTAAAACACAATATAGTGAGAAACACGCAACGTATCATTTTTATTTCGCATCAATTTATATCTTTTTCAACTTTTTATTCTACGTTTCAATAAAATTTCTCCAACAAAAATATACAAATGCGTTTATATTGGAATTCTTTATGCAGAAAGTGTTTGTCAATACGTTCCATAATTGCAAATATGATACGTAGTAGCTTAAAAAGGTAAAATAACGTTGGAGATAATTTCAGAATGAAAAAAATTGAAGCCATTATAAAACCTTTCAAGCTTGATGAGGTAAAAGAAGCTCTTCAAGAAGTTGGTTTACAGGGTATCACCGTAACAGAAGCAAAGGGGTTTGGTCGTCAAAAAGGACATACAGAGCTTTACCGCGGCGCTCAATATGTTGTTGATTTTCTGCCTAAAGTAAAAATTGAAGTTGTTGTTGCTGATGAAGCTTTAGAACAAGCTATTGAAGCTATACGCAAAGCAGCTCAAACAAAAGATATAGGTGATGGAAAAATATTTGTTTCATCCATTGATGATGCTATCCGTATCCGCACTGGCGAATCTGGTATCGATGCTCTTTAGAATACACACAAAATTTTTATCATTTCTCTTCATCTCAGCTCAATAAGGAAATTGAATATGACAACCGGATCAGACATTCTTAAACAAATCGCAGATAATGACGTACGCTTCATTGATTTACGTTTTACCGATCCACGAGGCAAGTTGCATCATGTTACAATGGATGTTACCGAAATCAACGAAGAAACCTTCACTGATGGCATTATGTTTGATGGTTCTTCAATTGCTGGCTGGAAAACAATTAATGAATCCGATATGGTACTAATGCCAGATCCAGAAACAGCACATATTGATCCTTTTTTTGCTCAGCCTACTTTGGTCATCCTTTGTGACGTTCTTGATCCTATTTCTGGAAAATTTTATAGTAGAGACCCACGTTCTATCGCTAAAAGAGCTGAAGCTTATATGAAATCTTTAGGTATCGGTGATACAGTCAATGTTGGCCCAGAAGCAGAGTTCTTCATTTTTGATGATGTACGCTATAAAACTGATCCTTACAATACAAGCTTTAAACTCGATTCAAGCGAACTTCCATCCAATGATGATAAAGAATATGAAATGGGGAATCTTGGTCATCGTCCTCGTATGAAGAGTGGCTATTTTCCTGTTCCTCCTATCGATTCCTGCCAAGATATGCGCTCTGAAATGCTTACTGCACTAACGGATATGGGCGTACGCGTCGAAAAACATCATCATGAAGTCGCTGCTGCTCAACACGAATTAGGTATCCGATTTGATACGTTAGTTCGCGAAGCTGATAAAATGCAAATTTTTAAATATGTTGTTCATCAAATTGCAAACAGCTACGGAAAAACAGCAACTTTCATGCCAAAACCGGTTTTCGGTGACAATGGTTCGGGTATGCATGTTCATATATCGATTTGGAAAGATGGAAAACCAACCTTTGCAGGAAATGAATATGCTGGGCTATCAGAAACATGCTTGTTCTTTATTGGTGGTATTATTAAGCATGCAAAAGCAATCAATGCTTTCACAAATCCATCTACTAACTCCTATAAGCGTTTAGTTCCTGGTTACGAAGCTCCTGTCCTTCTTGCCTATTCCGCACGTAATCGTTCCGCAGCTTGTCGTATCCCATTCGGCTCTTCGCCAAATTCAAAACGTGTAGAAGTTCGATTTCCAGACCCAACAGCTAATCCATATCTAGCATTTGCAGCACTTCTAATGGCTGGACTTGATGGAATTAAAAATAAAATTCATCCAGGACAAGCTATGGATAAAGATCTTTATGACCTTCCTCCCAAAGAGCTAAAAGAAATCCCTACCGTTTCAGGAAGTCTACGTGAAGCACTCGAAAATCTTGATAAAGATCGCGCTTTTCTTAAAGCTGGAGATGTTTTTGATGATGATCAAATTAATTCCTTTATTCAGTTAAAAATGCAAGAAGTTCTGCGCTATGAAGTGACTCCACACCCTGTTGAATTTGATATGTATTATTCTGTTTAAAGGCTTAATTATTCTTTTCAATTTAGAAATGGAGACTATAGTCTCCATTTTTTTATAGGTTCTATTTCTTTCTGTGGGAATTTTCTTTTTAAAATACACAATTACTCTCTTTCTGGTATGCTTGTTCTTTATAAATTCAGTTGAATCTATTTGAATTAACTATCAAGGTTTCCAATGTTACGATTTCGTGTGTTTTTTTCTGTTATTTTATGCTTTTCCTTTATTATCTCAGCAATTCAAATTACATCAGCAGTCCAAGCCTACATAATTACCAATGAAGAACTTATAACTCTAGAAAAAGCTTCTTTTGCTTATAGTAAAGCGCTTCAAGAGGCCGATGCAAATGCCATCTTAAATGCTATCCCACCCCAAATCATCGATAGATTAGCTGCAGAAAAAAATTTCAATAAATCTCAATTCCAAAAAATCATGAAAAGCCAAATAGAACAGCTAGCGAAAAATTATAAAATTGAAAATATAACAATTGATAAAACACGTAGACGCGAAGGAAAGCTCGACAACGGTATGCCCTATTTCGTTATACCTCTAGAATTTGCAATTATAAACAATGGTGAGAAAAAGTGCTGCATGCAGACTGAAGTTATTGCTTTGCTCGATAATAATCATTGGTACTTTATCCGAAATAATAATAAAGCAATCCTAGATATAACCAATCAAGTATTTCCAGGGCTTGAAAAAATAAAAACCATGAAAACGCAGTAAGCTCTAGATTTAAACGTATGAGTAAAAAAATTACTTATAAGCAAACTTTAATGATTGTGGCTGCTGCATTAAATTCTGTCTTCTTATAAGCTCGGCGTGTTATGGTTTCTTCATCAATGCCCCATTGTTCCATCATCCAATCTTCATCTAGATGAGCAATAGCCCAAGCATTATCAACATCAATTCTCTTCTCAGCTATGGCAAAAGCAATAAGAGCTGATCCCGTTAGAGTTGTCAGTGTATGGAGTGCGGCAAGCACATAAGGAGATTCCACCTGACGTAAATAATGGCTCACGGCTTGAATAACCTCCCATGGTTGTTCAACATGTATAACCCCTTCGGCTACATTAAAACAGATACCAAATTTTTCTTCTGCCCAATCAAGTAAAAAATCCCACTGTTCACACTGTCTTTTCACCAGCTCTTGCGGCGTTTGTGCACGATAAAGGATCATATCACACGCAACAAAACGCAATAAATCTTCAAAAATAACTTGCATATTGTCAGCGATACCATCGATAACAGTGTTAATAAAACGTGTAATCGGCATTTTTCCCGGATCAATGATTTCTTCCTGTATAGTGAATTCCTGTGCGACTAATGTAGCAAGCGCCTCTGTTGGCATAAGAAGAGGACGCCTTGCAGGCGTCTTAACTGGACTTCCATCCAATAATATGGAAAAGCCTTCTTCTTCACATGTGACATTTACTTTTTCATAAAACCGTTTAGGAAGTGGCTGACGTGAAATATTTTGAAGCTTACAAACAGCATTTTTTTTATTCAACGGCGTATCTAAATTCTCTAAAATTTCACGCATATCACATCCTACCTCTATAATATTTTAATAAATCGACGGAGTTTTCTAGAATAGAATCCACACCAACTTACTCAAAACAGACACTACGTGTTCATCCTAAAAAGGAACAATTTCCGTTGCGATAACTCATTTTGCTATCTATCTATCGAAAGATTACCTTCCCAATAATATAACATGCTTGCGCTTTGATACCGAGCTTCGTGCCATATATGAACATTATTGTAAAACAAAGCTGAGAGAAAATTATCAATTGTTCACGTTATATACAAAATTATGACACCAGCAGCGTTAACACACAATCTGAAAACGAAGCATGACATCCGCCATTACATACTAAAAAATACATGGCTTTTGTATTCAATTTAATATTTTTTGATCCATGCATAAAGCAGCTCATCAAATACCTATCCTTTTGCATACAAATTGTATGCAAAACAATATCCATTTTTTATAAACTCAAACCACTGCTCACACTTTACTATCAATAACCTTACATCAAAAATGCCGCGATTACTTTATTGAATGAAAACTTACGATATCTCAAATTCTATAAGCCAGTGACTTATAATAAAATTCTGCAAATGTTGCCTATGCAATAGTGAGTAATAGAAAAACTGTTAACAAGTACACTATCACCACCAAATACAATAAAATGCAATTGTTTCCAGTATTCTATATCTATACGCTGTCCATTTCATTAAAAGCTAAGAGATTAAAACTCTGGACCATATGAGGTGGTAAAGGTGCGGTAATATCCAATATACCTCCTGAAGGATGAGGTATACGAATACGACGCGCATGAAGGTGAAGACGATTTTGAATTCCCCCCGGCAATTCCCAATTACTGTCAGAAAAAAAATATTTTGAATCGCCGATAATTGGATGATCCATATAAGCAGCATGAACACGTAACTGATGTGTCCTGCCTGTATAAGGCTCCATTTCAAGCCATGAAAGAGCCCGCCCTCGCGTATCTAAAACACGATAGTAAGAAACTGCATGATTAGAATCTGGCTCCCCATGTTCACAAACACGCATTGTATCGCCCTGTGCAGTTGTCTCTTTAACCATCCATGTTGAAATTTTATCCTGTTTTTTTCTAGGAATCCCCCGGACCAACGCCCAATAAGTCTTTTTCGTTTCCCGCGCTCTAAAAGCAGCTGTTAAAGCTTGCGCAGCTCCTCTTGATCGAGCAACAATAAGCACACCAGATGTCTCACGATCAAGACGATGAACCAACCGTGGTTTTTCACCTTTTCTATTGCGCCACACCTCAAGCATACTATCAATATGACGGGTCAAACCAGAACCGCCTTGTACAGCCAAACCAGCAGGCTTGTTAAAAACAAAAACTTTCTGATCCTCATAGAGAAGCATTTTTTTCAAAACATCTCGATCATTCTGCCCACAAATGGTTTTATCCGTTATAGGAAGGCTTTCCTTCTTATCAATAGATAAAGGCGGTACACGAATAGACTGTCCCATGATAAGACGCATATCAGCTTTAACACGTCCACCATCAACCCGTATCTGACCAGAACGTAGCAACTTTTGTAGATATCCAAAACCAAGGCCTGGATAATGCACCTTAAACCACCGATCTAAGCGCATTCCACTTTCGTCTGCCTCAATCTTTTTTATTTCTATACCAACCATAACAGTTCCCTTGCCATATCATTCTTGTATCTATCCGTTTTCTTATTCTGTCTTTATCAATATAAAAAACTATATTTTATAGAAGTGGCTTTTTATCACACTGCATTACAGTCCGTATCCAAAATTGCATTTTCTTAGCATGTAAATTCTATTAGCTCAAAAGGTAAGACAATGCATTAAAATAGATAATCTTCATTTTAAGATTATGTGATAGCTATTGGAGATAATTACCTGTGTCTTTATTTAAAACTTATGCTCGCGTTCTTTCTTATCTAAATAGAGAAAAAAATGCATCTCTTTTAATCTGTTCTGCTAATATTATACTAGCTATCATCACAATTGCAGAACCTATTTTGTTTGGACGCGTCATTGATGCAATTTCAGAAAAATCAGATATTGTTCTTACTCTCGTAATCTGGGTAGCTTTTGGTATTTCTAATATTATTGCTTATGTCCTCGTGGCTCGCAGTGCTGACCGCTTAGCACATAGACGACGCTTATCTGTTTTAACAGAATCTTTCGAGCGCATTATCTCCATGCCATTAATATGGCACCAACAACGCGGAACCTCTAACGCTCTTCATACGCTATTGCGTGCTGTAGATTCCATGTCAACCATATGGCTTGATTTTATGCGTCAACATCTTTCAACGCTTGTTGCCTTATTCGTTCTAGTACCTATAGCTTTTAATATGAACTGGCGGCTTTCAACAGTTTTGATTGTCCTTGCCATCATCTATGTATTAATTGCACGCTTAGTAATGCAAAAAACAAAAGATGGACAAGCCTCTGTAGAGCGCTACCATCATAACCTTTTTAAACATGTTAGTGATTCAATTTCCAATGTTGCCATTGTACAAAGTTATAACCGAATAGCAGAAGAAACAGCAGCACTTCATAAGCATACACGCGATCTTCTCAAAGCACAAAACCCTGTTTTAAATTGGTGGGCACTTGCTAGCGGCTTAAATCGAATGGCATCAACCATTTCAATAGTATGTGTATTTCTTCTTGGTGCTTTTTTTGTGACAAAAGGCCAATTACGTGTGGGTGAAGTTGTTGCTTTTGTCGGATTTGCTCAATTAATGATTAGTCGCCTTGATCAAATGAGCAACTTCATCAATATAGCAATATCATTACAAGCTAAACTACAAGAATTCTTTGAAATGGAGGACTCCACCCTTCATATCAACACACTTGAAAATCTCCCTTCTCTAAAAAATGTTAACGGTGCAGTCCAATTTCATCATGTTACCTATAAATTCCTAAATTCTTCTCAGGGTGTTTTCGACATTTCATTTGAAGTAAAACCAGGACAAACTGTGGCTATTGTAGGACCAACTGGTGCTGGAAAAACAACACTTATTAATTTGTTGCAACGCGTGTATGATCCTACTATTGGGCATATTGAAATTGATGGAATAGATATACGTTCCATTAATCGCGAATCTTTACGCAAAGCTTTAGCAACAGTGTTTCAAGAAGCTGGGCTTTTTGACCGTAGCATTCGCGACAACATTTCTATAGGTAAAACAACTGCAACGGATGAAGAACTTCATGAAGCTGCACATATAGCTTCTGCTCATGACTTCATTATGAAAAAAAATCATCGTTACGATACATTAATTGGCGAGCGTGGCTCTCAATTGTCAGGCGGAGAAAAACAGCGTTTAGCAATCGCTCGAGCAGTTTTAAAAAATGCACCTATTCTTATTCTGGATGAAGCAACAAGTGCTCTTGATGTTGAAACAGAAACACGCGTTAAAAATGCTATCAATTGTATAAGTCAAAATCGTACCACTTTTATCATAGCACATCGCCTCTCAACAATACGCAACGCCGATCTTATACTCTTTTTGGATAATGGACGCTTAATTGAAAAAGGAAGCTTTCAAGAGTTAATCGATAAAGGTGGCCGATTCTATAAATTATTTAAAGCCAGCAGTTTAATAGCCGATCAACCAATAACACAAAGAGAAGATGCAAATATCGTTTTATTGCACAAAAACATTGCGTCATAGAACCAAAAAATTCGCAAAATCAATGCTTTTTGAGCTCTTCACCTGAATCGAATAATTTTTTCCCTTAATAAGCTAAAACATACAATAAAATCAGGGATTATCCTTCAAGAAAAGCTTTTAATGCCGTAATAGCTTCACCAGCTTTGTTCCCATCAGATCCACCAGCTTGCGCCATATCAGGACGCCCACCACCGCCTTGACCACCCAAAACACCAGACACAACACGTACCAAGTCAATAGCATTGAGCTTAGCAACTAAATCATTCGTCACACCAACAACAGCACTTCCCTTACCATCCTCTGAAATACTGATAAAAGCTACAACACCAGACCCGATTTGTTGCTTTCCGGAATCGACCAATGCTTTAAGATCCCGCGGAGGAATAGCCTTAACAACACGCCCCATAAAAGAGATGCCATTAATTGTTTCAATATCTACTTTACTGTCCTTTACAGCCACACCATTAAGAGCAATTTTCTTACGTTCGTCATACAATTCTTTTTCAAGTTTACGATGATTATCAAGCAACAGCTGAACACGTTCTTGTACAGCCGAAGGAGAAGTTTTTAAAAGACCAGCAATTTTATGAATGCACTTATCTTGACGATTAAGGTAGAAACGTGCAGCTGTAGCCGTTAATGCTTCAATACGACGAACTCCAGCAGCTACAGAACTTTCAGAAACAATATGAATCAAACCGATATCACCTGTTCTCTGTACGTGAGTACCTCCACAAAGTTCTATTGACCAACAATTTTTTGATCCTGCCTGCTCGTTCACCTTTCCCATAGAAACAACACGAACTTCATCACCATATTTTTCACCAAATAGTGCTATTGCCCCTTCTGAAATTGCGTTATCTACCGCCATAAGGCGCGTTGTTACTTCGCTATTTTGCAGCACGATGTCATTTGCTAAATCTTCTATTTTTTGCAGTTCTTCTGACGAGATTGATTTTGGATGAGAAAAATCAAAACGCAACCGGTCAGGTGATACAAAAGAGCCCTTTTGCGTTACATGAGATCCCAATATTTGACGTAAAGCTTTATGTAACAAATGAGTAGCAGAATGGTTAGCACGAATTTTCTTACGACGAACAGAATCAACCACTAATTCTACGCAATCTCTTGTCTTTGCCTGACCCTTTTTAACTTCACCAATATGAATAAAGACACCATCTCCCCTTTTTTGGGTATCATGCACCTCAAAAATAAAATTCTCACCAGAAATTATACCGCTATCACCAATCTGCCCACCAGATTCACCATAAAAAGGCGTTTGATTAACAACCAATATAGCTTTTTGCCCTAAAGAAAGATGGTCAACAATTTTACCATCACATACAAGAGCTGTAATAATGCCTTCGGCTTTTTCTGTTTCATAACCTAAAAATTCTGTAGCGCCCACTTGATCGCGAACAGCAAACCAGACAGCATCCGTTATAGCTTCACCAGATCCAGCCCAATTAGCACGCGCCTCTGCTTTCTGACGTTCCATCGCTTTATCAAAAGCATCAATATCAACAGATATTCCACGCCGCCGAAGAGCATCTTGCGTCAAATCAAGTGGAAAACCATATGTATCATAAAGTTTAAAGGCAACCTCACCATTAAAACGATCACCATTTTTAAGATGAATACTTGCTTCATTCAATAATCCAAGGCCACGTTCAAGAGTTTTACGAAAACGTGTTTCCTCCAATTTCAAGATTTCTGAGATCAATGATTCAGCACGCACCAATTCAGGATAAGCTTGTCCCATTTCGCGTATCAAAGCAGGAACAAGACGCCACATTAACAACTCATCATCAGCACCAAGCAAATGAGCATGGCGCATAGCACGACGCATAATACGGCGTAAAACATACCCTCGACCTTCATTGGAAGGCAAAACTCCATCAGCAATCAAAAATGCAGAGGAACGCAAATGATCAGCAATAACACGATGGCTCACAACAAAATCACCAATCGCTTCAACTCCTGTTATGTCTTGCGATGCGTGTATTAATGCACGAAAAAGATCAATATCATAATTATCATGAACACCTTGCAAAACAGCAGCAATCCGCTCTAACCCCATACCTGTATCAATAGAAGGATGAGGCAATTCAATCCGCTTTTCTTTGCTCACCTGCTCATACTGCATAAAGACGAGATTCCAAATTTCAATAAAGCGGTCACCGTCTTCATCAGCACTTCCGGGGGGACCGCCCCAGATTTCATCGCCATGATCATAAAAAATCTCTGAACAAGGCCCACAAGGCCCTGTATCTCCCATTGACCAAAAATTATCAGTCGTCGTAATACGAATAATTCTTTCGTCCGAAAGACCTGAAATTTTACGCCATAATTCAGCAGCCACATCATCATCATGATAAACTGTAACCAACAATTTATCTTTCGAAAGACAAAATTCTTTCGTTAGAAGATTCCATGCAAAAAAAATCGCTTCTTCTTTGAAATAATCGCTAAAAGAAAAATTACCAAGCATTTCAAAAAATGTATGATGGCGTGCCGTATAACCAACATTATCAAGATCATTATGCTTTCCACCTGCACGCACACATTTTTGCGCAGTTGTTGCTCGGTTATAAGAATGCGGCTCAAGCCCAGTAAAAACATTTTTAAACTGCACCATCCCTGCATTGGTAAACATCAATGTAGGATCGTTGCGTGGAACAAGTGGACTGGAAGAAATAATTTCATGTCCATTTTGATGGAAATAATCCAGAAAAGTTGACCGGATATTATTAACGCTATTCATAGCAACACCTGACAGAGTACAATACACAACCGCAAAGAAAACCCTTTATAATTAAACACCCTCTTTGCCACTCTTAGAGTCATTTAATCAAAATAAGAATATTTTTTGAAAAGATTGAAAAATAAGTGATTTTATACTTAAAAACTCTCAAAAAAATAGAAAGAAATTTCAATAAAGGAATCGCATTTAAACAAACAGTTTATTAAATCGACTCATCGTCTTCTCTATGCTCTGATCCCGCATTCTCTAACAACTCAATTGCAAGTAAACCAGCATTTTGACGCAAAGCCGTTTCGATCTCAGCCGCTATTTCTGTACGTTCACGTAAAAATTGCTTTGCATTTTCACGCCCCTGCCCTAAACGCTGAGAATTATAAGAAAACCACGCACCCGATTTCTCAACGATACCAACTTTAACACCTAAATCAATCAATTCTCCTAATTTGGAAATACCCTCACCATAAATAATATCAAACTCAACTTGCTTGAATGGAGGTGCTAATTTATTCTTTACCACTTTAACACGTGTCTGATTACCAATCACCACATCCCGATCTTTAATTGATCCAATACGACGAATATCCAAACGAACAGAAGCATAAAACTTTAAGGCATTGCCACCTGTTGTCGTTTCAGGAGAACCAAACATCACACCAATTTTCATACGAATTTGATTGATAAAGATAACCATGCAATTAGAGCGAAAAATGGATGCCGTTAGTTTTCTTAAGGCCTTACTCATCAAACGAGCTTGTAATCCCGGCAAAGCATCGCTCATTTCACCATCAATTTCCGCACGAGGTGTCAAGGCTGCTACTGAATCAATAACGAGCACATCAACTGCACCAGAACGAACCAGCGTTTCTGTAATTTCCAAAGCTTGTTCACCAGTATCTGGCTGAGAAACAAACAAATTCTCTAAATCAACACCAAGCTTACGTGCATAAATAGGGTCTAGAGCATGCTCTGCATCTATAAAGGCACAAACTCCACCATTTTTCTGTGCTTCAGCAATAGAATGAAGAGCTAAAGTTGTTTTACCAGAACTTTCTGGTCCATAAATCTCAATAATACGACCTTTTGGTAACCCACCGACACCCAAAGCAATATCTAAAGACAATGATCCTGTTGAGACTGTTTCAATTTCGACAACTTGCTCTTTTTGCCCAAGACGCATAATTGAGCCTTTACCAAAAGAACGTTCAATCTGTGATAGAGCAGCATCTAGAGCTTTTGTTTTGTCCACCATTATATCCTTAACGAATCGTAACAACTTCTTGATTTAATATACACTGTTATCTTAACTTAGTTAAAGACTCGAGTTTAGATTTTCACAGACTATTTCATTATTCTTCTTATATTGCATCAATTATATCTTAGCCAAATCATCAAATATATGAAATAATTAACACTTTTCATAAGGAAGAAAATCACGAACGGAGTGTATAATAGCACAATATTCAAAATAAGTTTCTTTTTTACACTCTCTTCTATAACATAATGATCAGTTTATAAAAATGATCGCAGCATTTATTTTTTCATATTTCTCTGTTCGTGCTTATTGAAACTATCTACTACAGCCAAATCAATTTTTACCATGAGTTCTATTATCCTACAGAAACATCTTATTCAAATACTAAGATTCAATAAATACGCGAATCACAGCGCACCCAACATTCCTCGAAACTTAATTCGCACATATATATGATCCTTTCATTGTACAATAAGCCAAAAAAACTTCTCAATGCACAAAAATAACACGTATCAGAAAATTATAATAACATGACTGAAATACAATCTATCAAAACAAAATAAAAAATTAACAGAGATCTTTTTTTGGATTCCCTCGCTTTTGTCTTAACTTCTTCCACCACTCAAGACGTTTCACAATTTCACGTTCAAAACCACGTTCTTGTGGTTGATAATAAACCTGACGCCCAAGCCTTTCAGGAAAATATTCTTGCCCTGAAAAAGCATCCGGTTCATCATGATCATAACGATAACCCTCTCCATACCCCTCATCTCTCATAAAATTTGTAGGCGCATTAAGGATATGCTTAGGAGGAGGTAAAGAGCCATTTTTACGTGCACAATGCATTGCCGCCTTATAAGCAAGGTAAGTTGCATTTGATTTTGGTGCAGTAGCAATATAAAGACACGCTTGTGCCAAAGCCAGTTCTCCCTCAGGAGATCCTAGATAATTATAAGCATCCTTTGCCGCATTACAAATAACGAGAGCTTGTGGATCCGCTAAACCAACATCTTCAACAGCCATACGCACCAATCTTCGCCCAATATATAAAGGATCTTCACCTGCATCCAACATACGTGCGAGATAATAAAGAGCAGCATCAGGATCAGATCCACGAACCGATTTATGCAATGCTGAAATCAAATTATAGTGACCATCCTGTCCTTTGTCATAAATTGGAGCGCGACGCTGAACAATTTCTTGTAAAGCTTCAGCATTAAATACCTCTTCTGGCCGTGCAACACACCAAATTTCTTCTGCCAATGTCAATGCCATTCGTGCATCACCATCAGATATCCTTATCAAAACATCTCTGGCATGATGATCTAAAGGAAGAGATCTCCCTTCCACATCTTCAGCGCGCTTCAAAAGCACATCCAAACTTTCATTGTCATGTGGACGAAATGTCAAAACACGCGCGCGGGAAAGAAGAGCAGCATTAAGCTCAAATGAAGGATTCTCCGTTGTTGCACCTATAAGAATCACAGTACCATCTTCCATGAAAGGAAGAAAACTATCTTGCTGAGCACGATTAAAGCGGTGAATTTCATCAACAAACAAAAGTGTTTTACAGCCAGACATAAAACGAGACTGAGCTACTTCAAAAATCTTCCTCAGCTCTGCAACCCCAGTAAAAATAGCAGAAACTTGTTCAAATGCCAAATTTGTTTCAAGTGCTAACAAACGTGCAACTGTTGTTTTCCCTGTTCCTGGAGGCCCCCAGAAAATCATCGAACTAAACGAACCCGCTAGCACCATACGTGAAAGCACCCCTTCCACTCCAATCAAATGACTTTGCCCTGTTACTTCACTCAGAGAGTGAGGACGCATTCTTTCTGCAAGAGGTCGATTTTGATTAACACGAAAATCAAAAGGCGAAGTAAAAAAATCTTTATTCAAAAAGGATCCTCAGCGAACAAATTGACGAACATGCATACCATTGCGTTCATACTCCAGTTGCCAAATATGCGAACGACTTTGCATAAGCACTTTTTTTAACTGACTTACAGTTTGAATTGTATAACCATTGACAGTTCGTAAAATATCTCCTGAACGAAAAATTTTAGCCGCATTACTTGTCTTATCAAGATTAGCAACTACAACACCTTTGGCACTTGCAGGAAGACGAAATAGCTGACTATTTTGAGGCGTCAAATCCAACACTTCAGCACCAGAAAGAGGGCTCTCACCAACAATCTTTTCAGATTTTAAAAACATAGATTCCGGCTCTGATAACGCAGTTATTTCTGTTTTTAAGTTTTTTCCTTCCCGCAAATATTCCACAATAAAGCTGTTCCCAATGCCTGTTGTCATCAAACGATATCCTAGACTATCTGGGCTATCAACCCGTACACCTTGCACACTCAAAATAACATCACCCACTTTCAAACCAGCTTTTTCAGCAGGGCTGCCTTTGATAATCTCAACAATCAGAACACCATAAGAATATTCTAAACCCAAACCACTTGCAATGTCAGGTGTAATACTTTGAAAAGAGGCACCAATATAAGGTGGCACCAAAAACTTTCTACCACGTTTAACTGTATCAAGCACTACTTTAATCAAATTTACTGGAATAGCAAAACCAATCCCTACAGAACCACCTGTACGGGAATAGATAGCTGTATTAATTCCGATTAATTGACCTTTCATATCAATTAAAGCACCACCAGAATTACCCGGATTGATGGCCGCATCCGTTTGAATAAAAAAATCAAAATCAGAAATACCTACACGCGTACGCGCTTGCGCTGAAACAATTCCACTTGTAACCGTTTGACCAACACCAAAAGGATTTCCAATTGCAAGGACAAGATCACCAACCTCAACTGCATCAGAATTTCCCAAGGAAAGAATAGGAAAGCGCGCATCTTTTGAATCAATTTGCAGTACTGCAATATCAGTTGCTTCATCTTTTAACATAACTGAACTGGAAAATTCCCGTCCATCCGAAAGAGCAATCTTAATTTCGTCAGCATCTTTAATGACATGGTAATTTGTAACGATCAAACCACGCTCATCAACAATCACCCCTGATCCCAATGACGATTGCCTATGTAAACGGTTATTTTGATAACGACTAAAAAATTGCTCAAAAAATGGATCACCCTCAAAAGGAGAACGCACTTTAATTTGCCGAGCTGCATAAATATTTACAACAGACGAAACGGCCTTTTTAACTAAAGGAGCAAATGATAAAGTGATTTCTGACTGAGTTTCAGGAACTTGAGCATTTGCATGATGAAACGATATTTGCGCTATAATTACAAAAAAAAACTTACTAAAATAGAATGCTTCATCTCAGCTCCTTTATTAAACTCAAGACCAGCTCTTTAATAATACAAAAAAATTCCGCACACTCGTAAGCTAATAAACTCTATATAAATGACAAAAATTATAAAAAACAATAACGCAATACTTGCATAGTTTCCGCTTTTTCATTCATCTATGTTGAGTAAAATCTATTTCAAAATACTAACAAAAAAAACCGCCTTCAAAAGACGGTTCTTAAAGTTCAACACAAAAAAATTATGAAGAAGCTTCCTTTTCATTTACCATAGACTCCATACGTGCACGATCTACAGCACCCTTTGCACTGGCATCACGATCAACAAATTCTATGACAGCCATAGGAGCATTATCACCCGTACGAAATCCTGCTTTCATAATGCGCAAATAGCCACCGTTGCGTGATGCATAACGCGGTGCAATTGTGTCAAATAATTTTGCAACATTTCTTACATCACGAATAGCTGCAATTGCTTGCCGACGGGCATGCAAATCTCCACGTTTACCAAGCGTCACCAATTTTTCAACTATAGGACGAATTTCTTTAGCCTTTGGAAGAGTCGTCACAACCTGTTCATGCTCAATTAGCGAAGCTGCTACATTCGCAAACATCGCTTTCCGATGACTAGCAGTTCGGTTCAGTTTGCGACCCGATTTATGATGGCGCATGAAACTTCTCCTTAAATCTTAATTTAATACTGATCTTCATAACGTTTAGCAAGATCATCAATGTTTTCAGGCGGCCACGCAGAAATTTCCATACCGAGATGAAGCCCCATGCAAGCAAGAACTTCTTTGATCTCATTTAATGACTTCCGTCCAAAATTTGGCGTCCGAAGCATTTCAGATTCTGTTTTTTGAATAAGATCACCAATGTAAACAATATTATCGTTTTTAAGACAATTCGCCGAACGAACTGAAAGCTCCAATTCATCCACTTTCTTAAGGAGTGCAGGACTGAAAGCAAGCTCAGAAGCAGGCTCTTCATCAATTTCCTTTTGTGGCTCCTCAAAATTAACAAACACCGATAATTGATCCTGAATAATACGCGCTGCAAAAGCAACAGCATCTTCACCGTTAACAGCTCCATTAGTTTCGATCGTTAGCGTCAGCTTATCGTAATCGAGAACTTGCCCTTCACGTGTATTCTCTACTTTATAAGACACTTTACGAACTGGTGAATAAAGACTATCAACAGGGATAAGGCCAATTGGTGCATCATCAATACAATTACGATCAGAAGGAACATAACCTTTTCCTGTATTGACAACAAATTCCATGCGAATTTCCGCATCTTCATCAAGCGTACAAATAATATGTTCTGGATTAAGGATTTCCATATCCCCAACAGTATTTATATCTCCTGCCCTAACAACACCAGGACCTTCTTTACAAATAACAACACGCTTGGGGCCTTCCTCTTCCATGCGAATAGCAATTTCCTTGATATTCAAAATAATATCCGTAACGTCCTCACGCACACCTGGGATCGATGAAAATTCGTGCAATACTCCATCAATCTGCACAGCGGTAACAGCAGCACCACGAAGAGAGGACAATAACACGCGGCGAAGCGCATTCCCTAACGTTAAACCAAAACCACGCTCTAAAGGCTCTGCGACCACACTCAAAACATTTGGATCACTATGCACATAAAAATCAACTTTACTGGGCTTAATTAACTCCTGCCAGTTTTTCTGGATCATATTTTTATTCCTGTTCTATTAGTTCCGCTACCATTCAACCGCAACGGCTAGTGCGAACATCGGAGAAACCCCCGACAACGAAAAACAACACCCAATTAAACACGCCGCCTCTTCCGTGGACGACATCCATTATGCGGGATCGGCGTCACATCACGAATAGAAGTAATCACAAAACCAACAGATTGTAACGCACGCAAAGCAGATTCACGACCTGCTCCAGGTCCACAAACCTCAACCTCCAACGAACGCATTCCATGCTCTTGCGCTTTTTTAGCACAATCCTCCGCAGCAACCTGCGCTGCAAAAGGCGTAGACTTACGTGATCCTTTAAACCCCTGAGCTCCAGCAGACGACCATGCTATTGTATTTCCCTGAGCATCAGTAATGGTAATCATTGTATTATTAAACGTTGAATTGATATGCACAACACCTGATGAAATATTCTTACGCTCGCGACGACGAACACGTGTACCCTCTTTGGCCATAACTTTCCTTTCAATGATCTCCTCACCGCCGTAACATCAGCAGCTCCACCAATTTCTGTCCTCATTTTAAACAATACAAGAAACAGACGCCAAAAAAAATTCTCAAAAATGTTATTATTTCTTCTTCCCAGCAATTGCCTTAGCAGGCCCTTTACGCGTACGCGCATTTGTATGCGTGCGCTGCCCACGAACAGGCAAAGAACGACGATGACGCAATCCACGATAACAGCCAAGATCCATCAAACGTTTAATATTCATCGCGACTTCACGGCGAAGATCCCCTTCAACTTGATAATCTCTATCTATCACCTCACGAATCTGTAACACCTCCGCGTCTGAAAGCTCATGCACACGGCGCTCAGAAGGAATACCGACTTTCTCGACAATTTCTTGAGCAACTTTTTCTCCAATCCCGTGAATATATTGAAGCGCAATAATCACACGCTTACCAGTTGGGATATTAACCCCAGCGATACGAGCCACACCCGTTCTCCTTGTTAATGTTAATAACTAACCCTACAGCACTCAAAGCACCCTAAAGAAAAAATTGCTCCGGCCCAAATATGCTCCGAATCCCGTTATTCTATCAATAATAAACTACAGCAGTTTCTGATGTATTTTGCTAAAAAAGTCAACTCTTTTCATTTATTTCTAAAAAATTTTCTCATTTAAGAATTTCTCTAATTGCGCACGAAACTTCAGAAACATCAGCCATACCATCAATCGTTTTCAACAGCCCCTTTTTTAAATAAAATTCTGATAAAGGAACCGTTTTTTCATTATATTCGACTAATCGTTTTGCAAAAACATCAGGCTTATCATCTGCACGAACCTGTCCACCGGCAGTTATTGTTTTCTTAACTCGTTCTTTCATTCGCTCAAGTAATGCATTTTCATCAACAACAAATTCTATAACTGCATCAAGTTGCATGTTTTTTGACTGCAAAATTTGTTGCAATGCTTTTGCTTGCCCTACTGTACGCGGATAGCCATCCAATATAAAGCCATTCGTGCAATCACTTTCATCAATACGATCAGAGACAATCTGATTAACGATGTCATCAGACACTAAAGAACCAGCTTCTATAATGGCTTTAGCTTTTTTGCCAACCTCTGTTTCTTTTATAATAACCTCACGCAGCATATCACCTGTAGACAAGTGAGGAATGTTATATTTCTCAGTCAGAAACCGTGCCTGTGTACCTTTACCAGCTCCAGGAGGCCCTAAAAGAATAACCCTCATCTGTTTCTCTTTCCTCCGCGAAGTTTTGACTTTTTAATCAACCCTTCATATTGGTGAGCAACAAGATGCCCCTGAATCTGAGCAACAGTATCAAGCGTAACAGTAACAACAATCAATAAAGACGTGCCACCAAGGTAAAAAGGAATATGTAAAGCAGATATCATAAACTCAGGCAACAAACAAACAATAATAATATAAATCGCACCTACGACAGTAATACGCGTCAAAACATAATCAATATATTCAGCCGTACGCTCACCCGGACGAATCCCTGGAACAAAACCAGAATGCTTCTTCAATTGATCCGCAGTATCATTCGGATTAAACACAATAGCCGTATAAAAAAAGCAAAAAAATGCCATCAAAGCAGCATAAATAATCATATAGAGTGGCTGTCCATGACTAAGGGAATAAGAAATAGCCTGGACCCAGTGCGGCATCTTGTCAGAAAAATTATTAATAGTTGCAGGCAACAATAATAAAGATGAAGCAAAAATTGGAGGAATAACGCCGGCTGTATTTAATTTTAAAGGAAGATGCGACATATCACCTTGAAACATCTGATTACCAACCTGACGTTTTGGATATTGAATCAAGATTCGCCGCTGCGCGCGCTCTACAAAAACAATGCCCCCAATAACAGAAATAACAATAAGAACAATCGCTATTAATAAAAATGTCGATAAATCAGCCTGACTATGGGCTGTTAAAAGTTGAGCAAAAGTGGAAGGAAAATTAGCTACAATACCAACAAAAATAATGAGAGAAACTCCATTACCAACACCGCGTGATGTAATCTGCTCGCCGAGCCACATTAAAAACATAGTTCCACCGACCAGCGTAATAACAGAAGAAATACGGAACACCACACCTGGTTCTATAACAATTTGAAGCCCTGCTCCTATACCGGTTTCAAGCGCAACTGCAATACCAAAAGCTTGCAGAATTGCGAGTATTACTGTTACGTAACGAGTATATTGATTTATGATCTTACGACCTAATTCGCCATCCTTTTTCAGAGACTCTAATGAAGGAATAACTGAGGTTAGCAACTGCACAATAATTGATGCTGATATATACGGCATAATTCCTAACGCGAAAATAGCCATACGCCCGACTGCACCCCCAGCAAACATATTAAACAATCCCAATACACCAGATTCATGATGCTCAAACGTCCGCCGTAAAGCATCAATATCAATACCAGGCAAAGAAATATAAGTACCAAAACGATATACAAGAAGCGCAGCTAGAGTAAACCAAATGCGTTTTTTTAATTCAGTCGCACGCGAAAAAGCGCCGAAATTCATATTGGAAGCAAGTTGCTCTGCCGCTGATGCCATAAAGCCTCTCCAGTCTATACCTCAACCCTTAATCACAGAAGCATAACCATAAATCTATATTGTCACATACAAATGAATAAAAAACTTAAATTCTGCTTAAAAAACAACAACTCAAACGAGAAACAGTAATATCTTACTTCACTCGCAATTTACACTAAAATAATTCACTGACCAGATTCGGAAAGATTAATCTTACCACCAGCCTTTTCAATCTTAACACAAGCTGCTTTAGAGGCACCAGAAACATTAAATGTAATCCCAGCTCTCAATTCACCATCAGAAAGAAGACGAACACCATCTTTTACACGACGAATAACACCAGCCTCTTTTAGTGCAACAACATCAACTGGCTTATCACCATTCAACTTACCTGCATCAACCGCCAGCTGAACACGACCGAGCGAAACCTCATTGTAAACCTTAGCAAACAAACTCTTAAACCCACGCTTTGGTAAGCGGCGATAAACAGGCATCTGCCCACCTTCAAAACCATTAAGAGCAACACCAGAACGTGATTTTTGCCCTTTAACACCACAACCACCAGTTTTACCAGTACCAGAGCCAATACCACGCCCAATGCGCTTACAACTCTTTTTTGCGCCTTCACGATCACGCAGCTCATTGAGTTTCATATTCTACACTCCTGCGACTTTCAACCTTCATCTACAACTTGGACAAGATGCCGAACCTTAGCAATCATACCCCGCACACAAAGTGTGTCCTCTAAAGTACGACGACGATGCATTTTATTCAATCCAAGACCTTTCAAAGTCGCACGTTGAATCCGATCTCTTCGAATCGGACTTCCAATTTGCTCTACTGTCACAGTCTTGCCAATCTGAGATTTTTTCTGAACCATTTGTTAATTCCTGTTCCGATAAACCTCGGAATTTATTTTTCTAAACCAACTATATGCTGACGACGTGCCTGCAAAGTAGAATATTTAACACCACGTTGCACAGCAATATCCTTAGGATGCACCTGACGTTTTAATGCATCAAAAGCTGCACGCACCATATTATAGGGATTCGATGAACCTAATGATTTTGCAACAACATCTTGCATACCAAGAGTTTCAAAGATAGCACGCATTGGACCACCAGCAATAATACCAGTACCAGCTGCAGCAGAACGCATCAACACACGGCCAGCACCGTGACGACCTTCAACATCATGATGCAATGTACGCCCAGACCGAAGCGGAACATAAATCATCTCACGTTTTGCAGATTCTGTAGCTTTACGGATCGCTTCAGGTACTTCACGTGCCTTACCATGACCAAAACCAACTCGCCCTTTTTGATCTCCAACAACTACAAGAGCAGCAAAACCAAAACGCCGACCACCCTTTACAACCTTAGCAACACGATTAATATGAACAAGTTTATCAACAAATTCACTATCACGTTCATCACGACGATCATCACGATCACTACGCTCTTTCTGTGCCATTCCTTATTCCTTTTTCTTTTCCGGAAGCACGCTAATAAAGTCCCCACATTAAGATAAAGGAACTTACACGAAACACCCTAAATACCCCTTACAAAACTTCTAAACAAAGAAACTTTAAAAACTCAAACCACCCTCACGAGCAGCTTCAGCCAAAGCCTTTATTCTACCATGGTAAACATACGCACCACGATCAAAAACAACTTCACGAACACCAGCTTTTTTCGCACGCTCAGCAACCAATTTACCTACAGCAAAAGCAGCTTCTTTATTAGAACCGCTTTTTAAAGTTTTTTTCAATTCACTTTCAAGAGTAGATGCAGAAGCGAGCGTATATCCACGTAAATCATCGATAATCTGAGCATAAATATTCTGATTTGAACGATAAACACTCAATCGGGGACGACCATTAGAGACCATTTTAATTTGACGACGAACACGTTGTGCACGTCGCTGGACAATTTTCTTAGATGAAACCATGACGCAAAATCCTTACTTCTTTTTACCTTCTTTACGAACGATAAGCTCATCTGCATACTTAACACCTTTACCCTTATAAGGCTCAGGTCCACGATATTCACGAATTTCTGCTGCAACTTGCCCAACTTGCTGCTTATCAATTCCAGAAACAATAATCTCCGTCGGCTTAGGAACAGTCACAGTAACGCCAAAAGGCACTTTATAAATCACATCATGAGAAAAACCTAACGACAACTGCAAATCCCTACCTTGCAAAGCAGCACGATAACCAACCCCATTAATTTCAAGCCGCTTTTCAAAACCATTCTTCACACCACAAAATATATTCTCAATCATAGAACGAGACATACCCCACTTAGAACGAGCATCCTTTGACTGATCACGCGGCACAACCGATATAACATTTTCCTCAAACTTGATCAAAACTTCATCATTAACGACGTAGCTCAGCTCACCTTTTGGACCCTTTGCCTTAACTATCTGGCCTTCGACAACCGCAGTAACTCCCGAAGGAACAGAAATGCTTTTTTTTCCAATACGAGACATTGTTCTAACCTGTTTTTCTTGTGTTTTCTTACAATCAATTTCTTAAAATTGATCAGAAAATACGACAGAGAAGTTCTCCACCAACATTTTGCTCACGCGCTTCATGATCTGCCATCACCCCCTTAGAAGTAGACAAAATCGAAACACCAAGACCGTTCGCCACCTGAGGAATAGACTTAGCAGAAACATATACGCGACGACCAGGCTTTGAAACTCGCGAAATCCCACGGATAACAGCTGAACCTTCAAAATATTTTAACTCAATTTCAATTGATGATTTCCCATCACCACAATCAAGCTCATTATAGCCACGAATATAACCTTCTGATTGAAGAACATCAAGAACTCGCGCACGAATCTTAGAAGCAGGCGTAACTACTTTACTTTTTTTACGATAAATCGCATTACGAATCCGCGTCAACATATCACCAAGAGGATCTGACATAGACATCTAATAATCTCCTCTTACCAACTAGATTTAATAACACCGGGAATGCGCCCCAGAGAACCAAGTTCACGCAACGCAATTCGCGACATTCTCAATTTACGATAATAAGCTCGTGGACGACCCGATACTTCGCAACGGTTACGAACACGAACTTTTGCAGAATTACGCGGCAACCCCGCCAACTGGATAGAAGCTTTAAAACGTTCTTCTAATGAAACGTTCTGATCCATTATTACCGCTTTTAGACGCGCGCGACGCATGGCAAAACGCTTTACCATCACCTCACGACGTTTATTTTTCTCAACAGCGCTCACTTTGGCCATAATATTACCTCGCTACGATTGCCGTTACAAGCGAAACGGAAAATTAAAAGCACGCAATAACTCACGTGCTTCATCATCCGTCTTTGCTGTCGTACAAACGATGATATCCATACCCCAAATCTGATCAACTTTATCATAGTTAATTTCTGGAAACACAATGTGCTCCTTAATACCCATAGCAAAATTACCACGACCATCAAAACTTTTCGGATTCAGTCCTCGAAAATCTCTAACCCGTGGAAGAGCAATTGTAACAAGACGATCCAAGAATTCAAACATACGATCTCTACGTAATGTAACCTTCGCCCCAAGCGGCATACCCTCACGAACTTTAAAAGTTGCAATAGAATTACGCGCATAAGTAACAACTGCTTTTTGACCAGATATTAACGCCAAATCCTCAGCTGCAACAAGTGGCTTTTTGGAATCAGCTGTCGCTTCACCGATCCCCATATTAATTACAATTTTATCAACACGCGGAATCTGCATATCATTTCTATAACCGAACTTCTCCTGAAGCAACTTACGAACTACTTCAAGATAATGCGTCTTCATGCGTGGCTTTTGTTTTTCCTCAGCCATTAATCAATTCTCCCGAACGCTTGGCAAAACGAACTTTATTACCATCTGCATTCACACGAAAACCTACACGCGTAGGTTTACCATCTTTAGGATCAACAATCCCCAAATTAGACAAATGAATCGGCGCTTCTTTAGAAATAATCCCAGATTCTTGCTTTTGCGTTTGACGTTGATGACGTTTAATCATGTTAACTCCACGAACAAGAGCACTATTCTTTTGCGGATTAACCTTAAAAACCTCACCGCTACACCCTTTATCCTTACCAGATAAAACTACAACTTTATCACCTTTTCGAATTTTCTGCACAATATCCACTCCTTATAATACTTCAGGAGCGAGCGAGATGATCTTCATATGATTCCTACCACGAAGCTCTCGGGGAACCGGTCCGAAGATACGCGTACCGATCGGCTCTCTCTTATTATCCACTAAAACAGCAGCATTTCTATCAAAACGAATGACACTACCATCTGCACGACGAATATCCTTGGCAGTACGAACCACCACAGCCTTCATCACATCACCTTTTTTAACACGGCCACGCGGAATAGCATCCTTGATTGAAACAACAATAACGTCACCAACCGAAGCATATTTGCGCTTTGAACCGCCCAACACCTTGATGCACATGACACGACGTGCTCCAGAATTATCCGCAACGTCGAGATTTGTTTGCATCTGAATCATGACTGGCCACCTTTTTCTTAATGCTTACATCTATTATCTGTGCCTTCGACACATATAAGCTTACCTGTCAAAAAACGAGGAAGCTATTGCCTTCAAACTTACCAATAAAAAACAATATTAAGTTTTAAAACAACAAGCCTAGTTAATTACGTTACACTGTCTTTAACAACAATCCAACGCTTATCTTTCGAAATCGGCTTAGATTCCTCAATAAAAACCTGATCTCCAATTTTAAACTGATTATTTTCGTCATGCGCCTTGTACTTTTTAGACTGACGAACCGTCTTCTGGAGTAGCGAATGAGAATAACGACGCTCCACCTTTACAACCACAGTCTTATCATTCTTGTCGCTAACGACAACACCTTGCAAAATGCGTTTAGGCATCTTTCACTTCCTTAAAGCCTTGCTTTCATTTATTTTCTGACGAAGAAAAGTCTTAACACGCGCAATCTCGCGACGAACACGCTTAACACGTGCAGTCTTTTCCAACTGGCCAGTAGCCTTCTGAAAACGCAGATTAAACTGCTCTTTCTTTAACTTGACCAACTCATCTTTCATTTGATCGAGCGTCTGCGCTCGTAGTTCCGTGGCTTTCATTAATTACCTCTTTACTCAGCAATACGCTGCACAAAACGTGTCTTAATAGGAAGTTTTGCAGCACCCAACCTCAGCGCTTCCCTTGCCACATCTTCAGGAATTCCATCAAGCTCGAACATAACACGCCCAGGTGCCACACGCACCGCCCAATAATCGACACTTCCTTTACCTTTACCCATACGAACTTCAGTCGGCTTAGACGTAACCGGAAGATCCGGAAAAATACGAATCCACACTCGACCAGAACGCCTCATGTAACGTGTAATTGCGCGTCGCGCCGCTTCAATTTGGCGCGCAGTAACACGCTCAGGCTCAACAGCCTTTAAACCGTAAGCACCGAAATTCAAACTCGTACCACCTTTCGAAAATCCATGAATACGACCCTTGAACTGCTTACGGAACTTTGTGCGCTTTGGCTGTAACATTGCTCTTTACTCCAAATCTGAATTTAACCACGAAAACTAAATACTTTCGCGGCGACGGCTCGATGAAGAAGCTGAATGATCACTCTCCGCAGCACGACGCTCCGAGGCCATTGGATCATGCTCAAGAATTTCACCTTTAAAGACCCAAACTTTAACACCACAAATACCATAAGCAGTCTTAGCTTCTGCTGTACCATAATCAACATCAGCACGCAAAGTATGAAGAGGAACACGACCTTCACGATACCATTCCATCCGAGCAATTTCAGCACCACCAAGACGACCAGAACAATTGATACGAATACCTTCCGCACCAAGACGCATAGCGGACTGAACTGCACGTTTCATTGCACGCCGAAAAGCAACTCGACGCTCAAGTTGCTGAGCAATTGACTGTGCAATAATAATTGCATCAATCTCTGGCTTACGAATTTCAACGATATTCAACGAAGTCTCAGCATTTGTCATTTCTGAAAGCTTACGACGAAGCTTTTCAATATCAGAACCCTTTTTACCAATAATAATACCCGGACGCGCAGCATGAATTGTGACACGACACTTCTTATGAGGACGCTCAATAATAACCTTAGAAATAGCAGCTTGTTTCAGCTCTCCGAGCATATACAAGCGAATCCTTAAATCCTCATGAAGAAGACGCCCGTATTCACCAACATCAGCATACCATCGTGAATCCCAAGTCCGATTAATACCAAGACGAAGCCCTATTGGATTGATCTTCTGGCCCATTATACAGACTCCTATTTTCCAGTAACTTCACGAACAATAACAGTAAGATGCGAAAATGGACGCTCAATTCGACTAGCACGTCCCCGGCCGCGAACATGAAAACGTTTCATAACCATCGACTTACCAACATAGGCCTCCGCAACAATCAACGAATCAACATCAAGATTATGATTATTCTCTGCATTTGCAATTGCTGATTCAAGTGTTTTTTTAACAGTCATAGCAATGCGTTTACGTGAAAACGTTAAATCAGCTAGTGCCATATTAACCTTTTTACCACGAATCATCGCAGCAACCAAATTAAGCTTTTGCGGACTAACGCGGATTGTCCGGGAAACAGCCCTTGCCTCATTATCCTTAAGCTGGCGCAGAACCTTAGCCTTGCCCATACCTATTTCCTCTTCGCCTTCTTGTCTGCACCATGTCCATAATAAGTCCGAGTAGGAGCGAACTCACCAAATTTATGTCCAACCATTTCTTCAGAAACAGAAACAGGTATATGCTTACTACCGTTGTAAACACCAAAAGTTAAACCAACAAACTGCGGCAAAATAGTAGAGCGACGACTCCACATTTTAATAACCTCATTACGCCCACCTGCACGTACCTTCTCTGCTTTACCAAGAAGATAGCCGTCAACAAACGGACCTTTCCAAACTGAACGAACCACCTCAGACTACCTCTCTTACTTTTTGCGTTGATGACGCGAACGCATAATAAAACTATCAGTCGCCTTATTGGAGCGCGTACGCTTACCTTTCGTAGGCTTGCCCCAAGGAGACACAGGATGACGACCACCCGACGTGCGACCCTCACCACCACCATGTGGATGATCAACCGGATTCATAGCAACACCACGAACATGTGGACGCTTACCACGCCAACGCGAACGACCTGCCTTACCATCATTAATATTACTATGATCAGGATTTGAAACTGCACCTACAGTCGCAAAGCAAGCACTAGGAACCAAACGCTGCTCACCAGAATTAAGACGAAGGATCGCCATCCCCTGATCTCTTCCAACCAATTGCGCATAAGTTCCTGCTGATCGAGCAATCTGCCCACCTTTTCCGGGCTTCATCTCAACATTGTGGATAATTGTACCAACCGGCATATTAGCAAGAGGCATTGCATTACCTGGCTTAACATCAACATTCAAACCAGCAATTATAGAATCACCTATATCAATACGCTGTGGCGCAAGAATATAACTCAATTGCCCATCTTCATAACGAATTAATGCAATAAAAGCAGTACGATTTGGATCATATTCTAAACGCTCAACCTTCGCAGATATACCGCGCTTAAGGCGTTTAAAATCAACAAACCTATAACTACGTTTATGACCACCACCCTGAAAACGAGCAGTAACTCGACCACGATTATTACGCCCACCCTTTGACGACAAACCCTCGCTCAATACTTTTATAGGCTTACCTTTATAAAGGCCAGAACGATCCACAATAACAAGCTGTCGCTGCCCAGATGTAGTCGGATTAAAGTGCTTAAGTGCCATTATTCTTATCTCCGAGCCTCTTAAAGACCTGTCGAAACGTCAATTGACTGACCCTTAGCCAACGTCACGATCGCTTTTTTGACATCACTCTGCCGACCAACAATGCCTTTAAATCTCTTAACTTTACCCTTACGGACTACGGTGTTAACCGCCTCGACCTGAACACTAAAAAGTGCTTCAACAGCAGCTTTAATTTCAGGTTTTGTTGCTTTTAGCGCAACATTAAAAGCAACTTGATTATACTCAGAAATCATAGTCGATTTTTCAGTAATAACTGGACTAACAATTACATCATAATGGTAAAGGTTCGTCATTTGAAACACTCCTCAAGCACCTCAACAGCTGCTTTCGACAAAACAAGCTTGCTGCGACGCAGAATATCATAAACATTAATCCCCTGAACCGGCAAGACATCAATATTAGGAATATTCGATGCCGCACGAGAGAAATTCATATCAATCTCTTTACCACCAATCAACAAAGCATTATCCAAACCTAGCTTAGAAAATCTTGCAAAAAGCACCTTAGTTTTAGCATTTGGAATACTCAATTCGTCAACTACAATCAAGTTATTCGTTTTTAGCTTTACCGACAAAGCAAGACGTAATCCAAGTGCACGAACCTTTTTAGGAAGACTATGCGCATGACTACGCATCACTGGACCATGTGCTTTACCACCGCCACGAAACTGTGGCGCACGAGCCGATGAATGTCGAGCACGCCCTGTCCCCTTCTGCTTAAACATTTTAGCTCCCGTCCGAGACACATCAGAACGCCCCTGCGACTGGTGAGTTCCCTGTTGACGACAAGCAAGCTGCCAGCGAACAACACGCTGCAAGATATCCTCACGAGGAATAAGACCAAAAACATTGTCAGAAACTTTTAATTTACCGGCCTCATCGCCGTCAAGGGTTTTAATTATAAGATCCATTACTCAACCCTCTCAGCTTCAGAAGCTTCTGTCACCGGCTCAGCTATTTCTACTTTCGCATTCACAGGCTGACGAACTCCAGCAGGTCTTGGCGCATTATCTGGAAGTCGCTTCTTTATAGCATCCCGCACCAAAATCCAAGCACCTTTAGAGCCCGAAACAGACCCACGAACCAAAATCAAACCACGATCAACATCCGTAGAAACAACTTCTATATTTTGTGTTGTTACACGCACCTGCCCCATATGGCCAGCCATTTTTTTCCCTTTAAATACTTTACCTGGGTCTTGACATTGTCCCGTCGAGCCATGAGCGCGATGTGTAATCGAATTACCATGCGAAGCGCGATGCCCACCAAAATTATGTCGTTTCATAACACCAGCAAAACCTTTACCAATACTAGTACCCGTTACATCAACACGCTGTCCAGGAACAAAATGCTCCACTGTAATCTCAGTACCAACATCAAGCAAATTATCGGAACTAACACGGAATTCTACTACCTTAGCTTTTGGCTCGATCGAAGCCTTAGCAAAATGCCCGCGAAGAGCTCGCGAAGTATTTTTAATCTTCGCAAAACCTACACCTAATTGAACAGCAGTATAACCGTTCTTCTCAACTGTACGCTGAGCAATAACCTGACAATTCTCCAAACGAAGTACTGTTACCGGCACATGCTCACCAGCGTCATTATAAATACGGGTCATGCCCAACTTCTGTGCTATTACACCTGAACGCATCGGGTTTGTTCCTTCTGTCCTCAAACCTCAGAGCTTAATTTCAACATCCACACCAGCAGAAAGATCAAGCTTCATAAGTGCATCTACTGTTTGCGGCGTTGGGTCAACAATATCAAGAAGACGCTTATGCGTACGCATCTCAAACTGCTCACGACTCTTCTTATCAATGTGCGGACCACGATTGACCGTAAACTTCTCAATCCGCGTAGGAAGCGGAATGGGACCACGGACATTAGCGCCAGTACGCTTGGCTGTCGACACAATCTCACGTGTTGATGCATCAAGAATCCGGTGATCAAATGCCTTCAAGCGAATGCGGATATTCTGACCATTCATGCTCTTTATTTCCCTGTTTTGTGGAACACCTTCAATAACAAAGATGCCCCTCAACAATTAT
>NZ_JANHOJ010000004.1 GCF_026930145.1 Bartonella sp. A05 | reverse complement strand
GTCTCTGGTGAGACGCGTTTAGATCGTATGGTTTATAATTCATCTTCTCATCCTAATTCTGTTCCTACAGCTTTAGTAACGGGGCTTTCAGGCAGCTCTCCTAATCTTAATTCTGTCTCTGCTGGTTCTGATTTAGAAACTGAGAATTCAAATATTCGTTCTCAATCCAATGCTGATTTTAATGTTTCTGGGCAAAAAGCTGAGGACTCAAGTGTTTATTCTACTTCAGTAGCAAAGATTTCAGCTGATTCTGCTAATCTTAGTTTTACTTCTGTTATTTCTGAGTCAGAAGTTGAGGTTTATGATTTTCATTCTCAGTTTAATGCTAATTTTTCTGCTCCTGAGTTCCATTTTGAGACGAGAGTAAGAGCTGTTGTGCCGCAAGTACCAACCTATCTTCTTTTACCTAATGCTTTGTTCCATGCTGGTTTAATGGAAATTAGTACTCAAAATAAACGGTTGGAAATTGTACGCACTGATCCCTGTGGGTTTTTGATAAATGAGAAAAACCCAGCATTTTTTATACGTGGTTATGGTGGTAGTTACCATTATGCTTCAAATTTGTCTGATTTTGAATACGGTTATGGAGCTGATCTTTCTTATAATGCTCTGGAGGCGGGTGCTTTGCTGAAAACGATAGAAGGCAAATATGGTATCGCATCTTTTGGTGTTATGGGGACTTATGGTAGATTATCTCTTGAACCTCAGAATGTTGAAGATAGTCAGAAAAGTACTTTTGAAAAATGGTCACTAACAACTTATGCTAGTATACAGCATGACAAGGGCGTGTACGTGGATGGGCTTTTATCCTATGGCCTGTTTAATGGTGATGTTTCAACATTTGCGCGGGGAAAAACGGCAAGCTTGAAGGGACAGCCATTGAGTGCTTCAGTGACTGCGGGGCAGGCTTTTGCAACACAACATGCGGGTTTTATTTTTGATCCACAGATTCAGCTTGTTTATCAGAGTCTCTTCTTTGACACCGTTCGTGATGTTGATGGTTTTGATGTTGAGATTGGCAAACCAGATCGGTGGATTATGCTTTTTGGTGGACGTTTAACAAAGTCTCTTACAGCTACAGAAAATGCACGTGCCGTTTCTTTTTATGGTAAGCTCTATCTTGCACGTATTTTTGAAGATAAACAGTTTGCGTATTTTAAAGATTCATTTCAGTTAGGTGACTTTGGTTCTTCCTTAGAGGCCAGTTTGGGTATTAATGCACAATTGTCTTCCAATCTAGAGCTTCACAGTGATTTGACTTATCAGCATAAGCTTACAAAAGCTGGATTTTCTGGAACCAGTTTTTCTGGGGGATTACGCTATTATTTTTAGCCTCTGTTTTTGATAGCTCTTTATAGAAATTACACTCTATATTTTTGATTTTGTTGTACTGTTTTTTACAAATTTATAGCTATTGATGTGTTTTTTGGAAGAGGTAAATCTTAAAATGCTATTTTTACTGTCGTAGTGATACAAGACAAAAAGACAATTGTTAAGAAATGAATATGCGCGTATTTTAGGTAATGAATATGCGCATGTTATTTGTGTTTTAGGAAAAGTGCTAGAAAAGAAAGCAAATCTGTTATTTTAGCACTTATTGCTCTTAGATTAATCATATTTTAGAATTTGCAGAGCGACATCAATTTTGTAGATTGGGAACATACTTGGAAAATAGAGCTATTGTATAAATCACGTAATGTTATTGGGTTAGGTTTCCTTTAAAAGTAGGTGTTTATATAGGTGTTTTGCTATAAAAAAGTTATTCAATTTAGCAGAAATTTTGGATAGGGAAGTTTATTTCTCGGGGAGTAAATTAGGTAAATATATCGATTATACAAACATTTTGGGCTTCAATTTTCATGGACTGAAGAAATCATTGCCAATTTGTATTATTAAGAGCAGTGAGAGAAGGTTATTGCGAGTGTGGCTTATTATGCTTTACAATTTTTTTTATCATTTTATTTTAGCTAGGTGATAATGCACTTTGGTTTATATATATGTCCCTTTATGTAAGAAGGGTGGAGTTATATTGATGTCTAAAAAAGTCATGATCGTGGAAGACAATGAGCTTAATATGAAATTATTCCGCGATCTCGTAGAGGCGAGTGGCTATGAAACTGTTGAAACACGTAATGGCCTAGCTGCATTAGATTTGGCTCGTTCATCAATGCCCTCTCTAATTCTTATGGATATTCAATTGCCTGAGGTGTCAGGGATTGATATTATTAAACAGTTGAAAGCGGATGAAGAACTTAAATTCATTCCTGTTGTTGCTGTAACGGCTTTTGCGATGAAAGGCGATGAAGAGCGGATTCGTGCAAGTGGATGTGAAGAATATATGTCAAAGCCTATCTCTGTTCCTCACTTTATTACAATGGTGAAGCGCTTTTTAGACTAAAGCTTTATAGGAACTTTCTTTATAAATAGTGATGAAAAAAGATACTGAAAGAGCACTTTCAATACAGTGACTTTATTTGCCAATTCTTAAAACAAAAAACCCCGCTGAAAACGGGGTCTATATGTTCTACAACACTTAAAATTAGCGCTTTGAAAATTGGAAAGAACGACGCGCTTTAGCTCTACCGTGTTTTTTACGTTCAACAACACGACTATCACGTGTAAGAAAGCCATTTTTCTTCAAGATGGCACGAAGCTCCGGTTCATAATAAGTTAAAGCTTTGGAAATACCGTGTCGCACTGCACCAGCTTGACCAGAAAGACCACCACCAGTAACGGTTGCAACAATATCGAATTGAGTTTCTCTGTTCGCTGCAACAATTGGTTGACGAAGCAGCATTCTAAGAACAGGACGTGCAAAATATGTGTCGAACTCTTTATTATTAATGGTTATTTTTCCGGAACCTGGTTTTATCCATACACGAGCAACAGCATTTTTACGTTTTCCTGTTGCATAAGCGCGTCCTTGTGAGTCAAGCTTTTGTACGTGAACAGTAGCAACATTTTCATTCACTTCTGTAATTCCTGTTGCAGCACCAAGTTGAGAAAGGGAATTAATTTCAACCATAATTAAGCAATCCTTTTGTTTTTGCGGTTTAGAGTACCGACATCAAGTGCTTCGGGCTGTTGTGCCTCATGCGGATGTTGGCTACCAGCATAAACACGTAGATTTTTCATCTGGCGACGACCTAATGGACCACGAGGAATCATGCGCTCTACAGCTTTCTCAACAACACGTTCAGGAAAACGACCTTCAAGTATTTGACGAGCTGTACGTTCTTTGATGCCGCCAATGTAGCCGGTATGCCAATAATATTTTTTATTCGTATATTTTTTGCCAGTGAGAACCACTTTACTTGCATTAATAACGATGACATGATCACCATCATCGACATGTGGCGTAAAAGTAGCTTTATGTTTTCCACGTAAGCGGTTTGCAACGAGTGTAGCAAGACGACCTAAAACGAGATTTTCTGCGTCAATAATAACCCATTTTTTTACCACTTCAGCTGGCTTTTGTGAAAAAGTTGCCATAGAAGTATCCTCTATTGAAACCCTTTAATATGAATATAGGGCATTTTTTGTTGCTTAGTGTTGCGAATTTTTGTCACAACAAAATATACATGAATACATGTTTTTTGTTTGATATAACGTCTTATGATTTGCGTCAAGAAAAAATAAAACTTGTAAAACAATGTGTTATGCAATAGGTATTATAATACCTTTATCTGTGATGATTTGTTCATATTTGAAATATGATGTTATAGATTACAGAATGCTTGATTTTTAATTCTTGATTGTTTTTAGGCTGTTTTTACTGTACAAAAAGTAATAATGCAGCGGTTCCGTTATTTTCTCAATGTTAAATCTTCTGCTTGTGGTCGAGCTTGGTTGGATGCTCTTGATGTTCAGGGGATAAACAACGCTCGTGCTATTTCTCAAAAGTTTGGGTTACCAGATCAATTGGCTCGAGTTCTTTCGGCAAGAGATGTCGATGAATCTGAAGCCATGAGTTTTATTAACCCAACATTGCGCACTTTAATGCCTAATCCAGAAAGTTTTATGGATATGCAATGTGCAGCAGAGCGTTTGATTCAAGCCATTATGAAGAAAGAGCAGGTTGCTGTGTTCGGTGATTATGATGTTGATGGTGCTTGTTCATCAGCGCTTCTGGCACGCTTTTTACGTTATTTTGGTATAGTGGTTAGGATTTATATTCCTGATCGTGTTGTTGAAGGTTATGGCCCAAATGAACAGGCAATGGAGATGTTGGTACAAGAAGGAGCTAGTCTGATTATTACCGTTGATTGTGGTGCAAATAGTCTAAATGCAGTGAAGGCTGCTAAGCTCGCAGGTGCTGATGTTGTAGTCTTAGATCATCATCAAATGACGGATATTCATCAAGAGGCTGTTGCTCTTGTTAATCCTAATCGCCCTGATGATTTATCTGAACAGGGGCATTTATGTGCTGCTGGTGTGGTGTTTGTTACATTAGTATGGGTTAATCATTTATTGCGGAAGCGAAAATGGAATGGTGGAGATCTTCCTGATCTTATGAGTATGCTTGATCTTGTTGCGTTGGCTACCGTATGTGATGTGGTTCCGTTACAAGGTGTTAATCGCGCTTTTGTGGTTAAAGGACTTCAGGTTGCACGTTTTTTACACAATCCTGGAATAGCTGCTTTGGCAAAGATTTCTCGTATAGGTGAGCCGCTTAATAGTTTTCATTTAGGTTTTTTGTTGGGCCCTAGAATTAATGCCGGAGGACGTATTGGAGATCAGGCTTTAGGGGCACGTTTGCTCTGCTGTGATAATAGAAATGAAGCCGATAGAATGGCAGAACAATTAGATCAGCTTAATCAAGAACGCCAAAAGATGGAGAGCATGCAATTAGCTCAAGCGGAAGCTTATATTGATTCTGTTTATCAAGATGGGGAAATGCCATCGTCACTTGTGCTTGCTCATCAAGAATGGCATCAGGGAATTGTTGGTCTCCTCGCATCTCGTTTAAAAGAGCGTTTTTGCTGTCCTGTTTTTGTGATTTCTTTGAAAGCAGATGGAAGTGGTACAGGATCTGGGCGATCAATTAGCGGTATAGATTTAGGGGCACTTGTTCGTGAAGCTGTTACATTGAATTTATTAGAAAAGGGTGGTGGACATAGCATGGCAGCTGGGATCACGATCCAGTCGACAAAAATCGAAATTTTTCGAGAATGGTTGGTAGAAAAAGTTTCTTTAATAGTTTCACAGTTGCGTGCTGAAAAATCTCTCAGAATAGATGGCTGTCTTTCTGCTTCTGGTGCGAATGCAGATCTCTTTAATATGATTGAAAAAGCAGGTCCATTTGGTTTGGGAAATACGACACCTACCTTTGTTTTTCCTTCTCATCGGTTAATTAATTTACGCGAAGTAGGAAAAGGGCATCTCCAGCTTGCTATTTCCAATATTGAAGGCAAAAAACTGCAAGGAATAGCTTTTCGTGCTGTAGGAACAGCACTTGGTAGCTTTCTTATTGAAAATATCGGAAGCACGATTCATTTGGCAGGTCATCTCAATCTAAATTATTGGAAGGGAAACGTAAGTCCACAATTGCACGTTATAGATGCGGCTGCAGTAGCCTGATAGGTGTATTTTCGAAAATCAAATATCTAAATTATACACAAAAGTAGAGTTTTCTTGAATGAAACGAAACCGCGCTTCTGGTTTAGTTCCCATTAAATTGTCTACTGTATCTTTCGTTTTTTGCATTTCAATTGCATCGATGGAAATGCGGAGAAGTGTGCGTTTTTGAGGATGCATAGTTGTTTCTTTAAGCTGTTCAGCACGCATTTCTCCAAGCCCTTTAAATCGTCCGATTTCGATTTTAGCTTTTCCAGTAAATTCTGTTTTTAGCAATTCATCTTTATGGGTATCATCACGGGCATAAGCGACTTTTCCTCCTTGCGATATTCTGTAGAGAGGGGGTACTGCAAGGTATAAATGTCCATTACGAATGAGATCAGGCATTTCTTGAAAGAAAAAAGTAATTAGGAGTGAAGCAATATGAGCTCCATCAACATCTGCATCTGTCATAATAATAATGCGCTCATATCTGAGATCTTCCTCACGATATTTGGAACGCGTTCCACATCCAAGAGCAAGTATAAGATCACTAATTGTTTGGCTTGCACTCATCTTTTCGCGTGCAGCGCTGGCTACATTTAAAATTTTTCCACGAAGAGGTAAAATGGCTTGGTTTGTTCTATTTCGTGCTTGTTTAGCAGATCCTCCAGCAGAATCACCTTCAACGATAAATAGCTCAGCACCGGTAGCAGAATTTTGGCTGCAATCTGCTAGTTTTCCGGGGAGACGCAATTTACGCACAGCAGTTTTTCGATTTATTTCTCTGTCTTGGCGTCGTTTAACGCGTTCTTCAGCTCGTTCTACAACCCAATCAAGAAGTTTTGTTGCTTCCTGTGGAGAATTAGCAAGCCAATGATCGAAAGGATCGCGTATTGCATTTTCGACGATGCGTAATGCTTCGAGTGTGGCTAATCGATCTTTAGTTTGTCCAACAAATTCAGGTTCTCGGATAAAAACTGATAGGATTGCAACCGTTGAGATCATAACATCATCGGCAGTAATGATAGCAGCACGTTTATTCCCTATTAATTCAGCATAAGCTTTTAATCCACGCAGAAGAGCTTGTCGAAGTCCTGTTTCGTGCGTTCCACCTTCTCCAGTAGGAATTGTATTACAGTAAGATTGTACATTGGCATCTCCACCGTGCCAAGCTATCGCCCATTCAACTGAACCATGAGCACCACGTTGATTTGTTTTACCAGAAAAAACTTCAGCTGTTACCCGATATTCATTTTCCAATAACGATAATAAATAATCTTTAAGTCCATCTGGAAAATGAAAAACATCTTTTTCGGGAATATTTTTTACGCCTTCAAGTATTGAAGGATCGCAACTCCAGCGAATCTTTACGCCACCGAAAAGGTAAGCCTTAGAGCGCGCCATCTTATAAATTTTTTCTGGCTCAAAAGTTATTTTGTTGCCAAAAATTTCACTATCAGGATGAAAGCGAACACGCGTTCCACGACGGTTATAAACATCACCTAAATTTTCTAATCCAGATTGGGGAATACCACGTGAGAAGCGTTGGCGATACAGTTTGCGCTCTCGTGCTACTTCAACTTCCATATCGTCAGAAAGAGCATTGACTACAGAAATACCTACGCCGTGTAATCCTCCAGAGGTCTGATAAGCTTTTCCATCAAATTTTGCACCTGAATGGAGCTGTGTCATAATGACTTCAAGAGTAGACTTATCTGGCATTTGCGGATGATTTTCAACGGGAATGCCACGTCCATTATCTGTAACCGTTAAATAACCGTTCCCATCCAATGATACATCAATTAAGTCAGCATAACCAGCAACAGCTTCATCCATTGCATTATCGATGATTTCAGCAAATAAATGGTGGAGTGCTTTGCTATCTGTTCCACCGATATACATGCCTGGCCGCAAACGTACAGGCTCTAAACCTTCAAGAACCCGTATAGATAAAGCATTATAGCCACTTTCTCCTGTATTGTTTTTTGAGGCAGATACAGGTGTTGGCGAAGGTACTGTTTGTGCGTTCACAGGAGTTTGCTGATTTTTTGTTTTCATTCCCATACGAGATTGAGTATTACTTAAAATACTAAAAAGATCCTTGTTGTTATCGCTCATAGCGTTCAGTTATCTATCCAAATTAAGGTTTTTAAAAATAAACTTTTAATCCAAATGATTTTTATGCCTGTTTTTTATTTAAAAATCAATGCACTCAGGGAACATCAATTGTTGGACCAAAAATTGTTTCGAAGGCTTGTTTCATAGCAATGTCGACGTCATGCATTGTTATGGGTAAACCTAAATCAAGTAAGCTGGTTACACCATGATTTGCAATTCCACAGGGAACGATACCTGAGTAGTGGGATAAGTCAGGATCGACATTGATAGCAATTCCATGAAAGCTTACCCATTTGCGCATACGGATACCAATTGCAGCAATTTTATCTTCGGCTGGTAGTCCGTTTATTGGTGAGCGATCTGGTCGTATGACCCATACGCCAACCCGATCTTTACGGCGTTCGCCTTTAATATTAAATTGTGCAAGCGTTTCTATGATCCATTGTTCTAATGCACTAATAAAAGCGCGTATGTCTTGTTTACGGCGTTTCAGATCAAGCATAATATAGGCGATACGCTGTCCTGGACCGTGATATGTAAATTCACCACCCCGCCCAGCTTCATAAACAGGAAACAAATTGGGTGCTAAAAGATCTTTCTTTTTAGCGCTTGTGCCAGCTGTATAAAGGGATGGATGCTCGAGAAGCCAAACTTGTTCATGCGCGGTTTCGGCAGAAATACTGTCTACGCGCTCTTGCATATAGTGTAGTGCTTCAGGATATTCTACCAATTTATCACTTATTTTCCATTCAACAGGTGGTGCGCGGTGGTTTGTTTTAAAATTATACGATAAGTGATCTCGATCAGTATGTTGCAAGTTGAGAGTCATCAGTATTATTTATGTTAGAGGAATATTTTGTTGTCAGTAAAAGTAATGAACATAACAAGATATTGGTTTGTGCGTTAGAATTGCAATAGAAAAGAAAGATATTTATATTTTTCTTTTTTTTCTGCAAAGAGGTTTAATTGTCTAAGATTGTTATTAGTTGAAAGAAATCACTTTCTTTATGATCGGTGTATAATAAAATAAGTATGTAACAATTTGCGTAATAAATTGGAAAAGAACGCAATTTTCTTCTAAAGTTGGCTAGATACTTTATATTAAGTTGGCAATAGATCCTCTTATTCCAGTTATGGTATATTATATCATTAACTTTCCATAATTAGTCGAAAAACGTATTTTTTAGAATTTATATTACAAATTTCTATTATCACATTGTTTTAAATGAATTATTTTTTATAAATTGAAATAGTTTTACTCTCATTTTTTACGTGCTTCTTTTAATGTTTATCACAGATCTGATGCTCTATTGTTCGTAGGTATATGTTATATTAAAGCTATGAATTGAATTTGATGGAGCTAAGCTTCTACATTATTTACTGTTCATGGTGGTTGCAACATTGTGGTTGTAAATTTTACGATAAGCAAGTTTGTTGTACAAATCAAAATATAATCTCGATTTATGAGGTTATTTTACCATTTTCCCGATGCTCCCCCACCACCTGATGTTCCACCACCACCTCTGAATCCACGGTCATTTGAGCGTTTTCTGAAACCTCCATCATAGCGTCTGCCACCAGTATAGCCGATAAACCAGAGTGTAAAAACAATACCCATCCAGCGATATTTTTGAGGACCTACTTTTTGACCAAAAATCATTGCTAACAGAGGTAAACCAAGCATTGTAAAAAAAATTAAAAATATAACTGCATTTGCTATCATTTCTTCTTTTTCAGCTTTTTTACGTTTTACTTCAAGATTTTTAGCTTGTAATTTGATTCGAGAGGTAAAATCAGAATCATTTCCTGTAATGATATTGATAAGCGCATTAACTGCTTCTACGATTCCTTTTTGATGATTTTTTTCGCGAAAGTTAGGAAGGATAAGGCTATGAATAATGACTGAAGAAATTGCATCTGTTAACTCTCCTTCTAAACCATAACCTACTTCAATACGCACTTCGCGTTCGTTTGGTGCAACGACAAGTAGCACGCCGTTATTGATTTGTTTTTGACCTAAGGCCCATTTGCGAAAAAGGGAATTACTATAAGTTTCTATGTCAATACCTGAAAGGGTAGGAACAGTTACAACGACAATTTGATCCCCTGATTTTTTTTCTAGCGTAGCCAGTTTTTTCGTTAGGCTTTGTATTGTTGCATAATCGAGCAAATGAGCAGCATCATTGATACGACCAGTTAGAGGGGGGAATTGAATTTGCGAGTAAGCAGAACTATTCAATGTAACGACCCAACACAGAAGGCTTATGAAAGCCCACAAATATGAGAAGACACTACATTGAATAGAATGGCGGAAAGGTACCATTAATTGAAATTGACCTTCGGTGTTTGTTGGGCATTACTATCAATAGTAAATGTTTGCATAGGTTTGGCATCGCGAAACCATAATTTCGCCCAAATCATTGTTGGCATTGTTTTAAGTGCAGTATTGTATGCACGCACTGCTTCAATATAATCACGGCGAGCAACAGAAATACGATTTTCAGTTCCTTCTAATTGTGATTGGAGTGCAAGAAAGTTTTGATTCGCTTTGAGATCAGGATATTTTTCAACAACAACCATAAGGCGTGAAAGTGCACTCGATAAATTTGCTTGATTATCGAGATATTGTTGCATAGCTTGCGGATTATTTAACATATCGGCATTAATGTTTGGTTGCGTTACTTTTGCACGTGCTTCAACAACGTCAGTAAGTACGGCTTGCTCATGGGAAGCATAAGCTTTGACAGTTTCTACGAGATTAGGAATAAGATCTGTACGGCGCTGATATTGATTGAGCACTTCGCTCCATGCAGCATGTGCTTTTTCTTCATATGTTGGTATTGTATTAAATCCGCAACCACTTAGAAATGGTACTAAAAACGCTAAGACAATAATAAGAAAAAATTGCTTTAACATTCTTGTTATAGGATAAATAGGAACAATCGGTACTGTTAGTGTATTTGACATAAGAATATCTCCAAAGCTATTTGATAGGCTATATAGAGTATATTTATAGATGGAAAGTATCTTGATTTTAAAAATGTATAATTCACTCTTTATGAATTTTTGCAGCGTTTATTTTAATTAATTTATTCGTCGAGAAATAATGAAATTTACAAGGACACCAACAGCATGATCTTTGTAATGTATGTGCAATATTTCCCCATAGAAAAAAAGTCTTAGCGCTTCTCATTGTTTTTACTGCATATTGTTGAATTACATTGAATTGCTATTTCTCTCAGATGTATGAAATTTTATATGTTTCAAATGCTATTTGGGTGTTAAGAGTGCTTGTTTGTTCAAGGACAAGAAGGGTGAATTGAGCGGCATTTAATTTTGAGATGTAGTTTATAATTCGACACTTAGTTGATTGGTATTAGGTGGATTTTTAAGAGATATACACAATTGTTTGTGTAAGTTTTTTCAGTCATGGCGTTATATATAGACATTTCAAAAATGTCCTAATGAAGATGTTTTTACAAACAGATCCAGTAAATATTACGATGCCATTAAAGATATTTGATGGTTTTAGAAATGGCTCTAATACCCTTAACCTTAAAAGTATAAGCTGCAAGACTAAATATATGAAGTAAAAAATGGTGGGCGATGAGAGACTTGAACTCCCGACATCCTCGGTGTAAACGAGGCGCTCTACCAGCTGAGCTAATCGCCCAATGCAATAACCTAATAATTGGACAAGCACTCTATTAGGAAATTTTTTTTTCAAACGCAAGAATAAAAATACAGAAATAAACACAATGCAAAAATAAATACGTTGTTTGTTTGAATTTTGAAAAAAACGCTTAAGACCGCTTGACAGAAACGAATGAACCCCTTACACGACCACTTATACCAATTTAAATTGGTTTGAAGAAGATGCGCGGGTGTAGCTCAGTTGGTTAGAGTGCTGGCCTGTCACGCCGGAGGTCGCGGGTTCGAGCCCCGTCACTCGCGCCATTTTATTTTTTCTCGTGATAGAAACATCTTAATTTGTATATTGCTTTTTCTTTGTAGGTCGCACAACGGTTTTAGGATTCTATATAGAACGTGTTTTTCTCTTTTTCCATATAGTTTATTAGGATAGGGGCTTGCGTCTTCCTTTGCTCTGCGGTACCTATGCCGATAAGAAAAATGTTGCGCGGCATGCTTTTGGGGCTGTTCGAGTAGGGGGTAATGAAGTGGCCGTTACAACGTATATATTGTATATGTTTGATCTAAATAATTTTGATCTAGACAATATTGAATGATTACGTTAATTCAAGCACTTCATTAAGGCGGAAGAAGATTATGACTCATTTATTGAGCTCTTATTTACCGGTATTAATTTTTATTGTTATTTCAGCAGTTATTGTTGGGATTCTTTTGGTTATACCCTATATTGTGGCATATCGTGCTCCTGATCCTGAAAAATTATCAGCTTATGAATGCGGATTTAATTCGTTTGATGATGCTCGTATGAAGTTTGATATTCGATTTTATCTCGTTTCAATTTTATTTATTATTTTTGATCTTGAAGTTGCTTTTCTTTTTCCTTGGGCTGTTTCTTTTGGCTCTATAGGCATGTTCGGTTTTTGGTCGATGATTGTATTTTTAGCGGTTTTGACGATCGGATTTATATATGAATGGAAAAAAGGAGCTCTCGAATGGGATTGATCTTTAATAATTCAACGGTTGTTGCTCCAAAACCAAAAGGGATTATTGATCCAAATACGGGCGAGTTATTAGGTTCTAAAGATCAATTTTTCTGTGATATTAATGCTGAGTTGGGAAATAAAGGCTTTTTGGTAACTTCGGTAGATGCTTTGGTGACTTGGGCGCGTACTGGCTCATTGATGTGGATGAGTTTTGGTTTGGCTTGTTGTGCTGTTGAGATGATGCAGTGCTCAATGCCTCACTATGATAATGAGCGTTTTGGGTATGCACCGCGTGCTTCACCTAGACAATCAGATGTGATGGTGGTTGCTGGTACTTTAACCAATAAGATGGCACCTGCTTTGCGTAAAGTTTATGATCAGATGCCTGAACCTCGTTATGTCATTTCTATGGGGTCGTGTGCAAATGGTGGTGGATATTACCATTATTCTTATTCGGTTGTGCGTGGTTGTGATCGTATAGTGCCGGTGGACATTTATGTCCCAGGGTGTCCTCCTACAGCGGAAGCGTTGTTGTATGGTATATTATTGTTGCAAAAGAAAATCCGTCGTACCGGATCTATAGAGCGATAAAGGCTTTGTAATGATGAGTGAATCATTGATTGAGCTTGATTCCTATTTGAAAGAGAAATTGGGGAGTAAGCTGGAAGAGAGTGTATTTGCGTTTAGCGAATTGACTATTATATCGCGTCTTGATGCAATTACTGATGTTTTACTGTTTTTACGTGATGATTCTCGCTGTCAGTTTATTAATATTATAGATATTAGCGGTGTTGATTATCCTTCTCGTGACAAACGCTTTGATGTTTCCTATCACTTATTGTCTCCTCGTCAGAATCTGCGGTTACGTGTTAAAGTGCGTACTGATGAAAATATTCCTGTTGCTTCTGTTTGCTCGATTTTTCCTGGGGCAGAATGGTATGAGCGTGAGGCATATGACATGTATGGTATTTTGTTTTCAGGACATCCGGATTTAAGACGCATTTTAACGGATTATGGGTTTGAAGGATATCCTCTGCGCAAAGATTTTCCTGTTACGGGGTTTGTTGAATGCCGTTATGATAATGAAGAAAAGCGGGTGATTTATGAGCCTGTCGTTCTTCGACAGGAAATGCGCAATTTCGATTTTCTTTCACCTTGGGAAGGGACAGAGTGTATTCCTCCATGTAATGAAAAGCCGATAAGTGAAAAATGATGTTGGAAATGATAAATACAGTATTAATGTAGTGGAAACTTTAGGTGAATAAGTATTTTTTGGGCAAAGGATAGCATATGCTTACATATGGCATATGGATCGTTTGCATGGAGTTGGTGGTTGTTTTTACGGCATAGTAGGTAGAGCTTTGTTAGTATTCAAATTGGAGCATGTTCAGAAAATCAAGGGGGTTGATTGTGGCTGAGATCAATGTCCGGAACTTTAATATTAATTTTGGTCCACAGCATCCTGCCGCGCATGGTGTTTTGCGTATGGTTCTGGAATTGGATGGTGAAGTTGTTGAGCGTGTAGATCCGCATATTGGATTATTGCATCGCGGTACCGAAAAATTGATGGAAACAAAAACTTACCTTCAAGCGGGGCCTTATCTGGATCGTTTGGATTATGTTGCGCCTATGAATCAGGAGCATGCTTTTGTGCTTGCTATTGAGAAATTGTTGGGTGTTGAAGTTCCTAAAAGAGGGCAGCTGATTCGAGTTCTGTTTTCTGAAATTGGGCGTATTCTTAATCATTTGCTTAATGTAACAACTCAGGCAATGGATGTGGGTGCTTTGACTCCTCCGCTTTGGGGTTTTGAGCAACGTGAAAAATTGATGATTTTCTATGAGCGTGCATGTGGTGCGCGTCTTCATGCGAATTATTTTCGTCCTGGAGGTGTGCATCAAGATTTACCAGAGTCTTTAATTGAAGATATTGGTAATTTTATTGATCCATTTCTTATTGCTCTTGGTAATCTTGATGCGCTTATCACGCCGAATCGGATTTTTAAGCAGCGTAATGTAGATATCGGTGTGGTGAGCATTGATGAGGCTTGGGCGCGTGGTTTTTCCGGCGTAATGATTCGTGGAGCTGGTGTGTCATGGGATTTGCGTAAAAGCCAGCCTTATGAATGTTATGATGAAATGGAATTTGATATTCCTGTAGGTAAGAATAGCGATTGTTATGATCGTTATCTCATTCGTATGGAAGAGATGCGTCAATCAGCGGCCATTATGCGTCAATGCGTAAATCGTTTGCTTGGCACTGAGAGACATGGGCCTGTTGCGAGTTTGGATCGTAAAATTGTCCCACCCAAGCGTAGTGAAATGAAAAGTTCAATGGAAGCGCTTATTCATCATTTTAAACTTTATACGGAAGGTTTTCACACTCCTCCTGGTGAAGTTTATGTCGCTGTAGAAGCTCCGAAAGGTGAATTTGGTGTTTATCTTATTTCTGATGGAACCAATAAGCCTTATCGTATTAAGTTACGTGCTCCTGGCTTTGCTCATCTTCAAGCTATGGATTTTTTAACGCGAGGTCATATGCTGGCAGATGCTACAGCTATTTTGGGTTCGATTGATATTGTTTTTGGGGAGATTGATCGCTAATGTCTGTGCGCCGTCTTGCAGATGATGTCCACCAACCAGTCGAATTTTCTTTTACAAAAGAAAATCAGATTTGGGTGCAAAATACCATAAAAAAGTACCCTGTAGGGCGTGAACAATCCGCCGTCATTCCTTTGTTGATGTGTGCCCAAGAACAAGAGGGCTGGGTAACGCGTGCTGCAATTGAACATATTGCTCAGATACTTTCCATGGCTTATATTCGTGTTTTAGAAGTTGCAACTTTTTATACCCAATTCCAGCTTAAGCCAGTTGGAACAAAGGCACATGTTCAAGTTTGTGGTACAACCCCCTGCATGCTACGTGGTTCTAGTGAATTGATTAAAGTTTGTCAGAAGAAAATTCATCAAGAGCCTTTTGTTACGAATCAGGATGGAACATTATCATGGGAAGAAGTAGAATGTCTTGGCGCCTGTGTTAATGCCCCAATGGTTATGATTTTTAGAGATACTTATGAGGATCTCACAGCTGAGCGTCTTGAGGAAATTATTGATGCATTTAAGGCCGGTAGGGGAGCTGATATAGCTGTGGGTCCGCAAAATAGCCGTAAATCATCGGAGCCTATAAACGGTTTAACTTCTTTGATTGAGGAAGACATAGGGGAAAAGAAGTCTTTAAAACTTCAAAGAAAAAGAGTGATAAAGAAATGAAAGCAGGATAAATATTGCTTTAGTTGATGGGGTTGTCTACTGCTTATCCATTGTGCAAACATCTTAGTAGACGTAGAAAATCTTGAAAAGATGTTAAGGATTGAATTTAAGAAAATGCTCATAATACTATCGATGATAGAGAAAAGGGTCGGATATGCTGGCTGATAAAGATCGCATTTTCACCAATATTTATGGTTTAAAAGATAAATCGTTGAAAGCTGCAATGTCTCGTGGGCATTGGGATGGTATCAAGGCAATTGTTGAAAAGGGTTGTGATTGGATCATTCATGAAGTGAAGGCTTCAGGTTTGCGTGGCCGTGGTGGTGCAGGTTTTCCTACAGGTATGAAGTGGTCTTTTATGCCTAAAAAGATTGATGGTCGGCCACACTATTTGGTGGTGAATGCAGACGAATCAGAACCGGGAACATGTAAGGATCGTGATATCTTACGGCATGATCCTCATACTTTAATTGAAGGGTGTGTGATTGCGACTTTTGCTATGGGAGCAAATGTTGCTTTTATCTATGTTCGTGGTGAATATATTCGTGAGCGTGAAGCGCTTCAGGCTGCAATTGATGAATGTTATGATGCCGGTTTGCTTGGCAAAAAGACCAAACATGGACATGCTTGCGATATTGTTGTGCATCATGGTGCTGGTGCTTATATCTGTGGTGAAGAAACAGCTCTTCTTGAAAGTCTTGAAGGCAAAAAAGGACAACCTCGGCTCAAGCCTCCATTCCCCGCTAATATGGGTTTGTATGGTTGTCCAACAACAGTTAATAATGTTGAATCTATAGCAGTTGTTCCAACGATTTTACGTCGTGGTGCTTCGTGGTTTTCATCGATTGGTCGTATTAACAATGTGGGAACAAAATTATTTATGGTTTCTGGGCATGTGAATGCGCCTTGTACATTTGAAGAAGCTATGGGTATTTCTTTCCGTGAATTGATTGAAAAACACGCAGGTGGTATTCGTGGCGGATGGGGTAACCTTTTAGCAGTTATTCCAGGCGGGGTTTCTTGCCCAGTGGTTCGCGGAGAGGATATGGTGGATGCAATTATGGATTTTGATGGAATGCGTGATGTTGGATCTTCTTTTGGTACGGGTGGTATGGTTGTTATGGATAAGTCAACCGATATTATTAAGGCGATTTGGCGTATAGCAGCTTTTTTTAAACATGAAAGCTGTGGGCAGTGTACGCCATGTCGCGAGGGTACCGGTTGGATGATGCGTCTTTTGGGACGTATGGTTGAGGGAAAGGCACAAAAGCGTGAGATTGATCTCCTATTTGAAGTTTCCACACAGGTTGAAGGACATACTATTTGCGCTCTTGGTGATGCTGCAGCGTGGCCGATACAGGGGTTGATACGTAATTTTCGTTCAGAAATTGAGCAGAGGATTGATGATTATACGCGAAATGCAGTTCAAAGCAAAAATATTGCTTTAGAAGCACTTGAATAAAAGTTTTGTTCTAGAACGATAGAATGCAGGTTTAGATAGATTATCCGCGGGCTGAATTGATGATGATAAATATCAAAGTTGATGGTAAAGAAATTGAAGTTCCTGACTATTATACACTACTTCAAGCCGCTGAGGCTGCAGGTGTTGAGGTGCCACGTTTTTGCTTTCATGAATCTTTATCAATTGCTGGAAATTGTCGCATGTGTTTGGTTGAGGTCAAAGGTGGCCCTCCAAAGCCTCAGGCTTCTTGTGCTATGGGGGTTCGTGATTTACGGTTGGGACCCAATGGTGAAGCACCTGAAATATTTACCAATACAGAGATGGTGAAAAAAGCTCGTGAAGGTGTTATGGAGTTTCTTCTCATCAACCATCCGTTAGATTGCCCTGTATGCGATCAAGGTGGTGAATGCGATCTTCAAGATCAAGCTATGTTTTATGGGCGTGATTGTTCTCGTTATGCAGAAAATAAGCGTTCTGTAGAAGATAAATATATTGGTCCGCTTGTAAAAACTGTTATGACGCGGTGTATTCACTGTACACGTTGTGTTCGTTTTACGACGGAAGTTGCAGGTATTTCGGAACTTGGTTTGATTGGTCGTGGTGAAGATGCTGAAATTACAACATATCTTGAAAAAGCGATGACGTCTGAGTTACAGGGAAATGTTATTGATCTTTGTCCTGTAGGTGCTTTGACTTCAAAGCCTTATGCATTTCATGCACGTCCATGGGAATTGATTAAAACAGAATCAATTGATGTGATGGATGCACTTGGGAGCGCTATCCGCATTGATAGTCGTGGTCGTGAAGTTATGCGGATTATGCCGCGTGTGAATGAAGATGTAAACGAAGAGTGGATTTCTGATAAGACGCGTTTTATTTGGGATGGATTGCGTACTCAGCGGCTTGATAGGCCGTACGTTCGTAAAGATGGAAGGCTTCAGTCTGCAAGTTGGTCCGAGGCTTTTTCTAAAATTAAATTGGCGATTTCTAAGACTTCGGCAAATAAAATTGGTGCAATTGCTGGGGATCTTGCGTCTGTTGAAGAAATGTATGCGCTTAAAACATTGCTAACTTCATTGGGCTCACAGCTTTTTGATTGTCGTCAAAGAGGGATGGCTTTATCACCTGAATTGGGGCGTTCGAGTTATGTTTTTAATCCAACTATTGCAGGTATTGAGAAAGCGGATGCATTGCTTATCGTGGGTTCTAATCCACGTGCTGAGGCTGCTGTTTTAAACGCACGTATTTTAAAGCGTCAAAGAATGGGGAAGTTTCCAATTGCATTAATCGGAGAGCAGGTAAACTTACGTTATCCGTATTCTTATCTTGGAGCGGGTACTGATGTTTTGAATGCACTTATTCGTGGAGAAAATGCATTTTTTAATGTACTGAAAGAGGCGAAGAGACCGATCATTCTTATAGGAGAAGGAGCTGTTTTAGGTAGTGAAGGTTTATCTGTTTTAAAAAGTCTTGCAAAATTAGCCGATATTGTTGATGCTGTGAATGAAGAATGGAATGGATTTGGAATTCTTCATAATGCAGCGTCGATTGTTGGGGGATTGGATATTGGTTTCACTTCTGAACTTGGGACGCAAAATATTGTTGAAACTTGTGAAGTCTTATTTTTGCTTGGTGCTGATGAAGTGGAGTTAATCAATAACAAGGCTTTCACAATTTATATTGGCAGTCATGGCGATGATGGTGCACATGCTGCTGATGTGATTTTGCCAGCATCAGCTTATACTGAAAAATCAGGGATTTATGTTAATACAGAAGGCCGAGTACAAATGACAAACCGTGCTGGTTTTGCTCCAGGGGAAGCCAAGGAAGATTGGGCCATTTTGCGTGCTTTATCTGATATTTTAGGAAAAAAACTGCCTTTTGATTCATTATCTCAATTAAGACAGAATTTGTTTCGTGATTTTCCACATTTTTGTGCTATTGATGATATAGCACCTTCGTGTATAAGTGATCTGCAATTGCTTGGTTCACAGATAGTTGTTCTGGGGACACAGGCATTTTCTTCTGTTATTAAAGACTTTTATTTGACAAATCCGATAGCGCGTGCTTCTGCAGTTATGGCCGAATGTTCATCTCTTGCAAAGAGTCGTGTGATGGAATTGAGCAAGTAAGGGCGGAGGAAAAAAGGATAATTATGTACGATTTCTTTATAACTTGGCTGTTACCATTGCTGATTGTTGTTGGAAAAACGCTTCTTCTCTTGGTTCTTTTGTTGCTTTTGATTGCTTATCTTCTTTATGCAGATAGGAAAATCTGGGCGGCCGTACAACTACGACGTGGTCCAAATGTTGTTGGTCCGTGGGGTTTGTTTCAGTCTTTTGCTGATTTGATTAAATTTGCTCTTAAGGAGCCTATCATTCCTTCTGGTGCTAATAAAGGCGTTTTCCTTTTAGCGCCTTTTGTTTCTGCCACGCTTGCATTGTCAACTTGGGCGGTTGTTCCGGTTAATGAAGGTTGGGAAGTTGCTCATATTAATATTGGTTTACTTTATATTTTGGCTATTTCGTCTCTTGAGGTTTATGGTGTGATTATGGGAGGTTGGGCATCAAATTCGAAATATCCTTTTTTAGGGGCACTTCGTTCGGCAGCGCAAATGGTTTCTTATGAAGTTTCAATTGGTTTTGTTCTTGTGACGGTTATTTTAGTAAGTGGTTCATTGGATCTCACAACGATTGTTCGCGAACAAAGTCATGGGCTGGGAACGCATTTGGGTTTACCTTTTAATAGCTTTCTGGATTGGAATTGGTTGGTTCTTTTTCCAATGTTTATTATATTTTTTATTTCTGCACTTGCAGAAACAAATCGTCCTCCTTTTGATTTGGTCGAAGCAGAATCTGAGCTTGTTGCTGGTCACATGGTTGAATATTCTTCGACACCTTATATGCTTTTTTTCCTTGGTGAATATGTTGCTATCGTTTTAATGTGTGCGTTGGCAACTATTTTATTTTTAGGTGGTTGGTTACCTCCTTTAGATGTTTGGTGGCTTAATTGGATTCCTGGTGTTATTTGGTTTATCTTAAAGGTTTGTTTTGTCTTTTTTGGGTTTGCAATAGTTAAAGCTTTTGTGCCGCGTTATCGCTATGACCAGTTAATGAGGCTTGGTTGGAAAATATTTCTTCCTATTTCGTTGGCAATGGTTGTGATGACTGCTGCTTTCTTAAAATATACTGGTTTTTCTTAAAAGGATGTTTTATATGTCAGGTCTTATGCAGGCAGCAAAGTCACTTCTTCTGTTGGAATTTGTGAGTGCCTTTTTCTTGGCAATGCGTCAGTTTTTCTCGCCAAAGCCTACGATTAACTACCCTTATGAAAAGGGATTTGTTTCGGAACGGTTTCGTGGTGAGCATGCTTTACGTCGCTATCCAAATGGTGAAGAACGGTGTATTGCATGCAAATTGTGCGAAGCAATTTGTCCTGCGCAAGCTATTACAATTGAAGCAGGACCCCGGCGCAATGACGGCACACGTAGAACTATTCGTTATGACATTGATATGGTTAAGTGTATTTATTGTGGTTTTTGTCAAGAAGCTTGTCCGGTTGATGCTATTGTAGAGGGGCCGAATTTTGAGTTTGCGACGGAAATGCGTGAAGAGCTTTATTATGATAAAGAAAAGCTTTTGAGTAATGGAGATCGCTGGGAACGAGAAATCGCCCGTAATATATTGATAGATGCACCTTATCGTTAAGTGTATCGTTGTGAGTGGTCGGATAATTTATCCGATAAATTGTAATCTGGTATGAGTTTTCATGCCAATTTGTTTGGTTAATTGAGGGGAAGCCCATGCTAACAGGTCTAGCGGCGGCATTTTTCTATCTATTTTCTTTTATGATGCTGGTAAGTGCCGTTATTGTTGTTGCAGCACGTAATCCAGTTCACTCAGTCTTATTTTTAATATTAGCGTTTTTTAATGCTTCAGCTTTGTTTTTGCTCGTAGGAGCAGAATTTTTAGGGCTTCTTTTGCTGGTTGTTTACGTTGGTGCTGTGGCCGTTTTGTTTTTGTTTGTGGTTATGATGCTTGATGTCGATTTTGCTGAATTGAAAAGTGGTGCACTTCAATATGCTCCTATTGGTGCTATTGTTGGTATTATTATTGTTGTAGAGCTCATTGTTGTGTTTGTTGGTAGCCGATTTTCTCCAATTTTAAAAACGCATACTGCACAACCAATGCCAGATTTAGAACAACGCACAAATACACAGGCTTTAGGAGATATTCTTTATACGGATTATGTTTTTTATTTTCAAATTGCTGGGATGATTTTATTGGTTGCAATGATTGGTGCTATTGTTTTGACTCTCCGCCATAAATCGGGTGTAAAACGGCAATCGATTGCAGCGCAGGTTGCTAGGACAGCAGAAAATGCAATCGAAATCAAAAAAGTTGAATCTGGCAAAGGTATCTAGTGGAAAGATCATCATGCATATTGATATTGTTCATTATCTCACTGTTTCTGCCATGATGTTTACAATTGGTATTTTCGGTATTTTTTTAAATAGAAAAAATGTGATTATTATTCTTATGTCGATTGAGCTTATATTGCTTTCAGTCAATCTCAATTTTGTTGCGTTTTCAGCATTTCTTCATGATTTAGTTGGTCAGATATTCGCGTTATTTATTTTGACAGTGGCCGCTGCTGAAGCTGCAATTGGTTTAGCGATTCTTGTTGTTTTTTTCCGTAATCGTGGTTCTATTGCGGTTGAAGATGTTAATATGATGAAAGGCTGATGAGTGATGTATTATGCAATCGTCTTTCTTCCGTTTTTGGGGTTTTTAATTGCTGCTACATGTGGAAAAACAATAGGAGCTCGCGCGAGTGAGTTGACAACATGTAGTTTTATGGTTGTTGTTGCTGCATTATCATGGGTAGCTTTTTTAAATATTGCTGTTGGTAATACTCCAGCAGTTGATATATCGGTATTACATTGGATAACTGTAGGTGAGTTAAATTTTCATTGGTCATTGCATGTTGATACATTGACAGCTGTTATGCTTGTTGTGGTCAATAGTGTTTCAGCATTGGTGCATATTTATTCAATTGGTTATATGCATCATGATCCTTCAAGGCCTCGTTTTTTTTCCTATCTTTCTTTGTTTACATTTATGATGCTTATGTTGGTGACGGCCAATAATCTAGTCCAAATGTTTTTTGGGTGGGAAGGTGTTGGACTTGCGTCTTATTTGCTGATTGGTTTTTGGTTTCAACGGGATTCTGCTAACAAGGCAGCAATGAAAGCTTTTGTGGTTAATCGTGTTGGAGATTTCGGTTTTCTTTTAGGAATTTTCAGTATTTTTGTTTTATTTCAGTCAGTTAATTTTTCCTCTATTTTTGCAAAGGCTGCGGACAATAATTTTATACAAGAAATGACATTTTTGGGTTGGCAGCTTAATGGACAGGCAGCGATTACTGTTACATGTCTTCTTTTATTTATTGGTGCTATGGGTAAGTCAGCGCAATTCCTTTTGCATACATGGCTTCCAGATGCGATGGAGGGGCCTACACCTGTATCTGCACTCATTCATGCTGCAACAATGGTAACAGCTGGTGTTTTTATGGTTGCACGTATGTCTCCAATTTTTGAACTTTCTTCGATGGCTTTAACAGTGATTGTTATTATTGGAGCAACGACAGCGTTTTTTGCAGCAACTGTGGGGCTGGTACAAAATGATATAAAGCGCGTTATTGCTTATTCCACATGTTCGCAGCTTGGTTATATGTTTGTTGCTTTAGGCGTTGGAGCGTATGGAGCAGCAGTTTTTCATCTCTTTACACATGCTTTTTTTAAAGCATTATTATTTCTTGGTGCGGGTTCTGTAATTCATGCGGTATCTGATGAGCAAGATATGCGAAAAATGGGAGGGTTGCGTAAATATATTAAAGCAACTTATTGGATGATGATTATAGGCACCATTGCATTAACGGGTGTTGGAATTCCGGGAACCTTTTTGGGGACAGCAGGTTTTTTTTCAAAGGATGCGATTATAGAATCTGCTTTTGCATCGCATAATATTGCTTCAGGATATGCTTTTTGGCTTCTTGTTGTATCTGCTTTATTGACAAGTTTTTATTCTTGGCGGCTCATTTTTATGACATTTCATGGAAAACCGCGTGCAACGGTTGATGTCATGCATCATGTTCATGAATCAGCTCCAGTTATGTTGATTCCATTGTTTGTTTTATCTATCGGAGCATTGTTTGCCGGTGCGATTTTTCAACCTTACTTTTTTGGTGATTGCTATGATACCTTTTGGAAGGGAGCATTGTTTACGGGCAGTCATAACCATATTCTTCATGAGGCACATGATGTGTCGAATTGGGTAAAATGGTCGCCATTTACAGCAATGGTTCTTGGATTTATTTTAGCTTATCTATTCTATATTCGTTTTCCTTCAATTCCGAAGAAGCTGGCTGAGTTAATGCCTGCATTGTATCGTTTTCTTTATAATAAATGGTATTTTGATGAATTGTATAATATTTTGTTTGTCCGTTCTGCTTTGGGAATTGGCTGCTTTTTTTGGAAAATAGGTGACGGTAAGATTATTGATGGGTTGGGACCAAATGGTATTGCTGTACGCATTGTTGATATTACAAATAAAGTTGTTCGGATGCAGACAGGTTATCTCTATCACTATGCATTTGTGATGCTGATTGGTGTTGCAGCGCTCATCACGTGGATGATGATCGGGAGTTTTAACTGATGACCGACTGGCCTATTCTTTCTACAGTTACATTTTTGCCACTTGTTGGTGTGGTTTTGATTTTATTTATTAAAGACGATAGTGAAGTAGCAAAACGTAATATACGTAATGTAGCGTTTTTTACGACTGTATTTGTTTTTGTAATTTCTTTAGTTATTTGGGCAGGGTTTGATAATAAAAATCCACATTTCCAAATGGTTGAAAAATTCAATTGGTTAGGTGGTGGCATCAGCTATCATATGGGTGTTGATGGTATTTCTATTCTTTTTGTTGTTCTTTCAGCTTTTTTATTGCCTTTCTGCATTTTGGCAAGTTGGGAAACCATTAAAGATAGATTAAAAGCTTATATGATTGCTTTTCTTCTTCTTGAAGTTGCGATTATTGGAGTTTTTTGTGCTCTTGATGCGATATTGTTTTACGTCTTTTTTGAAGGCAGTCTGATTCCAATGTTTATTATTATTGGTGTTTGGGGTGGGGCGCGTCGTGTTTATGCCAGCATGAAGTTTTTCCTATACACTTTGCTCGGTTCAGTATTGATGCTGGTTGCCATGATGGCTATGTATTGGGAAGCTGGCACACTTGATATACCAACTTTATTGACCTACCAGTTTCCTGTGCAGATGCAAATGTGGTTATGGCTTGCATTTTTTGCTTCTTTTGCTGTTAAAATGCCGATGTGGCCAGTTCATACGTGGTTGCCTGACGCACACGTAGAAGCACCAACGGCGGGGTCTGTTATTTTAGCTGGTGTGTTGCTCAAATTGGGTGGTTATGGTTTTCTTCGGTTTTCTTTACCAATGCTTCCTATTGCTTCAGCTGATTTTGCTCCTTTTGTTTTTACATTGTCGATTATTGCGATTATTTACACATCGTTGGTTGCGCTTGTTCAAAGTGATATAAAGAAACTGATCGCTTATTCGTCGATAGCTCATATGGGATACGTGACAATGGGGGTTTTTGCTGCCACTGAACAAGGTATCCAAGGTGCTATTTATCAGATGTTGTCGCATGGGATTGTTTCTGCCGCTTTATTTCTTTGTGTTGGAGTTATTTATGATCGTCTGCATACACGTGAAATTTCGGCGTTTGGTGGTTTAGTGAACAACATGCCCAATTATGCTGTTGTTTTCTTAATCTTCACTATGGCAAATGTTGGTTTACCTGGAAGTTCGGGATTTTTAGGTGAATTTTTAACTTTAGTAGGCGTTTTTCAAGTCAATAAATTGGTTGCAGTTTTTGCTACAACTGGTGTTATTTTGTCGGCAGCCTATGCACTTTATCTTTATCGGCGTGTTGTTTTTGGCTCTTTGGATAAAGAGAGTTTAAAAGTACTTGCTGATCTATCTTTCAGAGAAAAGAGCCTTCTTTATCCGATGGTTGTTCTGACAATATTTTTTGGTGTCTATCCAATGCCGATTTTAAAAACGACGACATCTGCCGTAAAAGCCCTTATCAATAATTTGCACTAAATTTAAGAGATGAACGCTTATGCAAACTGAAATAATAGCTCAATTAGTGTTAATTCTTCCAGAAATGTTAATTGCATTGGGAGGGCTGGTGTTGCTTTTAATTGGTGCTTATTCTAGTGCACGCTCATATTTAACAGTCACTGGTTTAGCGATTGCTCTTCTTGTTGCAATCATTATTATTATGATTATTTTTCCGAAAAGTGGTTTTTTCTGTATAGATGCGCTCATCATTGATTCTTTTAGTAGCTATATGAAAATTTTAACACTTATTGGTGCATTATTTGCTCTCATTATGTCTGTTGATTTTTCTTGTTCTCAGAAGTTCGGTATATTTGAATTTCCGGTGTTGGTTCTTTTAGCGACTCTTGGCATGATGATCATGATTTCAGCTGGTAATATGTTATCACTTTATATGGGGTTAGAATTACAATCTCTAGCTTTGTATGTTTTAGCTGCAATTAATCGTGATAATGTGAAATCTTCAGAGGCGGGAATCAAGTATTTTGTTTTAGGTGCATTGTCTTCTGGCTTGCTGCTTTATGGTATTTCATTACTTTATGGTTTTACTGGCCAAATTGGTTTTCACGAAATTGCTGTTGCTTTAAAGGGTGAGACTTTACAGTTAGGAGTTATTTTTGGAATTGTCTTTATTCTAGCTGGTTTGGCTTTTAAGATTTCTGCGGTTCCATTTCATATGTGGACTCCTGATGTTTATGAAGGGGCACCAACTCCTATTACAGCATTTTTTGCTGGTGCTCCTAAGATTGCAGCAATGGCATTAATCGTTCGTATTATTGTTGTTGGATTTGTTCCTTTAGGTAGTTCTGATGGCACTATGCCTGCATGGCAGCAAATTTTAGTATTCATGGCTATTGCATCAATGGCTTTGGGTGCATTTGCTGCAATTGGTCAGAGCAATATCAAGCGCTTAATGGCTTATTCGTCCATTAGTCATATGGGATATGCGCTTGTTGGTTTGGCGGCTGGAAATGTGCTTGGAGTAAAAGGTATTATACTCTATATGACCATTTATCTCGGCATGACAATAGGTTCATTTGCTTTTATCTTAGGGTTGCGATTTGGTAATGGACATGTTGAAAATATTTATGACCTTGCAGGTTTGGTTAAAACCAATCCGTTTATGGCCGTTGTAATGACTATACAGCTTTTCTCTTTAGCAAGTATACCACCTATGGCGGGGTTTTTAGGTAAATGGTATACATTCTCTGCAGCCGTTCATGCGGGACTTATTCCACTTGCAGTCGTTGGTATGGTGGCTTCTGTTGTTGGTGCTTTTTACTATTTAAGAATCATTAAAATTATGTGGTTTGATGATGTCAAATCGAGTTCCATTATTTTATTATCAAGTGAACTTAAATTTTGTCTCGGTCTTTCTGCATTGTTTGTTTTATCTTACATAGTTTTTGGGATTTGGTTTTCTGAGCTGGCAGAAAAAGCAGCGATATCATTGTTTTAATGAGCATGGTTTACACACTATCAAATTTTGCAAAGAAACAAGGATATGATGTTGAATCATATGAGAGTGTAGATTCAACAAATTTTGTTGCACAGCGGAAAGCAAAAGCTGGACATCATGGCTATCTTTGGATTGTTGCGGAAGAGCAAACACAAGGGAGAGCCAGAAGAGGTAGAATATGGCATAGTCCAAAAGGAAATCTTTATTCTAGCCTGTTGTTAGTTGATAATATTATTCATCAAGCTACAGTTCAGCTTGGTTTCGTTGCTGGAATAAGTATGGTAGAGGCGGTCAAACAATTTATAAAAGATAAAAAACGGGCTCGTAACATTGTGGGCTTGAAATGGCCGAACGACATCTTGCTTAAAGGAGCAAAAAGTTCTGGAATTTTGCTCGAGCTTTCTGACTTGACGCCGCAGAAATATGCATTGGTTATTGGTATAGGAATGAATATAAAGCATCATTATAAAGATGCACCATACCCCACATCAAGCATGAAAAATATTGGTTTAGATGTTGATAATAAACAATTATTTAGGGTTTTAACAAAGTATTTTGCTGAAAATTACCTTCTTTGGAAACAAGCAGGAGGTTCTAATATAATCCGAAAAAAATGGCTTTCATATTGTGCTCATCTAGGGCAACATATCAAAATAATCAATGGTGAAGAGATCATAGAAGGTATTTTTGATGGCCTTGATTATGATTTTAACTGTATTGTAAAGCAGACAAATGGTCAGAAAGCAATCATAACAGCTGGAGATGTTCATTTTGGTTCAGTTGCTTCTGTTAACACAGATCATTACTAATTTATAAAATTTTATTTTATCATGAGCTTATCTTTTAGATAGTTTAGGAGATATTTATGGCTGCTGCCAATAAGAATGAGTTGGTTTTTCTACCTTTGGGAGGGGTGGGAGAAATAGGAATGAATCTAGCTGCTTATGGATTTGGTTCACAAGAAAATCGTGAATGGTTGCTTATTGATATGGGGGTTAGTTTTGCTGGTCCAGAATTTCCGGGGGTAAACCTTGTTTTACCGGATATTCGTTTTCTGGAAAGTGAAAAACATAACGTACGTGCTCTGATTTTAACACATGCCCACGAAGATCATTATGGTGCTGTCTTAGATTTATGGCCAAAACTTAAAATTCCAATTTATTGTACTTCTTTTACAGCAAGATTATTGGAAAGCAAAAGGTCATTGGATTTTGGATTTGATACAATTCCATTGAATATTTTTAAAGCGGGTGATTTTTTTCAGGTTGGTTCGTTTGGAATTGAAGCCATTTCTGCCAATCATTCAATTCCAGAATCTGTTTCCTTAGCAATCACCACATCTTTGGGAAGTGTGATTCATACTGGAGATTGGAAAATTGACAGTACACCTTCTCTTGGGGCTGTAACAGATGAAAAACGATTTCGCGCCTTAGGAAACAAAGGTGTGTTAGCATTGCTATGTGATTCCACTAATGCGCTTCAGGATGGTCTATCACCATCAGAACAACAAGTTCAGGACAGTCTTTCTGAAATTATTTTGAAAGCTGAAGGTCGAGTAGTTATTGCAACTTTTGCATCTAATATTGGTCGGGTTCGTTCAATCGCTCTTGCTGCTGAAGCTGCTGGGCGAAAAATTCTTTTGATGGGACGCTCTTTAAAACGTAGTGTTTTAGTAGCGCAAGATCTTGGTTATATGGACGGTTTGGCACCATTTCTAACGGAAGATGATTATGGCTATATTCCGCGCAAAGATATTGTCTTGGTAGTTACTGGTAGTCAAGGTGAGCCATGCGCTGCATTAGCAAAGCTTTCGCGAAAGGAAATGAAAAATATAGTGTTATCTCCTGGTGATACGGTTATTTATTCATCACGGAGTATTCCAGGTAATGAAAAAGCTATTATTGATATACAAAACCATTTAATTGATCAGGGCATTAAAGTTTTGACGAATGATGATGCTCTCGTTCATGTTTCTGGTCATCCCCGTCGTCCGGAGCTTTTGCAGATGTATGATTGGGTAAAACCAAAAATCCTTGTTCCCGTACATGGTGAAGCACTGCATCTTTCTGCTCAAGCTGCATTGGCTCATCAAGCTGGTATTAAAATTGTTCCTGAAATTAGAAATGGCAATATGCTCCGTCTTGCTCCTGAACCAGTAAGAGTCATTGATCAAGTACCTGTTGGTCGTATTTATAAGGATAGTTATCTTATAGGTGATGAAGATGAGTTAGGAATTAGCGAGCGTCGCAAATTAAGTTATGTTGGTCATGTTGCTGTTTCTCTTCATATGAATAGTAAGCATGATTTACTTGATGATATTGGTCTTAACACATTTGGTTTGCCTAAAAATAATGGAAACGGGGAATTATTGGAAGATATTCTTTTAGACGTTGTCGAAAGCACTATTAATAATATTCCGCGTATTAAACGGAAAGATAATGATCTTATTCAAAAAGCTACACTGCAGGCTGTAAGATCTGCTGTTAATAAAGTTTGGGGTAAGAAGCCTATCTGTATCGTTTTCTTGCATCGATCAAAATAAAAAAAGTATTTTAATATTACGTTATTTCTTTATTAATTAAAAATAGAGAGAAAAATTTTTAGATTCGTTTTATCGCTAAAATATATGTATCCTCTATATTTTATACGAAATGAAATACTGAGAGTTTAACGTATAATTTTTTTGAATATTGTGATCGTTATGTTTGCAAGCTTTCAGAATGTAGTTATAGATTAGCGTGTAATTTGTTTAAACTTCTCCGATTCGATAAGCCTGATTAGGAGTTAATAATCTTTATGCGCCTTTCTCAATATTTCCTACCTATTTTAAAAGAAAATCCCAAAGAAGCTGAAATTGTGTCGCACCGACTCATGTTGCGTGCAGGTATGATTCGTCAGCAAACAGCAGGAATTTATACTTGGTTACCATTGGGTAAAAAAGTACTCGATAAAGTTTGTACGATTATTCGTGAAGAACAAGAACGAGCTGGTGCTTTAGAAATATTGATGCCTACGATTCAATCTGCTGATCTTTGGCGTGAAAGTGGTCGTTATAATGATTATGGCATGGAAATGTTGCGCATAAAAGATCGCCAAGAACGAGATTTACTTTATGGTCCAACGAATGAAGAGATGGTAACGGATATTTTCCGTTCATATGTTCGTTCTTATAAAGATCTTCCACTCAATCTTTATCATATTCAATGGAAATTTCGTGATGAAATTCGTCCGCGTTTTGGTGTGATGCGTTCGCGAGAATTTTTAATGAAAGATGCATATTCTTTTGATCTTGATTATGAAAGTGCGCAAATATCCTACAATCGTATGTTTGTTGCTTATTTACGCACTTTTTGCCGCGCCGGTTTAAAAGCAATTCCTATGCGTGCTGATACAGGTCCTATTGGCGGTGAGCTTAGTCATGAATTCATTGTTTTAGCTGACACAGGTGAAAGCGCTATATTCTGCGATAAGCGGTTTCTTGATCTTACAGTTCCAGATACTTCAATCGATTTTAGGGATAAGGCTATTTTAGCCGATATCGTTAAACAATGGACGTCTTTTTATGCTGCTACGGAAGAAATGCATAATGAAGAAGAGTGGAGTAATGTTTCTGAAAGCGCTAGAGTTTCGGCACGCGGCATTGAAGTGGGGCATATTTTTCACTTTGGCACAAAATATTCTGCACCAATGGGAGCAAAGGTTATGGGGCAAGATGGAAAAGAGCATTTGGTTTCTATGGGATCTTATGGAATTGGGCCTTCTCGTCTTGTCGCAGCGGCAATAGAAGCTTTTCATGATGAACATGGTATTATTTGGCCAAAGCCGATGGCGCCGTTTGATGTTGTTATAATCAATATGAAACCAGATGATAAAAGATGTAACCACATATGTGAAGCTCTTTATCAGGGACTTATTAATGCTGGCTTTGATCCGTTGTTAGATGACAGAAATGAGCGTCCTGGAGTAAAGTTTGCGACAATGGATTTGATTGGTTTGCCAACGCAAATGATTGTAGGTCCGAGAAGTGTAGCGCAAAATGAGGTTGAAATTAAAGATCGGAAAACAGGGAATAAAGAAGTCTTAACAGTTGAAGCTGCAATGAACCGGTTCACTACGATTTGATAGGCAGTATTATGAGTGGTTTGAAAAGTAGAAGGTTTTCATCGTATGAATGGATGGTTGCTTTTCGTTATATGCTTCCTAATAAAAAACATATATTTACGTCTGTTATTTCAGTTATTTCTTTAATTGGAATTATGTTGGGAGTTTTTGCCTTAGTTGTTGTTATGGCGGTGATGAATGGTTTTCGTACAGAGCTTCTCAATCGTATTCTTGGCATGAATGGGCATCTTGTTATTCAAACAATAGATTCTGATTTCTCGGATTATAATCCTATTATTTCTTCTTTAGAGGCTATAAACGGTGTAAGATCTGCTCTGCCTGTTATTGAAGGTCAGGCACTTGTTCAGGGTGATATTGGTGGAGGAACAGGTGCTTTAGTTCGCGGTATGCGTAAGGAAGATTTTGAAAAACTTAAAACGGTAGCTCAAAATATAAAATTGGGTACATTATCAAAATTTGATGAAGAAGAAGGTGTTGCAATTGGAATTGGCATGGCGGAAAAATTGGGGCTTACTATTGGAAGTGATCTTCGTATTATCACACCAGATGGTGATGTAACGCCTTTTGGAGTTATGCCACGTGTTAAAGCGTATAAAGTAACTGCTATTTTTGAAATTGGTATGTCTGAATATGATTCTATATTCGTTTTTATGCCTCTTCATGAAGCTCAGATGTTTTTTAATTTAGAGAATAAAATTCAATCTTTAGAGTTATTTTTAAATGATCCTGATGCGGTTGATCAAATAAAACCGGCGATAAAGGCAGCAATTGATCAACAAATTTATTTGATTGATTGGCGTATGCGCAATCAGGCTTTCTTTTCAGCTTTACAGGTTGAGCGTAATGTGATGTTTTTTATTCTTTCCCTTATTATTCTTGTTGCAGCTTTGAATATCATTTCGGGGTTGATTATGTTGGTGAAAGATAAAAGCTACGACATTGCAATTTTGCGCACGATGGGCGCACAACAGGGGGCAATCATGCGTATATTTATCACAACTGGTATGATGATTGGGGTTGTTGGGACAATATTGGGTTTGATTTTGGGTATTATAGCGACTGCGAATATCAACTATATTCAAAATTTTATATCTTGGCTTTTTAAAGTTGATGTTTTTAATCCTCAATTATATCTTTTAGCAAAATTACCAGCGCGGATTGAATGGGGACAAACTGCCATGGTAACTGTGATGGCTTTATTTTTATCGTTTCTTGCAACACTTATTCCGGCATGGAGAGCCGCTAAGTTAGATCCTGTACAAGCTTTGAGGTACGAATAATGTCTGTTGTTTTAGAGCTTGTCGATATTGAGCGGCGCTTTTTTGATAACGACAGACCTTTGGTTATTTTAGACAAAGCCAATTTTACGCTTAACCGTGGGGAGCTTGTTGCGCTTGTTGCACCATCTGGTGCTGGAAAATCAACTCTTCTTCATATCGCTGGATTATTGGAAAAACCAACAGCAGGTGATGTCTTGTTGCGCGGTATTTCTTGTGCAAAACGCTCTGATAACGAGCGGACTGCAATCAGACGAAATGATATCGGTTTTGTTTATCAATTCCACCATTTGCTTCCGGAATTTACTGCGTTAGAAAATGTAATGATACCACAAATGATAGCAGGATTTAAAAAGTCGATAGCATTGGATCGTGCACTTAAATTATTAAGATATCTTCGTGTTGACCATCGTGCCAAACATCGCCCATCAGAATTATCAGGGGGCGAGCAACAACGTGTTGCGATTGCTCGAGCAGTAGCAAATGCACCTTCCGTACTTTTGGCTGATGAACCTACAGGAAATCTTGATCCTGTAACATCAGCTTATGTTTTTCAAGCTTTATCTGCGCTTGTACGTCAATCTGGGCTTGCTGCACTCATTGCGACACACAATTATGGTTTGGCTAAACAGATGCATCGTCGAATTACGCTCAAAGAACGTAAAATTATTGAGCTTCCTTAAATGTGAGAGGTAAAGTTTATAATCGTTTATGTTTATTTTTCCTATTGGGGAGGTTTTATGACAAAGTTGGTTGATGAACGTCAATTGGACACGCGTCGTCGCCGATTGGTTTTTCGTGCATGGCACCGAGGTATTCGTGAAATGGATTTAATTTTTGGACAATATGTTGAGGCGCATATTGTTGGGATGAGCGATGAAACAGTCTCTGAACTTGAATATATTATGTCTTTTGAAGATCGCGATTTGCTTACTTGGTTTAGTGGGGAAATTACTCCACCACCTGAAGTGGATAGTCAACTTTTTCGTGATATTGTTAATTATCGTATTTGTATAAATTTAAATTGATCAAGATGCCTATATTTAAAAAAATTGTTATTCCAAAAGATGCTCATGTTGGCATGATTTTTGATGGTGTTATTGATGGATTTGAAGCTTTTGCGCTTGCTAAATTGAGTTCAGAAATTGCTCAAGGTAAACCGCTTGTTTATGTTGTCCGCGATGGAACAAAAATTGCCAATTTGCAACAAGTATTAAGTTTTATTGAACCAAATTTACCAGTGGTACAGTTTCCTGCATGGGATTGTTTACCCTATGATCGTGTATCACCTGGGATTGCTGTTACTGCGCGTCGGATTTTGGCTTTGGCGCATATGTCAAGTTTGCGTAAAAATCCGCATTCTGCGATTATATTGACAACAGCAAATGCCATTATTCAAAAATTGCCACCTTGTGCAATGATTTCTGATCAGATTCTGCATATGCGTATTGGTCAGTGCGTTAATATGAATCATTTGATCCATTATTTAGAACGTAACGGTTTTGAACGTGTTGCGATTGTACGTGATGTTGGTGAATTTGCTGTAAGAGGGGGGATTGTTGATATTTTCTCTCCGGGTGATGTTGAACCCTTGCGTCTTGATTTTTTTGGAAATACCTTAGAAACAATTCGCGTATTTGATTCAGCTACGCAACGGACAACGGCCAATAAAACTGAAATTTTTTTACAGCCGATGAGCGAGATTATTCTCACTTCTGAGTTCATTAGCCGATTTAAAAGCAATTATATCCGTGCATTTGGTCATCCTAAAAAAAATGATATGCTTTATGAGGCTATTTCCCAAGGGCGGCGTTTTTCTGGTATGGAACATTGGTTGCCATTTTTTTATGAAAATCTTGATAGTTTTTTTGACTATTGTGGTAATTTACCTGTTGTTTTTGATCACCTCGTCGAAGAAGTATTGAGTGAGCGCTATTGCTTGGTTGAAGATTATTATAGTGCCCGTAAAGAGCGTGAAAGCGATGAAGAGAATAGTTTTTCTTATCATCCAATAGAGCCAAACCTTCTTTATCTAACGCCAGAGCAAGTTTTTGCACGCGCACAACAATCTGGTCAATGTATTGATTTTTCCCCCTTTAGTGTTCCAAAAACTGTTGGAAAAACGGTTATTCATGCAAATGTAACACCGGGGTACGATTTTGTACAAGAACGCAACGCTCCAGATAAAAATGTTTTTTCAAGTGTGGTTGATCATATTGCTTCATTACGGGCTTCTGGAAAGAAGGTGCTTTTAGCTTGTTGGAGTGAAGGATCTATGGATCGTTTGTTGCAGATTCTTGATGAGCACGGATTAAAAAAAATAGAAATTGTAAAATCGTTGCAAACTGTAAAGGCGACGCCACGTGATCGTATATTGGCATCTGTCATCATGATTGAGCACGGTTTTGAGGCCGGAGACTTTGTTATTATAGCGGAACAAGATATCCTTGGCGATCGATTGATAAGATCGCCAAGACGGCGTAAACGCAATACACATTTTTTTATTTCTGAAATTAGTTCCTTAAATTCTGGTGATATCGTTGTTCATGTTGATCATGGTATTGGAAAGTTTGTCGGTCTCAAAACAATTACAACAACAGGGATTTTACGTGATTGCCTTGAAATCCACTATGCTGGAGGCGATCGCTTATTTTTACCTGTTGAAAATATAGAACTTCTATCACGTTATGGATCTGAAGGGACAGATGTAACGTTAGATAAGTTAGGTGGTGTTTCTTGGCAAACACGAAAAGCGCGTCTGAAAAAGAATTTATTAAAGATTGCAGGTCAATTGATTCATATAGCCGCAGAACGCGCTATGCATTCTGCACCTGCTTTTGTTCCACCGATGGAGCAATTTGACGAGTTTGTTGCACGCTTTCCCTATGAAGAAACTGAAGATCAGATGAATGCAATTGATGCTGTTTTGGATGATTTAGCGGCAGGAAAACCGATGGATCGGTTGATTTGCGGGGATGTTGGCTTTGGAAAAACAGAAATTGCTATTCGAAGCGCTTTTGTTGCTGCACTGAATGGTTATCAAGTTGCTGTAGTTGTTCCAACCACTTTACTTTCACGACAACATTACAAAACTTTTATTTCACGTTTTCAAGGACAACCTATTAAGATTGGTCATGTTTCAAGGCTTGTGAAAGCTAAAGAACTTGTACAAGTTAAAAAGGAACTTTCAGATGGAACAATTGATATTGTCATTGGAACGCATGCGTTACTGAGTGAATCCATCAAATTTGCACGATTAGGATTACTTATCATTGATGAGGAGCAGCATTTTGGCGTAAAGCATAAGGAGCGTCTAAAAGGGTTGAAGAGTGATATTCATGTTCTCACACTTTCAGCAACGCCTATACCACGAACTTTAGGACTTGCTTTATCGGGGTTACGTGAACTTTCATTGATAACAACACCACCCATTGATAGAATGGCGGTCCGTACTTTTATTTCACCTTTTGATGCACTCGTTGTACGCGAAACATTACTTCGAGAATACTATCGTGGGGGGCAGAGTTTTTATGTTTGTCCACGTATTTCTGATCTTTCTTTTGTAGAAGAGTATCTTAAAACACACGTTCCAGAGCTTAAATTTGTTGTAGCCCATGGACAAATGCCAGCAGGGCAGCTTGATGATATTATGAATGCATTTTATGATGGACAGTATGATGTACTACTGTCAACAACCATCATTGAATCGGGCCTTGATATTCCAACTGCCAATACATTAATTGTGCATCGCGCTGAGGTGTTTGGTCTTTCTGCGCTTTACCAATTACGTGGTAGAGTAGGGCGTTCAAAACAACGCGCTTACGCACTTTTTACTTTTCCTTCTGGTAAAGTTTTAACGCCTACCGCTGATCGTCGCCTTAAGGTTTTGCAATCCCTTGACACGTTAGGCGCAGGTTTTCAATTGGCTAGTCATGATATGGATATTCGTGGTTCAGGAAATTTTTTGGGTGAAGAGCAATCAGGGCATATCAAGGAAGTTGGATTTGAGTTGTATCAAAAAATGCTTGAAGAGGCAGTTTCTGAGTTAAAAGATGGCGAATATAGTGAGGATAGTCAATGGTCTCCTCAAATTTCACTGGGTACAACAGTGATGATACCGGAAAGTTTTGTGCCTGACTTATCACTCCGTATGGGACTTTATCGTCGTTTGATGGAACTTGATGACTTGGAGCATATTAATGAATTGGGCGCTGAATTGATTGATCGTTTTGGTTCGCTCCCACAAGAAGTTCAACATCTTCTTAAAGTGGTTTATATCAAGGCATTATGTCGAAAAGCGCATGTAGAAAAATTGGATGCTGGACCAAAGGGAGCTGTTATACAGTTTCGTAATAATTATTTTGAAAATAGTGCAGGTCTTGTTAAATGGATTGGAGAACAAGGTTCAATGGCAAAAATTCGCCCCGATCAAAGCATTGTTTTTATTCGTGATTGGCCAACAGCAGATCAAAGATTCTCTGGAGCTGAAGCTATTATGAAACAACTTGCAGAAATGGTGCAATAATATCTTGTTTAGTGATTTTTTGCATTTGTTGATTCGAAGTTAGCCACTGGTTTATTGAAGAGAATTGAGCAAAAATCCTTTTTAGAGCTGAATTTTCATAATATAATAAACTTTGATTTAATGGCTAAAGTTGAAGCTATTCTTTGCGCACTATGTGGTGCATTGTTCGTTTTTCTCATGGTTAGTTACGTACATATTCGGTTTCATAAGAGCATCTTTTTTTGCTATAATTTTTTAATGTAAGATGATAATAATTTCATATTATCTTATTGAAATTATTGTTAAAAGTATATGTAGATATCAATGATATTGAAAATATAATTGTATCTGTAAAATATTGAGTTCAAATAACATTTTAAAAAAATGAGATATGAAACAATACGAATAAAATATTTGAGTTTTCACGTTTTTTTTTCATTCGCGCCACCAAGCTGGAAGGCGATACCCATATAAGGACGTATAAGTTGGGTGCTTAATATATGACCAGCGCGCTACCCATTGTTTAGGCAAATGAGAAAGTAGTATATAATAGCTACCAGAAATAAGAATTCTATCTAAAGCGCGAACTGCCGCAATAAAATCAGCTGTTGATCGTGCATCGAGCATTGCTGTTATCATAGCATCTATAGCAGGATCAGCTGTTCCTGCAAAATTAAAACTCCCTTTTAAATCTCGAGAAACGGAACCCCAGCGATTTATTTGTTCATTTCCTGGCGATAAAGAGCTTCTTAATTTTCCAATAATCATATCATAATCAAACATTCCTAGGCGGTTTTGATATTGGCTATCATCAACGGTTCTGATTTCAATATGAATACCAAGACGTGATAAGGTGCTTTGGAATGCAAGTGCAACCTTTTCTTCTTCAAGTGTTTGAGTCATAATTTCAAATTGAAAGGGCATTCCATTGGGAGCAATAGCTTTATTATTTTTTCTGGTAAAACCTGCTTCTTGTAGAAGTTTCCAAGCTTTTTCAGCAATTATTCGCTCCATACCTGATCCGTCTGTTTTGGGAACATGCCAGATTCCATTCATTACTTCAGGAAGAACCGCATCCGGATAAGGTGCTAAAAGAGCTTTTTCTTTTTCACTTGCAGGTTTTCCGATAGATGAAAGAATAGAGCCATCCCAATAACCTTCTGTTCTGGTATAGATATCATTAAAAAGGTGATGGTTCACCCATTCAAAGTCAAAAAGCATTGATAATGCTTGTCGTACTTTCTTATCTTTAAAAATTGCACGGCGCGTATTAAAAACAAAACCAATGATATCAGCAGGTGTTCCTTTTGAAAAGCTTTCCTTTATAACGCGGCCATCACGAACAGCTGGGAAATTATAAGATAATTGCCAGCGGTTTGGATTTGTTTCAATAAAAACATCAATTGAACCTTTTTTAAAAGCTTCAAAGCGTGCTGTATCATTTCGAAAATATTCAATTTGAATCGTATCGAAATTATTTAATCCTTTATTAACAGGGAGATTGTTTCCCCAATAATGAGGATTACGTTTATAAATAATCCGCTCACCTGGATCGACATGTCCGATAATATAGGGTCCACTTCCTGGAATTTTAATTAAGCCATTCTTCTCAAAATTATCAACATTAATGGCGTGTTTTGGTAATATTGGCATTACACTTGCCAATATAAGTGGAAATTCACGATCTTTCGAATTTGGAAAGCGCATTATAATACTATGATCGCTCATTTTTTCGACGGATTCTATACGTTTCATATATCGATTAAATGGTGGTCTTCCTTTGTTTTTAAGAAGCTCGATCGTAAATAAAACATCTTCAGCGGTTATAGGTTTTCCATCTGAAAAGCATGCTTTTGGATTAAGAAAAAAGGTAATTTCAGTTCGTTCATCGTTTAATTCAACTTTTTCTGCTAGGAGGCTATAAAGCGTAAAGGGTTCATCACGAGAACGCACCATCATTGTTTCATAAACAAGGCCGGAAAATTGCTCATCAGAAAAAAGTCCTCTGGCTGTTGTCCGAAAACTACGGATAACAAATGGATTTAAACCGTCGAATGTTCCAACAACACCATAGGTTACTTTGCCTTCTTTTTTTGCATTGGGAGATGCGTAAAAAAAATAGTCAAATTTATCTGGTAATTTTGGTTTTCCATGCATTGCAATACCACTTGCTGTAGCTGCATAATTGGAGAGAAAAATTATGAAAGCAAATAAACATTTAAGATAATGAGAACTGTAGAATGACATGGGATCTGATTTTCCTCATAGTCGATTATGATTCGTTTACGTAATTTACGTTATTGCGTAATGTAAGGTTATTTTATGAGCACATTTCATAAAAACTAATACAATGAACAAAGATATGATAGAGTTTTTATGATTTTTCTTTTTTGTGCTAGCGTGAATAATATGCGGGGGCTGTCATTAATTTAACACATTTAATTGAAAATCGTATTGAATATTCTTATGCTGGAATTATTTTAAAAGCGCATTGAATGATACGAGAAATGATTATACGAGCGCGTTGAAAGGATTAGTTACTCATGTCGCATAAATATGCCTATTCTGCTATTTTAGTATTGGCTGGAGCTGCGTCTCTTTTTTCTACATTTCATACTTTAGCAAATGCACAAAACTTATCTCAAGGTTGGTACAAAGTTTGTAATAAGCAGCAAGATGTTGATATTTGTAACACGATGAACACTGTTGTATCAAACACTGGTCAACCATTAACGGCTATTAATTTGGTCGAAATAAAGGGAAAACAGAATGAAAAACGTGTAGGTATTCAAGTTCCTACAGGTCGTTTTTTACCAGAAGGTGTTCATATTCAAATTGGGAATAATTTCTCTCAGAAAATTTCTTATATTATTTGTAATACGTTAAGCTGCATTGCCAATGGTGCTTTAGATGATAAGCTAATTGCTGCTATGAAAACTGGTTCCAAAATGGTTGTAACCACAGTTAATTTCCGAGGGACAGCTAATCCCATAGAGTTTTCTCTCAATGGTTTTACATCTGCGTACACAGGCCCTGGGATGGATGAAGAGGTCTTCCGACAAGAACAAATGAAGTTGCAGCAAGCTATTCAATTAAAGCAAAAAGAGATTGAAGATCGTATGAGGGCTGAGCAGGAAAAAGCTAAGAAAAATACACAGTAAAGAATAACTTTATTGAGATTTTTTCAAATTGCTACAAGATATTTTGTAGCAATTTGTAGTTATTTTATTTTTCAGAAAAAATTCTACGTTTCCACCAACCAACACGCTTTGTTTTTGGAGCATCTTCGGGTGTTGATGAGGTAAGTACAGGCTCGTTGGATGTATTTTCAACTTTGGCTGTAGCTTGCTCTACAATGTTTTCTTTTACGGATTCCAGTTCTGGTATTTCCATTATTGGCATTGCTTCTTTAGAAACAGCTTTTTTTCGTGTTTGTTTTCTTGATTTCGGCGTATTTCTAGAAGAATCCTTAATCTCCTCATTAACTGCTTTACCCATTTTCTCTGTTTTAGGCTTATGAGTATTATTAGAGGCTGTTTTTTCTACAATAAGCTCTGATATCACTTCATTCTGATCGTTACTTTGATCATTTTCAAGGATCTGTTTACTTTTCTGCGTTTTTTTGAGATTCATATTACGCTTTTTAGGTTTTGTAACCGTATTATCTTCTTGAATTTCATTTTGTTGTGCACTTAAATTTTTCATATTACTTATTTGTTCACTAAACCCAACTGGTTCTGCGTAAGGAACACGAGACTGATAAAAATCATTATCCCGATTACGACGACCTCCGCGACGTCCACGACGACGTCCACGACGGCGGATATCTTCGTCGTTTTGAATACTATCTTTATGAGCAGTGGTAAGATGAGTAGTGGCAAGAGAACCGTTATTGAGTTCATCTTTGTGATTTTTACGCTGAAACCTCTGGTTCTTTTTAACTGATGTTTTATTTTCTACAGGTTCGTTTTCTATTAAAATTGCATTGTTCTCTCCTTCTTTACTATTATTTTCAATAGTTAATGAAGTTTGAGAGATTCCCTCTGCTATCGTGCCTTTAGAAATAACGAGATGTTGCATGCCAATGCTATCATCTGCTTCTATGCTAATATTAAGCTTAAAACGTGTTTCTAAATCAATGAGGATATTGCGTTTATGATTGAGTACATACAGTGCTGTTGCTACGGATGTACGCACAATAATATTATATTGCGAATTGTGAAGAAGATATTCTTCAATTGAACGTATGACATGTAAAGCAATTGATGATTCAGAACGTATATTTCCAGTTCCAGCACAATGTGGGCAGGGTTGCATTGTACTTTCTAGAACTGATATGCGAATGCGCTGACGACTCATTTCTAAGAGACCGAAATGTGAAATGTGGCCAACTTGGATACGAGCACGATCGCTTTTTAAACACTCTTTTAATTTTTTTTCGACAAGCTTAATATTGCGATTATCGAGCATATCAATGAAATCAATTACAATTAAACCAGCCAGATCACGTAAGCGCAATTGGCGAGCCACTTCTTCTGCGGCTTCAAGATTGGTTTGTAGTGCTGTTTTTTCAACAGAATGTTCTTTTGTAGAACGACCAGAGTTTACATCAATAGCAACAAGTGCTTCTGTCTGATTAATAACCAGATACCCACCAGATTTTAGAGAAACCTGTGGGTGCAATATCTTATCAAGTTGAGTTTCAATATTGTTGCATGAGAAAATAGGGATAGAACCACGATGAGGTTGGACAACTTTTGCATGGCTTGGCATGAGCATGCGCATGAAGTCTTTAGCTTCACGATATCCCTGATCGCCAGCGACGAGAATTTCATTGATATTTTTATTGTAAAGATCGCGTATAGAGCGCTTTATAAGACTGCTTTCTTCATGAATAAGGCAAGGCGCGTTTGATTTGAGTGTCAAAGTGCGAATAGTATCCCATAACCGCATGAGATATTCATAATCGCGCTTAATTTCAGCTTTTGTTCTATTTGCTCCGGCAGTTCTTAGAATAACCCCCATACCTTTTGGAACTTCTAATTCTTTTACAATATCTTTGAGACGTTTGCGATCTTGTATATTGGTTATTTTTCGTGAAATGCCACCACCCCGAGCTGTATTTGGCATTAGAACAGAATAACGGCCCGCTAACGATAAGTAAGTTGTGAGTGCTGCACCTTTATTGCCACGTTCTTCTTTTATGACTTGTATTAATAGAATTTGACGACGTTTGATAACTTCTTGAATTTTATATTGACGTCCTTGTTTACGTTGATAAATAGGAATTTCTTCACTTAAGTCTTCTGTGCCAACCATTTCGATATAATCATCAGAAACACTTATATCCGGCGCTTCTTCTGCATCATTGGTTATTATTGCTTCGGATATGATATCTCTTTCAACATCTGCTGATATAATGCTATCACTTTTATGTCTTTTTGTTTTTCTTGAGCACTTTTTATTTTTGTTTGTTTCTTCAACAAGGTCATCTGCATTATTTTCATCAATGATAGCTTGCTCCTCTTCTTCAAGAAGAGCAAGACGATCAGCAACAGGAATCTGGTAATAATCAGGATGAATTTCCGAAAATGTTAAAAAGCCATGTCGGTTGCCACCATATTCTACAAAAGCTGCTTGAAGTGATGGCTCAACGCGTGTAATGCGCGCTAGGTAAATATTTCCTTTGAGCTGTTTTTTGTGTTCTGATTCAAAATCAAGTTCTTCAATTTTGTTGCCGTGAACAACAACAACACGTGTTTCCTCCGGGTGAGAGGCATCGATAAGCATTTTGTTTGACATAAATTAAAATCCTGAAGGCGATATGCGCAACTTTATCCAAATAAACAGTATAATTATTCGCGGATATAAAGGGCTGTCTGCCATAAAAAGGGGGTGCCGACATAACAGAAGGAGTTATTACGCGCAGATATCTTACAGCATTTATACTGTTTACAATCATCAGTCCTATCTGTTTTGTGTGACTCATATTTTTGCAAGTCTCCGGCAAAACAATTTGAAAACAGTTCGGATGTCCGAACTAGCGAATCTTTTATAACGCAATCCTACTTTTGAGACACGAAGACTTTTATCCATAAAAAAGCCTAAATGCATAGTGTGCGATAATTCCTCTAAAGACAACTTAACTTAATTATTGATAATTTAAGGTCAATACTAGACAGTTATCATCGCTTAGGAAGCGTAAATATTCTTTTAAGTTGATATCATGCTTTTGGCAAGTGACAATATAAATACGTACTATTATAAATTGTATCTTTTATTTTAAGCTAATTTTTTGATAAAAGATTTAGAATTTGTTGGAGACTATAACGTATATTGGATGTATCACTTTTATACGATGAAAATGATTGTTAATATATAGAGTGTTTCACTTATGATAAAACAATTCTCCATCCAAAAACAAATAGCAGCTTATTGGAGTGTTCTTTTGCGCTTTGCAGTTTGTCTACTATTTTTTATGATGCTGCTAACACATATCCACGCTGCAAATTCTCTAAAACTTGTGAATCTGCGAACTATCGGTGATGATACATACACGCGTATTATTGCAGTTTTTGATGCTAAACCAAATTTTTATCTACAGATTTTTGATACACCTGCGCGTTTAATTATAAATTTACCTATTGTTGATTTTTCCACACAAGATCTGTCTTCAAGAGAACAAAATATATTATCCGGTATGGTTTCAAATGTGCATTATGGTTTTTATGATGTGCAATCATCACACATTATTTTGACAAGCAAAACCGATTTTACCGTTGAAAAAAGTATAGTGCAAAAATTAGATAATGGTTTATGGCAGTTATTAGTGGATATTAGCCAAAGTACGCGAAAAAAATTTGATGAAACATTGAAAAAGCAACGACAGCTCAACGATGATGTAAAAATACAGCTGAATCCAAAGCGTCGGTTTCGTGTTGTTCTTGATCCTGGTCATGGTGGAATTGATAGTGGTGCTCAAGGTGTTACTGGAATTTTAGAAAAAGATATAACGCTTGCTTTTGCACGCACATTGCGAGATGAATTAAAAAAGGATTCTAATATTGATATTACTTTAACACGCGATTCTAACGTGTTTCTAAGGTTAAGGGAAAGAGTTAAAAAAGCACAGAAATTTGGTGCTGATCTTTTCATATCTATCCATGCTGATACCATTGATGTGCGTTCCCTTCGGGGTGCTACAGTATATACCATATCTGACAAAGCATCTGATGAAATTGCGAAATCTTTAGCTGAGAGTGAAAATAAGGCAGATCTTCTTGATGGATTTTCAGTCGAAGAAATTCCTGAAATTACAGACATTTTGCTCGATCTTGCTCAACGTGAAACCCATACATTTTCAGTTAATTTTGCTGATCGTGTTATTTTAAATTTATCAAAAAGTAATATCAATTTGATAAACAATCCGCATAGATATGCTGATTTTCAAGTTTTAAAAGCTCCAGATATACCCTCTGTTTTGATAGAGATAGGCTATTTATCTAATAAAGAGGATGAAAAATTGTTAAATAATCCCGAATGGAGAAAACAAATGGCAATTTCTATTGCTCATTCTATTCGTCAGTTTGCCAAATATCGGCAAGAAATCATGCAGTATCTTTAAATATGTAAGAAAATAGGGTATCAACACTAATTTTAGTATAAAGTAATAAAATAGTAGAAAATAGCTTTGCATTTGTCTCAATTCAGTGAAATTATATCCATTGGTGGTGAGATAAATATGTTTCCTTAAACCAATTCTGAAGAAAGAGATACCCATTTTAATGATGAATTTTTCTAGATATCTTTTTAGTTTTCCTATTATTATTGGGTTTTGTGGTGTAGTGATGTTGGCGGCAATAACGAATATTCAGGCCAAAGAGCTTCCTGATTATGAAGTGCTTTCTTTGTATGAACCGCCTGTGATGACACGTATTCACGCTTCTGATGGTAGCCTTATGGCAGAGTTTGCTACAAAACGTCGTCTTTATTTGCCAATTCAGTCAGTACCAGATCTTTTGAAGGCAGCCTTTGTTTCAGCTGAGGATAAGAATTTTTATAACCATTTTGGTTTAGATCCTGAAGGGCTTTCTAGAGCTTTGGTTAATAATATCCGTAATATCGGTTCTGGACGTCGTCCAGAAGGAGCGTCAACCATTACGCAGCAAGTTGCTAAAAATTTCCTTTTAAGCTCTGATACAACGTTTGAACGTAAGTTAAAAGAAGCTATCCTTGCGATGCGTATTGAGAAAACTTATTCAAAAGACCATATTCTCGAGCTTTATCTCAACGAAATTTATCTCGGTCGTAGTACTTACGGTATTGCTGCTGCTTCATTGGTTTATTTTAATAAATCCGTCGATGAACTTACTTTAGAAGAAATTGCTTATCTGGCTGCTCTTCCTAAAGGTCCTGCCAATTATGATCCCTTCAAAAATACACAACGCGCTATTGATCGGCGTAATTGGGTTATAGATCGTATGGTTGTAAACGGGTATATAACATCGAAACAGGCTAAACAAGCTAAAGAAAAACCTTTAGGCGTAACAATACGTGGTAATGATAGTTATGTTTTTGCGGCTGATTATTTTACCGAAGAGATCCGCCGTGATTTATCGCGTCGTTATGGTGCTAAAACACTCTATGAAGGAGGGCTTTCAGTCCGTACGACACTTGATCCGCAATTACAGCTGATTGCGCGACGTTCTTTGCAAAATGCTTTAATTAAATTGGATTATTCTGAAGGGTGGCGTGGAGCTTATAAGCGTATCTCTTGCGAGGATGATTGGGGTGTAGAACTTGCAGATATTGCTGGGTTAAGTGATGTACCTGAATGGCAATTAGCGGTTGTTCTTTCTACGGATGGCAATAACGTGAAAATTGGATTGCAACCACAGCGTGAGGCTTCAGGTTTATTATCGAAAAAACGGGAAATTGCTATATTATCTGTATCTGAATCAAAATGGGCATTGACTATTGCTGATGATGAGGGGCATGGGGGAAATGTTCGAGATTTATCTGAAGTTCTTCATGTTGGAGATGTGATTTTTGTTGAAAAAGTATCGAAGTTAGGCAATGTTTATCGCTTGCGACAAATACCAAAGGTTGAAGGTGCAATTATTGCTATGGAGCCTCACACAGGACGTGTTCTTGCAATGGTGGGCGGTTTTTCTTTCTCTGCATCTGAATTTAACCGTGCTACACAAGCTCGTCGCCAGCCCGGTTCTGCTTTTAAGCCATTTGTTTATGCAGCAGCACTCGATAATGGATATACACCGGCATCGGTTGTTTTAGATGGTCCCGTTGAAATCCGCCAAGATAATGGTAAAATTTGGCAACCTAGAAATTATGGCGGGACATTTGCGGGGCCTTCGACATTGCGTTATGGCATTGAATATTCTCGTAATCTTATGACTGTACGGCTCGCCAATGATATGGGGATGCCACTTGTTGCTGAATATGCCGAACGTTTTGGTATTACAGATAAATTGCAGACTTATCTTCCTATGGCTTTGGGAGCCGGTGAAACAACAGTTTTACGAATGGTAACAGCTTATTCCGTTATTGCAAATGGAGGGCGTTCTATTAAACCTTCACTTATAGACCGAATTCAAGATCGTTATGGAAGAACTATTTACCGTCATGATAACCGCATATGTGAAAATTGTAATACTCAATCATGGGATAATCAAAGTGAACCAATATTGATTGATGAACGAGATCAAGTTCTTGATCCTATGACGGCTTATCAGATTACATCAATGATGGAGGGGGTTGTTCAGCGAGGTACAGCTGCACGTTTACGCTATCTTAATCGTCATATCGCTGCAAAAACAGGTACAACAAATGATTCCAGAGATGTGTGGTTTATGGGTTTTACACCTGATCTTGTAGTGGGTGTTTATATTGGTTACGATAAACCAATTTCATTAGGTTCCAGAGGAACAGGAAGTTCATTAGCAGCGCCTGTTTTTGCTGAATTTATGCGCGATGCCCTGAAAGATAAGCCAAATGTGCCGTTCAAGGTACCAGATGGTATGATTTTAATGCCCATTAATCGCAAAACAGGTATGCGTGCTGAAGAGGGAGATCGTGACGTTATTATAGAAGCATTTAAGCCAGGAACTGGTCCTGCTGATATATATCAGGTCATTGGTGGAACAAATTATTTTCAAGAAGGTGTTCCCATAGTTACTACTTCTCCACAGGTAAACAAAGCTCTTGAAAGTGGCACTGGTGGGTTATATTAATTGAAAGGGAATTCTGTTGATAGGATAGGCGGATGTAAATAATTCGTCTATTTTTATTCTTAAGCTATGGTTCATAGATTTATACAATTTAACATTTGCTATCACTTCTGTCAGATATAGAATGCTGAGGGAGTTGTAATGGAAAAAAGTTAAAAGATAAAGATTTAAGGTATTGAATTATGCGAGCAGAAATAGAGATATTAGTTTATGAAATTCAGCAGGCAATTGAGTTGCTAAGGGGGCATCTTTGACTGGGATCAGTCACTGAAACGTCTTGAATATCTTAATCAAAAAGCAGAAGATCCATCACTTTGGGATAATGCACAACAAGCTCAAGATATGATGCGTGAGCGCCAAAATCTCGAAGATTCAATAAATGGTATTTTATTATTTACGCAAACACTTCAAGAGTGCATTGAATTAATTGCGATGGCTGAAGAAGAAAGTGATGTAGAAGTTATCACGGATGCGGAAAATACAATACGTCAACTTAAAGGTGAAATAGATAAACGACAAATTGATCTACTTCTTTCAGGAGAAGCAGATTCAAACGATACTTATTTAGAAATTCATGCTGGGGCAGGTGGTACGGAAAGCCAAGATTGGGCTTCTATGCTTTTGCGTATGTATACACGCTGGGCTGAACAGCATAAAATGAAGATTGACGTTTTAGAAATTCATGATGGAGAAGAAGCGGGTATAAAATCAGCTACTATTCTCGTAAAAGGGCATAACGCTTATGGTATGCTGAAGACAGAATCAGGAGTTCATCGCTTGGTGCGCATTTCACCATATGATTCAAATGCAAGGCGTCATACTTCTTTCGCAAGTATTTGGGTTTATCCGGTTGTCGATGATAATATTGAAGTGGATGTTTCAGAGTCTGATGTTCGTATTGATACGTATCGTGCCTCGGGAGCTGGAGGACAACATGTCAATACGACGGATTCTGCAGTGCGTATTACCCATATAAAGACGGGCATTGTTGTTCAATGTCAAACGGAGCGTTCTCAACACAAAAATAAAGCAACTGCTTGGTCTATGCTGCGTGCACGCCTTTATGAGGAAGAGCTTAAAAAGCGGGAAGAAGAGACCAATGCCACGGAATCCTCTAAAACAGAAATTGGATGGGGGCATCAAATTAGATCTTATGTTCTTCAGCCTTATCAGCTTGTCAAAGATTTGCGTACGGGTGTTGAAAGTACTGATCCACAATCCGTATTGAATGGTAATTTAGATGCGTTCATAGAAGCTGCTCTTGCTAAACGGGTTTACGGAAAAGACCAAAAGATTGAGGATATTGATTAACGATATCGACCTAAATCATAACGGCATTATTATTCTATTTATCGGTTTTAAGCTGTTATGATTAGATGTTTATCAATCAATAAGACAAAGGCGGTTGAGAGCAGTAGTATTAGTTAGCTATTAAAAGTACGTTGAACAAATGAGCTTATGAGCGCTATTACACAATAGCGCGCGCAGCTGCTAAAACATTTTCTGCATGTCCAGATACGCTAACTTTGCGCCATTCCTCTACTATTTTTCCGGTTGAATCAATCAAAAAGGTGCTCCGTTCGACTCCCATATATTTACGCCCATACATACTTTTTTCTACCCATACGCCGTAAGCTTCAAGTGTTGTTTTTTCTTCATCTGAAACAAGGATAATATCAAGTTCATGCTTTGCTTTAAATTTATTATGTTTATTAACATTATCTGGAGATAGACCTATAATGATGACTCCGATTTCATCAAATTTTGTTTTCAATCGTGTAAAGTCAATTGCTTCACTTGTGCAGCCACTAGTATCATCTTTCGGATAAAAATATAGGACAATTGGTTTCCCTCGAAGATTAGAAAGGCATAATTGACCTCCACCATCACGTGGCAAATTGAAATCAGGAGCGATATCACCTTTTGTGAGTTTTGTCATTGTATTGTCTTTCTTTTTTTGCATAAATATTGAACTTCGGGATAATAGCAAAAATAATTATTCAATTTTGTGTGATCAATTATTTTAGAGATTTTTTCTCTGTTGTATACAATCCATAAGTATCATGAGTTGTGAATTAATGGAGTGAGATCAACGTGAAAAATACAGGTTTTTGTATTGAGTAAACGTAAAGCATTACAAGCTAAAATTAAAAAAATTATAGTTTTATTATAGCGGTTTAATCAGAACATGTTTTTTCTTACCAAAGGATAGCTTAATCATTCCTATATTGTTAACATCTTCTTCCATAATAAAGCGTGTTTCATCCTCAATAGTTCGATCGTTGATACGAACACCGCCTCCTTGAACATGTCGACGTGCTTCACCGTTAGATTTAGCGAGGCCTGCTTGCACTAAAAGGGTTAGCAATCCGATGCCTTTTTTTAATTCTGTAGCATTGATTTCAATCGTCGGAAGATTGTCTCCAAGTGTTTTTTCTTCAAAGGTTTTTCGTGCAGTTTCTGCTGCTGCGTGTGCGAGATTCTGTCCATGCAACATTGTTGTAATTTCTGTTGCCAAAATTTTCTTTGCTTCGTTAATTTCATTAGCCTGTAATGCAGAAAGTTTAGCAATCTCATCCATTGGCAATGTGGTATAAAGCTTTAAAAATCGCGTGACATCAGCATCTTCGGTATTGCGCCAATATTGCCAGAACTGATAAGGTGAAAGCATATCTGCGTTAAGCCAGATTGCACCATTCAGTGATTTACCCATTTTTGCACCGGAAGATGTTGTCAGCAACGGCGAGGTTAGAGCATATAACTGTGATGTACCTAAACGATGTCCTAGTTCGATTCCGTTGATAATATTGCCCCATTGGTCAGAACCTCCCATTTGCACACGTACTCCATAGCGTTTATTGAGCTCAACAAAATCATAGGCTTGTAGAATCATATAATTGAATTCAAGGAACGATAAAGAATGCTCACGTTCAAGCCTCATTTTAACAGAATCAAATGATAACATACGATTGACTGAAAAGTGTTTTCCTACATCGCGTAAAAATTCTAGATAGTTTAAATTGCATAACCACTCAGCGTTATTGACAATATGCGCATCAGTTTTGCCATCACCAAAGGTTAAATAGCTAGAAAATACATTTTTAATGCCAGCGATATTTGCAGCGATATCATCTTGTGTGAGAAGGCGTCGAGCTTCATCTTTGAAGGAAGGATCACCGATCATACCTGTTCCACCACCCATTAAGGCAATAGGCCGATGACCAGTTTTTTGCAGCCAATGGAGCATCATAATTTGAAGGAGGCTTCCAGCATGAAGACTAGAAGCTGTAGGATCAAATCCAATATAAGCGGTTATAACTTCTTTTGAAAACAGATGATCTAAGCCTTTATCATCTGAAAGTTGATGGATAAAACCACGTTCGTTCATGATATGTAAAAACTCAGATTTAAAGGCAGGCATGAATTTTATTTCCTGATGTTGTATTTGTTTATATCGTTGATCATCATTGCGCTGTTTCTATCATAAATAATGTGTAGCTCACAAGGAACGAAAAATGTTGGGAACGAAAAATGTTGGCGATAATAATAGTGGTTAGTTTAATAAGATGATATCTCCTAAACTGATTGTGATACTGTTTTATTTGCAACAGATGACGTTAGCATTGATGTAGGAGGACATATTATGATTCTTATCAAATAAGGATTATCGATCACTACTTAATGTGAAGCGTTAAGAACAGTTGCTATGTTATGGATAGAGCAGGGATTAGTAAGCTATCACGCAAATAAGAATCGCTTGCATCCATCAATTATAATTCTTGAAGATCATCAATTATGATTCTTCAGAAATCAGGTATTTATTGATTTTTTCCGACAAAAACATATTGCATCATCACTTTGTTATAAACATGATCTTTGTTTATTTTTGCAAATTTTTAGCGCTTTGTGAGTGTTGGTATTTTATGTGGAAGAGTCGGGAATTCGCCTGCAATATGATTGTCCAGATATTTTGCACATCTTTCAATCAGCTCTTCACTACATCCACTAAAAAAGTGGTTAGCTCCTTCTAGTATTTCTTGTGTAATGACAATACCTTTTTGAGTTTTTAATTTGTCTACCAGTCCTTGAACATCTTTTGGGGGGGCAACTTTATCAATGTCACCATGAATTATAAGGCCAGAAGAGGGGCAAGGAGCAAGAAATGAAAAGTCATAAATATTCGGTTGAGGAGCCACGGATATAAAGCTCTCAATTTCCGGTCTGCGCATTAGAAGTTGCATACCAATCCAAGCGCCAAATGAATATCCAGCTACCCAGCAATTTTTAGAATCAGGATGTTGTGTTTGCACCCAATCAAGTGCAGCAGCGGCATCTGAAAGTTCTCCCGTTCCATAATCAAATTCACCTTGGCTTCGACCAATACCACGAAAATTAAACCGCAATGTGGTAAAGCCACGTTGTTGAAACATGTAGAATAGATCATAGACAATTTTATTATTCATTGTTCCGCCAAATTGGGGATGGGGGTGCAGAATAATTGCGATCGGTGCATTTTTTTGTTGTGAAGGTTGATAACGCCCTTCAAGACGACCTGCGGGACCGTTAAAAATGATTTCTGGCATTAAAAATGCTCCTTAAATGCTACAAATTCTTTTTGATCTTGATCAAATTCTATCATAAAATTTGCTTTGTGCAGTAATTTTACTTTATTAATCGTTAGATATTCTGTTTTTGCTACGTTTTTCAAGAAAATTGCGCTATTTTTTTAAAATCTTATAGGAACTAATGATTGGTATTTGAAATGGCTGCGGAGCGCCGATATTTTGATTACAATGCAACAGCACCACTTACAGAGGCTGCGCGGGCTGCATTATTGGAGTCTTTGGAGATATTTGGTAATCCATCCTCGGTTCATGCAGAAGGGCGCGCTGCTAAAGCGTTATTGCAAAAGGCACGTCGGCAAATTGCTGAGAGGCTTAATGCAGATCCGGGCCATATTGTATTTACATCCGGTGCGAGCGAAGCGGCGATGACTTTACTAACGCCTCTTTATCATATGGGGCGCTCTGAAGTTCGATTCTCCCACCTTTATATTGGAGCCAGTGAGCATTTATCTATTGCAAAAGGAGGGCGTTTTTCTAAAGCATTGGTGAGTATAGTTGCTGTTGATCAGGATGGTTTAATCCAGCAAGATAAGCTCAAATGTTTATTAGCTGCACATGATAACACAAAAGGTTTGCCTCTTATTGCTATTCAAGCTGCAAATGGTGAAACTGGTGTTATTCAAAGGATAAGAGAGATAGCTGACATTGTTCGGGATGCTGGAGGTATTTTAATTGTTGATTTGGTCCAATATGTAGATAAAAATCTTATTGACATTAATCAAATTGGGGGTGACTTTTTTATACTATCAGCCCATAAAATTGGTGGACCTAAAGGAATTGGTGCTTTTGTTTCATGTGGTGGACTTCTTATGCCTAATCCTCTTATTGTCGCGGGTGGACAAGAAAAGGGGTTGCGTGGTGGAACAGAAGCTTTGCCGCTTATTGCTTCTTTTGGAGCAGCGATGACTGACTGCTTCAATCAGAACGAGATAAAACGATTGATATTTTTACGTAATAGATTAGAGGAAGGGCTACAGCAAATAAGCAATGATGTTAAGATTTTTGGCCAATATGCCCCGCGTTTACCCAATACAACTTATTTTTCTGTACAAGATATAAAAGCTGAAACAATGCAAATTTATTTTGATTTAGCAGGATTTTCTGTATCAGCAGGTTCTGCTTGTTCTTCAGGGAAAGTAAAACAAAGTAGGGTTTTGGAAGCAATGGGGTATCATTTGCCAAATGGTGCAATTCGTGTTTCAACGGGGCGCTGTACGACTGCTAAAGATATTGATGATTTTTTATTGGTTTTTTCTCAAATTTTAGCTAATAAAAAAAATAGAATTCGTCATTAGAAAACTTAGAACTATTTTTGTGTATCATTTTTATATACAAAAGGAGCCTTTTATCATAAATGAGCTTGGTTGAAGTTCTTTTGTTTTGCATATAATTTAAAGAGAGTAAATTGCTTGCTTTAGTCTTGTAAAGAAACAAGATCTTGATCACCGGTTCTTGACTCCGGGAAGAAGGGAGAAAGCTTATGCCGGCAATACAGGAAACAATACGTCAGGTACGTGAAATAGATGTTGACCAATATAAATACGGTTTTGAAACTAATATTGAAACAGATAAAGCGCCAAAAGGTTTGAATAAAGATATTATTCGTTTCATTTCCGCTAAAAAATGCGAGCCTGAATGGATGTTAGCATGGCGTTTGCAAGCTTTTCATCGTTGGTCTGAAATGGAAGAACCTAATTGGGCACGTATAAAATATCCAAAGATTAATTTTCAGGAGCTTTATTATTACGCAGCACCTAAAAATCATACGGGGCCAAAATCTTTGGATGAAGTTGATCCTGAATTATTAGCCACTTATGAAAAACTTGGCATTCCTCTCAAGGAGCAGGAAATTTTGGCTGGAGTGCAAAAACAGGCTGATTTTTCACCTTCCAGTGATAATATGTATGCATCAGGGCGAGTTGCTGTTGATGCAGTTTTTGATTCCGTTTCTGTTGTGACGACGTTTAAAGAAGAGTTAGCGCGTGCGGGTGTCATTTTTTGTTCTATTTCAGAGGCTATTGTTGAACATGCTAATCTTATTAAGGAATATTTAGGTGCAGTTGTTCCGGTCGGTGATAATTATTATGCTGCTTTAAATGCAGCTGTTTTCACAGATGGTTCATTTGTTTATATTCCTAAAGGTGTTCGCTGTCCCATGGAGCTTTCAACCTATTTTAGGATTAATGAGCGCAATACAGGCCAATTTGAGCGAACACTGATTATTGCGGATGAAGATTCCTATGTTTCTTATCTTGAGGGGTGTACTGCGCCTCAACGTGATGAAAACCAACTTCATGCTGCTGTTGTTGAACTTATTGCGCTAAAGAATGCAGAAATTAAATATTCCACCGTACAAAATTGGTATCCCGGCGATAAAGAAGGACAGGGGGGGATTTATAATTTTGTAACTAAGCGTGGAGATTGTAGAGGTGATAATTCTAAAATCTCATGGACTCAGATTGAGACTGGTTCTGCAATTACTTGGAAATATCCATCTTGCTTACTACGTGGTGATAATTCACGTGGGGAGTTTTATTCTATCGCTGTCGCGAATGGTCATCAACAGATTGATTCCGGTACAAAAATGATCCATTTAGGAAAAAATACATCAAGCCGTATCATTTCTAAAGGTATTTCTGCTGGTTTTTCAAATAACACTTATCGCGGACAGCTCACTGCTCACCGAAAAGCGCAGAATGCACGTAATTTTACTCAATGCGACAGTTTGTTAATTGGCAATAACTGTGGTGCTCATACAATACCTTATATTGAAGCAAAAAATGCGACAGTTCAATTTGAACATGAGGCAACAACATCAAAAATCTCCGACGATCAGCTTTTTTATGTTATGCAGCGGGGAATTCCTGAGGAAGAGGCTATTGCATTAATCGTTAATGGCTTTGTAAAAGAAGTTATTCAAAAACTTCCAATGGAATTTGCTGTTGAAGCGCAAAAGCTTATCGGTATCAGCCTTGAAGGTAGCGTAGGCTAATTGTTCATTAGGTCACATGATACGTTGAGTGTATATCAGCAAACAGGATTAATTATATGTTAGAGATCAAAAATTTGCACGCCCGTATTTCTAAAACCGATACAGAAATTATTCGTGGTTTAAATTTAACAGTTCAGGATGGCGAAGTTGCTGCCATTATGGGGCAAAATGGAGCCGGAAAATCTACTTTATCTTATTTGCTTGCTGGTCGTGATGATTATGAAGTAACAGAAGGTGATATTTTATATAATGGACGCTCTATTTTAGAAATGGATCCAGCAGAACGTGCTGCATTTGGTGTATTTCTTGCCTTTCAATATCCCATGGAAATACCTGGTATTGCAACAATGGAATTTCTAAAGGTGGCTATGAACTCTCAACGCAAACTCCGTGGTGAGGAAGAGCTTAAAGTTCCAGAATTTATTAAACGTGTTAAAGAAATTTCTTCTAAGCTTGAAATAGATATGTCTATGCTCAAGCGTCCATTGAATGTTGGTTTTTCAGGTGGAGAAAAAAAGAGAGCTGAAATACTTCAAATGGCTCTGCTTGAACCTACACTTTGTATTTTAGATGAAACGGATTCTGGTTTAGATATTGATGCGCTAAAAATTGTTGCAGAGGGTGTGAATAGACTGCGTAGTGACAAGCGTTCATTTTTGGTTATTACGCACTATCAGCGCCTTCTTGATTATATTGTGCCTGATACAGTTCATGTTCTTTATAAAGGTCGTATTATAAAAAGTGGAGATAAATCACTCGCGCTTTATTTAGAAAAAAATGGATATGCTGATATTATCGGTGAAGCAGCTTAAGGTTCTTGAATATGCATATGAACTCACAGCGAGAATTGATAGCAGTTGAAACGGATATTATAAATCATTTTAACCAACGTATTGATGATTTACCCGGTAATAGGGCCGTGCGTGATGTACGCAAAAAAGCTATTAAATTATTTCAAAAAGCGCAACTTCCTTCACGTAAAATTGAAAGTTGGCATTACACTAATCTGCGCTCTTTATTAAAATCTGTTAGTGATTTTTCAGAAAAAAATAGTGAGCAATTGGTTGAATCTTTACTCTCAGATAGTGCTATTTTTTCTATTGAAAATGGCAAAACATTTATGCAGTCGAAAATAGAAGGCGTAAAAGTAAAACGTTTTGTCGATGTGTTGGAAGAAGATCCTACAAAAATAGATCAAGTCACTGCGGATGAAGATTTTATTGGGCAATTAAATACAGCTTTTGTTACAGATGGTTGGTTTTTTCAGATTTCTAAAAATACAAAATTAGCCGCTCCTATTGAATTGCAAAATATTCAAATGAGCGGGCAGTCGCATATTTTTTCGGAAATCAAAATTGGTAAAAACAGCCAAGCCACGATTATTGAGCGCCAGATTGGTAATAGTCAAGATACTTTTGTTAGTTCGATATTTTCATTAGATGTTGCAGCGCATAGCAACGTTACGTGGATTCTTATTCGAGATCTAGGTTTTGATGCTACGCAATTTAGTCGATTTCGTGCTATGCTCGGTGAGGATGCTAGGTTATCGCTTTATGTAATTAACATAGGTAGCCAACTTAATCGTCAAGAAATTGATATTGAATTACAGGGGCAAGCATCTAATTTTCAATTACGGGTAATAAATTTATTATCTGGAAAGACGCATAGTGATCTTACGATGACTGTTCACCATCTTGAAGAAAAATCAACTTCTACAGAGATTATACGCAATGTTGTTACCGATAAAGCGCATGGTGTTTTCCAAGGAATGATACGTGTTGCACAAAAAGCTCAAAAAACAGATGCACGCATGGCTTGTAATAGTCTCATTCTTGCAGATGATGCAGAATTTGATATAAAACCTGAATTAGAGATTTTTGCTGATGATGTTACGTGCGCTCATGGTGCGACAGTCGCTAAAATTAACCATGATCACCTTTTTTATCTAATGGCACGTGGTATTTCTTTTAAAATTGCTCGTGGGCTTTTAATTAAAGGGTTCGTTTCAGAATTAATTGATGATATCAAGCAGGATAACGTTAAATCTGCTCTAGATAATGTTATTGGTAAGTGGTTAGAAAAAAATGTTTGAGGCAGAAAAAGTAGAAAATAACGTAGAAACATTAAGTTATGATGTAGAAGCTATTCGACGTGATTTTCCTATTTTACAATGTAATATTTATGGTAAGCGATTGGCTTACCTTGACAGCGGTGCATCTGCTCATAAGCCGCAATCGGTGCTAAATGCAATGAGTAGTTTCTATCAATGTCATTACGCCAATGTGCATAGAGGCATGCATTTTTTGTCCAATGCAGCAACACAATCTTATGAAGATGCTCGCGAAACAGTTCGTTCTTTTTTAAATGCTCCAACTACCGAGGAAATTGTTTTTACGAAAAATGCAACGGAAGCCATTAATACCGTTGCCTATGGTTGGGGAATGCCTAAATTGAATGAAGGTGATGAAATTGTTCTCACAATTATGGAACATCATTCAAATATTATTCCTTGGCATTTTATTCGTGAAAAAAAGGGGGTTAAGCTTATTTTTGTGCCAGTTGATGAGAATGGTATTTTACATATTGAGGATTTTAAAAAGGCTTTAAGCGATAAAACACGGCTTGTCACTATCACACATATGTCTAATATATTAGGCACTGTACCTCCTGTTAAGGAGATAGTTCAGTTAGCGCATGAAAATGCTATTCCTGTTCTTATTGATGGTTCTCAAGGAGCAGTGCATTTAACAGTTGATGTGCAAGATCTTGATTGTGACTGGTATGTTTTTACTGGTCATAAGCTTTATGGCCCTACAGGTATCGGTGTTCTTTATGGTAAAAAATATCGATTAGAGGAAATGTACCCTTTTCAGGGAGGGGGAGAGATGATTGAGGAAGTGACTGTTGATAAAGTTTCTTATAGCACTCTTCCCTATCGTTTTGAAGCTGGTACTCCTCCCATAGTTGAAGCTGTTGGGTTAGCTGCTGCTATTGATTACGTACGAGAAAAGAACAGAACTGCTATTCACGCGCATGAAGTGGCACTTTTGGATTATGCACATAACAAGCTTGAAACGGTTAAATCGTTACATATTTATGGCCGGTCTCCCAATAAAGGCGCTATTATATCTTTTGAAGTTGAAGGCATTCATGCGCACGATATTGCTATGTTTATTGATCGGCAAGGTGTTGCTATACGTGCAGGAACGCATTGCGCACAACCTTTATTACAACGTTTTGGTTTAACATCTACTTGTCGTGCATCGTTAGCTATGTATAGTAATCACGAAGATATTGATCAATTTGTTGAAGCATTGGAAAAAGCAAGGATGTTTTTTAATGATTGAACCAATTGAAGAATCGCATTCTACTCCATTTGATGATGTGAAGAGTGAAGAAAGTCAAACGCATGTATCAGCGATACCGGCTGATGAGATTGAGCGTATGACGAATGATATCATTGCTGCTTTAAAAACAGTTTATGATCCGGAAATTCCTGCTGATATTTATGAGTTAGGACTTATTTATCGTATTGATATTGAAGATGATCGTTCGGTAAAAATTGAAATGACACTTACAGCGCCGGGGTGTCCTGTTGCAGGTGAAATGCCGGGTTGGGTGGAAAATGCAGTGAGTGCAGTTGAAGGTGTTTTGCATGTCGAGGTAACCATGACATTTGATCCACCGTGGACACCTGAATGCATGTCAGAAGAAGCGCAAATCGCTGTCGGATGGTACTAAAAAGGCTATAATTTTTTAATTTTAATCTATACGATAAAGTTATTCATTAAGTTATTTTCTGATTCCAACGAAATGACCAGGAAATTCAATTTTAGCAAATGTAGGGAGCTTATTCAGTGTACAGAAGGTTTATTCGGGTGAAGAAAATTTTTATATAGATGGCACTCTACGATTTGGGTTTTCTCACGAAAATTAAAAATTTTAACAGATAAACTCTTCACAAACTTAGAAGAAAAGGCGCTGTTTCTGAAGTTTACCAAGCTTTCAACTGAAATTAATTCTTTTTCAGGAGAAGTCAGAACAACGCGTTACATAATATATATTCCTTATTCCTATGAGGAGTTCAAAAGAAAACTGCAACAAAAATATTTTGATCTTATTATTCGATAATACCACACGCTAAACGTGAGCCACCTCCACCAAGCGGCAATGGCTTATCCGATTGATTGTCGCCTCCTACATGAATTATTAACGAGCGATTTTTAATTTCAGAAATTTTTTTAATTCGTGGTGCAAGCACAGTCATTGTTGCTTGGCCATGCTCATCAACATAAAGTGCAGGCAAATCACCAAGATGGCCATTGATATTGTAAGGTCCGAGATGTTTGTTAGTGTTTTGTGGATCATAGTGTCCTCCTGCAGCACCTCCAATCACGTTGTCTTTCATTTCACATGAAGGATTCATATGTACGTGAAAGCCGTGAGAACCTTTTGGTAACATAGATAAATTGGGCGTAAAAGTTAAACCGTGAGCACTTTCTTCAATTTGAATTATACCTATGGGCTTCTTTGCATTGTTTTCTCCCAATTCATAGATTGGGACTTGAATTGATGTCGCCAGTGCAGTGAGGCTGGAACTTAAAAATGCGAGTGAAACCAGTAAAGGAAAAAAAAAATTACGCATAAAACACCTTGTTGTCGCTAGTTTAATAAACAAAAATTCACACCTAGTGCAAATAGGCAGAAAAATTAAGATAGAGGAAGATCTTTTCTTTTAACGCCTTCGTGAATTCAACATAGACTTTTAAATTCGTATTTCCATTCACGGACAGTATTTTTTTCTCTTGAAGAATCGTGAACTGAAGAATCGTGAACAGTGTAAGTGCTTTTTTTCTTTCAAAAGGTGATATTGAGAAGCCTAACAGGTTTATCTACATATTGTTTTATTACGAGACAATAAATGATTACGTTTTGGAATTTTTGAGTATAACGCGATGCGTTTTTGCTGATGTATTTAGATGGGCAGAATAAGCTGATTGACTATTTGTTGTTTCATAAGAGTATGTGAAATATTCGTAATTTTTATTTTCTATATTTTCATATGTTCCATATTAAGAATAGTACACTATTTGTTTTTATAGATTAATTAGGGGCTAATGATAATGAAAAAATTTATTCTTTTATTGTGTTTGTTAATGCTCACTGCTTGTAATAATGTAGCTACGCAGACGCAGCTGAGCGGAATTGTTGATCCAAATTATAGAGGTAATTTTCAAACTCGAAAGATGGTTGTTTTGGGCGTTGGTATGCCAACCCATGAACAAAAAATTCTAGAAGATACCTTAGCAAAATCTCTCGTCAAATACGATACTCAAATCTTGCGTGGATTGGATATTTTTCCTCCGACTAGGGGTTATTCAGAAAAAGACATTTATAAAATTGCAGAAAGCAGAGAAATTTATAAAATTGCAGAAAATCAAGGTGCGGATACTATTTTAATTATCAGTGCTTATGATCGTGATGTATTAGAAAAATATGTTCCTCCGACATATCACCCTGAAAAATCTACGAGTCATGTTTCTGTATCTGACAACTCTGCCACTGTTGAGACATACACAACGCCTGGTTATACGAGTGGAGGCTATACTATCGATAAACCATTGATGAGAATTAATGTGCATCTTAGAAATGCAAAAAACCAAGAAACTATATGGGTGGCTAAAGGTATAAGCGTTGGTAACGGTTATGCATCATTTTCTGATTTAGCAGCTAGTGTTGCTGAAACAACTATCGAAAAGTTATCCAAAGAAGGACTTATTGCTTTAAAAAAACGGCGTTGATGTCGCAGGCAAAGTGATTCAGGAACGGCGGAAGCTCTGAGCATTTAACGATAAAAACTAGAATTTTGGCAAGCCCATTACTTTAATGATCGTGATAATGTTCATTGGTAACAACGAGTGGAAGACGCTCTTTGCAAGATCAATGTACAAAAGTATCACCAATATAACACTTCGCCCAAAAATTTTCCGTCAAATGATAATAATAATGTTTCAGTCACAAACAAATTTATTCTGCTAAACGTAGAAAATATTAGTTTTCTCGACAAACTGTTTGATATTTTTAAGAAGTAGGAATTTCTTTTCCATTGAGTTTCATATCCTCGATGACTTCTGAAACGAGGTTCATAATACCCTTCTAGGGCATTTTCTACTTGAGCATCTAGTCATGAAAGAGAACGAGGATTCAGCGCGCAAGCCAATAACAAATATGCTAAATCTTTAATTGAGCGTCTTAGTGTTGTTTTCGAAAGCAGAACAATGGCTTTTGGTGCCGAAGTGGTGAATTTTAGTATAGCCACTATTGCTTCAGCTGTTGCTGATTATAATGAATGGATTGTGTCACTTTCACTGTGCAACGACAAGACGGAACAGAAAAAGTAGTGGTTTTGACAACTAAAGCTCACTAGTCAGTGGCTTGTTTGCTTGAGAGAGCAATTCCATGGGAATGCACAATGAACAGAATAGACAAAACCCATTTGAAAAAATGGCTTTTAAAGTGCTGAATGATCTCTGTAATCCTAAAAGAAAAGCAAAAATATTGTTGTCAAATCACGGAACAGCTTTATATATAAATACATAATGTATTTATTATTTAATTAAAAATAGTGAAACTAAGCTGTGTATACACCATGAGTGTACCGAAAAATTGCATTTTAAAAAGATGAGTGTAGTTCTGTGAAAAATTACAGTTTAAGATTATTTTTATTTTTTTTCATCTTTTTTTTACAAATCAGCAGTGCAGTTGCTGTTTATGATTATGATTTTTCTTTTTCTTATAAAGATAGGTATAATGATGATCGTTATGAGGATAATAGCGGTCTGTATAATGAATGGAATACTTCTCCTCCTTATAAAAGGCTTGTTAATATTCGGACTCATGACAATAGGGTATTTTGCTACACTCCAAAGATTGAGAATGGTGATGGCTATGTTGTTCTTGGCATATGTTCAGAGGACAAATCGCGTAAAGCCGTATATGATGTTTTTCAGAGGATTGCTTGGGAGGTTAATGGTTTTTGGCTGTGCATGACAGCACCGAGTTCTGTGACAGGTATTGGTAGGCGTTCAACCGAAAGCTGGGATTATCTTCGGCTAAGTCCATGTGTCATCAATGATGCAAACCAACGGTGGATTATTGAAGACAGAGCTGTTTATACGGCTGATAGGAGGTTCCGGGTTAAAGACTATTATTGGAAAACCTATATTTCAAAAAACTCAGGAGATTATCACGATCATACAATCGACAAGAGCGATGAGATGGATAGATGGATAAAAACGATTGCGCAGCCGGTCAATTTGAGCTCCAAAATATTTATAGGTTGGAAAGAGGTAACGCGTAACAGTTTTAAGATGTACTATATTTCAAATAATGGTCCCAAACCAGATGTCTATGATTTTTACTACAATCCGGAAAATGGTCACATAGCTGTCTATTATTATTCTACAGGCAAAATGTATTGTATTACGTCCCGACAAACTGATTCAGAAGATCGGAATTGGGTTGCTTTAATATCATGCGCAGACAGCGACAGAGGAAAGGATGCTAATTATTGGAATGTTGGTTATTTGGCTGGAGGTGTAGGCTCTATTTTGGATTATAAGGGCCGTCCTTTGAGAGTTGCTCGACAGGGCTCCAAGTGGGGCGTTCCTTATACGATAAAAACGTCTTCTCTTAAAGATGATACAAAGGATTCACCTACGTCTGAGTTTAGTGTGTCGTATGATTTGCAGCGTTGGAATCATTACGTTTATGGCAATTTACTAGATGCACTTTCCTATTGTCCGGCTGTTGATAGCAAGCCGGTTGTTAATAGCGAGCTAGCTGCCGCTACTGAAATTTCTAAACCTATTCCTACTCCATCTTCCAAATATCTAAGAAGAGTCAAGCGTGAGTTGCCAAGTGAATTTCAACTGACCGACGAATGGCGCGCACGGCTTTATGAAATTGTGACCTCTACAAGAGATGGTGATACAATTGCAGCAGGCGCATGTGGCGTGTGTCTTTTGCAAACTTATGAGATGATTATGGAGCTGCAGCAATCTTATCCAAACAATCCTTCTTTCTCTGGTAGAAGAGGTTTTTTCTTTGATATTCAGCCGGGTATAGATCCGATGATTTCGTTCAGAGAAAGATATCCTGCTGTTTACAATTACTTGCAAGATGCTCCTCGAGTGTATGGTCGTGATTATGTTTTGCCTTCAAATGATTCAAATATTGTATCACAAGATTTTACTATGAGAATTTTGGAATCAATAACAGAAATTATGTTACCACGTTATATTTGGAGGCGGTCACCTATATTGACTAATCGTTCTGCAATGATCAATCACTTCAGAGAAATGCTGGCTGCATCTGCGGGAACAATGTGGATAGTTGTGCTAGACTATCGTTTGCCAAATGGAGAAACACAAGGGCACGCACAACCAATAGTTCGTGGCAATAATGGACTGTATCTGTTGCCGACAAATGCTGAATTAACGCGTGCACAGTTTAACGCTTATACTGCAGAAATTAATAATCCAGAAGTCGCCTATAGGCGACTTAGTGGAGAAGATTCTATTAATTTTATGACAACATTGCAGCTAGTCGGGTTAGAATCAAAGCCTTTGAACTTTGTTATGTCACAAAGTAATTGCACTGGAGAGGGAGAAGGCAGAAGAGGTACGAAGCATTTTCCAACAAGTACTACGGTGAGTCAGTGTTCAGATGGCGGAAGATGCGCTATTCAGTAAGAAAATGAAAAGATCTGTGTGTGTTACGAAAGCAGTTGATACGAAAGCAGTTGAAGAGTAAATATGTTTTTGTCTGTGAGGGTAACGCAACAGCTAAAATGAAAATAAAGCGACTTTATTGATAGCTCTATTTTTATATTATTATACACTTTACAGATGCAAAATTTAAAGAAATAGCAGGGGAGGTTGAAGGACAGCAATCAGCTATTTTTTAAAACGAGTTGAAAAATCCTATTCGCTAACCTTATTTTATCATCCCTTACCTTGAAAAAAATCTAATAAAATCAAATCACTATAGCGTAAAATTTATATAGCATAAAAATTCATGCATGGCGGAGGGGGTGGGATTCGAACCCACGGTACAGTTCCCTGCACGCCGGTTTTCAAGACCGGTGCCTTAAACCACTCGACCACCCCTCCAAAATAAAAATATTATTTTAGAGAAAACATTAAGCCTTTTTACAAAATTTTTACAAAAGGTCAATCACTTAAATTAAGCATTTTTAATTAATTGTTTGGATATTTTAATCACAACTAATTCTTAAATTATATATTCTTTTTTATACTAATAATACACAATTCCACATTATAGAAACACTTAATTACATAGAAAGCTAAAAACTGTAACAATGACAATACCAACTATTGATCCTATCATAGCACCCATTATTATGCCAGCAGGGAGCGCTACACTTGTACCCATGGCGATAATTGGACCAAATCCTGGCAGAGAAATGTAACCATAAGCAGCAAGAATTGCTGCAATTGCTCCTGATAGACTACCATTTATTCCCCCAATGAGTGCAGATTCTCTAATAGAATGATAGATTTCTTTTAAAAAAGTTTTCTTTTGAATATTTGAATTAATATCGTTGTAAGCTTCAAAATCAATCATATTATTTTCTCTCATTTGAAATACTAATTATTCCAGAATAATCTACCGATATGAGAAAATGGCACTTGTTGAATTCTACTAAAGCGCGCCAAATACCTTTGTCATCTAAACGCAATTGTTTAATATCGAGGCCATTTTTCATTATACGTTTTTTAATTTGTGAAGCAGTAAATGAGTTTTGTCCTGCTTTAGTGATATTTTTTTGGATGAAGATATGCTCAAGAGTTTGACAATAGGGATAGGGATTGTCAACAAGCTCATTTGATAACGCCATAATTATAGATGAGAGATAAACAATCATTATAAAAAAAGGAATTGATATAAAATTTCTCTTTAGTCTCATCTTGCAACCATTTATTAAAAAAATGTTTTTTAATATTTACTTTGTATACATTAATTTAACCTTTGCATTGCGAATTGGTTCCCAATCTATTTTGTTGAACATCATTATAAAATTTTAACTGCAAATCTTATCTTTCATAGTTTACAGTATTCATATTAATTGATGGGTTGATGATTTATATTGGTTTTAATGTGGTTTATAATACAATAAAATTTTTCTAAGCTGCTGTTCATCAACACGTTTTGCCGCTTCTGAAGCTGTAACCCATTCATATATACGTTGATTTTGTTCAGGCCATTTTTTCTCTTGATGCGAATAAAGAACAGAAAAGACATAGACACAGAATTTGCCATTTTTTACTATCGGTAAATCTAATTTTTCATATTCATAAGTACCAATAGGAGACGTCTCAACAATACCACGTATTCCAGCTTCCTCGAAAGCTTCTTGCAGCGCAGTTTGTGACAAAGTTTTTCCTGGAATTGGCCATCCTTTTGGTATAATCCATCGACCAGATCCTCGACTTGTAATAAGAAGAAATTCAATATTTTCACTTTTTACGCGATAAACGAGCGCACCGACTTGCAAAAAATGTGTATTATTTATCAAAATACGTTTGTCATAAGCTATATCAGTACCATTTATTTCTATCATATCTGCGTAATTGTTTGAGTTATTTTGTTGTGAATATCTGCATAATTTCTTTTAAGCCATCACCGGGATGTATTCCTTCTCGCATAAATAAATTACGCAATGGTGAGCAACTACGCAATAATTCAAGCCCAATATTTCGCATAATATGAATAGGCAACATATTGGAAAGTAAAGCATAGTTGAGCGCATGAACAAATCCGCTTCGAATAAATATATCAGATTTTCGGCATTGATTATAATGCGCAGTGAGCGCTTTAGAATTAGAATCGAAAGTTGTTTTTGACAGAATGTTGATCAAAGTTTGAACATCACGAAACCCTAGATTCAATCCTTGCGCTCCAATAGGAGGTAAGACATGGGCTGATTCTCCCACTAAAATTGTTCGATTGGCAGCAAAACAATCAGGAATCATACCTAAAAGAGGCCATGTTTGAACTGATGTTTCTACTATTAGCTTGCCAAGCATTGACTGCATCTGATCTTCTATTACTTTTGCAATTGCTTTTGATCCCATACTTAATAATTCTTTAGCGCGAGAAGAGTTAACAACCCATACTAAGCTAGATTGATTTTCCGGGAGAGGGACCTGTGTAAAGGGACCATTCTCTGTATGAAATTCAGTTGATATATTATTATGAGGCAAATCATGTGAAAAATTTAAAACAAGTGCTGTTTGCGGATAATTCCATTGTTTGACACCAATCCCAGCTGCAGCACGTGTTGGAGAATGACGTCCATCAGCAGCAACAATAAGTGATGCATGAATAACTCTGTTATCTGTAAGAGTAATAGATGTATGATTTTGTTGATGTCGAAAAGATTTTGCTGAAGAAAAAAACCTTATAATGTTTGACGTATGCGCAATAGAATCGCTTAAAGCCTTATTTAGTATTAAATTTGGTATATTATAACCAAAAGCTTCTTCGCCAATTTCAGCAGAACAAAAATTGACATTAGGGGCACGTACAAGCCTGGATGTTACATCAATGATTCTAATTAAAGATAAAGCTGCTGCACGATTTTTGATAGTATTCCAAATATGGAGTTCTTGAAGCATGTGAATTGCTGGCATCATAAGAGCAGTCGTTCGTAATTCATCAGCGTAAGTAGATGGACCGATAAGGGCAACAGAATAGCCTCTATGCGCAAGACTAAGTGCTGCTAACATACCAACTGGGCCTGCACCAATAACGGCAATATTCTCTTTGTTTGTTTCAAATGTCACAATTGCTTGAACCTTTCCATTATATTTTAAGTATACTTAAAATATAATAAATAAATATATTTTATAATAAATTTTATATAATAAATATTGCAAATATAAGAAGTAATCATCTTTATATAAATATTAGTCATACACTCTAGAAAAGAGGATAAAAAACGTTGAAATGTAAACTAACAGAAAAAATCCAAACTAACTCTGATCGGCTACGCCATAAAACCGTAACAATGCCACAGGCAAAAGCATTTTCTGTCCATTTGCTTACAGCTTCAGGTTCGTTTTTGGCATTTCTTTCTCTAATATCCGCAGCTGAAAAAGAATGGACTGCTATGTTTTTTTGGCTCGGTCTTGCACTTCTCGTTGATGGTATCGATGGACCAATAGCGCGTAAACTTGATGTTAAATATATACTACCAATATGGTCTGGTGAACTACTGGATAACATCATTGACTATGTGACCTATGTTTTAATTCCAGCCTTTGCGCTTTATCAAAGTGGTCTTATAGGGTCAGGATTATCGTTTTTATTGAGTGCTGTTATTGTCATTTCATCAGCTATTTACTATGCAGATACCAGAATGAAGACAAAAGAAAACTTTTTTAAAGGGTTTCCTGTCGTTTGGAATATGGTTGTTTTCGTACTTTTTGTGGTAAAACCGGAAGAATGGATTGCTTTCACCATTGTTATTTTATCAGCAATTATATCTTTTTTACCAATTTATTTTATCCACCCAGTAAGAGTTATTCGTTTACGTGCACTTAATCTTTCTATTTTTCTCATGTGGTGCTTCTTTAGCATTGCTGCATTTTTTTACCAACTGAATGTTCCATCTTGGGTTAAGATTGGAATTTTATCAACTGGTATTTATATTTATTGTATCGGTGCTATCATGCAAGTATTCCCCAACTTAGGTGCGCAAAAAAATAACAAAAAATGATAGAATTTCTTTTATTATGGGAGAAAAGAATATCGGGTCAGTGAACTATCTGACCCAACTTTCTTTTTAATTTTTAAAAATACATTTAACACTAACACTTAGTAAAAAGGTACCCACCACAAATCCCAGTTACTTTTGAAGGGTGTAGAAAATATCCACAAAAGTGTTGATGTTAAACCCCAAACTGCCATTGCCATAATATCAATGCCCTTTCTAATTTAGTTCCATAATATATATTATGCGATAATATGATATGAGATAATAAAAAGGGTCCCCCGATTGATATGAGATATACCCCCCATCTTATACGCAATAAATACGTAATGCTCATATTATTGTCATAATATGAGCATTATTAAAACATCATTATGGCAATAATGTGTTGATTATTTAAATTGAGAATAATTTCTAGTCAGCGCGTGTTTCGAAAGTAAGGCCTTGATAAGCAGGTTCAACATGTGATGGGACATAATTTACAACATCATCATAATCAAGTGAACCACTCATATGTGTTAATATAGCACGTTTCGGTTTTAAATACTCTATCCAATGCAATGCTTGATCAACTGAAAAATGGCTTGAATGAGGTTTAAATTGAAGAGCATCAATAATTAAAACATCTAAATTCATCAGGTTTGGTAGTGCTTTGGTAGGAAATTGGTTAACATCTGTGCAATAAGCAACATTACCAATACGAAAACCCAGAGAATGGATAACACCGTGAGATTGTGGATGTGTACGAAAAGTAATTGCCCCGCCCTGACCTTGGACTGTAAATATGCTTTCTTCATTAATAAGATTTTCTTTTAAAATAGGTGGATAATATGAATCTTTTGGGGTCTGAAAACAAAAACTGGATGCATTTTTAAGATTCTCTAGCGTAAATGCATCGGCGTAAATATCTATCAAACATTTTTGTGCATGTGCATAACACCGTAAATCACCAATACCATAACAGTGATCTGAGTGAAAATGTGTGTAAATAGCAGCATCAAGATGGCTAACACGTGCATTAATCATTTGTAATCGAAAATCTGGACCAGTATCAATAACAACTGTTGTTTTTTTATCTGATGTATGAATGCGTTCAACTAATAAAGAGCTTCTATAGCGTTTATTTTTAGGATTATCCGGATTACAATCCCCCCAATAACCGTTTGGATGAGGTACTCCCATAGATGAGCCACACCCTAATATTGTAAACCGATATTTATCAAACATGCTTTTTTAACCTTATTTCATTTTGCTAAACAAACGAAAAGCATTCTGTGTTGTTATGTGAGCTGTTTCTTCAATACTTAAGCCAATTGTTTTTGCTAAAACAGCCACTGTATGACGCACAAAAGATGGTTCATTTGTTTTTCCTCTATAGGGAACCGGCGCCAAAAATGGTGCATCAGTCTCAACGAGTAAGTGCTTATGTGGAATGATTTTCGCTATTTCACGGATTTCAGATGCATTTTTGAAAGTGAGAATACCTGAAAAAGATATATAACCACCAAGTGCAATGCTAGCGCGAGCAAGTTGTATTCCAGACGAAAAACAATGCAGAACAAATGGAAAGCTTCCCTCTTTCATTTGTTCACGTAATATCTGCTCCATATCCGTATCAGCATTTCGTGAATGAATTACAATAGGTAACTGTGTTTCTCGAGAAGCGGTGATATGTTCTAGGAGACTTTCCTTTTGTTCTTGCGGTGAAGCATAGTCATAATAATAATCGAGCCCAACTTCACCAAGTGCGACAATTTTAGGATGTTTCGACAAACAAATAAGATCTTCAGCTTTAATATTTTTCTCTTTTTCTTCATGCGCGTAATTTGGATGTGTGCCGACGGAACAAAACACCTGTTCATAAGTTTCTGCAATTTCTAAAAGTTTATCCAATTTATGAACATGTGTTGAAATTGTTATCATACGTCCAACATCAGCAGCCAAAGCTCGTTGAACAACACCATCCAAATCTTGTGTGAACTCTTCAAAATCAAGGTGACAGTGTGTATCAATGAGCATCATTAGTTCAGCCTTCTTTAATAGTATAACGTGGGAAAATTGGTTCTGGTTTTGGAAGAGTTATACCTTCTTTAATTTTACAGTTGCTTATATGGTACAATAATCGATCTTTTTCAGCTATTGCAAGGCTATCAAGAAGCTTAGCAGCTGATTGCGGAATGAAAGGCAAAAGCATAATGCCTATCCGCCGCAAAACTTCCACAGTCACATAAAGAACTGTACAAAATCTTTCTGAATTATTTTTACGTAAATTCCAAGGCTCTTCATTTGCAAAATAGCGGTTAGCGTCAGCTATAACAGAAAAAACAGCTGAAAGCGCTAAATGTGGTGCCTGGCGCGCCATTGCTTGACGTGCTATTTCAAGCGCTTCAAGAGATTGTTCTAAAAGTTGCGTATCTTGAACTGAAAATGCTGCTGGTACAGGAACTTTTAAATCACAATGTTTTTCAATCATAGACAAAGAGCGCTGCGCCAAATTACCAAGATCATTAGCAAGATCTGCATTAATGCGGTTCACAAAACTCTCATGGTTATAACTGCCATCTTGCCCAAATGGCACTTCACGGAGAAAAAAGTAACGTACCTGATCGAGACCGTAACGATCGATCATTTCAAAAGGATCAACAACATTTCCAACAGACTTTGACATTTTTGTACCGCAATTGAGCAAAAAGCCATGTGCAAAAATGCGCTTAGGCAATTCAATTCCAGCTGACATCAAAAATGCTGGCCAATAGATTGCATGAAAACGAATAATGTCTTTACCAATGATATGATTATTTGCAGGCCAAAAATCACGTGTTTTTGAGGTTTCATCGAAAAAGCTAATTGCAGTGAGATAATTTGTAAGTGCATCAACCCATACATACATTACATGCTTTGGATTACCAGGAACGGGAACTCCCCAATTAAAATTCGTCCGTGAAATAGAGATATCTTTCAAACCTGATTTAATAAAACTTATAATTTCGTTACGTCGTTCATTGGGACCAATGAAATCAGGATATTTTTCATGATGCTCAAGAAGAGATTCTTCATAACGGGAAAGTCTAAAAAAATAACTTTCCTCTTCATTCCATTCAACTGGAGATCCCAATTCTTTCTCATAACGAACTCCGTTTTCCCTAATTTCAGTATCCTTTTCTTCATAGTAAGCCTCTTGACGAACGGAATACCAACCAGCATAACGATCAAGATAAATATCGCCATTCGCTTCCATCTTTTTCCAAATCGCTTGACATGCTTGATGATGCCGCTCTTCTGTTGTGCGAATGAAATCGTCATTAGAACAATTTAATGCTGTGAGCATTTTTTGAAAAATAGCACTATTGCGATCTGCAAGTTGTTGAGGTGTTATATTCAATGCTTCTGCGGTTTGTTGCATTTTTAAACCATGCTCATCCGTACCGGATAAGAAAAATACATCTTTACCATCTGATCGTTGAAACCGAGCTAGAGCATCACTTGCAATTGCATTATAGGCATGTCCAATATGCGGAGCGCCATTAGGATAAAAAATTGGAGTTGTTATATAATATGTATCACGCATGTTATACCCACTGAATTGCAATAAAGGATATAATCACATAACGCTTGTCAATTGCATTGTCACGGAAAAAGCTCGTATTCGTGAATGATCTTATGAACTTTAAAAAGCATATTGATAACAAACTGCTTTTTATCAAGATTAAATGATCGCAGTTCTACTATCTCTTGATGAATATCTCGCCATGTTTGTGCACACTGTTTTGAGAGAGAAAAGGCACCCTTTTCAGCTAGCATGAAAGCTCTTTTTCGAACTATATCAAGAACTTCATCACAAAATTGTTTAAATTGGATATCTGCATCAAAAGATGAAAGTGTTTGGGCAAGGTTGTGTACAATAACAGGATTACAAGTAGAGTTTTTTAAGAGATTATCAATAGTTTTAACAATTTCAAGTCCACCATAGCAAATAAGTAAGGCCGCTTTTCGAAGGCTGCCTTGGGATTTTTGCATGATTGTTTCGATTTCTGTATCAGTCAGCATCTGATTAGAACAAACATGTGAAATAGCTTGCTTCATCTCATCATTATGCAATGGTCGTAAAGAAACCTGTTGGCAACGTGAACGAATTGTCGGAAGTAATTTTCCTAGAGAATGCGTAATGATAATGAATAAAGTCTTCTTTGGAGGTTCTTCAAGCATTTTGAGAATTGCATTAGCGGCATTTTTATTCATATCATCTGCAGGATCAATGATAACAATACGCCATCCTCCATCTTGAGATGTTTGGTTTAAAAAATGCATAACATCGCGAATATCGTCAATTGTTATAGCTGTTTTGAACTTTTTTGTTTTAAAATCAAAGTGACGTGAAACATGTAATAGAGCAGGATGGCTGCCCTGTGCAATCTGGTTCCATATGATTGAATTATGCTCTGGCTGTAGAAACCCATTCTTTTGATTGCTTAAAATATTCCAAGCAAAATGAAAAGCTAATGTCGCCTTTCCAATTCCCTGCTCTCCTTCAAACAATAAAGCATGATGTAAACGCTCTTCTCTACGCATTTGTGCTAAAAAATGGCGAACTTCTTCATGGCCAATGAGGATATTGTTTTGTGATGGGGATAAAACGCCCTCAATATCATCATATTTGCTCAAAAAATTTATATCATTCATAGGATATGATCCGACATTGTCCGATGACAGATGTCTTTTATTTGGTGCGCGATTGTTTCTATCGCGCATGTTGCATCAATAATTTGAAATCTATGAGGTTCATTTCGAGCTAATTGAAGAAAAGCTTGTCGTCTCTGTTCTTGAATATTTAATTCATCTTTTTCGAAATAATCAATTTCTTTAGTTTTTTTTCTACGCAAATTTACACGATCCATACTATATACTGCTGGAATATCTAGCAAAAACGTTAAATTGGGCATTACCCCATCTATACCAATACGCTCTAAAATAGAAAGAATATGAGAATTCACTTTACCGTTTAGACCTTGATAAACACAGGTGGAATCAACAAAGCGATCGCATAAAACAATTTTACCTGCCCGTAAAGCCGGTGCAATCACTTCAGCAACATGATCAGCGCGTGCTGCTGTAAATAAAACCGCTTCAATTAATGTTCCATATTGCTCCGCATTACCTGATAATAAAATATAGCGCATAACTTCTGCACCGACAGTTCCTCCAGGTTCTCGTGTTGTGATAACATCATATCCTTTGCTACGAAAGTACTGTGCAAGCAAAGAAACTTGGGTTGTCTTTCCCGCTCCTTCTCCTCCTTCGAATGTGATAAAATAACCCGACATATATCACCTTTTAATTTCTTATTTGATATATAATATTATAGGTATTTTCGTAACCATCCAATTGTTATTTCATAAAGTGCACCTTTTAATTTGACAAGGAATCCGCCTTCCTGAACATTAGCTCCAGTAAAAATTGGCTTTTCGAGAAGAATCTTTTTATCTACTAAAATTTGAATAGAACCAACTTGTTGCCCCACAAAAATGGGAGCTTTCAATGGGCCACGATATTTAATGATTGCTTTAACATTAATATCTTTTTCGTTCGACAGCATAAAACTTATTGGCTTTTCAACAATAAGTGAAACAGAATTTTGCAATCCACCATAAACAAAAGCATGACCAACAACTTCTCCTTTTGCAAAAACTGTTTTAAGATCAAACGCCCTTATTCCCCATTGGAGAATGCGAGCCACTTCTTTTGTGCGTTCTTTATTATTTTGCAAACCATTTATTACCAAAAAAAGACGCCTATTGTTTATATAGGTAGCTGTAACCATTGAAAACCCTTCTTTTTCACTATATCCAAAACCTAATCCTTCCACGCCAATTTCTTGGGAAATAAGAGGATTTTTATTGCGTTGAAAAATCTTATTCCAAGTAAAATGAGGTTCACGGTAAAGTGTATAATAATCGGGGTATTCATGAGCAATATAGCGCGCTAATATAATCATATCGCGTAACGTTACAAATTGCCCTTCTTCAGGAAGCCCTGTCGCGTTAACAAAGTGACTATGCAATAATCCAAGAGTCTTAGCGCGTTTATTCATGAGTTGCGCAAAAGCCGCTTCATTTCCCGCTATCCCTTCAGCGAGAGTAATGGCCGCATCATTTCCATTGACAATAATTAAACCCTGCAAAAGATCAAAAACACTAACTTCTGTATTAATTTTTGCAAACATAGTCGTTGTACCTGAAGGTGCCCCGCCCTTTCGCCAAGCGTTTTCACTGACTTTAAATGTTTGTGTTTTGCTTAGTATCCCTTGCTTTAACTGATGAAATACCACTTCAGCCGTCATTAATTTTACTAATGAAGCAGGAAAGAAAGCAATATCACTTTGCTTTTCAAAAAGTATTGTGCCTGTATTGTCATCTAATAACAAAACTTGCGATGCAGAGGTTTGAAAATTTTGTGCTTTCCCCTGCTCATTGAATATTAATACAAAAAATAAGACCCATAAAAGCCTTAACATTTTAAGCATGCTGATTCCCTCCCCATCCGAGGAATCAGTATAAAGAAACATATTGTACAAAAAAAGATTTATTCACTTTTTAAAAGAAAAGTATCCAATATATTGACAGAGCTAGTAATTTTCAGATCTCATTTAGAATCATAAAAAACAATAATGCTCTCAATTTTTAAAGTGCAAAGAAAGACCTCTAACAACAAACTTCCTACAAGCAACTTCCTTTTAAAAATAAAATAACCGAGATAACGAATTATTTTTATTATAAAAATTGAATCCTTGGCAGCCTTAACTCAATCGAATCACTATCTTAGATCATAACTGTTTTTAAGATCGCATATTGTGAAGCTAGATACCACTTCCTTACCTTTAAAATAATTACAACTGAACCACCACAATATTTTTGTTTGTTTATCGGAATTTTTGTTTCTCTATCGGACAGAAGCTAGTTGACCAAATGATACAGGCTTATCAACCAAAACAGGACCAACGTCCGGCAATCCTATTAAAGTATTGTTCATTAACCGTTTTCCGCTAACCAAAGCTTCAATTAATCGTCTTTGGCTATCCGCATTAAGTTCAGAAAAAAGTACAGGATCTTTTCTCTCTGTAGTATCTTCTGATACCATTACGGAGGGAGCATAATCTCCAGGAACATAAGAAGCCATCAAATAAGATGTATCATAATCATCAACAGGAGCTCTTGAAATATATTCTACTTCAACATTTGAGATACCCTCATTTACATATCCCAGCATTGTTGCTGCTTGTTTTGACAAGTCAATGATTCTATCTTTCATAAATGGACCACGATCATTCACTCTAACAATGATAGAAGATCCATTTTCTAAATTAGTCACGCGGGCATAGCTGGGTAAAGGCATTGTAGGATGGGCAGCAGTCAAGAGATTCATATCATAGATTTCACCATTTGCAGTTAAACGCCCATGAAAATCTATCCCATACCACGATGCTTCTCCAACACGTTTATAGGTTGGGTCATCTTTTGGATAATACCACTTTCCTTTTATCTGATAAGGTTTTCCAACAACAGCACGCCCACCATTTATACTTTTTGATTTATTTTGCTTATTTAAATTATTTTCAGGCACAGAAGTCACTTTTGCATTTTCTATTTGAGGTATCGTATCATCTTTAGAATTTTTGACTGCAAACTGCGTTGTTTGACTCCCACAAGCTGTTAATAACTGAGCAACAATTATTATAGGAATAAATTGAGGTTTTAATTGAATAAAGGAAATAAATTTATCTTTGCTGTTTAAAAGCATTTATTAGCCCTTTGTTATCTGTTGAGCGTTTGGGGATTGATTTTATTTTCCATTAATAAAGAAATTTACACTTGTAAACTACACATTCCCACCTAAATTCATGATATTCTTAGAATTTTCCTTTTATCAAAAGATTAATACAACGTAAAGAAATACTTACATCATTTTGCAAAAAACAACTGCCATTTACAAGCATTGGAATTAAAAAAAACAATGAAACACAATAATATAAACTGTGAAAAAACAAAGGAATTCTTATTAAATAGCAATGAAAAACACTGCTGAATAAAAGCAATAAAACAACTTTATAGTTCTCACCATCTGGAAAAATAAAGACACCACCTATTGGTGAGCGCGCAGGGATTCGAACCCTGGACCTACTGATTAAAAGTCAGTTGCTCTACCAGCTGAGCTACGCGCTCTCGAATAAGCCATCTTGCTTACGAGAAGTGAGTGGAACATACGGTCGACTTTTCATTTGGTCAACACCTTTTCAAAAAAAATATTATTCTTTATTCTATTTATCAAAATTTCATTCATTTTTTTCCTTCTCAGCATTGTATATATCCTATCCCATTCTGTTCAGCTTAGATAGAAATAATGATCTAAATATTTAAGAGTATATATTAGTAAAACTTTAAAATGATTAGAAAACTGAGGTCAGTGTAGACATAGTAGAGCACATTGAAAACAATTAAAATTAAATTACTCAAAAAGAATAAAATCAGCAGCTTACACCATTATATTCCACTACCCACAATATAAAAAAAAGAAAAGGTGTTGACCAAGTAAAAATAGAATACCCAGTATTCATATCTCTAACTGTTATTTTGCTACTTTCTTTCGCATGATTTAGGCATAATCATCTTATACAAACAGCTGTCAATTGTAAATAAAGAGCGAAAATTCTTGATAAATAACATTCAAAAATATCTGAAAAATCAAGAAAAATAGTGAATAAGCATTCCATTTGTGGTCAATTCACTACGAACAAAAAAGTACAAACGTAAATTACAGAATCATAATCGGAAAAAACTTATCTGATCTGAGAAAGAGTTTTTATGCGTAACTGTAAAAAATAACATTATAAAGTATATTTGTGAAAATAAAGTATATCTGTAAAGAAACAAATATAAAAACAATATAAACTATGTATTAACCGCATTCAAAACTTTAAGCGTTTCTTCGTTTGTTAATCATCATATATGCCTTAGGCACAGTCAACATATTCTAAATATAGGTATTAAATATCAATTTAATAATATATATAGTAGTATTTTGCAATTCAATTTGTATTTCTTCTTGTCTCTTCTAAACTCAAAAATAAAGTAAAGGGTTTTGCTTTATTTCATAAAAACTTGTAGAACCATTATAGAACACATATGTTTTTGCTATTTGTTTCTTTTTCGATTTTTTGATTGGAATGTTGAATGCTGACATGTAAACAATATGAGCTACTCTTGTTCATTCACAATCATATAAAAGAAACAGGTGTTCCACCTTCTTTTGATGAAATGAAAAATGCATTAGAGCTTGCCTCAAAGTCTGGCATTCATAGGCTTATTACGGCATTAGAAGAACGGGGTTTTATACGCCGTTTAGCGAATCGTGCCCGCGCAGTGGAAGTTGTGCGTCTTCCTGATAAAATAACATTCGATCTTTCTTCAGCTCGTAAAATTTTACCAAGTGCAATAGGAAGAAACAAAAGAAAAATGTCGAAAAATTTTGGCAATTTTGATGATATGGATGCGGAAGAGAAAAAAAATACCACAATTCCTATTATGGGTCGTATTGCTGCTGGTGTACCTATTTCTGCTATACAACAACAAACGAATACGCTTTCTCTTCCAGCAGATATGATTGGCTTAGGTGAGTACTATGCTTTAGAAGTAAAGGGTGATTCTATGATTGAAGCAGGTATTCTCGATAGAGATACTGTAATTGTCAAATGCCAAAATACAGCAACACCAGGCGAAATTATTGTTGCATTAATTGATAGAGAAGAAGCAACTTTAAAACGCTATCGACGCAAAGGAGCTTCTATTGCATTAGAAGCTGCAAACCCTCATTATGAAACACGCATATACGGACCAGAGCGTATACAAATACAAGGTAAACTTGTTGGGCTTATTCGTCGATATTGAATAACTAAATAATTTTTAAATATAAGTAAGCCATACTCCAATCACTTCTATAAAAAAAGAATAATTTTCTCATTACAACTTTATATTATATATTTTAATAGAAAAATTTATATAATTTATTATAATAACTATATTATCAATAATAAAAATACAAATATTATAATACATTATTATATTTTTTTAATAAATAAAATTAATAAATATAGTACTCTTTATAAAGAATTTATGACTTTACCTTATATTCAGTTTATTTCTTTCGATTAACTAAATCACTTATAAATTCTGCAAAAATTATAACAAACCTACCTAGATTCGAAGAATATGAAATCTTATACAAACATCAAACTATTGATTTCGTTATTGTTAATATATTTAGCGTCTTTCATCTTTTCCTGAATAAATCATCCATTACCATTTGATTTTATAGTAAAAAAATTAAAATCAAAGAATTTTTTATCGAGCAAATGGCTAGGACGTACATTTGCCAAAGCCCGAATCATAGTATCTTTTCTTCCTGGCATTCTTCTTTCAATATCATTTAGCATTTCTTTCATGGCAGTACGTTGCAAACCATCTTGACTACCACAAAGATTACAAGGAATTATAGGAAACTGCATTGCTTGAGAAAATCTTTCCATATCCTCTTCAGATGCATAAACAAGAGGACGTAAGACAAATAGATCACCGTTATCGTTTATAAGCTTTCCAGGCATAGCTGCTAATCGACCACCATGAAATAAATTCATAAAAAACGTTTCTAGAACATCATCACGATGGTGTCCAAGCACTAATGCAGAACATCCCTCTTCACGTGCAATGCGATATAAATTTCCGCGTCGTAATCGAGAGCAAAGAGAACAATATGTTTGTGTATGTTCCAGCTTATTTGTGACAACTGAATAAGTATCTTGATACTCGATGCGATGTGGAATTTGATAAGAATTTAAAAAATCTGAAAGAATATGCTTAGGAAATCCTGGTTGACCTTGATCAAGATTACAGGCTAAAATTTCAACAGGCAAAAGACCGCGCCATTTTAAATCAAGAAGAAGTGCTAAGAGACCATAAGAATCTTTTCCGCCAGATAAAGCCACAAGCCATTTTTTCCCTGAAGATAACATAGAAAAATCATCAAATGCCTGCCGAATATGACGCAAAAGGCGTTTACGTAATTTATTAAACTCTACAGTTGATGGAGCAACCCGAAACATTGGATGACAATCATCGGCTTCCTCTTCCAAAGGATTACCTATACCTATATTTTCTTCCATTGTCCGATATTCAATTATTCAACTGGGGTTTATTATATACCATACTCATACAATCCACTCGTTCTCATCAAAATAACAATATAAACAGAAAAGATACAGCGTAGATTAGATTGGTATAATCATTTGCAATATTTGATATAAATACAAAAAGCGATAGAGTTATAAACAGAACAATGTAATGAAAAACAACTATAAACTGAATATAACTCCATTCAAAAATGTTTGCTAATTCTAATACCTAAAAATAATATAGCATTTTCTTAGTATGTAGCAAAATAAAGAGAAATGAACTTCTGCATTCAAAAGCTCATCGAGAATAAAACTCAACAACTAAATTTGGCTCCATCTGCACAGCATAAGGAACATCTGCAAAAGAAGGGATGCGAACAAATGTTGCTTTCATCTTGTTATGATCTGCCTCAATATACTCAGGGACATCACGCTCAGTTAATTGCACAGACTCTAAGACCAAAACAAGTTTTTTTGATTTTTCGCGCACCTCAATAACATCGCCTGGTTTACAACGATATGATTGAATATTTGTGCGCCGACCATTTACGTTGACATGACCATGATTGATAAATTGACGAGAAGCAAAAATCGTAGATACAAATTTCGCCCGGTAAACGACAGCATCTAAACGTGACTCCAAAAGGCCAATTAAATTTTCACCAGTATCACCACGACGGCGGACAGCTTCTTCATAAGTTTTACGGAATTGTTTTTCCGAGATATCTCCGTAGAACCCCTTTAACTTCTGCTTAGCGCGCAACTGCACACCATAATCAGAAAGCTTTCCCTTACGGCGCTGACCATGTTGACCTGGACCGTAATCACGGCGATTAACAGGAGACTTCGGACGCCCCCAAATATTTTCTCCCATACGGCGGTCAATTTTATACTTCGTCGATTCGCGTTTACTCATCGCATTTCCTTTTAAATAAAAAACAAGATCAAATGAGATCTCCAGGAAACGCACCCTCCTCTGCTTTCAAAATGAAAGCTGACAGAACACTTTATGCTAAATGCAAAGATATCCACGGGACACGTTAGTGAATGCTATTTTCTCGAAAGAAAAAGCTAAAATAACTCTATTTTATCTTACACTCCAAAGTCAATTCCTTTTATTGTATTTAGTCCAAACTTTTGGAACAAGCGCTTAGTTGGAAAACTTATATCTTGCGAGGTAAACAAAGCAAAATCCTTAAGCTTTTTTGCTTTTTTGTTCTGTATTCCGTTTGGCAATAATGATCTTGTATATTGAGCGATAGCTTTTGCTGGATCAATCCACTCAACTGGCCACAAAGCTTGTTGACGAAACAAGTTGATTAAAAAAGGATAGTGAGTGCACGCTAAAACAATAGTATCAGTACATTTACCATTTTTTTCAACAAAACATGGAAGAATTTCTTGACGCAATTTTTCATGATTGATAGGGCATCCACGTAAATAATCTTCAGCAAATCCAGCCAGCTTTTCACTTCCAACAAGCTGAACTTGGCACTGACCAGCAAAAGAATCGATTAATTCATGTGTATATGCACGCTTGACTGTTCCTGGCGTTGCTAATACAGAAATAAAACCAGACTTTGTTTGTTCAGCTGCTGTTTTAATTGCAGGTACAGTTCCGACAAAAAGAGTATTAGAGAATTTTTGTCGTAAATCTGTTATCATTAGTGTAGAAACAGTATTGCAGGCAATGACGCATAACGCAGGCTTATAAAGCTTTAAAAGATTTTCAAAAATTTTTAAAATACGGCATTTTAAAATGTCCTCATTCCAAATACCATAAGGAAATCCTGCATCATCAGCAACATAAATAAATTGGGATTCAGGGATAAGAGCACGCACCTCCCTCAATATCGTTAATCCACCAATGCCGCTATCAAAAAAAAGAAGTGGCTGTTTACTCATCAATATTCACACTTGTTTTGTTTTTTTTTGCGATCAAGCCCTATGGGTGCTCTACTACCACGTGGAAACTCAGGCAAAAAATGATCCAATGAAGATACAATTCCCCGCAACAAATGAATTTCAGATTCGCTCAAATGAGCGCGTGTAAAAACAGAGCGTATATTTATGATCATCACCTCTTTGCGTTCTTGAGGCCTAAAATAACCACGAGCATCTAAAGCATCCTCTAACTGCGACAAAAAGCCATGAAGTGTTGCTTTATCAGCGGGCTTCATCTCTGCTGCACGAAAAGCTGTATCGCTCGCATTTTCTAAACCTGATTTCATCCATTCGTAAGACATAAGCAAAACTGCTTGCGCAATATTAAGTGATGCAAAAGCGGGATTGACTGGAAAAGTAATGATTTCATCAGCTAGACTCATTTCATTATTTTCTAAACCCCACCTTTCTCTTCCAAATAAAATACCTGTTTTATGACCGATACTTTCACGATAACGCAAAATACTTGCTGCTTCTACAGCGCTTTTGACACTTTTAAAGCCACATCTTTCACGCGCCGTTGTAGCAAAAACATAATTTAAATCTGCAATCGCATCCTGTAATGTATCAAAAATTAGCGTACCATTAATGATATGATCCGCTTTACTAGCAGCAGCTCTCGCCTTTTCATTTGGAAATGATTCTCGCGGTTTAATGAGCCGCAGCTTAGATAATCCAAAATTTGCCATTGCTCTTGCTACCATACCAATGTTTTCAGGTAATTGTGGTTCAACTAAGATAATAATTGGACCATTTGTTAAATTTTCACGATTTCGATTTGTTCCAGCCATACCTTTCATCAACCCTGTAAATTAAGCTTTATGCTAATTTTTTATGGTTTATTTTTGCTATACTTAACCTCTTAAATAAGCATTTCATTAAATAACCTCTTTAAAGACAAATTATAGACAAATTTTACCGCTCTAATAAGAGGTAATTGGTTGTGAGAACAATCATAAATGATAAAAAAATCTGAAAGAAAGAAATGATTAAATAATATTAACAAAAAAATCTCCTTTGCACCTATAGTAATAGTGCTAGTTGTTGTGACCGTTTTTTTTGCGCTAATGTAACCTTCTTTGATGTATTACAGTTTGTATGATTATAATTTAAATTGAATTATAAAATCATACCTTTTAATAAGGGAATATGCTCTTTATTCCTGAACTTTTTCCTGCAAAACTTGTTCGTCGTTATAAACGCTTCCTTGCTGATGTCAGAGGTAATGATCAATGCATCTTCACTGTTTCAGTTCCAAATACTGGTTCGATGCTTGGATTAACAACCCCCAATTCTAATGTTTGGCTTTCATATTGCAACAATCCCAAAAGAAAATACGCGTATCAATTAGAAATTGTTGAAACAAATAATACCTTGGTTGGTATTAATACAACTTTGCCCAATAAACTTGCGTTGGAAGCAATTCAGGGCGGGTTATTACCTAAATTAAGTGGATATAAAACAATTTTAAGTGAACAGCGCTACGGTACACAATCACGTATTGATTTTCTGCTACGCGATGACATTCTTCCAGAATGTTATCTAGAAGTAAAAAACGTTCACTTTATTCGTCAAAAAGGATTAGCAGAATTCCCAGATACCATAACAAAACGCGGCACACGCCATCTCGAAGAGCTTATAAAAATTGTACAACAAGGAAAACGAGCAGTTATGCTATACGTAATTCAGCGAGAAGATTGCTCTGCTTTCACAATTTGTCATGACCTTGATCCTATTTACGGGCGCCAATTTAATTTAGCATTAAAATCAGGAGTAGAATTTTATGCTATAAAATGCCACGTAAGTGTAAAAGGTATTTTTCCAATTCACCCAATAGAAATAGAAAATAGCAAAAAAAATGGTTAATTATATTGAATACAATAAAACACCCTTGAAATTTAATGGACAAATACGCCTTTTTGATGACTTGGCTTTTTCTGAAATGCGTAAAGTCGGTCGTCTTGCTGCAGAATGCCTAGACGCACTTACAGATATCATTAAACCTGGTATTTCCACGCAAGAAATTGATGACTTTGTTTTTACTTTTGGAGCTGAACGGGGTGCCCTCCCCGCTGACCTTAATTATCATGGATACAGCCATTCATGCTGTACATCTATAAATCACGTTGTTTGTCATGGTATACCAAATAAAAAACCTTTGCAAGAAGGCGATATCGTCAATGTGGATGTAACTTTTATTCTTAATGGTTGGCACGGAGATTCAAGCCGTATGTATCCTGTTGGGAAAATCAGACGTGCAGCAGAACGCTTACTGGAAATAACACACGAATGCCTCATGCGAGGAATTGCTGCTGTAAAACCTGGAGCAACTACAGGCGATATTGGTGAAGCTATTCAGCGTTATGCAGAATCTGAACGGTGCTCAGTCGTAAGAGATTTCTGTGGCCATGGAATTGGTCAGCTTTTTCATGATGCACCAAATATTCTGCATTATGGAAAACGAAAAGAAGGGGAAGAACTTAAACAAGGTATGATATTTACAATTGAACCCATGATTAACCTAGGTAAACCACAGGTTAAAATTTTACCAGATGGTTGGACTGCAGTTACACGTGATCGTTCTCTTAGCGCACAGTATGAGCATACAATTGGTGTTACAAATGATGGGTGCGAAATATTTACTCAATCTCCTAAAAATATTTTTTTTATTTCAAATAAAAAATCCTAATAAAATATAAAGATGCCATGGCTAAAAAATTAAATAAAGATAAATATAAGGTCGCCAAAAGCAATTGTTTTGAATTGGTATCAGATTCTCTACTGAATCCAATGCCAAAGACGAAAAATGAAAAAGTTCAGAAAAATGCACAAACACATCAAGAGCATAAAGGACACCGTGAACGTCTTCGCAATCGCTATTTAAAAACGAAAGGTGGTGCCATTGAAGATTATGAATATCTTGAATTATTACTGTTTCGTACTATCCCTCGAGCAAACACAAAACCAATAGCCAAAAACTTAATAGAACGTTTTGGATCATTGGCTGATGTGTTGGGTGCTGATATTCACAGACTTCAGGAAATTCAAGGATGCGGTCCAGCTGTTGCAACCGATCTAAAAATTATTTCAGATATAGCAGGACGCATCATTCGCGCACAGTTATCTAAACGTGATATTTTTTCGTCATGGGATAAAGTACTAGCCTATTGTAAAGCTGTCATGGCTCACGAAACACGTGAACAATTTCGTATCTTATTTCTTGATAAGAAAAATGGACTTCTTTCTGATGAAGTGCAACAAACTGGAACCGTTGATCATACTCCTGTTTATCCTCGTGAAGTAATCTCTCGTGCTTTGGAATTATCCGCATCAGGACTTATTTTAGTTCACAATCATCCTTCAGGTGATGCTACACCTTCCCAAGCAGATATATCAATGACACATAGACTAAAAGATGTGGCAAATGCATTAGGAATTGCTATTCATGATCACCTTATTATCGCACGCAACGACTATACAAGCTTTAAATCATTAAAGCTTCTATAAGAAACACTGACTGAATAAAATTTTATTCAAATACGAATCAATTTTTTAAATCAATATCTAATATGGCCATAGAAAAATTATAGGATAATTCATCTTCATCCTCATCTCGATAAATGACACCTAAAAACTCATCTCCAATATAAACTTCGCAAGAATCACCTTTTTTCGGACGTGCTTTCACATGCAATGCTGAATTCTGGAATGTGGTTTTAAAATAATTATCAAGTTTTTTTATTTCATCCGCATTCACTGTGCTCTCCTGTATTTTGAAATTATCAATAATTCTTTATCGGCAGATAAGATACTCTGATAACTTTGTAAAGATAGTAAAAGTTCCTTAATCTAAGGCTTTAATTATGTGATTCACACATAAAACAGAAAGATTTTTACAAACATTAGTGACTATTCTTTACTAAAGAGTCTATACTCATTGAATATATTGGGATAGATTTTTAAATAACAGGAAAAGAAAAAATTATTGAATCTTTAGCATTCTTTAATGTTTTCACAAAATTTAGTGTATGCAATCAAAGCATACATTGATGAATCTTTCAGTGCTATTTGTTATATTTTTATCTGTTCTGCCTAAAGTAAATTTAGGCAGAAATATGTTCTTTTGTAAAAATGAATTGTTTTTTACAAATCAGTTGCATCACTTAAAAACAATTTCTTTTAAATAACTGTAAAAAAATAAACATCAAAAATACACATCTCATAGATAAAGCAATTTTATAAACAGAATCCACTACCTCTCTGCTTTTTCATCCTGCAAACAGATTTTACATGACAACAGAAAAAAAATTGAAACAGCTTTTTTATATTCTAGAGATAGTAAAATTCCAAATTTTCTTTCAGACTCTGTAAACTATAAATAATTTTCAGAGGATAGGATAACGAGAAAGAAAATCAATAACACCCTTTTTATAAATCTTATCTCCCACTGCTAGCATATGATCTCGATCTGGAATTTGTAAAGATTCACCATGTGGCAATAAAGCCGCCAATGGTTCCGCTTCACCGCTAATATCATCCAGAGAACCAACTGCTACAAGTGCTGGTTGTTTAATTTTGTAAACATCAGATGCTGTTAGTTCTTGTTTCGATGTTATAATACAAGCAGCAAGGGCACGTTTATCACTTTTAGTTTGATCTGCAAATTTCCGAAACATCAAGCCACGTGAATTGATGATCTTTGAAACATCTTCTGCTAAAAGAGCTTCTGCAACAGGCTCCCAATCCCCTGCTCCCGTAACCATGCCAATACCTAATCCACCAAAAATAACACTATGTACATATGTTGGATACAAAATCGCCATAAATGCACTAATTCTAGCGCCCATAGAATATCCCATAACATGAGCCTTAGATAATTTTAAATGCTGAAGCAGTTTAACTGCATCACCCGCCATCGCTTGGGGTGTATAAAATAAAGGATCATAACTCTTGTCTGAATCACCATGTCCACGGTTGTCAAAAGAAATCACTCTATAACCAGCCTCAACAAGAGTCCGAAACCAACCCGTTGCACACCAATTAATACGTGCAGAAGATCCAAAGCCATGAATCAACAGAATAGGTACACCCTGTCCTTCTTCACGGTAAGCTAATCGTAAACCATCATTTTCAAAAAAACGAATATCTTCTGCTGTCATTTTTTATCACTTTCACATTTCCCGCAAATAGCAGGATGAATAACACGCTGTCCTCTTTGTATTTGTTTATCAACAACCTCACCTGCATTAACCTCAATAACAAAAGTTGCAGGTACCTTTGATGAAATAACGTTTCTTGAAAATGGAATAGTATTTTCAAAAATTGAAACGATTATCCCTTCAGCGTTTAAAAAGATCATATCCAAAGGTAAAGGTGTATTTGCCATCCACATAAGAATTTCTTGCTTATCTTTTGCAGCATCACTCAACAGATTCATAAATAGCATCGCACGATCACGAGGAAAATCAGTACGATACATCAAACCAGCCTGAGACTGAGTAGGCGAAGAAGCAATTTCAACTTGATAAGAAACCACCCTTTGCTCTGTCTGTATCTCTAAAGGAATTGGATGAACCGAAAACGCCAAAGGTTTTTTTACTCCAGCAACACCTGTTTCTAGTAGTATAAAAACACTTACTCCTATCTCCAAAAATAATATAAACCAAGAGATGTGTTTTCTCATAAATAACTTCAAAAACTTTACTCCAGCTTTAAATCAGATGTATCACAAAAAAAAGTCATCTTAATAATCATAAAATTTAGTGCGTAGTAAATGGAAGCGCTATATCAGGATAAATTTCTGCTGTCATTAAGCCATCTTTTCCCTGACCGAAACGCACAATAACAACTTGACCAGAACGAAGTTCCGCTAAACCAAAACGACGCAATGTTTCCATATGAATAAAAATATCTTCTGTTCCTTCTCCCCGACTAAGAAAGCCAAATCCTTTATCACGATTGAACCACTTAACAATTGCACGTTCTAAACCACTTTCAGGAGTAACCATAACATGTGTACGTACTGGAGTTTCTGATGGATGAACAGCCGATGAGCAATCAATTGATTTGACTTGTACACATTTTAATCCTTGTTTAGTCTGTTGTACTGCGCAAATGATTTTAGCACCCTCTAGAGCTGTTTGAAAACCATCCCGCCGCATTACAGTAATATGCAATAATATATCTGAAAGTCCAGAAATATCAGGCACAACAAACCCATAGCCTTTACTGCCATCAAACCATTTAATGACACCACTAATTTCAATAATTTCATCATCAACACTGAGATTGTTTTCAGACGGGGAATAATTCTTTAATGCATCCTTACTCATCATAAATAAACACAATCCTGTAGGTCTATAATTAAAATGATTCTGTAGATATAAATTCTACAAATTGATTCTCTTATTGTCAGTAAACATTGTCCTTACATGAACAAGCAAGCCCTAAGATAACATTTCCCCATATTGTCGTATCCGCTCATAATTGATAGATCATTAATTCTGGTAAAAATACTTAATCATATACTTCATCCTATTAGGTATAATTTTATACTATTAATCGGAAATAATAGATAAAAAATTCTCATGCACAGTATTATTTTTTATTGAGTAACTTGCATGACAATAAAGTCCAAGATAATGTATGAAGGTTATAATTATAGTTAAAGGGAATACGCAATGAAATTGAGGAAACTCATGACCGCAGCGGTTACGGCGATGACATTTGTAGTAAACGCCTATGCTAGCGATCCTATAAAAATCGGTGTTTATCTACCATTAACTGGCCAAAATGCATTTGGAGGACAGCTTGAAATTGCAGGAATAGAGTTAGCACATAAAAAAATGCCAGAAGTATTAGGACGTAAAGTCGAGCTTGTTGTCATTGACAATAAATCTGATAAGGTAGAGGCTGCTAATGCTGTTATGCGATTAATTGCTAGTGATAAAGTTCATGGTATTATTGGAAGCTATGGATCCTCATTGTCATTGGCAGGCGGAGAAGTTGCTGAAAAAGCAAAAACTCCTGCCATAGCGACGTCATCAACAAATGCGCTCGTAACACAAGGGAAAAAATACTACTTCCGCGCTTGCTTTGTTGACTCTCATCAAGGTGCAGGTGCAGCAACTTACGCGATCCGTAATTTACGTGTAAAAAAAGCAGCCATATTAAAAGATATATCAAGCGATTACGGTATTGGTCTTGCAAGTTACTTTAGTAGATCATTCAAAAAATTAGGCGGTGAAATTGTTGCGAATTTGAATTACAATTCTGGAGATCAAGATTTTTCAGCTGCTCTCATACAAATTATAGCACAAAAACCTGATGTCTTATTTATCACATCTTATTTTTCTGAAGGCGCTATTATAATAAAACAAGCACGTGAACTGGGTGCAAAGTTCCGTATTATGGGCGGCGATGCAATGGATAATCCAGAAACGATTGCAATTGCAGGACAAGCAGCTGAAGGCTTTTTACACACAACACATTCCTATGATGAAAATATGCCAAACATGTCAGAATCTGCACAACAATTTACAAATGAATGGAAGGCAGCTTATCCTGATAAAGAAACAAATATGAATTCGGTTTTAGGATATACAAGTTATATGATGTTTATGAAAGCTATTGAAAATGCTGGCAGTACTGATCGTGAAGCGATCACACGAGAGCTTAGCATATTAAAAGATTTTCAGACGCCTTTTGGTAAAATGAGCATAGATGAAAATCATAACCCAAAAATGCCTATCGGTGTAATTGAAATAAAGAACGGAAAACGTATTTATTTAGATGAAGCTGAACCTGCCATTTAAAAGACGCATTTTTAAAAGACGCATTAAAGCAATGATTTATTAAAGAATAACATCTAGTTAAAAAACATTTTTAACCAGATCATTTAGAAGCATCACATTTCATCTTATGTGAATTCATAAACACGGAAGGATAAGAGATGAGCACTGAAATGTTCATCCAGAATTTTTTTAATGCATTAGCGTTAGGATCACTCTACGGGCTTATCGCAATTGGTTATACCATGGTTTATGGTATTCTAAGATTAATTAATTTTGCCCACGGTGATGTCTTCATGCTGGGTGCGTATTTTGTTTTCTTTTCGACAATTAGCTTTATGCCTGCGTGGATCGCCGTTTTGCTTATATTGTTGGCTGTTTTTATTTATTATTCAGTATTTGTAGGATTCAAAACAAGACCAAAAAACTATTGGATTGGCGTTTTTCTTATTCTTGTCTTTGGGGTTATTTATTATTCAAAAATTGACCCTCAAGATTTTGCGCCTATTTGGATTTTAGCCCTCTGTTTTTCAATTTTTATTACAAGCGCAATAGGTGTTGCTGTTGATCAGTTTGCTTATAAGCCCCTGCGTGATGCTCCTCGTATTTCAGCACTTATTGGTGCAATTGGAGTGTCTTTTTTTATTGAAAATCTTGCAACCGTTCTCTTTAGCGGTGTTCCAAAAGGTGTAAAGCAGCCAGATTTTTTTGCAACACCAATTCAATGGCATTTTGGACAAGGTTCAAACGATATTGTTCGCATCGTTCCCATGTCTCTTATTGTTCCTGCTGTTTCCTTTATTCTTGTTATTTTATTGCTATGGGTTATCAATAAAACAAAACCTGGTCTTGCTATGCGTGCAATCTCGCACGATATTGAAACGACTCGTTTAATGGGTGTTTCTGTTAATAAAATTATTGCATTCACATTTGCTATAGGTTCAGCACTAGCAGCTGTCGCAGGAATTATGTGGGCTTTACGCTATCCTCAAATTCAACCTTATATGGGCGTTCTTCCCGGATTGAAAGCTTTTATAGCTGCCGTTATCGGAGGTGTTGGCTCAATTCCAGGAGCAATGCTTGGTGGATTTTTGCTAGGATTTATCGAAATTATGATTGTCGCCTTCTTTCCAGCTTTATCCGGATATCGAGATGCCTTTGCTTTCATTTTATTGATTCTTATCTTATTGGCCATGCCTACTGGCTTAATGGGCAAAAAAAGTCAGGAGAAAATCTAATGGCAAAATCAACGACATGTTTTCTGTCATTTATTGGTATCATAATTCTTATCAGCTTTTTATTTTATGCTGATAATCATTTTAACGACTATACACTCCGTATAATCAATCTTATTGCCATCAATGCAATATTAGCAATCTCGCTCAATTTAATTTATGGATTTACAGGCATGTTTTCTCTTGGACATGCTGGTTTTATAGCCATCGGTGCTTATGTATGTGCAATTCTTCTGCTTTCTCCTGAACAAAAAGAAATCATGTGGATTCTAGAACCGATAGCTGAACCATTGCAAAATCTGCAATTGCCATTTTTTGCTTCTGTTGTTATCGGTGGTCTATGTGCTGCAACTATAGGTCTATTGATTGCATTGCCTATATTACGTCTTGCTGGTGATTATCTTGGTATTGCAACATTAGGTTTTGCAGAAATTATTCGTGTTATCATTACCAATGCAACATCTATAACAAATGGTGCATTAGGAATTAAAGGAATACCTCAAAATGCTTCATTGTGGTGGAACTATGGTTGGCTAGCGTTTACAATTATCTTTATTGCTATTCTATTACGAAGCAATACTGGTAACGTATTACGCGCTATTCGTGATGACGAAATTGCTGCCAAAACAATGGGGGTTAATACTTTTTTCTACCGTAGCTTTTCCTTTACTGTTGGTGCATTTTTTGCAGGCATTGGAGGAGCATTGATGGCTGCTCTTATTTCAACCATCGATCCCAAAATGTTTAACTTTCTCCTCACTTTTAATATTTTGATGATTGTTGTTGCTGGTGGTCTTGGTTCTATTACTGGAAGTATTGTTGGTAGTATTATTATTACAGTAATGCTTGAATGGTTTCGTATTATCGAAAGTCCGCTAAACTTAGGTTTTATACATATTCCAGGAATACCAGGACTACGAATGGTTATTTTTTCACTTTTATTGTTGGCAATTATCTTGTTCTGGCGAAAAGGATTATTCGGCCAACGTGAATTTTCATGGAATTGGATTTATTGCTTTTTAAAACGCAAAAAACTCTCTAATAGTGGGAAAAAGCCATGAACAACAGCATCCTTTTACTCAATGATCTCACGATAAGTTTTGGCGGATTGATCGCTGTAAACAATATTAATATGGCGATTAAACGGAATACAATTACTGGATTGATTGGTCCGAATGGGGCTGGAAAAACGACTGTTTTCAATATGATTTCTGGCTTTTATGCACCTACGAGTGGAAAAATTCTCTTGGATGGGCAAAAGGTTTCTGGGCTGCCACCTCATATCATCTGTAAATACCATATTGCACGGACATTTCAAAATATTCGCCTTTTTTCAGGATTAACAGTCTTACAAAATGTTATGCTAGGTGCTCATATTCGGCAAAAATACCCATGGTTTGCCTCAGCTCTATTATTACCAAATGCAATTAAAGAGAAAAATAAGATTTATGAACACTCAATGAAACTCCTTGAACAGCTTCAGCTTGCTCATCTCGCCAACCAATTAGCAACAACTTTGCCCTATGGTGCACAACGGCGGTTGGAAATTGCACGTGCTTTAGCAACAGAACCCAAATTGCTTCTTCTTGATGAACCTGCTGCTGGGATGAATCCACAGGAAAGCGAAGATCTTAGGAAATTTATAGCAAAAGTAAGAGAAGAGTTTAATCTTACAATTCTTCTCATTGAACATGATATGAGGGTTGTTATGGGGCTTTGCCAAGATATTTGGGTTCTAGAATATGGCCGTTGTATTGCCAATGGAACACCAAATGAAATTCGCAACAACCCTAAAGTGATTGAAGCTTATCTTGGCGGAGATATACATGAATATTCTTGAAATAAAAAATCTTCACGTTCATTATGGTGCCATTGAAGCTATTCACGACCTTTCTATGTCGATAAAAGAAGGGAGTATAGTCACTTTAATTGGTGCTAATGGAGCAGGAAAAAGCAGTATTGTACGTTCTATTGTAGGGCTTAATCGATCTATTGGTGGACAGATTATATATAAAGGTCAATCCATTGTTGAAAAACAACCTGAAGAAATTTTGAAATTAGGAATTGCACTGAGTCCCGAAGGGCGGCGTATTATACCCCATCTTACTGTTTTGGAAAATCTACAGCTAGGAGCTTATATTCGCAATGATAAAGCTAGTATCACTCGTGCTATCGAGTGGATATTTGATCTATTCCCGCGTTTACGTGAAAGATCTAAGCAGTTGAGCGGTACAATGTCAGGCGGAGAACAACAAATGCTCGCTGTAGGTCGCGCACTTATGAGTAACCCTGACATGGTTATATTGGATGAGCCGTCTCTTGGTTTAGCACCACTTCTTGTACAAGAACTTTTTTCGATTATCCGAAAAATTAATGATATGGGGAAAACTGTTCTTCTCATTGAACAAAACGCATTTGCAGCACTTTCCATTGCTGATTATGCCTATATTCTAGAAATAGGAAAAATTTTATTTCATGGGGAAGGAAAAGATATGCTGTCTGATCCACGTGTCAAAGAAGCATATCTCGGTGGCTAAATGCTCGTATAATGATTAAAAAACTATACCAGAAAAGCACCTCTTAAAAGAGGTGCTTTTTCTTTAAGTGAAATGTTTTTGATTTGATAGAAAACTTAAACTTTTTTATTTTATGGCCACCATTTTTCAGGATTCAGCGTTCCTGCTGCCTGTTCTATAATGTGAGCTATCTGAAAAACAACTTCTTCGGCAAAAGGTCTACCAATCAATTGCAATCCTAGCGGTAAACCATTAGCTGATAAACCAGCAGGAACAGAAATTCCTGGTAGCCCAGCCATATTAACTGGTACTGTAAAAATATCATTGAGATACATTGCCAAGGCATCATTTTTGATTCTTTCATCAGCAATGCCAAAAGCTGGTGTTGGTGTTGCAGGAGTTAAAATAGCATCAATACCATCTGCAAAGCATTGGTCAAAATCACGTTTTATTAATGTTCGTACTTTCTGAGCTTTAAGATAATAGGCATCATAATAACCCGCTGAAAGAACATAAGTACCAATCAGAATACGCCGTTTTACCTCATCACCAAAACCAGCTGAGCGTGTATTTTCATACATTTCAATGATATCTTTTCCCGGAATACGAAGTCCAAAACGAACACCATCATAGCGCGCTAAATTAGAAGACGCTTCCGCAGGAGCAACAATATAATAAGCTGGCAAGGCATATTTTGTATGGGGTAATGAAATATTGATGATCTCAGCTCCTGCTTCTTGCAACCATTTGATTCCTGTTTGCCAAAGCTCTATGATCTCTGAAGACATTCCTTCCATATAGTATTCTTTTGGAATACCAATTTTCATTCCTTTGATAGACTTGCCAAGATAACTTTCATAATTAGGGACTGGTAAATCAACAGAAGTTGAATCTTTATCATCAAAAGAAGCCATTGACTGAAGCATAATCGCACAATCACGCACATCACGCCCGATAGGCCCCGCCTGATCGAGCGATGAAGCGAAAGCTACACTTCCCCACCGTGAACACCGTCCATAGCTTGGTTTTATCCCCACTGTACCAGTAAAAGCTGCTGGCTGACGTATTGAACCACCAGTATCAGTTGCCGTCGCACCTGCACAAAGATGCGCTGCAACAGCAGCCGAAGAACCACCTGAGGAACCACCTGGAACGAGCTTTTCATCTGATTCCTTTTTCCGCCATGGATTGATAACTGGCCCATAATATGATGTCTCATTAGATGACCCCATAGCAAACTCATCCATATTAAGTTTGCCCAGCATAACGGCTCCATCTTTCCATAAATTAGCGGTTACAGTTGATTCATATTTTGGTTTAAAACCATCAAGGATATAAGAACAAGCCTGAGTATGAACATCTTGTGTTGCAAAGAGATCCTTAATTCCCAGAGGAATTCCCTCTAAAATACCGACCTGCCCTTTGGCTAAACGATCATCCGATTTAGAAGCCATTTTAATCGCTTGTTCTGCTGTTACTTTTACATAGACATTTAAAGTTGGATTAGCCAATTCAATTGCTTTTAAATAAGCTTCTGTTAATTCAGTTGCTTTCAGATCTCCCTTTGTTAAAGCATCACGGGCTTGTGCAATTGTTAGGGTTGTTAAATCGGTCATATTGATTCTCGAATTTAAAAATATAAAAAATTACTCAACGACTTTTGAAACAAGAAAAAAATTTTCTTCCGTTACAGGTGCATTTGCTACAATATCTGTAGCTTTATTGCCATCTGTGATATTATCTTCACGCATTCGCAAAGCCATTGGCATCACTGATGTTAATGGTTCAATTCCATTGACATCAACTTCATTAAGTTGTTCTACAAAACCTAAAATAGCATTAAGCTCCTTTGTCATACGCTCTGCCTCATCATCATGGATAGCAATACGTGCCAAATGTGCTACCCGCTTGACTGTTTTAGTATCAACAGACATATTATGCCTTTCTGCTTAAATTTTATTTCGACATTAATCTATTCATATTTCGGCTATACAAATCTCTGTTTATTAAGAGCAAAAATATTGATATTTGCACAGTGGTTTCATTATAAATACTAACCTAAAATAGAACAAAGCTCCAATCGTGAATTCCATGAATATTATTAACATAGATGAAGTTAGCATGCATCTTTTATCCGAGCAAACAATAGCAGGTTTGGATTTTGGTACCAAAACCATTGGCATTGCTATTTCAGACATCAGTTTGACTTTTTCAAACCCTCGCCCTGTTCTGCAACGAAAGAAATTTACGCTGGATGCTCGCGCGCTTATACAAATTTTTGATAATGAAAATGTAGGTGTTGCCATCATCGGATTACCTATTAATATGGATGGAAGTAGTGGCTCGCGAGTTCAAGCCACTCGAGCTTTTGTTAGTAATATGGCAACACATACAAAAACCCCATTTGTTTTTTGGGACGAACGATTATCGACTATTGCAGCCCAACGTTTCCTTTTAGAAATGAATGTATCACGTGCAAAAAGAGCAACACGTATTGATTCAGCAGCCGCTGCTTTTATATTACAAGGCGCTCTTGATAGAATCAAGATCCTTCATCATACGGAAGGATAAAGGATATTTAACAATTGTCCCGCATTATATCGTGTAATTAGCATGCCATAAGATGATCTCCACTGCCCTCCGAGACGGCTTTCCATGTAAGCATTCGCAACATGCCCCATTTCCGAGAAACTGAGTGCTGCTACAGCTGTTGCGTATGCAACTTGTTCAATGAAAAATCTGCCAGCCCCCCCGTTTGTTGATGCCATCTGCACAGCAGAATTAACAATTTCAACTGCCCGTGGCCCTGCTGTCCCAATATCAGCTGCAATTTTTTCCAATGATTGTTGAAATAATCCAGGTGCTTTATCTGCTATGAGAATGGCATCTTTAACCAATTGGCTCGCGCCATTATTTCTAACAATCCGTGCAGGTCCATCACGCAACATTTGCGGCAATGGATTTCCTTCCATAAAACTATCCAAACCAAGTTGTGCAATAATTTCGCCAACGATAGGAACAACCAATTGACTCACATGATAAGCAATAATAGGTGTCATGATGCGTGCAAAAGCTGCTTCAGAACGATTATTGGCAGCATTATCAAATGCTCGTGCTAAACGCAGAACCAATGCTTGTGAACCAGCAATATCAAGTGCGATATCTGCAAAAATACGTTCTGTTAATGGTGGGAAATTCTGACCCTGCATTTTTTGCCGAAAAAAATCTATGCCAAATTGAAGCGCTGATCGCAAAACACCAGCCGATATTACGGATTGATCGAAACGAATCATGGTTTCGATATCCTTCATTATCTTAGCGCCTTCTCCAATATTACCTACAAGCCAACCATAACTATTTTGGAAATTCACAATACCTTCTGGTGTTGAATATTCTCCAGAGCGCTGCACTAAATAACGGACTGATATGACACCATTCAACGTACCATTTTCTTGCACGCGTGGGATTAAAAAGCAACTTAAATGACCATCTAATTCTGCACTGACAAGATATCCGTCTGCCATCGGATTAATGACATTGGCTTTAGTACCATTTAAACAATATAAGTCACGCCCCATCTTCCCATCAAAAGAAACCTTTTGAGCAGTTGGAAAGTTAGAAGAGGATTTTTCGCTTGTCTCAATATTATCAAAAGCACAGGTAAGCGAAGCTCCCTGTTTATTATCAATCGGTCTAGAAGATGAATCATATTGACGCGACAAAAGTGCATTTTGCAATTTTTTAAATAACGCAATATCCCCAATTAGTACTGCGATGACTGCACTTGTTGTACTAATCTCATTCAAATGTCCTGTTTCTAAACCAGCAATCAAAGACAAGCGGATAGCACGTGCCTGATAACGTACTCCATTGTCTTCAGTTGTATTCTCCCAAAGTGAAGTGATTAGCCCCGCTTCTCTAGAATATTGTTGAAGTGTATGATACGCGGGATGTAGCTCTAATTGTTCTGTTGACTGCCCCCATGCTTTATCATGATGCAATACTGGCCTATAATGATTTGCCAAATAAGAGAGATTTAGCGCTCTGTGACTAACCACAAAATCCCCCATTTTTTCAAAACTCGCTAATAAAGATGTAGGTAATGTGGATGCTATACGCAACATAAGCGTATCACTAAGAAATGCATTTTTTCGATGGAGGTTCTGCACAGACACAGCGCTCATAGGTGTATTCCTATCATTCGAATCATTTGTATCATAGACTATTTATCTTTTTGTAGTTAAAAACATTTATTACATTCGGATAAATACTTGTTTAATCTCTTTTTAAAGAGATATAGAAAATAGCACTATGACTCAAAATATTTTTTTTCCAATTTTTCCCCATAAACATCTTTTAGGCATTAAAGGCCTAAGTGTACAAGATCTTGCCGCATTACTCGATCGTGCAGATGCAAATATTCTTCTTTCCAAGAAAATTAGTAAAAAGAAATCCACATTACGTGGACGAACTCAAATTAATCTTTTTTTTGAAGCTTCCACGCGAACACAATCATCGTTCGAGTTAGCGGGTAAAAGATTAGGTGCAGACGTGATGAATATAGCTATTAACAATTCATCCGTAAAAAAAGGAGAAACATTAATTGACACAGCAATGACCCTCAATGCGTTGAATCCTGATATACTTGTTGTACGCCACAATTGCGCTGGAGCAGCTGCCCTCTTAGCGCAACATGTTGATTGTTGTGTAATTAATGCAGGTGATGGTGCACATGAACATCCAACGCAGGCCTTATTAGATGCTTTAACCATCAAAAAAACAAAAGGCCGTATTGAAGGATTAACCGTTGCAATTTGCGGTGATATCCTGCATTCACGCGTTGCACGTTCTAATATAATAAGTCTCAATACTTTAGGAGCACGTGTTCGTGTTGTTGCTCCTTCAACGCTTCTACCCACCAGAATTGCAGATATGAGTGTTGAAGTTTTTAACACGATGAAAGAAGGCCTCAAAGAGGCTGACGTCATCATGATGCTACGCTTACAACGAGAGCGCATGACAGGTGCTTTTATTCCCTCCGTTCATGAATATTTTCATCATTTTGGTTTACATAAAGAAAACTTATCTTACGCTAAAAGTGATTGCATCATCATGCATCCCGGTCCAATAAACCGTGGTGTGGAAATTGCCTCTGATATAGCAGATGGGATACAAAGTATGATCCATACACAAGTAGAAATGGGAGTTGCTGTACGCATGGCCATTATAGAAGCTTTATTAGATTCGCGCCATAACTGGAGTGGAGAAAAAAAATGACACGGCCAATTGTTTTTCAAAACGCTCGTATTGTTGATCCTTCACGCGCGATCGATGAAGTGGGTACAGTTATTGTTGAAAATGGACTTATTACAACCTCTGGAAAAGAAGCCTTAAATCAAGGAACACCAGAGGATGCAGAAATTATTGATGCACGAAATAAAACAATTTTACCTGGACTGGTCGACGCTCGCGTTTTTGTTGGTGAGCCAGGAGCTGAACATCGTGAAACGATTGCTTCAGCAATCCAAGCAGCAGCAGCTGGTGGTATTACCTCCTTTCTTATGATGCCAGATACACAGCCAGTCATTGATAATGTAGCGCTTGTCGAATTTATCACACAGAAAGCACGCGAAATATCTTCGGTAAATATTTATCCTGTCGCCGCTATTACCCAAGGTCTCAACGGAAGAGAAATAACTGAATTTGGTTTGTTGAAAAATGCAGGCGCTGTTGCCTTCAGTGAAGGAAAAAAGACGCTTCAAAACGCATCTGTTATGCGACGGGCAATGACTTACGCACGTGACTTTGATATCACTTTGATTCACGAAACACAAGACAAAGACCTTACAGGTCAGGGTGTTATGAATGAAGGTCTTCTAGCAAGTTGGCTTGGTCTTTCCGGAATACCACGTGAAGCTGAAATCATACCACTAGAAAGAGATCTACGACTGGCTGCACTGACACAAACACGCTATCATGCTGCACAAATATCAACAGCTATGTCTGCAGACGCAATTCGTACTGCAAAGCAGTGTAATACAAAAATTTCAGCTGGTGTATCCATTAATCATTTATCCCTTAATGAAAATGACATTGGCGAATATCGTACATCTTTTCGATTAACACCTCCATTACGCGCAGAAGAAGATCGCATAGCAATGATTCAAGCCATAAAAGATGGCACAATGGATATTATCGTTTCTTCCCATGATCCTCAGGATATCGATGTAAAACATTTACCATTCCAAGATGCTGAAGCAGGCGCTATTGGTATGGAAACTTTATTTAGTTTAGCTTTACGCCTTTACCACAATGAAACCGTGCCTCTTTTACGATTGGCTGAACTTTTATCAACTGCCCCTGCAAAACTCTTTGGCTTAAATGCAGGCACACTAAAAAAAGGCGCTCGTGCAGACCTTATTTTAGTTGATCTTGATGAACCGTGGATATTATCTGTAGATATGCTGCATTCACACTCAAAAAACACACCTTTTGAGAATGCACGTTTTCAGGGGCGTGTACTCCAAACTTTTGTTAAGGGACGGTCAGTATTTAAACTTTCTCAAAAAAATTAATGAGATTTTAGATGAGAGAAATAGAAACACTTTTTCAATTCCACACATACTCAATTTTCCTCATATCCTATCTTATTGGCTCTATACCATTTGGATTGCTTTTCACACGATTTGCTAAACTTGGCGATGTAAGAACGATTGGCTCTGGAAATATTGGGGCGACCAATGTTTTACGAACAGGAAACAAAAAAATTGCCGCTCTGACTCTTCTTTGCGATACATTGAAAGGAACCATTGTTATTCTGATTGCAAAATTTTTCTTTTATCCAGTAGAAAATAATATTATTGTTCCTCTCACTGGATTTTTTGCTTTCTTGGGGCATCTTGTTCCCATATGGCTCAAATTCAAAGGCGGCAAGGGTGTTGCTACCTATTTAGGTGTATGCTTAGGATTTTATTGGCCAGCAGCAATTGTTTTTGCCATTATCTGGATAGCTTTTTTTTTCTTTACACGCTATTCCTCGTTATCCGCCATTATGGCTGTCATTATTGTACCAATTTTTGTTTATTTTTTCTTTCCAAACCTTTATGCTAACTGTATCATAGTAGCAATGAGCATACTCGTTCTTATAAAACATCATGAAAATATGAGCAGACTATTAGCTGGAGAAGAGAGTAAAGTTGGCGATAAAAACAGGAATAAAAAAGGGGATCCTGCTGACTGATCATCAACGTTTGAACTGGCTGCGACTGTTGCGCAGCGAGAATGTTGGAGCAGTTACTTTTCGCAATTTGATTGATTATTATAAAACAGCTGAAAATGCTCTAGATATGCTTCCTGAGCTAAGTAGAAAGGGAGGTTTTGGTGCATCTATCCGAATAGCAACGCTAGAAGATGCGGAAAAAGAAATGCAACAAGCCGAGAAATTGGGTATTCGGTTTGTTGGTGTAGGAGAACCAGACTATCCGCCATTCCTTAGAGCAATGGAATCTTCACCACCATTGATTGCCATAAAAGGAAATTTTTCGGTTTTTGATAAACCTTCAGTTGGAATTGTTGGCTCTCGAAATGCTTCTGCAGCCGGGCAAAAATTAGCCGCTCAATTTGCTAATTTTCTTGGAAATGCTAACTTTGCGATTATTTCTGGGTTCGCACGTGGCATTGATAGCATCGCTCATCAAGCAAGTTTGCTAACCGGCACCATTGCAGTTATGGCGGGTGGCATCGATCATATCTATCCTTCTGAAAATAACAAACTTTATGATGATATTATCACCAATGGTGGCGCTATTGTTAGTGAAATGCCAATTGGTTGGAAACCTCGTGCTGTCGATTTTCCAAGAAGAAATCGTATTATTGCAGGTCTATCGCTTGGTCTTTTAGTGGTAGAAGCCGCTATGCAATCAGGTTCCTTAATTACAGCACGCCACGCTGTTGAAACAGGACGTTTGGTTTTTGCTCTCCCCGGCTCTCCACTTGATCCAAGATCGGTTGGGACAAATAAGCTTATAAAAGAAGGCGCCTTACTGTCTACCCATCCTTCTGATATCATAGAAACGCTTACACCGTTAAGCCCGGATACAGATAATCTTCAACTCAATTTTTTTGAAGAATCAGATCCAATTCCATTGCAACCAGAAAGCTTTAGTTCACCCAAAGAACAAACCGATAGACCTTCTTCAATTGGAAATGACACAGAACGCACCGCCATCCTTTCAGCACTTTCAACAACCCCAATTGATTTAGATACACTCAGCATTCATTCAGGCGTCCCCTTACAAAACCTCTACCTCTTGTTGGTTGAGCTTGACCTTGCTGGAAAACTTATTCGACACTCTGGCGGTTATGTGTCATTGTCGAGTTCGAATCTTCACCAAGAGTTTCAGCGCTATTAATAATACTTTGTCCTTCTTCAACTACCATATCCAAAAGCAATGCTAAAAGTGGACTATGCGCTTGACGTGCCATCTGATTCATTTGCTTTGACATATCTGTAATATATTGGATAACTTTTAAACGATTTATAAACATAATTTTCTAACCTTAAGTATTCTCCTCATCTCTCAACAGACGTTATTTCAGTATTTTGCCGTATGCCTTTTATATTAGCCGTGAAAAATAAGTCGCACCATTATTCTTATAAGGTGTATTTTTAATAATAACAATCAAAAGTTGTATAATATAATTTTTTTATGTGCTCTTGACCAATTGCCATTAGCTATTCATTTGAAAGGAGTTTATAAAGATCATTTTTATTTCAACATTCGGATAAAATTATGGATATCGTTATCGTTGAATCTCCAGCTAAGGCCAAAACAATTAATAAATATCTTGGGTCTCAATATAAGGTAGTCGCATCATTCGGACATGTTCGTGACCTATCTGCAAAAGATGGTTCTGTTATTCCTGATGAAGACTTTTCCATAAAATGGGATATCGATACCGCTTCCGCAAAACGTTTGAATGAAATAGCAAAAGCAGTCAAAGAAGCTGATAGCCTTATTTTAGCTACTGACCCTGATCGTGAAGGAGAAGCCATTTCATGGCATATTCTTGATATTCTAAATCAAAAAAAAGTTTTAGGGCACAAACCTATTAAGCGAGTCGTTTTTAATGCAATCACAAAAAAATCTGTGCTTGACGCCATGAGTAATCCCCGCGATCTTGATACATCGCTCGTAGATGCCTACCTTGCGCGCCGTGCTCTTGATTATCTCGTCGGTTTTACACTGTCCCCTGTTTTATGGCGTAAATTACCTGGTGCTCGTTCGGCTGGTCGCGTTCAATCAGTCGCCTTACGTATTATTTGCGATCGCGAATCAGAGATAGAACATTTTATTAAGGAAGATTATTGGTCAATTACAACATACTTAAGAACACCCAAAAATGATGGTTTTTCTGCGAAATTGACAGCATTTAACCAAAAAAAGCTTGGCAAGCTTGATATTCAATCTCAAGAACAAGCAGATCAAATCCGCCTTATGTTGGAGGAAGCAGAATATCGTACATTAAGCGTCGAAGCAAAGCCCACAAAAAGAAATCCTTTTCCGCCATTCACAACATCTACATTACAGCAAGCTGCTTCTTCAAAATTAGGTTTTTCAGCTTCTCGTACTATGCAAGTTGCCCAAAAGCTTTATGAAGGTATTGAAATTAATGGTGAGATGGCAGGTCTTATTACCTATATGCGTACTGATGGTGTACGAATGGCGTCAGAAGCTATTGATTCGGCACGAAAAGTGATTAGTGGATCCTTTGGTGGCAATTATCTTCCTGAAAAACCACGTCTTTATTCAACAAAAGCAAAAAATGCACAAGAAGCACATGAAGCTATTCGCCCAACAGATTTTGAACGTCATCCCAATCAAGTACGCAATTTTCTCGACAGCGATCAAGCAAAACTCTATGAATTGATATGGAAGCGCGCTATTGCTAGCCAAATGCGTTCTGCTGAAATCGAGCGTACAACAATTGAAATTGAAGCGCGTCAAGGAGAAGATCTCGCAAATCTGCGTGCAACTGGTTCTATTGTTCGTTTCGATGGCTTTATTTCCGCTTATACGGATCAGCAAGACGAAGAAAGCAGCGATGAGGATGGAGCACGTTTGCCACAAATCAACGTTGATGAAATACTTACAAAAGAAAAGGTTGAAGCGACACAACACACCACGGAACCGCCTCCCCGTTATTCTGAAGCTTCATTAATTAAAAAACTTGAAGACTTAGGAATTGGCCGACCTTCAACTTATGCATCGACATTGGCAACACTCTGTGATCGTGGATATATCGTCGTTGATAAACGCAAGCTTATTCCTGATGTCAAAGGACGCATTGTTACAGCTTTTCTTGAAAATTTCTTTAATCGCTACGTAGAATATGGTTTCACGGCAGACCTTGAAGAAAAACTGGACCTTATATCAGATGGAAAACTTTCTTGGAAAAATGTTTTACGCGATTTTTGGAATGAATTTAATGCTTCCGTTACGAATATCCAAGAACTACGCATAACGAATGTCCTTGATGTTTTAAACGTAGCTTTAGCGCCTCTTGCCTTTCCTAAGCGTGAAGACGGAAGTGATTTTCGTTCCTGCCCTCTTTGTACAAACGGCCAATTATCCCTAAAACTAGGCCGTTATGGTGCATTTGTTGGCTGTTCTAATTATCCTGAATGCAGATATACACGTCAACTTGGCTCAGATGCAGGAGAAGAGAATGAAACTGTGCTCACTGATGAACCTGTTGTGCTTGGTGTTGATCCTGAAACGGGAAAAGATATCTCTCTTCGTAATGGTCGCTTTGGTCCATATCTTCAACTTGGTGAGGGCAAAGAAGCCAAACGTGCAGGATTGCCCAAAGAGTGGAAAATAGAAAATATTGGCTTTGATAAAGCCTTAGCTTTACTAGCACTTCCCCGTGAAATTGGAATTCATCCAGAAACCGGGAAAATAATTACAGCCTCAATTGGGCGATATGGCCCCTATCTTGCTCATGATGGAAAATATGCAAATCTTCTTAATGTAGATGAAGTTTTTGATATTGGAATCAATCGTGCTGTTACAGTGCTTGCTGAAAAACAAGATAATACAACAAAAAGAAGCAAGCCAGTCGCTGCCACGCTTGCAACCTTAGGGGATCATCCAGATGGTGGAATAATTACCATACGTGATGGGCGTTACGGCCCGTATGTTAATTGGAACAAAATTAATGCAACATTGCCAAAAGACAAAGATCCAATGTGTGTAACGCTTTCAGAAGCGTTAGAACTTATATCGATCAAAGAATCTAAGCCCAAAAAGCTACAAGTTACAACTAAAAAAGCAGCTTCAAAGAAAAAAACAACACAGAAAAAAACTTCCTCCAAAATAAAAGAGGCGTAAATTTTGGCTAAAGGCAAAAAAAATACAAAACATTCACAATCACTCAATATTGAACGATTACCCAATAAACAAGACATTCTTGCCTTTATCACTGAGAATCCTAACCTATCAAGTAAACGCGAAATTGCCAAAGCTTTTAACTTGAAAAGCGATTCTCGTATTTGGGTAAAAAACGTATTACGTGATTTAAAAGAAAATGGACTCATATCAAAACAACGTAAAAAAGTCATAACCAAAGAAAAATTGCCGCCAATTACTTTAGCAAAAATTAGTGCTTTTGATAACAATGGTGGTTTTATTGCTCAACCCCTTGAGTGGAAAAGTGATCAAAAGCCATACATTGTAATTCTCTCTTCTCGTCGTAAAAAAGAAGTCAATGTTGGTATTGGAGACCATGTTCTTGTAAAAGTTTTTCGAAAAAAGGTTCTTCATAGTGCCCCCTATACAGGACAAATTATCCGTAAAATTAATAAGCAAGAAACAACCACCCTTGGCGTAGTAAGAAAATTAGAAAATGGCCAATTGCTTCTTGAACCTATAGAACGCAAATTCAACGTACTTCTTCTCGATACACCTTCAGAAATTGATATAGAATCTGGTGCTCTCGTTGAAATTGAAATGAGCAAAGGCACTGATTATGGACTAAAAAGTGCAAAAATAAAAAATATTTTGGGACATATTGATAGTGAAAAAGCACTTTCAATGATTGCTCTTATCTCAAAAGGAATCCCGTATATTTTTCCTGAAGATGTTCTTGAGCAAGCTAAAAATATGAAGCCTTCCAGCTCAATCAATCGCGAAGATTGGCGGCAGTTACCATTTGTTACCATTGATCCACCAGACGCAAAAGATCACGATGATGCAGTTTATGCAACAAAGGATGAAGACCCTACAAATAGTGGTGGCTGGATTGTTACTGTCGCAATTGCTGATGTTTCTCATTATGTAAAGGCAGGAAGTCTTTTAGATAAAGAGGCCTTTAAACGAGGAAATTCTGTTTATTTCCCCGATCGTGTTGTGCCAATGCTTCCAGAATATATTTCTAATAACTTATGCTCTTTGCGTGAAGGAGAAGATAGACCCGCCTTAGCAGTCCGTATGATTTTTGATTCCAATGGCAACAAACGTGAACATAGTTTTCACCGAATTATAATGCGTACAGTAGCCAAATTGTCTTATCAAGAGATGCAAAGTGCTATTGAAGGAAATACAAATAAAAAGACCGCTTTTCTTCTTGAAGATATTTTGCAACCATTATGGAAAGCTTATATCAATCTCAAAAATGCGCGCAACCGTAGACAACCGCTAGAATTAGAAATTGCAGAAAAAAAGATTATTCTTGATGAAAATGGGCAGATTAAAGATGTTGTGGTTCCACCTCACTTAGAAGCACATCGTTTAATTGAAGAATTCATGATACAAGCGAATGTTGCGGCGGCGGAAACATTAAAGAAATATCATCAACCTTTTATTTATCGTATTCATGACAAGCCCTCTCTTGCAAAACAGGAAATATTGCGGGGCTTTCTTAAAAGTTTGGGAATATCACTCTCCCGAGGAGCTGAACTGACATCAGCGCGACTTAATAACATTCTGAAGAAGGTCGCGAATACACAACAACAAGAATTAGTCAATCAGGTTATTTTGCGCTCACAGTCTCAAGCTGAGTATAATCCTAAAAATATAGGCCACTTTGGATTGAATCTGAATAACTATACGCATTTTACATCACCAATCCGCCGTTATGCTGATCTAATTATTCATCGCGCACTTATTAAAATTCTACAACTAGGTGATGATATCTTAACAGATACTCAGGAACAAGATCTTGAAAAAATTGCTACGCAAATTTCTTCATATGAGCGCCGTGCAATGATAGCTGAAAGAGAAACCGTTGATCGACTTGTTGCACATTATTTGGCTGATAAAGTCGGCCATTCATTTGGGGGACGCATTTCCGGAGTTACAAAAGCGGGTCTTTTTATCTCACTCGATAAACTAAATGCTGATGGTTTTGTACCCATTTCTACACTTAAAAATGATTATTATCATTTTGATGAAACACAGCATGCTCTTATAGGGAAACGGTGTCGTAAGTGCTATCAACTTGGTGATATAGTAGATGTAAAACTTGTGGAAGTGCAGCCTCTTGCAGGTTCCTTATGCTTTGAAATGTTAACAAAACCTCGTCCTATAACTTTTTCTTCTGTTTCCTACCACAAAAACAAATTGATAGAAAAAAAACGGAATCGTGCTTTCCATAAATTGTAAAAAAAACTTCAAGATTCAAACTTCTGCTGCATTTCTCTAGAAAAATGTCGTATTAATTACAGATAGCAAAAAAATAAAATATTCTCTTTCACTGAAAATTATTTTTCCCCAAAAAATATGAAAAATTATTATCTTCTTGATAAGAAAGCTAATCAGCTCTTGACTTTCTTTACAAAATCCATAGGGTCATTATAGAATCTAATTGTATCAAAGGTGTATTTTGATAGCGAAATGAGATTGTTTTTAGTATAAAACGGGACATTTATTATGGCTAAGGCAGCAACTATTAAGATCAAGCTTTTATCGACTGCAGATACTGGTTTTTTCTATGTCACAAAGAAAAATAGCCGTACGATGACAGATAAAATGAGTAAACGTAAATATGATCCAGTGGTGAAAAAGCACGTTGAGTTCAGAGAAACAAAAATTAAATAATTGGCTTTATTCTATTGAAACACTTCGTTCTATTTAATTATAAGCATAGTGATTAGGCGTCATAAAATGGAAAGGAGTAAAATAATGGAAGCACTCGTTGAGGGTTTACTTGTTTTTGTATCCATGGTGATGTGGATAGGATCTGTGCTTTTTAATTAGATCCAAATTTGATCGCCAAAGATTTTGTTGAATACGTTAATGTAATCCATAATGAATAATAGAATGGAGCGGTGGGTATTTTTGTATAACGTGAAACAACATAAAGCTTTTACGTAAAGTGAAATCATTAACGTATTTATTATAGTTTTTTCTATCTCGTAGTAATTGGTTTCTATCTTTTCCGAGTGTGTCATCATATAAACTATTGTAAAGTGCTCTGTGCAGTTTTTTTCAAAATATTTCAAGTAATTATTTTTTATAAATTTTAAAGTATTGTAGTGGTTTTAATTAAGGTTCTATCCTGTTTCTAGCAAATATAAGCACTTTATTGGAAGAATTGAAAAGTGGGTTTTATCATCTGCTTCATAAATGATAGTGCTTAACATCTATTTCTTAACCTCATGAAAAGAAAAAACTTTCTTTCTAATTTAGGTAATTTTAAGCAAAAAGCTATCAGCTTAAGCATCCTTACGGCTTCTATTCTTTTCATTGATGTAGCAATCCATTTTAAGCATATTCAAACACAACCTCATAAGATAATGCCTGTTTCCAGAGGAATTATAAAAGGCAATGCCTCTATCATTGATGGCGATTCAATTGCGATTCTCTCCATTATGATACGGCTTGCAGGAATTGATGCTCCTGAACTTCATCAATTTTGCGGTATAAAAAAAAGAAGTTATCCATGCGGATTGAAAGCCAAAGAATATTTAGAAAAGCTTATAGCTAACCAACCTGTTACCTGTTATTGGAATAAAAAAGATAAATATGACCGTATCCTTGCCACCTGTAGAACAGATCAAATCAGCAATATTAATGCAACAATAGTGCATAATGGTTGGGCTGTAAGTTATTATAGCTATCGTAAAGAAGAAAAAGAAGCCAAAGAACAAAAAAAAGGTATATGGCAATCACCTTTTCAAATGCCACAGGAATGGCGAAAAGCTAATCCTTACATAAAATAAGCAAAATGATTTCTTTATTTGTACAAATGACGCTCATTTTTATCTATCATGAAGCAACAAAAATATGGTCAAATTATTAAACTTGAAGAAGACATTTATTCTTGTCGTGTTTGTATCGAACATCCACGGTACTTTCCCCCTCTCCCTCATGAGCCAAATCCTGTCGTCTATTTATCTCATACAGCTTCTATTGCAATTGCAGGTCAAGCACCAGGCTTACGTGTACATGAAAGCTCCATTCCCTTTAATGATCGCTCTGGCGAAAGATTACGTGATTGGCTTGGTGTAACCAGAGATGAATTTTATGATAAGTCTTTGTTTGCTATTGTCCCCATGGGATTTTGTTTTCCTGGCTATAACCACAACAAAGCTGACTTACCGCCAAGACGTGAATGTCAGGAAATATGGCATGAAAAAGTGTTTCAATCTATGCCACAAATAAAGCTTGTTCTTGCTATTGGACGTTATGCGCAAAAATGGCATATTGCGGAACTAAAACATAAAACTGTCTCAGCAACTGTTCAGGATTGGAAAAACATTCTTTCCACATATCAGCCCCGAGGATATCGTGTTATGCCTTTACCTCATCCATCATGGCGGAATACATCTTGGTTACAAAAACACTCGTGGTTTAATAATGAGCTTATTGTGGATCTCCGCTATTTGGTGCGTAAATTCTTATAAATTTGAATCAAAAAAGAAAAACATCATTAGTCTTGTGTAAAAAAACATTCATCTTTTGCGAAAAAACAGCATACTTTTTATTGCTGATATTACTAAAAAGTTAAACCTTTTGATATTGTTAAAGAAGTAAAGCTTTTCAAAATTCCTTGTTCGTAGAGCATTCAAAAATGCACAAAAACGGTAATTTAAGAATCATACTATCATTTTTCCAGAAAGAATAATGTATATGCTACTTTATTAAAAATAAATGACTCAAAATGCTTACGATATTCTATTTCTTCATAATAGAACAAATAGAATATACAATGGAGCAGCTCCTTCATTATACAAAGCTATGAAGATTCAAACACGCAAAACTCTAAAAGATTTTCCCGATATTATGATAATGTTTTTAAACAGCTTGCGCCTGCTTATTGAAAATAGCCATTTGTGCGTGGATTAAAACAGCAGCTTTAACGATACCAGCCGCTATAGCCGCCCCCGTTCCTTCACCAAGACCCATCCTCAAATCTAAAAGAGGGTCTTTTGCTATTTTTTCTAAAAGTTTACGATGCGCTGATTCAGAAGAAACGTGACCAACAATAACATGATCAAGAGCATTGGGATGTATTTTGTAAAGCACTGCTGCCGCGGCCGTTGCCACAAAACCATCCAAGATAACCGGAATTTTTTCCATTCTTGCGGCTAAGATAGCACCTACCATAGCAGCAATTTCACGTCCTCCTAAACGGCGCATGATTTCAAAAGGATCGTTTAAATAATTCTTATGCAAAGAAACTGCCGTTTTAACCGCTATTACCTTGCGTTCATAAAACTCTCCTACAGACTCCATACCTGGCTCTGTCCATTCTTCAGCTTCTCCACCAAATAAAGCTAAACATAAAGCTGAAGCTATCGTTGTATTACCAATTCCCATTTCACCAATACACAAAAGATCCGTTCCCCCAGCAATTGATTCCATTCCAAATGCCATTGTTGCAGCTGCACTGCGCTCATCCATTGCTGCATCTTTGGTAATATTCATTGTTGGATATTCCAGTGCTAAATCAAAAATTTTTAGTCCAAGATTATAAGCCACACAGATTTGATTAATAGCAGCACAACCCATTGTAAAATTTTCCACCATCTGCTGCGTTATAGACTGTGAAAATGGTGTAACATGTTCATCTATAACACCATGATTACCAGAAAAAATAGCCACCAAAGGCCGTGTTATGACTGGCGTTTCTCCACCTCTCCATCCCGCATACCAAACCGCAATATCGCCTAATTTTCCTAGCTCTCCCTGCACCTTTGTTAATTGTTCTTGCCGTTTTTTTGCCAAAATTGTAGCAAACTCATCAGCAACAGGTAAATTTGTCAGTAAAGCACGAAAATCATCAAATGGACTGGCAGTCATAAAACACCTTTTTCAAAGCTAATTAGAATCTTATCTGATAGACAGGGTACAAATAATTTGTGCTTTTTAAAAAATTGCTATCAACATACCACTGTTATTAAGGAAATTATTTATAAGTTAGGCTTTCTAACAAAATTGCCATTTCTTGGCTACTAATTTTACAGATTCTGACAATATTTGCCCATAATATAAACTGACTTCTCTATTCATTGATCAGGATATATAATAACCAGCTTCACGAGCATATTTAACAAAAATAATCTAAACAGTAGCGCTACAAATGCTTTTTACAAAAAAAACATAAAGCCATTTAAATAATTTGTATATCGGACTACAGTATATTGAGACTGGTTTTCGCTAGTGATTTATATATTACTTTTACTTTAAAAATCCTCAAAAAATCCCATCTCATAACAATTTTATCCGCAATAACTATCTATCTGTGATATATATTGTTTTTCTAAAATCTTAAAAGCATTTCATTATCGTAAATAATGATATTTAAATCTATTTTTTAAAATTTTTAAATTAGTTATAAAATATCTATAAATTACAATTTATTATATAAATTATTTATTATAAAATATTATAATAAAACTTATTTTAAGTAAGAGCTAAAAAAGCTTTTTTTAAAATGTGCACATCTGCATCTCTTTCTGTTGCATCACTTGATAATATTTGTCGCCATCGACGTGCACCCTTCCGACCATAAAACCAACCAATCATATGGCGTGTTACATGAGAAAGACGACCACCAGATGCAATATGTTTAGCAGCGTAATCACACATGGCATCTATAATATCACAATCGCTAAGATTATTCTGTGGTTCACCATATATTTCAGAATCAATAAGGTATAGCAAAGCTGGATTATGATAAATATGCCGTCCCAGCATAGCAGCATTGCATAATTTTAAATGTTCTTTTATTTGATTAATTGATTTAATACCACCATTTATACCAATGAATTTATTAGGATATTTATTCTTTAATCTATAAACTCTTTCATAATTAAGGGGTGGAATATCACGATTTTCTTTCGGACTTAATCCTTTTAACCACGCTTTGCGCGCATGCACCCAAAGTGCATCACAGCCAGCATTCCACACTCGATTAGCTAAACAATCTAAGGATTCTTCTTCATCTTGCTCATCCACACCAATACGGCATTTGACAGTTACAGATATGGTAACGACTCGCTTCATCGCTTCTACAGCACGCGCCACACTATCAGGATTTAGCATTAAGCAAGCGCCAAATGTGCCAGCCTGAACACGATCTGATGGGCAGCCAACATTGAGATTTATCTCATCATAACCAAAATCTTCTGCAATTCGTGCAGCCTCTGCTAACGTTTGCGGATCTGCTCCCCCTAATTGCAATGCAATAGGATGTTCTTGATCACTAAAAGCCAATAATTTTTCACGAAAACCATGAATCACAGCATCTGCTACAATCATTTCAGTATAAAGCAGAGTTTTTTTTGTTAAGAGACGATAAAAAAATCGGCAATGCCGATCTGTCCACTCTAACATTGGTGCTACCGCGAATTTTACCAACGATGGAGAACTATACAATGTCATAAAAGCGTTACTTACAAATTTCCATTATTATCCTCTTATGCATACGAGTAAACGATTTTTCCACTCTGCATAACAATTTTGTTGCTTTTGCCTATCAGCTGGATGATGAAAAAGCAAAATTATATCTAAATGATCTTTTCAATTTATCTCGTTTTATCAAAATCAACAGGATTCTAGCACAATATAGTGCTTCTAATGCAATAATTTTTAATATGTGATAGATTAACGACAACATGCAATACTGTAATTGATGATACAAAATATCAAATTATAACTATAAACTGTAGTAATAAGAACGACAACTGTAAACTGAATAAAACAATAAATTTACAACGGCAATCCTATCTCTTTATAATACCTTGAGTATTATATCGAAAATATCTTCATAATAGATTTGAGCACTGGACAGGTAATATAATCACAGTTTACTTTATTTGTTTTTACCTTCTATATAGGTAGCAAGAATATCAACTTCTTGCTTATTAAATAAAAGGCCAAGCTTTGAACGACGCCATAACACATCTTCACACGTTCTAGCCCATTCCTTTTCCATTAACCATTTTACTTCTATTTCATAAAGCCCATGTCCAAAATCTTTTCCTCTATCTGCATTACCATTTGCAAATATCACAAGCGCCTCTGAACCATAAGAGCGCGCAAGTCTGCGACAGGTAAAAGAATCTAAATCAGGAAGCAAAGAAGAGATCCTTTTTTCAATCATATCCAATCTATTATAGGGGAAATCACCCCCTGGCAGTACTGAATCCAGTGTCCATGGCACTCCCTTGGAACCAAGAGCTTTTTCAATAAACTCCATCGCCTCTTCAGCCAGTTTGCGATAAGTTGTGATTTTGCCACCATAAAGGTTTAGAATTCGTGGAGCGCCTTCTTTACCAATCTCTTTGAGAACATAATCTCGCGTTGTTTCCTGTGCTTTTAAAACGCCATTATCATAAAGTGGGCGAACACCAGAATAGGTCCATACAATACTTTCACGTAATACTGGTTGTGTAAAATATTCACTTGCTGCTACACAAATATAGTCAATTTCTGCATCGCTAATATGTACATCGGAAGGATCACCTTGATAGTCACAATCCGTCGTTCCAATCAACGTAAATTCTTCCTGATATGGAATGGAAAAAATAATACGACCATCACCATTTTGAAAAATATAAGCACGATCATGATCATAAAGTTTAGGAACTAAAACATGAGAGCCTTTAACCAGCCTCACTGGTGGATTCCCATTATAATCTAATACATTTATCAAAATGCGATTAATCCAGGGCCCGACCATATTAGCAACATAAGAAGCTGTAACGTGATATTCTTGAGCATTCAACTTATCACGAAGGGTAATAAGCCATTTTTGGCCCTCTATTTTTAAGGATAAAACTTCCGTCCGGACTTTTATATCGGCGCCCCATTTTTCTGCGTCACGCGCATTAGCGATAACCAAACGGGCATCATCAACGATTGCATCAGAATACTCAAAACCTTTATGATAATTGTCTTTAAGCACAGTTTTAAATTTTTTTGAAAAATTAACCATTTTTGTGCGCCACAATTTTTGATTCAAACCGCCGAGAAAATCATAAATAAAAAGCCCAAAGCGCAACATCCAAGCAGGACGTAATCCTTTATGATAAGGAAGAATAAAGCGCAAAGGACGCACAATATGCGGAGCCATACGCCAAATAACTTCGCGTTCCCTCAATGCTTCACGAACAAGTCTGAATTCATAGTGTTCAAGATAACGAAGACCGCCATGAATCAGTTTTGTTGACGCACTGGATGTGCCTGATGCAAGATCATTCATTTCAGCTAATCCAACACAAAACCCGCGACCGGCAGCATCTCTCGCTATTCCACATCCATTTATCCCACCACCAATGATAAACAAATCATAATGCGTTGTGATCTTCATCTTTCCACTTTCATATTAATATTAAGGTAAAACTAAAAAAGAGGTCATGTTATGTCAAACATTGTTAAAAACAATCAGTGACTCTTCAATAACAGTAGATGCTCGGCATAAAAGAAATAACTCACTTGAGAGAGCATAAAAAACTCCGTAAATGCATACGCATAACAATTTTTAAAGCAGATGTGAACTGAAATAAAAAATCTTCTCTTAAGTAAACTGCTTTATAGATACTTTTAGAGCATCTCTCTTCCTTGTGTTAACTGGAAAGCACTTGTGTTCATTGGAGAGCATCATGAATACATAAACAGTATTACCTTAATTTTACAGAAATTATACCCTCTCTACAAAAATAAAGTAAGTGAACTGAGTAAAGTAACTATTAGAGTAGGTGTATTACATAAATATTTTTCATAAAAATCAAAAAAGAAATTAATATTCTTTCTGTAATCTATTAGATATACACTTATGTTAAATGCCTTATTGCACATACACGATACTCTCCGTATAATTTATCCAATAAATACTCTAATAAAAATATAAAGGTATACAGATGACTCATCAATCCCAGCACTCAAAAATAACATTCATTGCAAAGTTATCAATAACAACCGTGCTGGGTATTTTAATCTGCTTACCTTTATCAAAAGCAGGAGAAAAAGAAAAAAATCCAACGCATTCGACTATAGAAAATCTTAAAATGCAGATTCTCGAAGATCCTGCTTTTTTATCAAAATTTAGTGAGAAACTCATACCATATATAACGAACAATCATATTCAACAAACAAATGATAAATATATCCAACAGATTGTAAAAAATTATCTTTTAAACAATCCAGAAATTATGATTGAAGTGCAAATGATCCTCCAAGAAAAGATGGAAAAGCAATACAAGCAAGAGACTCAAAAACAAGCTGAAGCTATCAAATTATGGGAAAAAGAAATTTTTCAATCTCCTGACGATGCTGTTTTAGGAAATCCCAACGGCAAAATAGTAGTCGTCGAATTCTTTGATTATAATTGTCAGTACTGTAAACAGTCTCATTCTCATATGATGAACTTAATAAAAAAGAACTCGGATCTTCGGGTCGTTATTAAAGATTTACCGATTTTAGGAGCTGATTCAGTGGACGCTCATACTATTGCTTATGCTTTTCGCAAACAATTTCCTAATAAATATTTTCAATTTTATAAAGAACTTTTAACAAGCAAAGGTCGCGCAAATGGAGCTAAAGCCATGAAAATAGCAGTTGCATTAGGAGCAAATGAAAAAGAGCTGCGCGATGCAATACCAAACCTTAACATACAGGAATCCTTTAAAAAAAGTGTTCAAATTGCCTCTGCATTGAATATTTCAGGTACTCCTACTTATATAATTGGTGATAGAGTGTTTATGGGAGCTGTGGGAGAAGATCTTTTGAAAGCCGCAATAAAAAGCGTACAATGAATATCTATATTGCTCTCAAACCTATTGAAGGGATATTTTATATAGCATTTTCTGCTTTATTAACAAACTTATAAATCTCATTGTATGAATTAGAAATCTAAAATTGTGAAATATGCGCAAATATCAGAAAAAATGAATCTTAAATACAAAAAATTTAAAGAGATCACGAGAAGATATTTGGTCATAAAATTTGAGAATAGCGATCTTCATCGATCAAGGAGTTAAAAATAAGATGACAACAAAAAAAATGGACGCGACAAAACGTACCGGAATTGACACGGCAATTATCCGCGACCTCGCTGAGATTTTGAATGATACAAACCTAACCAATATTGAACTGGAACAGAATGGTCTTCGCATTCGTGTATCACGCCAAAATACTTTAACCTCTTCTGAACAAACAATTTATGCACCCATTTCTACTCCTGCTGTAGCTTCTCCTCCAACTCAAACGACTACTGTAACGCCTATAGAAACACCTATAAAAGAAAACAAATTAAAGGATGCAATCACATCCCCAATGGTTGGCACAGCATATCTTGCACCTGCACCAGGCGAAAAAGCATTCGTAGAGATAGGACAAAATGTTTCTGAAGGTCAAACATTACTTATCATTGAAGCAATGAAAACAATGAATCAAGTTCCATCACCACGCTCTGGTACTGTAACCGCTATTTTTGTTAAAGATGGTCAACCAGTTGAATTTGGTGATCCACTTATTGTTGTTGAATGAAGCAAGGAAAAGTTATGATTCGAAAAATTCTCATTGCTAATCGAGGAGAAATTGCTCTTCGTGTGCTACGTGCTTGTAAAGAACTTGGAATTAAAAGCGTAGCCGTTCATTCAACTGCTGACGCTGATGCTATGCATGTCCGCCTTGCTGATGAAAGTGTTTGTATTGGCCCTCCTTCATCTCGTGATTCTTATTTGAATATTTATCAAATTCTTGCTGCATGCGAGATTACGGGAGCTGATGCAATTCATCCAGGTTATGGTTTTCTTTCTGAAAATGCTAAGTTTGCAGATGTTTTGGAAGCTCATGATATTACATTTATTGGTCCAACGGCCGCGCATATTCGTATGATGGGCGATAAAATTGAAGCTAAAAAAACAGCTAAAAAGCTTGGAATTCCTGTTGTACCAGGTTCTGAAGAAGCCATCAGTGATGATAATGAAGCTTTGCGTATTGCAAATGAAATCGGTTACCCTGTTATTATTAAAGCTTCTGCTGGCGGTGGTGGACGCGGTATGAAAGTTGTACGTTCTGAGCAAGAACTTTCTGTAGCTCTTAGCACAACACGTTCAGAAGCTGGAGCAGCTTTTAATAATGATGCAGTTTATATCGAAAAATATCTAGAACAACCACGCCATATTGAAATTCAGATTATGGGTGATGGCGCTGGTAATGCTATCCATTTAGGAGAACGTGATTGTTCCATTCAACGGCGTCACCAAAAAGTATGGGAAGAAGCTTTTTCGCCTATAATTAGTGAATCAGAACGAAAAAAAATTGGTGACATTGTTTCAAACGCCTGTGCAAATCTTGGATATCGTGGAGCGGGAACCATTGAATTTCTTTATGAAAATGGCGAATTCTACTTTATTGAAATGAATACTCGCTTACAAGTTGAGCACCCTGTAACTGAAGCAATTACAGGCATGGATTTGGTTCATGAACAGATTCGTATTGCGTCTGGCCAAGGGCTTTCAGTCGCACAAAACGATATTCGCTTCTTTGGCCACGCTATTGAATGTCGTATCAATGCTGAAGACCCTATTAATTTCACACCATCGCCAGGACTCATTACACACTTCCATACTCCTGGAGGCTTAGGTGTTCGAATTGATTCAGGAGCCTATTCAGGCTACCATATTCCGCCCTATTATGATAGCTTAATTGGAAAGCTGATCGTTCATGGGCAGACACGTTTAGAATGTATGATGCGTTTACGGCGTGCTTTGGATGAATTTGTAATTGATGGAATCAAAACCACTTTGCCTCTGTTTCACGATCTCATTAATAATCAAGATATTATAGAAGGTAATTATAACATTCACTGGCTAGAGAAATATCTCTCTAATAAGTCAGATTCACCAAAAGTGTGAACAATAAGAAATATTAAGCAGCAATTCCTTAAAGTATAGTTTATATTTTTTAGATGCATCTTGGTGCTATTATCCTTGCTATAAGAAGTAATACTTAATGGAATATATTCTTACAAATAATGGGTGTATAAAAAAGATATTTAATAAAAGGAACTCAAAATAATGAAATTTTACACCCTTTAATACGAAATGCCTCATTTATTTTGATGCAATAAAATTTCTAAAGTAATGTTATAAAAATCAAAACTTATAGATAAAGGATTTTTTTAACTTATTGGAAATAGAGTAATAATTATTAAAAAATTTTATAAAAGATAATAAAGTGATAAAAGATTCGGTTACTTTATAATCTAGGATATAATTTCTTAAAAAGATGTAGCAAAATTTATAACTTTCTATTTGCCTTTTTGTAAGTTTATGCTAATTCTAATGCATTGTTGCCCTTATAGCTCAGTTGGTAGAGCACCTGATTTGTAATCAGGGGGTCGGGAGTTCAAGTCTCTCTGGGGGCACCACTTCATCTTAAAGAATTTAATAAAATCTGTAAGTTAGCTACTTTAATCATTTTTTGATCTGCCCGCTAGCTAGTCTACCTTATTTATGTGAATCATTTATGATCTGCAAAATATCTGGTCCTCTGATTGGAATCGTTTGCATTTACAAAGGTTCTGCGATTCTGCGGTTTGTCGTGCCCCTCTACTTCAAAAATTATTTTTAGACCTGTATTCTAACGAAGAGCACAATAAAAAAATCTTATTTTGATTCTTTTCTAAATTTTTAAAATTTTTCAAACATTTCTGTAAAAATTTTCAATAAAGAAGATATTCTTATACAGCATTATCTTTTAAAGAGATGTGGACTTTCAAAAGCAAGCCTTTCTCTTGTTTTTTGCAATTGTACAATGATTTCGTCAATTTTTGATGGGGGATAAGAAATTTCTTTGTCGGTTGACGCAGATTGCTTCTCTCCACCTTCATAAAAACACTGCATCTGAGATTGAAGTATTCTAATTTCTTGAAAAAAAAGGCGTCCTGTTTCCTTAAAACCATTATTAAGTGAAAAAAGTTGATCTGAAATCGAAGTCAAAATTTGTTTTAAAAAACGCTCATTTTCTTGACGCTGACGATACTCTAAAATAAGAGCATAACTTATTTCATCCAACTGTTTTTTCGTAGAATCAATTTTATTCAACAAATCTGATTTTCCCCCCATGTTATCCTTTTTTGCTTTCAAAAGCATAGCATGAATATCCAATAACCTAGCTGCAGAATGAGACAAATAATCGACTAACGTCTGTGTATTAGCATAGTGCTTTTGTGTAACCATCATGAACTCACCTTAATGACTGGTTTTATATTTTTATCCCACTATTCACCTTTTATTTTATAAAATTATTCTAAAGAAAATGCTAAAGTAGTATTTCTAATTCATTTTATATTTGATAATTACTTCTACTCCTTTCATCTTGAACGATGCGTTAACGGAGATAAAAGATGTAGAGGTGTATAAAAAATAAGGCGTGTTGTTTTTTCTAAAACACTGTGACCATCAGCAAGAATTGCTTGACTGGGTGATAATTCTGTGCCTTGCATAATCATTGAAGCTAACGACCCTTCTCGAGAAAGAGCCATCAATGTTGGAGAAGATGCGAATACACTGTGCTCTCCACCATCAACATTAGAGAGATCAATGACAGCTATTCCATTCTTGCGCAATATTTCAATATCGGAACCATCCCCTATACGAGAATGCCCACCCGTAAGACGCCCTGAAACAGCAAGAGCTCTATCTTTACGAGATACCAAAATAGCTGTTGGTTGAGGTAATTCCTTAATATCATTAAGTTGGCGCTCAAACACATCAAGATCAATATCCGGTGCAGCCATTAAGAAACTTGTAATACGCTGAATTTGCTTATATTTTCCTTGTAATGCCAAAGTTCTAAACGCTTCCATCGTAATAAAATTTCCCATAGAATGCGCAATAATCGAAACATGTTCAGCATTTGTTTTACTAATAATTATCAAAAGCTCCAACAGTCCATCACGTGCAAAATTAGCGCTATCACGATCATAAATATAAAGAGGTATCGATCCAGCAGAAGGCCATGAATAGTGTACCGTAACTGTATTCAAAGAATAATCATGGGTGAATTGAGCGGCACGAAATGTACCATCAGCAAAATTGTTGTTGTAACCATGAATAAAAAGAAAAATCTCTTTTTTCCCTTTGGGCTTCTTAGCTAAAGCAGCATTTAATTTCTGCTTAAACTGTTCCTTGTTATCATATTTGTGCAAAGCCACTGCTGCAAAATATTTATCGTGAGTGGGTTTATATGCATTCGTTTCAACCATACCTTTTACATGTCGTTGAGGAATTCCTACATCAACACGATTATAGTGTACTTGATTTGATCGCGCAGCTCCATAAGGCTGAGAATAACTATTCTGCATCTTACGACTCGTTGCAACATATACTGGAACGATAGCTTGCGGAGGAATCGGTTCACCTTCAACTTCCCGTTGTACTGCAATCATAGACGGTGTGGCATGTATTCCATGCCAAAGCACAGCACGCGACCTACTACATGCTGCTAACAAAGCAATGCAAATCAGAAGTGCCAAATATTTTAAAAAAATGATACTTTTCATTGTAATGCTACCTAGTTATCTTAAAAAGAGTCTATGTTTTAAGCCGCACAGTACGAAGACAAAATTTCTGATAATCTGAAATAGAGCCATCATTAAGATGCGCATTACAATAAATAATAAAAAAAGAAGAAATTTCAGCTTCTAATACGTATTTTATATGACTATTATATTATTATTTGCATTTCACATTAACTATAGAACACACCAACTATAGAATAAAATGGTGCGGTCGAGAAGACTCGAACTTCCACGAGTTGCCTCACAGCGACCTCAACGCTGCGCGTCTACCAATTCCGCCACGACCGCACACAGTAAAAATAAAATGTATCAATTATTGGCATGTAACAAATCGTAAAGAAAGTCACAAGCTCATTTTCGCATTCTTATAATTTATTTTGTTAAAATCATTAATATTTCGATATAAAAGTGAGCATTTTACCGTAAGCTGCGAACCATTGTCATAAAATTAACCTGTGCAGCTTGATCTTTTGCATAAGCACCATGAAAACTTGTTGTAATCGTCATCGTACCCTGTTTTTGTACTCCTCTCATAGCCATGCACATGTGTTCAGCCTCAATCAATACCGCAACACCACGTGGTTTTAGATATGTTTGCAAAGCATCAGCCACTTGAGCTGTCATGGTTTCTTGTGTTTGTAAACGGCGAGAAAAAACATCTACAACACGTGCAATTTTTGAAAGACCAACAACTTTTGCATCAGGAATATAAGCAATATGAGCTTTACCAACGATGGGAATCATATGGTGTTCGCAATGTGAATAAAAAGAGATATCCTTCATAATTACAGATTCATTATATCCCGAAACTTCTTCAAAAACTGTGCCCAAAATTTCTTCAACCGATTCGCTATAACCGGTAAAAAGATCGCGATATGCTTTGGCAACACGACTTGGAGTATCTAAAAGCCCTTCTCGATTTGGATTTTCTCCTATCCATAACAACAATGTGCGAATTGCTGCCTCTACTTCCTCAAAACTAGGACGCTCTTTCTCAAATGAAAATGAGTCTGTAGCTACTCCTTTTACAAAATTATGCATTAAAAACTCCAGCTTACTATGTACAAAATATCTGTTACATATCCATTTTATTCTGTATAATCTCTATGCAAGCGAATTAAAAGTGTGAACAACAGTTATAACTCTTGAAATTTCAGGCCGTAGCCTTATGATTGACGATATCTATAATGGCAGAATACTTAAATATGCTGCCAATATGAGTAAAATTGGTCGCCTTAGTAATCCAGATGCAACGTCAAGAAAACACGCGCGACTTTGCGGTTCAACGGTTATCGTAGATCTCAAAGTAAAAGATGATATCGTTATAGATTTTTGCCATGAAGTACGTGCCTGCACACTTGGGCAAGCTTCGTCTTCTATTTTAGCGGATCACATCATTGGCAAAAAAATACAGGATCTAAAACTGTTACAAAAAACTATTAAAAATATGCTAACAAAGGATGGCCCTCCCCCTTCTGCTCCATTTGAAGAATTTTCTTGCTTGCAGCCCATTAAAAATTATAAAGCACGTCATGCATCAACAATGCTTACCTTTGATGCAGTTGTGGATTGTATTGAACAAATTGAAAAAAAGAAACGGTTAAGCTGCACGCCCCCTTATAGAAATGTGTTCCTGTAAAAAAAAGCTACAAACCCGGAATTACACAGGTCCTTGGCGAAAAACTCCTGGGCGGTTAATTGGTATTGCGTTTATACGCCTTTATCAAATAACGCTTTCTAGTTTTATAGGAAACCAATGCCGTCATATGCCAACCTGCTCAGAATATACTTATGAAGCAATCGTACGCCACGGCTTATGGGCTGGTGCGTGGATGGGTTTTTTTCGTATCGTGCGTTGTGGTCCATTTGGAACACATGGTTTTGATCCGGTACCACTCTCTCTTGAGAGTTTTTATTGTTTTTATAAACCTTGGCGCTATTGGAAAATTTCTACCAAACATAACAAATAGTTCTTCTTTTTCTCATGCATATTAGTAAAAACTTATTAGTAGAAAACTAATGCATCTAAAAGAAAAAAGGAATAGCAATATGTTAATAGATATACTTGCATCTGTATAACGGTTGCTGTAGTCGTTTCCACACTATTAATATGGGAAAAATACAAATTTTATTGGAGACTTAATAATCTAATGAAAGAAAAAGAAGAGCTATTAATCAAATGCACAGAATGAATAACTAAAGATCATGAATGACATCAGGATCACAAATAAAAAAGAAGCAAACCTCGTGTTATGAATATTCAACGCGAAGAAAATGGGCAAACGCTTAAATCAATAAACCCAAGAATTAACTCTAATGAAGAAGCCTATAAATATAGGTTTTTTTTCGAAATATTTGTAAAAAAGACAAAAAATCCTTTAAGCAGAAACTATATTGGAAGATTGTTGATTTTGAATTAACTTTATCTTATCATCATTGGGTTTTCACGTAACCATCCGCAATCGTTAGCGGAATTGGATTAAAAGGGTGTTTTATGTCTTGCTCTGTTTCTCTTTCTTTTCCCGATGGCTCAAAACGTGATTACCCTGTTGGAATGACAGGCTTAGAATTAGCTGAATCCATTTCTAAATCACTCGCAAAAAAAGCAGTTGCCTATAACCTCAATGGTATTGCTCGAGATCTTTCAGATCCATTAAGCCAATCTGGTCGGGTGGAAATTATTACCCGCGATGATTCACGTGCACTTGAATTAATACGCCATGATTGCGCGCATGTTTTAGCCGAAGCAGTACAAGAGCTATTTCCTGAAACACAAGTTACAATAGGTCCAGTTATTGAAAATGGTTTTTATTATGATTTTGCACGGAAACAGCCTTTCACTCTAGATGATCTCACAATCATTGAAAAAAAAATGCATGAAATTATCCAACGCAATAAAGCTTTCAGAAAGGAAATTTGGACACGCGAAAAAGCCAAAAAAGTTTTTGCTGAAAAAGGTGAATTCTATAAAGTTGAGCTCATTAATGCCATTCCAGAAAATCAAGAATTGAAAATCTATTATCAAGGTGATTGGTTTGATCTTTGCCGCGGTCCACATATGCAATCTACTGGCCAAATCGGTAGTGCATTCAAATTGATGAAAGTTGCCGGAGCCTATTGGCGTGGAGATGTCAATAATCCTATGTTAACAAGAATTTATGGCACAGCATTTACTAATGAAAATGACTTAAAAGCCTATCTCCATACTTTAGAAGAAGCTGAAAAGCGCGATCATCGCCGCTTAGGACGTGAAATGGATTTATTTCATTTTCAAGAAGAAGGCCCAGGGATGATTTTCTGGCATCCTAAAGGCTGGAAAATGTTCCAAAATTTGATTAGCTATATGCGTCGACGCCTCGATGATCATCAATATGCAGAAGTGAATGCACCGCAAGTTCTTGATAAATCACTTTGGGAAACATCTGGTCATTGGGGATGGTATAAAGAGAATATGTTTAAAACAATCCCAGCTACTAATAACTGGGATGATGAACATGTTTACGCCCTTAAACCAATGAATTGCCCTGGTCATGTGCAGATTTTTAAACATGGTTTAAAATCTTACCGCGATTTGCCTGTTAGGCTAGCTGAATTTGGTCTTGTCCATCGTTACGAACCTTCAGGTTCTTTACACGGTCTCATGCGCGTGCGTAGCTTTACACAAGATGATGCGCATATTTTTTGTACCGATGAGCAATTGGCTGACGAATGTTTTAAGATTAATGATCTTATCTTATCCACTTATGCTGACTTCGGTTTCGAAGAAATTAGTCTTAAGCTCTCAACACGTCCTGAAAAACGTGTCGGCCCTGACGAATTATGGGACCATGCAGAGAATATCATGACATCTGTTCTTAAAACTATCGAAACAGAATCCGCAGGACGCATTAAAACAAGTATCCTTCCTGGTGAAGGTGCATTCTATGGACCAAAATTTGAATATACATTAAAAGATGCTATCGGTCGCGAATGGCAATGTGGCACAACGCAGGTAGACTTTAATCTACCTGAACGTTTTGATGCATTCTATATTGATAAGGATTCAGAAAAGCGCCAACCTGTTATGATTCATCGAGCTATTTTAGGTTCGATGGAGCGTTTTTTTGGTATATTAATTGAAAATTTTTCTGGACATATGCCGCTTTGGCTTGCACCTCAACAAGTCGTTGTAGCAACAATTACATCCGAAGCAAACGAATATGCAAAAAAGATAACGGCAAAGCTTAGAACAGCTGGTCTCTCAGCAATATTAGATCTTCGCAATGAAAAAATTAACTATAAAATACGTGAACATTCTTTACAGAAAGTTCCTGTAATTTTCGTATGTGGTAAACGCGAATCCGAAACAAATAGTATAAATATACGCCGCTTGGGCAGTATGAATCAAATTGTTTTACCTATAGAAGAAGCCATTAAACAACTTGCAGATGAAGCAACACCTCCAGATTTACGTCGTTTGATGAATGCTTAAAGCATGAAAATTAAAAGGCTAATAATTCTGAACTAATCTGAACTAAAATGGCTGTTGCTATTACCTATAGAAGAAAATATTAAAACAACACATAAACGCAGCGATGCTCTCAGACCCATGTCGTTAATGCACTAACACAGAAACTAAAGAATAACCACAAATTTTAAAGGAGATATCGTATGACGCTATTGTGGTTGACTATATTTATTATACTACTAATAGTGGTGGTAGGGTCAATTATCCTTGCCTTTTTTGAAAAATATTAATACAGCTAAGAGTTGTCTCAAATATAATGGATAACTCTCTTAATAAAAAAAGAGTGGTGTAAACACCACTCTTCACCACAACTTTAACAATAAAGGAAATAAAAGGAAATAAAAATAATATATAACTCATATATTACGGAATAAACAATACCTATTGCTCCCGCGCTCTGTCCAGTACGCGCTTACATTCAATTAATTCAAGTAATGCTTCCTGTAATAATATTTTATCAGTCTTATCCTGATGGCTGTCAACAGCACCGACAGATACTTCCTCCTCACCCCTCATGAAACCTAAAAGCCCAAATGCTGCCTTTTTGGGTTTAACTTGAGCAAATTTAGATTCTTGCTCTGCGTGCTTTTTTTCTACAACAACATTCATAGCATCAAGATCGCCATTGCCAAGCGCGATAACAAAAGCAGCACCATTATCTTTCAAAAAACGTTGCACACCTTTTATAGTATAACCCTGTGCATAAAGTAATTCCTTAATACCATTAAGTAAATCAACATCAGCAGGACGATAATAACGCCTTCCACCACCGCGCTTCAATGGCTTAATCTGAGGAAAACGCGTTTCCCAAAATCTTAATACATGCTGCGGAAGCCCCAACAACTCAGCTACTTCGCTAATTGTGCGAAAAGCATCAGGGCTCTTGTCCATTTTAATACCTTACCTAAATAAATGATTTATAAACTACCGATTAATTTTCTTACCAATATTGGTCAAAAATAAGGTCATATTCAACTAATTTAAATATTTTTTCTAACAATAAAAGCAGAAGATCTTAGTTAACAAAATCTTTTTAACAAATACAAGATGTTTTGATATCAAAATTATTTTTGTTGCGCACGGTGTGCATCTACAATTCTTTGCTTAAGCGCATTTGCTGCTTTGAATGTTACCACACGCCTTGGCGGAATGGGTGCTTCTACGCCTGTTTTTGGATTGCGACCAACCCGTTCACTTTTATTGCGAACTTGAAAAGTTGCAAAAGAAGACAATTTGACTACTTCACCTTTTACAAGTGAATTGCAAATTTCGTCTAAAACAAATTCAACCAAAGCTGCTGATTCAGTGTGTGACAAGCCCACTCTCCTACAAACCGCGTTAGCCAAATCCGCACGCGTTACTGTCTTACTTGTCATTATAATTACCTATTCAAAATTAAAGATTACAAAGTGATTTATACGTTTTATTCAAATATGGTCAAGTTGCCATAATCTACCAACGAACAAGAATCGCTCCCCATGTAAACCCACCTCCCATAGCTTCTAGCATAATGAGATCTCCTTTTTTAATTCTTCCATCTTGAACAGCCGTTGTCAAAGCTAATGGTACTGATGCTGCAGACGTATTACCGTGTTGATCAATAGTAATTACAACCTTATCTATCGCGATTCCTAACTTTTTAGCTGATGCTTCAATGATGCGTCTATTGGCCTGATGTGGCACAAACCAATCTAATTGAGAAGGGTTCATATTAACGGCAGCAAAACAATCATCAATCACATCAGTTATCATACCGACAGCATATTTAAATACTTCCCGCCCATCCATACGTAAATGACCTGTTGTTTGCGTTGTTGAAGGACCTCCATCGACATACAACTTATCTTTATACGCACCATCAGAACGTAACTTTGTAGACAATATACCGCGATCAGAAGCACAGCTATCTTCAATTTCTCGCGCTTCTAAGACAGCTGCACCCGCACCATCACCAAACAAAACACATGTCGTACGATCTTGCCAATCCAAAATTCGAGAGAATGTTTCAGATCCAATCACCAAAATCCTTTTGCTTGCTCCGCTGCGTAAATAAGCATCTCCCGTTGTTAACGCAAAAATAAAACCGGAACAAACAGCTTGAATATCAAAAGCAAAACCATGCCGCATCCCTAGAGCATGTTGAATCTCAACCGAAGAAGCTGGAAAAGTTCGGTTTGGCGTTGAAGTCGCTAAAATAATACAATCAATATCTTGTATTGTTATACCAGCATTTTTTAGTGCAGCTTGCGCTGCCGCTACTCCCAAAGAGACGGTTGTTTCATCTTCATCGGCTATGTAACGCTGGTGAATCCCCGTACGCTGAACAATCCACGAATCAGATGTTTCAACAAACATCGAAATCTCATCATTCGATAAGCTTTTTTTGGGTAAGGCACTTCCTATACCGCACACAACTGATCGAATCATTCGGCTATAACCTTTTCCTGAAATTTCTTACTTGCACTGCGAATGTTGATCATATTGTTTCTCCACTGACCATAGCTCCACTTTCATCTTCAAAAAATGCTGTTCTACCCTCATGAAAACGACGTAAATCTGCAGTTATTTTTTCCAAAAGTCCGCTCCTCGCCATCTCATAACCAACACGAATAGCGGAAGCAAAACCGCCAGCATTAGCACTACCATGACTTTTTATAACAATACCATTCAAACCTAACAGTACACCACCATTGACTCTATCAGGATCCATTTTTTGTCTTAATTTACGGAAAGCACCTCGCGACAAAAAATAACCCAGAGACGAGCAAAGAGAACTACGCATAGCAACGTTTAAGATTTCACTCATCTGTCGCGCAGTTCCTTCTGCTGCTTTTAAAGCAATATTTCCAGAAAATCCTTCAGTCACAACAACATCAACTGTTCCTTTTCCAATGTCATCGCCTTCAACAAATCCCTTATACTCTAGCCCGTCTAACTGTACCTTACGCAACATCATTCCGGCTTTTTTTATTTCATAAAGACCTTTGACTTCTTCAACACCGACATTTAAAAGCCCAACACTTGGTTTTTCAACATGATATAAAGCGCGAAACATACCAGCCCCCATAACCGCCAGATCAACCAATTGCCCAGCAGATGCACCAATCGTTGCCCCAATATCTAGAACAATACTTTCATGACGAAGTGTTGGCCAAATACCAGCAATTCCAGGACGTTCAGCTTCTGCCATCATTTTCAAACAAAAATAAGACATTGCCATAAGCGCACCAGTATTGCCAGCTGAAATACAAGCATCAGCTTCGCCATTTTTTACTGCCTCAATAGCACACCACATTGATGATTTACCACGCCCAATGCGAAGTGCTTGGCTTGGTTTTTCATCCATACATGTATAACTTTCTGTTGGATAAAATCGCGATGCGGTAACCAAACAAGGATATTTTTTTAAAATTGGCTTAACAGTTTTCTCTATTCCGTAAAACAAAAAATGAATATTGGGTAATTTTTTTTGAGCAATCGCTGCTCCCGAAATAATAACCTCTGGGCCATAATCACCACCCATTACATCCACAGAAATCCTAATCACGCCTCATATCCCACATCTTTAAATTTACATTGCAATTTTTGGCCACTGCACAACCCCCAAACTTATAGCTAAAATAACTCTGCAAAAAATACTGTTTTTATGCTGATGTACAACAGATATTTTTTATTTATATGTTTATAATTACATTAACTTTTTCAAAACAGAAAATGGCGACAATTTTTGCTCAATTTCTTCTGAACTGTTAATAACATCCATGCTTATATCCTTTTTGCGTGGATAATGATCAATTGACAATTCAAAAAATTCTTCCATGAGCGCACCAATATCAATTTTATCATCATAAAAAACTTCTGGTATATCTGGACCATGTACATCTAAAAACAACTCACCCGTATCTTCTGATGTTTTTGGTTTAACAAAATTTAAATCTCCAGGAACAAATACAACATCTATTTTTTCATGAATAATATTTTCTAGTGGTTCTAATGTAACAACACATGATTGTATTATATGAGATCGCAGTAAACCTTGTATACGCACTCCACGTTTTTTCCATGGTGAAATCTGGAACTCTCCCTCATAAAGTTTCACTTCAACTAAATCGTGATTTTTAGCCAAATGTACACGCTCTTGTTGATTTGCACAAATATGAATCTTCATACCTTTAACAGGTAATGAATGCACTAAAATCGGATAAGTTAAAGCAAACGTCATTTGAGAAACATTTTGAACATTCATTGATAAAACTCCACAATATAAATATTGTAGTATATTGTGCCTTTATTTGGTCAGATTACATTTTATGAGTTGTAAAATTTTCTTTTCTAAAGGAATTCTATATGGCATACTTTCTTTTGTAATTGAAGAAGCTTAGCATAAGCCATAGCAGATTATATTAAATTTAAAAGTTAAAAAAGGCTTAGATGTGCCTTCTTATTGTGTATTCAGTATAGACATGGAGATATCATTGTTTCAAATGCCCCGCAAAATAACCTTAATAAAACATAAGTTGTTACTTAGCTCATTAATAGCAAGTATGGTGGTAATTGCTGGTTGTAGTTCTAATCCTTTAAATTCGGAGCAGATATATAGAGAAGGCTATATCCTTGATCAGAATGCTCTTGATTCTATTTCTATTGGATCAAGTCAAGAACAAGTCCTTTTGGCTTTAGGATCTCCCTCATTAAAGGTAAAATACGACAACGAGGTTTTCTATTATATTTCACAAACTCGGTATCGGGGAGTGCAATTTATGAAAACCAAAATAATTGATCGTAAAGTTTTGGCCATTTACTTTAATAAAAAAAATCAGGTGGCAAAAATAGCTAATTATGGTCTACAAGATGGTAAAATTTTTGATTTCGTCTCACAAACAACACCAACGACTAATAAAGATCAGAATTTCTTATTACAGATTATCAAAGAATCTACAAAAAATATTATAAATTGACTAATTGTGAGTAGCTAGCTTTTACAAATAACCATAAAATCCCAATAATAGTGGGATTTTATCATTCTTTTAAAAGTGGATTTCTTTTGCTATTTTATCAAGAACTGCATTAACAAGTTTTGGCTCATCACTTTCAAAAAATGCTTTTGCTATATCAACATATTCATTCACAACAACAGCAACAGGAACATCCTTGCGGTTTATTAATTCCCATAAGCCTGCTCGCAGAACAGCTCGTAATATCGAATTAATACGTGAAAGTGACCATTGTTCAGGAAGTTGCTGATGCAGCATAGGATCCAGCTGTTTTTGATCTCGTACAACACCAGCTATAATAGCTCGAAACCATTGAAAATCAACTGCAAGATACTGATCTCCATCAATATTTTTTCCTAGACGATAAGCCTCATACTCAGCTGCTATTTCCGTAACACCAGTACCTACTATATCCATTTGATACAGCGCCTGTACTGCAGCAAGCCTTGCCGCTCCGCGTTTGTTGGCCAAGCGCAAAGAATATTTGCTTTTTGTACGCGTCATATTAATGCTTATCTCCAAATCTCTTCTTTAGAGCAATCATACATAAAGCAGCTTCAGCAGCAAAACCACCTTTATTTTGTTCATCTTGTTTTGCGCGTGCCCATGCTTGTTCTTCATTTTCAACAGTCAAAATACCATTTCCAATAGCCAAATGTCGATGAACAGTTAAATCCATTAATGCTCTACAGGAATGGTCAGCGACAATTTCAAAATGATATGTCTCACCCCGAATAACACAACCAAGCGCTATATAACCATTATAAGATATTTGGCTATTTTTTTCAGCAAAAGCTATCGCACCCGGAACCTCCAACGCTCCCGGCACCGTCACAATATCATAACTTACTTCAGCTTTTTGTAAAACACCAACCGCACCGGCAAGAAGCGCATCAGAAATTCCATCATAAAAACGCGCTTCTACAATCAATACATGTGGCTGTTTCTGTATTTTGGGGAGCATAATGAAACCTCAATAGAAAAAATCAATAAAGGAATTTTGTGTAGCAGAATACCAAATCTTTAAAAATACAACACATTTTCCAGCTCATTCATCTTTCATTGTAAAGCCAGAAAGTCTAGCAGCATAACGAGCAATTTGATCAACTTCTAGATTTATCTGGTCACCAACTTTGGCTTGTCCCCATGTTGTTACTTCAAGCGTATGGCGAATAATAAGGACATCAAAAATATTATCTTTAACGCTATTAACAGTTAGAGATGTACCATTAAGTGCAACAGAACCTTTTTCCGCAAGAAAGGGTGCCCACCGTATTGGAACTTGCAAAATAAAACGAACCGCATCACCTTCACTTTTCTGGTCAATAATCTCAGCCAAACCATCAACATGACCTGACACCAAATGTCCCCCCATTTCATCTCCAAGCCGTAGCGAACGCTCTAAATTAACGTATGTTCCTTTCGTCCATTGTGCAAGATTAGTCAAACGCAATGCTTCTTCCCATGCTTCCACAGCAAACCAATTGGCACATACTTGTGTTTGCCCGTGCTCAACAACTGTCAAACAAATTCCTGAACACGCAATTGACGCACCAATTTTTAAATTCTCTACATCATAGCGAGTAGAAATATTGAAACGTCGCCCCTGCTTTAAAAACTGGATATCTTCAACACAACCGATATCCGTTATAATCCCTGTAAACATAATGTCTTGCGCCTCCATTTACAAAAACGGTCATTTCCGAGCATTCTCGTCTCAATTTGTTTAAATTCCGAAAGATAAGCCTCAAAATGAGGAGCTTCAATACGATTATCTCCTAAGATGATTGGTGCATGAAAGCATATCACATGATCTACACAACCAGCATTTAAAAACTTCTCTCCTGTCTTAACTCCACCCTCAAGTAAAACGCTATTGATTCCACGTTGATAAAGCAGCTGTAAAACAACAAAGGGCGGCATACAATTATGATTAACTTCTACAGAACACACAGACACACCACGCTTTTCCAGCGCCTTTTTTTTGCTTTTATTCAAAAGAGTTGCATTACAAAAAACCCAAGTAGGAATTTTTGCTGCTGTTTGAACAACTCTTGCATCAAGTGGAATACGTAAATCTGAATCCAAAACAACACGTATAGGAGAGCGCATTTCTAACCCTGGCAAACGGCAGTTTAATTGTGGATCATCAGCTAATATAGTGCCAATACCAACCATAATAGCATTATTTTGCGCTCTCAGAATATGAGTATATGTATGAGCCATTGCGCCACTAATTTTTAATCCACCCTGCCCCGTTTTACCCACACCATTATCTTTAGAAATTGCCATTTTTAAAGTCACTGCACACCGTTGCAATTTCTTTATGCATATATAAGAACTTAATACTTCAAACGCTTCTTCAGCAAGAACCTCCTCAATAACTTCAATGCCAGCTGCGCGTAAAAGAGCAATACCACGGCCATTAACCCGCTTATCTGGATCAGTAAGAGCAATAACAACCCGCGAAATACCTGATTCAATAAGTGCATTTACACATGGGGAAGTCTTCCCATAATGTGAACAAGGCTCCAAAGTAACATAGGCAGTTGCGTTATGAGCTAATGAACCAGCCATACCTAAAGCTTGCACTTCGGCATGCGGCCTTCCGCCAACAGCTGTTACACCATAACCAACAATGCATGCCTCCATACCATCACTTCGTACAATTAACGCACCGACGGAAGGGTTTTCACCAGTAAGGCCAATATGACGCTCTGCTAAGCGAATAGCTGCAGCCATAAATCGCTTATCTTGTTCTTCTTTATTCATCAAAAAAAGATTCTATATCCGTCACATCTTTTGACAATTCATTTATAACATTATGAAAGTCACTTGCATTACGAAAATCTCGATATACAGAAGCAAAACGGATATACGCAATATCGTCAATGCTCTTTAAAGACTCCATAACAAGACACCCAATTTTTTCTGAAGCAATCTCAGGTTCTCCTAAACTCTCAAGCCGACGTACAATACCAGAAATTGCCTGTTCAATACGCTCATGATCAATATTCCGTTTACGTACTGCTACATCAACCGATCGCGTTAATTTATCACGATCGAATGGCTCACAACGACCGCTTTTTTTAAGAACCAAAAGTTCACGCAACTGAACACGCTCAAAGGTTGTAAAACGACCACCACAAATGGAACACACACGACGGCGACGAATGACCGCTCCTTCCTCCGCAGGGCGTGAATCCTTAACTTGTGTATCCTCAGATTGACAGTATGGGCAACGCATTTTTTGTACACCTTAATTAGGGGCAAGATAGGAATAAAGAGGAAATTTTTCTGTCATATTCTTTACCTTTTTCTTAACAGAAATTTCCACGGCAGCATTTTCTTCATCGTTGTTTACAGCTCTAAGACCATCAAGAACTTCGGAAATAAAGTCACAAATTTGTATAAATTCACTTGCTGCAAAACCACGTGTTGTTGCAGCAGGTGTACCTAAACGAATGCCCGATGTTATAAATGGCTGTTCGGGATCAAAAGGAATACTATTTTTATTGCAGATAATTCCAGCACGCCCCAAAGCTAACGCTGCACTTTTTCCTGTTATGCTTTTGGAACGCAAATCAAGCAATAATAGATGATTATCTGTACCGCCAGAAACAATGTTAAAGCCATTATTCTGTAAACCATTGACCAAGGTTTTCGCATTAGAAACAACATTAGCAGCATAATTTTTAAAAGCGGGTTGTAAAGCCTCTCCTAGTGCGACAGCTTTAGCAGCGATGACGTGCATCAAAGGACCACCTTGAAGACCTGGAAAAACGGCTGAATTAATTTTTTTTGCTAAAGTTTCATCATTCGTCAATATCATACCACCACGAGGACCGCGCAATGACTTATGCGTTGTAGTGGTAATAACATGAGCATATGGTATAGGAGAAGGATGAACACCACCAGCAACTAAACCTGCAATATGAGACATATCAACCATTAAATAAGCCCCAATCTCATCTGTAATTTCACGAAACCGCTTCCAATCCCATATACGCGAATAAGCCGTTCCACCTGCTATTATAAGCTTTGGCTTATGCTTTTTTGCAAGACGTTCAACTTCTTCCATATCGATAAGCTGATCGTCTTGACGAACACCATAGGAAACAACATCAAACCATTTTCCAGACATATTAACAGCTGAGCCATGCGTAAGATGACCACCAGAATTCAAATCCAATCCCATAAATGTATCACCAGGTTGTAGCAAAGCTAAGAATACAGCTTGATTCATTTGGCTACCAGAATTCGGTTGAACATTTACAAAAGCAGCACCAAAAAGCTCCTTTGCTCGCTCAATTGCTAATTTTTCAACCAAATCTGCAAAATGGCAACCAATATAGTAGCGTTTTCCTGGATAACCTTCTGCATATTTATTGGTAAAAACGGACCCCTGCGCTTCAAGAACCGCTCTCGAAACAATATTTTCTGACGCTATCAGTTCAATTTCAGAACGTTGGCGTTCAAGTTCACCATTTATAGCATCTAAAACCGCAGAATCCACGGTTTGTAAATCATCGTTAAAAAAACGCTTCTGTAGTTCATTTATTTGCTGTGTCATAAAATACGTCCTAACATTAGAAAAAATGAAATAATGGATAGTAACATAACGGCTTATATAGATAAAATACTTTAAGCTATTCTAATTGCCAAAATTGAAAATACAGTAGATAAACTAATTACAAATACACTTTGATTCTTTTACAATTTTAACAAGGAGAAACTTTCTAAATTGTTCTTATTACTATATCTTTTGTACAAAAAAGATAAACTATGGAATTATCATCTCCAAACATCTAATACTTTGAGTCAAATTATGATCATACAAGCTAGATATTGCAGCAAAAAATTGATTTAAGGCAACTATGATGGCGACAAAAATCTTTATTGATGGTGAACATGGAACAACCGGACTACAAATACAAAAACGGTTAGCAAATCGTTCTGATTTAGAATTGCTCTCTATTCCTCATGCAGACCGACATAGAATTGACTCTCGGCAAGAGTATCTTAACCAAGCAGATATTGCTATTTTATGTCTTCCAGATGATACCGCACGCGAAACAGTCAAACTTCTCAAAAATAACAAAAGAATTAGAATCATTGATAGCTCAACAGCCCACCGCATTGCATCGGGATGGGTTTACGGCTTTCCTGAAATGACAACAGGACAAAAAGAACGCATCCAAGAAGCGCGTTATGTTACTAATCCTGGATGTTATCCCACTGGAGCAATTAGCTTGATTCGTCCTTTACGTGAAGCAGGTTTATTAGACGCCCATTATCCAATATCAATTAATGCTATATCTGGCTATACAGGTGGAGGTAAACAATTAATCGCTCAAATGGAAAATAAATCTCAAAAAAATGCCCTTTGGAAAAATTACTTTGTTTATGGTCTTAATCTTAAACATAAACACGTGCCAGAAATAAAAATCCACGGACAAATCGAGCAAACACCCATTTTTGTACCAAGTGTTGGTCGTTTTCCTCAAGGAATGATCGTAAACCTTCCATTACATCGCAGTTTATTCACAAAATCCGCAAATTGCTCTAATCTGCGCGAAATTTTTAATGCTCATTACAATGGTCAAAATATTATATCCATCGCATCACAAGAAGAGACTAATACGCTTACCAAACTAGACCCAGAATGCTTAGCGCATAAAGATAACATGAAACTTTTCGTCTTCGGCAACGAAAATGAAGATATTTTCAATCTCTGTGCCGTATTAGATAATTTGGGAAAAGGTGCAGCAGCAGCTGTTGTTCAAAACCTTGATTTAATGCTCTTAGGACGCTAGCGTTTCCCGTTGCCAATCCTTATCAACAATGGGATATGCTCCCTTTGTTGCGCGCCAATGCGCAACTGAAAAGCATAATATTACCAATGCAACACCTTGGTGAATAAGACCAAAATTTATTGGAACCTCATTTAACAATGTAATAATCCCTAAAAATGCTTGGGCAACAATGACAGAACATAAAAAAAACGCACGGCGAGCATGAGTCGAATGCGGAATATACCTATGTACGTATAGAGCGTGAATAATCGCTATAATAAACAAAAAGTAAGCAATGCAACGATGAATAAATTGAACTGTCAAAGGATTTTCAAATAAATTGAGCCAAACTGGATTATAATTCAACAAACCATCAGGAATAATCTGACCATCCATTAATGGCCATGTATTGTACATTTTACCCGCATGGAGACCTGCTACTAAAGCACCAAAATAAATCTCAATTAAAATAAAAAAAACAAGCCAACCCGCAAAACGTTGAACAGCTTGGTCTGTTGGTCTTTCTGAATATTCAGAAAGACCTCGAGATAAATAAGTAACAAAAATTATAACAAAACATGCTGTTATGAGATGAATCGCTAAACGGTATTGACTAACACTTGTTAGATTACTTTGACCAAGACCGGATGCCACCATCCACCAGCCAATAACACCTTGAAATGCAATCAGAACCGGTACAGAAATCAACTGCAACAACATATTTTTTTCAATACGCTTAGTGACCCAAAACCAAAATAGACCTAATAAAGAGACAAGACCAACAAGGCGACCAAGAACACGATGCCCCCATTCCCACCAAAAAATAACCTTAAAAGCATTTAATGTCATATCATGATTCAGCAATTTATATTGCGCTATCTGTTGATACTTCGAAAATTCTTCCTGCCATTGATCTGTACCAATCGGCGGGATCACGCCATGTATTGGTTTCCATTCAGTTATAGATAACCCGGATCCTGTTAAGCGAGTTGCTCCCCCAACTAAAACAATAATCAAACAAAGAACTAAAATCGTATCAAGCCATACTTGAATCTGTTTCCGATTTTTCTTTTGTAGAGGTGTCAAAGTGATATCATCCAATTTTTTTATTGCCATTTCTGATCGCCCCCACTCAATTTATCTCCAGCTGTAAATATCTTTCAAGTTTAAACACTAAATCGCGATTGTTGCAATAAATGCAACAATGTTATTCAAAAATAAGTGTCTGTACTATAACATGTGAGCATTCTTTCCGTTTTGCAAAGCTTAATTATGCAATAACGCGGTAACAGTTTTCATAAATTTGGATACCCCTCCACACTATCCAGCCATATTTATTAAAGGGAAAACAAGAATAAACAGTCTATTCATTGCGCAATATGCTAAGAGTACCATTTGGAGTAACTTTGTACACAAATAACATCATGCAGCTGCACCCATTAATATCGCTCAATCCTCGATGTGAATCAAAAGCAAGATTAATCAGATCACTATGCAAAACAATCGAATATTTCTGTAAAGTTTTCTCTTAATAAAAATCCCCCCATGAAGGATTGAATGATTAGAAATAATAAACTGCAGTGGTAATAAATGCGATAATATTATCTTGTCTGTAGCATCAGATAACATAAATGTTAATATCGCTTGATAAGGGCGCAAGCGAATAAGATAAAACAATAGTCAAATAAAAACTGTGCACAGTACAAATAAAAACAACAATCAAAGCATTTCATATATGTACCAATAGACTCTCATTGTGATTAAGTTTTATATTTATAAATCGTAAAAATACTTTACAGTGCTTGATTAAGATAAATAACTATACTATTAATTTAAATATATATTACTTTTTAGAAGCAGAATATAAAGAAAAAGAAAATTTTCTTTTAATATATTAAAAGAAATTCTAATGCATATTTTGTTTTATCTGATCTAAGCGCTTTTTTGCTTCATTGGTAAGAACTGCCCTAATGGTAACAGAACCATCATCATGGCCTTCTTGTTTTATCTGAGCAGAATTCTTATAAAACCAATCAATAAGCAGCATTTCATCAGGTTTTAAAATAAATTCAACACTTTGCGTTTCTCCAAAAATCCGCTTTTCAATCGTTTCTAACAATTGATCCAGCCCTTTCCCTGTAAGCGCGGACACCATTAATGCAGGGTTTGACAATGTTTTTGCGCTTGTTTGCAAAACACTTAATGCATGCTCATCCAATATATCAATCTTATTCCAAACTTCCACGATATGATCCGTATTGCCAGTATTGATACCAAGACTTGAAAGTGTTTCCAACACATCTTGGGCATGGGCACAATGATCAGGATCTGATATATCTTTCACATGGAGAATTAAATCTGCTTCAATCACTTCTTCAAGAGTTGCTCTAAAAGCCGCAATCAAATGTGTTGGTAAATTAGAAATAAAACCCACAGTATCTGATAAAAGAATGGCTTGTTCATGAGGAAGAATAATTTTGCGTAAAGTTGGATCAAGCGTTGCAAATAACATGTCTTTTGTCAATACATCTGCACCGCTTAAGCAATTGAAAAGAGTTGACTTTCCTGTATTAGTATATCCGACTAAAGCGACAACAGGATGTGGTATCTTTTTTCGATTAGCTCGATGAAGAGCACGTGTTCTAACAACGGTTTCTAATTCACAACGAATACGATTGATTTTATTTTGCAAAATACGCCTATCCGCTTCAATTTGTGTTTCACCAGGTCCACCTAAAAAACCACTGCCACCGCGTTGCCTTTCTAAGTGTGTCCAACTACGAACCAGCCTGCTTTTTTGATAGGATAAATGCGCCAATTCAACTTGCAAAATTCCTTCTTTGGTTCGTGCGCGATCACCAAAAATTTCAAGAATCAAAGCAGTTCTATCAATGACCTTACAACTCCATGATTTTTCTAAATTACGCTGCTGAACTGGTGTCAAAAAATGATCCACAATTACAAGAGAAATATGATGCTTACTTATATAGTAAGCAAACGTCTCCACCTTACCCGTCCCAAACAAAGTTGAAGGACGTGGTGTGATAATATTAATAGTTTCATAATAAACAATATCTAGCCTAATAGCGCGCGCTAGGCCCAACGCTTCCTTTACCCGAGACGATAACGAATGTTTACTTGAAATCTTTTCACATTTCTGCCCATAGTAAATCGGTATAAGAACAATAGCACGCACCTGCCCTATAGCCTGTGCAATAAACTTCTCAGATCTCTCATTCTCCATCATAACCATTTAAATGAAAACATTAAACAAAGAATAAAAGCCTCACAAGAGAAGAACCTATTTATTGAGAATCTTCACTTTCAAACATCTGTACAGATTGTCCAGGCATGATTGTAGAAATAGCATGTTTATAAACCAATTGCGCATGCCCATCACGACGTAAAAGGATACAAAAATTATCAAATGACGTTACAATACCTGTCAATTTAACACCATTTATAAGAAAAATTGTAAGAGAAATTTTTTGCTTGCGAACTGTATTTAAAAACACATCTTGCAGGTGCTGTGATCGTTCTGCCATTATTCTTACACCTTTCGAATTGCACAAAATACCCGTGAACACATATCGACTGAAAAATACTCCATTGTCAACGTAGTAGCATTAAAAAGTTAACAAAATGCCGCTTAACTAAATTATAAATATCACAAAAAATACCAAATATAAAAATTTCTAGCGTTTGTTTTTCACTATACTCTACCCTAGAAATTAATTTTTCATTTTTTGTGCAATTTTTTTGCGCAAAATACTGTCAAAATATGCGATTCTTTGATAATGAAGAAAAAACCAATTTTATTCTGATAAGTGTATAATTTGATAGTATCCAAACTGCCAATCCATCTGATTTAGAATCAACGATTATCGAATAAGATAAAAACGAATTGAGACACAGTTTAGACACAAAACTTAATATATCTACCTTCTAGACGGTAGAAATCTCTCTCTGTTAAATGAGCAAAGTACATAACATCTGAGTTATGAACAATATTTTTATCCTAGATTATGATATCCTATCATTTTGTTTTTAATAAGTTTTTATCATTTTTCAACAAATAATAAGAGCCGCGTTAACCTTATCGTAATCAAGTTTTCAAACTTTTTGCTTGAGTGTATTTCTTTCTAAATAATTAAAGGTTAATATACAGCAGTATCTGGAAAAGTACGTATTTCTTTTCCATCTCTATAGAGTATGAGGCGAGTATGGCACGCAGAACCAAATTACAAACATTTGAAGTAGAAGTTGAGGAAGCTCTTGAAAAAGCAATAAACTCTGATAATGCATCTAATGCATCGTTTGAAGCAATGTTATCAAATGATTTCGCAAATCACATCAATGTAGATGATTTGATTCAAAAAATTACGACAGCAGAAGAAGAAATTCTTTCTAAAAATAATGCCTCAACATCTACCTCTAACATTCATGATACTGCTGTTATTGATGATTCAGTTGGTGAACAGCTTTTTGGTCAAAGACCTGTACATGAACTTTCAGGTGGAACTGTGCGTAATACGCTATTGTCTACGCAATTATTTCCCGCCAATGATGATATAACAGCTCCTTCAAAATTTAAATTATTAAAACAAAAGTCTTCTCAGATCTATTGGAGTACAACAGCACTGAGTGCTTTATGGGCAACAGGTGGTGCTTTCATTGCTCATAAATTAGCTCCTGCTGGACTAAGCTCTTTAGCGAATATCGCGAATTTTATTACATCTCCTGTTGGATTAGCTGTAGCAGCTGGAACAGCAATCCCTATACTTATGACATGGGGATTTGCTCAACTAACAAAACGTTCAAACGAATTACACAATATTGCGACTCTTATGACAAGTGCTGCACAACGTCTCAGTGAGCCCCAGTACCTGTCTGAAGAGCAAGCCGTTGCTGTAGGACAAGCTATTCGTAAAGAAGTAGCAGCAATGAATGAGGGAATTGAACGAACTCTCGAACGTGCTATTGAACTTGAAGCTATTATACAAAGTGAAGTGCATCATCTTGAAGTAGCTTATGCTGAAAATGAATCACGTCTTCACACTTTAATCAAAGAATTGAATAATGAGCGCGCAGCAATTTTGAATCATGCTGATCGTATACGGTCAACAATTACAGGAACAAAAGAACAACTAAGTGATGAATTTGGTTTGGTTACATCCAAAATTGTGACCAACATTGAAAATCTTACACAAACTATTTCCCAAACTTTGCACAAACAAGGTGAGGATCTTATTGAGAAGATTTCCTATGCAAGTGATGGAGTAACAAATCAGGTCATTGAAAAGCTTAATGAAACAACGACACAAATTCAGAAAAAAAACATAGGTTTCTTCCATGAATTAGGAAAAAACTTTGATAATTTTTCAGAACTTTTTGATCATAGTGAAAAACAGTTAGAAAATACCTTCCACGAACTAACTGCGAGAGCTGAAGTGCATATTGCTGGCATTACGAAAAACATACAAACAGCTACGACCCAAGCACTATCCACTGTCGATGAAAAATTTAAGATATTGGATGCAGCAATCGTTGATCGTAACAGCCAATCATTGCAAAATTTTGATGAAAAAATTGTGCAGCTTGACGAGCGAGCATGTAAGCTTTCTTCTAAATTTGATAACATAACCTCAAAAGCAATTGAATCCTTTGAAAACCGTTTAGTGAACGTTGATCTTTCTCTTAAAAAACATAGTGATTCTATTATCGAATCCTTCATTGCTCGTAGTCAAGCCTTAGAAGATAATGCTGAAAAACTTGGTGGATTTTTAGAAACTCATGTCTCACAAATTAATGCAAATCTTACGGAAAAAACCTCTGATATTGCCAATGTATTTACGAATGGACAAAATAATGTTTTTTCTGCAGTTGAGCAAAGTAAAAAAATACTGAGAGAAGAAATTAAAAATATTGATAGTGCGATTGTCGACATTATAGAGGAGCACTCACAGGATTTCAAATTACAAATTTCTGATCAAAGAGACATAATGGCAAATATGCTCAATGATGAAAGGAATAAAATTGCTGACACATTAAAACATCAGACTGATCTGTTGACCGAAAATACTGCGAATATTGAAAAGATTTTGATTGATAATGTTCAAATTGTTAATCAGTTTGCTGAAAATCATGTGGCAGACATAGTTCACTGCACAGAAAAGCTACAAAAAGTCGTTACAGAAAGCTGTGAAACAACTAACAATGCATTAACAGTACATGCTCAAAATATTGATATACGTGCTGATGCCCTACGTGATTCTTTGGCTATTAATAGTTTTTCTCTCAATGAAGTTTTGGCAGATCAAGCACGCACGCTCGAACAGCGTATGAATACAATCCACAGTCTCATCGAAAAAAGTGATATACATGTTGATATGGCATTAAAACAACAAGCGGGCTTTGTTGAGAATGCAATTATTAATCATAACAAAGTTATTAGTGAAACTGTTCAACATCATATAACAAACCTTGAAAATCATACTGAAACTCTTAAAAATACCCTTTCTCAATCAAATGGTGTGTTCTTTGAAACTCTCGAAACACGCATGGAATCATTTGATGAAGATTTAGAAAACCGTGCGCGTCAAATTTTTGAACGAGCAGCCACACTAGAAGGAACATTATCCGAAAAACTTGGTCAAGTGTGTGAAACAATTGAGATACAAACCTCGGTTTTTGAAGAGCGCTCTGATGACTTGAAAACATCTATTGTTCTTAATAATCAGCACAGCCAAGCAATTCAACAAGCACTGGAATCAAGCGTTGATAATATACGTATTACATTAGAAAATTCCGTTAATATGGTCACAGACAACATGCAGGATAATATTATAAAAGCGTCTAGTGCTCTTTCTTCTACGGGTGAGAAAATGCTTTCATCGTTGCATAACGAAACAGATAAAGTACAAGAAAAACTCGTTAATGTTTCTGAAAAATTAACATTAATAATGGCTGATCAAGTAGAAAAGTCAGAAACCTCTATCCTCTCTGCCGGCAGCCAGTTTATTTCGTCTTTTGCTGATATTACTTTAAAGGCAGAAAATGTTCTCTCGGAATCTGGCAATCGTATTGTATCAAATGTAGAACAAACAATTTATGAGACTGGTGAAAAAGTTCTTTCTAGTTTGGCTAAACAAACGGCTCAGACTTCAGAAGCTTTTAAAATAGCAGGTAATAACGCACAAACATTGCTTAATGAGACAATTCATACTTCAGCTATAGCAATTGAACAATTGCTCAATGAACGTTCCAATGTTCTTCATCAATCTATGCAAGAGCTTGGAAATAATTTAGGATATCAGATTGCTCATGTGGGCAATCGTTTAGAAGAAGCAAAAAATCAAACAACTATTCAAATTGCGGGACATATTGAACAACTAACAGGATTAACAGATTATTTGAATCAAGCTGCGCAGAACACAACAAAATCGATTGAGCATTTAACACAGAATATCAGTGAACAACTTTCTCTCTCGACGCAAGAAGCTGCGAAAAAAATTCATAAACAAAATGAAAACTTAGTAAACACTCTTACGCAGACAAATTCTGAAACTGTTCAAGCTATGACCATGGTCAAAGAGGATATGGTCAGTAATGTTTCTGCTATCCTTGAGCAATTGAATCGATCAATTTACAATATCCATGAAAATAGTAATACTCTGATATCTGCAGTTCAAAATATTGATGGTCAGTTAAACGAAACTGCAAATAATTTTTTCCACCATACTAACCAAGTGGCAGAAAACTTGTTTTCTTCAGGCAAAACTCTCCAAAACAATGTGGAGATTCTCCAGGGGCTTTCACAAAACACATTTGAGAAAATTAGTTATATAACAAGCAATTTTGCTGAGCATGCTAAAACACTTTCTGAAACTATTCATGTTCTCGAACAATCAGAAAATACACTCGGTGCAACACTCGAACAAAAACAACAAATGCTATCCGCACTAAGCAATACGCTTGTTGCAAAATCTGCTGAAGTTAATCAACTTATCGGACATTATGAGAATGTTCTCAACTTGGCATTTGAGCGTGCTGATGAAAATGCGCGAAATTCCACAGATGGGCTGCAGCAATCACTTAATCAACTGATTAATGAAGCTTCAATACGTTTTTCAAACGCAGCAGAAGATATACGTCGCTCAGCAAATGAAATTCGTTTAGAATTTTCAAAAATTAATGATAATCTTCATGAAAATGTTCAAGAACTTCCAGCCAAGACAAAAGAGACAACGCAATCAATTCGCTACGCTCTAAATGAACAGATTATGGCATTAAAAGACTTGGTAAGCGCTATGCAAAATAGTAATTGCAATGATGAACTTGCATCAGCCAAAAAGAAAATAGTACCACCAAAGCCTATTTGGGAACAGGATCAGAACAAAGCAAAGCAAAACAAATGGGTATCAGACCTCTTGGCAAGAGCCTCACGTGAAGAACCGTTGTGTGAAGAAATAGAGAGTGCCCTTGTTTCTTCAATGGAGAGCGCCCCTGTTCTTGCATCAGTACAAGCGGAATCCCGTTCTATGAGTGGATCTCTTGATGCATTGGCAGAAAATATAGTACAAGCCGTTGATCACGATGCTATCGTTGCGTTATGGAACAATTATCGACGTGGGCAAAGAAACATTGTGACAGAACGTCTTTATACCTTGAATGGAAGAATGATATTTGAAGCAATTAAGAAGAAATACGCAAGTGATATTGATTTTAAACGGTCAGTCAATCAATACACTGCTGATTTTGAAAAATTATTACGCGACATGTCCCGTAATTCTGAAGATAACAGCTTAATTCGTGAGTATCTGATATCAGCTACTGGAAAGGTTTACACGATGCTTGCCCATGCAAGCGAACGAATTCAATAAGATAGAAACAAAGAGAGAATCAAATACTTTTTTCTTCCTTGTTATTTAATAAACCTTATTAGGGATGTTTGTTAAAAGAATTTGTTCAGCATGCGAGTGTATTTATTTTTTCTGTTCTGATGATCTATTTTTTTCTGTGTACTCAAAAAGCTTTATTAGCTTTAATGTTTTCAATGCGGCCTTCTATCATTTTAGGCTTAATTTCTACTGTAGCGATAATAAAATTAATATCGTGGTCTACAAATTGAGGTATATTGATTGATCTCTAAGAATAAACATACAGATGATTATCTGTATGTTTTACGTATTATTATTCAATATTTCTAAAATATTATGCACATGGTAAACACTTGTAGTCAGTAAATGTAGTACCTTTTATAAGAATTTAGGTCGTTTAACATTAAATTGATATATCTTAATATGAGCATAGAATGGCAATAAGATTTTTCTGAGCTGCTGCCTTATAAAAGAATTTCTTCGTTTAGAATGTTGTCTTTCAAATTCAATATGACCAAACTAAACTCTGAAATTCAAACATTGAACAATTGAATATTTGTGCTTCAATGGACTATCTATTAATATTTCATAATAATCATATTGGAAATAATATGTAAATAGCTGACTGTTCTCAAACACTATTAGCAATTTTGATAAACAGACATCTAAAAAGATTAAATCCATTTACAATATGCTCATTAAATTGTATATATTTGCTATTTACTTCTTTATACCTGATGTTATTTTTCAGCATCTTCCAAAGGATTTGACAAAGCTTTAATCATAAAGCCGTTGAATTTTTTTTACCTTGCATTAATAACAAAAAACACTAAGGCTTGTCAGCCTCCTTTTAAAAGCATATTAATAACAAAAAAGATATTAAAATATCGGGGATTTTTAAAATTCTTCACACACTTACTACAAGAATATATCGAATAATAATGAGGGATATGCTTTATGAAATTCAGTTTTAAAGGATCAAGCAATCATCTTTTGTACTTCTGACGTTATATCATGTATACATTGCAAAAAGAGTGACTACTTGCTAATGCAGTGTCTATTCTATTAGCTTTTTCAAAGTGACTAATTGTGGCAGAAATTTTACTAAGAACAGAGAGAAATAAAATAATTACCAAGCCGTGCAAAAACAACCATCCATAAAATGACTTGGTAATGGTAATTCAGGATGACGCATTTTGTATTCAAATTAGGAGCCATTAGCGAACAAAAACCTTATATCATAGATGACAACCCTATATAAACGTATACTAACCTGGATATCGTAAATAATGTCTACAGAACAAAACAATAATTTCAGTTCACAAAAAACTGAACATGACGATGCAGCACTTTTTTATCATCAATATCCAAAACCAGGAAAATTGGAAATACACGCAACAACACCTCTTGATAATCAACGTGATCTGGCTCTTGCTTATTCTCCGGGTGTCGCTGCTCCATGTCTTGCAATCCATGAAGACCCAAAACTTGCAGCTCAATATACTTCCCGCTCCAATTTAGTCGCCGTTATATCAAACGGAACTGCTGTTCTAGGATTAGGAAATATTGGTCCGCTTGCGTCAAAACCAGTCATGGAAGGAAAAGCTGTTTTATTCAAAAAGTTTGCGAATATTGATGTTTTTGATATTGAACTTAATGCACACGATATTGAAAAAGTAGTTGAAACCGTATCGGCATTGGAACCGACCTTCGGTGGTATCAATCTTGAAGACATTAAAGCTCCGGAATGCTTTGAAATAGAAGAAAAACTTCGTGCTAAAATGAATATTCCGGTTTTTCATGATGATCAACACGGAACGGCCATTATTGTTTCCGCCGCCGTGTTAAATGCATTAAGTCTTGCTGAAAAAAAAATTGAAGATGCAAAAATCGTTACCTCGGGTGCGGGTGCAGCTGCGTTAGCGTGTATTAATCTTTTGGTTTACCTTGGAGCAAAAATTGAAAATATTTGGCTTAGCGATTTAGACGGTGTTGTTTATGAAGGTCGCGAAACACTTATGGATCGTTGGAAAATAAAGTATGCACAAAAAACTGATGCACGGACTTTATCTGAAATCATTGAGAATGCAGATATCTTTCTAGGTGTTTCAGCAGGCGGTGTTTTAAAACCTGAATATCTGAAAAAAATGGCTCCAAAGCCATTAATCCTAGCACTTGCTAATCCAACACCAGAAATTATGCCCGAAGAAGCTTGTATCGTACGACCAGATGCAATGATCTGTACAGGACGTTCTGATTACCCAAATCAGGTCAATAATGTTCTTTGTTTTCCTTATATCTTCCGTGGTGCATTAGACGTTAGTGCTACCGCTATTAATGAAGAAATGAAAATAGCTGCAGTCCACGCCATCGCTGCCCTTGCTCGTGAAGAATCTTCAGATATTGCAGCACGTGCATATTCCAAAGAGCAACCCAGTTTTGGGCCAAACTATCTTATCCCTTCCCCTTTTGATCCGCGTTTAATCCTGCGCATCGCTCCTGCCGTTGCTCAAGCTGCAATGAAGACCGGCGTGGCAGTCCGGCCAATTGAAGATATGGAAGCTTACAGCGATGTTCTTAATCGTTTTGTGTTTCGTTCTGGTTTAATAATGAAACCCGTTTTTTCAGCTGCAAAAATAGCAAAACGTAAACGCGTGATTTATGCCAATGGTGAGGATGAACGTGTTCTTCGTGCAGCACAAATTGTTCTTGAAGAAAAAACCGCAATTCCCCTTCTCATTGGACGTCCACATGTAGTAGAAGCAAGGTTAAAACGCTTTGGCTTAAAAATTCGTCCTGGCATAGACTTTGAACTTACAAATCCAGAAGATGATCCACGTTTTCGTGATTATGTTAATTTATTTCTGCATTATACAGGCAGACATGGTGTCTCACCTGACGTTGCAAAAACAATCGTGAGAACGTCAACGACAGCTATTGCTGCCCTTGCGGTTATGCGGGAGGAAGCCGATGCAATGATTTGCGGCCTAGAAGGACGTTTTGAGCGAAATCTTGAATTAATCGAACAAATTATTGGCCTTGATCCAAATGTGAGTCATTTTTCTGCTGTCAGTTTACTTATTTCCTCATATGGTAAGCTTTTTCTAACAGATACTTACGTTAATGAAAATCCTTCTGCAGAAGAAATAGCAGAAATGACAGTGCTAGCAGCACAAGGAATTGAAGCTTTTGGTATAACACCTAAAGTAGCTTTGCTGTCACATTCAAACTTTGGTTCCAAAAATACAGCAAGTGCGCGTAAAATGCGTCGCGCTACTGAAATTCTATCTAAGTTATACCCAGATTTAGAAGCCGATGGAGAAATGCATGGTGATGCAGCTCTTTCTCAAATTTTTCGCGATCGTGTTTTCCCTAATTCGCGTCTTAAAGGCGAAGCTAATTTACTTGTCTTTCCAACGCTTGATGCAGCCAATATCACACTCAATATCGTTAAAAGCCTAACAAATGCGCTCCACGTAGGTCCAATCTTAATCGGTGCTGCACGTCCTGCTTATATCTTAACGCCTTCAGTAACCTCACGAGGTGTTGTTAATATGACAGCACTTGCAGTACTTGCTGCGAATAAAAAAAACACGTTCATAAGGTTAAATAAAGATAATTAATCACCGTTACTTGGAATAAAATTTCAAAACTTTCTTCAAAATTTTGAAAAGAAACAACTTGCTATACGACGAACCTATTTTTTAATATCAAAAAAATAGATGGTTTTGGAATTAAGTCCTTTTTTAAAAGTCAAAAAGCTAAATAGGGAATTTTACTAATATTTATAAACCATAATAAGGAATTGCGCATTACCTTCTGTTTTTGATAAAATTACTGATATTATTGCAAAAATCTGTGAAATTGATCGCAAATAAATTGCACCTAAAAGTTATACAATTGATGACTTAGGAATTGATAACATCGATTTTTCTGATATTGTTTTGCTATTGATAAAGTTTTTGGAATTAAAATTCTGTTAGAATAATAGATACAAAGAAGCCAATGAGAAGGTAATGCAACTGAAAAATATTTGTTATTGAAAATTTTTGTGCAAAGATTGATAAATTTGTTTCCTTAAAACAACCGATGAATTTTTATTTATGATGCGGAATGAAAAGAAATGAATAGTTAAACATCAACAATGGATATGATTGAAGCTGCATATTTTTTTACAGCCCATAGTGGAAATTTTGAACTGAGATGTGCATAAAGTTTTAATCCAATGTGACAGTGCTCTTTAAAATATTGCAGCACAAATTCTTAGAAGCAAACACACTTTTTTAGAACACCTGATTTTCTTAAAGCTTGGGCAGCTTAAGCGTTAGCAAAAAGATTAAAAGAAAGTAAAAATATTGGGATGCTCAGCGATCAAAAATTTTTCCTAGGTATTTCTGGAACATTTATTACAAATTTAATCAAGCAATGTGATATTTATTCACTGTATTGTGTTCAATGAACTGGAGAGTGGTATCGTTTAAAATTATATGAGCGCATAAAGCTTTCTCTTGATACAAAAAATAAAATCGAAGTGAATGGCTCTGTACAAAAAATTAAATGATATTGTTTAGCTTGGATACGTCCTTGGGGTACGTGAATGTCTTGAGCAAAGGTGTGATTTTCATTAAGGTTGAAGCGAATAATCTGTTTATATTATTCATAGAGAGACATAAGTGTTTGCATCAAAAGATATCAATAGTCTTCGTGCAATTATTGCAACACTACGAAATCGTAATAACGGTTGCGCGTGGCATATAAAACAAACTTTTGAATCACTCATACCTTATACGCTCGAAGAAGTTTACGAAGTCATCGATGCCATTGAACAGGGTAATCGAAGGGATCTTTGCGATGAACTTGGTGATCTTCTATTACAAGTCGTCTACTATGCTGTCATTGCCGAAGAAGAAGGCAGCTTTACTTTTGATGATATCGTCTATGCAATTACTGCAAAAATGATTCGTCGTCATCCCCATATTTTTGGAAATGAAGAACAAAAAAGTCGCGGTTTTATAAAGGGTATGTGGGAAAATATCAAAAAAATAGAAAAAGAAGAACGACAACAACAGTGCGAAAAAGTAGGTCTACCAGATGATACGCAAACAAGCTATCTTGCAAAAGTAAAACAAACCCAACCAGCAGAGCAAGAAGCACTTGCTTTACAAAAAAAAGCTGCTCAAGTAGGATTTTACTGGAAAAAAAATGATGACATTTTTGCAAAAATCAAAGAAGAACTTGATGAACTGCAAGAAGCAATTGAAGCCAATCAAACCTCAGATATAGAAGCTGAATTTGGCGATCTTTATTTTGTCATGCTCAATCTCGCGCACCACTTGAACTTCGATCCACAAAAAGCATTAAAAAAAACAAATATAAAATTCCGTAACCGTTTTGCTTATATCGAAGAAAATCTATCTGCTCAATCCAAAACGTTGTCTGAAGCATCTCTGACAGAAATGGAATCTCTCTGGAACGAAGCCAAAATTAAATTATAAAAAACAGCATGTTTTTATTAACTTTAAAAATCAATAGAAAGCTTATCCAATCTAATTATTCACTAAACTCAATTAGTTTTGTACATTTCATCGAACTCATTTTGTAAAGCAGGGCGAATCTCTACCGACTCACCACAACCGCATGCTGAAATTTGATTAGGATTGTTAAATATAAAACCCGAACGAAGTGTTGTAACTTCATAATCCATTTGCGTTCCTAACAAAAACAATATTGCATCACGTGCGATAAAAACACGCGCACCATTAGCTTCAACAATATCCGCATCAGGCATCTCTTCTTTTACAAGAGTAATGCTATATTCCATTCCTGCGCAACCACCTTTCTTGATCCCGATAAGGATACCATGCGCATCTTTCGATTCCATAATAGCCTTAACACGAGCTATTGCAGCTTCTGTTAAACTTATAACTGAAAAACGATTCATCATTCACTCTTTTCTTGCAAAACAAGAACTTAAAATAATTTTGTCGACGAAACTTTATTTAGTTTGTTCTATTAAGAATAGAACAACAAGACATAAATTGGTATATTTTGATCTTTTCCTTATAGAAATAAAATATCATATCAAACAAACTGAATTGTAATTATTAATTATCCACTTTTTATTGCTACTGTTTTTTTATGATCCCTTTAACGATAGGAAACAATTTTTTTCGCAAATATCGAAAATAAAAACATTTTTTCTTATTGCGCAGTCTTCTACTCTACTCATGAAATTTTGTTTATCCTCAAAAAATATTTTCTCCAATAAACAGAACATTAAAAGGATATCGCTTTTTTCCAGCTATGGTTTATGCTGAAAAAATAAATTATCTAAAATCTAAAAAAAATTATTTAACCTATTAATAATACACATAAAAAAATTATAATATGCGTACATTAAGAACAAAAATAAACGATGTTCGTTAAAATCTTTATGATTTGATAGCTCATCTCAAATCAATAGAAAAACATTAAAATGCGCAATTTTCATCTTTGTCATTTTGAGTTTCTTTGTCTAAAATGAAAAAAGAACATCTCAGATTTTACTCTATTTATTTTTTTCTTGCCTTTAAAAGAACAGTTGTTTAGTCATTTTGGATTATTCGGAGCGTAGCGCAGCCTGGTAGCGCACTTGACTGGGGGTCAAGGGGTCGTGGGTTCAAATCCCGCCGCTCCGACCATTATTTTTTCAAGTCATGTATCAAAGAATAAGGAATATGCATGTTTTTGAGAAAACAGTGAATAAAAAACGCGAGACTTTCATCTCGCGTTATTAGCATATTAGAAATCTATAATTAGTCTGTCTTCTCAACTTCTAGACTTGCTTTACGTATATGACCATTGCCACTACTTCTAGCAATAGATGGTGATGCTTGTACAACTATCTTCTTTGGTTTTAATTCAGCCGGCATTTCTCTTATAAGCTGAATATGAAGCAGGCCATCACTTAATTCTGCTCCAATGACCTTAACATGATCGGCCAAATGAAAACGCCGCTCAAAAGCACGTGAAGCAATTCCTCTATAAAGAAAGTCACGTCCTTCATCAGAATTTTCAGGTGTTTTTTCACCCCTAATGGTTAGCTGGTTGCAATGCGTTTCGATATCGATTTCATTCTGAGAAAAGCCAGCAACAGCCATAGAAATCCTATAAGAATCCTCACTTAAACGCTCAATATTATATGGTGGATAAGAAGAAACATCATCCAGTTGAGTTCTAGAATCAAACCAATTTAAAAGATGATCAAAACCTACCGTTGAACGATAAAATGGTGAAAAGTCTACTTGACGCATAATATTGCCCTCCTTTAGAGCGACTATCATTAACCCACAAAGTCTCCAAATGGCAGACTTGTTTACGAACCAACAATCCCATCATGGCGATTGTAATATTTATTTGGGAATAGATCTTCCTCATTTCAACTCTTTTCTGCTTTAATTCATAATAACATGTAAAATAAGATAACTGTTTCTTAATCTTTCATCATCATTACAATAAACGTAAGTTCTCTCTATTACCTTACTTCGATTTATAAAAACACACCATAAAGGCGTATCAATTGGAAACACCTCTTTCTTTTACAAGCCGAGATTGTTTTCCTCCAAACTTTCATAACGGCTACTTAAAAACAGATATCAATCGTGAAATTCGTTTTGTGATAACGCATTCTGCAACAGAAAAAGCCAAAGGGACAGTTGTTATTCTCGAAAGTTATGCAAATGCCATAGAGGAATATTTTTCATCAATGAATGAAATTTCTCAACGTAGTTTTTATACAACAACATTCGATTGGTTTGGTAGAGATGGATCTCAACCGAATAAACAGAAACAAAGCCGACATAATTATTTTGATATAAACAGTGATATTAATGATTTAGATGTATTTATTAATAAAATAATTTATCCTAACTGCCCTCCACCTTACTATATGCTAACTTATGGCATGGGTGGATTAATAGCGCTTAGCGGATTGAGTATTATCAACCATAAATTCAAAAAGATGCTGTGCGTATCTCCTCTTTTCGCTCCTTTAGGGAATAAAACAAATAGTTTCCAACATAAATTAATACAACTTCTTTCCGATATAGGACTTGGAAAACTAGCTATCAAAGGTGAAAAAAAATTAAAACAAGCAAAACAAAAAGATACGCAATTGGGGCAAAGTAATGAAATACCTTTACCTCTTAGTCTTCCTATCAAACCACCAACAGTCCGATGGATGGCGTCAACACTCAATGCAATTGATGCTATGAAAAAAAATATCCTAAATGGACATTTACAAATTCCAACACTGTTTATCCTTGCCAATCAAAACAATATTGCAAACAATATTGAAGCGCGAAAATTATGTCTATTCACGCATCTAGCAGAAAGCATTACAATTATAGGTGCTGAACTCAATACAATAATGCACGAAGAATATTATCAAAAACAATTTTGGGCAGCATTCGATGCATTCATTCCCGGAACATATCCATGAGTAAAATTATTTAACAAACCCTATGTAGCATAATGGATCGCGCTATCAAAAACCCCTCTAAGCTTGCCCGATAGAAAAAATGTTATTCTCTGTATAGCAAAACACTCAATATATATCTGCACTATATATGAGCAAAATTTTTTAAAAGTTTCTAAAAAAACAGCAAAACAAAACTAAATTGCTAATGGCTGATAAATTACTAAAAATTTTTACTATAAACATATAGAAAATAATAATTTATATCCATTAAGAAACCTTTGTAAAGCCGTTTTTCTTCCAAATAATATTATTATCTTCGTCTATCTTCAAACCAAGCAAAGCAATGTAAAATGATTTTGATTCAATCTAAAAAAGTTAAAACTACATAAATCCGAATCAAATTTACAGGCTTCATAATTCATATCAATAAAGGAAAATGCAAAATACATAGCCATAAAAATGGCATCATGTTGTACAGATTTCTGCAACAATGGCAATATGGCAATTCTTTTCTGCGGTATTCAAATCAGCGGCATTTAAAATCGACACATCTATAAGAATTTTAAAAATATAGACAACATTAGGAGGATTACAAAAAAAATGGAATCCACAACTAAATAGACATACAATGTCTACACACTGAATTTACATAATCTAAACACTGAGATTTTCTGATGACATAATACACATTTCAAATTTGACTCAATTCAGAATCGATACTGCGTATTTTTAACAAACATATAAAAATTAACCATTTTGCCACTGATTCCAATTATAAGCATTTTATCGCTTTTTTACAAATATCTTATATTGTATAGATTCGATATGGCAAAAAACTCTGACACATGAAAAGTAATTGGATATAATTATGAAACGAATCCTGCTTGCGGAAGATGATAATGATATGCGTCGCTTTCTAGTAAAAGCCCTAGAACGTGCAGGCTATGAAGTTACCGATTTCGATAATGGTGTAAGCGCATATCAACGTTTACAAGAAGAGCCGTTTTCTCTTTTACTCACTGATATTGTGATGCCAGAAATGGATGGTATTGAACTTGCACGACGCGCTACCGAAATTGATCCTGATTTACGCGTAATGTTCATTACAGGCTTTGCAGCGGTTGCATTAAACTCAAATAGTGATGCTCCCCCTGATGCTAAAGTGCTTTCTAAACCGTTTCATTTACGTGAATTGGTGAGTGAAGTTGAAAAAATACTTATAGCGGCTTAAAGAAATATTCCTTTAAATTATTCGTGTTAAACTGAATAAAAAGTTGAATTAAGCATTGACGTTTGTAATTCTATGTGGTGTATGCAATCATCATTAGGTGGGGCGTGTAGCTCAGCGGGAGAGCACTACGTTGACATCGTAGGGGTCACAGGTTCAATCCCTGTCACGCCCACCAGCTTTATTAAGTGAAATAGGTTAATTATATTGATATTTTTTCAATATTAACTACTATTGAGTAATACGGTAATAAATTGTTCAATATGTTTGCTAACAGCTTATTGAGAATTAGCCCAAAAAGCCTCATGGATGTTGAATCAAATGAGCCTCAATTATGTGTCTATCTGATAATGCTGACGCAATGAAAATAATTATTTTGTATCAATAATATTTTATATTTCCATGAATAGTCCTTTATTAAAATAGTACATTAAACGTAACTCACAATAAACCTATAAAACGTAGCAAAACTCTTTCTTCACCAATAAACGATTGACATACAATTAAAATTACGCTGATAACTTAAACTCGCCTCTTTTAAAAAAGAAAACTATTTTGTTGCCAATTTAAGTTGTTCTTCTCATATCTCTTACAATGAGAGAAGAGTGCTTTCATAAACTGCCCCGTAGAATCCTTAAGCATAATAATTTCTTTTTTAGCGCAATCACTGTTGCTCAACCTCATATTGCTCTTTGTTTACATCTTTTTTTACAGCTTGATGCATCTTGCTTTTTTCAGGAGGATGAAGTTTGAGTGCGTAAAAGCAAATAATTAGCAAAGCAACCCAAAGAACGCCTACAACCAAAACTGGCCATGTATTATCAAAAAACCATAATGAAATAACAATAAAAACCATAAATATAAAAGCTAAAATCGATCCTATTGGCCAAAACGGGATTGGAAATTTTAAATTACGCTGTTCCTCTTTAGGCATTTTAAGCCGCATAAAAATTTGTGAGAGTAAAATCATCATCCAAACGAAAACTGTCGCAAATGTTGCCATTGCAGCAATCAAAAAGAAAAGCTGGTCATGGTAAAAATAATTAAGGATAACACCGAGAAGAAAGATTAATAATATCAATAAAATAACAAAAATTGGTATACCATTTTTTGATAAATATTGAAACTTCTTAAACGCATAGCCTTCCTGTGATAACCCATGTATCATACGGCTAGCACCATACATTTCGCTATTAATTGCTGAAATAGCCGCTATAACAACAACAGCATTAAGAATATGAGCTGCTGATGAAATGCCAAGATTTTCAAAAACTGAAACGAAAGGACTATCTATAAGACCAAGTTTATTCCAAGGATAAAGTGACATTAAAACTGCTAACGTCATGACATAAAATAGCAAAATACGAATCGGTATAGAATTAATTGCTTTTGAGATAGTTGCGTTAGGATTCTGCACTTCCATTGCCGCCATACCAACAATTTCTACCCCACCAAATGCAAAAACAACAACACTAAAGCAAGCCAAAAAACCAAACAAACCGTTAGGAAATACACCTCCATTTTGCCATAAATTATGAATACCAGAGGTAGCGGTTGTATTCGTTCCCCAATCAAACAAAATTAATGCTATGCCAGCAATAATCATAGCAATAATGGCGGTGATTTTGATAAAAGATAACCAAAATTCTAGCTCGCCATATACCTTTACCGCTGCCAGATTAATAGCGGTAATAATAAGTGTAATGCTGAGTGTCCATATCCAAGGAGCAACACTGGGATACCAAAACCCCATATAAGTTGCAAAAGCTGTGATATCAGCTAAACCGACAAGAACAACTTCAAAAACATATGTCCATCCTGTTAAAAAACCAGCCAACGGCGATATATAATTTGCAGCGTAACGAGCAAAAGAACCGGGTAGCGGATTTTGAATAATCATCTCACCAAGAGCACGCATCACCATAAAAACAGCTAAACCAGCAATACAATAAGCCAAAAGGACACTTGGACCAGCAAGATTAATCGCCTGTGCTGCCCCATAAAAAAGACCCGTTCCAATAGCAGAACCAAGAGCTAAAAATATAACCTGACGCTTTCCCATTCCCCTTTTAAGTTCATTTGCTGTCATTTATTTCCTTCTTAAAACGCTATCATAACTTTATAAAAGCAATGTTTGCAGATTAATAAGCATCGAAGCCGATTGAAATGTGGAAAAAATTCTAACGGATCTAAAATATTTAAAATCTTATTTTTTCATTTCACAAAAGAACACAACATCATGGTATCTAAAATGCATAATGTTACTTCGTATGGTGATAAAACACCCACTTTTTACAACAAAAAAATTGCATCATTTCCGCTTTCTCAGTTTTAAGGAACTGCTGATAACAAGATAAGCCTTTTACGATAACACTTTCCGTATATCATCATAGTACTTAAGTTCAATAACTTTTAGATTTAGCAAAAAAACTTTAGAGGAGCAAGACCACCAAAATAACATAAAGTGTTCATAGCATCGTCGTATCGTTATTAATCTGTTATAAAAAATAATGAAAATGTCCATTTACATTAGGCAATAAACCACCATTCATTTCTTATCATATATACTATTCAGTGAAAAATATCATATAAGAAAATCTAAAACCGTTAACTCTCTTCCTTTACTTGACCTCAAATAACTTATCTTAGCTCTAATTGTGGAAAAATTGTTTGTGGCAAAATGGATAATAACTCTCCTTCACGCACAAGTATATGACCTTTATCAAGGTCTGAAGCCATATAGCGATCGACTTCAAGAGTTGCAATATTTTTACGTAAATGCTCTATAACAGACTGTAACAAAGGACTTGTTTTTAAAGGAGTGCGACATTCAATACCTTGTGCTGCAACAAGCGTTTCGATAGCAATAATCGTAAAAAGATTTTCTGTCATTGCCAACAACCGACGAGCACCATGGCAGGCCATTGAAACATGATCTTCTTGGTTTGCTGAAGTTGGTGTTGAATCAACCGAAGCTGGATACGCCATTTGTTTATTTTCAGACATTAAAGCAGCTGCAGTCACTTCAGCAATCATGAAACCTGAATTGAGACCAGCATTTTGAGCCAAAAAAGCTGGAAGACCGTGAGAAACTGCTGGATCAACCATAAGCGCAATACGTCTTTGAGAAATTGAGCCTATTTCACATAAAGCAAGAGCGACCTGATCGGCAGCAAAAGCCACAGGTTCAGCATGAAAATTTCCGCCTGATACAACTGAACCATCACTTAAAATTAAAGGATTATCCGTTACTGCATTGGCTTCAATAATGAGCGTTTTTGCCACCGCCGCAAGAATATCAAAACATGCCCCCATGACCTGTGGTTGACAACGTATACAATAAGGATCCTGTACACGGACATCATCACGTAAATGCGCAGTTCGAATTCCTGAACCTTCCATGAGCTTCTCTAATGTTTGCGACACAACAATCTGTCCATGATGACCGCGCAAAATATGAATATCAGGATGAAAGGGCGCTGTAGACCCCATAATGGCATCCGTAGACATTGCACTGGCAAGAAGTCCACCACACAATGCTCGATAACCACGAAAAAGGCCGGCAAGTGCAAGTGCTGTTGACGTTTGGGTTCCATTAATAAGAGCTAAGCCTTCTTTTGCCTCTAAAATAATAGGCGATAATCCCGCTTTTTCTAAAGCAGCTGCCCCGCTCATACGCGCATTTTGAAAGAATGCTTCCCCTTCACCTATCATCACAGCTGCCATATGGGCAAGAGGTGCAAGATCACCTGATGCTCCAACTGATCCTTTCTCAGGAATAACAGGAATAACCCCATGTTCAAGCATATTCTCCAATAAATGCACCAATTCCAAACGAACACCAGAAACCCCTCGCCCAAGCGAAATTAGCTTCAATGTCATCATTAAACGTACAATATTCTCAGCTAAAGGTTCCCCCACACCACAACAATGCGATACAATAAGATTTCTTTGCAAAACAGCCACATTGTTTACATCAATTTTTATTGAAGCCAATTTGCCAAAACCAGTATTAATGCCGTAAACTGGTTGATTGCCAGCTGCAATTTCAGCAATCCGATCTGCCCCCTTCTTGATAGCCGAATGCGTATTGTCATGAAGTTTGCTTACTTCACCATCCCAATAAACAGCTTCAAGTTCGCTAAGCGTTACCTTACCTGGATTGAGTATAATAGTCATAATATTCTTTCTTAATTAATCTAAAGCGTAATGCAATATCGTTAATTGATTTACGATAATCAGAAAAAGATATTTCTGCTCTATAAAGCATGTATTAATTGATGAAACTCAATTTTCTAATAAGCACCGCAGATTCTTTATAGTATATCAATACTATGTACTTTGTTATAAGTATACCACGAGAATTTAAAATCTCCTGTACATAGATTCTTCCTTTGAGGCATTCATCTGGATCGTATATTTTAATGGCGTTACCAGTGGATTCCTGATAAAAAACATCAATAATGTAAAAAACATCAATAATGTGGCTTCTGAGGAACCAATCCATTGCTAAAGCAATGCACCGAATTTATATAACAAAATCAACAGACGATTTCTAATTCTCATGAATAGTATAAATGCTTCTAGCAAAAAACAATGATCGCTTTAGATTTTCTTATTGCTATCGCAGCTTCATCCCAATGTTTAAAGTGGTAGCTAACAATAATTTAAAGCGATAAACTGGCAATATTACATTAAGCTAAAAATTTTTTCTCGCTTTCTATAAGAGAAATAATTATGTTTGCATAACATAAATAAAAGCCTCCGGATAACACAACAAATACTGGACATATTGATTTTTATTCATAGTCAAAAGTTGTTGCAAGTGAGACAAACCAATTTTGCCTCGCTTCATTACAAAAGCTCTGTGCCCATAAGCTTAGCTTAAGTCATTTCATATCTTCATCACTTTCTTTTGGTATTAAGACGTCCTTTAATCTATAACTTCGTATATCTCTGTAAAAAATATCTATAAAGTGCTTTAATATGATATGCTTCAATATTCTCTATAGAACTAGAGAAACAGAAATTAACGGCCATTGGAAGATATAATAATTTCTAAAATAATTAAGGGAGTGAGATGAAAATAACAATTTTTGGCGGTGGTGCCTGGGGAAAAGCTCTTGCTTTTGCTTTTGCGCAAAAAAACGAAGTTCGAATTGTTTCAAGACGCAACATCGCCTCTGCTCTAGAACCTTTAAATAAAGCTTTGAATAAAAATTCTCAGCCCATTATTTCGCAATGTTCTTTGGAAGAGAGTTTAGATTCTCAACTTTTCATTATCACTATCAGTGTTCAAGCTTTAAGAGAATGGTTTATTCGCGTACGTCTGAGCCAAAAATCAAAAATACTCATCGCAAGTAAAGGAATCGAGGAAGAGACAAAGGCATTTGTAAGCAAAATCGCCAAGAATTTCATTGCTCCAGAAAATCTCTGTTTTTTGGCAGGCCCAAGTTTTGCAAAAGAAATTATTTTAGAGCTTCCATGTGCCTTAGTGATTCATTCGTGCAATTCAACTCTTGCTCAAGAATTTGCAAGTAGGATGCCTACCTTTATCAAACCCTACATTGAAAACGATATAATCGGTGGAGAAATAGCAGGTGCGTATAAAAATGTCATCGCCATAGCAGGAGGAATCTGCGATGGGCTGAAATTGGGTCAGAATGCTAAAGCCTCTCTTTTATCGCGTGGACTTGTTGAAATGTGCCACTTTGGGGAATATTTTGGCGCAAAAATGCAAACTTTCCTAGGACTTTCTGGTGCGGGCGATCTATTTCTAACAGCGAATTCCCTTCTTTCTAGAAACTATCGCGTTGGATTTGAACTTGCTCAAAATAAGCTTTTGGAGAAGATTTTAAACGATTTAGGCGAAGTGGCTGAAGGTATTAAAACTTGTCAGGCAATTACTCAAATTGCTCAAAGAGAAGGTATCTATACCCCTATTGCTACAGAAGTTCAAAAAATCATTCAAGGCAAAAGCCCCTTAGAAAGTATGAGCATTTTAATGAAAAGATAACTTTTTAAAATAAGATTCTTACAAAGTGTTTTTATCTAATGCATCCGATAAGTCCTATACCTTCACAACCTGTGAATAAGCGAGTAAATAAAACCAGCATTTAAATGAGCTAGCGACTTAGAACAAGCTTACAAATTGAAACAGATTCGTAAAATGTAACCTGAATCATACTCTGGAGCATTCATAGGGATGAAAATTGTTTTGTAAACTGACATATATAAATATTGGCGCCTAACATATTTGATTAACTGAATATTTATGAACAGAATCAAGCTTTAAAAACCTGCTTCATTTAATAATAAAATAGTGGAATTTACTATGCACGTGCATTAACGACTCAATAGTATCATTCATTAAAAATTATGGAGGAGTCTAAACAAGATTTTTTCTTTTACACTTTAAGAATAAGATAGACTTAAAAATTAAAATAAGACAAAGCTGCAAACAATCTGTCAAGCAAAGAAGCATAAGAAATCGCTAACAAAAAAATCTTCAAAACAGACGTTATAAAACAACACAATTGATACAAATGATGAAACACTTTTGCAGCACATGACTGTTTTAATCATGCAACGAAAGGTAAACTAGTGGATAGACTGAAAATGATTTAAATAAACAAATTATTGATTATATTATATTTTTTGAAATATAATGGCGCACCCGACAGGATTCGAACCTGAGACCTCTGCCTTCGGAGGGCAGCGCTCTATCCAACTGAGCTACGGGTGCTTAAAATTGAGCATTTAAGTTAGTTTCGACCTTTTAACCGATCATACATTCAGCTTCAATAGTGAATTCCGTTCTAAGAAAAAAATAAAGAATATTCCTTTCTCTTTAAATATATAATTATACAACCTTTTTATGCTATATTGCAAAGATACTCTTCTTTAACAAATTATTTTTCATGCAAAATTCTTCTTTTTACAAAAATAGCTTTTATATAAAATCTTCTAATTCTCACAAATACACTAAAAATTAAGTCGTGAAGATCGGATAACTCTTAATGATGACACCCCCGAAACGCTTTCATTTTATTTCCGCTGAAACTGAAGAAGCTTTCAAAACAACCCGTAAATTAATTTCTATTTATGGTCATTCTTCTCTTGAAGAAACCGATGTTGTTGTCGCGCTCGGTGGCGATGGAACAATGTTACAAGCAATGCGAAACGTTATGAATACTGGAAAACCTGTTTATGGAATGAATCGAGGATCTGTAGGATTTCTTATGAATGAATTTCATGAACAGAATTTGCCGACACGCATTGCTGCTGCACATAAAAAAGAAATTCATCCCCTGCGTATGATTGCGAATGCTGAAAATCAAGGATATATTGAAGCTCTTGCAATTAATGAAGTATCCTTATTCCGCCAATCCTATCAAGCCGCTAAAATTCGTATCAGTGTTGATGACAAAGTACGTATGGAACAATTAAGTTGTGATGGTATTCTCGTTGCCACCCCAGCCGGATCTACTGCCTATAACTTATCGGCACAAGGTCCCATTCTTCCACTCATGGCACCTCTTATGGCACTCACCCCTGTGAGCCCTTTTCATCCTCGATGCTGGCATGGAGCATTGCTTCAAAATACAGTAACCGTGCGCTTTGATATGCTTGAAGCTGATAAACGTCCCGTGAATGCTGCTGCCGATAATGTTGAGGTAAAATCTGTTCTCTCGGTTACCATTTCATCAGCCACAGAAATAACAGCCTCTATTCTTTTTGATCCAAACCATTCATGGGATGAACGAATCTTATCAGAACAATTTCGCTATTAATGATTTTTACCATTGCTTTCTATGTATATATAGAGCGGTTACGGTTGACTTTTTTGTCAATGCGTCTTAACCCTTCTCAATAATTTGAAACATTTATCCTTGCTTATAGTCTAGAAAGCAGGTTAAAATTGCAATAATAATTGATAGAAGGAATGATACCACCTTTGAACAGTTTCGACCATTTAGGCCTTTCTACAAAGGTTATTCAAGCTGTAGAATCAGTGGGATATACAACTCCAACGCCTATTCAAAATGAGACGATCCCCCACATACTTCAAAAAAAAGATGTGCTAGGAATTGCTCAAACAGGCACTGGTAAAACAGCTTCATTCGTCTTACCTATGCTCACATTACTCGAAAAGGGGCGTGCAAGAGCAAGAATGCCGCGTACTCTCATATTGGAGCCAACGCGAGAACTTGCTGCACAAGTCGGAGAAAATTTCGATAAATACGGAATAAATCATCGCTTAAACGTTGCACTTTTAATTGGAGGTGTTTCTTTTGAACACCAAGATCGCAAGCTTGAACGAGGCGCCGATGTGCTTATAGCAACCCCCGGACGTCTTCTTGATCATTTCGAACGCGGTAAATTACTTTTAATGGGTGTTGAAATTCTTGTCATTGATGAAGCTGATCGTATGTTAGACATGGGTTTTATCCCCGATATTGAACGTATCTGTAAACTGACCCCCTTTACCCGCCAAACTTTGTTTTTTTCAGCAACAATGGCACCTGAAATCACAAAATTGACAGAGCAGTTTCTACATTCTCCCGTATATGTTGAAATTACAAAAGCATCTTCAGCAGCCAAAACGATCATGCAACGGCTCGTTAAATCTGGAAGCAAACCATGGGACAAAAGAGCTGTTTTGCGAGAACTTATCCACAATGAAGGTGAAAAGCTTAAAAACGCTATTATTTTCTGCAATCGAAAAAAAGATATTTCTGAACTTTTCCGCTCACTCATCAAGCATAATTTCAGTGTCGGTGCACTTCATGGTGACATGGATCAACATTCGCGTATGAGCATGCTGGCCAATTTCAAAGAGAATAAAATCACTCTTCTTGTTGCATCTGATGTTGCAGCTCGTGGGCTTGATATTCCCGATGTAAGCCACGTTTTTAACTATGACGTACCAATACATGCTGAAGATTATATTCACCGAATTGGTCGCACAGGACGCGCAAAACGAAGCGGTAAGGCTTTTACAATTGTTACAAAAGAAGACCAAAAATATATCAATGCTATTGAGGAAATAAGCAAAGAAAAAATTGAATGGCTCAATGGAGATTTATCTACTTTAACAACAAATGACCAAACAAAAGATCCCATTTTAGAGCAAAAATCCACAAAATATTCCAAGCAAACCACCCAAAAAGAGCGTGTTACTCAAACAAAAAAACAACTGAAAAAAAATACATCCACTTATGCCAAAACTATAAACAATAAAGATAATTCACCAAATAAATATCAGCATAACAAAAATAGCGCTCCCCTAGGGTTTGGCGATGATATCCCAGCATTTATGCTTATAAAAACACGTACTTAAACCAAAAATTTAACAATTTGAAACACAACAAGATTTAAAGAAAATAGCTTTGTCAATCTTGTTGCTTTCATTCATTTCAAACGGTCAATCTATGTATTATCTTCTCACGCCCGAAAAGCGGCAAAAGTTTTCCCATTTCAGGGCCATATTCCATTCCAGTGAGTGCCTGACGCAGTGGCATAAATAAAGCCTTTCCTTTACGACCTGTTTTTTCTTTTAATGCCGTTGTCCAAATTTTCCAACTTTCATCATTCAATACACCTTCAGGCAATAAATCAGCAGATTGTTGTACAAAAACACGATCTTCAAGAGTAACGATATCAAAGTTCTGGTCATCATGAATAATTGTCCACCACAAAACTGCATCATTCACCTTATCAATATTACCTTTTATTGCATTCCAAAAATACTCTGCTTTTTCCCCACAGATAGAAAGCTTTTCAAGCCGCGTCTTTACTTCTTCATAAGTTAATTCATGAACAAGACAAGCATTCAGCGTCAGCAGATCAGCAGTATCAAACTTTGCAGCCGATTTTGATGTATCTTGAAGATTAAAATGCTCTAAAAGAGCCGCTTGATTAGGATAGGCTTGCACATTTTGCGATGTCCCAATCAAAACAGCAAGACACTGCACAGCCATGGATTCAAAACCATCTTTCCGTAAAGAGCAAATGGAAAGATCACTATTCCTTTTTGAAAGCCCTTCTCCTGAAACCGTAGTCAATAAATTAATATGGCCAAAAATTGGCAGTTTTGCATTAAGAGCTTTAAAAATAGCAACCTGAGCACCTGTATTGGTAATATGATCATCACCACGAATGATATGTGTAATGGCCATATCTATATCATCAATCACGGAAGGTAACGTGTATAGATAGCTCCCATCTTCACGAATTAAAACAGGATCTGAAATAGAAGACAAATCAATCGTCTGCTTTCCCTTTACCATATCATCCCAATAAATTTCTGTTCGCTTGGCCTGCAATGGATCACTGTCAAAATTAGGCAAAAGAAAACGCCAATGGGGTTTGCGACCTTGAGCTTCAAACGCTCTCTTCTCTTCTTGTGTTAATTTTAACGCGTTACGGTCATAAACAGGGGGAAGTTTGCGCGAAAGCTGGATTTTGCGACGCCGATCCAATTCTTCTACCGTCTCATAACAAGGATAAAGAAGACCACGCTGTTTTAGCGTTTCCGCAACTTCATCATACCGACTAAATCGTTTAGATTGATAATATATTTCATCCGGTTGAATACCAAGCCATTCAAGATCAACAGCTATACCATCAATATACTCTTGTTGAGAACGTTCAATATCTGTATCATCATAGCGCAGTATAAATGCCCCCTTATTTACCTGCGCGTAAAACCAATTAAAGAGTGCAATACGGGTATTGCCAATATGAATATAACCTGTTGGGGAGGGTGCAAAACGAACTTTTATCATTAATCAATACTTAACTTTTATCGCGAAAACGGTTGGTAATAGGGTAACGACGACTGCGCCCAAAATTCTTCTGACTAATTTTTACACCAGGCGCGGATTGCTGTCTTTTATATTCAGCTAAATAAAGAAGATTCTCAATTTTCTCAACCATCTCACGGACATGACCACGTTTAACAATATCACAAACACTCATGTCATCTTCTACAAGAGATTGCAAGATATCATCTAAAACAGGATAAGGAGGAAGAGAATCCTCATCTTTTTGATTATCCCGCAATTCTGCAGAAGGCGCTTTTGCTATAATATTGTGTGGAATAACAATTCCTTCTGCTCCCAATAAATTCCGCAAATGATTTTTATTACGCCATTCAGCTAATTCGTAAACCTGCATTTTATAAACATCTTTAATAGGATTAAACCCCCCGTTCATATCACCATAAAGTGTTGCATAGCCAACTGCCATTTCAGACTTATTACCTGTTGTGACAACCATTGACCCAAACTTATTCGAAAGAGCCATTAAAATAGTTCCGCGTACACGACTTTGAAGATTCTCTTCTGTCACATCAGATTGCAGCTCCGAAAAAACAGATGCCAGTGCATTCAAAAAACCCTCAAGAGGTTGAAAAATTGGTATCACTTCATAACGACACCCTAAAAGACGCGCACAATCCTCAGCATCCTTTAGTGATTCCTGTGACGTATAATGATAAGGCATCATTACAGTGCGCACCCTTTCAGCCCCCAAAGCATCCACTGCCATAGCTGTACAAAGAGCTGAATCAATTCCTCCTGAAAGACCAAGAATAACATCTTTAAAGCAGTTTTTATTAACGTAATCTCTTAAACCTAAAACACAAGCGCAATAATCAGCAGCCAATCCATTGAGAAGTTCTTCATTAGGACCAGAGATACACTGCCATCCCGTAGATTTTTGTTGCCAATGACTCAAAGCAATATGACTTTCAAAATGCTTCATTTGAAATGCCATTTTACCTTGTCCATTAAGTGCAAAAGAACCTCCATCAAAAACCAATTCATCCTGCCCACCAATTGGATTAGCATAAATAATTGGTACTCCGGATTGAATAGCTTGTACACGAACAACATCTGCGCGTTTTTCTGTTTTATTACGATAATAAGGAGACCCATTCAAAACAAGAATAATTTCAGCTCCCTTATTTTTAAGTTCTGCACAGATAGAGGAATCATTCCAAATATCCTCACAAATTACAATCCCTAATATCACCCCACAATAAACAATAGGCTCAGGATATGGCCCAGCAGAAAACACACGCTTTTCATCAAATTCAAAATAATTTGGTAAATCAAACTTTAAGCGTTCAGCAATAATTTGCCCATCATCAAGAAGAACGACTCCATTATAAATGGCATCACCACGCCTTAGCGGAACACCAATAACAATCCCTGGTCCCTTTTTTGTCACCTTCGCTAATTTTTTAACAGCATCTTCACATGCTTTTATAAAAGCAGGTTTCAGGACAAGATCTTCCGGCGGGTAAGAACTTATAAAAAGCTCAGTGAACAGGACAAGGTCAGCACTCAATTCTTGAGCCTTCTGATATGCCGTTATTGCAAGAGCAAAGTTTCCTTCAATGTCACCGACAATAGGATTTAATTGAACAACTACAATTCGAAAATCATTATCTATAAGCCTTTGTCCCATTACACCAATTTAGCGTGACCATAGTTCAATTTCAATCATCAAAATATTTCTTTTCCCCAAAGTATCTGGCTCTATCAACACCATAAAACAATCATGCTATGTGATCTGCTTCTTAAACATCTTACGAATAACAGCTCACAGTTCAGAATCACGATTCTTCTTAAGAAGCTCAGCAACAAGAAAAGCTAATTCCAACGACTGATCTGCATTCAGGCGCGGATCACAATGGGTATGATAACGATCAGAAAGATCTTCTACTGAAATAGCGTGCGCTCCACCTGTGCATTCAGTCACATTACGGCCTGTCATCTCAATATGGATACCACCTGGATAAGTTCCCTCATCTCGATGTATCGAAAAAAAATGTTCAACTTCTTTCAAGATATATTCAAAGGGGCGCGTTTTATAACCATTTGCAATAACTGTATTGCCATGCATTGGATCACAAGACCATACAACTTTACGCTTCTCACGCTCAACTACGCGGATTAGTCTAGGAAGACAATGCTTAATCTTATCATAACCAAAACGAACAATAAGGATAATCCGCCCCGGTTCATTTTCAGGATTAAGAATATCAATGAGTCGCAAAAGCTCTTCAGGATCCATGAAAGGGCTACATTTCAATCCGATAGGATTTTGAATACCGCGACAATATTCAACATGCGCATGATCAGGCTGACGCGTACGATCACCAATCCATAACATATGACCAGATGTTGCATACCAATCCCCAGAAGTTGAATCAACTCGTGTCAAAGCCTCTTCATAACCAAGCAAAAGCGCCTCGTGACTTGTATAGAAAGATGTCTCACGTAATGAAGAATGCGTTTTAGCTGTAATTCCTATAGAACGCATAAAATCTATGGTTTCAGAAATACGCTTTGCTAATAACACATAACGTTCACCTTGTGGGCTATTGGAAATGAAACCCAGCATCCATTTATGGATATTTTCTAAATTAGCATAGCCTCCCTGTGAAAAAGCACGCAGCAAATTAAGTGTCGCTGCAGACTGGCGATAAGCCATAAACATCCGTCGTGGATCAGGAATACGAGAATCTTTATTAAATTCAATACCATTAATAATATCGCCTCTATAAGCAGGCAATTCTTCATTCCCCTTACTTTCAACCTCAGAGGAACGAGGTTTTGCAAACTGACCAGCAATACGACCAACTTTAACAACTGGTTTAAAACTACCAAATGTTAAAACTATTGCCATTTGCAAAAATACACGAAAAAAATCTCGGATATTATCAGCTTCGTGTTCCGCAAAGCTTTCTGCGCAATCACCACCTTGCAACAAAAACGCCTGCCCCTCTGTAACTGCTGTTAATGCATTTTTCAAATCACGCACTTCACCAGCAAAAACAAGTGGAGGATACTTGCGCAGCTTTCCTTCAACACTCGCTAACATAGACTGATCTGGGTAAGCTGGGACTTGTTCAATTGGCCTTTCTCTCCACGAGTCAGGCGTCCATTTTCGCATCATCGTATTCTCTCTAGAGCAGCTTATCCACGCAGCTTATAATAGAGAAAATCTTGTTTTTTATTATCACATCCGCCATTTATCTTTCCTGTTTCTTTCCATTTTTATATATGTAACTCGGCTCATACATCGTTACCAATTCCTCTGCAGCAGTCGGATGTACAGCCATAGTTTCATCAAATATATCTTTCGTCAATTTTCCTTTGAGCGCGATCCCTATAAGCTGTGCCATCTCTCCAGCGCCCTCTCCTAAAATATGAGCACCAACAACGACACGGCTTTCACCATCAACAACAAGTTTTATAAACATTTTTTCCGAACCACCAGAAAGAGTATTCCGCATAGGACGAAATAGAGTACGATAAATTTCAAGATGCTTATGACGATGTATTGCTTCTTCTTCTGAAAGACCAACCGTTCCAATCTCAGGCTGTGAAAAGACAGCCGTCGCAATCAAATCACGATCGGGTACAGTTGGAATATTCTTAAATGCAGTCTTAACGAAACACATTGCCTCATGGATTGCTAAAGGCGTTAGTTGAATATTTCCTGTTACATCACCAACAGCCCAAATATGAGGTATATTCGTTGTCATTGTTTTATCAACAATAATTGCGCCAGCTTCATTCAATTGAACACCTGCCCGCTCAAGTCCTAAACCTGCTGTGTTTGGCACACGTCCCGTAGCCAGCATGACCTTATCAACACTGACAGTTTGTCCATTCGATAAAATAACATCATAGCCATAACCTTGAGTTTTAACTTGAGAAACCGTTGTACTGTATACAATGGAAATTCCCTTTTCAACCATTGCATCACTAAGTAATTTTCGCAAATCATAATCAAAATTACGAAGAATTAAATCACCACGATGGATTAACGTTGTTTTTACACCTAATTCATGAAAAATATTCGCAAATTCAACACCAATATAACCACCACCAACAATGACTATTGATTTTGGTAATTCTTTAAGATCAAAAATTTCATTGGAAGTAAGACATAAATCGATTCCTTCTATCGCAATATTTTGTGCAGTTTTTGCTCCCGTCGCAATCAAAATTTTTTCTGCTTTTACTCGTTCACCTGTTGCAGAAAGCTCTAAGGTATGCTCATCCACAAAGACAGCACGACTTTCATACACATGAACATTATTATTTTTCAATGTGTTGCGATAAAGTCCCTCCAATCTTAATATTTCTTTATCTTTAGCCGCAACTAATCTTTCCCAACTAAACACTGGATCAGTGTATTTCCACCCAAAACCTATACTCTTACTGAACTCTCGTGCATATTGTGACGCATAAACAAACAGTTTTTTAGGCACACAACCGCGAATAACACAAGTACCCCCTATACGATACTCTTCCGCTATAGCTACACGCTTACCGAGACCACCAGCAAGACGAGCAGAACGTACTCCGCCGGAACCACTCCCAATAACAAATAAATCAAAGTCAAAAGACACTAAAGCCCCCCTTCGCACATATTCAGCATCGTACAAGCCATTATTATTCATCACTCAATAAAAATTCTTGCTTAGTTTCAAAAATTATTGTTTTTGGATAAACACTACACTACTAAAAAACTAATCTCTCTTAAAAAAATGGCAGAAAACCACCATTAAAAAAACAAGAAAGAATCTTTTATTTACATGACAATAATAATCAGGCTATTTTATTGAATTAAGCAGCTTATTTCGAATACGCTCGAGAGCCAGATGGTATAGGAGTAGCAGATTTGTTCAATTTAAGTGTCTTAGACATCTCTTTTTCTATATTTTTCATAAGATCCTGCATCACAGCCGATTTCCATACATCAAATACAGAATAAACATCTCGAGCAACACTTGGAACTTCCTTCAAAAATTTTTTACCAACATCAGAACTATAAAATATTGTTATTGTTTCCAGTTCTGTCTGGCTAAAATGTTCTGCGTACACACGAGCAACTTCTTTTTCTAAGCCAGAGCGCCGTTTAGTAAAAGCGAGTACTTGTTTGTCAACAATCTCAGCAATATCTGCTGCCAAATTTGGATCATCACCAGTTAATTCATTTTTGAGATCACGCGCAACCATAGGTAAAAAATTATCAAATTGATCGGTTGCGTGGATGGCGTCAATCACTCTTTTAGCTGCTTCTAGATGTTGATCGCTTACATCTTGTGCATGAGCCATTCCAATATGCACAACTAAAACAGCAACGGAACCTAATAATATCACAAATTTCTGAAAAGAAAAAATCCCTCTCATTCAATAATTACTCCCATAATTGTTGTAACCTAAATTTATATTTTATTCAAAATTCACAACTCTTATAATTATTTACAATAATTTAAAGTTCTAAAACTTTTATTTGACCATCAGCCATCGCTATAATTGAGCGTGAAGCTAATCCCAAAAAAAGACCGTGCTCAATAACACCCGGAACTTCCAACAATGCACTAGACAATAATCTTGGCTGCAAAATGCACCCCCAAGATGCATCAAAAATAAAATGCCCACCATCCGTTTCAAAGGGATTTTTACCATTCATTCGCAATGAAATTTCTCCCGAAAGCCCTAGGCTATAAGCCACTCTTTCAATGGCTCTACGCGTAGCACTTATACCAAACGAATCAACCTCAATTGGCAAAGCAAAAGCACCAAGTGTTTTGACCATCTTCGTTTCATCAGCAATAATAAGCATAGAACGAGATGCTGCGGCCACAATTTTTTCACGCAATAATGCTCCCCCCCCCCCTTTAATTAAGGCCATTTGGGGACCAATTTCATCAGCTCCATCAATAGAAAGATCGAGTTCAGGCATCTGTTCTAAAGTAGTGATAGGAACTCCAAACTTGCAACATAACTGCTCAGAATAATGTGAAGTAGCAACACCAATGACACGTAAACCACTTGCGACACGTTCACCAAGAAGGCGAATAAATTCATTGACTGTAGAACCACTACCTATACCCAGCCGCATATCATCTTGAACAAACTCAAGCGCTTTAGCAGCAGACATCTTTTTTAGTTCATGAACATTCATGAATCACTTTATCCTTTTATCAATCAAGTAATATTAATTATGAATTGATTGATCAAAAAATTTTCAATTCACCACAAAATTTATTCACCATCTTCAAGCACAAAAAACATCGATTATAAAGTACAATGATTAAAAATTATACCTCTTTGTAAAATTTATTTATATTTCCATACTTGATAAGTAGTTTTAGCTCTGATCCTTAATAATAAAAATTTATGCTAAATGATCCTACAAAATTATTAAGTTTGTAAGTTTCCCCAAAAATCGTCTGTTTTTTCCTAGAAGAAATTGTTAACAATTGATTATTTTCGATAAAATTGATAAACTGAGAGGAATAGTGAGGCAAATGCTTAGGTGTAGCCTAAAAAAATGGCAGATTACCTCTTAATTTTGATTATGTTTACGCATTAAAGAATATGGAGAGATCAAATACTATGAAAGGCCATCCAACAATTATTGAGCAATTCAACGCAGCCCTTGCACTTGAACTTAGCGCCGTTAATCAATATTTGCTGCATTCTTGCCTAATAGAAAACTGGGGTTATGCAAAATTAGCTAAAATAGAGCATAAAGAATCTCTAGAAGAAATGCTGCACGTGGATAAAATTGTTAAGCGCATTATTTTTCTAGAAGGGCGTCCTAATCTCCAAACTCTTGCGCCATTGCGCATTGGGCAAAACCTGAGAGAGATTCTAGAATGCGATCTTGCGAGTGAATATGATGCTCGGGAACTGTACCTAAAATCCCGTGAGATTTGCGCTAAACTTTCAGATCACGTGTCAAAGAAATTGTTTGATGAGCTACTCGAAGATGAAGAAAATCACATTGATTTCCTTGAAACCCAGCTACAACTTCTTAACACAATTGGAGAAGAAAGATATAGCCAGCTTAATGCAGATATTTCTGATTCAAAGTAAAATTGTGTTATACATCTTATTCATAAAATTTAGCTACCGTATGAATATATTTTAAAAATATAGGGCTTTGGATTTTAAAAACTTAGAATACAGTTATTTTTTTATAGAATATAACTGTATTTTCTAGCGCGTTGGATTATATCATCTTAGTGTCATGAGTTATAACTTTTGCGAACTTTGTTTATGCATGTTCCATGGTCTATGGAAACCTTGAGATGACCAAATAACTTTTTTATTTTTAGTCATCATGACACTTCCTCGTGACAACAGTTGTTGAGGTGTGAATGTTATCGGTGCAGTTTCGTTACATCTTTCATAACGAGCTGCAGATGTTCTAATCATAATATCAGATTTTATACATTGATCTGTATCCCCGCGTAAAACAGCAACCTTTAATCCATTTTCTAATAAAGCTTTACAAACATTATCGTCACAAACAAATTGTTCATTCAATGGAGGGCCACTTTTTGAGGGTTTAATGGTCTGGTCTATGCTCAATGATTTTTTCCATATGGATGTCGTAAACTTAGAAGCATAAAAACGATCAATATATAATTTTTTCTCATTGATAACGCCTACGAGACTCATATTATCTGCTATGATTAATTGTACAGGTGAATGCGTAACACACACAAAAATACCCAAAAAAATAAAGATACTAAAAAAATATCGGATAGGCGTTATAAAAAAAGTCAAGCCTACTAAACCTATGCTTAATAAAACTAATGCAGATAACGGCATAAATCCAGGATTTAAAACAGGAGAGATAGCCGTTATAGTATGAGCAATTTTAATCACAAGATTGACACTAAAACCCATAATCTGTAGCGGCAACCACTCTAGCCCAAAAAGCATTGCAAATGCTGCCATCAACCCAAATGGCATAATGACAATTGAGATAATAGGCAAAGCTAAAACGTTACTCACAATGCCGAGAGATGCTACATTAGAAAAATGATACGCAGCGTAAATTCCACTGGCAGAGCCTGCTACCAGCGACGATGCGCAAGTTGAAGCAACTGATAAGAAAGCAAAACGCAACACTCCACCTCCAACATAAGACGGTGTTGTTTTTCCTATATCAAGAGATCGCTTTTCATTCCACCAGCCAAAAGCAGCGATCAAAGCCGCAGTTGCAGAAAAGGACATTTGAAAACCGGGGTTCAATATTTCATGTGGACGAATAGCCAACGTTATTAAACCCGCAATAGCGAAGTTGCGCATTGTTAAAGAAGAACGATTGCATAATATAGCAAACAACATCACTGCAATCATCACAAAACTTCTTTGTGCAGCTATAGCTGCACCAGATAACACTAAATAAAAAGCCGTAATTATTAATGCTACAATGGCAGCAAATTTTTTAGCGGAATAATAGGATGAAACAACTGGAAAAAGTGCAAAAAAACTACGAATAACAATGAAAACCATACCGCTAAGCAAAACCATATGCAAACCTGATATTGATAAGACATGTGCTAATCCAGATTTACGCAACGCCTCATTGGTATCATTTGAAATACCACTTCGCTCTCCGGTTATTAAAGCAGCAGAAACATCACCCGCTTTCCCTCCAATCCCCGTAAGAATTCTTTGTGTCATTTTCATCCGTAAATTTTCAATTTTCTGTGAGGCTATACCCAATATCGTATCAGGCTGTGGAACTGATATCTTAACTGGTTTGCCTAAATACATTCCCTGAGCACCAATTCCTTTAAAATAATTATGAAAACTAAAATCATAACTCCCTGGATAAACTGAGCCAGATAATGCACGAAGCCCTACCTTTCCATATAACCCATCACCTGCAACCAATCCATTTGGTAAATGTTTTGCCACTAGACGAACACGATCAGGCCCATGATCCAAAGCTGGCTTTTCTGTTTTAAGAACATCTACATTTAAACGAAATCCTCCTTTTTCCATTGTTTCAATAGAAACAATACGCCCTGTTAATGTCGTGAAAACATCGCTATCCAACATTGATGTAGACAAATGCCATGTTTCTATTTTTGCTGCCAATGCGCCCAATACAACACATAATAAAAAACCCGCTATGAATCTTATTCCTCGATAACGGCGGAACGCACACAATATTCCAAAAAAAATACTCGCTGTTACAAAAAATTGATTCCAACTTGGTTCTTGATCTAAACTAAAATAAAAAATAATGCCCGTGGCAAAAAAAACTAAAATCAATAAAAAAAGCAGTCCAAAAGAAATTTCCTTTCTTATGCAATCTATCAGCCATTCCCAGAAAACAATTACTGTCCCTTTTAAAGGAGTGAAGAGAGAAATGTTTTTTTCGTTATAGTTTCTATTATTGGTGGCATCAATAATAGAGGGATTACCTTGGCGCATCAGGCCTAAATTTTTCCGTTTTAACCAACTTCCTATTGATGTACGAACATTAACTTTATAATTTGACATTCGCCAATCCCCACTTTACTTGCAATGCAGCTATTGCACACCCTCTCACCTATGCTAACATAAACTTCCAATAAAATTTCATAAATAACATCTTAACTTAGAGGATAATACCCGTGCCCGTCGTTACCCGTTTTGCACCCTCTCCCACTGGTTTCCTTCATATTGGCAGTGCTCGCACCGCTCTCTTTAATTGGCTTTATGCCAAACATACCGGTGGCAAAATGCTTCTACGTATCGAAGATACAGATCGAGAACGCTCAACGGAAGTAGCTGTTCAAGCCATTTTAGATGGCTTACATTGGATGGGACTGAGCTATGATGGGGAACCTATTTCGCAATTCAAAAGAGCAGAACGTCATCGTCAGGTCGCTGAACAATTGGTAAAAAATGGCAAAGCTTACTATTGCTACGCCTCTCCTGAAGAATTGGCTGAAATGCGTGAAAAGGCCCGCGCAGAAGGACGCCCTCCATGTTATGATGGGCGTTGGCGTGACCGTAATGCTTCTGAAGCTCCCAAAGGAATTAAACCTGTCATTCGTATTAAAGCGCCACAAGATGGAGAAACCATTGTACATGACCGCGTTCAGGGCGATATTCGCTTTCCAAACAAAAATCTGGATGACTTTATTATTTTACGTTCTGACGGTACCCCCACTTATATGCATGCAGTGGTTGTTGATGATCATGATATGGGAATAACACATATTATTCGCGGGGATGATCATCTCACAAATGCAGCGCGCCAAACCATTATCTTCAATGCAATGGAATGGGATATCCCCGTTATGGCGCATATTCCTCTTATCCATGGTGAAAACGGTGCAAAATTATCAAAGCGACATGGTGCATTAGGTGTTGATGCTTATCGAACAATGGGATATCTACCTGATGCTTTGCGTAATTATCTTGTTCGCCTAGGTTGGAGTCATGGAAATGACGAACTCATCTCTATCGAAGATATGATTTCTTGGTTTGATATAGACAATATCAACAAAGGTGCTGCTCGTTTTGATTTCAAAAAACTAAATGCCATCAACGGATACTATATACGCACGAGTAACGACCAAAATCTTTTTGAGGCTGCTCTTAATATTTTGCCAGATATTGAAGGCGGATTGGAAATAACTAAAAAACTTAATGAACAGCACCGTGCTCAATTTCTAGCTGCAATACCAAGTTTGAAAGAACGTTCGAAAACACTGATTGAACTCATTGATGGTGCAAAATTTATCTTTGCACAGAGACCATTATCTTTTGATGACAAAGCAAAAACATTCTTAGATGAAAGAGGTAAGGCCATTCTAAAAGGTGTTTACTTCGCTTTAAAAGCATGCCCAAATTGGGATGCAAAAACGTTGGATGAAACTCTGCGAAATTATACACAAACACAGGAACTCAAATTCGGATCTGTCGCCCAACCACTTCGAGTAGCTCTCACTGGACAAACAACATCTCCCGGAGTTTTTGATGTTCTTACTTTATTAGGACGAGATGAATCTCTTAATCGTATTCATGATCAAATTACTCTCACAACATACTAATTACATATGTATAGATAGTTTCTAGAACAATGCATATTTAAAAATATAAATATTTTTATATGAATTGAAATATTTTTAACTTAAAATACTCAAATATATATTCTATCGGACTGTAAATGAAAAATATTTTTAGATTGCATCAGCTGATTTTTAGGGTAAACCTACTCCTAATACAGGGAGGAAGAGCTTTAACTATACATCAGCCCAGCTGATAAAACTTCATTTCAATTTTATAGGTGAGAGATCTGAAAGGAATATTGAATGTCTGAGCAACAAGCGTACATCACCGTGAATAATAAAAAGATAGAATTGCCTGTGCGAAAAGGAACTATTGGTCCTGACGTAATTGAAATTACTTCTCTCTATAAAAAAATGGATACTTTTACTTATGACCCCGGCTTTACCTCAACTGCTGCTTGTGAATCAAAAATCACTTATATTGACGGCGACAAGGGAATATTGCTTCATCGTGGTTATTCTATAGATACGCTGGCTGAAAAAGGCGATTTTCTCGAAGTCTGCTACCTTTTACTTTACGGTGAACTGCCAACCAAACAGGAAAAGATCGATTTTGACCGCCGTATTATGAAGCACACAATGGTGCATGAACAATTCTCACAATTTTTTCACAGCTTCTGTCGCAACTCTCATCCTATGGCCATTATGATTGCTTGCCTTGGATCAATGTCTGCATTTTATCACGACTCCATTGATATTACAGATCCCCAACAGAGAATGATTGCTTCTATTCGTCTCATCTCCAAAATGCCAACTCTTGCCGCTATGGCTTATAAATACAGCATTGGACAAGCATTCGTTTACCCACGAAATGATCTCAGCTACGCGGAAAATTTTCTCCACATGTGTTTTTCTGTTCCTTGCGAAGAATACAAAATTAATCCTGTACTTTCCCGAGCTATGGATCGCATCTTCACTCTCCATGCAGATCATGAACAAAATGCATCCACATCAACTGTGCGTCTTGCTGGCTCATCAGGAGCAAATCCATTTGCATGTATTGCAGCTGGTGTTGCATGTCTTTGGGGACCAAACCATGGTGGCGCCAATGAAGCATGTCTAAAAATGTTACAAGAAATAGGTTCCATTGAGAAAATTTCTGAATTTATTGCACGTGCAAAAAACAAAAATGATCCTTTCCGTCTTATGGGTTTTGGACACCGTGTCTATAAAAATTATGATCCACGTGCAAAAATTATGCAACAAACCTGCCATGAAGTTCTAAAAGAACTCAATATTCAAGATGATCCACTTCTTGATATCGCCATGGAGCTTGAAAGAATTGCCCTAAATGATGCATATTTTATTGAAAAAAAGCTCTATCCTAATGTCGATTTCTATTCTGGCATTACATTAAAAGCTTTAGGGTTCCCAACTGAAATGTTTACCGTTCTTTTTGCGTTAGCACGCACTATTGGCTGGGTTGCACAATGGAAAGAGATGATTGAAGATCCAGCGCAAAAAATTGGTCGACCACGCCAACTTTATACAGGTGCTGCTGCGCGTGAATATATTCCTATAGATGACCGTATAATCTAAAATAAAATGATCCATTATAGGATGCATTAATAAAGTCTCAAAAATTTGAGACTTTATTACTCTTGCAAAAATTACTGATAATTTTTTGCAAAAAATATACAGAGCATTATATGCGAAATGCCTTCCTCTTATCCATGCAAATATTATAAACCATATCATTGTAAAACAATGTGAAGCATGCCGCTGAATTTTTTAGTCTATGCAAATAACCTAAGTATGGCAAAATAATATTGCATTACTCTTATAAACGTATATAAGCACTCTTCTTCAAGTTACTTGCAATTTAAATACACTGTTTTTCCTAAAAAACAGCAGCACATCTACATTTCTCCGCAAACTTATTCCTTCTGCTCTTTCCTCAAAATATACAAGCGCTCTATAATACTTTTATTCTAAAAATTTACTTTTTAACCCTAAGATTTCAGCTTTTTTATTATTAAATTTGATAGCGCTTTTCTCAAAAAATTATAGATTTGCGTAAACAAAATAATGGATATGAAATATCTTAGACAAAAAATCTTTAATACAATCAATAAGATATTGATTTCCGACCTGTATTCTATCATATTGGTACTTAAAACGAGTAAAAAATTTTTGTAATAATTTTGTAATAATAATGTTTAATGAGCATAAAAAAAATACTAACATATTTTTGCATTTTTCTTAAAAAAGTTTACAGATGATAAAAATATATGATAGCTCAACATCTTCTTGTATCCCCAACAGGAGAACGTAATGAAATTATTAGCAGTAACGCTCATAGCAAGTGTAACATTATTTGCTCAATCGCTCCATGCTAAAACGCTGAAAATTGCAAGTGAAGGTTCCTATCCTCCATTCAGTTATGTTGACTCAACCAATAAACTCCGCGGTTTTGATATTGATATATCTTACGCACTTTGTGAGAAAATGGAAGTTGAATGCATAGTCACAAATCAGGATTTTGATGGCATCATTCCCGGTCTTCTTGTAAACAAATATGATGCTATCATTGCATCTCTTACTCCTACACCAGAACGATTAAAAAAAATTGACTTCACGGACGCTTATTATAGCACAGCGTTAGCTGCAATTGTTCCTAAAAATTCTAAAATTCAAGAAATCTCTGTAGAAGCATTTAAAGGTAAAACACTTGGCGTACAATCAAATACGACACAAGCTTTATATGCCGAAGACAACTATGCTTCTAAAGGAGTAAACATTAAATTCTATCCCACCACAATAGAAGTAAATCACGATCTTTTAAGCCATCGCCTTGATGCTATTATCCTTGATCAAATACAAACATTAAACTGGCTTAAAAACGAAGGAAAAGACTGTTGCCGACTTCTAGGAACCCTTGAAGGAACAAAATTCCCTGTCGCAATTGGGATACGTAAAAGTGATAATGATCTTAGAGAAAAATTTAATGAAGCCATCAAAAAAATACGTGAAGATGGAACATATGATAGAATTAGAAAAAAATATTTTGAAATTGATATTTATTAAGTATTCAATTGATACTTAATAAGGGCTAAAAATTGAACACGCTATTTATTTCTAAACAACAATTATCTAAATCTTTATTAGGAACTCTGAGATGATTGAAAATTTAGCATTGCTATCATTTGGCAATGGTGGATGGGGTGTAGTCATATTGTTGAGTGCAGGGACGACATTGTCATTGGCTTTTTGCTGTATGCTCCTGGGGCTTCCTTTAGGGCTTCTAAACGCAGTAATGATGCAATCTAATGTCAAGATAGTTAGAGCTATAGCAAGCTCGTTTTCATCAGTATTCCGCAGTCTACCGGAGCTCTTGACCTTATTTCTGGTTTATTATGGGCTACAAAGTCTTATTCAAACTGTACTTGAATGTTTTAATATCAAAATGATATTTAACATAAGTTCCTTTACTGCTGGTATTCTTGCGCTCAGTATGGTTTTTGCCGCCTTTTCTTGCGAAGTTTGGCTCGGAGCATTCAAAATCTTTGATAAAGGCCAATATGAAGCAGCTAAAGCTCTGGGACTTTCACGATCAAATACATTTTTTCGTATTGTTTTTCCTCAGTTGCTTCGCAATGCTCTACCAGGACTCACCAACAATTGGCTTACTTTGCTCAAAGATACATCTCTTGTTTCAACCATTTCACTTGTCGATATTATGCGACAAACTAGTTTAGCAGCTGCAGCAACGAGTAAGCCTTTACTATTTTATCTTGTTGCATGCTTGCTCTATCTATTACTTTCAGCCTTTTTTTCCACAATTTTTCGCCACCTAGAATCACGTACTCAAATAGAATATCAAAAGGCATTGGTTAAATGATTCCTGAATGGCTCTATTTTCTTTTTAACCCGACACTCTTAAGCAATTACGGGCCAAAATTCATTAATGGCCTTATTGTAACTCTTGAGCTTGCCTTTATTTCTTCCTTTATAGGTTGTTTTCTTGGCATAATTATTACGCTTGCGCGTTTATCAAACAATAAGCTCTTGCACTATTTTGCACGCACTTATGTCTATTTTTTTCGCGGCTCTCCTTTATTGACGCAACTATTTCTTTTTTACTATGGCCTAGGATCAATGGCTGAATTCTGGCAAAAAGTTGGTTTATGGTGGTTTTTTCAAAACGCATGGTACTGTTGTCTTTTCATTTGTTCTCTCAACTCTGCTGCCTATCAGTCTGAAATCTTTAGAGGAAGCTTTCTATCAGTAGCAGCGGGACAACATGAGGCATCAAAAGCTTTAGGGTTAAGTAAAACTGTCACATTTTTCAAAATTATTCTTCCACAAGCAATGATTATGGCAATACGCCCATTAGGAAATGAGTTTATTTTAATGATTAAATCCAGTGCTCTTGCTTCACTCGTAACTGTCTATGATTTAATGGGTGTTGCCAAAGCAACCTACTCACGTACTTTCGATTTCCAAGTTTACGTTTGGGCAGCTATTCTGTATCTTCTTATCGTTGAACTCGTTCATCGTTTTGTTATTCTTATAGAGTACCGCCTCACTCGATATTTACGGTAAACTAAAACAATCACAAAAATCTTTATAAAACTGAAATATTAAATTAATCGACTTATTCATTCATGAAAGAAATACAACAAAATGAATCCTGAAAATATACATAATAAGTCTATCGATACGACTAAAAACCTGGTTATCTCTATTAGGAATTTAAATAAATGGTATGGGAGTTCTCGAGTATTACATGATATTAATTTCAACATAAACGCTGGTGAGCGCATTGTTATTTGTGGCCCTTCAGGATCAGGAAAATCGACCTTAATTCGTTGCATCAATCAATTAGAACAAGCACAAGAAGGTTCAATCTGCGTTCATAATGTTGATATTTACACTGCCCCTATAAAACAGCAACAAAATGTTCTCCGCAAAATAGGAATGGTTTTTCAAAACTTTAATTTATTTCCACATATGACTGTTATGGAAAATTGTATTTTAGCACCTATAACAGTCCAAGGGCTTTCCAAACAACAAGCACAAGAACGAGCAATTCGTTATCTTGCTCATGTGGGTATCGAAAAATACTCTGAAAAATATCCTCTACAACTCTCTGGAGGACAACAACAACGTGTTGCTATTGCACGCGCACTTTGTATGGAACCTGAAGTGATGCTTTTTGATGAACCAACATCAGCTCTTGACCCAGAAAGTGTAGGAGAAGTTTTGGATGTTATAGTTCAACTAGCAAATACAGGGATCACAATGCTCTGTGTTACCCATGAAATGGGTTTTGCTCGCGAAGTTTCAAAAAGAATACTCTTTCTAGAAAATGGAAAAATTATCGAAGATACGACATCTGATATATTTTTTACAAATCCTAAAAGTCAACGCGCTCGCGATTTCCTTGCTAAAATTAAACATTAATTATCGATATTATTTTATCTATAATTCCGAGTGACTTGATATTTTTTGAAAGAATTTGCGATCGTTCAAACAACCATTACGGCCTTCTGGCAATTTGGTTGTCACTTTCTTTTCCATCATATCAAAAACCTCAAAAATTGGATTATCAAATGATTATGCAAAAATGGCTTTTGCCTTGCAAATGTATTAGAGCGCCAAAATTCATCAAAATATTCTGGAACAAGAAGGCTTATCATTAAATGACCATTATATACGATCTGCATACAATAAAAAATTGGAAATTATCGTTACAATATTACAATAATTGTCATACCGACATTGAAGCACAGAACCTCTATGCATTATTATACTTCTTGTATCAGACAGCTTTTATTAATAGACAGAGTTATATAGCTCCCCTCATATTTATTATTGCGCAAATCAGTATCCAAAATTGCATCTATCATCAACAACAGCTTCCAAACAAATGTGACAAAGTAATTCTACTGATGCATTAAACTTTATCCCCCCCTCTTCTCCACAAAGAAAGTTGGATGAGTTTATATGTCAGACAATTTCTAAATTCCTATTTCATCATTTATTCTGATTCGGCAATCATAGCAGAAACCTCTGCCTCAGCAACACGGACACCTTCTACCTCTGCAATACACAAAAAACGTCTAACACTAGAACGCTTTTTTAATAGCTGAACATGAATTCTTAACTGATCACCAGGCACAACTGGCTTGCGAAATTTCGCATTATCAACAGTCATCAGATAGACTAAATTTGCTTTCTTATCACCCAATCTTAAAAGTGAAATTGTACCCGCTGTTTGTGCCATAGCTTCTAAAATCAAAACGCCAGGCATAACCGGCTTTGTAGGAAAATGACCCATAAAATGTGGTTCATTAATTGTTACATTCTTAATACCTACAGCTTTTTGCTCACCGTCAATTTCAACGATACGATCAATCAATAAAAATGGATAACGGTGCGGTAATACTGATAACAATTTATCAATATCTACAGCTTCTAAACTTTTCGTTTCCATGGTGCTGATCATATTAATGTTTCTCCCTTTCACCTTGCTAATATCATACAGAACCGCGACTTCACGAAACCACTCTTCAATGGTCGTACTAAACTGCCGTCCCATTTTTCAACATCTGGAATATTATTCATAACACCACTACCCGCGGAAATCTGAACACATTTGCCTATTTGATAGGATCCAAAACTTCGACATTTCCGCATTAAGTAACAATAAGATAATAACGACGATTTCTCATATTATGAGTGATCTGTAGCAAATTATCAATTTTTTTCCTTTCGGCAATAATTATACCTTCAAATGCTCCGCAATCAATCGTTATATTCGCGCTAATTTCTACATCATCTTTTTTGGATAATTTACACGACAAAACTGTAGATTTTTTCAACTCTAAAAACGCTATAAACGTAACAAAAACCACTCTCTCCGATAAAAATACGGAGTAAAGATGAATCCTACCGCCTATTAAAGAATATTGAATTATAATCCTAGAAGCAATAAAGCATTCACACTCAAGCCCAGCAATTTTAGCGATAACACCAGCCTATGAAATAAAAGTAACTACACCAATTTCAACGTCTCTACCAATAATAGCACCTGCTTCAATACACACATTATATTCAAGTTTATCGCTTGGATGAATACACGCTATGCGATGAAATTTCTTTTTGGTCAACCAAAGGCAATAACTTAACAGAAGACGGAAATAAAAATGCGCCCGATTTGAGCAAAATTATGCGGCAGCATAAATATCACCACCAAGGCTAATATAAATCTTTAAAACAGCATCATAAACGAAAAAATAGCAATTACAGAATTTTAAAATCAAGCATAAAAATTCCCTTATCCACGAGAATAAAGACTCTTTCCTCAACGCTTTCAACAGAAGAAAGAGTATTTATAATCTCTGAAAATTCCGGATTAAGAATTTTTTCTCTCGTTAATTCTGCAACATTATCAAGCGCTAATTGCCAATAGGCGCAAAGAAAAGTACACTTGTTATCAAAATACGCCTCTCAGCATAAATTCAACCCTTTATTAAAAATCCCTTTTTGAAAAAGTTCAAATTAGAATTTAGTAGAAATACCAAAATTGAATTGCTGTACTTGATCACCTTCTTGTTTATGTATCGGCCAAGCATAATCCAAACGTAACGGACCAAATGGTGAATCCCATAGCAAGCTTGCACCCGCAGACGTACGCCACGAACTGCCAATATTTGTAATCGGCGGTTCATCCTTCAAAACAGGCTTATAATCATTACCAGAAAGCGTTGCAGCATCTGCAAAAAAAGCTCCACGGAAACCTAAATGATCAGGTATTATTGGTATAGGAAACTGCACTTCAGCAGTTGCATTCGTATATGTTGTACCACCTACAAAATATACTTCACCTTTATTGGAAAGCTGACGTGGACCTATCCCATTGTATCTAAACCCTCGTATCATATCAAGGTTACTTTTAAACATATCAAAGATACGGAGACCTTCATTACCTAATCCGTGGATATAACCACCACCAATAGACAATAAGCCCACAAGATCCATTCTATCAGAAAGCGTCTTGTACATCATCGCCTTACCAGTTGTTTTCAAGAACTGTGCATGTCCACCAAGCCCCGCAAATTCTTGAACAACGCGAGCGTATAAACCATTATGCGGATTTCTCATATTGTCGATAGAATTATAAGTCAAACCAAAACTAACTGACGAACGTATCCACGGACGATGCTCTGCAGCCTGAACAATCGCACCAGAATATTTATCGTATAATTCTTTCCTGACTCCATCATCAGTTAAGTCATAATTCCCACCAAAATCATACTCTTCATGCACATAAGAATAAGCCACATTAGCGGATACGTTGTCACTAATTGGCATTCCAAATCGAAGGGAACCGCCTGTTTGCCTCACATCATACGCATCGTCAACACGATAGGTATTGCGAAAAATATCAATACCAGAAGATAAACGATAACCAAATAAATAAGGATTAACAAAAGAAAAATTATAATTACGGGAATTTCCTTGCCCAGCACCCACTCCCAAACGGACATATTGACCACGTCCTCCAAGATTATGTTCAGTAACAGACGCTTCAAATGACATACCAGGACTCGTACCACCTGTTGTATAACCTCCAGAAAGAGAAAGATCTCCTGTTGGCGCTTCCACTACATCTATAACCAATATGACCTGATCAGGCTGATCAGTGGGAACCATGGAAATATTAACTCCTCGGAAAAAGCCCAAACCCTCTAGTCGACTTTTTGCTCGCTGCACTAATGTCTGATTGTAAGCATCACCTTCATTCAAATCAATTTCACGGCGAATAACATCATCACGAGTCTTTGTATTCCCGCGTATTTCAATCCGCTGAACATAAGCTCGAGGCCCTCGCTCAATGTTATAAACAAGCGAAATTGTATGATTCTTGAAATCACGATTTCCTCGCGGCTCAACCTTAGCAAAAGCATATCCAGAATCAGAAATTTTACTATTAATAATCGCAACAGATTCCTCAATTTCTCTTGCACTATAAACATCACCCGGATGCGTTTTAAGTGCCTTTTTTATAGACTGAATATCCACTCCATCAATATCGCTTTCAACCCGAACATCACCAATTTTATAGTGCGCTCCCTCATCAAAAACGAAACTGATTTTATACGCATTCCTACTTTCATCAAAAATTGCTTTAGATGAAATAATTCGAAAATCTGCATAACCATGGTTATAGTAAAAACGACGTAAAACCTCTTCATCAACAGCTAAACGTTCTTCAGTATAAACGTCACCTCTCATCAATAATGAAAATATTCCTGAAGGCTTTGTTACAATCACATCGCGTAAACGGCGCGCCCCAAATGCATTATTCCCCTCAAAGGTAATATCAGTAATCTGCATCCTCTGACCTTCAGAGATGTTGAAGACTACATTGACCCGTCCTTTTCCTAAATCAACAGTCTGAGTTGTTATAACAACGTTATTTCGGCCAACAGTTTTATAAGCTTCACGTATTATATTTATATCAGCTGAAAGCTTAGCAGAATTGAAAGGTTCATTTTCTTTCAAAGAAATGAAACGCTTAATATCATGATCTTTGAGAGATTTATTCCCTTTGAATAATACTTGATTAACGACCTCATACTCCTTGACTGCTACGATCAACTTATTGCCTACCTGATTTATTTTAACATCATAAAACAAACCCAATCCAAAAAGATTTTTCACTGCTGCATCAATATCGCTACGATTAAAACTCTTTCCAGGCTTAATAGCTACATTATCTCGAATTACACGAGAATTTATAAACTTATTACCCTGAATCTCAATAGAACGAACAACAGATGCCTGAGCCTCTCCAACCACCGCAATTGACATAACAGCTGCTGTTGAAACATTTACAGTCACGGCTAATACCAATACAGATACTGCATTTAAAAATTTTGAACTCGTAGTCATTGGCTTTTTACCTTATTTAATTTCTCTGGACGCTATGTCTCAAAAAGTTAACCGCCATAACAACTTTATTCAAATGAGACTGCCATTTTCTCTTCATATTAATTACTAATTATAGCGTACAACACCACAAAATTCTGCGAATATAGTAAACGACTCTTCCCAATTTGAATTCTCATATTATTATCTAATTTGCAAAATGTTTTCCATGATTTATTAGCGAAACCAACAAAAATAATCATTAAATAACACAAAAATCATAAATATGAGAACAACAAAAAGGCCCATATGTAGAATAACCTCCCGAATTTTATCTGGCACTGGTCTTCCTACTGCAGCTTCAATAATATAAAATAATAAATATCCACCATCAAGTGGTGGAATTGGCAGAAGATTAACGAGTCCAACGCCAATCGAAAGAAGAGCCATAAAATTCAACAGTGAGATAAAACCCGATTCACTAACATGCCAAGCAATTTTAACGGTCTTAGAAGGGCCACTTAACTGACAATGATCTTCTCGCCCTTTCATTAAACGACCAATAAACAAAATTGTTTGAGTTATAACAAATGTTGTGCGTTCTGATGCTTCTTCTATCGCCTCCCAAAAATTATAGCTAATATATTTTGCATAAGTACGATCTAAACGCATGGGATTATTAGGATCAACCGGTGCACCCACACCAATCATACCACTTAGAATCCGATTGCCAAACCCATCATCCCGCTCAATCACCGCGGGCGTGATGACCGTATTAAATATCTCCCCCATACGCTCCATTTTAAACTTTATGGGATTTCCGCCACGAAAAGTGACATAAGCCATCAAATCTTCAAAACTTGTAACAGGTTTACTATCCATTTCAACAAAGCGATCACCTCGTACTAATCCTGCCTGAATAGCAGGAGAATCTTCTACCAAAGAACCAACAACGGGTTCAATAGCAACACGCCCATAAGAAAAGAAAAAAAATGTCAAAACAACAACGGTAAAAAGAACATTGAATAAAGGACCAGCAAATACAGTTATCGCTCTTTTCCAAGCATGAGCATTCGCAAAGGAACCAGACATCAGCAAAATTGATCGCGAGGATGGAACACCTGCACCACTCTCATCCTCACTGAATCTTACATATCCCCCTAGAAGAAACAGCGCTAAACGCCACCGTGTACCACGCTTATCTACATAACTCAATATTTGTGGCCCAAATCCAAGTGAAAAAACTGATGCTTGAATACCACACCATCTCCCAACAAGATAATGCCCCATTTCGTGAACAAAGATAATAATCACAATAATAAAAACAATACTCAAACCTCTCAAAAATAAATCACCTATGCCAAGTATGTAATTCAAAAGCTCCAAAATATTTCCTCCCCCCCTAGATTAAAGCATAGTAAAAAAATTAAAAGGTGTATTCACACCAGATATAATCGCACCAATTAAATAAAGAAGGAAAGCGGCAGCGACCAATCCATCCATCCGATCCATAAATCCACCATGTCCAGGTAATAAATAACCGGAATCTTTAACAGAAAATCGCCTTTTTAAACATGATTGTCCTAGATCGCCTATCTGCGAAATCACCGATAAAATAAAAGCAAGCAATAGCACAAAAAAAAGTGTGGAACTTATATCAAAAACTAAAAGAGCAACCAGTATACCACCCAAAATTCCCGCAACAGTACCACCAAACGCTCCTGACCACGTTTTATTAGGAGAAAATCTGGGCGCTAATTTACGACCACCAAGCGCGCGCCCACTAAAGTATGCAGCAACATCTGTTCCCCACACGATCGTAAATAAAAAAATAACCACCCAGAATCCTAATATTTCATAACCCCGCAAGAAAGACAAAGCCACAACTGGAAAAGAAGCATATAAAAAACCGAAAGAAACCCAACCAATATTTCTAACAGACAACATACCCAATAAAACCGCAAAAACAATCAAAAGACCAAAAATCAATAAAGCTGATATGCCCGATACCAAAAACAAACCAAAAATTAAATAAAAAATACCAGCCAATATTTTTTGTAAAAAACGCCACTTTTCTTTTGTGATACTAACCCACTCATACAGAATAAAACCACCAATTCCCCATGCAAACAAAAAAAACAAAATGCCTCCAACCCATGTTAAATACAAAGTAATAGCGCCAAAAACAAAGGCTGTCAGAGTGCGAGAAATAAGATTAGACAAAGGCATCTCCAAAAAATAAAAAATAGAGAAGAAAAACACGACATTGTTTTACCTTCATATTTTGTGTGTCTCATTTAGAATTATCACAGACTTCAATAAACTAAAGCGACACCCACGAAACCGATAATCAGTCTTTAACGCTTCAAAAACTTATCTATAAAAAGCAGAGCAAAAACAGAAAAATACAATTCAAAATTTATCACCTGCTATAAAATAAAAAAAAACACTATTCTCCACTTGTGCGAATAATTAAATTAGGACTCGATACGCGCTTAATATCAAAGCAATTTGTGCTAAACTATCAGTTAATCTGCTTATAAATTAAAACCAATTGCACACAACAATGCACTACCCAGTTTACCCTCTTGTACCTACCATGACTAGAAGCAATAATAAGACTAAGACCATTATTAATATTTATCATTATTCTATTGATAAACTCCTCTAAAATATCTCCAGAACTACTTGATCCATCGTCAATAATGTGAATACAGACATTCTTGTTACGTAACTCAAAAAATCATATTTAACGAAAGCTTTTAACAATCCCGTCAAATGGTTTACTTTAGTAGGTAACCTTGTCCAATTTTGAGACAAAAATCAAAAATCACCCACCACTCTAAACCAATCTTCTCTGTATAATATAATCACCGAAGCGCATTTATTCCAACTTTACGCTCAACTACACGAGCTAGAACCATACCTGCGCCCATCATCAATCTTCATCCATAATAACGATAATGTGGTGCAAATGAGATTTTTTTGTCAAAAAAACAAGAAAAAATCTTAAACTTGCATAATTTCAGCTTCTTTCATAACCAAAATCTTATCAATATGCGCAATAGTTTCATCCGTGAGTTTTTGAACCTTCTCAGACAAGCTATGGGACTCATCCTGACTTATTTCGCCCTCTTTTTCTAACTTCTTCAAATTATCCATACCATCACGACGAACATGGCGAGTAGCAATACGCGCTTGCTCCGCATATTGATGCGCAATCTTTACCAGTTCCTTACGGCGTTCTTCATTCAATTCAGGTAAAGGAATACGCAAATTCATACCATCTCTGATAGGATTTAAACCAAGACCAGAATCACGAATAGCTCGTTCAACAGCTCCTACCATCGTTTTATCCCAAACAGAAACTGAAAGCATTCGCGGTTCTGGAACAGAAATATTAGCAACCTGATTTATAGACACAACCGAACCATAAGCCTCAATTGTCAACGGCTCTAATAAACTGGCTGATGCTCGCCCAGTTCGCAAACCACTTAACTCGTGCTTAAAAGCCGAAATAGCACCATCCATACGACGCTTCAGATCATCCATAATCGATGTAACATTCATATTTCTGTCTCCTTTGTTGCACCTTGAAGATTACCTTATTCCGATACTATCGTAAACCGCCCCGTTCCATTCAATATTTTAGCTAAACCTCCCTTTTCATGAATAGAATATACAATTATTGGAACATTGTTTTCACGCGCTAAAGTTACCGCTGTTGTATCCATAATAGACAAGCCTAGCTGCAAAACCTCGACATGCGTTAATTGATCAAAACGCCTAGCCGTAGGATCTACCTTTGGATCCGCTGAATAAATACCATCTACTTGCGTTCCTTTTAATAAAACATCCGCACCAATCTCAGCTGCCCGTAAAGTAGCAGCAGAATCAGTTGTAAAAAATGGATTACCTGTACCACCTGCAAAAATAACAACTTTTCCCTGGTTCATATAACTTATCGCTTTACGCTGTGAAAAACTCTCGCAAATTTGTGGCATAGCAATCGCAGATAATACAACCGTTTCAACTCCTAATTTTGTCAATGATGTTCGCAATGCCAAAGAATTAATAGCAGTTGCAAGCATTCCCATGTGATCGCCAGTCACACGGTCTCCACCATATGAAGCAACAGCAACCCCACGAAAAATATTGCCTCCACCTATAACAATAGCGACTTCAACGCCTATTGCCCGCACTTCAGCAATATCAGCAGCAATACGGTCTGCAACTGAAACATCAATTCCAAAACTTTGTCCCCCCATAAGCGCCTCACCAGACACTTTTAATAGAATACGTTTATATCGAAGAGCTAATGTCATTAATCATCTCCAAAGAGCACACTCATTTCTGTCTTCGATACACTAAGGGCACCACCTTGTCACGTGATGCCCTTCAAATAGTTATAATTTTTTTCGTATTAGTTGTGCAGACTTGAATTTCTGTTCAACAATTCACAACATAATCAACATTTTACTGCAGCAGCAACTTCTGCAGCAAAATTAGTCTCTTCCTTTTCCACACCTTCGCCTAATGCAAAACGAATGAAGCCAGTAATTTTTGCCGGCGCACCAATCGCTTTTTCAGCATCTCTCAAAGCAGATTCAACAGTAATATCAGGATTCATTACAAAAGCCTGAGATAACAGAACAACTTCTTCGTAGAACTTACGCATGCGGCCTTCCACCATCTTTTCAACAATATTTTCAGGTTTTCCAGACTGACGTGCCTGTTCTGAAAAAATCGCTTTTTCACGTTCAACAGCGCCAGCATCAACCTCCTCTGCTATCAATGCTAATGGATTGGTTGCAGCAACATGCATTGCAACTTGACGACCAAAAGCAACTGCCGCTTCCTTATTTCCGGTAGTTTCAACAGCAACCAAAACCCCGAGCTTACCAAGGCCTTCAGCCACACCATTATGGATATAAGTAGCAACAACACCATCCTTAACAGATAATTTAGCCAAACGACGAAGCGTCATATTCTCGCCAATTGTACCAATCGCATCCTTAATTGTTTCATCTACAGTCTTTTCAGAACCCGGATAACGAGAGGAAAGAACAGATTCAATACTACTTTCTATATCCAAAGCAACAGTCGCCACATTGCGTACAATAGCCTGAAATTCATCATTACGTGCAACAAAATCTGTTTCAGAATTAACTTCAACCAAAACAGCATTTAAACCATTTGATACAACACCAACCAACCCCTCAGCTGCTGTACGTCCAGCCTTTTTATCTGCTTTAGCTATCCCCTTTTTACGAAGCCAATCAACCGCAGCCTCCATATCGCCATTTGTTTCCGCTAGAGCTGCCTTGCAATCCATCATACCAGCGCCCGATAATTCCCTAAGTTCTTTCACTTGTGCAGCAGTAATACTCATATTTGCCTCTATTTATTTTACAACAACAAAAGCGTGCATAGAAAACTGTGCACGCCATAACCTTTTCATTAAAAATTAAGCACCTGAACAGGTGTTTTCAAATCATTATTTAGAAACCGGAACTACATCCTCTAAAATGGGATCAACGGCGATATCAACCTGTTCCAAAACGGGATCAACAACAATATCAGCCTGAGCCCCCAAATCAATGCCCATAGCACCTCTCTGACGAGCAATACCATCAAGAGCCGCACGAGCAACAAGATCACAGTAAAGAGAAACCGCGCGCGAAGCATCATCATTACCTGGGATCGGATAATCAATACCATCAGGATCGCAATTCGTATCAATAACAGCGACAACTGGAATACCTAAACGTTTCGCTTCTTGAATAGCAATACTTTCCTTATTCGTATCAATTATAAACATAAGATCTGGAATAGATCCCATATCCTTAATACCGCCAAGCGCGCGATGGAGTTTCTCACGATCACGTTCAAGATTCAAACGCTCTTTTTTAGTAAAACCCTGCGCTTCAGCAGCAAGAAGATTGTCAAGCTTACGCAAACGATGTATCGAATTCGAAATTGTTTTCCAATTGGTCAGCATACCGCCAAGCCAGCGCGCATTGACATAATATTGCGCTGAGCGACTAGCTGCATCGGCAATAATATCAGATGCCTGACGTTTGGTACCAACAAATAGAACACGACCACCACGTGCAACCGTATCCGAAACAAGTTTCAGTGCTTGATGCAAAAGAGGAACAGTCTGAGCAAGATCAATAATATGAATATTATTACGATGACCGTAAATATACGGAGCCATCTTTGGGTTCCAGCGATGTGTCTGGTGACCAAAATGAACACCCGCTTCTAAAAGCTGGCGCATAGTGAAATCTGGTAATGCCATAAGTTTTATCCTTTCCGGTTAAACCTCCGCGAAAAAAAGCAAGAAAACCTACTACCGGCGGATGTTTACAAAATCTTCTCGAAAACACCCAAATCTCGCGTGTGGAATGTGAGGCTAGCATACTGAGATTTGATTTTTTTTCAAGTGATTTTCTGCATATCATTTTTACTACTGGCAATGATCAAGATTCTTTTCAATATCGAAAAATTCAAGTTTATTCAATTTTGCGCGCACTGAAAAACTTCCATAATCAAAAAGAAGATCGTGCGTGATACCATTTTCATATAAAAGAAAACTGATACGGCGAATGGGCAAACCATCCGTATTTTTTGTATCATCAAAATAAGAAATTGTAACAGGCCAATAACTTTCCCCATCTAATTTTTCAAATTTCTTTATATTATCAAATCTTTGCACCTTCTTTTCCCCAATCACAACACTTTCTTTCACCATATCTATTCCATCAAAGATAGCCGAATAGTAAAATCGATGATGTGATTTTGCTTGTCGAATAATATTTTTTAGTTTCATAATTGGAAAGTCAGCAACTGCAAACTTATATACATCAATTTTTGGCTTTTCTAATTTAACTGTAATTCCATTTTCAGTACGTTCAGCAATTCCTGCAACATCATTCAAAACATCCTGTCCCATTTTTTCTGCAATGCTAAACCGAAATGCGCTACCATCACCTGCTTCAGAATGAATTATTTGGCGATCCATCAAACGCACCGGCATATTTTCAGTATAAACGCGCGAAACAAGGCGAAAACGCGTAACATATCCTTTACATGCTGAACCGGTGAGTTCATAAACCATTCGCCCAGAAATCTTCAAAATTTCTGTTTCATCAGCAGCGTAACCAAGCTGTAAATCATAAACCGCTCGATGAGGTGTCACCAAAATAGACTCCTCAGCTTCTGCAACACAAAAAAGAGCACCATACAAACCCATTATAAATAATGGCTTGATTATCCCTACCATCTAATTTCTATCCCATTGTAGATCATCATACAGAAAACGTACGATACAAAAATACAAAACATATAATATAAAAAATACACAATACACAATACACAAAGACAAGAAAGGATTGCGCCCTATTAACTAAACATTTCCTCTAATGAGAAAATCGTTTATAAAATAGATTATAAAATAACTGGAGATAAAATATGACCGACTCAATAGAAAAGCGTCTTAAAAAACTAGGAATCACTATTCCTGATGCCTCTCAACCCATTGCAAATTATATGACTACATCAATACATGGTAACCAACTTTTTATCTCTGGTCAGCTACCGCTTTCCAACGGAAAACCCGTAGCAATTGGAAAGGTTGGTGCAACCGTTAGCACCGAACAAGCAAAAAAGTCAGCTGAAATGTGTGCTCTCAATATTCTGGCTCAAACAAAAGCAGCCATTGGCGATTTAAATAAAATAAAGCGAGTGATAAAAATTACCACTTTTGTTGCCGTAGATCCTAACTTTACTGATATTCCTCTCATTGCCAATGGAGCTTCTGATTTATTTATCAACATCCTCGGTGAAATCGGCAAGCATGCCCGCTCTGCTATTGGTGTCGCCGCTCTTCCTATGAATGTTCCTGTAGAAGTTGAAGCCATTATAGAAATCTAATACTTCATAAACACCATAGCCTAGACAAAACAAAAATGAAATGTTAAAAACGCTTTGTTTGGCTAATGTTTCAAGCAGATTTACATTATCTGCTCTAAGGTTGAGAATTGTATATCGTTTCTGTTCCTCAACGAGCACTGCTAAAAGAGAATACTTTATGAAACAAGCTTATGATAACAATAATATCTTTGCTAAATTGATTCGCAATGAAATTCCTTCTGTTCGCGTCTACGAAGACGACGATGTCATTGCATTTATGGATATTATGCCACAAGCACCGGGGCATACGCTCGTTATTCCCCGAAAGGCTTCTAGAAATTTATTGGATGCAAATACCGAAACATTGTTTCCTGTTATTAAAGCCGTCCAAAAGCTCGCCAATGCTGTTAAAAAAGCCTTTCAAGCAGATGGTATAACAATTATGCAATTGAATGAAGCAGCGAGCAAACAAACTGTTTACCACCTCCATTTCCATATTATACCTCGTATGGAAGGGATAGAACTTACTGCTCATAATGATGTTATTGCGCCTATGGAAATCCTCGAAGAAAATGCAAAAAGAATCCGAGAGGCTCTTTAGAACTCTCTTAAGAAGCAGATGTTTTTTTCCTCGTAGATTTTTTTATACAACTCTTATCTTTACTCTCCTTTGAACGAGGAGACATATTGGAAGATGATATTTCTAACTGCAACCCCTCTCTTTCCCCATTTGGTTCGTGCATCAATACACGAACCATGCCACCATTACGCAACTTTCCAAATAAAATTTCATCAGCTAACGGCTTTTTAATCTGTTCTTGTATTAAACGCCCTAATGGACGTGCCCCCATCTGAAAATCATATCCTTTTTTGGCAAGCCATACCATCGCGGAAGTGCTTAATTCAAAACTGATTCCTTGATCAATCAGTTGTGCTTCAAGCTGAAAAATAAACTTTTGTACAATCTGACGGATTATTAACTGAGACAAATGCGCAAACGGAATGATAGCATCTAACCGATTACGGAATTCTGGTGTAAATAACCGATTAATTACTTCTATATCTTCACTATTGCGATGCATTCTACCAAAGCCCATCGCCGGCTTTGCTGCATCTGCAGCACCAGCATTGGTTGTCATAATTAAAATGGTATTGCAGAAATCAATTTTCTTGCCATTATGATCGGTTAATTTACCGTAATCCATCACCTGTAATAAAATATTAAACAACTCTGGGTGAGCTTTCTCAATCTCATCTAATAACACAATCGAATGAGGCTTTTGATCAACAGCATCTGTGAGAAGACCACCCTGATCAAAGCCTACATAACCTGGAGGAGCCCCTATCAAACGCGCCACCGTATGTCGTTCCATATATTCTGACATATCAAAACGGAGCAGTTCAATACCCAAAGAAGATGCGAGTTGTTTTGCTACTTCAGTTTTTCCAACACCAGTTGGTCCCGAAAATAAATAACTCCCTATTGGCTTATCTGATTCACGCAATCCTGCTCGTGCGAGTTTAATCGACGATGCCAATGCTGCAATAGCTTGATCTTGCCCATATACAACACGCTTGAGCTCTTTCTCCAGATTGCCAAGCATCTTTTTGTCATCGCCAGAGACTGTTTTTGAAGGAATCCTTGCCATAGTTGCAATGGTAGCTTCGATTTCTTTGACACCTATGCTCTTTTTTCGCTGTTTTTTGGGCAATAGCATCTGCGCTGCACCACTTTCATCCACAACATCAATTGCCTTATCCGGCAACCGGCGGGCGGCAATATAACGCGAAGATAACTCTACTGATGCCTTTATTGCTTCATCAGTATATTTAATTTGATGAAAATCTTCAAAATAAGGTTTCAATCCTTTTAAAATTTTAATCGCATCGGCAACAGATGGCTCATTAATATCAATCTTCTGAAAACGGCGTTCCAAAGCATGATCTTGTTCAAAAATCTTGCGATATTCTCTATAACTCGTTGAACCAATACACCGAATAGCTCCTGATGAAAACGCAGGTTTTAAAAGATTCGCTGCATCCATATTGCCACCCGATGTAGCCCCCGCTCCAATCAATGTATGAATTTCATCAATAAATAAAACAGCATCAGGATATTGCTCAAATTCTTTAATAACTTGCTTCAGCCGCTCTTCAAAATCACCACGGTAGCGGGTTCCAGCGACAAGTGCTCCCATATCAAGAGAAAATATTATTGCATTTGATAAAACTTCTGGAACCTGCCCATCAACAATGCGTTTAGCCAAACCTTCAATTATAGCTGTTTTTCCAACCCCAGGATCTCCAACCAAAAGTGGATTATTTTTTGACCTCCGACATAAAATCTGTACCACACGTGAAATTTCCACATCGCGGCCAATTAATACATCAATTTTTCCACTACGTGCCTTGCTATTCAGATCAACACAATAAGCAGCAAGCGCACTTGTCACACGTTCACTATGATTTGAAACATGTTGACCTAATTGCTCTTCAAGATCTTCCAGAAACTGAGATAACTCATCATCACGTACGATACCGTGTGAAATGAACCGCACAGCGTCATAGCGTGTCATCCCCATCTCTTGAAGGAAATATGCTGCATAACTTTCACGTTCAGAAAAAATCGCAACAAGAATGTTTGCTCCTGATACTTCGTCTTTTCCAGCTGATTGAGCATAAATTATTGCACGTTGAATAACACGCTGAAAAAACGCTGTCGGTTTCGTATCCTCACCAGTTCTAATTTGTGTATTTAATTCTGATTGGATATAATTGGTTAAACGCTCTCGTAATTCTTCCAAATCTACCTGACAGGCATGAATCACTGAACTTGCATCGGCATCATCCAACAAGGCAAGTAAAAGATGCTCTAATGTCGCATATTCATGCTGCGCTTGAGTAGCAATTGTTAATGCACGATGCAAAACCTTTTCAAGACTAGGCGTAAAAGATGGCATAATTCCTCATTTCTACTCCACACACATTGTAACGGATGTTCATTTTTGCGTGCACACTCCATAACTTGTAAAATTTTCAGCTCAGCTACTTCATTAAATATAAACACCACATTCACCTACCTCATTCTGATAAACATTTAACATAATTTGCATCGCTTCTTCGATTTTTTTAAAAAAAGCTCTTTTAAAACAAAAGCAACAAAATCCTAGGCGTATAATCATTGTTCAGTAAAAGAACACAATATAACTTAAGCTTTTTAACTTTGGGAATAATAAGCGCATCGTCATGCCTCTCTTTAGCCCAATTCTTGCTATTTTCATTATGCATATATGGGGTATAGAACTCGTAACCAACTTTTGCATCATTATAACTTTCCATGCAATATTCTTTTCATTAATCTTAAGTTCTTTCATAATCATTGCAATAGTTGATTGTATGTGGAATAAGAAAACTTCTTTGACGCTTAATTTAAATCAAATATAGCTGCTCACAACATGATTTTATAAACAAATTAGTAACATCATTCGTCTAAACTACTTAAAGCAACCGTAACGAGAGAGATATTGACGGACATTTCGTGTAAATAGGATATTCAAGTGTATATGAACTGTCGAAAAATTGCGCATTTGTGTGAAAAAATGGCTATTACTCTTATTGTTTTAGCTCTTTCTTGCTCTTTGGGAACTGCAGCCCCTAAAGGAGTTTACCCAGATAAATACGCGGCTGTTGTTATAGATGCAAATACAGGAAAAACTTTATTCCAAGCTAACGCAACTATGAAACGTTATCCAGCTTCTCTAACAAAAATGATGACGTTGTACCTCTTCTTTGAAGCTATGCAAGCACGTCGTGTGACGCCCAATATGCCAATCCCTATCTCAAGCTACGCAGCAACACGCCCACCAACAAAAATCGGTATTCAAGCAGGTAACACAATTCCTGCAGAAGCAGCTGCCAAAGCTCTTATAACAAGATCAGCAAATGATGTTGCTGTTGCTATTGCTGAATATCTCGGCGGAAGTGAACAAAACTTTGCTCGAATGATGACGGTAAAAGCTCGTCAACTTGGCATGAAAAATACTCGTTTTTCTAACGCTTCAGGTCTTCCAGATCTACAAAATTATTCTACAGCGCAAGATATAGCCATTTTGGCATTAGCCCTACGCCAACATTTTCCGCAAAAATATAAACTGTTTAAAACAACAAGCTTCATTTTCCGCGGACAAACAATTAACAGCCACAATAAATTAGTCAGAACAATGAAAGGTGTTGATGGAATTAAAACAGGTTACACACAAATATCAGGATCTAATTTAGCTACATCAATGCGTGTAGAAGGACGCTCTATCGTTGCTGTTGTTATGGGGGGAAAATCGTCTACCGAACGGGATATCCATATGGCTAGCTTATTAAATCAGTATTTACCAAAAGCAAGTCGTAAAAAAGCTCCTGAACGTTTAATCGCTAACGCAGTCTACAATTTACCCACTGGTGCAGCTGTTCCTATACCTATCGCTAAAGCAGATTCAGCAAATTTTGACGATGAAATTTCTACTCTTTTAACAGCACTTGCAGAACAGCCTAATAATTTTAATACCGCAATAGCAGCTGTAAACCAAGCAATTATACCAATCCCTAACCCTAACAAAGTTACGTCTGTTGAATCTGATAAAATCATCGCAGCCTCTTTATCAACAAACAGTGGGTGGGCTATTCAAATTGGTTCGCTCCCTAATAAAAGACAAGCAAAAGATACACTTTTAAAAGCAAAAAATGCAGCACGTTCAGCTTTACAACATGCATCACCACATATGCAACTATTTGAAAAAAATGGAAATCGTTACTACCGTGCTCGGTTTATTGGCTTTCAATCAAAAAAAGCTGCATCTCATGCTTGTTCTAGTTTAAAGAAAGCAAATTTTAACTGCTATACTATAGCTTATTAAAAAATCTTCGATTCTGCGTTAAGGACAATACCATGACACATGATGTTATTGCTACATCACCTGAACAGGAAGAATTATTAAAGAAAGCTTCTTTACTTTCATTACGTTCTCTTCACGATGCAGCAACCAAACTTGCTAATTTGAAACACACCCCAACCATGCTAAGTGCGCATTCACTTTTTAGCCTTTTTATGTGCCAAGCAACTCGAAATCGCCGATCAACTGTGCCTTTTGTACGCATTCATTTACGTGTTGCAAGCCAAACTGGCAGTGTACCCGTTAAAATTCGTCTGGGAGCTACAAATATCTAATCTATAATCACTTTTTACAAAAAAAATTTATGAATAAATAACATTTACTCATGACATAGTTCTTAAAGAAACCCCAAGCAGATGAGTTTTTGTTTTTAATTTAGAAAAATTTATCACGAATTTTGATCTTCCGTTGATAATGTATTTCAGATTTTAAATAGAATCACCCTTAAGAAATATATTGAAAATTGAGCCAAGTTGGAATTTAATATCAAAGCGTGCCTTATTATATCATTTGTCATAATAAAATAGCAAATACCTACCTCATGTTTCTGCCCGCATTGGATATTATCATAAACACTTCTTGAAAAAGACTTCTTTTCCAATAACGCATGAATCTCTTCATAAATATATAATACATTATGCGTTTTTGTTCATTTTTTCTCGGCTTCACCAACACGCAGAATAACTTGAGAAGATAACGCTTCTATTGGCAAACTTCAATATAAATTTTACTCGATATAGGGCATTATTACTATAACCTAACAAGATATCGCGTTAAGTGCAAGACCAGCTTTACTTGTCTCTTTATAGCGTTCACTCATATCATGCCCCGTCTGACGCATCGTTTCAATACAAGCATCGAGGGAAACAAAATGAGTCCCATTAGCATGTAAAGCGAGAGAAGAAGCCGTTACAGCCTTAACAGCACCCATTGCGTTACGTTCAATACAAGGAACCTGCACAAGACCCGCAACTGGATCGCATGTCATTCCCAAATGATGCTCAAGAGCAATTTCTGCAGCATTTTCAATTTGAGCAGGCGTTCCGCCTAATGCTGCAGTCAATCCTGCAGCAGCCATAGAAGATGCTGCTCCAACTTCGCCTTGACAACCGACTTCCGCACCAGAAATAGAAGCATTGTGTTTAATGACACCACCAATGGCTGCTGCCGTCAACAAAAAATTATGTATTCCTTCCCGATCTGAACCATCATTAAATTTGAGATAATAACGTAAAACGGCAGGCACAACACCAGCTGCACCATTCGTTGGTGCAGTGACAACACGACCACCAGCTGCATTTTCCTCATTCACGGCCATGGCATATACAGAAAGCCAATCATTTGCCCAAAGTGGATGGTTGCGATTTTTTTTCCGATCTTCCAAAAGCTTATCATGCAACTTTTTAGCACGTCTTGGAATACACAATCCTCCCGGTAATTCACCTTCTTGTGAAAGTCCTCTATCAATGCAATTAGTCATAGCCAAAAAAATTTCATCAAGCCCAGTGTTAAGAGTCGCACGCTCCATCTTTGTTTCTTCATTAATACGCTTCATTTCAGCAATCGAAAGGCCTGAATTTGCTGCCATTGATAACATTTCATTTGCAGAATCAAATGGATATGGTACCTGAGATATCTCCAATTTTGTGTTATAATCCACACAGTTTAATTCATCCTCAGTTACAACAAAACCGCCACCGATGGAATAATAAACCCGCCGCAAGAGAACATTTCCATCAGCGTCAAGCCCCTCAAAAGCGAGACCATTCGCATGACCAGGCAAAGCTTGTTTTCGTTCGAAAACAAGATCATTTTGTAGATCAAACTGATAAGCGGGATGTCCTTCTGGTTGCACTTTTTTCTCTCGTTCAACCTGTTCTAAAAAAAATTCCATGCGATCAGGATCAACAGTGGAAGCTTTTTCTCCCAAAAGTCCTAACACAACAGCACGATCCGTAGCATGGCCAACTCCTGTAAAAGCCAATGAACCATGAAGATAAACACGGATATGAGAAATCCTCCTAGAAGACTGCAAAAAAGAATTTTGCGTTAAAATCTCTTGCAAAAACATATTAGCAGCCGTCATCGGACCCATTGTATGCGAACTGGAGGGACCAATACCTATTTTAAAAAGTTCAAAGACAGATAAAAACACCACTCACCCCAAAACTCAATTGATCTCGAGTATAATGTTGCATTGTCTTTGTCTCGCTTAAAATCATACCACAAGATAAGCTAAAAAAATAACAGCAATAAATACGAATGTAGCTCGTCTTGCCACTACCCAACAGTTTCTTTCTGTAGTCTCTTCCATGCTCAACCTTTTAAGTACCAACAATAATCCACGATGATCTTTACTTTAGCTACTTGCATTAAGTATCAATATACAATACAAAATCCAATAAAAATGATAGATTCCCACTAAAATATTTTTTATAATGCTTCGAATTTTTGAAAATGTACACGCAAATGACAAAAATAGTTTAGGAGCATGACTTCACAAAACGCACAAAATTTTTAATTGGTTCTCGTTCAGTCTCAAAATTATTTTCTGGAGCAGACATATCACGATAACCAAGTGCCATACCACAGATAATATGCCGTTCAGAAGGTACGGATAAAAGCGTCCGTATTTGCTCATGATAATCCGCAAAAGCAGCTTGGGGACACGTATCTAATCCAAATCCACGCGCAGCTAACATAAAGGTTTGCATAAACATGCCCAAATCAAGCCAGCTACCAATTTCCATATCGTTATCCATCGTGAACAAAAGGCCAACAGGTGCGCCATAAAATAAAAAATTTCGCGCCTTTTGGCGAAGCATTTTATCCTGTTCGCCTTTCTGAATTCCAAGACTCTTATAAAGATCTAAACCAATTTTTCGACGCCGAGAAAGATAAGGTTCGCGCCACTGACGTGGATAATAAGAGTGTTCACGCTTTCCTTGTACACCTAATAGCGTAAGTTGTGAAAGTTCCTGCCCTACTTTCTGCAATACTTCTCCTGTCAAAACAATCACTTGCCAAGGCTGAAGATTTGTTCCAGATGGTGCCCGCGCTGCAAATTTTAAGATTTCCTCGATCGTTTTCTGCTCAACCTGTTGATCAGTAAAAGCTCGAATAGACTTTCTTGATAGAATAGATTGAAAAATATCAATGGTAGAATCTGCCATTATTTTTACTTTCTCTTTATAGAAAAAGAAACATTATAAAATATATTTATCTTTAATAAGATAAATCTTTTTCAAAAAATTATGTTAATATAATTTTCTTATTATAATCATTGATGACATTTTAAAAATGTTTACGCAATTTTATATTTTTTCTTTTTTTAAATTTAAGAATTATTTCCTACAATCATATCATTATTATCACTACCTATTCTTAAAATACTAAATAACCACCCCAGAAACTTAAAGATAAATATCACCTTATTTATCAGACTAAGAATTTCATCCGTCTTAAAAATATTATATGAAACTTCTTTGATCGCTTAGTAAAACTTACATTTCTTGTATAAACAAAAGATCATTTCATGATCTTTAATGAGCATAGATTCTATCAATAGCCATTGGCTAAAAACGAATAAAGATTACCCACCTGAAAACTCATTATTTTCTGGACCATTTTGGAATACTTTTGGCTCTTTATCGAATAGAACTAATTACAAAAATTACTTAAAGCGATAATCGCCTTTATAGGCTTTATAATTACTTATCAGAAAAAATTTTCTATTTCTGCATTCCAAAACTAAAAAAAACGCCCAAATATTCTTTAGACGTTTTTATATTTCTTTTCAATGTATATTAAAGTTATTCAACAGCTACATCGGCTGTCATATCCGCTAACATCGCCTTAGCCGTTTCATTATTGCTAGATTTGCGTTGCTCATCCAAAATCAAATCGTCACGAATTGTTGCAATACGACGTATTTGAGCAATTGTACCACCTGTACCCGCTGGAATAAGCCGGCCAACAATAACATTCTCCTTAAGCCCTTGCAAAGTATCAATCTTTCCGGAAACTGCTGCTTCAGTAAGCACCCGAGTCGTTTCCTGAAATGATGCGGCCGAGATAAAGGATGGCGTCTGAAGTGATGCCTTTGTAATCCCCAGAAGTATAGGATTACCGGATGCAGGTTTTTTACCTTCTGCAATTAAATTATCATTCGTTTCATCCAATTCAATGCGATCAACATTGTCACCTGGAATATAACCAGAATCCCCAGATTCAGTAATTTCAACCTTCTGTAACATCTGACGAACAATCACTTCAATGTGCTTATCATTAATCAAAACACCCTGCAAACGATAAACTTCCTGAATTTCATTAACAAGATAAGAAGCTAAAGCTTCAACACCTTTAATCGCCAAAATATCATGAGGTGCTGGATTACCATCAAGGATATAATCCCCTTTTTCAATCTGATCGCCCTCTTGAAAGTGGAACATCTTACCTTTCGGAATGAGATATTCTACTGGCTCGAGAGTTTCATCATGCGGTTCAATGATGATACGGCGCTTATTCTTGTAACCACGACCAAATCGAACTGTACCATTAATCTCAGCAATAATAGCATGATCCTTTGGACGCCGTGCTTCAAAAAGCTCAGCAACACGCGGCAAACCGCCCGTAATATCTTTGGTCTTAGCGCTCTCCATTGGCAAGCGCGCAATAACATCACCCGCCTTAACGTAAGCACCGGGCTCAACGGAAAGAATAGTATCCACAGACATCATGTAACGCGCTTCACTGCCTTTGTACAACTTGGCAACGGTCTCACCCTCTTTGTCTGTGTGAATAACAATCGCTGGTTTTAGATCAGCTCCCCGTGGATTAGCACGCCAATCGATCACCAAACGTTTTGTAATACCTGTAGATTCATCAGCTGTCTCAGTAACTGATAAACCATCAATCATATCTTCAAAACCAACATAACCATCAACCTCAGTCAAAATTGGACGTGTATAAGGATCCCATTCCGCAATACGCTGACCACATTTTACCATATCGCCATCATCAACAAAGATACGTGCACCATAGCTAATACGATGCACAACGCGCTCTTTGCCAGACTCATCCTTGATAAGAACAGCCACATTACGACCCATAACTACCAAATGACCTTCAGAATTGCGAACCACATTGCGATTACGAATTTCTACTGTACCCTCATAAGACGCTTCTAAATAGGAAGAATCGACAACCTGTGCTGTTCCACCTAAGTGGAAAGTACGCATAGTGAGCTGAGTTCCAGGTTCACCAATTGACTGAGCAGCAATAACGCCCACAGCCTCCCCCTGGTTGACTGGCGTTCCACGCGCCAAATCACGACCATAACACTTAGCGCAAACACCAAAGCGCGTTTCACATGTTAAAGCAGAGCGTATCTGAACAGACTGAATACCAGCTTCCTCAATTTTAACGACATCAGCCTCTTCGATCATCGCACCACCCTCAAGGATAACTTCACCAGAAACTGGATGTAAAATATCAACGAGTGCCGTACGACCAAGAATCCTCTGACCAAGTGATGCAACAATCTGTCCTGCATCAACAATCGGCTGCATAGTAAGACCCTTCACAGTACCACAATCAACGGCTGAAATAATAGCATCTTGCGCAACATCGACAAGACGTCGTGTTAAATAACCAGAGTTAGCAGTTTTCAAAGCAGTATCAGCAAGTCCTTTACGCGCACCGTGAGTCGAGTTAAAGTACTCATTAACGGTTAAGCCTTCTTTAAAGTTAGAAATGATCGGCGTTTCGATGATTTCACCTGATGGTTTTGCCATCAATCCACGCATACCCGCTAATTGTCTCATCTGATTAGCAGAACCACGCGCTCCAGAATGAGACATCATATAAATCGAATTCATTTGTCTTTGACGACCTGTTTTAGGATCAAACTCAACCGCCTGAATACGCTTCATCATTTCATCTGCAACGCGATCAGTACATTTACCCCAAGCATCTACGACCTTGTTATATTTTTCACCCTGCGTAATCAAACCATCATTATATTGCTGTTCATATTCTTTAGCCAAAGCTTCTGTTTCTGCAACCAACCGTGACTTGCTATCGGGGATAACCATATCATCTTTACCAAACGAAATCCCAGCACGACAAGCATGAGAAAAACCAAGCTGCATAATACGGTCACAGAAAATAACTGTTTCTTTTTGTCCACAATGCCGATAAACTTGATCGATCATTTTAGAAATGTTCTTTTTGGTCATTTCCTGATTAACAATATCAAAAGCAATATTGGGATTTTTTGGTAAAAGCTCACCAATAATTAAACGACCCGGTGTCGTATCATAAAGTTTTGCAACTTCTTTACCATCCTTATCAATATTTTTAAAACGGCCTTTAATCTTCGTATGAAGAGTCACAATCTTATTTTCCAAAGCGTGATGGAGTTCACCCATATCAGCAAAAGCCATCCCTTCACCTGGCTCCTTTTCAGAAACAATCGAAAGATAATAAAGACCAAGAACCATATCTTGTGATGGAACAATGATTGGCGCACCATTAGCTGGATGAAGAATATTATTAGTAGACATCATCAAAACACGGGCTTCAAGTTGAGACTCAAGAGAAAGCGGTACGTGAACCGCCATCTGATCGCCATCAAAATCCGCGTTAAAAGCTGTACACACCAAGGGATGAAGTTGTATAGCTTTTCCTTCAATCAACACAGGCTCAAAAGCTTGAATTCCTAAGCGGTGGAGGGTTGGTGCACGATTCAACAAAACTGGATGCTCACGAATGACTTCATCTAAAATATCCCAAACTTCTGGATGCTCCTTTTCAACAAGCTTTTTTGCCTGTTTGACTGTTGATGAATACCCTTTCGCGTCAAGTCGTGCATAAATGAATGGCTTAAATAATTCGAGAGCCATTTTTTTTGGAAGACCACATTGATGCAATTTTAATTCAGGACCTGTCACAATAACGGAACGACCCGAATAATCGACACGTTTCCCAAGCAAGTTCTGACGAAAACGCCCCTGTTTACCTTTAAGCATATCTGAAAGTGACTTTAGTGGACGCTTATTCGCTCCAGTAATCACACGACCACGGCGTCCATTGTCAAATAGCGCATCAACGGCCTCCTGCACCATACGCTTTTCATTGCGCACAATAATTCCAGGAGCACGCAACTCTATCAGTCGTTTTAAACGATTATTTCGGTTTATAACACGTCGATAAAGATCATTCAAATCTGACGTCGCAAAACGCCCCCCATCAAGTGGAACCAATGGGCGCAGATCAGGCGGGATAACTGGGATCGTTTTCATGATCATCCATTCTGGCTTATTGCCAGATTCAAGAAAGTTTTCAACAATCTTGAGCCGTTTAATCAGTTTTTTCTGTTTCAATTCCGAAGTTGTCTCAGCCAATTCAGCACGCAAACCACCTGCTATTTTATCTAACTCCATCCCAGCTAGAAGCTCATAAATAGCTTCAGCACCAATCATAGCTGAAAATTGATCTTCCCCAAACTCATCAACAGCGAGCATATACTCCTCTTCAGACAAAAGCTGATGAAGCTTAAGAGATGTTAAACCCGGTTCCGTTACAATATAATTTTCAAAATACAGAACTCTTTCGATATCCTTCAAAGTTAAATCCAGAAGAGTAGAAATACGCCCGGGCAACGATTTGAGAAACCAAATATGCGCTACTGGTGCGGCAAGTTCAATATGCCCCATACGCTCACGACGTACACGCGAAAGAGTAACCTCTACATTGCATTTTTCACAAATAATACCCTTATATTTCATGCGTTTATATTTGCCACATAAGCATTCATAGTCTTTAATAGGACCAAATATACGCGCACAAAAAAGACCATCACGCTCTGGCTTAAACGTTCGATAGTTAATCGTCTCTGGTTTTTTGATCTCACCATACGACCAAGACAGAATCTTCTCAGGACTCGCAATTGAAATACGAATAGAGTCAAATGTCTGCGCTGGTACCTGAGTATTGAAAAGATTCATGACCTCGTGGTTCATGCCGTTCTCCTTCAAAGATTCCTAAAGCTATTGTAATAGCTCTTTTTTATACCGCAGTTTTACTCGAAAACTCTACTTTTAAAACTGCAGTGCTATCTCAATAGAAACTTCTTTATTGTCGCCTATCATGACAATAAGAGCACACTGGAAACAGTGTGCTCTTCAATTAATTATTCTGCTGTATCAGTTAATAATTGCTGTGAAATAAGTGAGCGAGCATCTCCAAGCTCAACATTAAGACCAAGAGAGCGCATTTCCTTAACAAGCACATTAAAACTTTCAGGTATACCCGCCTCAAATGTATCGTCACCGCGCACAATCGCCTCATAGACTTTCGTTCGCCCAGCTACATCATCTGATTTAACTGTTAGCATTTCTTGCAATGTATATGCAGCACCATATGCTTCAAGCGCCCAGACCTCCATTTCACCAAAACGCTGCCCCCCAAATTGCGCTTTACCACCTAATGGTTGCTGCGTAACAAGCGAATAAGGACCAATCGAACGTGCATGTATCTTATCATCAACAAGGTGGTGCAATTTAAGCATATAAATATAGCCAACCGTCACTGGACGATCGAAAGGCTCACCAGTACGACCATCATAAAGCGTAACCTGCCCTGAACTATCCAAACCAGCATCTTCCAACATCATGTTGATATCGGCTTCATGAGCTCCATCGAAAACAGGCGTCGCAATCGAAACACCTTTCCTCATCTGAAGCGCCAATTTAAAAAGACTTTCATTATCATACTGACGCACTGGTTCATTATGGTCATTATCAGGAATAAGATTTTCGATACGCTGCCGCAAAGGAAGTATATCCCCAGTCTCTTGATACAAATCCAATAAATCGCCAATTTTTCTGCCCATACCTGCGCAGGCCCATCCAAGGTGTGTCTCAAGAATTTGACCAACATTCATACGACTCGGAACGCCCAATGGATTCAAGACGATATCAGCATGCGTCCCATCTTCAAGAAACGGCATATCTTCCACTGGAAGAATACGCGATACAACACCTTTGTTACCATGACGCCCTGCCATTTTATCGCCAGGTTGAATTTTGCGTTTTACAGCTACGAAAACCTTGACCATCTTCATGACACCGGGCGGCATCTCATCGCCCCTTTGAATTTTTTCAACTTTATCCATAAAGCGACGCTGCAACGCCTCTTTCGATTCATTATACTGTTTGTGCAGAGCCTCAATTTCATTCTGAAGCTTTTCATCATCAACAGAAAATAGCCACCACTGTGACCGCGGATAATGACTCATTACTGAATGGTCAAGCTTCTTACCTTTTGAAAACCCTTTTGGACCGTCTACTGCAAATTTGTCTTTCAACATATCCGCAAGTCGTGCATAAACATTTCGATCAAGAATTGACTGCTCATCATCACGATCTTTAGCTAAACGTTCAATTTCTTCACGTTCAATTGCCATAGCACGTTCATCTTTTTCCACGCCATGACGATTAAAAACACGAACCTCAACAACAGTACCAAAAGTTCCGGGAGGCATTCGCATAGAAGTGTCACGAACATCTGATGCCTTTTCACCAAAAATTGCGCGCAAAAGCTTTTCTTCTGGCGTCATTGGACTTTCACCTTTTGGCGTAATCTTACCAACCAAAATATCACCAGGTTGAACCTCAGCACCGATATAAATAATACCGGCTTCATCAAGATTCCTTAATGCCTCTTCCGCAACATTAGGAATATCACGGGTAATTTCTTCTGGCCCAAGCTTCGTATCACGTGCAGCAACCTCAAATTCTTCAATATGAATCGAAGTAAACACATCATCAGCAACAATACGCTCTGAAAGCAGAATAGAATCTTCGTAGTTGTAACCATTCCACGGCATAAACGCCACAAGAACATTCCGCCCAAGAGCTAAATCACCAAGGTCAGTAGATGGACCATCCGCAATGATATCGCCTTTATCTATCCGATCTCCAACATGCACAAGAGGACGCTGATTGATACACGTCGATTGATTAGAGCGCTGAAATTTTTGCAAACGATAAATATCAACACCTGATTTCGAAGGATCCAAATCTTCTGTCGCACGAATAACAATACGGGTCGCATCAACCTGATCAACAACACCACCACGTTTTGCAACAATAGCAGCACCTGAATCGCGAGCAACTATTGCTTCCATACCCGTTCCAACAAAAGGTGCCTCAGCACGCACAAGTGGAACCGCTTGACGCTGCATATTTGATCCCATTAACGCACGGTTTGCATCATCATTCTCCAAAAATGGTATAAGAGCCGCAGCGACTGAAACTAACTGTTTTGGCGAAACATCCATTAAATCCACATGATCACGTGGCGCCATCAAAACTTCACCCGCGTGACGACAAACTACAAACTCTTCCGTAAAACGCCCCTCCTCATCTAATGAAGAATTGGCCTGAGCTACATAATGTTTAGATTCTTCCATAGCAGAAAGATAAATAACTTCTGTCGTCACTTTATTATCAATAATCTTGCGATATGGACTTTCAATAAAACCATATTTATTAACCCGCGCGAATGTCGCTAACGAATTAATCAGACCAATATTTGGACCCTCCGGCGTTTCAATCGGACAAATACGGCCATAATGCGTAGGATGCACATCGCGCACTTCAAAGCCTGCGCGCTCACGGGTCAACCCCCCCGGCCCAAGAGCAGAAAGACGGCGTTTATGAGTAATCTCAGACAGCGGATTGGTTTGATCCATAAATTGCGACAATTGTGAAGACCCAAAAAACTCTCGAACCGCTGCTGCTGCAGGCTTCGCATTAATCAAATCCTGTGGCATAACTGTATCAATTTCCACCGATGACATGCGTTCTTTTATTGCACGCTCCATACGAAGCAAACCAATGCGATACTGATTTTCCATCAATTCCCCAACCGATCGAACACGACGATTGCCAAGATTATCAATATCATCAATTTCACCGCGACCATCACGCAATTCAACGAGCATTTTAATAACGCCAATAATGTCTTCCTGACGCAAAATACGAACTGTATCTGGACAATCAAAATCCATCCGTAAATTCATTTTAACACGGCCAACGGCTGAAAGATCATAACGCTCTGGATCAAAAAACAATGAATGAAACATTGCTTCCGCTGTATCCATTGTCGGCGGCTCACCTGGGCGCATCACCCGATAAATATCAAACAATGCATCCTGTCGACTTTCATTCTTATCCACTTTTAAAGTATTGCGAATATATGCACCAATATTCATGTGATCAATATCAAGAATATCAATTTGATCCGCATTAACATCAAATAAAATCTGCAGTGTCTTTTCGTCAATTTCATCACCAGCTTCAAGATAAATCTCACCTGTTTGGTAATTAACGATATCTTCCGCTAGATAAGATCCCAAAAGATCATCTTCATTCACTCTAATCGCTTTTAGACCTTTTTCCGCCAAAAGCTTTGCAAGACGAACCGTTAGCTTTTTACCAGATTCAAGAACCACTTCACCACTATCTGCATCAACAAGATCAGAAACCAGCTTCATTCCCTTAAAGCGATCGACTGAATAAGGAATACGCCATCTATTCCCAGATCGTACATAAGTAACCTTATTATAAAAAGTCGACAAAATATCTGATGCATCCATACCCAATGCCATCAAAAGACTGGTAACCGGAATTTTACGTCGCCGATCAATACGAACGTAAATAATATCTTTAGCATCAAATTCAATATCAAGCCACGAACCACGATAGGGAATCACACGAGCAGCAAAAAGCAACTTTCCAGATGAGTGAGATTTTCCTTTATCATGATCAAAAAAGACACCTGGAGAACGATGCATCTGTGAAACGATAACACGCTCAGTACCATTAATAACAAAAGTACCATTACTCGTCATTAAGGGCATATCGCCCATATAAACACCTTGTTCTTTAATATCTTTGATATCTTTTGAACCGGTATCTTCATCAACATCAAACACAATTAAACGTAATATTACCTTTAATGGTGCTGCATAAGTCAAATCGCGCTGACGACATTCCTCAACATCAAATTTTGGTAAATCAAATTCGTAACGAACAAATTCGAGCATAGCCGTACCGGAAAAATCCGAAATAGGAAACACCGACTTAAAAACAGCTTGCAATCCTTTATCTGGACGTCCACCTTTCGGCTCCTCAACCATGAGGAATTGATCGTATGACGCCTTCTGAACCTCAATAAGATTCGGCATTTCTGCCACTTCAGGAATCTTACCACAAAACTTACGTACGCGCTTGCGACCATTGAATTGAGACATCATCGTTTGAGTTTGAGCCATCGTCTCTCCTCGACTTTTACTACTCAAGGCAGTTTAAACCTTGAAAGCTTTATGCCATTAACCTGCACATGCAGACCAGTTTATTTAATACCATTAGTAAGCATCACTTACTTCCATATACTCAACAATCAACCATTCATTCTTTTGGCTCTATTGTCAGAAAATTGCGACATAAACCCACTTCCTTACAGTTATTGAAACTGCTAGAAAAAGAGTTTTATCAGCACACCTCCTCTTTTAAGAAGAGAAAAATCGGCGAACGAAAACATCCGCCGATAAAATCAAACTTACTTAAGCTCAACTTTAGCACCAGCTGCTTCAAGTTGAGTTTTAATTTTTTCTGCTTCATCTTTAGAAGCACCTTCTTTAATAGGCTTAGGCGCGCCTTCAACCAAATCCTTGGCTTCTTTAAGACCAAGACCCGTAAGAGCACGAACCTCTTTAATGACATTGATTTTCTGAGCACCACCATCAACAAGAACCACATCAAATTCTGTCTTCTCTTCAGCAGCTGGAGCAGCAACAGCACCAACGGCAGCAACTGCTACAGGAGCAGCAGCCGAAACACCCCATTTTTCTTCAAGCAACTTTGAAAGCTCTGCCGCTTCTAAAACAGTAAGGTTAGAAAGGTCTTCTACGATCTTTGCTAGATCAGCCATTTTAAAATTCCTTCAATTGAAAAGTTTAAATTATTGTTTAAAACTTATCTAAAAAACAGAAAAGCAGTAAAGCCTTTCCGCAAAATAAATACAAAACAGCCCTAAGCTGCCTCGCCCTTCTGAGCATATGCACCAATAACACGTGCAACCTGACCTGCAGGTGCATTAGCGACCTGAGCGATACGGGTTGCAGGGGTAGAAATCATACCCACAAGCTTTGCTCGCAACTCGTTTAATGAAGGCAATGAAGCCAATGACTTCACAGCATCAACATTCAAACTTGTTGCACCCATTGCACCACCAAGAATCACCAATTTTCCATTGGTTTTTGCAAAATCAACAGCAACTTTTGGTGCTGTAATCGGATCTTCTGAATACGCAATAAGCGTCTGCCCAGTAAACAGATTTGCTATTGATTCAGATTCCGTACCCTGAAGAGCGATTTTAGCAAGACGGTTTTTGGCAACCTTAACAGCACCACCAGCTTCACCCATCTTTGAACGAAGATCGTTCATCTGTGAAACTGTCAAACCGGAATAATGTGCTACAACGACAGAACCAGACTTTTGAAAAGCCTCATTAAGCCATGCGACAAATTCGCGTTTTTCCGCTCTATTCACGCTTTTTCTCCATTTAACAGGCTCATTTTAAACAAACCTATCGGTTACCTTTGATAGTATGAAAACTCTCCACACCATCGACGAGGATCCTGTCCCCTTCTTCACGCACAAACGATCAAAAGTAACCCTGGTCTAAACTCTTCAAGTTTTATTAACTTTCAAAGTCTTCACCCCAGTCTCATGTAGGTTTTCTTCTGATTAAGACACCAAAGGCATCACCCACAATCTCGGACAGGACATTCCGGAATCTCTTCCGGCATGACCCGAGCTTAATAAAGCTCAGATAACTGGTGCCGACAAAAAACCGACACCCAAAATACAACTGCAATATTCACACACCCTTGAAAAATCATAAGTTCAACCGACCTACTCTGGACGAACCGTTGCAGGATCAATTTTGATTCCAACTCCCATCGTTGAAGAAACTGCTACACGCTTAATATATTCACCTTTTGCACCCTGCGGTTTGGCTTTAATGACTGCATCAGCAAAAGCTTTTATATTTTCTACTATCTTCTCAACACCAAAAGAAGCCTTACCAATACCAGCGTGTACAATACCGGCTTTTTCAACACGGAATTCAACAGCACCACCTTTAGACGCCCTAACAGCACCAGCAACATCAAGCGTCACAGTACCAACTTTCGGATTAGGCATCAAACTCCGCGGACCAAGAATCTTACCAAGACGGCCAACAAGAGGCATCATGTCTGGCGTTGCGATACAGCGATCAAAATCAATCGATCCACCGTTAATGCTCTCAAACAAATCTTCAGCACCTACAATATCCGCACCAGCAGCCCTAGCCTCCTCCGCCTTCTCACCACGCGCAAAAACAGCAACACGAACATTTCGTCCTGTTCCATTAGGCAAATGAGCAACACCGCGAACCATCTGATCCGCATGACGCGGATCAACACCTAAATTCATCGAAATTTCAATCGTTTCATCAAACTTAGCAACCGCACGTTCTTTAACCATCGAAACAGCATTCGTTAAGGCATGGAGTTCATTGAAATCAACACCTTCACGGATTTTCTTTATTCTCTTTACTACTCTTACCATAACATTAGTCCACCACTTCTAAACCCATAGAGCGAGCAGAACCCTCAACCATACGCATCGCCGCTTCAATGTCATTTGCATTAAGATCTTTCATCTTTGCTCCCGCAATCAAACGAATTTTATCGCGAGAAATACCCCCAACAGATACCTTACCAGGCTCCTTTGAACCAGACTTCAAATTAGCTTCCTTCTTCAAGAAAAATGATACTGGAGGGGTCTTCAGAGAAAATGTAAAAGATTTATCTTGATAATAAGTGATGACTACAGGTATCGGTGCACCCTTCTCCATCTCCTGTGTAGCCGCATTAAATGCTTTACAGAACTCCATGATATTAATACCACGCTGCCCAAGAGCGGGACCAATTGGAGGAGAGGGAGTAGCAGACCCTGCTGGAACTTGCAATTTTAACTGACCTATACTTTTTTTTGCCATAATAACCTGCCTTTTGCTGGTACGAACATACTAGCAATTCATCATGCTAAACACCCGTTCCCGTTTTGTGGTACGGCTCATCATGTCGGCAAAAGCCATAAAATCACCTTCCACAATATCATTAAAGTGATTTAAAATCACTTCAAACCGAATCAGAGCTTCTCAACCTGACCGAATTCCAAATCAACAGGCGTCGAACGCCCAAAAATTAGCACTTCAACCTTAAGACGAGAGCGTTCTTCTTCAACCTCTTGAACAATGCCATTAAATGATACAAAAGGTCCATCAGCCACCCGAACTTGCTCACCAACCTCAAACATTACAGAAGATTTCGGAGACTCAACGCCCTCCCGAACCTGTTGGAGAATCTGCTCAGCCTCCACATCAGAAATAGGAACAGGCCGCGCATCTGAACCCAAAAAACCTGTCACTTTAGGCGTATTTTTAATGAGATGGTAAACCTCATCTGTCAACTCAGCACGGATAAGAACATAACCAGGAAAAAATTTACGCTCAGAATCAACTCTACGACCACGACGAACTTCAACAACTCGCTCTGTTGGAACAAAAATCTTTTCAATAAAACGATCCAATCCTTTTTGTTTCGCTTCCTTGTTAATAGCTTCCACTACCTTCTTTTCAAAGTTTGAATACGCTTGAACAATATACCAACGAGTAGCCACAGTCACACTTCCTTGCACCATCAACCAAAAAGATATTTAAGGAGATCAATCCCCCCCCACACACCAAAATTTATAACCTGATCTACAACAAAAAAGAAAACCGACGCCACTACTGTCATCACCAACACCATAACAGTAGATATCATTGTCTCACGACGCGTAGGCCATTTCACTTTAGCTGTTTCTGCACAAACCTGCTTCAAAAAGGTTATTGGATTGGTTCTAGACGCCATCAGTTACACTATATTCTTTCTAACTCTGTGCAATTTACACAACAAATAAATATAGAAAAAACGCAAAAAGCTACCCCTTAGCTTTACGCAACTTTTCTACTCTTTATTCAATACCGATTCATAAACAAAAAAACAAGCCCTATACAAAAAAGAAACGAAGGCAATCTAAAAATCACCTCAAAACTTAACACATACATGGCAGGGGCAGCAGGGCTTGAACCCGCGACCTGCGGTTTTGGAGACCGCCGCTCTACCAACTGAGCTATACCCCTAACTTTTGATAAAAAAACACCCCAAACACACATTAAGCAATCAACC
>NZ_JANHOJ010000003.1 GCF_026930145.1 Bartonella sp. A05 | reverse complement strand
GAGACACGGTAAATTCTATAATAATATGCAATCTCAAAAAGGGTTCTATAACCATTTATGTTGTGTCCAAATAAGAACTTTCGGATTTTGTTGAAAAATATGACCATGAAAAACGAAATATAAATATTGGTAGCTATCAATTTATGCGTCAATAAATCGCCGTAAAGTTTTTTCAAGGTGCTACTAGGTACGCTTAGTTTGTTGCTAAGCAATTAGGCGCAATGAGTCGTGTTGTTTGCGATAGAAAGTTCAAGTGGATTATGCATTATTTCCAATAAATAACAGGTAGATCTGTGTCGTACGCGTGATATTGAGAAGTGTTAAATCAATTATTTTGTTAATTTTTTCTCAAAAAATACTGTGCTGGGGCATTGTCTGAGAAGATAAGTGGTTAATCAGGTTTTATTGATGTCTTATTACCTCTTCACTAGATTATGTGGAGAGAGTGTGGGAGTTAGTACTTATTATTGATAATTGTTTTTATGTTTTATGATTGTTCAATTCAATTTTTAGCGCAAATATTAAAGATTGAGTACAATAGATAGTAAAATATATGGCAAATAACTCTCAAAAATAATGTAACTGCTGGTTTAGTGGACGATTGATTGTAAGCATTACATGGTACTCGTGAATTGAAAAAAAGGATTTTTCTATGTATCAGATTGACTATAATAGTTATCGTTCTGTAAAAAGTTTTAATCGTCGCATCCGTTTTTTGGTAATGCACTATACTGCAATTGATTTTAAGGCTTCAGTCGCAGCTCTTACCGGATCTTTAGTGAGTTCGCATTATCTTGTTCCTGATCCTTCAGAAAAGACGTATATTGAAGCGGGTTTTAAGGATATGCGTATTTTTAATCTGGTTGATGAGAATGAACGTGCATGGCATGCGGGTGTGAGTGCATGGGCTGGACGCAATAATTTAAATGATACATCTATTGGAATTGAGATAGTCAATTTAGCAAGCTGCCATTCTTGTTTTTTTGAAAAAGTTGGAGAGGATCTTAAGGATTCATATGTTTTGAATCTGCTTGATGAAAACAAGCATGCATGGTATGCTGATATTCGTGCATCGGTTAGATGTAAAGATGATAAATCGATTGATGCAGGTAAGGCAGTCAGTTTAGTTACTGATAATAATGGGGTGTTAGCATTTCCTCCCTACAATCCAACGCAAATTGCTGCAGTTAAAGAGCTTGCATTGAATATCCTGAAACGTTATCCAGAGATTACGCCAATCAATGTTGTTGGTCACAGTGATATTGCTATTGGAAGGAAAAGTGATCCAGGTGCAGCTTTCCCGTGGAAAGAACTTTATGATGCGGGTATAGGAGCATGGTATGATGATGAACTAAAGGCTCATTATCAGTCGCAATTTAGTAAGAGTCTTCCTACTAAAGAAGATATTTTGGCTAAATTGAACCAGTATGGATATGATATTTCTTCTGCGGGCACCGAAAGCGGATATAAAAGTTTAATTAGAGCATTTCAACTTCATTTTCGTCAAGAAAATTATGATGGAATCCTAGATATTGAAACAGCAGCGATTATCTATGCATTGGTAGATAAATATTTTTCATCAAAATAGCGCAATTCACTTTAATTTAAATTATGTAGAGCTGCTATAGTGTAGGTTTTCTATATATGCAGTTCTACCCAGAGTATTGCTATCACGTTAGATCGGCAGAAAAAATATTATTTACAGTCAAAGAATAAATCAATACAAATGATGTATGGTCTTTTATACTACAGAAGCAATTTAATGATGCCGAAAAGGAAAATTTATTGGGCAAAAATGATTAAAGTTGCTAACTTACTTATTTCATTGGACTTCTTGAGATAGAATGGTGCCCAAAAGAGGACTCGAACCTCCACGCCTTGCGGCACAGGTACCTGAAACCTGCGCGTCTACCAATTTCGCCATCTGGGCAATGAAAGTCATCTAGGCTTATGAAACAATTCTGTCAATAAAATTATAGAAATTTATTGATTAACTGAAAAAACATGAAATATAAGTTATTGAATCGATTGTATTTTAATTATCTAATGTTCGATGATCTTCTTTGATAAAATTGTTGAGTCAGCATTATACTCATAAATAATTGGAATACCCGTGGCAAGTTCTGTCGTTATGATTTCTTCACTGCTGAGGCCTTCGATTGCCATAATAAGAGCACGAAGAGAGTTGCCATGCGCTGCTACCAAAACAGTTTGAGAGCGCAAAATATAAGGTTGAATATGGTGAATATAATAAGGCCAAACACGTGCACCGGTATCACGCAGACTTTCTCCACTAGGTGGGGCAATGGCATAAGAACGACGCCATATATGCACTTGTTCTTGTCCCCATCGTTGACGTACTTCATCTTTATTCAGACCAGATAGATCCCCATAGTTGCGTTCATTCAATGCTGAATTTTTCACCAATTGTAGATCCGGTTGTCCTATCTGTGCCAAAATATGTTGAGCTGTTTTTTGTGCACGCTGTAGAGTGGAGGTATAAGCAATATCAAATTTAAAACCCGCTGCTTTTAAATTCTTTCCTGCTGTTATTGCTTCTGCGTGGCCTTTTTCTGTCAAATCTGGATCTTTCCAACCAGTGAACAGATTTTTGCTATTCCATTCACTTTGTCCATGACGAATTAATACAAGCGTGCGTCCCATTATGAATATCCTACAGTAGAGTTATTGACTGTTGAACATTAATCATCCAATCCTAAAACATCGAGCATTGAATAAAGACCATTTTCGCGATTCTGTGCCCATAAAGCTGCTTTTAAGGCACCATTAGCAAAAATAGAACGTTTTTGTGCTGAATGTGAAAGAATGATGCGTTCATTGGAGCCTGCGAAAGTAACACTGTGGTCGCCAATGACAGTTCCACCTCGTGAGCAGGCAAAGCCAATAGTGCCTTTTTTACGTTGTCCTGTATAGCCATTGCGTTCGTTAACATAAACATCCTTAAGCGTAACGTTGCGGCCTTTGGCTGCTGCATTTCCAAGAAAAAGAGCTGTTCCAGAAGGGGCATCAACTTTGTTAGAATGATGCATCTCATAAATCTCAATATCAAAATCATCAGCGTCTAAGGCTTTAGCTGTTTTTCTCACAAGATTCGCCAACAGATTAACGCCAAGGCTCATATTTCCGGATTTAACAATGGTTGTATGTTTCGCGAAAGCGGCAATTTGTGTATCTTCCTCTTTGCTAAATCCAGTTGTTCCAATAATATGAACAAGACCTTTTTGAGCCGCATAATTAGCATACGCCACACTGGCTTGTGGCTGAGTGAAATCTAAAATACCTTCTGTGTGAGAAAAGGCATCTTCTGGATTATCTGTGACGCGCACTCCGAGATGTTCTGAACCAATCAAAATGCTGGCGTCTTTTCCTACGAAAGGTGACTCTTGGCGTACAAGTACAGTACTGAGCTCAATATCTTTTCTGTGCTGGATAGCTGCAATCAGCTCACGTCCCATTCTGCCATTAGCACCAACAATTGTAAGGCGCATATCCTTCTCCTTATGACGCTTTATTTTTAATTATAGGCAAATTCTCTTGCTCTTTCCAACAGTTCTTTTTCCATATAGAAAAAAATCGTTCGCAGGTTTGGTGTTTAATCTAATAGTTGGTTTGTATACACTTATGACAAGAAATACATTGGTTATCATTATAGAAGAAACAGCATGAATGCAGAGCAAAGATTGTTCAAAATATTTTGAAGAATATGTTGCTGCATCGATATATTATTTCCTATAATGCATAAGTTTTGTATATGGAGAGGAGATATTATAGATAAAAGTCAACGTTATTTTTATTTTGTTATACACATATTATTCATAATTTCAGTTATCTTAATTGGTTTGTGTTTTATGATGTGATGGGATTATCCTTTCTGTAATCTGCTTAAAAGTCAAGATCTGCATAATGAGGGCTTGGTGCAATGCCTCGAATGCGGTCAGTTAAAAGAGAACGAAAGGAAGGACGCGATTTAATTCGCATATACCATTCTCGAGCAGAAGAAAATTTCTCCCAGTCAATTTCTCCCAGAAAATCAAGGACAGAAATAGAAGCTGCTGCTGCTAGATCCGCATAGGATATTTCAGAGTCAACCAACCAGTCGCGAGATGCACAGAGCCAATTTAGATAGTTCATATGTGGTGGAATATTGGCACGTGCATTGCGTAAAATTTGCGAATTAGGAGCTCCGCCACCAATAGCTAACGGCATTTCAAGTTTATAGATTCGTTCTCGCATAATATGGCGTGTGATTTCATTTTCAAATTTGTTTAAAAACCAGTCGTTAAGACGACGCACCTCCGCACGTTTTAGAGGATTTTCGGGAAAAAATTTTTTTTCTTGTCTTAGTCCACCACGTGTTTCATCTAAATATTCATAAATAACAGTGGCTCCAGATAACGGGATTTCGCATTCAGCAAGAAGAACGGGTAAATTACCAGCCGGATTAAGTGCAAGAAATTCAGGTCTTCTTGCCCATTCATGCTCTTCTATTAGATGAATGTCTACACCATATTCTTCCAGAATAAGACGTATGAAGCGGGAAGCAGAAGATAGAGGATAATGAAAAAGTGTCAGCATAGTTTATATGATCCAATAGAGTCGATGGATTCTTTAAGGTAACAGAAATTTTATAAAGGTACTTTACTGTAAGTACAAGATTATTAACAACGAACAGAAGTTATGTTTATAACATTAAGTTGTATTTATAACAAAGATAGAGGTATATTTTATCGTGTTATTGCTTGCAAAATAGCTGCACGTAATTCTTCTAAACCTACAACTTTTTCTGAAGAAGTGGCTATCAACTCGGGATAAGCGGCTGGATGTTTTAGAAGATTTATTTTTGTTGTTGTTATTACGTTTTCAAGCGCACTCGATTTAATTTTATCGCTTTTGGTTAAAACAATTTGGTAAGAGACAGCGGCTTTATCAAGAAGATCAAGAACATCTGCATCATTTTTTTTAATTCCATGGCGTGAATCAATTAAAACATAAACGCGTTTGAGTGTTGTGCGACCCCGTAAATAGTTGAAAATCAGCTGTGTCCATGCATCAACCAGATTTTTGGGAGCTTCTGCAAAACCATAACCAGGCGTATCTACGAGAGCCATAGGAGGGAGATCACCTGGTTGGCTACTGAAATCAGGTATAAAATAATTGAGTTCTTGAGTCCGCCCTGGTGTATTTGATGTACGCGCTAAATTTTTTTGTCGGACAAGGGCATTGATGAGGGAAGATTTTCCGACATTAGAACGTCCCGCAAATGCAATTTCTGGTGGTCCCTCAGGTGGAAGAAATTTTATCGAGGGAACACCGCGAATGAAAATCCAATTACGAGAAAAAAGTCCAGAAAGAGCAGGACAATGTGTCATTTATGCACTTCTTTTCTAGGTTTCTTGCATACAAGAGCTTTAAGGTTATCCAAAAGCTCAATTTTAACGCCTTGACGTTTCATCATAATGCTTTGCTGAATAATCGATAAAGTATTGTTCCATGCCCAATAAATGACAAGGCCTGCAGGAAAGGATGCTAACATAAAGGTAAAGATAGCTGGCATCCACATAAAAAGGGTGGCTTGTGTTTGATCTGAGGGAGATGGATTCATTTGCATTTGTAGGAACATTGTGATCCCCATGATTAAAGGCCATGCACCAATTACTAGAAACGCCGGCACTGCATAAGGCAATAAACCAAATAGATTAAAAATAGAAGTGGGATCAGGTGCTGCTAAATCTTGAATCCAACCAAAGAAAGGCGCATGCCGCATTTCAATGGTGATATAAAGAACTTTATAAAGAGCAAAAAATATCGGAAACTGAACAAGTACTGGCCAGCAGCCAGCGAGTGGATTGATATTCTGGGTTTTATATAATTCTATTATTGCTTGTTGTTGTTTCGTTCGGTCATTCGCATATTTTTCTTTGATTTCCTGCATCATGGGATGCATAAGTTTCATACGTGCCATAGATTTATAGGATTTATTTGCCAGCGGGAACAAAAACGCTTTTAAGAGCACTGTGGTAAGAAGAATAGCGATACCAAAATTACCTGTTTGTTTGTAAAGAAAATCAATGAGAGAAAACATTGGCTTAGTGATGAAGTCAAACCAGCCCCAATCAATCAAAAGACCAAATTTCTTAATTTGTAACTGATTTTGATAGTGATTAATGGCTTCAACTTCTTTTGCACCAGCAAAGAGGCGGTTGGTGATGGTTTTTGTCTCATGAGGAGAAATCGTTAAAAGTTTGTTGCGCAAGTCAGATTGATAGTGTGTGTTCAGTTGGTCAAAATAAATAAAACGACTCTCATATTCCTTATCTTGTGGGGGAATAACCGCTACAGCCCAATATTTATCAGTAATGCCAATCCAGCCTCCCATGACGTTGGGAAAAGTCACACTCCTCTGGCCATTTTCGGGATTGGGGCTCATTTCTGCTAAGTCTTTATATTTTTCAGTTTTAAGCGAATTTCCTGCAATACCGATCATGCCTTCATGGAGCAAAAAGGTTGCATTTTCATGTTCTGGTGGGGCAGTGCGTGCAACTCGAGCATAAGAGGAAAGAGATATAGGATTGTCACTTTCGTTACTAATCGAGTCTTCAATAGTAAACATATAATGATTATCAACTGAAAGAATACGGCGGAAAATTTGCCCTTGTCCGTTATTATAAACTAAGATGACGGGTGTTAAAGGAGTTAACGTTGTATTATCACCTTCTATCTGCCACTGTGTATTCGATTGTGGTAAGGCTTTTAGGGATGAACTCGTAAAACCAAATTCAGCAAGATAGGTTGTCTTGAATCCATGAGGGTTTAGTAAAGCAATTTGAGGCGATGTTTTATCAACAGTTCGATGATATTTTTTGAGCCAAAGATCATCAAATTGTGCACCAACGAGATTAATGGAGCCTTCAAGTTCATCAGTTTTAATCATAATACGGTTTGTTTTGGCCAATTCCGCATCACGGAGTTCAGGTGTCATTGGGCGATTGGTTATAGGTTCCAATGTCCGCGCGGCATCAGAGATATAAGCATCAGCATTAGGAAGTTCTGTATTTTGTTTTGATAATTGCTGTGTAATTGCTCGCGTTTCTTGCATCTTTTTTTGTTGGGGAACCACATAAATAAAATGCCATGCGACAAAAACAATAAGGGACAATCCAATGGCGATAAAGAAATTGCGATTATATTCCATTCTTACTATCCTATTACCGTTGCGGATTTTTTGTTCTTGGTTTCATCCGTCGGCTTAATTCACTTATAAGAGATGTGAAAGGTGCATGAAGTGCATCTCGATGCGCCACAATCACATAGTCTGTTCCTGCTTCTATGTTGCTTGATAACCCGACCCGAACCGCTTCGCGCAGACGCCTTTTTATGCGATTGCGTTTAACAGCATTGCCATTTTTACGCGTTACAGTAAAGCCCACACGTGCAGCCGGAAGATGTTGCATTTCAGCTGGTCGTTCACGGGATTTAACTTCAAGAAGAAACAAAGGACCACGTCGTTTTTCCCCTGTCCGTACAGCTAAAAAGTCCGCTCTTTTACGAATACGGCAGGGATATTTTTTCTTCATAAATGACGCTTCTCAGTTCCATTAAATTTCTAAAAAAGACAAGCATTTGATGTTTATAATAAACACTTCACCTGTAAGAGAATAACTCAAAACACTCAATTTGTTGTGAAAGCTTAAACTATCAAGCGGATAAACGCTTACGTCCGCGAGCACGCCGAGCTGCAAGAATTTTACGACCACCAGCTGTCGCCATCCGAGCACGAAACCCATGGCGGCGTTTACGAACGAGTTTAGAGGGTTGGTAAGTACGTTTCATTTATTTAAATACCGCGGGTATGCGGCCCTTCTTGATTCTATAGTGCAATTACACACTCGATAAACAGTTTTATCCTGTTATGTTCGACGACTTTCGACGTAGATTGTAATCCTATAAGAAAAAGTCTGAAAAAAGTCAATCTTAGATTACTTTTCTATTTTAGGAAAAATGCGAAAAGATTATTAATATTCTCAGTAAGTTTTCAGCAGTTCTGTTGAGTTATAATAACTTAGTTTGTCCTTGTTTTTCCTGTATTTAAGAATGAACAATAAAAAAATTAAGCTTAAAGCAAAAATTGATGATTTAAAGAGAGAATGGTGAAGCGTTGTTTTTATGACTATAGATGTAATTCTGAATATTCATCGTTGTATTGTACAGCATAAAAGAAGGATGCTCAGTTTTAGCTCTTGAAAAGAATTTTAGAACACTTCATAACGTGATCGTAGGATGCAATATTGGTTATGAGATTTTGCACAGAGTTTATGTTCTGAAGCTTTTTGCGTGGGGATGATTTAGCATTTTGAGAAAGGTAAAGCATAATATGCTTAACTTTATTTTTCTGATAAAGAAAAGAAGGGAACATTTAGACAACAGTTGACCTGATTTTTTTTCATCCTTATTGCTGTATTTTCCAGCATTTGTACAAAGAGGAAAGAGCGTGGATCCTATCATACGTGAAACTATCCGCCACGAATTACGTAAAATTAAAGGGCCAGATTTGAAAAGCGATATTATATCGCTAGGACTTCTCTCGGAAATATTAATTGCTGATGGCAAGGTTTTTTTTTCCATTACGGTTCCTGATGGGCGTGTGCAGGAATGGGAACAGTTACGTCGCACAGCTGAAGAGGTCGTGCGGGCTATAGATGGAGTCGAATCTGTTGTTGTAACGCTTACAGCAGAGAAAAAATCAAGGATACTTTCTCAATCGCACAAAGATGCGTTTTTTGCTTCTCCAAAACATAAAGCGCGTGCATTGCTTAGAAAAATGCCAATAGAAGGTATTAGGCATGTTATTGCGGTTGCTTCTGGAAAAGGGGGAGTTGGAAAATCTACAACGGCGATTAATGTCGCTTTAGCCTTACAAGATGCTGGTTTCAAAACGGGCTTGATGGATGCGGATATTTATGGTCCATCACTGCCACGTTTGACAGGACTTGTTAATCGAAAATCAGAGCTAGTTGATGGAAAGAAACTTCAACCTCTTGAAAAATTTGGCCTTAAGTTAATGTCGATGGGGTTTCTGATTGAAGAAGAAAAGCCAATGGTATGGCGTGGTCCCATGGTGATGGCGGCTATAATTCAATTGCTAAGAGATGTTTTGTGGGGTTCTCTTGATGTTTTGGTGGTTGATATGCCGCCGGGAACAGGAGATGCCCAATTAACACTTGCTCAAAATGTATGTTTAACAGGAGCGTTGATTATTTCTACCCCGCAGGATCTTGCTTTGGTTGATGCCCGTAAAGCGATGGAAATGTTTATGAAAGTCGATATTCCTATTTTAGGGCTTATTGAGAATATGAGTTATTTTATTGCGCCTGATACGGGAAAACGTTATGATATTTTTGGCTATGGTGGGGCGCGTGCAGAAGCAGAAAGCCGGGGTATTCCTTTTTTGGCAGAGGTGCCGCTTGATGCTGTTTTACGGTCTTCTTCAGATGATGGGGTGCCGATTTTTGTGGCTGAGCCTGAAGGGAATTATGCCAAGATTTATCGTGCAATTATTAATCAGGTGAGAAATAGGCTTTCTTGAATTTGAGATTTTTTCATGTTCATGGGCCTCACAAGATAAAACGATCTTGTAATATATTAGGATGGAGTGTGTTGATGGCCATTGCAATGCGTGAACGCCTTATTGTTGGATTAGATGTTCCAGATATTAAACAAGCGGAGACATTGGTCACGCAATTGGGCGATCATGTCAGTTTTTATAAAATTGGTTATCAGTTTGCTTTTGCTGGGGGAATGGAATTTATCCAAGATCTTATTCGGGCGAACAAAAAAGTATTTTTCGATATGAAATTGCTGGATATAGATCATACTGTTGCAAAGGCTGTAGAAAACATTGCAAAATTGGGCGTTTCAATGCTAACGTTACACGCTTATCCAAAAGCGATGCAAGCAGCTGTAGCAGCGGTTCAAGGAAGTGATTTATGTTTGTTGGGTGTGACAGTTTTGACGTCGATGGATGAGACCGATTTGCAAAATGCGGGTTATAGAGACAATCTAAAAGATTTGGTGCTTAAAAGAGCTGAGCAAGCGCGGCAAGCAGGAATGGGAGGAATTGTTGCCTCAGCGCTTGAAGCAAAACATTTGCGAAAAGTTATCGGGGCGGATATGGCATTGGTAACACCAGGGATTCGTCTTGCGGGAGGCGATACAGGTGATCAAAAGCGGGTTATGACGCCAAGAAAAGCATTGGATTCTGGGGCAAGTCATCTTGTTGTAGCACGGCCTATTATTCAAGCAGTCGATCCTTTGGCGGCGGCAAAGAAAATATTGGCAGAAATGGTTGGTGATTGTCGTTGAGAGCTAGGCGGATGGAGCAGCGGATATGAAGTTTGAGTAGTTGAATATGCGTGAAAAAGAATATTTTATAGGCGGTCATGCTTATTCTGCACCAGTTTTAGAATCAGCGCTGTATTTGGTGGCAACTCCCATCGGAAATCTTACAGATATAACCATTCGTGCTTTGCAAGTCCTTGCAGGAGTTGATATTTTAGCTTGTGAAGATACACGGATGGCGCGTATTTTGTTGGAACGCTACGGCATTCAGAAAAATCCGGTACTTTATCATGAGCATAATGCGCACAAAGCAGGGGTAAGACTTTTAGAGGCTTTAGCAGAAAATAAAACGGTAGCACTTGTATCAGATGCTGGAACGCCACTGATTTCTGATCCGGGGTTTCGATTGGTGAGAGAAGCGCGTAGCGCTGGTCACAAAATTGTTCCAATTCCCGGTGCGTCGGCTCTTTTGGCTGCTATTGTAACAACAGGTCTTCCTACGGATAGTTTTTTCTTTGCAGGTTTTTTAAGTGCGAAGAAAGCGCAACGTCAAAAACGGTTGGAACAATTAAAATCCATTCCTGCGACTTTAGTCTTTTATGAATCGCCTCACCGTCTTGTAGAAACTTTGCAAGATATGGTAGCAATTTTTACGGCTGATAGACCCGCTGCTATCTGTCGCGAATTAACAAAAAAATTTGAAACAGTAGATGTATCCAATTTAGGCGATTTGCTTGAACAATATGGGCAAAAAACGCGGATCCGTGGAGAAATTGTTGTGCTGATTGGAGAAGCGATCATCTCTGTAGAGACGATGAGTACTCAAGAAATTGATGAGATATTATTAGAATTGGCCAGTATGCATTCTGCTTCTCGGGCGGCTGCTTTAGCAGTAAAGAAAACAGGTTTAAAAAAGCAGGAACTTTTTCAGCGTTTGACCCTTTTAAAGGGTACATAAGAATTATGCAGAAAAAACGCAGACAGGAATCTTTTTATCGTGGTGTTCGTGCAGAGAAATTGGCAGCTTGGTGGTTGCGTTTGAAAGGTTTTCATATTGCAGCAATTCGTTTTAAAACAAAGTGTGGTGAAATTGATTTAATTGCACGACGTGGAAATCTTGTTTTAATGGTTGAGGTAAAAGCGCGTTCAACATTAGCTGAAGCAATGAATGCCGTTGGTCGGATGAATGAAAAACGCATTGAGGCAGCAGCAAATATTTGGTTGGCACGACAGAAAGATTATTCTCGTTTATGCGTACGTTTTGATCTAATTGCTATTTTACCATGGCGTTTGCCACGTCATATTCCAGCGTTTTTTAAATCTGATGAGTGAATGGCCTGTATGTCGTTTTAAAATCATAATGCTTAAAGCATTTCATTCATTTTAACGTTATGAGTGGGTGGTATGGATAATGAATAAATCTATTGAATGGATTATATAAAAACATAGTATTTTCAATCTTTTATATGTATTACAAAAAATTGATATTATGCTTAAAAAGTGATGCACATTAGCTTTTTTTGTTTGTGCTTGACCTTTATTTTTTTATCTGAAAAGTTATGCTTCAAAAGTCGCTAAAGGTAATCGTGATTAGGTTGAACCCCTTGTTAAGCGTAAATCTATGACGGTGAAGAATACTGAGCGCTGGTTGGTCCTATTTTAATGATAAGAATGAGGAATGGAAATGAAAATTGGCTTTTTGGGAACCGGTAAAATTAGCTCTTCAATGGTGGATGGCTTAATGGCGAGCACTTTTGATGTGCCTTCAATTATTGTTTCGCCACGCAGTGTACAAATAGCAGAACGTCTTGCACGTGATTATGATAAAGTTACAATTGCTGAAAGCAATCAAGCGTTGCTGGATGCCAGTGATTGCGTTTTTCTTTGTTTGCCTAATCAAATTGCAGAAGAAGTATTGCGTTCTCTTAGGTTTCGTCCCGAACAACTTGTTGTTTCTGTGCTTGCTATGGCGGAAGCATCAGAGGTTGAAAAATGGATAAATCATAAAGTTTATCGAGCTGTTCCATTGCCTTTTGTAGCGGAATGCAAAAATTTGACACCAATTTATCCTGAGCATCCATTTTTACGCACTCTATTTGATGCATTGGGTGGGGCATTGGTCCTTGATGAGGAAGATCAGTTTAATCTTTTTATGACAGCCGGTTCACTGATGGGGGTTTATTTTAATTTTATGGAAACAGCGCATCAATGGCTGGTGAAGCAGGGGTTGGAAAAACAGAAGTCGGTAGATTTTCTTACCATGATGTTTGGTAATCTTTCTGATGAAATGCGCAAAATAGCAGTAAATAATGGGCAAACATCCATTAATTTTACACTGCTCGAGAGAGAATTTTCAACCAAAGGAGGAACAAATGAACTTGTGTCCAGCTGTTTTTCTCGTCAAGGAGGACGAGCCGCTTTAACAACAGCTCTTGAGGCTGCTTTGCAAACAATGAATGCTTTAAATTCAAAAAATACTTGATAATTATTTTTTTCCGATCTCAACGGAATGGTGAGGAGAATGGCAAAAGATTGATTTTGTATTTGATAGGCATGATACCGTAATATTATAAGTGGTATCGAGATGCGGCTGTAGGTCTAAGTTGACTGATTAATAGATTGGCAGTGATGGTGCCACCTTTTTATAACGTAATGCCTTATTAAGAGAAATCAAAGGATTGTATTGCAATGAGTTGAGATACTCATAATGTTTTCAATAGATATCTCTGATTTGCCAATGTTTTTGCCAATGTTATTGATGGTAGACATGACAGCGATAAGAGCATTTCGTTGTTGAAATAAGCAATTAGAGAACAGAATAGGTTATTATTGCTTCGATAGTTGTGCATATCGCCAAAGATGTTTTTAATGATATCCAAAAGTTTGTAATATTTATTTGTACAAAAAGTGATAATGGTTTCACTTTCAATTATAGAGAATATGGCGAATGTTTCTCATTTTGAGAACGTTATTTATGATATTTCTGTTTTCTTTTACGTCAATGTGGGTTTCATCGATAAGCTGTTTACTTTGCAAGTTCAATGGCAGTTTGGTATTTGGGATTTTTACGGAATGGAAGCGCTATATTATGGATTTAGTTTTATAGTCTCTGATTTTTGCAAAATAAGAGGATAAGGCGCTGTTACATATTCGGATAAACAGGCCCTTCACCCCCCTGCGGACAAATCCAATTGATATTTTTGTTGGGGTCTTTGATATCGCATGTTTTACAATGTATGCAGTTTGAGGCGTTTATGATATAGGTTGCATGATTCTGGTTTTGCCATTCATAGACAGCAGCAGGGCAATAGCGTGTAGAAGGTCCTCCATAAATTGTATATTCAGAGTTTTTTTGTTTTTCTAGTGATACTACTTTTAAATGGCAGGGTTGATTGTCTTCATGGTGGGTATTGGAAAGAGCAACACTTGAGAGACGGTCAAAAGTCACGATACCATCTGGTTTTGGATAAACAATAGGTTGAAATTTTTCTGCTGGTTCAAGACATGCGTAGTCCGCTTTTCCGTGTGGTAATGTTTGAAATAGGGAAAAGCCGAAAAGCTGTTGCCACCACATATCAAAACCAGCAAGCTTAATTCCATATTTTGTACCGTATTTTGCCCAAAGCGGTTTAGCGTTGCGGGCTTTATAAAGATCTTTTCCAATGGGACCAGTGCGCCACTGCTCTTCTATTTCTTTGACTTCGTCATGGGCGCGACCTTGAGCTAATGCAGCAGCGATTTTATCGGCAGCTAATATACCGGATAATATGGCGTTATGTGATCCTTTGATACGGGGAACATTAACAAATCCAGCGGAACAACCAATGAGTGCCCCGCCGGGGAAGGTGAGTTTTGGGACAGATTGCCATCCACCTTCGTTGATGACGCGAGCACCATAGGCGAGGCGTTTTGCGTCTTTAAAGATTTCGTATAATGCCGGATGTGTTTTAAAACGTTGAAACTCTTCAAAAGGAGAGAGATAAGGATTTTTATAATCTAAATGTACAACAAAGCCGATAGAAATCAAATTGTTTTCTAGGTGATAGAGAAAACCTCCGCCACCAGTATGATTATCTAGTGGCCAGCCGGTGAAATGCTGCACTAAACCAAGTTTATGTTTTTTGGGATTAACTTCCCAAAGTTCTTTAAGGCCAAGACCAAATTTCTGTGGTTCACAATCTTTATTGAGATCGAATTTTTGCATCAATTGTTTTGCAATTGAGCCACGCGCTCCTTCTGCAATTAACGTGTATTTTGCCAGTAAGGCCATGCCGGGCATATAATTTTTTCCGGGTGTTCCATCTTTTTCAAGTCCCATATCCCCTGTGAGGACACCAATAATGGCACCGTTATCATTGTGAAGGGTGTGTGATACGGCAAAACCGGGATAGATTTCAACGCCAAGCGCTTCGGCTTTTTTGCTTAGCCAACGGCAGACATCACCAAGAGAAACGATGTAGCACCCGTCATTTGATAAGATTTTTGGGAGAAAAATATTGGGAAATAATTTGGCTTTCTTTGGTTTTAGCAGAAAAAATTGATCGCTGCTGACAGGTGTTTTAAAGGGATGGTTTTGTTCATTTCTCCATTCTGGTAAGAGGGTGTCGATGCCGATGGGATCAACGACTGCACCGGATAGAATATGAGCGCCAATTTCAGCACCTTTTTCGAGAATTATGACAGAAAGTTCGGGATTGATTTGTTTTAGATGAATGGCCGCAGAAAGACCTGCTGGGCCAGCGCCTACAATCACGATATCAAATTCCATACTTTCGCGTTGGTGCTGCATATTTGCACTCATAGCTTATAAAGCTTTTTCCAATTCAGGAAGGATGTGGTGAAGATCGCCCACAAGAGCATAATCAGCAATATGCATGATGGGAGCTTCTTCATCTTGATTAATGGCAACAATAACTTGTGCGTCCATTATGCCGGCTAAATGTTGAATAGCACCGGAGATGCCGACGGCAATATAGAGTTCAGGAGCAACGATTTTTCCTGTTTGTCCAATTTGCCAATCATTGGGTGCATATCCTGCATCAACTGCTGCTCGGCTAGCGCCTAAGGCTGCTCCGAGCTTATTAGCGAGGGGCAAAAGGAGCTTCATAAATTGTTCCTGCGAACCAAGCCCACGGCCGCCTGATATAATGACACGTGCTGAGGTCAGGTCAGGGCGATCACTTTTGTTGGTTTCTTCTTTAACAAAAGAAGAAAGATTTGGGTTAGGAGCTGGTGTTATTGTTTTAATGGGTGCAGCAGTATTTCCTTGGGGTGCTGGTGCGAAAGAAGCTGTGCGTACAGTTATAATTTTTTTGTGATCATTTGCACGAACAGTTTCAATAGCATTGCCTGCATAAATTGGTCTCTTGAAGGTATCAGGTGTGACTACAGCGATAATGTCTGAAATTTGCATTAGGTCAAGAAGAGCCGCTACACGTGGCATCACATTTTTGCCGGTGCATGTGGAAGCAGCCATAATAACGTCATACTCATTGGAGAGTTCGACGATTGTTGCTGCCATCGGTTCGGCTAATTGATGTGCTAAGTAATCGGCTTCAGCGATAAGAACTTGCCGCACTCCAGTCAGTTGAGAACTTTTTTCAGCAATAGCTTGAACCATTGTTCCACAAACTAAAATGTCAATATCACTGCTAATCGATTGAGCTGCAGTGAGTGCTTTTGCTGTTTCTACTGCTAAGGAATGATTATTATGTTCGGCTAATAAAAGGATTGCCATAAATTATTTCCTTTTTATGCATTGTTATTTGCTAAATTTTTATTGCATTTTAAATGCGATTGATTTTTTTTAGCTCGCTGATTAGCTCTGCTGTATTGGTTACTTTTACTCCAGTTTGACGGGGTTTTGGTTCTTCAACGTTAAGCACATTTAAACGCGCTCGTGTGTCTACACAAAGATCAGCAATAGCCTTTTGTTCAATAGATTTCTTTTTAGCTTTCATAATATTGGGAAGAGAGGTATAGCGCGGCTCATTTAAATGCAAATCAACGGTCATAACCATGGGCAGAGGCAGACAAATAGTTTGTGTACCGCCATCCACTTCGCGGGTAATGGTTGCATGTTTGTTGTCTATGTTGAGATGCGAGGCGAAAGTTGCTTGCCCCCAACCAAGAACAGCTGCGAGCATTTGACCGGTTTGGTTGCTATCGTCATCAATGGCTTGTTTGCCTAAAAAGACCATATCTGGTTTTTCTTCATGAATAATGGCTTTGAGCGTTTTTGCGATTGCTAAGGGTTCGAGTGTTTCTTCAGTTGTTACGAGGATAGCGCGATCAGCACCCATTGCAAGTCCTGTTCTTAAGGTTTCTTGCGCTGCTTCTGGTCCAATTGAAACAAGAACAACTTCTGAAACTTTACCGGATTCTTTTTGGCGGATTGCTTCTTCCACAGCGATTTCATCAAAAGGATTCATAGACATTTTCACATGAGACAGATCAACACCTGAGCCATCAGGTTTAACACGTATCTTGATATTATAATCAACAACACGTTTGACAGCGACAATTATTTTCATGATGATCCTCTTTGTTTATACGAATAAGTTTATAGTAACAATTATGAGAAACTAAATCGTTAAAAACTGAATCTTTACCATAATTGGTTTTTTAATTATATAAACTTTACAGCGTTTTTTGTATTCTGTTATTCATCTGGAAGAATAAGTGAGTGTTAACTGTGGACATTTTGTTGGAGTTATTACGTAAAAAAGTTCCGCTACGCTTTTTAGTTACTGCGTTTACGGTCATGAGAACGTTTATGTCTTTGTAATTTTGCAAGTTGATCTCGTTTTTATAACTTTTATGTTGTTTCTTAATAAGTTAATACAGAGATAAACAGAGAGAGTGCCCCAAATTTAATAGCTTTATAAGGATTATATGTAATATTTGAAATTGTCACTTTAAAAATGCAACAAAGATTATTAACGTAGGATTTGCAAATTATCTAAAACAAACCTCAAATTGTGTATTGAAAGTCCCATAAGTGAGTATTTATTTACCAATTGCTGAAATGTCACTTAATATACTGATCTTGATTGGTATGGGGGCGGTTGTTGGTTTTATTTCAGGTCTTTTTGGAGTTGGTGGTGGTTTTTTAATCATACCTTTATTGATCTTCTGTAATATTCCTCCCGCTATTGCTGTTGGAACAGGGGCCAATCAGATGATTGCATCATCTGTGACAGGGGCGATTACGCATTTTAAAAGACGTAGCCTTGATATCAAGCTTGGTATTCTTTTGGCGATTGGAGGAGGAATCGGCTCTTTGGTCGGAATTCAAATTTTCTCTATTCTGAGAGAATTAGGACAGTTAGATTTAATTATTTCTCTCCTTTACGTGGTGCTTCTTGGGAGTGTGGGAAGCTTGATGGTCATTGAAAGTTGGTCTTCTATGTTGCGGCAGCGTAGAGGACAAAAAATCAGTATTCGCCGTCCTGGTCAGCATAATTGGATTCATCGGTTGCCGTTCAAAATGCGTTTTCGGACGTCGATGATTTACGTAAGCATTATTCCAGTTTTAGGGATTGGATTAATTGTTGGGTTATTATCTTCTATTATGGGAATTGGTGGAAGTTTCATTATGGTGCCAGCATTGATCTACCTTTTGCGCGTTTCGACCAGTGTCGTGATTGGAACTTCACTTTTTCAAATTACGTTTGTAACGGCTTTAACCACACTTTTGCAAAGTGTGAGTAATCAGTCTGTTGATATTGTTTTAGCTTTTTTACTTATGGTTGGTGGAGGTATCGGTGCACCATATGGACTATGGGCAGGACGAAAATTAAATGCTGAACAATTACGTATGGCACTTGCGTGTCTTGTCTTAATTGTTTGTATGCGTTTAGCATTCCAATTATTTATACGTCCCGATAATCTGTTTTCTTTGACCATTGTTATGAGATAAAAATGGGTCACTTATTTCCCTTATATATCATTATCAGCTGGTTTTGTGTCATTCTTTTTTCTACCTTGGTACACGCTGGTGAAAAAATAGCCCCCATTTCTCGTGAAACTATTCAAGTTATCGTTACAACAAATACAATAATGGTTGGTGCAAATTTTTCTGGTCGTGATCTGTATATTGCGGGTGTTCTGGAAAATATGAATCCGTTGTTTCGTCAACAAAATCGCTATGATGTCGTTGTTAGTTTGGAGGGGCAATCTCGACCGATTATCATACGGGAAAAAAAGCGAAATGCTGGGGTTTGGGTTAATGCAGATTCTTTGATTTTTCAAAATGCTCCTGTATTTTATTCAATAGCGACGACACGTGATATTCGTGATATTACTAGCGCTGAAGTCTATAAACGATTAGGCTTAGGATTGTCCTATTTTTTTTTGCAGACGGATGAATTGGATCAAGAGAAAATCCAAGTTTTTCGGGATGAGTTGATAAAGTTGCAAAAAGCTAAAAAACTTTATAGTGAGGGAATCGGAAGGGTTCATTTTAACTCTGGCTCGTTGTTTATAGCGTATTTTCCGTTGCCTGCAAATGTTCCTGTTGGGCGTTATTGTGTGCGTGCTTATCTTTTCCGCGATGGTCAGTTTATTGACAGTGCAACAACAACTCTTGAAATTGTTAAGGCGCATATTGCCTATACTATTTTCTACGGGGCACACAAACACAGTGTTTTGTATGGAATAGCTGCCGTATTTTTGGCTGTGGTTACAGGTTTTTTATCGCGTTTGATTTTTCGAAAAACTTAAAAGAAAGATTAAGATACTTTCTTTTTGCTGTAAAGAACATATGGAAGCAGTTTGTAAAGATAACAAATCCTGTTATTTACCGAGTTAAAAAAAATCGTTCATTTGATGTGGCTGAGAATAGGCTATAACCACAATACAAAGGTGTAAAGATAACAGAGAAAGAATAGCGAGTTCTTCCTTTATGTGTTTGGTTGGGATTTTAGGTCATATGACCAATATGTTTTTTATTAGTGAACGCGGTTTTTTCTTGAGTTTCAGAAGGATTTTTTTGCACATTGTACTCCTATTTGTAGGACTCGATTTCGATAGGAGTTTATAACCTATTGAAGGCGCGTAATATGTTGTGCATAGAATATGGTTTCACGATATCCTATCTTATAAGGATGTTATTCATTCCGGTATAGATGTGTTTGTGTAGATGTTAGGATTGAATGTTTCAATGTAGGCGAATTTAAAGATATGATGGATTTATTTACTGAAAAGCCCGTTGCAACAAATATAGCAGAATTCAGTGTTTCTGAAATAGCGAGTGCTTTAAAACGCGTTGTTGAGGATAAATTTGGTTATGTGCGGGTACGTGGGGAAATATCGGGTTATCATGGCGTGCATGCTTCAGGTCATGCCTATTTTGCTTTGAAGGATGATAAAGCTCGTTTAGAGGCTGTTATTTGGCGCAGCACTATGGGAAAACTTAAATTTCCTCCTGAAGAAGGGATGGAAGTGATCGCTATAGGAAAGCTGACGACTTATCCGGGGTCATCAAAATATCAAATTGTCATTGACACCCTCGAGCCAACGGGAGTTGGCGCTTTGATGACACTTTTAGAAAATCGTAAGAAAAAGCTTTCCGATGAAGGTCTTTTCGATACATCAAAGAAGTTACCTTTGCCTTATATGCCTCAAACTATAGGCGTTGTGACATCACCAACAGGAGCTGTTATTCGCGATATTATTCATCGTATATCAGATCGTTTTCCTTTGCATATTGTGGTATGGCCTGTTCGGGTTCAGGGTGAAACGAGTGGTCGAGAAGTAACAGCTGCTATTGAAGGATTTAACGCGCTTCCTTTAGATGGTGTTGTCGTAAGGCCTGATTTGATTATTGTTGCTCGTGGGGGTGGTAGTTTAGAAGATTTGTGGGGGTTTAATGACGAATCGGTGGTTCGCGCTGTTAGTGCATCTACTATTCCGATTATTTCTGCAGTTGGTCATGAAACAGATTGGACCTTGATTGATTATGTTGCTGATTGGCGGGCACCAACGCCTACAGGAGCAGCAGAAAAGGCTGTTCCGGTTAAGCTTGATCTTGAAGTGCAAGTTGCATCACTTGGTGCCCGTCTTCGCATGGGACTTGCGCGTTGTTTTGATTCTTATCAACAAAAATTGCGTACTTTGGTACGTGGTCTTCCTACTTCTGATCAGTTATTTGCTTTGTCGCGGCGTGGTTTTGATGACATTTCAAGTCGTTTGCAGCGCTCTTTTTGTGTCAGCTACGATAAAAAGCATTTTTATTTTCACGCAATTGGTATCCGTCTTTCTCCACGTTTATTGAATGGTGAAAAAGCACAACAAAGCATGAAAGAATACACGGTGCGTTTGAAACGTGCTTTTTTACGCAATGTTGAAATAAAACGTTTTCAGATGGAAGTGGTATTTAGATTGCAACGTGCTCTTTGTATCAGCTACGATAAAAAACGTGATTTTTTCTATGCACTTGGTAGTCGTTTTTCTTCACGTTTATTGAATAGTGAAAAGGCACAACAAAGCATGAAGGAATATACGGTGCGTCTGCATCGCGCTTTTTTGCGTAAAGTTGAAAAACAACGTGCTCAGATGGAGATGGTGTGTAGGCTTTTAAAAAGCAATTCTTATCAGAAGATTTTAGAGCGTGGTTTTGTTTTGGCGTTTGGGAAAGATGATAAGCCGATTAAACGGCTGTTAGATTTGCCTGAAACGGGTCAGATCAACTTACATTTTTATGATGGCAACATAAGCGTTTCAACATGTGATCGTACTCTTAGTCAATCCTTAAAAACCAAACGAACCAAGACGCAGGAAGATGATCAAGGAACACTCTTTTGATACGGTAAATTCAATGCTTGAGGCAGGGCTCCTTATGGGTGTAGACGGAAAAGTTCGTTGTTCATGGGCAGGGACTGATCCGCTTTATTGCGCTTATCATGATAATGAATGGGGAAAACCTGTTTTTGATGATTGCTGTTTGTTTGAAAAAATCTGTCTCGAAGGTTTTCAAGCGGGGCTTTCTTGGTTGACTATTTTAAAAAAAATTGCTCATTTTCGTCATGCATTTGATGATTTTGATTTTGGAAAAATTGCTGCTTATGATGAAGCCAAGATAGAAAGATTGCTGCATGATAAAAATATTGTTCGTCATGAAGGGAAGATTCGGTCGGTGATTAATAATGCCATTAAGGCGCAGGAGATTATAGCTGAATGTGGCAGTCTATCTCATTATTTTGGGTTTTTTCAGCCGTTGCAATCTGAGCTTCCTGAAAAAATGGATTTTCAGATATGGCAAGCTAATCCTATGACGCCAGCTTCCATTCGTCTTGCGACAGATTTAAAGAAACGTGGCTGGAGATTTGTTGGTCCTACTATTTGTTACGCTTTTATGCAGGCAGTGGGGATTGTCAACGATCATCTTGAAGGGTGTTTTTGTCGATAAAGTTGCTAAAAATTATTTCAGTGGCATAAAGTTGCCAATGTCTTTTTGGTTAAGACAGTGTTTTCGTTCAAATTGAATGTCAAGAATCTTTCTATACTTAGATAATGGGTGCATCAACTTCTTTACCCTGTTGACTGTAGAATTTTAGATCAAATGTTATCAAGGTACAATTTAATGAAAAGGAACTATTAGAAAAGGATTCCCAAAAATGATTTTTGCAGAAGTTCTATAAATTGTTGTGCTTTTTGACATTTTATAAGATTTTTTGTGAAATTTTTTGACTTTAAGAGCACTGCTTTTTATAGTGTTTCTTTGTTTTTTGATGCTACACTGCTTATCAAATATACAAAAGATTTGATTGTGAGGTTTGATTGAGTCACTGATTGTTTCTTGTGTTCAGCATCGTCAGGCTGATACGCGGATTTTGAAGAAGTGATTCTTTTGTGTAAGCATTTCAATTATTGAGGGGGGCTAAGCTTAAACAAGTTTTTATCTCTTCCATGGTGGAGTCAGGAATTCAGGTTTAAAGTGATATTGATGACATGTACCGTGTCTCCATAAAACAGCTTCACGTATTTTAAAATCTCAATAATCGACTCGCGTCTCAAAATCCAGCTTTCTAGCGAAAGGGTATTTTGGGTTGATATAAACCTACAAATCCACCACAAAATAGCTAATTATATGATGAAAAGGAAAAATTTATGAAAGTTAAAGAAAAAGTTTTGAAGGGGAGCAGTTCTTTTATTTCTGCTCTTATCGCTATGGGTATGTTTTTACAACAAGTACCGGCAAAAACACCTGCTGATACGCTCGTGATGGCTTGGAATATTGATGGAATTAGTACATTTGATCCTGCTCAGATAAATGATGTTTATAGTGAAGAAATTATTCGCAATATTTGTGATAGTGTGATTGATCTTGATCCAAGTGACGCAACTAAAATGGTATCAAGTTTAGCAAAGAGTTGGGAGATTTCAGGCGATGATCATACGGCAATTACTTTTCATTTACGTGATGATTTAAAGTTTTTCGATGGTCGTCCTGCCAATGCTCATGATCTTGTTTGGAGTATGAAACGGGTTATTCAATTGAATATGGCAGCTGCGGCAACGTTTACAGAATATGGTATTACGGTACAAACGATGGATGATGCTATTCAGGCTCCAGATGACAAAACTGTTGTCATGAAATTTGATAAGCCTTATCCAGGGGAGCTTATTCTTAGCAATATTGCCGCTAATCGTGTTTCTTTGTTGCTTGATCGTGAAACAATTATGAAACATGAAAAAGATGGTGATCTTGGAAATCATTATTTAACCACGCATTCGGCTTGTGTTGGACCCTATACGTTGGCAAGTTGGCGTTCTGGAGAAGCAGTTTTGCTGCGTGCGAATCCCAACTATTGGGGAGATGCACCTAAACTCAAACAAATTCTTATCCGTCATGTTTCTGAGTCGGGTACACAGAGCTTATTATTGCAAAAAAACGATATTGATGTAGCGCGTAATTTGACGCAGGATGCTTTAGAAGATCTACAAGCTACAACGGATATCAGAGTGGAAAAGGTTTCATTGCCTGCTATGTTTTATTGGGGGTTCAATACAACAAACCCTATTCTTGCCAATGAAAAAGTCCGTTTAGCTATGCGTTATTTGATTGATTATGAGGGGCTTGGCAATACGGTTTTCAAAGGCTTTGGTGTTCCGCGTTCCAGTTTTCTTCCTATCGGGATGTTAGGTGCTTTGGATGAAAAAGAAGGGCAGCCTTTTGAGTTAGACATTCAAAAAGCGAAACAGCTTTTAACCGAAGCAGGTTATCCAGATGGATTCGAGATAGGTTTTATGGTGGGAACATCTCCTTATGCTTCAGCGATTGCTCAGTCTATTCAAGATAATGCTACAAAAGTAGGTGTGCGCATTGAAATTGAGCGTATTGCAGGAACGCAATTATTTTCAAAAGTTTATGCACGTGCTTTTGATACAGCTTTTATAGGATGGAACAATGAATCGATAGATCCTCATACGATGGCTTCGCGTGTTATTTATAATCCTGATAATCGGTTTGAGGCTAGAAATATAGCTTATCCTAGCTGGCAAAATGGATATTTTGATCCAGACATGAATCAGCAGGTTGAAGATGCATTATTTGAAAAAGATCCACAAAAACGGATGAAAATCTATGCCCATTTGCAGCGTGAGCTTATGCAAAAAGGGCCTTATGCCTTTGTTTTTCAGCCATATAATGTTGTAGCTGTTTCAGCTTCGATAAAAAAATGGGTTTGGAACAGTGCATCACGTATTTTTTATAGCTCAATTGAAAAATAGTGCATATGAGACATATTAAGTGCAGTAAAATCTAAAAAATGATTGTACTGTGCGTAAAAAAGATATCCCTCTACATAACTCTGTATAAAAGTTGTTTTAAGCAATTTAAGTATAGAGGTGTGTGGGGGCTATTTATAGCCTAATTTACAGACGGTGGCATTTATTGCTCTCTTTCAATATTTTTCTTTTGATCATATAAAATAGCATAATTATTTAAGCTTTATAGATTAAACGTATAGCATATAATGTGTCTGGAGATACTTGCTTATATGTTAAAGGTCATTTATAGCTCGATTATAGAGCTGGTTATTGGGGTGGGGCAAAGCTGATATATTGCTTTGCCGTGCGAAAGCAAAGAATTTCATTGATGCTTTGTATGGAAATACCAAGGTGTAATTCAGAAAGTAGAAATGGAATGAAAATAAAAAGCATTTTGCGGAATTTTTGTATTTTTTTATTGGGATTTATCGTTTTTTTAAGTGGGATCATGCCGATAGCGCAGAGCAAGCCAGTGATGCGCGAGCCATTGAAAAATACGTTTATAATGGCGTGGAATATTGATTCAATTAGCCATTTTGATCCAGCACAATCGGTTGAAGTTGTTACCAGTGAATTATTAACCAATATTTGTAGTGCGTTGGTAGAATATGATAAGCATGATCCGACAAAAATTCGTCCTGCTATGGCTCAATCTTGGGATGTTTTGGATGATGGCAAAACGGTTGTTTTTCACCTTCGTGATAATTTGAAATTTGATGATGGGCGCGTAGCAACGGCACATGATCTTGCTTGGTCAATGCAGCGGATTGTTAAATTAGGGTTGAGTTATGCTCAATCTTTGATGAACTATGGATTTACGAAAGACAATATTGAAACAGATATTCAAGCTCTTGATGATAGAACTTTACAGCTGAAGTTGGATAAGCCTTATCCTATTAATCTTATCTTGACTATGATTGGTCAATCCTATGCTTCTGCTTTGCTTGATCGGCAGCTTCTTGAAGCACATGCTGTTGATGGTGATATGGGGAATAAATATTTAGCGACGCGTTCGGCTTGTGTTGGCCCTTATAAATTGGCTCGTTGGATACCGGGGGAACGAGTTGTTTTACAAGCTACGCAACATTATTGGGGAGATGCGCCAAAAAATCAGCAGATTGTAATTCTTCATGTGGCTGAATCAGCAACCCAGAGATTTCTTTTAGAAAAGGGTGATGTGGATATAGCGCGTGATCTTTCTTCGGAAGATATTTTAGACATTGAAAAACAGGGAGGATCGATTAGAATTAACCGGATTTTGCGGCCTCAATCTATTTATCTGTCATTGAATAATAAGAACGCAATTTTTGCTCATGAAAAAGTGAGATTGGCGTTTCGTTATCTGATTGATTATGACAAGCTTGGTAAAACTATTCTAAAAGGTATTGCTGTTCCTCGCGCGAGTTATATGCCATTGGGTATCCCGGGTGCTTTGGATGAAAGGGAGGGGGTGCCGTTTAAGCTAGATCTCAAAAAAGCAAAACAATTGATAAGTGAAGCAGGTTACCCAAACGGATTTAAAGCCAATTTTTTTATTGGCAGTCTGAGCTACATGTCGTCTGTTGCACAATCTATCCAAGAAAATGCGCGTAAAATTGGCGTTGATCTTACAATTGAAAAAATGGCACAAGCTCAATTATTGAGCCGCGTGCGTAATGGGAATTATGATATTGCTATTATGGGATGGAATACAGCTGATCCTGATGGTCATCCACCTTCGTCTCACCATGTTTTTAATCCTGATCCAACATTTACTAAAAAGCATAGTATGTATTTAGCTTGGCGAGCTGGTTATTACGATGAGACTGCCAATAAAATGGTTATGGATGCTTTGTTTGAAAAAAATCAAAATAAGCGCCTTGGTCTGTATCGTGATTTACAGCATTATATGTTCGATCATGGTCCTATGACCTATTTATTTCAGACATATTATACCGTTGGTATGGGACCTGCGGTTAAGCGGTGGGTTTGGAATAGTTTTAGGCTTTACTACAGTGATATAGAAAAATACGCACACTCACATGGCGACTAAAGGATGTATGGTGATATCTGATTAAAATTATTTTGCTGTATCTCATGGAATTCTGCCAGACTTATATTGCATAAGTTAGAGGGCTGCGGTGGTTTGACTGTTGGCCATAGCGGATAGAACAAGTGTCGTAGCTGTATAAATCTACATGAAATGGTTCGAGTGATGTTGAATATCAATTTGTGAGATGGGGCTGTTTCTGCGGTTTTGATTAATGTTCATAATATAGTGGATACAATGAGTGTAATATACATGATATAGTAGATAACATGCTTTAAGATCCTTGCTAATATGTTAGAGAGGGTCTATAGTCTCAAACATAAGCATTCAATTTGGGATGGATGATCTTGTGTGTTGTGCCATCGTGAAGAGGCGAATGAAGAATTCGTCGATGCTTTTTTTTACATGATGTGGCCAAATTGCACAAGGAGGGGATGCAGTGAAAACCAAAGGGGAATTAAAGAGATTTTATGGTGTATTAGGAATCATTAGTTTTCTTAGCGGGTATCCGACGATGGCGCTAAGCACATCATTCAAAGATACGTTGGTGATGGCGTGGAATATTGATGCAATCAGTACATTTGATCCAGCACAAGTTCTTGAAATTGTAACGAGTGAATTATTGGCCAATATGTGCAGCTCCTTGGTAGAATATGATCAAGATAATCCGGGCATAATTCGTCCTGCTATGGCTCAATCTTGGGATGTTTCGGATGATGGGAAAACGGTTGTTTTTCATCTTCGTAATGACTTAAAGTTTGAGGACGGCAGGAAAGGGACAGCAGAAGATCTCGCATGGTCTATGCATCGACTTGTCAAATTAAAGTTGAGCTATTCTCAACTTTTGGCGAGTTATGGCTTTAACGTGGATAATGTTGATGAAAACATCAAAGCTCTTGATGATGAGACTTTGAGGATAATATTTGATAAGCCTTATCCCATCAATCTTATCTTGTCTGTTATTGGGGCGTCCTATGGTTCTGCAGTTCTTGATCGGAAAACACTTGAAGCACATGCTGTTGATGGTGATATGGGTAACAAATATTTAACCACGCATTCGGCTTGTATAGGGCCTTACAAGTTGCTTCGTTGGAATCCAGGTGATCGTGTTGAGCTACAGGCTGCGGAAAATTATTGGGGTGAAAAACCAAAACTTAAAAACATTTTGGTGCGTCATGTTGTGGAATCGGCAAGTCAGAGATTTCTTTTGGAAAAAGGTGATGCAGATATAGCGCGTGATTTATCTTCAGAGGATATGCGTCTGATTGAAGAACAGGTCGGTTCGATCAAAATTAATCGTATTTTGCAACCACGGTCTATTTATTTGGCTTTAAATAATAAACATCCAATTTTGTCTAATGAAAAAGTGAGATTGGCGTTTCGTTATCTGATTGATTATGACAAGCTTGGTAAAACTGTTTTGAAGGGTGTTGGGATTCCTCGTGCAAGTTATATGCCATTGGGTATTCCGGGTGCTTTGGATGAAAAAGAGGGGATGCCATTTGAATTGGATCTCAAAAAATCAAAACAGTTAATAACAGAAGCTGGTTATCCAAATGGCTTTAAGGCTAATATTATGATTGGAAGTCTTCCTTATATGTCACCTGTTGCACAATCTATCCAGGAAAATGCGCGTAAAATTGGGGTTAATCTTACAATTGAAAGAATGGCACAATCTCAATTACTAAGCCGTTCACGGTCTGGAAAATATGACATCTCTATTATGGGATGGAGTACAGTTTATCCTGATGGCCATGCACCGTCTTTGCACCACCTTTACAATCCGGATCCAACATTTGCTGAAAACAATAGGGGATATTCTGCTTGGCGGATTGGCTATTATGATGCGAAGGCAAATGAAATGGTGATGAGTGCTTTGTTTGAGAAAGATCACGACAAACGCCTTGAGATGTATCGTGATTTACAGCGCTATATGTTTGAGCATGGTCCAACAAATCATATATTTCAGACATATTATACTATTGGTGTCGGTCCTGCGGTGAAAAACTGGGTTTGGAATAGCTTTAAACTGTACTACAATAAGGTAGAAAAGTAATCGCCATAGTATGGCGATAAAGATCATATATTAGATTTAGGTTCATTTTATATGGGTGAGAAATCCACTATACTTATAGCTGAAATATATCAGCGCTTCTATTGTGATTTCATCATTCTCAACATCTGGTAAGTCTTTTGGTGCCTTTATCGAATTGTTTTACAATTTGATATGCAGAGCTGTAAGCACTTGCTAATGTGTTATGGGTGCTCTATAGCTTTAATCATATAGCGTGCAGAGATTGATAATGGAACTTAATTTAGTTCGGTGTTAAAGCCAATATATTGCGCTGTTATGCGAGAGAAAGTGAAGAATTCACAGGTTCTTTTTTGCAAAATTTGGAGTAAAATCCAAAAAGGGGATTGCAGTGACTGTAAAAAGATTTTTGAAAATTCTTTGTATTTTACTATGATAAGGCAGAAAAGCATAGACGATGATCATGATAAATGAATGTCGTACACTGTGTATGATTCAAATTTATGTACTGTGTGGCGGAAAAGTCCGCCATACTTATATGTGATAAGTGTGTAGGGGAGCTTACAATGACTTCGTCATTTTCAAAATCTGATAGTGCAATTCCACATAAGCAGAAAAAAGATCTGCATGTGTTAGCGTTTTTTTTCAAAGCATTTAAGTTGTTATTATCAGTTTTTATGACATTACTTGGTTTGGTAACAATTACTTTTTTTATTGGTCGTCTTCTCCCTTTAGATCCTATTCTTGCTATTTTAGGTGATAATATTAGTCAGGAAGTTTATGATACAATGTATTATAAATTGGGTTTTGATCAGCCATTAATCATCCAATATTGGAATTATATTTGGAATATTTTTGCGTTTGATCTTGGGGATTCTTTGACTTCGGGGCATCCTGTTTTAGAAGATATTCTACGTGTATTTCCTGCAACATTAGAGCTTGCTACAGTTTCTGTTATTATTGGCACGGGTTTTGGGATTCCCCTTGGTGTGTTTGCAGCCATGTATCGCAATTCATTTATTGATTATTTCGTCCGTGTTTTTACATTAATCATTTATTCAACACCAACTTTTTGGCTTGGATTGATGGCGTTATTGATATTTTACGCTAAACTTGGTTGGATTAGTGGTCCGGGGCGTATTGATTTTATTTATGAATATTCTTTTGAGTCTAAGACAGGTTTTTTCCTTTTGGATACTGCTATGCAGGGTCAGTGGGAAGCTTTTGGCAACGCTTTTAGTCATATTATCATGCCTGCTTTAATTTTAGCTTCTGGCACTATGGCTTATATTAGTCGTATGACTCGTGGTTTTATGGTTGCACAGTTGAATCAAGAATATATCATTACTGCGCGTGTTAAGGGGTTGTCGTGGCGTCGGACGGTTTGGTGCCATGCTTTCCGTAGCGCTTCTGTCCAAATTATCACTGTTGTTGCGCTTTCTTATGCTTTTTTGTTAGAAGGTGCTGTGTTGACGGAGACTATTTTTTCTTGGCCTGGTTTTGGCCGTTATTTAGTCACTGCGCTTTTGGCAGGAGATATGAATGTAGTTGTAAGCGGCACGTTGCTGATAGGATGTATTTTTATCGCTATTAATTTACTTTGTGATTTGCTTTATCGCACTTTGGATCCGAGGACACGTTGAATATGTTAATAACTCATAATAATAAATCGCAGTCGTCGTTTTCTTTGAAATGCTGGCTAAAGGAGTCCGTTCCACAGTCAGTAGTTCAGGCAAATGCACAAAAAATTTATCATTCAGTGAGAAAATTTTTTCGTAATTATTCTGCTTTATTTGGCCTTTCCATTCTCGTTGTTGTTATTTTGTGTGCGATTTTTGCGCCTTGGATTGCTTCTTATGATATTTTTAGCAACGATCTTGCTCATCGATTACAGCCTCCATCTAGAGAGCATTATTTAGGAACGGATGAATTAGGGCGTGATATTTTTAGTCGCTTAGTTTTTGGGGCACGTATCACCCTTTACATTGTGTTTTTAACGACGATTATCGTGGGGCCAATAGGTTTAATTGTAGGCGCTGCAGCCGGTTATATAGGGGGATGGGTTGATACTGCTTTGATGCGTATTGTAGACATTTTTCTTGCGCTGCCTGGTTTGATTTTAGCGCTTGCTTTTTCAGCGGCTTTAGGTCCTGGCATTGAAAATGCTGCCATTGCAGTTTCAGTTGTGGCATGGCCGTCGATCGCGCGTTTAGCGCGTGCTGAAACTTTGATGATACGTTCATCTGATTATGTGTCTGCAGTTTATTTGCAAGGTGCGTCTGCTTGGCGAATTATTTTCTTTCATATTGCGCCAATGTGTGTTCCCTCCGTTATTGTACGGCTGACATTGAGTATGTCTTCGATTATTTTAACAGCATCTGGTCTTAGTTTTTTGGGGTTGGGTGCCCAACCGCCAAGTGCTGAATGGGGTGCAATGCTTTCGACAGGCCGTGATTTTATGATGACGAGTTGGTGGTTGGCGGTGATACCGGGCTGCGCAATATTGCTTACAAGCCTTGCTTTCAACCTTTTAGGTGATGGACTTCGTGATATATTGGATCCGCGTAATGAATAAAAAAATATTAGAAATAGAAGATTTACGTGTTTCTTTTTCTACAACACGTGGCATTTTAGATGCGGTTCGTGGGGTTAGTTTTTCTATAGGAAAAGAAAAAATTGGCATTGTTGGAGAATCAGGATCTGGAAAATCAACGATTGGACGTGCAATTTTAAAATTGAGTCCAAAATCTGCAATTCTTAAAGCCAAAAAAATGCGTTTTGGTGATGTTGATTTATTGGCTGCAGGTGAGTCTCAGATGCATACTATTCGGGGAAGACGTATTTCGATGATTCTGCAAGATCCCAAATATTCGCTTAATCCATTGATACGGATTGGGGATCAGATTATTGAGGCTTACCGTATTCATTATCGTGTTTCAAAAAAGGAAGCATGGGAAAAAACACGTGCTATGTTGGAATCTGTTCATATCCGCAATCCTGAACATGTTATGCGGTTATTTCCTCATGAAATATCTGGTGGAATGGGGCAACGGGTTATGATTGCTATGATGCTCATTCCTGAGCCTGATTTAATTATCGCAGATGAGCCGACATCTGCACTTGATGTCACTGTAAGAGGTCAGGTTTTAACGATATTAGATGAGCTTGTGACAAGGTCTGGAACGGGGCTTATTTTCATTAGTCATGATTTGAATGTCGTTGCTAATTTTTGTGATCGTGTTTTGGTGATGTATGCTGGCCGTGTGTTGGAAGAATTGTCTGCACGTGATTTATCTCACGCGCGTCACCCCTATACTAAGGCTTTGTTGGCTAGTTTGCCACGGCTTGATAAACAGGTTGATGTTTTAACTGTTCCTGAGCGAGATCCTGAATGGTTGCATGGTCCTACATTTGTTAATGGTATCGAAGGAGCTTATCATGACCAGTTGTGAAAATATCATTGATGTTTCTGATTTGTCTGTGACCTTCGGTTGCGGGAACGAGGCAGTTACGGTTGTCAAAAATGTTGATTTTCATATTAAGCGCGGTGAGGCTTATGGCTTGATTGGTGAATCGGGCTGCGGAAAATCCACTATTTTGAATATATTGGTTGGGCTTATTCCCCATTATAGTGGGCATTTCATTTTTGATGGAACAGAAGTGTCACAGAAGAGAGACAAAGCTTTTTTGCGCCGTATTCAAATGGTTTTTCAAGATCCTTACGCTTCACTTCATCCTAGGAAGATGGTTCATACTGTTCTTGCTGAATCTCTTACAATTCACGGTATGGATAATAAAAATGAACGGGTGCGTGATGCTGTGTATTCTGTTGGTTTGGATGCTTCATTTCTTTATCGTTATCCGCATGAATTATCTGGTGGTCAGCGTCAGCGTGTTGCCATTGCACGTGCTTTGATTATTGAGCCAGAAGTTTTATTGCTTGATGAGCCAACATCTGCATTGGATGTATCGGTACAGGCTGAAATTTTGAATTTGTTGAAGTCGTTACGGGAAGAAAGGCAACTGACTTATTTGATGGTATCCCATGATCTTTCTGTCATTGCACATATATGTAGTCGCGTTGGAATGATGCATAAGGGGAGTATTTCCGAAGAATTAAGCAACAATGATTTACGTCATTTGCGCGCGAAAAACGACTATACAAAGATATTTTTTGCGGCCAGTATTGAATCCATTGCCTGTAAAGAAAAGTGAGATTGATTATTGTTTATGAAGAAGCGAAACAGAGAAAGTGTTCTTGATTTGGAGTCGCTTTTACATGCGCATATTTTTCAGCATAAGCTTGGTGTTTAAAGTTTTAGCATCAACATTGTTTGTTGTTTATGTGGTTATGAATACTGTGTAGTCTCTGTTTGATTGTAATTGCTGAATACAGTATTTTCCTATGAGTACTGCATTCTTATTTTCTTTTATGTTGATTCTATCTTTAATAATTTTTATCATAGGGACTTAGGATTTAGATGTATGTAAAGTAAAGGTTTTCTTTATGGTAACGGCTTTAGTTTATCTGTCCGCTGCTTTTGGCGTATTGGTTATGTGTTGGATGTGGAAAATTTTTGATTATTATTTATGACACGTATTTCCTTCATACTGTTTTTTATTGAGTATTGCTGAGCAGTGTTTGTTTAAGAGAAAAGATAAGGGAGAAAGTTCATTTATAATGATTTTTCTCTTATGTAAGCAAAATGCGAAGAAATTAAAGTGATAGCGCTGACATATAACATTATATTGTTTTTACGTAACGTTAATCTTTCTTTAAAGAGCTACCAAGCGTGTAGGTGCGTAAGTTCGCTGTAATATAACCCTTGATAGGTTAAGACGGGTAGCTATAAAAGTTCTCTAGTCCTCTTACCGATTTTAGCTCATCTTTTCAGTTTACGATGACAAACTGTTGAAAGGCATTCAATAAAAAAATTAAAATTAACTAACCAGAAATTCTTTGAAAAACACTACATAAAAAGGAAACGGTAGCGAAGGAGGGACTCGAACCCCCGACACAAGGATTATGATTCCTCTGCTCTAACCTACTGAGCTACTTCGCCGAAATAAAAATACTATATAATAGCTTTATCACTCGCGGGTATAAGGGGTAGAGTAGCAAAATGTCAAGCATCGTTTTAAGCTTTTTTCTTGTCATTCTATTTCATCCTCGATATAGAGTGTTTTTTTTAGAATAAGGCATAAAAATGGGGCCACAGGTAGTGGTTTTAGGGTGCGGTTGTTTGGGTGGAGATTATATATAAATCCTCCACAGTCTTGGAGTTTTAGTAGTAATTTTTAGTGTTGATGCTGATTGTGTTGTGCGTTTGCAAGCATACATGACATGGGGATATTGCAGCTGATGATTTTTTCTGATATTCCAACAGTGTGCAGATCATCTCTGGATGTTTATTTAATGTTTTTCTGTTTAAATATAATAAAATAGCAGTCAATAAAGTTGCCTTTTATGCTCGTCGATTCAGATCTTTGTTTTATGCTGTCTTGAAAATCTGATTTATGTAGGGGCTATTTTTTTATATAATCTGTTTTTTTGCGAATGCGAGCTGCAAGATCATTTTCGCTTTTAGAGTCTTTAATCAATGTGTTGATAGGCGAGTTTTGGCCTTCTTTCATAGCTATTTGGGCGGCTAGTGTGGCTGCTAATTCTTTTGTTTCTTCACGCAATTCATGTAGGAGTTGATGACTCAAAGCAGAGTCAAGCTTATCAAGTTGAATATTTTGTAAGCGTTGTTGATAGAGTACTATTTTTTTTCGCATAGCTTTTATTTCCGTTATGAAAGTGTTTGTGGTGAGAGCGTCTAGTTTGCCTTCTTCCGTGATCACTTCTGTTGCATGAAGAGGATGGGAGGTGTATTTTGTGGATGAAAGCAATTGATAAAGCTGCTCTTTAACTCGGCTAAGTTGTATTTTTTGTTGAGAGTATTTTTTTTGCAAAGAATCATATTTTTTCTCATTACGTACCAATTCTACAGAATGTTGGGCACAGATAAAGTCGTAGTTCGCTTGTATTTCAGTGACTGATAACGGAACTTTTGTAGAAACGATTTTATGTGCGAAGTGGAGAGCTCTATGCCAAATAAGAGGGGCGATAAGCACCAATATCCAAGAAGTGCCGGCAACTCCAAGAATAAAGAAAAGAATTGATTGCATAAACATAATTTTTCTTTTTAATGAGGACTATTTAGAAGGGGTTCCATGTTGGCATTGGTGTTAATTTTAAATATCCTATATTAAGACCAAGACGCGCACCAACTCCTGTCCGTATTGGAACCAACAAAACATTATCGCGTTTGAGGACGTGAAAACCAATACCTGCGACTAAATAGGCTGAACCTGAAATACCACCATAGCGTCCCCATAAATTATTTATTTTACTGAGATCGTAAACTAGGATCATCAAACGAGAACCTTGACCACCAAAGTCCCACCCTACAGACGGTCCTTGCCAAAAAATCTTGTGCTGACCAAAATGCTTTGTAAAAACCTGTCCTTCGCCGTAGGTTAATCCAGCAAAAAAAGCACCAGAGGCTTCTTCTCCTAAAATATAAGCGTTTGGGTGACCATATTTCGAAAAGATATTTTCAATTGCGGTCGCTATACTGCCTGTTGTTTTACCAAAAAAATGATGACCAGAATCGATAATTTCTCGTAGAGAGTAACGTTGATTGTTTTGTTCTACTGGTTTGGGTTGAGCGTTTGCAGCATTTATAGTTATGAATAAAATGGATATTAAGAGTATGATATTGGTGTACCAGCGTGATAGGAGAGAGCTTGGCATGGGATTTTTCTCCTTTGTTAATTATAAATGATAGGGATAAGGTCGTTCTCCAATGAAAATAGAAAATAAGGCATTTAAAATAAGATAATAAGGTATAATAATTATTTAAATCTTTATATTTTTGCCTAAAAAGAAGGTTTTTGCGCGATTGTTAAATTTTCGTACATGCTTGTGTATTAAAAATGCTCGCTTGGAATAAATCTTATCTTTAACGCTGAGGAGTGATCAATAATTATGACATTAGCTGTTTCTTTGAATCCTATAGATCTTGCTGCTTTGCTTTGTAGCCGTATTTGTCATGATTTGATTTCACCTATTGGTGCCATTCAAAACGCGATGGAGCTTTATGATGAAGGAGGGGTTGATGAAGATGCTTTGCAATTAGTGCGTTCGTCTGTTGCGAATGCTTCTGCACGCCTACAATTTGCGCGATTGGCTTTTGGTTATTCAGGCACAACAGGAGGGAAAATAGATACTTGTTTTGCCGAGAAGGTTGCTCAACAATATATGGCGGAAGAAAAAGCAACTTTGAAATGGCATGCTCCTTCTTTGCTTTTAGCAAAAGATGAAGTGAAATTGTTGCTTAATTTGTTATTGATTGCAAATACGACTGCTTCTCGTGGTGGAGAAGTAGCTTTGATAATTTTCCAAGATATCGATAAAAGCTCTTTCCAATTCAAGATTAGCGGTCAAGGATTGCGTGTTCCACCTCGTTTTATTGAGTTATATAGCGGGAAAATTCCGGAAGAACTCATTGATGCTCACATAATCCAATTTTACTATACAGTGTTACTCTCTGAGATAACAGCTATGAAAATCAGTATCCATGAAACTGATGATTATATTATTTTAGAAAGCATAAAAAGACCGAGAATAGAATAAACTTCTTAAGCTGTATAGAAAAAAGAGAACTTAAATAAAAACTTGAAAAAAGGTGCCTTAAACAGAAATACACCTTGAATTTTTACCGTAGGCAGTTGTTTTTGTATTTTTTAACGTAGAAAAACTCCTCATACAAAAGATTTCTTTTGTATGAGAATTTGTATTTTAACAAAACAAAAATTTAGTTACGTCATATCTCGGGTTTTGCAATATTGCTTACGCGGTTTTACGTATGTTAGCTTCAGCAGGATCACGTAACACATAACCACGTCCCCAAACTGTTTCTATATAGTTTACACCAGAAGATACAGCGTCTAGTTTTTTTCGCAATTTGCAGATAAAGACGTCAATAATTTTAAGTTCTGGTTCATCCATTCCTCCATAGAGGTGATTAAGAAACATTTCTTTGGTGAGTGTTGTACCTTTACGTAAGGATAGAAGTTCTAGCATTTGGTACTCTTTACCCGTCAAATGGACAGGCTTGCCTGCAACTTCAACTGTTTTCGTGTCAAGATTGACAATAAGATCACCCGTGATAATCATTGATTGCGCATGACCTTTGGAACGACGCACGACAGCAAAAATACGTGCAATCAATTCATCCTTATGGAATGGCTTTGTCATATAATCATCAGCGCCAAAGCCAAAACCACGAACTTTATCTTCAATGCCTCTCATGCCTGAAAGGATAAGAATAGGAGTCTTTATTTTGGCCAATCGTAAGGTTCGTAAAACGTCGTAGCCTGACATATCAGGTAAATTTAAATCCAGTAAAATGATATCATAATCATAAAGTTTACCTAAATCGATTCCTTCTTCACCTAGATCAGTAATATAGACATTAAAATTTTCTGATTTTAGCATCAACTCGATGCTTTTAGTGGTTGTTTTATCATCTTCAATTAATAATACGCGCATCTTAAGTCCCTCATCATGCTCCTCCCAAATCAAATGGAGCTATTCTTTTACAGCAGCTGGAAAACCCCCAGTTGACAAAAAAATGATTTTATAAAACAAACACTTGCTATTCAAAAGTGTTTACGAATAATTTAGCAGTACGCGCAACGGTCACTGCTATATTTCCCCACTTCAACAATAATGGTTAACAAAAACTTTTCCTTTTTGGAAGAGGTTAATGAAATTATTTTAGATAAATCTTACATTTTCTTGGATTTATGCAGAATGTGTTGCATATTTTGCTCATTGTAAATGTTTAATCAATTTGATAATCAAATTTTAACAAATCTAATAATTAATTATTTTATAAGACTTTTTTGTCTAAAATTCAGTGTTTATTTACTGAGCTTTAAGTTTCTTTATTTTATGTGGAAAAGATAAAGTGAAAAAATAGCAAGTACTCTTTAAATCGAGTTGTGTTTGTAGATGTTTTAAAGAAGATCCACGCAAGTTGTATTTTAATTAAAAAGGAATGGTCTGCTTTTCACTGGGGAAATAGCACTGAGAGTGCGTATATTAACTCGAGTATGCGTTTTTTGTTGACGCAATTAAGGAGTAATGATCATGAAATCACAAGAGAGTATGGTGCGGTTAAAAATGTTTCAAGTTCGTGAGAGACATCGTGAAATCGCACAGCTTGAAATGATGATTACAGAATTTGAGAGAAGAGTCTTAGAACTAGAAGCGCAAATTATTAATGAAGAACGCAAATCTGGAAACAATAACATTCATCATTTTGCTTATTCAGCTTTTGCTCGTGCAACGCGGCAAAGGCGCGATAATCTCATAGCTTCAATTCATGATTTACAGCTTCAAAAAACAAATGTTGAGATTGCTTTGCGTGAAGCAGAAGTAGAACTCAAATGTACACAAACATTGGAAAAGCGGGAAGGAAAAGCAGCAGTGGGTGATAATCGTATTTTTGTTCAATCCCGCTAGATAAAATGAAATAATGGAATCTGTAGATTTCATATAAATCATTTAAAGTTTATACTTTGCAAAGAAGAAACGATCTGGGCTTATAGTCAAGTTCGGTTGTTTCGTAATATTTTGAATCCGATAATCACCATCATCAATAGCGATTAATGCCTATAGCGTTGGATTCTGGTTGTTCGTAATCCAGATAAGCCATGTTCATCGATCGAATTCTGCCATGAAAGAAATTCTTCTACGGTTAAAGTATATCGTTGACATGCCTCATCAAGACTTAACAATCCACCTCTAACAGCTGCAACAACTTCCGCTTTACGACGGATAACCCAACGCCTTGTTGTTGTTGGCGGTAGGTCTGCAACGGTGAGTGGACTGCCGTTCGGCCCGATAACATATTTCATTTTTGTTTTTATCAAATCAGTCATTGTATTCTCTACTTTTATTCAAGAATTTAGTTTGCGTATAAAATATGAACTTTAAAAAAGAGCTAATCTCGTTGAAAAAAAAGTTAATCGGACAGGTTAAAATACACATAAAATAATAAAAAACAAATCAAACAGTATGTTATGATATTTTTGGTGAATATTTGATAAGAAAGAAATATTATTTTATTTGTATTCAGCATCTTCTTTTCGAACTGATTCTTTAAAAATCTGATGCTCCTAGTTGTTGAAATGATAAAAAAACAATATAAAAAAAGCGCTGGAGTACGCATATGAGAGCTTTGACCAAGAGTACATAGTTGAGTAGAAAGTAGATGTATGTTTTTGAATAGCCTTGATTTACCAGGAAAGCCTGAAAACTCGCGTATTGTTGTTGCAATGTCTGGCGGCGTTGATTCATCAGTTGTCGCAGGACTCTTAAAAAAAGAAGGTTATGATGTAATTGGGATTACGTTACAGCTTTATGATCATGGTGCTGCAACGCATCGTGTGGGATCATGTTGTGCGGGACAGGATATTGAAGATGCGCGTCGTGTCGCTGAGACATTGGGAATACCGCATTATGTTCTTGATTATGAGAGGCGGTTTCGTGAGTCCGTAATTGATCCTTTTGCAGAAAGCTACGCACATGGAGAAACACCTGTACCATGTGTGGCTTGTAATCAGACTGTTAAATTTTCTGATTTATTAGCAACTGCGCGTGAATTAAGTGCAGATGCTTTGGCGACAGGCCATTATATTCGCAGCCGTTTTCATGGTGCGCATCGGGCATTGTTTCGCCCTCTTGATGCCGATCGTGACCAAAGTTATTTTCTTTTTGCAACAACACAAGAGCAAATTGATTATTTGCGTTTTCCACTTGGCGATCTTCCGAAAGCGCGTGTTCGTGAAATAGCAGCAGAAATGGGCTTTGTTGTTGCCAATAAACATGACAGTCAGGATATTTGTTTTGTTCCACAGGGAAAATATTCTGATGTTATTACAAAATTACATCCAGAAGCTGCTAATCCTGGAATGATCGTGCATGTTGATGGAAAGATTTTGGGACAGCATTCGGGAATTGTCAATTATACTGTCGGTCAACGCCGTGGTATTGGTGTTGCTACCGGTGAAGCACTTTATGTGATTTATCTCGACGTAAAAAATGCGCGTGTTATTGTTGGTCCGCGTGAGATGCTAGAAACACATAAACTTTTTTTGCGTGATATGAATTGGCTTGGTGATGAGTCGTTAGACAATTTTCCTGCTAATGGTGTTGAGGTGGCAGTAAAGGTGCGTTCAACGCGTCCACCGCGTCCAGCTCGTTTGCATTATAAAGAGGGAGAGTTTTTTGTTGATTTGTTGAGTAGTGAAAGCGGTGTAGCGCCTGGCCAAGCTTGTGTGATTTATGATGAAGATAGTGATGAGGCGCGTGTGCTTGGAGGTGGGTTTATTACACGTTCAGAACGTACCGCTGAGACTGAAGCTATATTGAAGCAGATTCTGTGTGATTTGGAAACGAAAACTACTTCTCTCCCAAAAACATCTCCTTGTTCCTAAGACAAAAACAACTGTTGTATGTAAATAAAATATATAAGCTAAAAAGGATGTTGTGTTTACAATTGAACGTATTATCGCTTTTCGTTGAGTTGACAAAAATTTAGAACGTTATTTCATAGCTAGAATATGAGCTTGTGTTGGTTTCAGTGCAATACTGAGTGTTGTAACAGTATTGAGGTGGTTGAGAAGCTCAAACCCATAGAAAGATGCTAGTTTCTAATTCGTATCGCAGTTGATAGAATCGAAGCAAAAACCTAGCACTTTTCTTTCCTAAAATTAAGTGTGGTGTGTTTTGTTGCTTTTGCTTCTTTGAGATAGCGGGGTGGGGGAAAAGGGGAATATAAATATCATATAAAGATGGAAATCAGTATCACCTAAAGCCGTTATAATATTACCGATATAGTGCTTTGTGTCTAGGCCAATATAAGCATATTGTGTGTAGGCATTTTTGGATCAGCAGCAGAAATTCTGATTGGTTTTTGATAAAGTAGATCTCATACTATTTGATCAATGATAATTTGACGATGAACAAAAGGTAGATACATTGCGAGAAAGAGGATCTATCATCATCTTGATAAGGGGAACCGATCAAATAAAAATAAAAGGTTTGTCTAGAAGCTTTTGTAAAAATTCTCTTAAATGGTAGTCGAGTTTTGCGTTCATTGATACGGAGCATTCTATGTTGAATGTAGAAGTTGACAATACCAATAGTGATTCTAACTAGATACAGCCAAAATAGGACACGTTAGTGGTGTTTTTTTATTAGTAGAATTCCAAGAATGTGTGCAACAGCACTAAGCCAATGATAGAGAAAAAACCCCTTTTGCATGCGGTAGCTGTTATCTTCAGCAATAAATTGATGATGCCGCTCCACGAAATCCTTTCTTATAGCATGTTATTACAGGTCTTCCAAGTAGCAAATTATAATGAGATTCAATCTTGCAGTGAGAGAAGATGAAAAAATTTTATTATTTTTAAATTTTAAGTAGAAATAATGTTGACATTATACAACCATAGGTATATAAGAACAGATACCGAATGCGGCATAATGTATTGCTTTCGTTTCGGGTACAGGATTTAGGTCCCCGCTATTTCCTAAACCTGTATACCTTTGTTTTAGAAGGAAAAAGAGTCTGGGTCCCCAATGCCCAGACTCTTTTTATGTGGATAGCTCCTTACAAAAAATTCTTGCTTTTCCTTTTTTGAAAATAATTTTGTTTGTTGCTGATGTGTCAGCTAGAGGATAAAAAGCATGGTAAATATCTCAGCATTTTTATAATTATTGAAGATGAGGTAGTTTTAGTGGTCACAATGTTTTAATGCAGTATAAGGGTGAGGTTACTGTAGAATGTTAGGTGGTTTTTTTATATTGCATGTACTGATGTTTATGAGCATGATGAATAATATTATAAAAAAGCGATAATTGATGCGTAAACGCCGCCTATTTAAATAAAAAACCGGTGAGTTTTGAAGTGTAATTAATGTTAGGCTACTTAAGAAGTTCCTGAAAGTTGGGTTAGTGCATTTTGGACCCTTAGAAGAGCTTTTTCTTATGAGCAGTATCCGTGTTGTTATACTTATCGCTATATTTATTGTAACATGGTTTATCGGGCAGTTGTTGCTAAACAGGAATGATCAAATCTGCATGTTGTTTTATGTGTTTTAAAACCATTGTGACATTGGGGAATGTCAGAAAAAATCTCAGAAGGTATTTGGTTGAGGATGTGATTGCTCATTGAACAAAGAAGAAGGGTGCGTGGTTATGGATACAAACATAAAGATACAAAGATTAACTGCAGGGTCTATTTTAGTAGCTTGTATTGTTTTTGTTCTAAAATATTGGGCATATTACATTACGGGTTCGGTTGCGCTTTATTCTGATGCGTTAGAATCCATTGTCAATGTGTTGGCGGCATTAGCTGCATGGTGGGCTGTTAAAGTGAGTATGAAGCCTGCTGATAAAGAGCATCCTTTTGGACATCATAAAGCAGAATATTTTTCTGCTGTGCTTGAAGGTGTACTTATCATTATTGCGGCAGTGATGATTTTAAGAGAAGCATGGATCGCTTTTGCAAGCGCTGAAGTGTTGTATCAACCTGGAATATGGCTTGGTATTCATTCTGCAGCGAGTGTGATAAATTATGTGTGGGGTTTTCTTCTTATTCGGCAGGGGAAAATTCATCGTTCGCCAGCTCTTAAGGCTGATGGCGTACATTTAATGACAGATGTTTTAACCTCATTTGGAATTTTAATTGGATTGATTGCTGCTTCTGTAAGTGGATGGGCTATTTTAGATCAGATTTTAGCAATAATCGTTGCTATTAGTATCCTTTTTCAGGGATGGAAGGTGATTAACAGTGCTATTCAAGGATTAATGGATGTCGGAGTTGAATTAGACGAAACTATTCGGATCCGTGATCTTATTTCAGAAAATGCACAGGGTGCTATTGAGGTGCATGATTTGCGTACGCGTGTTGCTGGGAGGGTTACTTTTATAGAGTTTCATTTAGTTGTACCAGCTGCAATGCAAGTGGTCGTGGCTCATCAGATTTGCGATAAAATTGAAAGTGTTCTTGAAGAGGAATTTAATAATGCGCGCATTATTATTCATATAGAACCAGAAGATGAAGCAAAATTGCCTCTCGGTACAACAGCTATACCTTTTACGTAAGAAGCTTTTTTAATTTATTTTTCTATAAAAGTAGCAGTGAATCCAAAAAAGTAACGCATATTGTATTTATTGCTATGATTACTTCATTCAATGCTTGGTTGCAGAAATCAGAAAAACTTTCAATACGTGATGATTAATTATAAGATGGTAGTCACGTCTTTTGTTAATCGTATTATTGCTTAAAGGGTATGCGACAAAAGATATTACTGCTAAAGATCAATCGTTTCAGTACATGCTATTTCATTATTGTGATTGATAATACTATAACGCTGTAATTGGCAGTACCACTTATATTGTAAGCACTTAATCTCAAATAGATTGAAATTGGCAGGGGGCTTTTTGCCACCAAAAGCTTGTGAAGCAGAAGCAACACCAACAATAGGGATTTCTCCCATTTTTCCTTCAATGATATCTAATGTGGGTAAGTGGGTATGTCCGTGTAGGACAAGTTCGCAGCCATGATGTTTGATGACATCTAGAAAACGGTCTATACCCCATAATTTTCTATGCCAAGAGGTTGCGTGATGCAAAGGAGGGTGATGAATCATTACAACACGGAAGAGTTTACGTGTTGCAGCTTCATTTAAAAGTTGAGACAAAGTTTGAGCTTGCATATTGCTAAAATAGCCTGAAGCTTGAAATAGTGGTGTAGCAATAGCCGAAGAGGTAGCTATAATAGCCACATTATCGCGAATGCGCATATAAGGAAAGGGAAGGATATTACTATGTGGAAGATCGCCTTTAATCCAGGGCTGGAAGAGGGTGCAAGCCTTTTTGAATGTTCCGCGCACATAGGCATCATGATTCCCAAACGTTAAAGAAATATTTTGAGGCTGGCCTTGGGCTAATAACCAGCTGTGTGCTTGTTCAAATTCTTTATCTAAAGCAAGATTGACGAGGTCACCAGAAATTACAAGGTGATCGGGATTTTTCTTTTTTAATGCATGCATTAAAGTGTCTAAAACATCTGTTGTTATTTGGCTTTTACGTTTTTTTTTCCAATTCAAATAGCCGGTAAGACGTTTTCCACAAAGTTCTGATAAGGAAGGTTGTGGTAAAGGTGAAAGATGTACATCAGATATATGGGCAAGATAAAACATAAATTCTAGAATAGCGTTGAAAACAATTTAAGCAATAAAAAAGAAGAGTAAGACAAGCTCGTCTACGATTAAAGGCAATGGAAAGTTGTGAAATAAAAAACAATCTGTTGGAAAATGTTAGAGAGATTTTTTTGATATTTTACTTCTAAAGAAGTTTGTTACAAGCAAGCTGTTCCAAAGATAGATAAACAAGTAGCAATGACAATAAAAATCTTTCAGATAAAAATGCTTGGACTTTTTATTTGGATATTGGTTTGTTTTTCACTCTTCACCTCTTTTTCCTGCAACCAATGACACAATAAGTTATTGGACTGAGATAATTGATCATGATGGTATGATATGTGGGTTATTTTCCGTGAAAGGAGAGGTAATTGATCACCAACTTTCTCAATATCTAGTTCTGAAAATTATATTATTGGTTTTGTGGGTGGCTCTTATAAAAGTTGGTGTATTAGTCGCTTATTTATTCAGCTCTTTGTTGTTTAGCCTGATGATAAAAGTGTTCGGACAAACTTATGACATTACGAACGGTGAACAATGATCATGTCGTTATGAGTTTAAAAATATAAATGGACACTGCCTCAATGATGCTATGGCAATAGTAAGCTGTGCAATCACTGAAAGTAGCATACGGTAGCACATTATTGCGCGTGTTGCTGATATCATCTGTCCATGAATATAGTTGGTTTCAAGCAGTTATAAAGTTTTCATTTTTAACGACTTTCACGATACCACATGGTGCTGAGCAGTATAAGACAAGTAAGGAGTGCAAAAAATCCAGAAAAGATTGGAAAATGAAAGGCATTGACCAATCGTGTTTCCGTTGCTTCTTTCAAAACGATGGAAGGATTAAGAGAAGGTATTTGTCTTGTTTGCGATTGAATCAGTTTGATAGGGGGAAGATGAATATCATCGTTTTTCTCGTTATGTAAACGCATAACATGGCCGCCAGTGTGTTTGCTGATGGGAGTCAGTTTTTCTTCTGTTGAAATTAAGTCAGAAAATTCAAGACTATTAAGCATACCTACGGGAGAAAGCACTGTTTTGTCACCATTATTAATGGTAAAGATTCCTGTTTCATTGGTATCTATAACTCCGGTGAATATACCCTCTTGCTCTTTAGTGAGGGTGATAGTTTCTTTTTTTCCAGAGGGTGAAATAATTTCGACTGGTTCTGGATGGTCTTTGAGCGTTTGTCGACGAATCGTTAAACGTTGCTGATCATTTATTGCGCTCAATTTTTCTGCTTCAAGTTCGGGTTCTTTCATAAGCCAATGGGCTATACGACGATAGAGAGAGGCATAAGGACCTCCTCCTTCGAAACCTCGTGCCCAGAGCCAACTTTCATCGGAAAGTAACATGCCTACACGGCCTCCACCAATATGGGAAAGAAGCAAAAGGGGGAGTTCATCTGCTCCTTTCATAACGGTAATGCTTTTCTCTGTGTCTTGAATAGCAATTTGCCGTAACCATCGTCCCCATTGAGAAGCTGGATGAGTGGGTGTTGCAAGATTTCGCGTAACAGGGTGGCGTTCACCTTCTTTAGTTAAAGTAGGGCGAAAAGGCTTTTGAATAATAACACCATTCGGTAATGCAGGTAGGACACTTATCAAAGGGGTTTTAGCAAGCGAATATTCTCTAGTAAATTCTGGCCCTGTTATCATTAACAGCGCACCACCGTTTTGCACATATTGGGCAATATAATCATAATAGATCAATGGGAGTATAGTAGAATGTTGGTAGCCATCAAGAATAACAAGATCAAAATTATTAATTTCTTCGACAAATAATTTGGTTGTAGGAAACACGACAAGAGACAATTGGCTCGAAGGTGTGTTGTCTGCTTTTTCAGGGGAACGTAAAATCGTAAAATGAACAAGATCGATATTGGAATCACTTTTTAAGAGATCACGCCATGTACGTTCACCATTGTAAGGCGCGCCTGAAATGAGCAGAACACGCAAGTTTTCTCTGATTCCTTCAATCACAGTTATAGCGCGATTGTTATCAAAGCTTAACTCACCTTCGTGTGTATCGGTTGCAACCTGAATGATATTTTTTTCAGCGTGGGGAATAGTGATTTCAGTTTGAAAAATAACACCAGGCGTTACAGAATAGTGGCCGGTTTCTTGGCCGTTGATGCTTACAGTAACGTTTGCGTGCTTTGGCATGGATTTTTGAGGATGGCCTTTATCTTCTACCAAAATGGAAAGCGTTTGCGGTTTATTGATGAGGGCAAAGCGTGGAGGAGCAATAAATTTGATTTGGCGATCAAATTCGTTAGGATTGCCTGTTATAAGAGCATTAATAGGTGCAATATGGTTAAGGCCTGATAACGATGGAATATCATGCACTTGTCCATCGGTAATTAAAATCGTTCCTGCATAGCGAGCTTGCGGTACATCGGATATGGCTTGTGTTAGAGCCTGAAATAAATTCGTTGATGGTGCATATTGATTTTCATCAAGTTTGCCAGATTCAATAAAGCGCAGTTCAAATTGTGGGTAGTGAGCCAGCTCAGTAATTAATTGGGCGCGTGCTTTGTCACTATCATCTGCACGAGATCCAAAATTTTGGCTTTGACTGCGGTCAATGACAATTCCCACTGTACTTTTGACGGGTTCTCTTTGCTCTTTTGTAATCATTGGATTAAGAAAAACAAGGATGAGAGAAGTTAACATCATAAGACGCAAGAAGGCCCCTCGACGTTGCATAATGAGGCCGATAATGATAAAGAGAGCAGATAATCCCGCTAAAAACAGAAGCCAAGAAATAGGCAGAAGAGGCTGAAAAGTAAGAGATTGTATCATTGCCTTCTTTCTCTGTTGAAACGCTCCAACAATGCGGGAACATGAACCTGATCGGCTTTATAGTTTCCTGTGAGCATATAGATGACAATATTTAATCCTGCACGAAATGCCCACAAGCGTTGCATAGGATCATTGGGAACAAGCGGATATTTCCAGGTACCTTTTTCGTCTAGCGCCCAAGCTCTGGCAAAATCATTGGCAGTGATAAGAAGCGAACTAACATTATCACCAGCAGCGATAGAATTTTTGTTTTTTTTATTCATTGATGATGATTCAACCCATAAAGGTGAACCACGATAATAGCCGGGGAAATCGGGCATAATATAAAAGGAGCGAGAAATTACATGATCGGTTGATGCCGGTTCAATAGCTGGAATATTTAATTCATTTAATATGGCACGCAATCTTTGTGTAGTGGGGGTAGAGGTTCCCTCGAGGTTGAGATTAGCGCTTATCTGATCACGGGTATCAAATAAAACTGTGCCTCCTTGTTGCATAAAGGTATTTATTTTTTCAATGTTTTTTTGTGTTGGCATGGGACTGTCAGCATCAATTGGCCAGTAAATAAGAGGATAGAAAGCGAGTTCATCCTTATCAAGGTCAAGTGCTATCACAGAGCCAGGTAAAAGCATGGTACGCTCAGCAATAAATTGACTTAGCGCTTCTAGTCCACTTCTACTCGTTGCATCAATTTCATGGTTTCCGGTCACAATATAAGCAAGATGGGTGGTGCCAGCTGCTTGCACGAGGATTTCATCCTGCTGTTCTGTGGTTTGTGCATGAACGGTCGATATATATAAGAACAAGGCTATGATGCCTATTATAAAGGGAAATAGAAGAAGCATATTGCTGCGTCGATTAAGAAGAAAAGACCTTCCCATCCATAAAACTAAAAAACTATCGAGAGCAAATAACAAGCAGGCTAATCCTAAAAGTGATCCAGTGAAATGCTTTTTTTGTGTATCATAGGATAAAATATTCTCATTTAATGAAGTAGGCAATGATGATTGTTTCATTAAACGGGATGAATGATTTAATAGATTGAAGGCATAAAGGTTATTTTTAGGACCATAAAACCCAGGTGGGGTATGATAAGATGGAAGGAGAGGAGTTTGCGCATCGATGACGAGCGGAACAACATAAGGAGGAGAAGGTTGCAATTGGCCATCAGCGCTTAATGTGCGCCAAGGGGTTTGCGTTGCTGTTATTTGTGTTTGAGTTTCATTATCATATGCGTTGATTGTAATAAGTTTTTGCAACATTTGTGCAAAAAATCCAGACAATGGAAGATTTGACCAAGCGGGGTCGGGTGCAATATGAATAAAAATGAGAGTGCCTTTGCCGCGGTTGGAAGCTGTGATAAGAGGAGTTCCATCAGCAAGACTAAGCCATGTTTTTTCAAAAAGATCTGAACTAGGCTCGGCTAGAATTTGGCGTGAGATAGTGATATTTTCTGGAAATGGAAGATCAAAAAACAAGCCATTTTTTGCAAAAGGTGCGAGCTTTTGTGGTTTTGCCCACGACATAATACTCCCCAGCAGGCGATCGCCAGGACGCAAAGAAACAGGAAATAAGCTATCATAATGTTTTGTAGAACTTAAATTGTCTCCAGCAAAGCGGATAAGTGTTCCACCTTCATTCACAAAATCAGAGAGCTTTTTTTCTGCTTCTTTTGACATATTCACAATGTCACCCATAATAAAAACAGATGGATTTTGTTTGAGTAAGTGACCAACATCAACAGAAAGCTCTCCTCCTCCAATTATCGTAAGCTGTGCATGACCTTGTAAAGCTTTGATGACGTAATAAAGAGGTGAAAGTAAGGGTTGTACCATTTCATTGATACTGGGTGAGAGAAGAGCAACGCGATTTATTTTGTTCCGTTTATCAACTAAGAAGGTTGCAGCAGCTTGGTTATGGTTATCAACTTTAATCCATGCGATATCATTGCGTAATTCAAGTGGTAAGTCAAAGGGAACGAGAGCTTTTGTTTCTCCTTCATGAAAATGTGTTGTAAAATGTCCAAGGAATTGATTGTTTAAATCATAAAGGTTGAGTTTTACCGTGGTTTCACCATGATCTATTGCTCGGATGATACGTGCTGCCATGTTGCCATTGTGATTTTCTATGGCTGTTATGCCTATTAGGTTGGAAATATCAGCTGAATACCATAGGAGCGTTTTAGGCTTTAGTTGTTCAATGAGAGTCAAAGCTTTATCATCATCATTTGTGTGCAAGCCATCGCTTAAGTAGGCAATGTCAAGAGGAGAGCCTTCAGTCTTTTTAAGGAGTTTTTGAAGTGCGGGTATACGGTTGACAGGCCAAGGCCGCGGTTGCAAATGCATGAGATGTTGTTTTGCAATTTCTACAGGTAAAAGATCAAGATTTTGAATATTGTTTTCAGCTGTTGCAAGCAGATAAATATTTTTTTGATGTTTTTCTGCTTGTGCAAGGAGGGATTGGGCAGCAGAAATGCGTTTTTTCCATTCTTCAGCAGATGCCCATCCATTATCAATAATGAGTGCAAGAGGTTGAGATCCAGAGAGTATAATCGGCTTTTGATCCCAAGTCGGGCGAGCCAAAGCAATGATAATCAGTGCTGCTATGGTAAGCCGTAACAATAGTAACCACCAGGGTGTATGGAGAGAAGCCTCCTGTTGATTGGTTTGTTTAAGTAGAAGACGTAAAGGGGGAAAAGGCTCTTGACGAGGGGTGGGAGGGGTTATTCTCAATAACAACCAAATGATCGGTAAAGCTAAAAGTCCAAGCAAAAGTAAAGGCGCACCAAAACTCAAAATGGCCTCCCTGTGTGAAATGAAAAGGTGCCCATTTTGTTGGCAAGTTGCAAAATAATTTCTGTTAAAGGGCGATCGGTTATACTAACGTAATAGATCCAACCTTGACGTGAGCAAAAGTTTTTCAATTTTTGTCGCCTTTCTTGGTAGAGCTTGCAATACTGGTCACGGAGATTTTCTACTTGTCCCAAAACAAGCTTTTCTTGCGTTTCAGGATCAAAAAATTCTGTGCAGCCAGTGTATGGGAAATGCTCTTCTGCAGGATCGGCAACTTCAATTAAATGTACAGTGACTTGTTTTGCGGCCAAAGTTGTTAGGTGCTGCATGATCTTTTCAGGATGATCCAGAAAGTCACTTATTATGATAACCTGTGAAAAGCATGTAATAGCTGAAAAATCTGGAAAGGAATTTTCAGCCTGATAATTTGTTAAAGCTAGCGCTATACGCTCCGTTATATTGGATGCTGTAGAGGGAGGCATTAAATGAGGAATGGCAATACGTTCCCCACTTCGCGCAAGAAGTGTTGCTAATGCGAGGGTAAGAATGATCGCCTGATTGCCTTTAGAGATTTTGGAAAAGCGCGAGCAATAATGCATTGAGGCGCTTTGATCTGGCCAAAGCCAAACGGTTTGCGTCATTTCCCATTCGTGTTCGCGTAGATAGATATTTTCATCACGTGCTGAGCGTCGCCAGTCAATGCGTGTAAGGGATTCTCCCTCGGTATAAGGGCGAAATTGCCAAAAATTTTCCCCATTCCCGCATTTCTGCCAGTTATGTCTGCCAGTTATAAGTGTATTGGCAATATGATGTGCTTGTAGAAGAAGATAGGGCATATCAGCTGCTTCTTTATGCAGTTTTGCGGCAAGAGAGAGCGGGGATTTTTTAAAAAATTTTTTGCCAATGGCCATTAGAGGGCATCTTTCACAAGATTAGCGATGATATCTTTTACAGTGATATTTTCAGCGCGTGCAGAAAAATTGAGTGCCATGCGGTGTTGTAATACAGGTTGAGCCAAGGTTTGAACATCATCAAGTGAGGGGGCTAAACGCCCATGATAAAGGGCACGTGCGCGAGCACAAAGTGAGAGTGTTTGTGATGCTCGAGGGCCTGGACCCCAAGAAATATAAGTTTTTGCTAGAGAATTGTCATTATGAGGGCGTGCTGAACGGACAAGTTTCAAAATGGCCTCGACAACACTTTCAGAAATGGGCATTTCACGGATGATTTTCTGAATTTTTTGCAATTTTTGAGGCGATAAAACTGGTGTTGCCATTTGGCTTTCTGTTCTTGTTGTTTCTAAGATAATACGTCGCTCTGTGGCTAGATCGGGATAATCAATATCAATTTGCATTAAAAAGCGATCAAGTTGCGCTTCGGGTAGTGGATAAGTTCCTTCCTGTTCAAGAGGATTCTGTGTCGCTAATACATGAAAAGGTCGTGGCAGATCATAAGGTGTGCCAGCAACGGTGACATGATACTCTTGCATAGCTTGCAAAAGAGCTGATTGTGTGCGAGGGGAAGCACGATTGATTTCATCGGCCATGAGAAGTTGGGTAAAAACAGGACCTTGAACATACCGGAAAGAGCGTTTCCCATTTTCATCCGTGTCCATAATTTCAGAGCCAATAATATCCGATGGCATTAAATCTGGTGTAAATTGGATGCGCTTTGTATTAAGCCCTAATACGGTTCCTAATGTTTCAACAAGACGTGTTTTAGCAAGTCCCGGAACGCCAACGAGAAGAGCATGCCCCCCAGCCAGAATGGCTGTTAAGGTGTATTCAATGACATGGTTTTGGCCAAAAATAACTTTATCGATAGCTTTTTGTAGCGTATCCAACTCTTTATGTGCTTCATCGATATCGTCAACGACTAACTTGGCATCGCTCTTGATATTGGCCTTTTCTATGGAATGGGATAAAGTATCATCTTGACTCATATTTTTTCCTCAAGGCATTTGTCCAAAATCATAATTTTCTTATACGGTAATGAATGTTTTGTAATTTGTAACAGAAAATGAACAGAAAAGAAGCGTGATAAGCTGTTTTTTTTGATATATTTGTAAACAAATAATGGAATGTACTTCATGAAAGAGAGATTGTGGCTTATAAAAGCAGCTTACAAAAAATATGTTACAAATATTATGTTATTGATTTTATGTTACAGAGCTTTTCGTGTGGGGGATCATAAGGGTTTGTTTGAAAGGTTAGTGGGGTGAGCATAACATATAATTTCAAACAGGTTGATTGGTTACAAAATAGTCATATCCAAAAACTTCTTCATATTTTGTCTTTGGATGGTCAAGAGGCGCGTATTGTTGGTGGGGCAGTGCGCAATCAGCTTTTGGGAAAGCCCATTAGTGATATTGATATTGCTACAACCTGTTTGCCACAACAAGTGATAAAGCGTGTAGAAAAAGCAGGATTTAAAGCTATCCCTACAGGTGTTGATTTTGGCACAGTGACTGTAGTTGTTGAGTCATGTTCTTATGAAGTCACAACGCTTCGTTCTGATATTGAAACAAATGGCCGACATGCAAAAGTTGCTTTTAGTCGCAATTGGAAAAAGGATGCTGAGCGACGGGATTTTACCATCAATGCACTTTATTGTGATGCAGCGGGGCAACTGTATGATGAAGTGGGTGGTTTGAATGATATTGAAAGTCGGACGGTTCGTTTTATCGGTGTTGCTGAAAAGCGTATTTGTGAGGATTATTTGCGTATTCTGCGTTTTTTTCGGTTTTATGCTTGGTATGGGGAAGGACGTCCTGATGTGCAAGGATTGAAAGCGTGTGTTTGTTTAAAACAGGGGCTTCAAAAACTTTCACCTGAACGTATTTGGGGAGAAATGAAAAAACTTCTTTCTGCCCCAGATCCAGCACGCGCTCTTTTATGGATGCGCCAAAGCGGCATTTTGACTTTTATTTTTCCTGAAACAGAAAAATGGGGCATTGATGCCATCCATTCACTTATGAAAACAGAACGCGACCTTGGTTGGAAAACGGATCCGTTACTGCGGTTAGAAAGTCTTCTTCCTCCCGATCCCATACGTCTTCATAATATGGCTCGTCGTTTGCGTTTATCGAATAAAGAAAAAATACGGTTAAAGGAATGGGCAGAATTGGAAATAATTAACCAAGACTGTTCAGATGCCTTTTTGAAAAAAATGATTTATTTTCACGGTCGACAGCCGATTTTAGATCAATTATCTTTGTCTTTGGCCGCTGCACGTGCTGGCGCTTTAAATGAAGAAGAGGATTTGCAAAAAGCAGGGCAGTATGCCAAGCTTTATCAGTTTGCTCAAAGATGGCAGATTCCGGTTTTTCCTGTGAGTGGAAAGGAATTGATGGAAAAAGGTCTCCCTAAAGGAATACTTTTAGGGCAAAAGCTTAAAGAATTGGAAACAATATGGATTGAAAGCGGATTTTTAATAGATCACAATGAGTTATTAGGAAAAATTGATCTATAATATGAACTTTTTGTTCACAATTCTTTGATCCTGATTCTGTTGAATAAAATTTATCTTTTTATCGATTCATAGTGTTATTTCTTTGTTGGAAGTGTGCTCTTATGTCTCTTTAACTGTTGGTTGTGTAGATGGTGTTATTCTGTTAACGATGTTGTTGATTCTAAGACAAAAAGAACGCTGAAATCATAGTTCAGATTCAATTTAGAATAGAAAGCATACTGAATAAGTTTCTTTTCGCTTTCAGCCAAGCTCTCGATTTATTGATGTTTTGTTGTGCAATAAGGGGAGAAATGATATAAAAAACTATCTTATATTATGTCTTAATGACAACCAATGTTTTGTCCTCTTTGTTTTTCTCTACTATGAAGACAGTTATAAAAAGTGCTATCCGTGTACTGCGATTCATAACGATGTTTGAAGAAAAAATGATGATTTTATAATTGTCAATCGTTGATCATATATAAAACTATTATGTTGATCGTAAAAGATCTGTGGATCATCAATAAAGTAAAATCTTTATGAAAAGTTGTGACTCTTTATCTTACAAGGCTTTTTCTATTTCACCATAACCAATTTGACGGAGAGCTTCTCCTGTTGTCATGGCAACGCTCATTGCAAGATTCAATGAGCGTGCGTGTCGTTGCATGGGAATTTTTAAGGTGTAGTCAACGGCTTCATAAACATAATCGGGAACGCCTGCTGATTCACGACCAAAAAGTAAAACATCGTTTTTATGATAGCACATATTAGTATAATATGTTTTTGCCTTTGTACTCAAAAGCAAAAGGCGACGATTAAAGCGTTTCATAGTGTCAATAAAATTATGCCAATCAAGGTGGCACTCTAATGAAGCACGTTCAAGATAATCCATACCGGCTCGTTTAAGGTTGCGATCTGAGAGATCAAAGCCTGCGGGTTTAATAATATGTACATGTAAGCCAAGACAAGCACTAAGGCGTAAAATCGTTCCAGTATTTCCAGCAATATCTGGTTGAAAAAGAGCAATATGAAGAGTCATAAGCCACATGATATGCACCTTATATTGGCTTGTAAAGTAACTATACGGCTCACACCAATATACTAAAAAGATTTTGTTTTTCCTCCTCCTAATTGCTATGATTTTTCGCAGATTAAAGCTTTTTCTATACGATATGAAGAGTAAGCAATGATTTTAGAAAAGGAAATTTTAAGTGTGCTGGAGCTGCAACAAACTATAGCTCTTTGTTAACAACGAAGAAGTAAAAATTACTCATAATATCGCTTATTTTCAGATGTGCCACTTGTATAGTGTGTGTGCGTTCTGTTAGAATTTCTGCATCAATATCTTTATCTTTAACGATAGAGTTCGTTAGCTTTTATTTTCCGCTTTTATCACAGATATACTGGCCAATTATAGCAGTGCTGGATAAGATTATATTATAATCTCTTTTAATTAGGGTATCAGAGGGTATCAAGAGGCGTTAGAGAATAAAAAAAGTGCCGATTGTCACTGGAATAACCTTTATCTTGCAAAGAATGCTTTGGCTATAGTGTTTTCTTTTGAGGGATAGTCTTGTTTTTAGGGTGATGAACACCAAATGGTTGTATCTTATACGCGCGATGTATCCGCTTTTTTATATGGTTTGTTGATCCATTCATGGCGATTCGTCAGAAGATTAATTGCCATGTTATCTTATTTAAATTATTTTTGTAGAGCTTATTTGTCTTAAAAAGACTGAAAATTTTAAAGAAAATAGAAAAATCGAAGAAAAAAAGCTGAGATGGTTGATCTTGAAAAGACACAAGGAACTAATCAGAGTGTGATGCATTGAGAGTTTGTAAAGTAAAAACGGAGATATTTAAAATGAAGAAAATTGCTTTCATCACTCTTATGTCAGTCATGATGGTTTCTGGTGCTTATGCTCAGTCTTTTACAGAGGCTTCTGAACCTGAAGTGGTTTTGTCAACAGGTATTGTGCAGATTAGTTCAGATATGTCCGTGCGTTATGTTACGCCTTCAGCTGCCGATTTTGTTGCTTCAAGTCTTATCGGTGCACGTGTGCATAATATAGAAGATGAAAATATCGGTGAAGTGAGAGATATCATTTTGAGTGAAAATAATATCAAAGGAATTGTTATTGGTGTTGGTGGTTTCCTAGGCATAGGAGAGCGTTATGTGGTTATTGCTCCAGAAGCAATCCAGATGACAAATGATTACGGTAAGTGGAAGCTTATTACGAATGTAACAAAGGATTCTTTGCAAGAAGCTCCAGAATTTAAATACGAAGGCCGTTGGGCACGTTAATTTTGTATTTCTTTGATGGATAAAACAGCTGCGAATGTGGCTGTTTTTGTTGCAGGGTTTCTCTTGAGGATTAGATGCAGTTGATATTAAAGATAAAGAGGCGTTTCTTGTGACTAACGAGATAATGGAATAACAAAAAAGAAGTGCATCAAGTATTGTGCTTAAACAACACGATGTCACCATCTTGTATGATATATTCCTTGCCTTCATCACGAGCTTTACCGGCTTCTTTTGCTCTGGTTTCGCCGCCTAAAGCAATGTAATCTTCATAGCTAATGGTTTGAGCACGAATAAAGCCGCGTTCAAAGTCTGAGTGAATAACGCCAGCTGCCTGAGGCGCTTTAGTACCACGGACAATTGTCCATGCTCTTGTTTCCTTAGGTCCACAAGTGAAGTAAGTAATTAAATCAAGCAAATGGTAGCCTGCTCGGATAAGCCGATCTAGGCTAGGTTCAACGAGCCCTAGAGCAGTTAGATATTCTCTTGCTTCTTCATCGGTGAGTTGAGCAACTTCAGATTCGATGGAAGCAGACACTATAATACTTTGTGCGTTCTGCTTTATCGACATTTTTTTAACTGCTTGGGTAAAATTATTGCCATGAGCAGCGTTATTTTCGTCTACATTGCAAACATAAAGTACAGGTTTTGAGGTTAAAAGATTCAATCCATCAAGAATACGGCGCTCATCTGAGGATATTTCTTTGAGCAATAACCTCACAGGATTTCCTTTCTGCAATAATTCTAGTGCTGCTTCCATCATAGGAAGAATTGTTTGCGCTTCCTTTTCTTTTCCTATCGCACGTTTACGGACTTGTATAATACGTCGTTCAAGACTTTCAAGGTCAGCGAGCATAAGCTCCATTTCAACAGTTGTTGCATCAGAAACAGGATCAATTCGCCCTTCTACATGCGTAATATCTTCATCTTGAAAACACCGTAAAACATGGATGATAGCATCAACTTCACGAATGTGTGCTAAAAATTTATTGCCTAAACCTTCACCTTTTGATGCACCGCGTACAAGTCCTGCAATATCAACAAAACTAATGCGTGTAGGAATTATTTCTTTTGAACCGGCGATAATAGCAATTTTTTCCATTCGTGGATCTGGTACAGCAACTTCACCCGTATTTGGCTCAATAGTACAGAAAGGATAATTGGCAGCTTGTGCTGCAGCTGTTTTTGTTAAAGCATTAAAAAGAGTTGATTTTCCGACATTCGGTAATCCAACAATACCGCATTTAAACCCCATAGACTCTCTCTCTGTTGGCTGTCATTTTTATATTCTGGCTCAGATAAAACTTTTTTCATGCTTCTATAGCATGTTTTGAGAAGAGTTCTAGCCTTCAGTTGTGTGTATGTGAAAAAGATATATGGATCAGTGGAAAAAGATATCAGGATAATTATTTGTTATTGTCATATATTCTTATAATCCCTTATTGTTATGTTTTTTGTGTGTCCATTTTAGTGTTCAGAAAGATAGCAACTTAACGTTAACAGTGTGCTAAGTTTTTTGTAGTATTGGGGATGCCACTATAATAAAATAATCGGAGAAAATATGAGAGGGTTGTCTCATCGTACTTTTTTAATTGCATCACCTTTAGTTGCAGCATCATTCGCTTTGGCTGGTTGTTCTATAAGTCCATCGGATGCGTCATTTACGTCTTTCGCTCCTGTCCAACAAGTTCCACGTATTTCACCGGAACTAGAGGCTTTATATGGACCTGTAACAAATGAGGCTTATTCATTACCTGCTGTTGATCTCACGACGATTGATCCAAAATTTTTACGTCAGCAAGTAGAATATGATACAGTTTATCCGCCTGGCACGCTGGTTGTGGATACTAAAGCACGGTTTCTTTATCTTGTGAGAGATAATGGTAAGGCTTTGCGTTATGGTATTGGTGTTGGCAAGGAAGGTTTGGAATTTGAAGGTGAAGGGGTTATACAATATAAACGCCATTGGCCACGTTGGGCACCTACTTTATCAATGATGGCTCGAGAGCCAGAACGTTACGGTCATTTGGGGCAAGGTATGCCACCGGGGCCTGAGAATCCTTTGGGCGCGCGGGCATTGTATCTTTTCAAAAATGGGAAAGACACTCTCTTTCGTATTCATGGTACATCTGAAGCATGGTCTATTGGTCACGCTATTTCAAGTGGGTGTATTCGCTTGCTCAATCAGGATGTTATTGATCTTTATGATCGAGTTCCTAATGGTTCACGCGTGGTTGTTTTGCAAGATGATGAGACGGATTTTGGCTCTCAATCATTAACAATGAAACATCAACCATCGACTACAGGCGACAAACAACATCCACCAATTAGCACTCAACCACCGCGCATCAATTCAAAGTCGTCGGTAGATAGTCATCAACCATCGACTACAGGCAAGCAACATCCACCAATTAGCACTCAACCACCGCGCATCAATTCAAAGTCGTCGGTAGATAGTCATCAATCGTCGACTACAGGTAAGCAACATCCACCAATTAGCACTCAACCACCGCACATCAATTCAAAGTCGTCGGTAGATAGTCATCAACCATCGACTACAGGCGGCAAACAACATCCACCAATTAGCACTCAACTACCGCACATCAATTCAAAGTCGTCGGTAGATAGTCGCCAATCATCGACTACAGGCAAGCAACATCCACACTCACGGAGTGTTGATTCAAAGCCTTTGGAAAGTAGTCGTCAATCGTTGACTATCCGCAAACAACCTCCAGACTCACTGAATGTTGATTCAAAGCCTTTGGAAAGTGGGCGTCAACCATCGAATGTTGGTAAGGATTCAACAACAATCGATCGTAGGCCGTCCGTTATTAATCCAGATGATTTATTTTAATTTTAAATAGTATAAGCTTGGACAGCTTTATCGAATAAACTTTTATGTTCTAAAAGAGAGAAGAGAGCGTATACAAAGATTATAAAAAAGGATATTGGTTTTTTAAATGCATTAGAGAGAGGCAGCTTGTTATCATAGGTTTTTACTTTTCATTGCTATTGAAACTTTGTTCATAAAGTGATTACTCTCTCCTTTTATTATGAGAAAGATATTTTTCGCAATCGCATCTAATAAAGTAGATAACCATCCTTGATCAGATTCTGTAAAATTTCCTAAAACATGCTTATGAACCAATTCTTTGGAACCGGGGTGTCCGATTCCTATCCGTATGCGGCAGTAGTTGTCACCACAATGGGTATTAACCGATTTTATGCCATTATGTCCGTTACTTCCTCCGCCTATTTTTATACGTACTTTTCCAGGTGGTAAATCAAGTTCATCGTAAATGACAATAAAATTGTTCAAGTCTAATTTATAAAATCGCAAGGCTTCGCCAAGAGCTTGACCGGATAAATTCATGAAAGTTTGAGGTTTAATAAGAAGGATTTTTTCGCCATGTATGGATCCATTGGAGATTTCAGCCTGAAATTTCTTTGACCATGGAGAAAAAGAAAAGCATTGGCGAATGGCATCAATGGCCATAAAACCAATATTATGACGGCTGTTTTTATAGTGTGAACCAGGATTGCCAAGACCAGCAATAAGAAACATATCTGCCTTTATAAGATGTGAGAAGCTAGCAAACTATTTAAGAAAAGGCGGAAAGTTGTTCCGCCTATTAAAATTTACTAGGCTTTTGCGTCATTTCCATTGTTATTTTGTTCTGATGTATTATCACTGGCACTCATGTTAGCAGGAGTTGCGATGGTTGCAATGGTAAAGTCTCGATCTTGAATAACTGGAATAACACCTTCTGGCAATTGCACCGATGAAATATGGATAGAATCACCAATAGAGTAACTAGAAAGATCAATCTCAATTGCTTCAGGGATAGCGTTCGCCGGTGCAGTACATTCAATTTCATGGCGAACAATATTTAAGACGCCTCCTCGTTTAATACCAGGGGCGATCTCTTCATTAACGAAGTGTACAGGAATATTCACATGCACGACTGATTTTGCTGAAACACGTAAGAAATCTACATGGATAGGAAAGTCACGAACCGGATCAAGTTGATAACTTTTGGGTAGAACTTGAATGTTTTGCTTGCCAATTTCAATAGTAGCAACAGTAGTTCGAAAACCACCAGCGTGAATTTTGTAGAAAATTTCTTTATAAGAAACTGCAATTGCCAAAGGGGGCTGTTGGTCACCATAGATGACAGCTGGAATAAGACCGTTACGGCGAAGTTCACGGGAGGACCCCTTACCAACCCGCTCGCGTATTTCGGCCTTAAGAGTATAATTTTTACTCATGATTAAGTCCTTTTTACATAGTTGGAGATCCATCAAAAACCAAGAATAGTTTTTGCATGAATATGAAGATATGCGCTACAGATTAGCGATTGCTCCATTCTGCGTTGCCTCCAAGGGTGTCTACACAGAAGCCTTTCTATAATTCAAACCCTTTAGAGATGCAAGCGTTGCGGAAAAAATCCTTATTTTCTAACACTCAGAGAGATGAAATTCTACAACTATGGTGCAAAAGTAGAGACATTAATATTAGCTTGATGTATTTAAAAATGAAGACATTATAAAGATTAAGATTGCTATAGGTGAGGTTTCAGAATGTAACATGTTACGGTGAATTTGTGTTGATCTTGAGGAATGATTGGCAACATGTTTTTTTGTGCAAATTTTGGTTCAGGGAAATCCATTCATCAGGTGTATTCTTTCACGTTTTTATGGACTTTATCTTTTAAATTATATGCACAGATTTTTAGTCTATTTTTAAGGTAGGGGCTTATTATTCTTCGAACTGATTTCCAATGGTAAGTGCGTTGTAGCCTTTCCCTGATTTCAATTGAAAAAGCTCTCTAAGAGATTCTAAGGAATAGGTTTAGTCAAACAAACTTGAGACAGATTGTTCGGCTGCTGTTCTTGCAATTGCTTCTCCGATTAAGTCACTAATTTCTAAAACGCGGATATTATGTGCTTGTTCAATTTCTGCTGTTGGCATAATGGAATCTGTAATGACCAATTCTTTCATTTGTGAGTTGGTAATGCGTTCGATAGCGTTTCCAGAAAGAACACCGTGGGTGATGTATGCCGTAACGCTATTTGCACCATGTTGAAGAAGAGCACTTGCTGCATTGCATAAGGTTCCTCCTGAATCAACAATATCATCTAGCAACAGGCAATCTTTTCCAGAGACGTTGCCAATAATGTTCATAACTTCTGATTCACCTGGACGTTCCCGACGTTTATCAACAATTGCGAGTAAACTATTTAAGCGCTTGGCCAAGGCGCGCGCACGAACCACTCCACCGACATCAGGAGACACAACAATAACATTCTCCAAAGAATAATACATCTTGACATCACGCGCAATAATAGGAACAGCGTAGAGATTATCAGCTGGAATATCGAAAAAGCCTTGAATTTGTCCTGCATGAAGATCTAATGTTAAAACACGATGAGCTCCAGCTTCTGTAATTAGGTTTGCCACAAGTTTTGCAGAAATAGGGGTACGAGGTCCTGGTTTACGGTCTTGGCGGGCGTAACCGAAATAAGGTATTACAGCTGTGATACGACGCGCTGAAGAGCGGCGCAGAGCATCAATCATGATGAGCAATTCCATCAAATGATCGTTGGCTGGATAGGATGAGGATTGCAGAACAAAGATATCTTCTCCCCGTACGTTTTCATGTAATTCTATGAAAATTTCTTGATCAGCGAAGCGCTTTACTGTCGCTTTGCCTAGGGGAATATTTAAATATTTTGCAACATTTTCAGCAAGGCGTGGATTAGAATTGCCGCAGAAAAGTTTCATGATAGATCCTCTAAATAATGACAACGAAATGTGACGTGATTTTTAACTTTTTACTTTCAGATTGCAAGGTAAGAATTATAAAGGTTTTATAATTTTATCTATTGTTGATAAGAGGGATTTAATTATAAAGCTTATGTGAGCCAAAAGCGCCTTAAAAAGGTGCATGTGATTTGTCGATTTCTTCCTTGAATATTTATTTTTCAGAGCAGGAGAAAAAATCATGTAGATTATTCATTACATTGCTTATCAGGCAGTAAGAGTAGGTTTATTTATATTATCCATCAATTTAGAGCATTTATGTTAGCCTATTTTACAATATTTGTAATTGTGCAATTGGCTACTATTTTTGTAAAGATAAGGGATACATTAAATATCATTTTATTGGTGTGGCTCGTTGGGTGCGGATAGCTTGAATGATCTACCATATAACCCAATATAGTAACTTGTTGTTAGAAAGGCTTTCGCCCTTGTTTTTAGGCAAGAGCGAATAAAAAGCTTATGAAATATTTTTATTATAATTATCATGCGTTAAAATGAAAAAGTCAGTCCTGCTCCGAACCCAAAGTTACCTCCTGCAGTCGTTGCGGACAGGTTGGAAAGTATCTTACCATTACTAGATGTAAAACCAGCACCTACCGCAAAAGCAGTTTGACTACGCCATAAACCTGCACCTACTGAAATACTTAGTGTTCCAGGTGTATCATTGTAACGTAAGTTAGCTACTGCTAAACCAACAGCTGCTGCTTGTTTTGCTTCATTGCTTGTTTCTTCCATTCTCTGAGTTAAACCTGCAATCTTCCCATCAAATTCTGAAATTTTCTGATCATAATCTTTAAATTTTTCACCGACGACCGTACTAACAGCAGTCTCAACGAGCTCTTTATTAGCCTCTAAAACGGCAGCATCGAGCTTTTCTTTAATCTGTTGATCTGTATAAGCATTTGCCTTTTGAGCAACATCATACAACTGAGAACCATTCACAGCTTCTTTCGAATCCGTTGTAATTGCACCATCGGCGATATTGTCAATGGTTACAGGCTGGCCTTCATCACCACCTATTAACTTAATTGTATTGGTTTTTTTACCTTCTTCATCCTTTTCATATGCAACAAATCCATCTACAATCTCTTGTGGAGTTTCACCGTTTTGTGCAGATGTATCAATTTGAGAGTTTATCTCCTGGATAGCGTTTGAATTTTTGTCAACTTGTTTTTTTACATCCGCAACACTGTTATCGAGTTTTATTTCTAGTGCTTTTAATTGCGCAACATTGACTGCATCTGTGTCATGAGTACCAGCTGAAAGCCCAATAATCTGTCGTGTAATATTTTTATCAGAATTACCAATACTGACGGCAGCTTTTGACGCAATCCATGCAATATCCTTATTATTCGACGGACTATGAAGTTGGGATAAAGGATCGTAGCCAGCAATACCCGATTGACGATTACCGAGAGAAAGATAACCTATAGCCACACCGGATGGAGAAGTGACCTCTGTAGAGGTGCCAAGAGCAGTTCCAAAATCGGTGTCTGTAATCGTCAAAGAACCAATAGCTACACTCCAAAACCCTGCGGATGCATTGTATCCCAAAGAAGTTCCTCTCTTTTGGGCTCTTGAATTGCTACCAATAGAAGTTGCGAATTCAGTCGCAGTTGTAGAAACCCCTACAGCAACACCATAAAAGTCCGCTTTCACTCGGTTACCTATAGCAATCGCTTGATTAGTGCTTTGTGTACTCTCACCAAGAGCAACTGAGCTTTGACCTGCAGTTGCATCTGTACCCACAGCAACAGACCACTGCTCTGCTTTTGCTGATGTGCCAATAGAAACAGAATCAGGTCCTGCTTTTGCTGCAACACCAAGAAGGGTGTGGTTTTTCTTAATTGATAGTATCATGCTACCTCGATTCCACATTTCGTTCGCAGGGTTAGGAATTGGTCGGCTAATGTTGAAATCATTTGACACATCATCAGATTTCCAGGTTTCGGAAATGTTGAGTGCGTTTTCATCCAATGTTCGCGAAGAGTGATTTGGTGCATAAGATCTACTATCAAGAGCATTAACAATGCCAAGAGAATTAACAATATCATCCATAAAGCCAAGAGAGCTGGTCGTATAATCAGACTGCCATTTTGTACTATCTGCTTCTTTTGAGGTTGCTGTTGAAGTTACCGTAATTTTATTCGACTGATCTTGGCTAGAAACTTGCTTCTCCGGATGAGATTCCTCCTTCTCAGGATGAGATTCCTCATCAACCAAAACAAGATTTTCATGACTTTTCTGTTGGTTGTTTTCATGATTTTCTTGTTGACCAACCTCATTAGAACCATTGGTCCTTTGAGCAGGTGTGCTTGTAAAAACGGGAGCAGCTGCAAAAACAGGAGAAATGCTCGATAAGAGTAAAGCTATTGCTGCAAAAGGTAACCGATAATAAGAAGAACGGTGACAATTTAAATCATTCTCTTTTTGTTTTATATATGATTTGTTCATAAATCCCCCAATGAAAATAAACACATATCAGTGCTAAATAATGCTTAACACCTCTAAAAAGTAAGGAAAACAACGTTGTGAAATCACCACTGCACATCAAAAAAGTGCGCAAAAATAGAAGAAAATTTTGCGACATTGATGCTGATAGTGGTATCTATTAAGTTCTTTAGGAAAAAAATTGATTTCAAAGAAAAGAAAACATTAACCTTGCTAAACAAAGTTTCAAAATATAAAACAAGGAAAATATTGCTCTTTCAAATTCTTAAAAAGATAGAAAATATTCCTTCTCTGATAACACTAAGAATAATATCTTGTTAAGTCTTTGAAAGTTATTAGAATCAAAAAAAATCCAGATCCTTCGATTAAAGATCTTTAAGAAAAAATAGACTAAATCTTCAAAAACACGTTTAATCCCCTCCACATTAGACATTTTTTAAAAAGTTTAAAACGTCTCCAAATAACTTATAAATTGTAAAAATAAAATATCAAGTATAAAAATAAATATTATTTCTTATTCAAGAAATAACATTATAAATTAACATAATAATGCATGTATTTATAACATTGTAAGGCATTCTTCTATAAAGATTTCAAATAAATATAAGTATCAACCAAATTATATTTGTTCATCAAATGAGTATTATAGTGGCAAGAGCCTAATGGCTGTTTGTTATAGCTTATAAAAAATCATCACTATACGCGCATATTCAAAGTATATGCTGTTTAACTGAAACTGAATAACAATATAAATTTATCGATGTTTTAGTATTATAAAGTTATTATCTACAAATGAGAATTCTAAGCCGCTATAATATGGCTCTTATCGGCAATACTTGTCAGAAAATAATGAATATACTGTTAGAAAATATTGAATATCTTCTCAACTGGAATAGGTAAATCACAATAGAGTGTGCTTCAAATTTTCATTTACTTTTTCTACAATGAATGCATTGCGCAATTTTTAAAAAAGCTATTTGCTTCTAAATAAGTTTTTATTATGCAATTTACTCCGCAAACGTTATTTTTTATCATAATTATAGATTGGCCATATCTTACTATAAAAATTGGTAGACTGGTATGAACTGATCTCTTTTAATATCATTGGATTGTCTCAGATAAAAACCTATTTTTCATTCTCCAGTATAAGAGCGGAAATCTGCCGTCCGTGATCAGGTTCATTGCGATGTGTTGCGCGGCGATAGGAAAAAAAACGCTGCTCATCTTTGTAAGTGCAAAGTTTTAGACAAGAAGCGCTGATACCTGCGGCTTGTAATTGATCTATAATAAAAGCCCATAAATTAAAATGAAAGTGGTTTGGTTTATCTATTTTTACAAAAAATTTTTGAAATGTGTTCTGACGATTAATAAATTGGTCATGGAATTCGTATGTCACTTCATAGTGGCAGGGGCCAATACAAGGCCCAAGTACTGCTATGATTGATTGCCGTTTTGCGCCTTGTTGTTCCATGGTTGAAATTGTTTTTTCCAAAATGCCGTTCAAGCTTCCACGCCAACCAGCATGTGCAGCGCCGATAACGCCTGCTTCTGGATCAGCAAAAAGTACTGGCCCGCAATCCGCTGTGAGGATGCCGATTGCTAAACCTTTTGTGGTTGTAACCAGAGCATCAGCTTGGGGACGTTTGCCTATGAAAGCGTGGTCAACTACCACAACTTCACTAGAGTGTACTTGATGGACTGTGACTAAATTCTCAACCTCAATATCAAAATACTGGGCAATTAACGTGCGGTTGTGCGCAATATGTTCAGGGTGATCATTGGAGCCTTGCCCAACATTAAGGCTTTGATAAAGGTCTTTTGAAATACCTCCCTGACGCGTAAAAAAACCATGTTTTATTCCGCATGAGTGTAAAGAAAAAAGATCTTGAGAAAGAATGGGGGCAAGAAAAGGATTCATAAAATTCCTATTATCATTGATTGCAAATGAGGCAGGTCCATAAAAGAGCAGTTCTTGTCAATTACTGTCATTTTCTGTCATTAAAAGTCGCGATAATGGTATTCTTTTGTCACTTACACAAAGAACTTTAAAAAGTTTACCCATTTGGTCTGAGTCGATTAGTCTTTTAACGTCTTGGCTAATTTTGTCTTGGATTGTAGAATTTTTGTTGGCACCAAGTTGTCCTGCACGTTCAAGAATGCCCATTTTTAACAGAAAATCTCCTTGTTCCATAGTTTCAGCAAAACAACCTTGTTGAAGGGCTATTGCTTTTAAGGAGAAAAAATTAACATGTGAAGTTAGATCATGCTCACCGGGAGCAGTGAAAATATTACTGAATCTATGTTTTGAGATAGCTTGCAATGTGTCTCCAAATGAAAAATTAGTAGCGCCATAATCAATAAGCAAAGCAGAACCTTGTGTTTGCATCAAATGGTTACTAATTTGTTGCATTAATTGATTCCGTAAAGGCGCATGTTCAAAAATTGTTCCATCAGGTATTCCAGCATTGCCAGCTGGTAAGTCAGAAAAAGAAAGCTTATACGGGGAAGCGATAAATGTGAAATCACCATTTTTATCAAGTGTAATACGGCGCTCTCTCCATGTTCCGTTAATGCTGACATATTGATGAATGGGTAGTGCATCAAATAGTTCATTAGCAATCAAGAGAAGAGGTTTTGAAGGGATTTGATCAAAGCTGTTAATACTATGGATTTGTTTTTGATAAGATGAAAGACGCTTTTTTTGTTCTACGGCAAGGTATTGGCTTATTTCAACAAGAAAGATTTCTGCGGCATTAAATGTTGTTATGCATAGTTTTTGAATGGTTCGTAAAACATCATCCATAAGAGTGCCCCGCCCCGGGCCTATTTCAGCTAAGATAAAAGGGGAGGGACAGCCTTGAGCTTTCCAGCTGGCGATAGCCCAGATACCAATCATCTCTCCAAATAATTGGCTTATTTCGGGCGCAGTGATGAAATCGCCGCTTCGCCCAAAGGGTGTTTGTGTTTGATAATAGCCAAATTGAGGATCTGTGAGTGCCAATGCCATATATTGACTGACAGTTATTGATCCATTGAGAGCAATAATGTCTTTAATTTTCTCTTTGAGGGTAGCCATTATTTTTTTAATTGATCTCTAAAGGCTTGTAAAAGTGCATAAAGACCCAAAAGAACCATGGGAAGAGATAAGGCCATGCCATAGGTAAGTCCAGTGGCGTTATAGAGAGCAGAAAACCACTCAGGATCCTCTTGGGGCAGTCGGAAAATTTCTGAGATACTGCGAGCTATCCCATAGCTTACAAGAAACAGTCCTGCTACGATACCGGGATGCTTTAATGCTTTGAAAGTAAAAATAACGATAGCCAATAGGCTAAAAATGAGAAAGCCTTCCATGAGTGCTTCGTAAAGTTGGCTTGGATGTCTTGGTAGATATTGTGGATCGCTTGGGAAGCAAACAGCCCAAGGAACATTGGTAACATTGCCCCATAATTCTTGGTTTATGAAATTGCACACGCGTACAATGCCAATGCCAACAGGGGCACCTGCGGCAATTGTATCAAACATTGTCCAAATATTGATGTTGTTTTTTCGGGCAAAGAAAATCATTGCGATGACGATACCAACAAGACCACCATGAAAAGCCATACCACCATTCCATACTGCGATAATATCATTCGGATGGTTAAAATAATAAGTGGGATCCCATATGATAACTTGTCCTAAGCGGCCACCAACAACGATGCCAATGGTGGCCCAGAGAACAAAATCCCCTATTTTATTTTTATTCATTGGAGGTTGGTTTGCGTGCCATAGAGATTTTTTCCCCAACAGTCTTTGTGCATACCACCAAGCGAAAAAAATACCTACAATATAGCCAAGACCATACCAATGCAATGCTATAGGTCCCAAATAAACAATGACCGGATCAAGAAAAGCAGGGAAAGCAATAGTAGGACACAAAGGGATGCTATTCATAGGAGTTATTTATGTTAATAAAGTTATTATAGATGGCTACAAAGCATGACAGAGAAGCATAAAATGGTCAAGTTTGAGAGGTGGCCATTATTCATGAAGCTTGGAAAAGGTCAAATAATATCTCTATTAGTTAAGGGAACAAATACAGTATCTATATGTTATGAAAGTGCGCTGTAACATGTCATAAAAGTGCGCTATAACGTGTGTAGTAGAAGTAATTAAAATGAAGGAAAATCTTATGCATAATGGATCAAACCGTCTTCTTGATGAATTAGCAAAATTAGCGACTGATGCGGTCGGTGTTGTACAAGGTATGCGACGTGAAGCTGGAACAGTCTTTCGTTCGCAAGCTGAAAAGGTAGCGAATAAACTTGATCTTGTTTCACGCGAAGAGTTTGAAGTGGTTAAGGAAATGATCCTTAAAGTACAGGCTGAAAATGCTGATTTGAAAAAACGTCTTGATGATTTAAAGAAATAAAGACACAAGAACATAAATCAGTAATAAGAAATTACAGTTTCAGAGTAAGAAATTACTCTCTTAGAAAAAATAATCCCCAGTTTTTCAGTTTTGTATATCAAAATAAAAAATGTTTAATTTTAAATATGTTATAGAATATTATTAATTTACTTTTTGTGATTTTTGTATAGAAAAACATTTTTTTTGTGTTAGGGGGGGCTGGCACTGTGAAATTGTATCAATACACTGGAAAGACTTGGTGATTCGTTTTGTTTTTATCAAGCTGATTATTGTGGGGAAGCATGATTTGTTTTGTTTCCATGTGTTGCGTTTTGTTCATGTTATAATGTGTATTTGTTTGATGTAGAGTCTTTGATTGTAGCAGGGTAGTGTTACAATTATGTGTGTTTATACTGTATTGATAATGTACTTATCTGTTGTTGAGGGTTCATGATGAGGCTTGCCTTTGGCACCATAGAAAGAGAAGAGCATCCGGTCGATTTTATCGAACAGATTGCTTATAAATACGATTGGGCTTTTGAGAGAAATGTAGAAGATGAAATTAGCGTTTGCATAAAAGGAAAACAGGCTAATTATAATCTTGCCTTTTCGTGGATGGAAGAACAGGAAGCTCTTCATTTGTCCTGCGCATTCGAGCTTTTTATTGAAAATTATCGAACTTCTGAAATGCATCGCTTATTGTTGGCAATTAATGAGAAATTGTTGCTCGGGCATTTTGATTATTGGCATAAGGACAATTCAGTTATTTATCGACAGGGCCTTCTTCTCGCTGGGGGGGTGCATCCGTCCCATATACAAGTTGAAGCATTATTGGCACATGCACTTAAAATTTGTGAAAGCTATTATGTTGCTTTTCAAATGGTGGCTTGGGCTGGTGAAAGTGCTTATAAGGCCTTGCAATATGCTTTATTTGAAACTGTGGGAAATGCCTAAATTGTTCAACAAATTTGTTTTATGATACTCTTTTACAAAGAATCTCTTTGGCCTACTTATAGGGGAATATCAATGATAGCGCGCAAGCCTCCTAAAGGGCTATCATCTAATTGGATATTGCCTCCGTGGCTGCGTGCTATGTCTTGAGCAATGGAAAGACCAAGACCTGTTCCACTGGCATCTTGGTTACGTGCTTCGTCAAGTCTAAAAAATGGCTTAAAGACTTCTGTGCGCATGTCTTTATGAATGCCGGGCCCATCATCATCAATGATAATGACGAAAGATTCTTGTTGGAATATGGCCGTAAGTTTGATTGTGTTTGCATAATAAAATGCATTTGATACAAGGTTGCTGACTAAACGGGTAAAAGCATGGGGACGTACTTGTATCTGTGTGGAGCCTTCAATGGTGTAGGAGAATTGACGTTGGTGAAGATGAGCACTATCAGAAAACTTTTGCATCAGAGCATTTAAATCAAAAGTTTGAATATTTTCACTACCCTCTCCACGTGCAAAAGCAAGATAGCCTTCTAATATGTTTTGCATGTCTCTGATGTCTTGTTCAAGCGGGTTAATATCAAAGTCGGTACTTGCTAAGGCAAGTTGAAGTTTAAAGCGTGTGAGAATAGTTCTTAAATCATGGCTGACGCCTGAAAGCATCATGGTGCGTTGTTCGATTTGGCGTTCAATACGTTCACGCATGCGTAGAAAAGCAATACCGGCACGGCGTACTTCATCAGCTCCTTGTGGTTGGAAGCCTTCTGGTAAAGGGCGTCCGCGTCCAAAACTTTCTGCAGCTTCAGCTAATTGTTGAATTGGTTTGATTTGGTTGCGTAAGAAGTAAATAGCAATCAGAAGTAAAACAAGAGCCGTTCCTACCATCCAGCTTAAAAAAATACCAGTGTTGGAGGCATAGGCTTGGCTGCGCATAGCAAAGACATGTAAGATACTGTGATCAAGGCGAATCCGGATTTCTACTAAGTTAGAATCACCTACTGTATCAATCCAGAAGGGGCGATTAATTTGACGGGTGATTTCTTCACTCAAAAAATAGTCAAGAATTGCAAAAAATGGTTTAGGTCCTGGAGGAGGAAGGGGGGAAGGTGGTAGAATAGAAATGTTTAACCCCATGCGTTGTTGAGCAATACGCTTGATATCTTCATAATTATTTTGTTGTGGATAGGTTTCAATTATATCAATAATAGCAGCAATATCATGGACAACAGTAGTTGAGAGCCTCTCAGTTACCATTTGCCAATGTCGTTCCATGAAGACGTAGCCAATTACCGTTTGCAATAATACCATGGGAGCGATAATAATAATCAAAGAGCGGTCATAAAGCCGTTTAGGCATTTGTCTCGTTAGCCATCGGGCAAATTGTTGTACAGGTTTGATTATCATGTGCTTATTCAAGTGATAGTCTATAACCGATTCCTCGTACGGTTTGGAGCCATATAGGGGATGCTGGATTTTTTTCGATTTTACGGCGTAGGCGATTGATCTGTACATCAATAGCGCGTTCACTGATGTTTCTGTCACCTGTTGCAAGTTTATGGCGCGGAATGATGTCGCCTGCATATTCAGCAAAAATAATCATCATTTCCTGTTCTTTATCTGTCAATTTAATGATTTCTCTTCCTTTTTTAAGTTCGCGCCGGGGAATTGAAAATATATAAGGACCAAAAACAATCTGTTCGATTTTAGGCTGGTTAGGTGAGACATGACGTCGTAAAATGGCGTTGATACGAAGTAAAAGTTCACGCGGATCAAAAGGCTTAGCAAGATAGTCATCTGCACCCGCTTCTAATCCGTGGATACGATTGTCTATTTCTGACAAAGCTGTTAGCATGAGAATGGGCACATCTTTTGTTTGGCGGAGTGAATAGGTGAAATCAATACCGTTTTCACCGGGCATCATTACATCAACAATAAGAAGGTCGAAGTCCAAGCCTGTAAGTTGTCGTTTCGCTTCATTAGCATTGGCAGAGACTGTAACACGAAATCCATTTTTAATGAGAAATTGAGATAAGAGGTTGCGAATACGGGTATCGTCATCAATTACAAGAAGATGGGGTGCATCATCACATAAAGACTGAACGTGATCGATCATTATTCAAACCCTTGACAAAAATTCAGTTTATATAAACTTAGTTTACATAAGTTGCATAAAACTGTCGAGCAGACAGTTTTCTACTTTAATAAGAGAATAAGAGCTGTTATCTATAAGTTTAAAGACATTAAACTTTTGAAAAGGATGTCATGGGCGATCTTAATGCGTATATTATTCCGGTTACACCTTTTCAACAAAATTGCACTTTGCTTTTTGATAATGAAAGCAAGAAAGGTGTTTTAGTTGATCCCGGTGGGGACTGGCCTCAGATCCAGAAAGCAATTCAAGAAGTAGGTATTACTGTTGAAACCATTTGGATAACACATGGTCATATTGATCATGTGGGCGCAGCAATGCAAGCTAAAGAGGCATTGAATATTAAAATTCTTGGATCACATCGTGATGATAAGCCGATAATGGACAATGTGAATGAAATGGCAAAAAGCTACAACCTACCTGATGTGCGTGTTTGCGTTCCTGATCAATGGTTGGAAGATGGCGATAGCGTTGAGTGTTCTGGACATGTGTTTAAAGTTTTTCATACACCGGGGCATGCACCTGGTCATGTGATTTATTTCAGCGAAAAAAAACGTTTTGCTTTATTGGGTGATGTACTTTTTCGTGGTTCTATTGGACGTACGGATTTTCCGTTATGTTCTCACGAACAATTGATGAAATCTATTAAGGAGAAAATTTTACCACTAGGCGATGATGTTGGCTTTATTTGTGGTCATGGTCCAGGAAGTCGAATAGGATATGAGCGCCAATATAATCCTTTTCTGCAAGGAATTTAATAATACATAAAACCCGTTTAAAGCGGGTTTTATGTTATTTTATTCATTGTGTTGGGGCATAACAGACATGGTCTAAACCATCATAGCCTCGATAAGTACCTGTGTGTGGATTAAACGAGCGGTATTTTTGTGTGCAATATTTAAGCCAGGAATCTCTTTGTGATTGAGTAATTCTTTGGGATTGGTAATCAGACTGATAAATCACTTGTTGTTGCGGGATTTGATAGACAACTTGTTGTTGTGGAACCTGATAGACAACTTTTGGTTTCTCAGATTGTTTTAAAGCATTGCTCAGAATTGTGCCTGCCGCAAAGCCGACTACGCCTGCTGCTAAAGTATCGCCCGCGTTATTTCGCACCGGAGGATGTTGATAGAAATGGCTGTGTGTGTTCGTATGATGATGCGTGTTCGTATGATGATGTGTGTTTGTATGCACGTGAGAATGGTGGCGTGTTTGGCTTGTTATATGAGAATGATGATGTGATGAAGGATCGTGTATATAACTCGGCATATAATGTGAATTACTATGAATGGAAGTGGCACTCATTCCTTTCCTAACTGTGTAGGAATCGTAAGCAAACGCCCTAGCGACTGGGGCTATAATAGTTGCACTTGATATCATTGTTAATACTGCTAGCTTGGTTAATTTTTCCATAGCAATACTCCTTGTTAAAATTAATTATTCACACTCTACACGTAGCAAGCTGAATATAGCCTGAACGGTTTTAGATTTTATTTTGATATAACGAATAAAAAAGCAATTTGGTTGATAAAAAAAGAAAAAACTGTCAAATAAATCGGGTTTTTAACCCGATTTTTGAAAGTGCTCTATGCTCGAATTAATCTATAACGCTAATATTTACAGCTTTAGAACCTTTACCACGGTGATCAGATTCTACATCAAATGACACTTTTTGTGCGTAATCTAATTCAGAAAGGCCTGAAGCCTGAACAGCAGAAATATGAACGAATACATCAGTGCTGCCATCATCGGGTTTAATAAAACCAAACCCCTTGTTTTTGTTAAAAAATTTTACTTTTCCCATTTGAACCATAGAATGTTTCCTTATTTTAGTACCTTTGCAACGATACATCAAAAAAACACGTTACCATTGTACGCGAGATGGTATATCTAGGTCTGATATCCGGAAAGCACACTTTTTATTGACTTTTTCTCGCGTGAAATGCTGTACTGCTTTCCGATGCTTGTAACGCACTCAGATGGAGAAAGATTGCTTGAAAATATAATATTTGACAAGCATTTCTTTATAAAGTCTGCACGATCAGGTTATTTTTTAGCTAAAAAGAAGCCGATAAGATTAAAAGCCATTGTATGCTTATTTGGGTATAGCAAGTCAGATATAAAGCAGTTTAGTGTCGTTGGTTATAATTTTATGGGGACAACAATGATATCATCCTGTTTGATTTAGTAAAAAGTTGGTCTGTGTTAGGGTTCATTGATGGATTGAGTGTTAGGGTTATTGGCAATAGCGAGTTCCATTTTTTGTAGCTGTTTTATTTCATCACGAAGCCGAGCTGCTTCTTCAAAGTTGAGATCTGTAGCCGCTTTCCGCATTACTTTTTCAAGATATTGAATATGGTTGGCTAAGTTGTTACCCATTTTATTGGTTCGCGCGATAAAATTAGAAATATTTTTATGAATATGATCGTTTTCGTCAACCGAATGGATAATATCGCCAATATTTTTTTTGATACTAGTCGGTGTGATGTGATTTTTTTCATTGTAGGTTATTTGTTTTTTTCGACGTCGCTCTGTCTCTTGCAAGGCTTGTTTTATGGAATCAGTCATTGTATCTGCATAAAGAATAACACGGCCATCCACATTACGAGCAGCGCGTCCGATTGTTTGAATAAGTGAAGTTTCTGAGCGTAAAAAGCCCTCTTTATCTGCATCTAGAATGGCAACAAAACTGCATTCTGGAATGTCTAAACCTTCTCGAAGCAGGTTGATGCCAATTAAAACATCAAAAGTACCAAGGCGCAGGTCGCGAATGATTTCAATACGTTCTAAGGTATCAATATCAGAATGCATATAGCGTACACGAATACCTTGTTCATGAAGATATTCAGTCAAATCTTCAGCCATACGTTTGGTCAAAACAGTTACTAATGTACGATAGCCTTTTTGGGATGTTTTGCGAATTTCATTCACAACATCATCAACCTGTGTGCATGCTGGGCGTACTTCTGTTGGTGGATCAATAAGCCCTGTTGGGCGAATGACCTGTTCTACAAAAACACCACATGATTGTTCTATTTCCCAGCGTCCTGGTGTTGCAGAAACGGCAATTGTTTGCGGACGCATGGCATCCCATTCTTCAAAGCGTAGGGGGCGATTGTCCATGCAAGAAGGTAAACGAAATCCATATTCTGCTAATGTAGCTTTTCGTCTAAAATCACCTCGATACATGCCTCTGATTTGGGGAATGGTTACATGGCTTTCATCGATAAAAACCAATGCATTGTTTGGAATATATTCAAACATGGTTGGAGGCGGTTCACCAGGTTTCCGGCCTGTTAGATAGCGCGAATAATTTTCAATTCCATGACATGAGCCGGTGGTTTCTAGCATTTCTAAATCAAATGTTGTGCGTTGTTCTAAACGTTGTGCTTCCAAAAAACGACCGGCTGCATTTAGCTCATCAAGGCGTTGAGATAATTCCATTTTAATTGATTTGATAGCTTGAGTTAATGTTGGCCGTGGTGTTACATAGTGCGAATTAGCATAAATTTTGACGGATTGTAGATCTCCTGTTTTTTGTCCTGTTAATGGATCAAATTCAGTAATCATTTCAATTTCATCACCAAATAATGAAATACGCCAAGCACGGTCTTCAAGGTGAGCTGGGAAAATTTCAATGGTATCGCCTCGAGCACGGAATGAGCCACGTGTGAAATTAATATCTTGTCGGCGATATTGTTGTAGAACTAAATCAGCCAATAATTTCCGTTGATTGAGTTTGTCACCTTTTTGTATTTGGAAAGTCATAGCGGTATAGGTTTCTACTGAACCAATTCCATAGATACAGGACACAGAGGCGATGATAATAACATCATCGCGTTCCAGTACTGCTCGTGTTGCAGCATGGCGCATGCGATCAATTTGTTCATTAGTAGAGGCTTCTTTTTCGATATAGGTATCAGAGCGTGCGACATAAGCTTCTGGTTGATAATAATCATAGTAAGAAACAAAATATTCGACAGCATTGTAAGGAAAGAAGCTTTTGAATTCTCCATAGAGTTGTGCAGCCAAAGTTTTATTTGGTGCTAGAATTAAGGCAGGACGTTGTGTTTTTTCAATAACTTTGGCCATTGTGTAGGTCTTGCCTGAGCCGGTTACGCCCAGAAGCATTTGAGTGTGTTCGTTCCTTTCAATCCCTTCAACCAAAGCTTTAATTGCTGCGGGTTGATCGCCTGCAGGCTCAAAGGGAGTATTTATTTGGAATAGAATACCACCTTCAGATTTTTCAGGATGAATGGGGCGATGAGGTGTCCATAATGCACCATTTTTAAAAAGGGGGGTCTCCGAAGAAATGAGTGCAGAAAGCTTTTCAACTGTTGCAGTGATACTCTTTGCCGTTGTTGCATTCTCTGAAATGTCAAGTTCTGCAGCGGAGTTAAGATGGGAAACAGAGCGTTTCTGAACAGTTAAAGTGCTATCTTTTGATGTTTTACAAGATGCTTGATTGTTTTGTTTCTGAGATTTTTTTGACTTTTTATGCGACATGATAGGAGCATTTTATATAGTCATTTTGATATGACAAGAAAAAGATGAAATGGTTTTTTATCTTATGCCTTTTTATAAAAGGTTTTTTTATGTTTTGAGTCTAGTAGTATTAAGTGACTATTCGTGCTTGTTATTATTTTGTATTCATGATGCATCATTGGTAGTGTGACTGTTTTTATAAAAAGTCATTTAAACGCTTAGGAAGATGAGTTTGACAGGCGCAGAACGAGCGGTAGTAAGTACGATAAGTGATTATCATAATATCAACTACTATATCATTGATCATACGGTGTGGACTGTGATTGAGAGCGTTTGGATATGTGTGATAAAGATCATTTTCATTTTTAAAATTGAGAGATGATGTCAAAATAATTAATTTTGCACCAGCCACCTCTGCAAATGTAGATGAATATCTGTTTGTCCTGAAAGAATTAATCTACAACATGCATGTTGTATCCTTGGTTTGGCTCTAAATTAGATTTTCTTGTTGCGATGGCTTTACTGCTTTGATTTCTATTATGGCTAATAGGGAGGAGCCAAATCAAAAAAATTAATCAATTTTTTCATTTTTTTGTTTTTATGTAACCTTTATTTTATTTGAACTACGATAAACATAAAAAAATACAATTTTTATGTGTCCTTGTTAATAGGGTTTCATTGGAAGTTGTGAGCCTAAAATACAAATTGAGTTGAAAAAAAACTGAGGATGCTCTGCATCATTTTTTATTTTTATATGGAAAAGAGACTTGGTATACTATATAATTTGAGGGGATTAATTTTCGGGTTCCAAAACTGTTTTTGGAGGCCGTTTTTTGGTTTTTATAAGACCTCCGTGTGAAAGAAAGGGACGGATTATGGAAAAAGTTCCGATGACTACAGCTGGTTTTGAAAGTCTCAAAGAGGAGTTGCGTTGGCGTCAACAGCAGGAACGTCCACGGATTATAGAAGCAATTTCTGAGGCTCGAGCGCATGGTGATTTATCCGAAAATGCAGAGTATCATGCAGCCAAAGAGGCACAAAGTCATAATGAGGGACGTATAAACGAACTTGAGGATTATATTGCGCGGGCAGAAGTTATTAATGTTTCACGCCTTTCGGGTGATAAAGTTAAATTTGGAGCTACTATCAAGCTTTTGAATGAAGATACTGAAGAAAAAAAAGTCTATCAAATTGTGGGCGATCAAGAAGCTGACGTAAAAACTGGTAAAATCTCTATTTCTTCACCTATTGCACGTGCACTCATTGGTAAGCAAGAAGGCGATGTGATTGAAGTGAATGCACCGGGGGGGGCGCATAATTATGAAATTATTCAGATTCAATATATCTGATTATTATGCATGTATCTTGGACAGAAACGGATGTTATAGCTCTCCACTTTAAAAGCTATTTATTGAGAATGACATTTATGGTTATTGAATGCATTCGTTGCAGTGAAAACAGAATATATCTATATTCGCTTTGAGAACAATATTACCCCAAATTTGTTGGCTCTTTATGTTCAAGGATAGTTTAGAACTTCGGAAAATGCCAGCAGGAAAGCCATAGTAAATGCTATTTAAAATTGTTCGTGCCAGAAGGTGGGAATAAAAAGCACGAATATAGTTATAATTTCAAGACGTCCAGCCAGCATGAGAAAGCTCAAGATCCATAGGGCATTATCATTAATTGTGGAGAAATTTCCATTAGGGCCAATAATATCTCCAAAACCCGGTCCAACGTTTGAAAGCGCTGTTAATACGCCTGTAAAGGCAGAAGTAAAATCGAGTCCGGTAGTGAGTAAAAGTGCAGTACCAATCATAAGGCAGAACATGTAAAGACATACAAAGAGCAAAACGGATTTAGCAATATCACTTGATACATTGTTATGGTCATAGCGAACTTTTACTATGGTATGAGGGGAAAGAAGTTTTATCATACTTGTTTTGGCGATGCACCAAAGAATAATTAAGCGGTTGATTTTTATACCGCCAGAGGTAGAACCAGAACACCCACCTATAAAAGAAACAATAAAGAAAATACCAAGCGAAAAAGGCCCCCAAAGTTGATAGTCTTCAGCATTATAGCCGGTAGTACTAATGATAGACGCGAGGTGAAAAATCACATCAAGAAAAATCCAGTGAGAGGTTAAATGATCATGAAACCGTAACCATATCGCTAAGGCAAGGCTGAAAAAGAAAACAATGTTTAGAAAAACGATAATTTGCGGATCAATGTAACGTTTAGAATGTCCAGGAAAAACTAATTTAACATAAAGTATAAAAGGTAATGAAGAAAGTAGCATAAAGATTGTTGCAATAATTAGAATAGCAGGCTTATCAGAAAAATAGCCAAAAGAGGCATCATGGGTCGAAAATCCAGCTGTTGCTATTGTGCTCATTGCATGGTTTATAGCATCAAATAAGGTCATACCAGCAGCGAAATAGGAAAGCATGCAAGCAAGTGTTAATCCAGCATAGGCTATAATAATTCCATTGGCTATTTGATTGATACGGGGCAATATTTTTTCGGATTTATCTGATGATTCCATATGGAAAAGTTGTACTCCTCCAACACGGAGAGAAGGCAATAGCAACAGTGCTAAACCGATAAAGCCGATACCTCCGATCCAGCATATGATAGAGCGCCATAGTAAGATACTTCGTGATAAATTATCAAGACCAGTAATAACTGTGGAGCCTGTGGTTGTAATGCCAGAGATGGATTCAAAAAACGCTCCCGCTAGGGAGATTGGAAGAGGAGAAAGATAAAGAGGGAGGGCGCCTACGATACTTCCGGTCAGCCAAAGACAAACAGTCAGTGTAAAGCCAAGCCGTGCCGAAAAACGGCAGGTAGCACCTCTAGTTGCTAAAAGAATCAGTGTTGCTAACATGGTTGTTATGGCGCAAGAGTAGAGAAAAGTTGCCCAATTATGATTGCCATCGCGCAAATCCGTAAAAGCTGGCAAAAGCATAGCCATACCCATGATTAATGCAAAACGTGCACAGACATTGATAATAAATTGAAAAATGGTTTTTTCCTATCTCTTTACAGTTGTTATGGTTTTGTGTTCATTAGATTTTATATATTTGTGCTTATAGGATAAAGCTTAATTCTCATACTAAGCATGCTATGATAAATTGGCAATCAACCTTTTAGTCAACCTTGAAAAAAATGCGTATACACCATAATCTGAGTTGTTGAAAAAGTTTTTTAAAAGCTGCATTCCATTATAATTAATAGATATAAATAAAGGTTGAAAGATAAGAGGGAGCTTATGGCACAATTGCGTACACGCGTTCTTATTCTTGGTTCGGGTCCCGCTGGTTATACAGCAGCAATCTATGCCGCGAGGGCAATGCTTAAACCAGTTTTGATTACTGGATTGCAACAGGGAGGACAGTTAACCATTACGACTGATGTTGAAAATTATCCAGGTTTTGCTGATCCAATTCAAGGTCCATGGTTGATGGAACAAATGGCAAAGCAAGCTGAACATGTAGGTACGGAAATTGTCTATGATAGTATTGTCAAAGCTGATTTATCGAAGCGCCCTTTCACCTTATATGGAGATTCTGGAACGCAATACTGTTGTGATGCGTTAGTTATTGCGACGGGAGCGCAGGCTCGTTGGCTTGGTTTAGAAAGCGAACAGATCTTTATGGGGGGCGGTGTTTCTGCTTGTGCTACTTGCGACGGTTTCTTTTATCGCAATAAGGATGTTATTGTTGTGGGTGGTGGCAATACAGCCGTTGAAGAAGCTCTTTATTTGTCGCATTTGGCTAAAAGTGTAAGCGTAGTGCACCGGCGAGATCATTTTCGGGCGGAAAAGATTTTGCAAGATAGGTTATTAGCCTGTGATAATGTCCGCGTTATTTGGGATCATGTTGTGGAAGAGATTATTGGTTTGCCAGCTCAGCCACCACGAGGTGCTGTTGTGACGGGTGTGCGTCTTAAAAATGTTAAAACAAATCAAGAAGTTAAATTGGATGTTGATGGAATATTTATCGCTATTGGTCATGATCCTGCCGTTTCTTTGTTTGAAGGGCAATTGAGGCAAAAGCCGGGAGGTTATTTATGGACAGCACCAGATTCAACAGCAACAAGTATTTCTGGTGTTTTTGCTGCAGGAGATGTAGTGGATGATGTGTTTCGTCAAGCTGTGACTGCAGCTGGAAGGGGATGTATGGCAGCGTTGGAAGTGGAGCGGTTTTTTGATTCGCAAACATAAGTATTCACAAAGATTGTTATTTATCAATAAAATAAAAAATAGAGAAAAATTGTGGTTTCACCTTTAGATTGGGACAAATTAAGAGTTTTTCACGCTGCTGCAGAAGCAGGGTCTTTTACGCATGCAGCTCAAAAGCTTCACTTGTCTCAATCAGCAATTTCGCGGCAAGTTTCAGCTTTAGAGCAGGATGTTGGGGTGCCATTGTTTCAGCGTCATGCACGTGGTTTGATTTTAACAGAACAAGGTGAGATCCTCTACCGTACGGCTTATGATATTTTGATGAAGCTTGAAAATGCACGATCTCAATTGAGCGAAAGCAAAGAAAAGCCAACAGGGCATCTGCGTGTTACATCGACTTTTGGAATGGGAGCGGGATGGCTTGCAGAGCGTATGCCTGAATTTCTAAGTCTTTATCCTGATATGCAAATTCAACTGTTGCTTGATGATGAAGAGATTGATTTGACAATGCGGCATGCAGATTGCGCTGTTCGCTTACATCAGCCACAACAACCCGATCTCATCCAAAGAAAATTGTTTACAGTTCATATGCATGTGTACGCTTCAGAAAATTATATTGCTCATTATGGCAAGCCAGAGAAATTGTCTGATCTGGATGATCATCGCATTATTTCATTTGGTGAACCTGTTTCATCTTATTTATCTGGTTTGAATTGGTTGGAAAAAGCTGGGAGAAGTGGCGGTTCTCTGCGTGTTTCAGTATTACAAATTAATAATATTATTTCAATTAAGCAAGCGCTTATGAATGATCTTGGTATTGCTGTGCTTCCTGATTATATCGTGAATAATGATGAGCAACTTGTGCGTCTTTTCCCTGATATGACAGATATTCCTTCCTTTGATACCTTTTTTTGTTATTCTGATACTTTAAAGAATTCTGCAAAGCTGAATGCTTTTCGAGATTATATTTTCCTAAAAGCCCGCAAATGGTCATTTTAATGAAGTGAGGTTTTTAAGTTGTTGAAAGCGTAAAAATATAAAAATTCAAATAAGCTATGTGCCTATTGCATAGGAGACAATCTTAAATTTTTATTGTGTTTCCTTTTATAAAATGGCATAAAAATCTCCTCTTGATTATGTTCCTTTCGTTACGTTTTCTTGAGTGTTCCCTTCCGAAGGTCTAACAGATTGATTTAATTCCTAGAGATTTTCTAAAGATCTTCTAACTCAACCGGGCGCTCGTCCGGTTTTTTTTATCTTTTTAAATGATATATAAAAGTTAGAATACGACGAAAAGAGATAATTTCCCAAGCTTTCCTTTCGTGGAAAACACATATTTCTTTGTTTCAAGGTTTTACGAAAAGTTAGAAGAATAACGAGCACTATGGAGTAATAAAGATTAAATGATAGTCAATATTAGTCCTATGAGCATTAGATGTTTTGAAAAATCACAAATATAATTGATAATTGTAAGCTCTGTAGGCATGTAACAGTGTTTTCAATGTTAGTTTCTCAATAAGGGTATAGATTTTATAAGAACACTATAGATTTACGCTCTTATTATCAGGCTTTGGTTTGTGTGTTCATTGAGTGTTACTGTAATAAAAGCATAAGAGTATATCTTTTTATAATATGGATAAAACAGCAAAGGGTACACACTCTAACATAGAAATAAATAGAGATGTATTTATGCGAATATTATCTGGAAAGATTGTTCATGTATTTACCCATTTATAAGGGGGCTTAAGAGAGATTTTCTAACAGGAGGTATATGGTGCGTGTCTTCGTGCAATTTTGCTTACAGCGATTTTTACGTCAAAAATTTATTTATGCCATACTGCAATTATCGAAAATGCTATTAAGAATATTAGCACTGTAGAATAGAGTTATCATAATGGATGAGCAGTTTAGGATTTTAGAGTAAACTGTTGCAAAAATGCTGGATACGTAAGCAAGCTTCTTCGAGTAGTTTTTCCGATGTTGCATAGGAAATACGGAACGCTGGTCCTAGTCCAAAAGCAGAACCATGAACCACTGCAACAGATTTTGTTTCTAGGAGAGCTATTACAAAATCTTCATCATTGGCGATAATTTTACCTTCATGTGTTTTTTTTCCAATGAAGTTTGCACAGGAAGTGAAGACGTAGAATGCACCTTCAGGTGTTAAACAGTTAATACCGGGGATTTGATTGAGCATGGAAACAACAAGATCACGACGCGCTTGGAAAATAGCTTTATTTTGAACAATGAAATCTTGCGGACCATTAAGTGCTTCGACGGCTGCCCATTGTGAAATAGAACTTGTACCAGATGTCTGTTGCCCTTGAATGGTGTCCATAGCTTTAATGAGTTCTTGTGGACCACCTGCATATCCAATTCTCCAGCCTGTCATGGCATAAGCCTTAGAAACACCATTCATTGTCAATGTACGATCGTAAAGTTTTGGCTCAACTTGAGCTGGAGTAACAAATGTAAAATCTCCATACGTTAGATGTTCATACATATCATCTGTGAGGATATAAATATGAGGATATTTCAGTAAAACATCCGTTAGCTTTTTTAATTCATTATATGAATAAGCAGCACCTGATGGATTTGAAGGAGAGTTAAAAATAAACCATTTTGTTTTGGGAGTGATGACGGCTTCTAGCTCTTGCGGTTGGAGTTTATAAGAGAACTCAGCTTTTGTTTTTACAAAAACAGGTGTACCATCGTTGATAGTAACCATTTCGGGATAACTTACCCAATACGGGGATGGAATAATGACTTCATCCCCTTTATTCAAAGTCGCCATTAATGCATTAAAGAGAATTTGTTTTCCACCGGTGCCAACAATAATTTGTTCTGGTTTATAATTAAGATTATTGTCTCGTTTAAATTTTGCAGAAATTGCTTGACGCAATTCTGGAATACCAGATATGGGTGTGTATTTTGTTTCTCCACGTTGAATAGCATCAATCGCGGCATTTTTGATGTTGTCTGGTGTATCAAAGTCTGGTTCTCCAGCTCCGAGGGAAATGACATCGCGACCTAAAGCTTTCAAGTTACGCGCTTTTTGAGAGACAGCAATTGTTGCTGAAGGTTTAATAAGAGAAAGCTTGTCAGCAATAAAAGCCATAATATCAACTCCCTATATGATATAAATAAACGGTTTTAATCAAAGATACTCCATGGGGAGATTATGTTGTACGCAGTAAAAAACTGCAAGGAAATTCTCAGAAAATTTTGCTTTAGACGCATGTTTTAAGACTTTATTTTTTGAAGTTGTGGAAAGAGGCATTTAAGAAACATGAATAAGAAATGCATCTTTTTTTGCATGAACAGTATGATGTTTAATTTAAAACTTTCATCATTTAAAGGATGGCAAAAACTTTGCAAACGATCCGATTATGATAAACTTTTTAAATGATTATAATAGGATGCTAAAAAAGAAATAGGCTTATTGAAGTTAAATAGGGCAATGATCGTTGTTAAATTGTGTCGGCGGATAAAACAAGGCGGAAAAGCAGGTTGATTTAACAGCGGAGCAGGTTGATTTAACAATGGTCCAAAGTAAACATTCAGAATTTTATAAATAAACTAATGGCTTTTATAAAGAATCAAAAAACTCGCCAGAAAAGGCGAGGTTTTTAAAGTAGAATACGCAGATTTTAATGTTTAAAGAGCAGCAAGGTTTTCAGCAGCATATTTTCCTGACCGACGATCTTGAAGAACATCATAAGAAACTTTTTGCCCTTCGCTAAGACTGCTCAAACCTGAACGCTCAACAGCAGAAATATGTACGAATACATCAGCACTGCCGTCATTGGGCTGGATGAAACCGAAACCTTTTGTTGCGTTAAACCACTTAACTGTTCCTGTAGACATAGGAAACTCCTTAATATATGTAATAATTCTCTATTGCAGAAAAATCTGCAACACCATTATAGATCGAAATTAGGCAGGAGAAGTCCCGTCGAAAGCGCATAGTGCACAGGAAAGAAAGTCGCATAACCAAAAATTCGACGAAAATCATTATAAAGAACTTTTTGATAAAAAGCAAGTTACTATTGTTGTTTTATGGAGAGAAAAATTGGTCAAATATAATGAGTAATACCACGCTTTGTAGTGTGAAAAAATCTTAGGCAAAGTAGCTTTGTAATGGGCACACTTCAAATTGACTTGTTTTAAGTGCTTCAATAGCTTTTGCTGCGGCTTCGGATCCTGCTATTGTTGTATAATAGGGTACTTTGTACATCAGTGCTGCGTGGCGCAATGATTTGGAGTCTGAAATGGTACTGGCAGTGTTTGTTGTATTAAAAATCAATTGAATTTGCCGATTGCAAATGGCATCTTCAATATGAGGATGACCTTCAAGCACTTTATTGATTTTTTCGGCTTTAATGCCATGCTCAGTGAGGAATTTTTGTGTTCCACTTGTTGCTAAAACAGAAAAACCAAGTTCAGTTAGGCGTTTGACAGGCTTTAATGCGCGTTTTTTATCTTCGTCTCTAACAGAAACAAACAAAGTCCCTTCCTGAGGAAGCTCGACACCGGCTCCAAGTTGTGCTTTGGCGAAAGCACGTGCAAACTCGTAATCAAGCCCCATTACCTCACCGGTTGAGCGCATTTCGGGACCAAGTAGCGTATCAACACCTGGAAACCGAGCAAAAGGAAAGACTGCTTCTTTGACAGCAATATGCGGTTTTTGCGGTGTAGATGGTAATCCACCATAAGCTTGAAATGCACTATGTAGATTTTCTCCAGTCATAATACGTGCAGCAATTTTGGCAATTGGTCTGCCAATCGTTTTTGCAACGAATGGAACAGTACGCGAAGCACGTGGGTTAACTTCTAAGACATAAATAGTGCCATTTTTGATAGCATATTGTACATTCATAAAGCCACAAACATGTAGTGCCTGTGCTAAAGCTTTAGTCTGACGCTCTAATTCAACGATTAACTCATGCGAAAGTGTGTGTACTGGTAGAGAACAAGCCGAATCACCGGAATGAATTCCCGCTTCTTCAATATGTTCCATAATACCGACTACGAGTGTGTCTTTTCCGTCAGACAGACAGTCGACATCAACTTCGATAGCTTTTGTCAGATAGGTATCAAATAAAAGCGGATTTTTACCGAGCAATGTATTGATCTGAGCTGTTTTATCGTTGGGGTAATGAGCTTTGATATCTTCAGGTACTAACTCGGGGGCGATTTCGAGCAGATAGTTCTGCAAGCTACGCTCATCACGGATAATTTGCATAGCACGTCCACCTAAAACATAAGAGGGACGGACGACTAATGGAAATCCCAGTTCATGAGCGATGAGACGTGCCTGTTCAATCGAATGGGCAATACCATTTTTAGGTTGTGTTAAATTAAGCTTGAATAATAATTTCTGAAAGCGATTTCTATCTTCTGCGAGATCGATAGCGCTAGGTGAAGTGCCTAAAATGGGAATGTTGTTTTTTTCTAGTGCACTTGCTAATTTTAGCGGTGTTTGTCCACCAAATTGGACGATGACTCCAATCAATTCGCCTTTTTCTTGTTCTGTTTCTAAGACTGCTAAAACATCTTCTATTGTTAAGGGTTCAAAATAAAGGCGATCGGATGTATCATAGTCGGTTGAAACAGTTTCAGGGTTACAATTAATCATGATGGCTTCAAAGCCTGCATCACGCAAGGCAAAAGCAGCATGACAGCAACAATAGTCAAATTCAATGCCTTGACCGATTCGATTAGGGCCACCGCCTAAAATAGCAATTTTTTTACGTGTCGACACTTGAGATTCTGAGTGTTCTAAGTTTGCAAAAGGTGTTTCATAGGTTGAATACATATAAGCTGTAGGTGAAGAAAATTCAGCTGCACAAGTGTCAATACGTTTGTAAATATGTTTGACATTAAGCGATTTACGCAAAGCGACAATATCATCTGGCTTTTGCCCGGTAAGGTTGGCTAAACGTGCATCTGAAAAACCCATAGCCTTTAACATGCGTAAATTGCTTGCATCTTGAGGAAGACCATGAACGCGAATACGTTGTTCCATTTCAATGATGGATGCTATTTGTTCCAAAAACCAGGGATCAATTTTGCTAATTTGATGAATTTCACTTAAGGGTAAACCCATACGCATTGCTTGGGCTATGTAGCGCAGACGATCAGGGCTTGGTATTGCAATGGCTGAACGTATAGAATTTTTCTCATCACATTCAGCATGTTCAGGAAGTACAATTTCATCCAGACCGGTTAGACCTATTTCAAGGCCCCGGAGCGCTTTTTGCAAAGATTCCTGAAAAGTTCGACCAATCGCCATAACCTCTCCCACAGATTTCATCGCAGTGGTTAAAACAGGCGTGGAACCGGGAAATTTTTCAAAGGCAAAACGAGGGATCTTAGTCACAATATAGTCAATAGAAGGTTCAAACGATGCTGGTGTTGCACCGCCTGTAATGTCATTTTTGAGTTCGTCGAGCGTGTAGCCGACTGCTAGTTTAGCCGCTATTTTAGCAATTGGAAAACCTGTTGCTTTTGACGCAAGCGCTGAAGAACGGGAAACACGAGGGTTCATTTCAATAACAATTAAGCGGCCATTTTCAGGATTAACAGCAAACTGTACATTAGATCCACCGGTTTCAACACCAATTTCACGTAGCACAGCAATTGAAGCGTTGCGCATAATTTGATATTCTTTATCGGTTAAGGTCAGAGCAGGGGCAACAGTGATAGAATCACCGGTATGAACTCCCATAGGATCGATATTTTCAATGGAACAGACGATAATACAGTTGTCTTTTTTATCGCGGACAACTTCCATTTCATATTCTTTCCATCCCAAGACACTTTCTTCAATCAGAACTTCCGTTGTGGGTGAAGCTTCAAGACCACGTTCAATGATTTCATAAAATTCGGTACGATTGTAAGCAATGCCGCCTCCTGTTCCCCCAAGCGTAAATGAAGGGCGGATAATCGCTGGAAGACCAATAGTATCAAGCGCTTGAACCGCTTTAGCGGTAGCATGTGCTATATAATGTTGTTTACGATCCGCTTCTGTTTGACGCCACTCATTTTCCAGTTTTTCTAATGCTTGGTCGAGTGCATCACCAGAAAGTTCAGATTGAAGTCGATTGCGTGTTTGTGCGTGTTGTCGGCGATCTTCTTCTTTGAGTTCAGTGGCATTAGCTAACATGGAGTGCGGTGTTTCCAGACCGATTTTTGCCATCGCTTTGCGAAACAATGCCCGATCTTCAGCTTTATCAATAGCATCAGCATTAGCCCCGATCATTTCAACATTATAGCGATCTAAAATTCCCATACGTTTTAATGATAAAGCAGTATTGAGTGCTGTTTGTCCTCCCATGGTTGGCAAAAGAGCATCGGGTTGTTCATGGGCGATAATTTTAGCAACGACTTCTGGGGTAATAGGCTCGATATAAGTTGCGTCAGCTAAATCCGGATCGGTCATAATGGTTGCAGGATTAGAATTAACCAGAATAATGCGGTAACCTTCTTCTTTTAAAGCTTTACAGGCCTGTGTGCCGGAATAGTCAAATTCACATGCCTGACCAATGATAATAGGTCCTGCTCCAATGATAAGAATAGATTTTATATCTGTGCGTTTCGGCATGTTTTTTTCCTTATAACAAACACCTGCGTGCAATTGCGACAGGCAGAATATTAAAATTTTAAGGTTAAATGTGCTTTATAGGTTAATAGATGAAGAAAGTAAGCTATAAAATGCCTTTTTATGCGTTTTTCATAGAATTGAAGCTTAATAATCTTTTTTGTGCTGAATAGCTTAATGTTAAACGTGAAGAGATGACTTGTAATAAAGAAAACAATAAAGCCTTGAAAAGAATGTTGATAAAGTCTGAATGTTGAAGATTGCTGCGATTTATAGAATATAAGTAGTTACTTTACGAAAAATGAAACTTTATTAGATATAATAGTTTTATTGGAAATAGTAAACATAGTATTTTTAGCACTATTTCCATTAAGCTTAAATGATGAATGCGGTCAATTTATTGCAGTGATGGTGGTTAGAGAAGACTAAGAATACAATTTTGTGCCAAAATAATACACATTATAAAAAGCGTATTTCTATTTATTTTTTTGTCCAGTGTTTGTTCCATTTGTAGAGTTTACAATCTTGAGGGTTGATTTAGCTTGGCTTTTATGATCGTAAGCTCAATTTTAGTGAAGTATTTAAACCAGATAGCGGGCTAGAGTGGTGGTTAGGAAATTGGTTTTGTTTATATTTTGATCATTCCTATTCCTATTCTTGTTTCTAAAATTGTACTCATTTTTTCACAATGGGTGGTGGTCAAGTTATGAATACCTTTTCTGGGGGAAGGCGACGATGATCATTGCTGTGCCAACGGGTGTTAAGGTCTTTTAATTGGTTGCTTACTATGTATAAAGGTTGGATTCGTTTTGAACTTCCAATGCTTTGGTGTCTTAGGATGATCTTTTACGCTCGTTGGTGGTGCGTTAACAGATGTTTTGAGGCCATAAACTTCAGATATATCTCGTATAATTGTTCATGCTGTTTTTATATGAATGGGATTGCGAGCGCATTGCTATCGGAGAGTTTAAGCTTGTTGAACTCAAGCAAAGAGAATCTTTTTAGAATTGTAATCGTGAAGTAACATGTTACGCAGTTAATTTGAGGACATTTTACACCAATGTGTGCAAATCTGTATGATTTTTAGTCATTTGTCTACAATTTATTCGTAAAACGTAAAAAAGTAATTAAAATGTGTTTTTATTATGTTTCAAAATAGAATTTTATGATATTATTTTAGTTCTTTATGAAATCAATCATGCTATGTAAACACTCTGAGAAGCGGGAGGAATGTAGAGGATGCAGGGGATAGCTGTGAGAGATCAAAAGCTTGACCTGAGATCTGTTCGTCGTGGGCTTATTTTAGTTTTTATTATTTTATTATTGGATATTATTGGTATTGCAATTATCAGTCCTATTTTGCCTGAATATTTTAATCAGTTGACGGGGCAAGACATTAGTAAGGCTTCTGTGGATGGAGGAAAGTTACTGATAGCCTATTCAGTGATGCAATTTTTATTTTCTCCCTTTATAGGCAATCTTTCTGACCGTTATGGCCGTCGTCCTATCCTGCTTATCTCTATCATCAGCTTTGCTATTGATAACCTTATATGCGCTATAGCATGGAGTTATTCTATGTTATTTATCGGACGTCTTTTATCTGGGGTAAGTGGTGCTAGTTTCTCGACATGTTCTGCTTACTTAGCTGATATATCAGATGATAAAACCCGCACACGTAATTTTGGTTTGATAGGGCTGGCGTTTGGGCTTGGATTTATTTTAGGCTCCTTTATCGGCGGTATTTTAGGTCATTTTGGGCCGCGTGTTCCATTCTATTTTGCTGCCGGTTTTTCATTCATTAATTTTGTTTTTGCATGGGTCATGCTTCCGGAAACTCTTTCTATACATAATAGGCGTCGTTTTGATATTAAGCGTGCAAATCCTTTAGGTGCACTTTTACAACTTAGACAATATCCAACAGTTTCTTGGGTGCTATTGGCTTTTTTTCTTTATTGTCTTGGAGATTCAGTATGGCCAAGCATTTGGGCATTTGTTGCTAAAGAACGTTATAATTGGAGCACATTTTCTATAGGAGTGTCTTATGCTGTCTTTGGTCTGGGGCAGATTATCGTGGCCGCTCTCATTTTGCCGTATCTTTCTAAGTCTTGGAGTAATTGGCAAATTGTGATGTTGGGCCTCCTTTTTGCATTGGTTGCTATGCTTGGCTACATGTTCGCAACGCAAGGGTGGATGGTTTATGCCATTTTTGCGTGTACAATGCTCGAATATCTTGTTCATGCACCGATGCATTCTATTGCTTCAGCACAAGTGCCAGCAAATGTACAGGGAGAATTGCAGGGGGCGATGACATCTGTTAATTCACTGAGTTCAATAATTGGACCTATGTTTTATACACTCCTTTTTGAACAATTTACACATGAAAATGCTGTATTCCATTTTTCTGGTGCGCCTTTTATGGGAAGCTTTTGCGTACTTGTTGCAACGACAATCGTCTTTGCTTTACGAGTACGCTAGTCTTTTGAAGTATTGCATAGTGGGAATACTTTGCCAAAATAACTTAAAAGCAAAAAAAGCTTGTTGGATTTGTAAGGAGGAGAAGCTATTTTTGTTTTCCAGAAATCTAAAGACAGTGTATTTGAGTGCGCAAAAATACAGTTTTTTTAGAGGGAGAAGGAACTGAAAAGATAAAACTCTTGGATTAGACTGTTTTCTTATAATCCGTAATCATGTTACAGAAATGCTGAAATAGATAGTGACTATCTTGTGGTCCAGGAGAAGATTCAGGATGATACTGGACAGAGAAAACAGGCTTTCCAATGATTCGAATACCGCAGTTTGAACCATCAAAGAGAGAGATATGTGTTTCTTTAACATGAGGCGGTAAAGATGCTGCATCTACTGTAAAGCCGTGATTCATTGATACAATCTCGACCTTTTCAGTGGTAAGGCATTTTACAGGGTGGTTAGCACCATGATGTCCTTGATGCATTTTGATAGTTTTCGCGCCAACCGCAAGAGCGATAAGCTGGTGACCAAGGCATATGCCAAAAAGCGGTATATGACTATCAATTAATTTTTTAATAATTGGAGTGGTATATACAGCTGTAGCAGCTGGATCTCCTGGACCATTGGAAAGAAAAACACCATCAGGATTTATGGCCAAAATTTCTTCTGCGCTTGTATGTGCTGGTACAATCGTTATGCGCGCACCTTGTGCCGCCATAAGACGGAGAATATTGCGCTTAATGCCATAGTCAATTGCAACAATGTGAAAATTATGTGCTTCATTTGTGCTATAACCTTTATCCCATATCCATGGTTTTTCATTCCAATTTATCATTTGTTGTGATGTTACATCTTTTGTAAGATCAAGATTAGTGAGACCAGACCATTTTTGTGCCCGCTTTTTCAGAGTATTGATATCAAAGTTTCTATTTGGATCGTGGGCGATGATAGCATTTAGTACACCTTTTTCACGGATAAGAACAGTTAATGCTCGTGTATCAATGCCACAAAGCGCAATGATTTGACGTGCTTTGAGCCACTGATTAAAATGTTCATTCGCACGGTAGTTAGAAGGATGGGTGATATCTGCTTTAAAAATAGCACCGACTGCACCGTGGCAATTCAGGGGCGTAAGATCTTCAATATCTTCGCTATTTGTACCTACATTGCCGATATGAGGAAAGGTAAAATTAATGATTTGTTTAGCATATGATGGATCTGTTAAGATTTCTTCATAGCCTGTAGTAGCAGTGTTAAAGCATATCTCCGCTTCAGCGACACCTGTAGCTCCTGCCCCTTTTCCTTCAATGATCATTCCATTAGCTAATATTAGAAGAGCTGTAGGTTCATTTGTGCTCCAAGGATTGGGAGACGAGGTGCTTTGTATCATAGTGTGCACTCATATTTCGTATCTAAAAGGCATAATAATCAACATTATACGAAAGCTACAACCATAATAAATGCTACTATTATGAGACAATGTTCTGCTTACGCTACTATTATTATTACAATGTTTCGCTTAAATCAGGAAGTATAAGTATATTCCATAATTAGGTAAAGGTCTGTTTTGTTTTTTCTAAGACTATAATTGTCCATTATACATTGCAAGATGTTTAATGAGGGGTTCAAATTTGTACTTTCCCTTGAACACAATTGAGTAAGTGTATGTTGCGTGATCAGATTGATATGGTATTTAAAGTTGCTGTGAAGGGGCAGGATAGGATGTCTTTTGCTACACTTTGTCTTATTAATGCTGCAGTTAAAGATCGCGATATTCTTCATAAGGGTGACGGAAAACGAGAAGTGGATGATTGCCAGATACAGTCTATTTTAGTCAAAATAATTAAACAGCGTGAAGAATCAGCGCGTATTTATGAAAAATCTGGTCGTTTGGAATTGGCAGAAAAAAGGTAAGTAGAAGTATCAGTCATTCGTGAACAAAAGCTGAAGGGTTGTGCGATATGGGCAAAATGGTGGCATGGTTAAAAGAACATTATGCAGGGCAGATAGATTTTTCTAAGATGCACAATCGTTTCCGTGCAAAACTGAGATCAGCTCTATTATTCTGCCAAAGTATTTGAAGATATTTTTATTATATGGAAACTGCTAATTTGACAAATGGTGCAGTATAAAGAGTAATTCGATATGAGTTGGTCTATAGAAATGCTTTGCAGATGGACTAATATTTTCACATATGAATGAATACAGCATTTGAGTCTTCTAAGAATATTAACATCCTTTATTTATGCAAAATTTTCTGTGTATAGCGGTGAAGCTGCTAAAAACAGTTCAGTTAGCAGCAATGGTTTGCCTGCCAGTCGTAGACGGGAGCGTCGTGCCCACAATGTATCTTGCCGGCCAATGTGAATGTAATCGCGAGTCAATTTGCTATTGCTGAATAAATAGCGTCCCAGTGGTATTGATCCTAAATTTGTTAATGCTTGGTTATGATCGGATAAAGTCTCTTGCGGAATGACTGTGCGCCCAAGTAACCAACGCTGATTATCTCCCATCAGAATAACCTCACGCAGCCAATAACGTGGACTATCAGGGAGGTGTTCAGCTTCTTCTTTCAGCTCATCACGCATAACAAAGCATTCACGTTGTGGTTCAACACTCACACAAACGCAATATTGTTCTAAACGACGTGTCATAGAGCCTGACTCCATCAACCAGTCATAGATATTAGCAGGTACTGGAGGACTTCGATCAGATAACCACTTCACCGGTGGTAAGATGGAATCTATAGTCTCAGACATGACCTCACTTCACACAAAAACACACATCCCGCGCTGTACTTAATGAGATCGTACAAATGACTAAGATGTTTTTTCTATTGTAATGTAGAAAGATACAAGTGGCAAGTTTTTAGGTGGGAAGTATTTTTCACTTTTTACGAATATTAAATGCGAATATTAAAAATGTCTTTTTATTTAAGTTCTCAGCATAAGCGTTGAGTTTTCTGGATAACGGTGCTTTTGTCGGAATATGCATTGGTTGATTATGGGTGTAGCATCGTTGTCTGTTTTCTATGTATGAGAAATGCTGATTGGGCAAAAATTATAGAAAATAATTAGTGAATACAGGATGTCATTATTGTGTCGATCAACTGTAGTTATCTGCTGTGCGGAAAGAACTTTTGATAATGCTTAGGTTTGTTATTGCTAAAATATTTTTTCTTAGCTGTGTTAATGCTTTATCATCGATGTTGTGCTTTCTTTATTACATTCTTGATTGTTGGTTTTGTTCTAGATTACGGATGAAAATATTTTTGAGCGAGTTGTGAGGATTAAGAATATCAAGATAGCGCTAAAAATTTTTCAGAACAGTATACACAAGTAGAGTGTAAAAATCATTTGCTGCGTTAATGTGCTATTCAACTTAGAGGATATCAGGCTGTAGAAATTTATGGGAGTTTACTGATTGTGCGCTGAGCGTCATGGTAATAGTTGATGCAAAAAATTTATAAGCAGGCAGACTTTATATATTTAGAAACAGTTGGCTTTTCAAGCTATAAGGTAAGTATTACGTCGGCAGTTTTAAAAAGGCACCAAAAGGCGCCTTTAAAGAATAATTAAGTGTTTTATGGTCGGATTTTCCGACCTGTCCATATGAGGATGCAGGCTCCAATAAAACCTGCGATGAGGTAACCAATCCACCCCGCAAAATTGACACCTAAAAGCCCAAAAAGGAAACTTGCCAATGCGGAACCAATAATTCCTAAGATAATGTTTAAAAATATTCCTGTTTGGCTTTTCATAAAATATTGTGCTGCCCAACCTGCAAGACCGCCGATAATAATAGCTGCAATCCAGCCGATATTTGCATCTTCCATTGCATGTACTCCTCTACCTCATTTAAACTGATAGTTTATTTAGGGTATGCCTTATAAAGGTCAATGTTTACTTGTGGACTGTGTAGAGTAAGTCTGATGTTAGGAAATTATTACAGTTTTTATTTTATTAATTCTTGAAAACGTAAGCTATGTGCTGAGTTCAAAATCGGATTGAAGTAATCGCAGATATATGTGATTTTATACGCAATGGTGAAATGTTTTGAAGTTCGTAGTATTTTTTGACAAAAAGGAAAAAGCATTTGAAGCGCTGTGGGAAGCGTGAAACGTGTATTTATTTGAGAGGATCCATATAAGAGTATGCGGGTTCCAATAAAACGTGAAATACAAATTCTTAAAAAACAAGAAAAATTTGCCTCCAATGTGAAATCAATAATATCTAAGACAATGTTTAAAAATGTTCTTTCAATTATTGATAAAGTATCATGTGTTTTTTAGTGCTCATATAAGTGCTGCACTTCAGCTAATCTTTTATTTTTTATTGTGTATTCTTTTACCTAAGTTGAGATGGTTTATTTTCCAGTTAGTGTGCGCTGAATGTTAAGGCTTAGCTGTTTGTTATTGAGAGGGGTTACGTAGGCGAGAACTTTTTAGCAATCCTTGTGCCTCTAAAATAGGGTAAACCATAGAGGTTAGAAGAGAATTGATTTGTTTAAGATCGCGCATAGTATCCAGATGAAGACTAGACGATTCCATATTTTTGACATCACCCTTACGTAAATATTTGAAGTGCTTTAAGCTCATTTCTTTTTCTAAATCTCGGAGTTGGTCTTTTTTCTGCACGAGTAAATGCGCAGTGTGTGTATCGCGTGAAATGAGAACATTAAATGCAATATGTGCATTGGCTAAAACAATGGCGTGGAAATGGAGCAAATCATTCCAGCCATCCGGTGTGAATTGTAGGTCTTTTTTTTGTTTCTTTTTAACCAGCATAAGCATATTATGAATAATGATATCTCCTGCTTGATCTAGTTTGATACATGCACTTAAAAGTTCTTGTGTTTGGAGAGCTTCTTCATCAGATAATTTTTGTCCAGCTAGCTGTGCGAGATACAGCTTTATGGCTGTATGTTTTTTATCCAATATAACATTCAGTTGGTTGAGATCATTTATGATGTTGCGATCAGGTTTTTCATAAAGCTCCATAATTTTTTCTAACATTATATCGACGAGATCACAAATATGGATAACTTCACGCATGACGTTAGAAAGTGCCAAAGTTGGGCGATCGAGAACGCTATCATCAAGAGCTGTTTGATCAATTAAATCAAAAGTCTTATCGGCTTGAGGTTTTTTTGCACTCATATGAACAATTTTAGTGGTTAGTTTTAAAACCCATTTTGACAATGGTATGCCAGCAAGAAAAATGAGGATATTAAAAATGATGTGGGCATTAATGACTTGAGCGGAGGCATCTTTGCCAAGCCATGTAATAGAAGGTTGGAAGAAGAGGAAGAGAATAAGAATAAAGATTGAACCAGCACCACGCATGAGTAAATTTCCCAATGGAATAATGCGGGTGCCGGATGGGGCGTGACGCGTTAAAAGTGGCGCTATAAAAGAAGAACCAAAGTTGACGCCAAGTACCATCACGACACATAATTGAGCATGAATAAGATCATAGTTAGCAAAATTGATGAGCAGAATAATTCCAGCGATAGATGAATGCAAAAGGTAGGTTAAAGCTGCTGCTAACAGAAAAGCAGAAATGGAGTCTGTTGAAAGATAGTGAATGATATCGGGCAGAATTACGCTATTGCGTAATGGTTCTGTTGCTGCGCTTGTCATTTGTAGAGACAGAATTAAAAGTCCAATACCGAAGATAATACGTCCTATTTGGCGCAAATCATGTTTTTCAGTTGTCATAAAAGTAAAAGTGCCGATCAAAAGACATAAGGGCACAACAGAAGTGAGGTCATAAGAAAGAATCTTAACAATCAATGCTGATCCTAATTCTCCTCCGCGCACGGCCATAAGTCCTGTTAAGCCAGAAACAAAACCAGAATTAACGAAAGAACTAACAAGGAGTGTAACCGCTGTAGAGCTTTGTAAAATTACTGCCATAAAAAGCCCAAATCCTGCTGCAAAAGGTGGATTAGATATGATATGGCGGAATTTGGATTTGAGCTTATTGCCATAGGCACGTTCAACTCCTGTGCGTATCATGCGTGTGGACCAAAGAAGTAAAGAAATAGCTCCTGCAAGATGTAGGAGTACCAATGAGCCATTCATTAACTTTTTCTTTCTTTAATTTGTTATGAATACGGTTTAACTCAAAGAATTAATGCAGTTGAGGTTTATTGTTTATCGTATTCGAAGGCATGAATAAAACTATAACTGCTTGGATTTTGAAAAACTTTTAGATCAAAATCAGGGAGGATAGAATAAAAATGGTCAAAAATATCAGCTTGAATTTGTTCATACTCTATCCAGATAGTTGTATTGGTAAAGCAGTAGATTTCTAAGGGCAAACCATTTGGAGTAGGTGGTAATTGTCGTGCCATTAAGGTCATTTTTTTTGTGATGTTTCGATTTTCACGTAAATAGGCAACAACATAAGCACGGAAAGTTCCAATATTAGTCAAACGGCGGGTATTAGCCGGGATGTCACGATTTTTATCTAATGCTGCATTCCATTCATTAATTTCTGGTAGTTTTTGTGCAAAATAGCTCTCTAATAGATTAAATTGCGCAAGATATTTTTGTTCTTCTTCCGTATGAAATCGTATGCTAGATTGATCAATAAAAAGAGATCGTTTGATGCGTCTTCCACCTGATTCTTCCATCCCCCGCCAATTTTTGAAAGGGTCGGTTACGAGTTTACGGATAGGAACCGTGGTAATCGTTTTATCAAAATTTTGAACTTTAACGGTATGAAGTGCAATTTCGGTGACATTACCGTCTGCACCAAGATTAGGAATTTCAATCCAGTCGCCGACGCGTACCATATCTGTAAATGAAATTTGGATTCCTGCAACGAAAGAAAGCAAAGTATCTTGAAAAACCAAGATAAGAACCGCGGTTATTGCACCAAGACCTGAAAAGAGAATAAGAGGTGAGCGGTCTATCAAGGTGGCCAACATAAAAATAGCAGCAATTGTGAAAAGTGCTATTTTAGCAATTTGAATATAACCTTTTATTGGTTTCAATCGTGCTGCTGGTTGTTGTTCGTAAAGGGTGTTAATCACATTAAAAAAAGCAGAAATAATCAGGGTAACAGCAAAAATAATAAATGCATTGGCAACATTGCGGGTAATCGTGCTGATTGCATCAGGTAATGCAGATATAATATGAACACCGGTTGAAAGAATAACGGCTGAAGCAATATTCGCTATGTTTCGGGTAGCGTGTTCGATATCAAGTGTTGTATCTTTTGGAAGAAAAGAAGAAAGCCGTTTTACTCCATTACTGAGGAGTTTTCGTGCTAAAAAATTGACTGAAAGTGCAATAATAATAAGGACAATGAGCCAAGCCATAGTTTTTAACAATGGGTATTGAATAAAAAAATTCATCACTTTTCCTGTCTCCATTTCTAAATCATCTGTGGTTTTTAAACTCTGAAAATTTGTCAATGTTTCAAGATGAAGTATTGGAATTATGCTTCAAAGTCGTTAAAGATGCAAAAAAGAATTATAAATTTTTGTGAGAGATAATGCGTTTTCCGCCTGATTTTCTTGATGAGATTCGCGCCAAATTGCTCGTATCAACGGTTATTGGACAAAGGGTGACCTTTGATCCCCAAAAAAGCAAGCCTTCTAGAGGAGATTTTTGGTGCTGTTGTCCGTTTCATGGAGAAAAGACCCCAAGTTTTCATTGTGATGATCGTAAAGGACGTTACTATTGTTTTGGTTGTGGTGTGAGTGGCGATATTTTTACTTTTTTGTGTGAGCTTGATGGATTGCGATTTGCAGAAGCTGTGGAACATTTGGCTGGTTTAGCAGGGATGACATTACCTATCCTTGATCCAAAGAGTCATAAACGCGAAATGCAAAAAGCTGATCTTTATGATGTTATGAGGAGCGCTACGGATTTTTTTCAACGGAGTTTATACGATAAGGGAGGAGAGCAAGCACGCTATTATCTTAGTGAGCGTGGTATAACGTCAGAGCTTATAAAGCGTTTTCGGATTGGTTTTGCTCCAATGGGGCGTACAACTTTGAAAGAAGCTTTGAGCGCACGGGGTATTTCAATTAAGAAGATGGAAGATTGTGGGCTTCTCATATCGGGTGAAGATATTCAAGTTCCTTATGATCGCTTTAGAAATCGTATCATGTTTCCTATTGAAGATTTACGCGGACGTGTGGTGGCTTTCGGAGGGCGTGCGCTCAATAAAAATGCACCAGCAAAATATCTCAATAGTCCTGAAACGGTGCTTTTTCATAAAGGGAGTATACTTTATAACGCCGCTTATGCTCGCAAGAATAGTCGTTTTGCAGAGGAGAAGGGAGAACGTTCTCTTATTGTCGTTGAAGGTTATACGGATGTGATTGCTTTGACTAAGGCTGGTTTTGGAGGGGGTGTTGCTCCTTTAGGGACAGCATTAACAGAAGAGCAAATTGGGCTTCTATGGCAAATAGAGCCTCACCCAATTTTATGTTTTGATGGAGATGACGCTGGTGTAAAAGCCGCTTTTCGTGTTGCTGATCGTGTGCTGCCTCTTTTAAGAGTAGGGGTGTCTGTGTGTTTCGTTTTATTGCCACAAGGTAAAGATCCTGATGAAATTATTCGTGTTGATGGTGCAGAAGCTTTTGCTTCTTTTTTACAAAAATCAATTTCTTTGATTGAGCTTTTATGGCGGTGTGCTACCGTCGGAAAGAATTTTGAAACTCCAGAAGCACGAGCAGCGCTAGAACAAAAACTTAAACAGCAAATTTTTACGATTAAAGATAAAGATGTCCGCCGTTATTATTTGCAAGACATAAAGAAACGACTCTTCGATTTTTTTCATCCACCTTTTTTGCAAAAAAAAGGTATCGGAGGATCCGGCAAAAACGAAAAAGGCAGGTCATTTAAAAATCCATCTTCCTCTGTGTTGGCAAATTCTGATATCGTGCGCGATTCGCCACATTCTATTCCTTTGCGCGAAGCTGTCATTTTGCTAATCTTAGTCCATTATCCTGAGCTTTGGCATGAAGATTTTGAGACTCTTTCTGCGTTAGAGTTGAAAAATACCCAATTAATGATTTTCCATCAATCCATGTTAGAAATTCTTGGAAATCAACAGATTCATAATAAAGAGATGATGGTTATGCTCTTAGAAGAAAAAGGGCAAAAAAATATTTTGGAGCATATAAAAAGCCTTGTGCGAAGTACTGATATGCGTACGGTATTTTCTGATATTTCTATAGAAGATGCTCGCGTCGTATTAAAACAAGCTCTCTACTTGCATCTTCTAGAACACCACCTACATAAAAGATTACAAGATATCGAGGAACAGCTCATAGAAAATCCGAACAATGAGATTTTTGATCTACTTCGTGAGACAAAAATCGAATTGGAGCGGGCGCGAGCGACGGAAGCTTTAATTGAGGGGTTTGGATGTTGGTTTGATGAAAAAACAGATGAAAGTAAGCCAAGTTAAATAAAATGATTCGCTTTTTTTTAACGAATCAGTCACCTAAAGCTTATACAAAGAAATCTATGTGTAATCGGCATTTTTATCAAGAATGGCGATTTAGTTTTAGGAAAAGCGGGCAATTGGTTCTTACTGCATGTGTAGAGATTATCTCAGAAAGGCTGAGGGGTATCGGGGAAACTTCTAGAGTTTTCCCGTGTTTTTGTGTGAATTAAGAGCATGTACAAAAGCATATCCTTTATAAGGATCTTTTTCAAGAGAATGTACATGGAGAGAGCTGTTTACGCATTATAGTGAGGACATAGAAGAGTTGGTCACGCGAAGCCTGCAAAGTGATCAAGTGGAGTTAACAGTATGGCAACACAGGTTAAACAGAAAGACAGTACAGAAGCAGTGAGCCAAGTAAGTTTGGATAGTCCCCTTCTTGACTTTTCTGATGATGCCATCAAAAAAATGATTAAACTCGCTAAGAAAAATGGTTATGTGACCATGGATGAATTGAACGCAGTTCTTCCTTCTGATGAAGTTACGTCTGAGCAAATTGAAGATACCTTAGCGATGTTCTCTGAGATGGGTATTAATGTTGTAAACGATGAGGATGAGGTAGAATTTGAACCTTATGAGGAGGAAATCGCGGTAGAAGGTGGTAGTTTAGTAGAAACCACCAGTCGTGCAATTGCGATGACATCTCGGCGTGATGCAACGGATCGGACTGATGATCCGGTGCGCATGTATTTGCGTGAAATGGGAGCTGTTGAGCTGTTATCGCGTGAAGGTGAAATTGCTATTGCTAAGCGTATTGAAGCGGGGCGTGAAACAATGATTGCAGGGCTTTGCGAAAGTCCTTTGACATTTCAGGCCTTGATTATCTGGCGTGAAGAATTGAAAGAACAGCGTATTCTTCTTCGTGAGATCATTGATCTTGAAATGACTTATGCTGATCCAGAAGTTAAGCAAGCTCCTGTTATTGAGCAAAGTGAAGTAGAAAGATTAAAAGAGGAGAAATCATCTTCTAGTACGCGTGATATGGAGGGTATTGCGGGGGATATAGATGTTGATGAAGAAGATGATGATGAGATTAATTTATCGCTTGCAGCGATGGAAAATGAACTGTGCCCTCAGGTTATGGAAACGTTAGATTTCATTGCTGAGACTTACATGAAATTGCGAAAATTGCAAGATAAGCAAGTCGGAAGTAATGTGGTCGATCACAAAAAGAATATTCTTTCATCAGCTCAGAAGAAAAAATATGTTCAATTGAAAGATGAATTGATCCAGGCGGTAAAATCTCTTTCTCTAAACCAAAATCGTATTGAGGCATTGGTTGAACAACTTTATGATATTAATAAGCGGTTGATGCATAATGAGGGTAAATTAAAGAGAATGGCCAACAGTTATGGGATTGGGCATGAGGATTTTTTAAAAGAATATCAAGGCCGTGAATTTGAGACAGATTGGGTTGAATATATTGCGACTTTGCCAGGGCGTGGGTGGAAAGAATTTTCAACTTGTGAGACCAAGGCTATCCAGAATTTACGTGGTGAAATACAAAATCTTGCGAAAGAAACTGCTATTTCAATTGGAGAATTTCGTCGGATTGTTACACAGGTGCAGAAGGGTGAGCGCGAAGCAGCAATTGCTAAAAAAGAAATGGTGGAAGCTAATTTGCGTCTTGTGATTTCAATTGCAAAAAAATACACAAATCGTGGTTTGCAGTTTCTTGATCTTATTCAAGAAGGTAATATCGGTTTGATGAAGGCAGTTGATAAATTTGAATATCGACGCGGATACAAGTTTTCAACGTATGCAACATGGTGGATACGTCAAGCAATCACGCGTTCGATTGCAGATCAGGCACGTACTATTCGTATTCCTGTTCATATGATTGAAACAATTAATAAAATTGTTCGCACATCGCGCCAAATTTTACATGAAATTGGACGAGAGCCTACACCAGAAGAATTGTCTAGCAAACTTTCCATGCCATTGGAAAAAGTACGAAAAGTGCTTAAAATTGCAAAAGAGCCTATTTCGCTCGAGACACCTGTTGGGGATGAGGATGATTCTCATTTGGGTGATTTCATTGAGGATAGGAATGCGTTATTACCAATTGATGCGGCTATTCAGGCGAATTTGAGGGATACAACGACACGCGTACTTGCTTCACTAACGCCGCGGGAAGAGCGTGTTTTGCGAATGCGTTTTGGTATTGGTATGAATACCGATCATACTTTGGAGGAAGTTGGCCAACAATTCTCAGTTACACGGGAACGTATCCGTCAGATTGAAGCCAAAGCACTTCGTAAGTTGAAGCATCCTAGTCGTTCACGAAAATTACGTAGTTTTCTTGATTCTTAAATGTAACAATGCATGTTTAAAACGTCTTGTTTATTGATGAATATGTGTTGAGGGTATGTTACATTATCTCGGAAATTTTTGCAGGAATGAAGCGTTGAATAGTTTTTAGGGCGAATGTTGCAACGTAAGAATAATATCAGAGCTTGTATATTCGTGCTAAACTCTTTGAAAGCAAGGAGTAGAAGAGAATCTGAGGAGCATTTTAAATAAATGAATGGGATAGGTAAAGGGCGTTATTTTAGTTGTCTGTGCTTTTGAACGTATGTGGGTTTGCTCACATGCTAATGAGTTATTAGTAGTATGATATATTGAGAAGATTTAAACTCAAAGCGTGTCTTAATATTATTGATAAATCAGATTGGGTGGATGCAACTTTTTGCACAAAGAGTATTCAGAAAAACGATTTATGAAAATATGCAGGTGTGTAAAAAATTTCGTCTGGATTTTTTCGTTTTTTAGGGTGGAAAATGTTGATGGGTAGGCACTAACTCATTCTAATGTTAGCTATGGTGTATGTTTTGTTCATATGAAATTTCTCATCAATGTATATTTTAGCTTTATTGTAGTAGTTTTTTGGAAGATTATCTTGAGGTAAGTTAGTCAAGAGTGATTAATAAAGATATTTTATATTACAATCATCAGATTTTATTTATTTTGCTCTTTGAAAGAATTTGTTTGTTTGGGGAGAATATAAGCAATTTATGGGTGAAGATGTTCCCTTTTGGAAAGTTAAAAAGTTAGAAGAAATGTCCATTTCTGAATGGGAAAGCCTTTGTGATGGTTGTGGGCTTTGTTGTTTGCACAAGGTGGAAGATGATGATACTGGCGATACCTATACAACCGGTGTTGCGTGTCGTCTTTTGGATGGGGAAACTTGCCAGTGTAGCGATTATGCTCATCGGCAATCAATTGTTCCAGACTGTGTTGTGTTGGATATTACAACGATTAAAACAGCTCGTTGGCTTCCGGAAAATTGTGCTTATCGGCTCATTTATGAGGGAAAAGATCTTCAATGGTGGCATCCATTGGTATCAAGAAATGATCAAACTGTACATCAAGCACGATCTTCTGCACGTGAGCAGATTGAGATTTATGAAGATGAATTATCATCTGAGGAAGATTATCTTCAATATATCACTGGTGTTCTATATGAACACCGGTGATAAAATTGGTGTACACAATGTTTGATAGTGTCGTACAATTCAGTCGATAGCAAATATTATAGTCACACTAACACCATAATTTAATTCACCACCTGCAAAATTTGTATTTTCATAGTTTACACTTCTTGCGCTGCTTATTAAGCTTGTTATTGGACGAGAGTTACCATCATTTTCAGTAATTTTAATAATTTTTCCCAATTTTACATTGGCTGCTTGTGCTAGAATTTTTGCTTTTTCAATGGCTTCAGCAATAGCTTGTTTTCGTGCTTCTATGTAAAATGGCTTTGTTTCAGCATTAGTAAAGGTAATGCCATGAACGGAATTAATGCCAAGTGCCATTGCTTGATCAAATATTTTTCCAGCGTTGGCAAGATCACGGATACGCACTGTTAAATGATTTGAAACCTGATAGAGATCTTTATTGTTCTTTTTCTCATCTGCACTGATTGTATAAATAGATAAGCCTGATGTTTGCAAGTCCTGCGCCTGAATACCATTGTTTTTTAAAGTGTTAATAACATCATTCATCGATTTATTGTTGGATGCCAATGCTGCTTGAGCCGTTTTGTCGTGAGTGATAACGGCTAAATTGATAATTGCCATATCAGGTGTTGCTCGGCTTTCGCCAGTTGCAGTAACCGTAATAATTGAATTTTGTACTGTACTTTCTTCAGCATGTACAGAGAATGAAGTGGTTAGTAGTGCTAGCGCTGCCAATATGGTTATTTTAAACCGATAGCGATTCAATGGGTGGAAAATTGCTTTTGTCATATCCGCTCCTTTTATTTTTAAATTTGACTAATTTCTCATTTTAAAGAGTTATAGTAAATAATTTTAAGAATTTAAGAGAAAAGCCAAAAGAAAAAGAGAAAAAGATGAATTATAATTCAAGCAAGCTCTTGTATTATTAGGTGTTTTGGTTTAGAGAAAAGCAGTCTGTGGGGCCTGTAGCTCAATTGGTTAGAGCCAGCGGCTCATAACCGCTTGGTTGGGGGTTCGAGTCCCTCCGGGCCCACCATTTATGCAATAAGGTCAATTTCTTATTTGTGATGTGATTCTTAGTGGTGTAAATAAAATAAAGAACTTTCATTGTTACTGTTCCATTAAGTTTTTTCTTCTATCCTGTATTTTTATCATTTTATTACTTCAAAAGTGAACTTTTTTTGGGAAAGTGCCTTTTGTAAGGAGAATGTTATATTGTCATTTGGCTAAAAAAAATCTTTGAGTTGTAATTCTGTTACATCTGAGCGGTTGCTTTCGTTGGAGTCATTTTGCTTAGCTTATATGCAGATTTTTTATTTTGCAGGATTACAAAGTCTTCTTAAATAAATTGCCAAATTCTTTTCTTAAGAAGTTGTTTCCATTTTTTTCACACATAGAGATTTCATTGCCAATTGTTTTTTTGTTTTTAAATGCAGGTTGTTTGTAACATCTTTTTGATCAAGATGTTATGTTACAACTTATAAATTTCTTCTTTTCAAAAATAGACAAGAATGTTTGTAAACAAGATTGCTGCAAGAAATGGTTCATTAGCATGAGGTATGGTGTTAATTTAGAAGTAAAAAAGTATCTCTTATCGGTGAGGGAACAAAAATCAACGGGTAATATCAAAAAATAGAGTCAGATGCGGCTAATCAAAAAAACGATCCACTCCATTTAAACGGAGAGAAAAAATATTTTTCAATAAACGTGATCATTATTAGATTATAGGGGTATTGGAAACATTGTTTGCTAATAAAGACAAACAAATTTGAAGAGTAACTTACAACTACAATGAATGACAATAAAAACAGAAAATTTCGATATATTTTTTCGCAAGAACCACTGTTTTTTAGCTATGACTAACTTTTCATCTTTAGCCATACAAAAATATTATACTTATTATGGCTGTTCTTTGTATTTTCTATAAATATCTCTCATAAAGTATATAGCCATATAAGACTACAGAGCATAGATGCATGCTACAATGTTAACATACACAAAGCAACTGTTATGATAGAAATAACTACCATCGATAGAGTATATGCTAATTCTAATATTACTTCTTCCAGATTCCTTCTCTTACTTTGTAGTAAGTTTATTTGATACTACTTATCCATCGATTTATTTGGCTACATTATTTACATTTTTGCTCTTAAAGTACAATTCACGATATCTAAATTCAACGAGCAAAAAATTTAACTTTTCTTCAGCATCAGTACTATTATATTTATAACAATATTCTAAAGTGGAAAACAACCATTTTTATAGAAAAAATTCTAAGGCAGTATATAATAAAGCCTCTCTTATTTTTTACGCAACAAAATTCTTATATTTGGTATAATACAGCAAAAGAAAAATAAGTGAAGAGAGACAATAGTGCTTACAAAAGCATTAACTCTACTTTGTTCTTTCAACATTACATATACAACTCTCATGCTGTATTATAATATCCCAATGTACAGGATCATTTTTACTACTATATTTTGTTTGTTTGTTGGAACTGCTTTATATTTTCCATAAATATTACGCACAAAAACATGTAGCTATATAAGCTTTAAGACATCACAAAAGTCACAATGTCGTCATGCTTATAGAAACTGTTGCGATAGAAATAATTGCCATTGCTAAACAATATAAACCCACTAAAATTCCCATTGACTTCCTCCACATTTTCTCATTCTTAATATATCATATAGCACTTTATTATCGAATTATTAAATTTTAATAATTTGCATTTTGTTATTTAAAAAGAACAATATGCAATAATTAGGTTTAGTAAGCAAAAAACCTAGTTTATTGCATTGCTAAACATAATACGCATGCTCATAGCGCTGCATAATAGTATTTTCAAGTAAAAAATGACTTTTTTGGAGGAAATGTCTAGAGTAATTCACAATAAAATCTTCTTATATCATTCGTAATGAGGTTATGATATTGAATATAATGTATTAATATAAAGGTAAATTAAGGGGGATAAGTGGTAATTATAAAAAAGGTATAAATCTTGCTTTTTCTTGAAATATTATACATGGAATTATCATTATGTGTTGTGTATCTTAAAAATGAGAGCGGAAAAATGAGTAAGTATTTGTTCTATGGATATGAGATAATGTCTTTAGTTGCACATTCTAGAAAGTGGACTGAAGGGATTATTGGCAAAAACAATAGATATTCTCTTGTATAAGAAAAAACACCAACTCTTCTTAATCCCCAGAGTGTAATATAAGCTTAATATGACTTGAAGTACAGTTGTGAACGTAAGAGTTATAATTTTCGCTCTTTGATTGAGGTGTTTTGTGTAATCTCTTTGATCTGTTTAATATTCATCAAAATGTCTTGTTTTGTAGGATAGCCTTTACTAGAAAAAGCAATTTTTCGCTCATCTCTTGACATTAAACGCCAGTACCATTGATCATGAACCCCTTGAAAAACTTCAAAATACATGATGCTTATTACCTCATAAAACAGTCGCTGTCCCATAGGACAAGCACTTAATTCACTTGATATGAGATTAAGTATGCCCCCATAATAAGCAGTCAATATGTGTTCTTTATTTTTTTCTCAAATAATCATTTTTATGGAAATCATATGCTTCAGCAATAGGACGTTTTTATGTTAGAGAGGAGTAGTTTGTAATTTTAGTCACGTTATTTTCCCATTTAAATTAAGATAGGAAAATTCTTTCTGTGACAGCAAGGACAGAGATGTCGAATTATTTTACAACAAAAGCAATATGTATAGAACACTTCAAACCCCATCACTATGGAAAAAGTAATTCTTTTTTTCCATAGTGATGGGGTTTGAGTTGAGTTTATGTAAAAATTATTGATTAGCAATAGCTTCTTTGTGTGATATGCTTCGAATAAGTAAATCGATAAAGAGACTAAGAGCGTAAGAATTCGCCATTTTTGCTTTCATATCGATTAAAGAGGTAGCAGCTTTTGGATTAAGACTATTGGATATGCCTTGTGTAAGCAAATATTGCTGTAACTTTTCATAAGAGCTTTCGATTTTTTCTTGGCTTAGTTTATCACTATGACCAGTGTTGGAAAGAATATCTTCAAGTTCCTCAATTTTTTTAATAAAATAGTTCCAGTCAAATTCGCTTTTAGTATGTTCAGTGTCGAACATTTTCCCTTGTCCAGTTAAAAGCCAATTAATATTGACACCGTACTGCATACGATATGTTTGTAAAACGCTAAGGTTAGGTTCTCTTTCTCCTCGCTCATAAAAAGCGATAGAGTTTTTTGTCATTTTAAAATTTTTAGCCCACACTTCACGTGATGGATCACCCAAAGCGAAACGTACATGACGTAAACGCTTTCCAAATGCAGTTTTTGCTTCAGTTTCAGGACGTGCCACGAATTATCTCCCTCAGTAAATCATCATGGTATAAGCCTTGCCAATAAAGGCACACAATGTATTAATATATCAGTATTAATGTCTCATTACTCAATGTCAATATTTATAACTTTGAGTTTTCTCTTTTTTTTTGCATTTTAATGAATATGATGCAAGTTTTAACTTTTTGTATTTTATTATTATTTATATTTTATTATTTAATGGTAGTTTTTTTATCAAAATGGTTATAGAATTATCAATTCTTCTCTTGCTTTTTCTTAGGAAGATTTCATATAATTTCTTCTATGGGTATTCTATTTTGTGATTGATCAAAGCCGGTTTTGCGGTTGACATGAAGAGATAAGTTTTGAGGAATGATCATGGCCCTATTAGGCTATTTTAGATGGGCTTTTTTTTTCACAATTCTTGGTGTCTTTTTGGGTGGAATTGTCGGTTGGCTAGAAACAGGCAGTGTAGTTGGTTTTTTTAAATATTTTTTCATTTGTTGTACTTTAGGAATTTTGGAAATTTCTTTATCTTTTGATAATTCGATTATCAATGCACGTGTCCTTGGAGAGATGAATCAGCTGTGGCGCCGTCGTTTTTTGACGTGGGGCATCCTTGTGGCAGTGTTTGGTATGCGGATTATTTTTCCGTTACTGGTGGTTGCTTTTGCTTCTTGGATTAATCCAATTGCGGCAATAAAGTTAGCGATATGGGAATCACATCAATATGCTGCAATCTTAACGGATGCTCACATGGGAATTGCAGCTTTTGGGGGAACTTTCCTTATGATGGTTGGCTTAAGATATTTTTTTGATCCTGAAAAGAATGTGCATTGGCTTGCTTTCATAGAAAGACCTGTTCAGAAGCTTGGTTCACTGGTGGGGATCGATATTGCAATTATTTTGGTTCTAATATTATTTTTTTCAGAGCTGATTGGAACAGAAAGTCAGCTCACTTTTTTATTCGCCTCGCTTTATGGACTTTTGACATTCATAGTTGTTGAAGCCATAGGTTCTCTTTTAGATTCTTCAAAAACTGCTTTGTTTGCTGTTGCTAAAGGGGGGGCAGGTTCATTTCTTTATTTAGAAATTTTGGATGCAAGTTTTTCTTTTGATGGTGTTGTTGGTGCTTTTGCTTTTTCCCACAATCTTTTTATTATTGCCATTGGTCTTGGTATAGGTGCATTTTATGTACGTGCTATGACGATTATGTTGGTTGAAACAAAAACACTATTACATTATCGCTATCTAGAGCATGGTGCCTTTTATGCGATATTGATACTTGCAGTGATTATGTATATGCAGACTATTATGCCGATTTCTGAAGCATTAACAGGGCTTATTGGTATATGTATTATTGGCATAGCACTTTATTCCTCTATTCGTTTTAAGCGCAATCAACAAGATACACATTTTGCGTCTAATAAGGTGATATAAAGCTTCTTTTATTATTACAATAGCAGGAAAAAGCTTGTTTTATGCACCCGCTTTTATGCACCCATCAGGAGTTCTATTCCATTGTCATGCATCGCTTTTAGTATTGTGTCTAGCGATCCATTTAGATCAATACCCGCACACGCGTTCAATATAACGCTAACTTTAAAGCCGCATTGTACGGCATGAAGTGCAGAAAATCCAACACAGAAATCGGTTGCGAGGCCACATATGACTAACGTTGTAAATCCATGTGCCTTGAGATAGAATTGTAAGCCTGTTGGCGTTTTTTGGTCATTCTCAAAAAAAGCAGAATAGCTGTCCATTTTCGGATTATAGCCTTTTCGAAGGATCAGTTGTGCCTTTTCAGTTCTGAGAGATATATGGAATTCTGCTCCTTTCGTTCCTTGTATACAGTGATCTGGCCAAAGTACTTGAAGGCCATAATCAAGATTAACAGTATCGTAGGGCGCTTTCTCAGAATAGGAAGAAGCAAAGCTGCAATGGCCTTTTGAGTGCCAATCCTGTGTTAAAATGACATGGTCAAAATGGGCTATAAGATCATTAACAGCAGGTAGAATGACATCACCTTGTGGTACTGCAAGTGCTCCACCTGGTAAAAAGTCATTTTGAACATCAATAACGATTAAAGCCTTTTTTTCCATGCATTTGTTCCTATGGATGAGACTGAATAGTTTTTAAAAATTATGTCCCATATTGGAGTTTTGAGATAATTTTGTGAATGTCAATATTGTTTTTATGGCTATCAAGCCAAAAAATAGGGATGGACAAATTTTCATAATAATTGTGATGATTTTTCATTAATTGTAGCCAAGTGCCAATGGATAATGCGCTATAGTTCGTAATGGCTATATGTTGTCGTAAATTTTTGTTGATCATGGGACTTGAAACATCAGATCCCATGAGGCGACGTTCATTTTTTAAACGCAGTTTGAGCCACATAAAGGCTAAAGGCGAATAGCATTGACTTCTATGACATAAAAGTGATGAAAAGGGATGAGGGTTTTTTACGACGTAATGTAAAGCCCATAAGAAAAGGAAGGATGGTGCATAAAGAATTGGGTTGTCTCCTGGCTCTGTGTTGCATTGATAGGTTGGTTTGATACGATAAGAATAGAGCTTTATATCTGGTATAGAGAAGAGAGATGATGCTTGATGGCATGTTTCAGGCACAGCTAAGGATATTTTCTTTTTATTTTGTGGGTAATTTTTTTTTTGCATTAAGAAACGCTGTAGGGCTTGTGAGATTAGAAAAAATGTATCAACATTAAAGAAAGAAGTTGTTAGAATAATATAAGTTTCGTTTATTGCGAAGTTTAAGAGACATAAAAATAGTATTAAAAGTTCTAGTTTTTAATACTACATGACAATGTAAAGAGAAATTTATGGCACGTCAATTTATCTATCATATGGCTGGACTTAACAAAGTTTATGGCAATAAGAAAATTTTGGAAAATATTCATTTGTCTTTTTATCCAGATGCAAAGATCGGTATTCTAGGGCCAAATGGTGCAGGTAAATCGACAATTTTGCGTATTATGGCCGGGTTAGATACGGAATATACGGGAGAAGCATGGCTTTCTGAGGGGGCACGTTGCGGCTATCTTCCGCAAGAGCCGGTTCTTGATACAAGCAAAGATGTGCGTGGCAATGTAATGGAAGGTGTTGCGGATAAGCAGGCGATTCTTGATCGTTATAATGAATTGATGATGAATTATAGTGATGAAACAGCTGATGAAAGTGCTCAACTTCAGGATATTATTGATAGTCAGAATCTTTGGGATCTAGAAAGTCAAGTAGAGATGGCTATGGCTGCTCTTGGATGTCCACCGGCACATGAAGATGTGACAAAACTTTCAGGGGGTGAGAAGCGCCGTGTTGCGCTTTGTAAATTGCTCTTGTCAAAGCCTGATTTATTGCTTTTAGATGAACCGACAAACCATTTGGATGCCGAAACTACTGCTTGGCTTGAAAGGCATTTGCGTGAATATTCAGGTGCGGTGATCTTGATTACGCATGACCGTTATTTTCTCGATAACGTAACAGGTTGGATTTTAGAGTTAGATCGAGGTCAAGGTATCCCTTATGAGGGCAATTATTCTGCTTACCTGAGTGCTAAAGCTAAGCGTATGGCACAAGAAGGTCGCGAAGAAGCAGCTCGTCAACGTGCATTATCACGTGAGCAGGAATGGATAGCTTCTAGCCCGAAAGCGCGTCAAGCAAAATCCAAAGCGCGTATTAAGGCTTATGATGAATTGGTTCAAGCTGCGCATGAACGTCGTCCTGGGGATGCACAAATTATGATTTCTACTGGTGAAAGATTGGGGCAGGTTGTTATTGACGTCAATAATTTGACCAAAGCATATGGTGATCGCGTATTAATTGATTCTCTTTCTTTTAAGCTTCCTGCTGGCGGAATTGTCGGAGTTATTGGTGCCAATGGTATGGGAAAAACCACTTTATTTAAAATGCTTACAGGGCAGGAGCAGCCAGATTCAGGTCAAATACGCATTGGGGAAACGGTTCAGATGAGTTATGTCGACCAGAATCGCGATTCGTTGGCGGGTGATAAAACCGTTTGGGAAGAGATTTCCGGTGGCAATGACATTATTAAGTTAGGTAAATATGAGATGAATAGCCGCGCTTATTGCGGTGCATTTAATTTTAAAGGGACTGACCAGCAGCAAAAAGTGGCAAATTTGTCGGGAGGACAGCGCAATCGTGTGCATTTGGCTAAGCTTTTGAAAGAAGGGGGAAATGTTCTGCTTCTTGATGAACCAACAAATGATCTGGATACGGAAACATTGGGTGCATTGGAAGATGCTCTGGAAAATTTTGCTGGTTGTGTGGTTATTATATCACATGATCGTATGTTTCTTGATCGGTTGGCGACACATATTTTGGCTTTTGAGGGCAATGGTCATGTGGAATGGTTTGAAGGTAATTTTGCTGAATACGAAGCAGATAAGATTCGTCGTCTTGGCTCGGAATCTATTAATTTTAAGCGTGTAAATTATAAGCCTCTCACACGTTAATACTGTTTTTCTTGTGTGAATTGATTGCGCAAGATGTTGTCAGTATTGCCTTCACCAATTTTAGGAAAAATTTTGTGTTTGTAGGTGATTAAGCATATTTGTCTATTTTTCAGAAATCGTGCACAGTGTGGTAAATTATAGTTGTTACATCTTATCATTATTAAGTGCCATTTCTGAAAATGGTTGAAGATCAACCATTAAAAGCGGTGCCATGGTATTGGAGCTGGTATAGATTTTGTATTAAATTATTTTTAAAGTTTGATCCGCGTTTAGTGAAATCGATATTGATGGTGCAATGTTAGTGACTGTGCGGGTTGATTTTAGTAATGTTGGCAATGATGTATAATAGCTCTATTGAAACGACGCTTTTGTTTTTTTGAAGATTAAAAATCATGAAAAATGAATGGTTTCGTATTGGTTTGTTCGTCGTCTGCATTTATTGATAGATAATATGAGCAATAAAATAGTGGCTTACATAATGATAACTACAAATATTTTATTATTCTGATTTTTCTCATCTACAAACAATGATGTATGATCCCGGTAATTTAGTACGTGAATGCATGGATATCCCATTAGATGTTGAAGATTGCTATGGGTAGTAAAGCTTAGAATCATCAGAAGAATCTTATTAGTGTATTTCAAAATAGATTTGCTCCAAATTGGATCATATAAAACATTTTGTGCCCTAATTCATCCATTTTTGCAGGTTTTATAGCTTTTTTTGAATTTTTTTTACACAAAGTGATAAGAATTTCTTGTTGTTTCAAATATTTTATTTCATAGCAGGGATATTGCATCGGTGATAATAATTCGGTGTAATAAGACGATCAGGGAACCTCCCCCCCCCCCCCGCGTGGATCCCTCAGATTGTCTGGCCCGGCTGAGAGTTTCCTCAGTCGGGCTTTATTAATTAAATAAAGCATCTGTGGGTGTTTCACTCAAGAATGCTCGGGGATCTTGTAATTGTATTCGTATAATGATTGAAAAAATATTGAGAATTATTTGACGATTCGTTAGTATTGTATTATTCTCAGTGAACAAGGAATTGTTTTTGGTTGTAAATTAAGAACAATTTGTAAATAATCTATATTTCATATGCTGTTATATTTTGGATGAGAGATGAGAAAAGTTAATCTGCGGCTTGTTATTATTTTAATTTTATCGGGCTTGTTTATTTTTGCGGCTAGTTTATTGGTTTATCAGGGATCTTCCACTTATAAATCTTTATTTAGCAAATCAACTTTTTCTAATCAGGCTGATGTAACAGAGGATATGCTGTTAGAAAGGCTGACAGTCTCTTTGCCGGATGTAATCATGGATCTCTCTAAGATGAGTGATACGCAGAAACAGGCGGTTATTAAGCAAGCACGTCGAGATGCGATTGCGGCAGCTTCCGCGAGTGGTCAGAGTAATGAACAGGCGCAAAAATTTGGTGAGACTGTTGCTATGGCTGTATCAAAAGCACTTTATCAGCCTTCTGTTGGTGATTCTTATTTTTAATTATCTATTTTTGTAATGCTTGAGAAATAGCATATTTATAGCTGTTTTTTAGAGTGTTTTTCTGTGCTCTTCTTTGGCTTTAAAAAAACGCGTAGAGGAATTCATGTCGTTTTTTATTCTGTGGGATTAAAAGGAACATGCTATTAAAGCGTTTCAGTTTTCTAAGGGTTTCAAGCGATCAGTTCGTTATATATGTGTAAAAATGTGTATAAAAATGAGAACAGATTGCAAATGCTGTATGAAGCCAGTCGTGCACGGTATACGGCTAAGAGTTTTAGAGGAGCATTGGTGATATTGATTATTTATTCGATTAGAGTTGAAATTATTTGTATTAATCCTTTGCAGAATTAATCAGAAAAGCAGATAGAAGCGGTTATCGAGTATAACGTAACGTTATACGATTGCGAGCCGGTATGTTTTTCGCATTCAGATATTATCTCTACAGAAAACCTGATCCTGGTAGGTAGTTTATTGAGCATAAGTATCGCGCGTTTAGTATTAGCCATTAAGGGAGGGTAGATATTCATTTATTGGAGAGGTGATATGATAATGGATGGAAAGAATATCTGTTGAAAGCTTTTCAATCCATTGAGCATATTTTATGGTTATGGAGTCTAATATCAATAGAATCATAATCATACATGATTACCGATAGAAGTCTCTTGCGACATTTTCGTTTGTTTGGAGTTTATGGAACAGTAAGATGTATCACCGATGAATGTGTTATATCGTTTTTTCAGTCCGTTAAAATCTTTATCATATATTGTCATTTTTTGTTTTAAGATTTCTATAAAGTGAAGGAAAATATTTCCAGTGAATGGAATATTTTTGCTCTAATATAAAATACTTTCTTGAAATAGACTTAATATTTTCATTTTTATGCCTTTATTTGGCTTTCTTTCCCAATAAGATACAATTTTAAGGCCATTATGGTTGTTCTTAAGAGTGTTTTAATGAAGAGAGAAAGAATGCGCTTTTTAAAAATCCTTTTTACAGCATTTGCTGTATCCTTTGTATTTGGCATAAGTGTAAGTGAATCTCATGCAGTATTGAATGCTGCGGGTTCAAGTAAGAACTCAATCATTATTTCTTCTGAAATGCCTGTTCGTCCTTACGAAGCTCTTATACAAAAACTTGCAACTAAGTATAAGGTTCCCATTAATTTAGCACATGCTGTTATAAGTATTGAGAGTAGTTATAAAGCATTTACTAAGGGTTCTGCTGGTGAAATAGGCTTAATGCAAATTAAACCATCTACTGCGCGAGGATTGGGTTTTAATGGCTCTGTGCAAGATCTTTATGATCCTGCAACTAATCTTGAATATGGTATGCGTTATTTAGCAAGGGCATATAAATTAAGCGGTGGTAATACGTGTCGCACAATTCTTAAATATAACGCAGGTCATGCTGCAAAAAAAATGAATGCGATCTCGGCAAAATATTGCTCAAAAGTTAAAAATTATCTAGCTTCATTCAAATGAATTTTTAATGGCGATTAGCTTCTTTGATAAGATATGTGAAATATCTTGAGATAGGTATTTCCACTTTATAAAAAATGTTTTATAAATAGCAAGTCAGTCGGCTGGGCAACCGCGCTTGTTTGATGCCAGGTGGCAGCAGGTGAGGAAAGTCCGGGCTCCATGGAAAAACGGTGCCGGGTAACACCCGGCGGGGGTGACCCTAGGGAAAGTGCCACAGAAAGCAAACCGCCTATTTTGTAGGTAAGGGTGAAAGGGTGGGGTAAGAGCCCACCGCACACTCAGTAATGAGTGTGGCAAGGTAAACCCCACCGGGAGCAAGACCAAATAGAAATGACGCGCAGAGCTTGACTTGCAGCCAGTTTCCAGGTGAGTCATTTGGGTAGGTTGCACGAGGCGGATGGTAACATCCGTCCTAGATGAATGGTTGCCATGTAAAGTGTGAGCTTTACCATACAGAACCCGGCTTATAGGCTGACTGATATTTTGTATAATCAATCTTTGATACAAGTCTCCGTGGAGATTTGTTTTTTTTGAATGATCAGCACAAAAAAGAATATTTTTTTAAATCCTAACATTTCTTTAAATATAATGAGTCAATGTGTTGTGGATCAGCTTGGACTCTATTTTCTTTGATTATGGGGGATATGAGAGTTAAAGTTTTGGTGATGTGACTTATTAATGGGGCATTGACTTAGAACAATTAAATCAAGATGGGTTATTTTGACAGAGCAGGGTAATAAAATTGAGCATCATATTCCAGTATTGTTGCAGTCAGTTTTATCTGGGCTTGCACCATTGGCTGGAGCAAAAGTAATTGATGGCACCTTTGGTGCCGGAGGGTATACACGTGCCCTACTGAATGCAGGTGCAGATGTTATCGCTCTTGATCGTGATCCTTATGCAATCCGTGAAGGAAAAACGCTTGTCGATCAATTTTCCCCACGCCTTCGTTTAGTACAAACGGAGTTTTCACAGCTAGATCGCGTGGTTGAAGAGAAGGTGGATGCGGTTATTCTTGATATTGGTGTTTCTTCAATGCAGCTTGATGAAGCTGAACGGGGGTTTTCTTTTCGAAAAGATGGTCCGTTAGATATGCGAATGGCACAAACTGGTTTCACTGCAGGTGATGTTGTTAACCATTTTAAGGTAGATGATTTGGTACGAATATTTAGAACATTGGGGGAAGAGCGTCATGCTATCCGAATTGCACGGATGATTGAAAAGCGCCGTCATGTCCGTCCTTTTTGGCGCACAGGTGATCTTGCTAATGCTATTGAAACTTTAGTAGGTCGTAAACCTGGCGATTATGTTCACCCTGCAACGCGTGTTTTTCAAGCGCTTCGCATTTATGTTAATGATGAGCTTGGTGAACTGGCATGCGGCTTATTTGCTGCTGAGCGCGTTTTGAAAGCAGGGGGGCGTTTGGGAGTAGTCAGTTTCCATTCTCTTGAAGATCGTATGGTTAAAAGATTTTTCTCTGCTCGTTCAGGTGGGAAGCAGAGATCACGTTATCTTCCAGAAATAGAATCTGTTCCAGCGACATTTGTTCCTTTGTTTAAAGGTGTGAAAACTGCAAGTGAGGAAGAATTAAAGAAAAATCCTCGTGCACGTTCTGCAAAGTTGCGTGTCGGTGTGCGGACCCATGAAGATATCATTACTGCAGATATGAAATTGTTTAGTTTTGCAAAAATTGCTCGTTTTGAAGGCAGTAAAAAATGGTAGTTTTTCGTACATTAGATATGGTTTTAGTGGTTGTTATGATCGGTATGGCAGGCATAACTTATAAGATCAAATATGATGTTCAAAAACAAATTAGTGAAGTGCGCAACCTTGAGCAAGCGATTGCAGCAGAAAAAAATATGGTTAATTTGTTTCATGCTGAATGGGCTGTGATGATAGAGCCTTCACGTATGGAAGTACTTGCAGTACATTATAAAAAAGAGCTTGGATTGGAGATAATACAGCCCCGTCAGGTTGTTGAATTGAAAGATATTCCAATGCGTGTGCATGATCCAATTAAAGAATTGATAAAACAAAATACCTTTGAAGAGGAGAAAGCGTTTCTTGCTGATAATCGCATTTTTCATATTAAAAAAGGTCGGCAATGATGGCATTATCAACCCTGTTTTTGCAGAAGAAACAGCGCTTAAATGGTCAATTGAATCCTAAAGATTTTTCTATTTCTTGCACGTATTCTAGCCGTTTACGATTGATTTTTTCTTTATTGTGTTTTCTTGTTCTTTACGGGGTTATGGGGTGGTGCCTTATTTCTTACGGTTTTGAAGGTGGTGAAATCGAAGAAGCAAAAGGGCCTGCAGCGTTACAGTCAGCTGCACGGCCTGATATTATTGATCGCAATGGGCGTCTATTGGCGACGGATATCACCACTTACTCGCTTTTTGCTGAACCGCGTCGTATTGTTGATGTGGATGAAACAATTGAATTAATCTCGACAGTTTTGCCAACACTCAATTGGCAGGAAACTTACCAGCGATTAAAAAGAAAAACTGGTTTTTCTTGGATTCAGCGTGGGTTAACGCCAACGCAAAAGATGCAAATCATGGCGCTTGGTATACCGGGTATTGGTTTTCGCACGGAAGTTCGTCGTTTTTATCCAAGTGGACGTGTAGCTTCGCATATTCTTGGCATGGTTAATATTGATAATCAAGGCATTGCTGGCATGGAAAAATATATCGATGATGCTGGTTTAAGTGTTCTTCGTGCTGCTGGTCTTGTAACTGAAGCGTCCTTGAAAGCGGTTCAACTTTCGATTGATATACGTATCCAGACAATTGTACATGACGAACTTATGAAGGCGATGAAGCGCTATAAAGCAATCGCAGCAGGAGCTGTTATTTTAAATATCCATACTGGTGAAGTTTTAGCTATGGCATCTGTTCCCGATTTTGATCCTGGGAAACCTTCTGATGCTCTTAAGAATGATCGATTAAATCGTATGACTGCTGGAGCTTTTGAAATGGGATCGATAATCAAAAGTTTCACTACGGCGATGGCACTTAATTCAGGTATTTTTCATTTAGACAGCATCATTGATGCTTCAAAACCAATTAGAGCACATGACCGCATTATTCGTGATTTCCGCGGAAAAAATCGTCCTTTAACTTTACAGGAGGTTTTTATTTATTCTTCTAACATTGGTTCTGCCAAAGAAGCATTGGCAATAGGTGTTGATGGACATCGTGATTTTTTGAAACGGATTGGTTTACTGGATCGTATGACAACCGAATTGCCCGAGGTTGCACACCCTATTGTGCCACGTCATTGGCGGGATATACATTCTATGACGATTTCTTTTGGGCATGGTATGGCAACAACGCCGTTGCAAACCGCAGTAGCAACAGCTGCTTTAATGAATGGTGGTTGGTTGATCGAACCCACATTTTTAATCCGCACTCAAGAACAGGCTTTGAAGCATGCTAAACAGGTTCTAAAATCAAAAACGAGTCAAGATATGCGTTATCTCTACAAGTTGAATAGCGATATTGGTTCTGGACGTAATGCAAAGGTAGAGGGTTATCGTGTTGGTGGTAAGACAGGAACTGCGGAAAAAGTGGAAAATGGAAGATATTCTAAAACAAAAAATTTTAATAGCTTTCTTGCTGCTTTTCCTATTGATGATCCCTCTTATGTTGCTTTAACGATTATTGATGAACCTCAGCCAGAAGAGGGAAAACGTTCGGCAACAGCAGCGATGAATGCTGGGCCAATACTTGCTAATATTATTCGTCGTTCAGCTGGTTTTCTTGGAATAAAATCAGATTTTAAGAAAGAATATGAGCCAACTAATAAGTATGAATAGTGATTTGAAATTACTAAAACAACGGTGAAATGAATATAAAGGTGAGGGATCATGTTGCTTGGAACATTGTTTAAAGAATGTATAGAAGATGATTGTCTTTCCTCAATTGAAATTACAGGCATAAGTGTAGATTCTCGACAAGTGTTGCCGGGCTATATATTTGTCGCTCTTCAGGGTAATCAGGAAGATGGTAGAAAATATGTGAACGATGCTATAAAGCGTGGTGCCCTGGCGATCATTACAGATTATGATTGTGTTCTTGAAAATTTATCCGTTCCTGTTGTGCATATTTCTAATATACGCCACAGCTTAGCCGTAGCGGCTGCACGTTTTTATGGAGCTCAACCTGAAACTGTCGTGGCTGTTACGGGAACAAGCGGTAAAACATCAGTTGTGTCTTTTGTTCGGCAAATTTGGCAACATGTTGGTTTTTCTGCAGCTAGCATAGGAACGGTTGGAGTTGTTTCTCCTAAACGGAATGATTACGGTTCTCTCACAACACCTGATCCGGTGGTATTGCAGCGTTTATTATATGAAATTGCTAATGAAGGCGTTACGCATACAGCACTTGAAGCTTCTTCGCATGGGCTTGATCAAGGCCGACTTGATGGGGTGCGTTTGGCTGCTGCTGCCTTTACTAATTTAGGGCGTGATCATATGGATTATCACATATGCGTAGAGGATTATTTACGCGCTAAAATGAGATTGTTTGATACGCTTTTGCCACAAGATGCTCCCGCTCTTATTTTTGCAGATGATGTTTATTCACAGAAGGTTATTGATACCGTAACACAAGCACATCGTTGTGTGTTAACAATTGGGCGTAAAGGGCAATTTATTACAATTAATCGTATTGAACATCAGCGTTCGAAACAATGTGTTGAATGTCGTATAGACAATGACATTTATACTTTTAATTTGCCTTTAGCTGGAAATTTTCAGGTCTCTAATGCGCTTATGGCTGCAGGTTTAGCAATTGCAACAGGTGTTCCTCCACATAAGGTTTTTTGTGCTCTTGAAAAACTACAGGGAGCACCGGGACGGTTAGAGTTGGTCGGAAAGACGGAAGAGAATGCGCCTGTTTATGTAGATTATGCTCATAAGCCAGAAGCTTTGGAGCAGGTATTGCTCTCTGTTCGTCCTTTTACACAGGGACGTTTAATTCTTGTTTTTGGTTGTGGCGGTGATCGCGATCAAGGGAAAAGACCTTTGATGGGAAAAATTGCAAATGATAATGCTGATATTGTGATTGTAACTGATGACAACCCTCGTACAGAAGTTCCTGCAGAAATTCGAAAGGATATTTTACGGACTGCCCCGGGAGCAATAGAAATAGCAGATCGTGGTGAAGCAATTTATTATGCGGTGGGGCTCCTCAAAACTGGAGACACATTAATCATTGCAGGAAAAGGTCATGAGAATGGTCAGACTATAGGGCAGAAAACATACCCTTTTTCAGATCATTTGAAAGTGATTGCAGCTTTGAAGGAACGAAATAAATGAGGAGGTTATGGGATAGACAAACGCTTGTTACTACACTGAATGGTTTTACAATTGGATGCTTGCCAGAATCTTTTTCAGGGGTTTCTATTGATAGTCGAACTCTTATAAAAGGCGATATTTTTTTCTGTATTAAAGGAGATCATCTCGATGGACATGATTTTGCTGCACATGCCTATGCACAAGGTGCTGGAGTTCTTGTCGTTGCGCAAAATCGTTTGGCAGAGATGGAGAAGTTAGATGCTCCATTGATTGTTGTTCCTAATGTTCTGGAAGCATTGGAAAAGCTTGCGCAAGCAGCACGAAAGCGTTCGAAAGCTAAAATTATAGCTATCACAGGATCCGTTGGAAAAACAACGACAAAGGATGCTCTTCAACAAGCACTTGCAACTGTTGGTAAGGTTCACGCTAATCTTGCTTCCTTCAACAATTGTTGGGGTGTACCGTTAACTTTAGCGCGGATGCCTGAGGATAGTGATTATGGTGTATTTGAAATTGGAATGAATCATAAAGACGAAATTCGTCCTTTAGTAAAATTGGTTCATCCGCATGTGGTTTTAATCACGCATATTGCAGCTGGACATATGGGGTTTTTCGAAAATCTTGAAGAGATTGCAAATGCAAAAGCTGAAATTTTTGAAGGACTGACTGATAAGGGTGTGGCTCTTTTAAATGCAGACAGTGATTTTTATTCTTATTTGGTTCAAAAAGCAAAACAATGCGGTGTGAAAAATATTTTAAGTTTTGGTGAATCTGATAGTGCTGATTATCAAGCAAAGGAAATTTGCCTTTTTGCAGATCGCTCTCATGTAACTGTGTGTATTGCTGGTCAAGATATGATGATTGAAATTGGCGCTCCTGGTCGTCATATTGTCCAAAATAGTTTAGCTGTTCTAGCGACTTGTGATGTTGTAGGGGCTGATTTAGCGCGTGTCGCGCTTGCTTTGAACCATTTTTCTCCTCAAAAAGGTCGTGGTATTCGTTATCGGTTATCTTTACCGAACGGTGGTGAATTTCATTTGATTGATGAAAGTTATAATGCCAATCCCGCTTCCATGCGTGCTGCTCTTGAGCTTTTGTCTGTAGGATCAATAGGTATGGGGGGGCGGCGCATTGCAGTCTTGGGTGATATGCTTGAATTGGGGGCTTATAGTGAAAGATTTCATCGTGATTTGGTAAAGCCCATATGTATTTCTGGTGCTGATTTGGTTTTTTTAGTTGGTGAGGAAATGAAGTTTTTGGCTATGGATCTTTCTGCATATGTTAAAGTTCATTATGCTAAAAATATTGAGGAAATTCTACCGCTTATTTTGAATGAAATTTCAAATGGGGATTTGGTTATGATTAAATCATCCCATAGCATTTGTTCATCACATATTGTGACAGAACTGCTCAATCACTATAACGTGATGTCTCTATAATTTCACAGGGTTTTTGTACTATGATGCTGTTTTTGTCTTTGCTGAGCGATTTGTTTCCAGGCGTCAATGTTTTTCGTTATATTACTTTCCGAACTGTAGCGGCTATGCTAACGTCAGGTTTAATTGTTTTTTTATTTGGTCCTAGTATCATTGCTTCTCTTAAAGTACGGCAGGGCAAAGGACAGCCGATTCGAGCAGATGGTCCTCAAACGCATTTCAAAAAAGCTGGAACACCTACGATGGGTGGATTGATGATTTTGAGTGGCATTGTGGTATCGGCACTTTTGTGGGGTAATTTATTAAATATTTATTTTTGGATCTCGCTGTTTGTTATGCTTCTGTTTGGGGGAATTGGCTTTTATGATGATTATCTGAAGGTAACAAAGCAAACAGATAAAGGTTTTTCTGGGAAAGCACGGCTAGGTTTAGAGTTTTTGATTGCGGCTGTTGCTTCTTTCATTATCTTAAAAGTTGGTTCACCAGGGTTAGCGTTGCCTTTTGTGAAAGAATATTTTATTGATTTGGGTTGGTTTTTTGTTCCTTTTGCGGCTTGTGTTATAGTAGGAACTGGTAATTCGGTTAATTTGACAGATGGTCTCGATGGGCTTGCTATCGTTCCTGTGATGGTTGCTGCCTTATCTTTTGCGCTGATCGCTTATCTTTCTGGCAATATAAATTTTGCTAATTATTTACAAATCCATTACGTTTCGGGAGTCGGTGAGTTAACTGTATTATTGGGAGCGGTTGTTGGTGCTGGCCTTGGTTTTTTATGGTTCAATGCACCGCCGGCGGCTATTTTTATGGGTGATACTGGTTCATTGGCTCTTGGAGGGTTGTTAGGCGTTGTTTCTGTAGTTACTAAGCATGAAATTGTTTTGGGTGTGGTTGGTGGACTTTTTGTTTTAGAAACGCTGTCGGTTATCATTCAAGTGGGATACTTTAAATTAACAAAAAAGCGTGTATTTCTTATGGCACCCATTCACCATCATTTTGAGAAAAAAGGCTGGACTGAAAGTCAGATCGTAATACGTTTTTGGATTATTTCGATTGTTTTAGCATTAATTGGGCTTTCAACACTTAAGTTGAGGTAAGATTATGATTTCTGTCGAATGCTATAGAGGTCAAAAAGTTGCTTTATTTGGATTAGGAAAATCTGGATTGGCAGCGGCGCAAGCGCTAATTGCTGGTGGTGCAGAAGTGGTTGCTTGGGATGATAATCCTTCTGGTGTTGAAGCCGCTTGTAGAAAAAATATTCCAATAAGAGATCTTCATCATGGGGATTGGTCAGAATTTGTTGCATTAATTTTAGCGCCTGGCGTTCCCTTAACGCATCCTGAGCCTCATTGGGTTGTCGATAAAGCACGTCAAGAAAATATAGAAATTGTTGGTGATATTGAGCTATTTGTTCGCGCGCGGAACTGTTTTTTAGAGCAATATGATTTATGCGATTATGATGTTCCATTCATTGCTATTACGGGTACGAATGGTAAATCGACGAGCTCTGCTTTGCTCGTTCATGTTCTGGAGCAAATGGGCTATGATGTGCAAATGGGGGGAAATATTGGAACTGCAATATTAACGCTTAAACCATTTGTAAAAAAGCGTATTTATGTCATTGAATGTTCATCATTTCAGATTGATCTAACACCATCTCTTCAACCGACTATTGGTCTTTTATTGAATTTGACGCCCGATCACATTGATCGTCATGGCAGTTTTGCCCGTTATACGCAAGTCAAAAAGCGTTTGGTCTCTCGAGCTTCCCACTCTCTTATATCCGTTGATGATGCAGCTTGTCAGGCTTTATATCAACAGCTTGTGCATGAAGGTTGTCAAGTTGAGGCAATTACTACAGAACACATGATTGAGAATGGTTTTTATGCAAACGGAACAAAACTTTTTTCTGTTCATCAAGGGCACTTTCATCCGCTTGCAGATCTTGCTCATATGGCTGCATTACGTGGTCGCCATAATGCGCAAAATGCTTTGATGGTTTTAGCAACATTGCAGATTTTAAAAATCACTAATCCACATATAGAGAAGCATCTAGCAAGTTATACGGGGCTTGCGCATCGTATGCAACAGGTGCGTCGAATTGGGTCTGTTTTGTTTATTAATGACAGTAAGGCGACCAATGCAGATGCAACAGCTTCCGCACTTTCTACTTTTAATAATATTTTTTGGATTGTTGGAGGGCAGGAGAAAGAAGGTGGAATTGATGCGCTTAGAGGATTTTTTAATAAAATTCGTAAAGCTTATTTGATTGGTTCTGCGGCAGAAGAATTTGCGCGTACTATTGGTTCAGACTTTCCCGTTTCGATGAGCTTGACTTTAGAAAATGCGGTACGTGAGGCGGTTATCGACGTAACCTATGATAAGGTGAAAGAAGCTGTAATTTTGTTTTCACCAGCCTGTGCAAGTTATGATCAATTTCAGAATTACGAAGCGCGTGGGGAAGCTTTTGTTTCTTTTGTTATGCAATTAAATGAGCACGCGTTATAAAAAATTATTGCGTGTTAATAATCCGGAATCTTTTTAAGTATAATTTAGTTTTTGAAGTACTCGCAAAAAATAGAGGAACCATATAACTTCAGGTGAAAAGGGCAAAGGGAAGATGATTGTTACTCGTGCAGATCGGGACCCAATCGCAGATTGGTGGTGGACAATTGATCGCTCTATTTTTGCTGCTTGTTTAATCTTAATGGGAATTGGCATTATGTTGTCTTTTGCAGCGAGCCCTGCTGTTGCAAAAAAAATTGGAATTGCTGATAGCTTTCATTTTGTTCGTTGGCATATTACTTTTAGTATTCCTGCATTTCTTGCCATGATTACTATTTCTTTTTTTTCGCCCCGCAATATTCGTCGTTTATGCACTATTTTGCTGCTTATGGCGCTTGTCCTTATGGTTGCAACCTTATTATTTGGCACTGAAGTAAAGGGAGCGCGCCGTTGGATTCCCGTGTTTGGCGTTTCTGTACAAGCTTCAGAACTTATGAAGCCAGCTTTTACGGTTATGTCGGCTTGGTTTTTTTCTGGACAGATGCGGTATAATGGTATGCTCGGTTATACGTTAGCCATTGTTCTTTATGTCATATGTTGCATGCTTCTTGTTTTACAACCTGATATTGGTCAAGCAATTTTGATTAGTGCAGCTTGGGGTGGTTTGTTTTTTGTTGCTGGTATGCCTCTTATCGTGATTGTGTTATTTCTTGGTTTAGGTGTTTTAGGTCTTGTTCTAGCTTATTTTTTTGTTCATCATGTGCACGAACGTATCAATAGTTTTTTAACAGGTGAAGGCGATACATTTCAGGTGGATGTAGGACGTGAAGCTATTTTGAATGGGGGATGGTTTGGACGAGGGCCGGGTGAAGGTATCGTTAAACGTATTATTCCTGATGGTCATACAGATTTTGTGTTTTCTGTTGCCGCTGAAGAATATGGTATTATCCTTTGTTTATTGATTATGGCACTTTTTGGTTTTATCGTTATACGTTCACTTTATATAGCTTTAAATACGCGTGATCCATTTACATGTCTTAGTATTGCTGGCATAGCAATGATGATAGGTTTGCAATCGGGAATTAATATGGCTGTCAATCTTCATTTAATACCTCCAAAGGGTATGACGTTGCCATTTATTTCTTATGGCGGTTCATCTATGGTGGCGGTTGCTATTTCTATGGGTATTTTGCTCAGTTTAACACGACGCTGGCCAGAAGCACGGCTTTCTGCACTTCCAACTTCCTCCCGTTTCGGATATCGTTTATGACACATAAAAAGGTTATTGTTTTAGTTGCTGGTGGTACGGGCGGACATCTTTTCCCAGCAGAAGCACTTGCGGTTGAATTAAGACAGCGCGGATATGATGTTCATTTAGCAACGGATGCAAGGGCTAAACGTTTTGTGCAGTACTTTGATGAAAAGCATGTTCATATTATTTCATCAGCGACATTTACGCGGCGATGTCCTTTTGCACTGATAAAAACATTTTGGTATTTGTTAAAGGGAATGGGACAGTCATTGGTACTTTTTTGTAAATTACGTCCTGTGCTTGTTGGTGGGTTTGGTGGTTATCCTACGTTCCCACCGGTTTTTGTTGCCACGTTAATGAGGTATGTGACATTTATTCATGAGCAAAATGCTGTCATGGGGCGTGCTAATAGGGCATTGGCAACTCGGGTGAATGCAATAGCAGGTGGTTTATTGTCGGTTAATGACATTTATGCTTATAAAACGCTTCTGACTGGTAATCCTGTTCGTGAAGCTATTCTTAAAGCTGCAGAAACTCCTTATTCGCCTTCTACTCATGATAAGCCATTTTATTTTTTGGTTTTTGGCGGTAGCCAAGGAGCTTCTTTTTTTTCACAAATTGTTCCTGAAGCGATTGCTTTGCTAGATAGTAATATACGTAAGCGTTTACGCATTGTTCAACAAACGCGTGGTGAATTAACAGATTTAATGAAAATTTATAGCGATATGGGTGTACAAGCAGAGGTTGCACCTTTTTTTGATAATATGGCGGAGCAAATTTCCCGATCTCACTTGATTATGTCACGTGCTGGAGCTTCAACAGTTTGTGAAATAGCTGTGATAGGTCGACCAGCTTTACTTGTCCCATATCCCCATGCTCTAGATCATGATCAGGCAGCAAATGCAGCACTGTTGGCTTCGGTAGGAGGTGCGCAAATTATAGCAGAAAAAGATTTAAATGCGCAAGTCCTTTCTTCTTTTTTAACAAAAGCCTGTTATGAGCCGCACTTATTGGAAAAGCAAGCGCTTGCTACAAAAAAGGTTGGAAAACCTCATGCGGCTAGTCTTCTTGCAGATGTAGCAGAAGGACTGATTGTAGGGCGGTCATTATCAGATATTAAAAGGGAGTTTTTTGATGAAAATGCCGCTTAATATTGGTTTCATCCACTTTATAGGAATCGGTGGTATTGGCATGAGTGGAATTGCTGAGGTTTTACATAATCTTGGTTATAAAGTCCAAGGATCCGATCAAGTGGATAATGCAAATGTAGAGCGCTTACGGAGTAAAGGAATTAACATTCATATAGGTCATAAGCCGGAAAATTTAGGAGCAGCAGAAGTTGTTGTTATTTCAACTGCAATTAAGAAAACAAATCTTGAATATGTTGCTGCCAAGGAAAAGCATTTGCCGATTGTTAGACGAGCAGAAATGCTTGCTGAGTTGATGCGCTTTCGTCAAACAATTGCTATTGGTGGTACGCATGGAAAAACAACCACGACATCCATGGTCGCAGCTCTTCTTGATGCTGGCCATTTTGATCCTATGGTGATTAATGGTGGCATTATCAATGCATATGGAACCAATGCCCGTATGGGGAATGGGGATTGGATGGTGGTTGAGGCCGATGAAAGTGATGGTACATTTTTAAAATTGCCTGCTGATATTGTCGTTGTGACAAATATCGATGCTGAGCATTTAGACCATTATGGTAGTTTTGATGCTGTACGTGATTCCTTTCGGCAATTTGTAGAGAATATCCCTTTTTATGGTTTTGCTGTTCTGTGTCTTGATCACCCAGAGGTTCAAACATTGGCTAGTCGTATTGATGACCGTCGCGTTATTACTTATGGTGCAAATCCACAAGCGGATATCCGTTTTTTTAATCTTTCGATGGAAGGTCAAAATGCGCATTTTGACGTTTTTATTCGCTCACGGAAAACAGGTAGAGAGACTGAACTTAGAAATTTGGTTTTGCCTATGTCAGGTCAACACAATGTTTCGAATGCTACGGCAGCGATTGCTATTGCTCATGAACTTGGAATTTCAAAAGAGTCTATTCAAAAAGGGTTGGTAGAATTTGGTGGTGTAAAACGGCGTTTTACGCATACAGGAAGTTGGCGTGGTGTTGAGATATTTGATGATTATGGGCATCATCCAGTGGAAATAAAAGCTGTGTTGCGAGCAGCTCGTGAAAGTGCAAAAGGGCGCGTTATTGCTATTGTTCAACCGCATCGTTATTCGCGTTTGCATGATTTATTTGATGATTTTTCTGCTTGTTTTAATGATGCTGATACAGTAATAATTGCACCGGTTTATGCTGCTGGTGAGAAGCCAATTGCTGGTTTTAATTCCAAAGAATTAGTAGAGCATATTCAAATGGCGGGTCATCGTGATGCGCGTCTGGTTACTTCTCCAGAAGATATTGTTTCAATTGTAGCCACATTTGCTAAGTTTGGTGATTATGTGGTTTTTCTTGGTGCTGGCAACATCACACAATGGGCTCATGCGTTGCCCAATCAGTTAGCGGTATTGGATAGCCAATGATGAATTTTCAGTTGATTGATGGTGAATCGTTATTGGCGCGATTACAGCCTGTATTAAGAGATGTAAAAGGCAAGCTGACGCCTAATGTTGATATGCGTAAGGTAACATGGTTTCGCACCGGTGGGTTGGCCGAACTTGTGTATCAGCCTACTGATGAAGCGGATTTAGCTTTGTTCTTTCAATCTCTTCCTGAATCTGTTCCTGTGACAGTCGTCGGGATTGGTTCTAATCTTTTGGTGCGTGATGGGGGAGTTCCCGGAGTTGTTATTCGTCTTTCGACAAAGGGTTTTGGGCAGTTGCAACAAATTTCTCCAACGCGCTTTTTTGTTGGTGCTGCTACGGCAGATAAGCATTTAGCGGCCGCGGCTTTAGAGGCTGAAGTTGCAGGTTTTCATTTTTATCATGGTATTCCCGGTGGCCTTGGGGGAGCATTGAAAATGAATGCTGGTGCCAATGGTCTTGAGACGGCGGCTTGTGTTGTTGAGGTTTATGCGCTTGATCGTAAAGGACAACGCCATGTTTTGAGCTTGAAAGATATGCATTATTCTTATCGTCATTGTGGTGTTCCCGAGAATCTCGTTTTTACTGCCGCTTTATTGGAGGGCCAGTTAGGAAATAAGGATGCTATCCGTGTTGCTATGGATGAAGTCACTCTTCATCGGACAACAGTGCAGCCCGTTCGCGAAAAAACAGGCGGATCAACTTTTCGCAATCCTAAAGGTATATCTGCATGGCGTGTTATTGATGAAGCGGGGTGCCGTGGTTTACGGATTGGTGGTGCTCAGATGAGTGAGATGCATTGTAATTTTATGATTAATATGGGGCATGCGACAGGCTATGATCTTGAAAAACTGGGGGAAACAGTGCGTGCTCGTGTTTTTGCGCATTCGGCTCATCTTTTACAGTGGGAAATCCAACGCATTGGTCAATTTGAACAAGGTCGTATAATTCCTTCTTTTGATCCATTTCATTGATTTTTTTTATGTTGATAAAAAGATGAGTCATTTCAAAGAGATAATAAAAAAATATATTAAAAATCAACAAATTAACAGAGTTTCTCTTGCTTCGTGCTTTTGATTCTGATTCATTAGAAGAAATGCTAGTGGTTTGATTCGCAATGATAAATTTGCTCTTTCCTATTTATAGTATTGATGATTTCTTTAAATTCTATATCTAGTGTGTCGAGGAGGATAAGGCGTTATGAAGGATAGGCATATCGCTGTATTGATGGGAGGATTTTCATCTGAACGGTTTGTGAGCTTATCTTCAGGCTCAGAGTGCGCTGATGCTCTCGAAGAACAAGGTTATCGTGTAAGTCGTATCGATGTTGATAGTCATATTGCTTCTGTCCTTGAAAAATTGCAGCCGGATGTCGCTTTTAATGCATTGCATGGTCTTTTTGGTGAGGATGGTTGTATTCAAGGCATTCTTGAATATTTGAAAATCCCTTATACGCATTCTGGAGTGATGGCCTCAGCGTTGGCGATGGATAAAGGGCGGGCAAAAATTATTGCTGCTAGTGCTGGTGTTGCTGTTGCACCTTCTCGTGTGATGAGCCGCTTCACTGTAGCGCAAGAACATCCGATGAAACCACCTTATGTGATTAAGCCTGTACGCGAAGGGTCAAGTTTTGGTGTTGTGATTGTCGGGTGTGATGAAGATTTACCACCGTGCAGTATAGTGAGTGACGAGTGGAGTTATGAAGATGAGGTGATTGTTGAAAAATATATTGCTGGGCGCGAGCTGACTTGTGCTGTGTTAGGGAATAAGGCTTTAGATGTTTGTGAAATTTTGCCTGATAAACATTTCAAGTTCTACGACTATGAATCAAAATATAAGTCTGGTGGCTCTTTTCATGTTTGTCCGGCACAGCTTTCATCAAATATTTACCAAAAAGTGCGAAAGATGTCCTTGGCGGCGCATCAGTCTATAGGTTGTCGAGGTGTTAGTCGCTCTGATTTTCGTTTTGATGAGGAAACGGGAGAGCTGGTTTGGCTCGAAATTAATACGCAGCCTGGTATGACACCAACTTCTCTTGTTCCTGATATTGCAAAAGTAGGCGGTCGTACTTATGGCGATGTTGTTAAATGGATAGTGGAGGACGCGTCATGTATGCGTTAAACATTGAAAAAACAAGTGCTTTGATGGTGCGGTCAGTGCCCGTTTTTCCACGTTTTTATCGTCGCTTTGTTCGATTTATATTTCAGTTTGTGCTGGTCGGTCGCTATGTGCCTCGCCATTTTGGTTCTTTTTCGGTTTTGTTTTTTTTCTTTCTTTCGGTGGTTTATGGCGTTTCATTTAGTGGTCGTATGAATGACATTGTAAAAGCTGTTACATCAAATGTTGGTTTCGTGGTTACTGATGTTGATATAAGTGGTAATAAGCGTGTGGCTGAACAGGAAGTTTTGAGGATTTTGGGTCTTGACGCTCAGCAGTCAATTCTCAGTTTTGATGTTGACAAAGCGCGCTCTATTTTAGAGCAGCAAGCTTGGGTTCAGTCAGCTATTGTTCAAAAAGTTTATCCTAATCGAGTGCGTATTTCAATGATAGAGCGCGAACCGTATGCGGTTTGGCGGCATGATGGTGAAGTGGATATTATTGATAGTACGGGGTATGTGATTGTGCCATTCCAGGCAGATTTGGTTCAGAAGTTGCCGCTTGTGGTTGGTCAGGGTGCGCAAACCGAAGCTAAATTATTTATTGAATCGCTTTCTCTATATCCGCAATTGTATGATCATGTTCGTGCTTATGTGCGTGTAGGTGGTCGGCGTTGGGATATTCTTCTGGATAATGGAATGCGTATTATGTTGCCTGAAAAGGGTGCTATTGAAAGACTTGCCGTTCTTATCAAGGAGGGTACGGTGAATGATCTTTTTTTACGCGATATTTTAAGTGTTGATTTGCGGCTTTCTGATCGAATAACAGTTGCTCTTTCGGATGAGGCATTAGCGCTACATCGCGCTGTTGTATTGGAGGAAGAGCGCATGTTAAAGGAGTTAAAGGTAGGGAGTTTATGATGTTACTAGGGTCACATCATTATGGTGGGAGGTATAAAACTCGTTTATTGACAGTTCTTGATGTTGGATCAAGTAAGATTGTGTGCCTTATTGCTTGTTTGCGTCCTTTGGATTATACGCATCATTTACATGGTCGTACGCACTCTGTGGAAATTTTAGGCTTTGGTGTACAGCGCTCACGTGGTATAAAGTCTGGCGTTGTGATGGATATGCTTGCAGTAGAACAATCAATACGTTTGGCTGTTGATGCTGCAGAAAAAATGGCTGGTTTGGTAGTGGATTCAGTGATTGTGAATTTTTCTTCATGCCGGTTAAAAAGTGCTCTTATCAATGGCATGGTGCGTTTAGGGGGGCATGAAGTGACAATGCGTGATGTACGTATGGCATTGGCGGATGTTTCGCGCAAAGCTTTTGATGTTGAGCGTCATATTATGCATTCAGTTCCAGTGTCTTATGCATTGGATGGAGATAAAGGAATTTCTGATCCTGTTGGAATGATGGGAGAATTATTGGGGGTGGATGTGCATGTTGTAACGGCAGAAACAGCGTCTTTGCGTAATTTAGAAGCGTGCATTAATCGTGCTCATTTGAGCGTTGAGGCAATGGTTGCAACGCCTTTTGCGAGCGGTCTTGCTGTTCTGGTTAATGATGAGGCGCATTTAGGGGCTGCATGTATTGATTTTGGCGCTGGAACTACAACAATGTCCGTATTTTCTGAAGGAAAATTCGTTTATGCGGATGCGCTTGCGGTTGGTGGGCACCACGTAACCCTTGATGTTGCGCGCGGATTCTCTATGTCTATTGAAGAAGCGGAACGTTTGAAGGTTATGTATGGTTCGACGCTTTTGGCGAGTGCTGATGATCGGCGTATGATTAATGTAGCAGAAATTGGGAATGAGCATCGCGAAACCCAATACCCACGTTCTGTTCTTTGTCGTATCGTTCGTGCGCGTGTTGAAGAGATATTAGAGATGCTGCGTGATTGTTTAAACCGTTCAGGTTTAGGTCATATTATTGGTAAGCGTGTTATCTTGACCGGGGGGGCGAGCCAGTTAACTGGTTTGCCGGAGATGGCACGTACTATATTGGGAAGAAATGTTCGTATAGGGCGGCCTTTAGGTGTTTCTAGGCTTCCTTCTTTTGCAAAAGGGGCGGCGTTTTCTTCTGCTGTTGGCTTGTTAGTTTATCCGCAATTTGTGGGTTTTGAAGAAAAAACAATGCAAACTGCAGTAAATTATTTATCGACAGGCACGGGTGGATATTTACAGCGTGTTGGTCGGTGGTTGCGTGAGAGTTTTTATTAATAAGTCTTTGGGTATTAATTTTCATCGCTTTGGCTTGCGATGTCTTATGAGAAGGAAAAGAAAATGACGATTAATCTGCACCGGCCAGATATCGCGGAATTGAAGCCACGCATTACCGTTTTTGGTGTTGGTGGGGGTGGCGGGAATGCCGTAAATAATATGATTAATGCTGCTCTTCAGGGAGTCGACTTCGTTGTTGCTAATACGGATGCACAGGCTTTGTCTATGTCAAAAGCTCAACGTGTGATCCAGCTTGGTGCCGCAGTGACAGAAGGTTTGGGTGCTGGTGCTTTGCCGGAAGTTGGAAAAGCAGCCGCCGAAGAATGTATCCATGAGATTATTGATCATCTTGGGGATTCTCATATGGTTTTTATTACAGCAGGTATGGGGGGAGGCACTGGAACAGGAGCCGCGCCTGTTGTTGCACGTGCGGCGCGTGACAAGGGTATTTTGACCGTTGGTGTTGTGACAAAGCCATTTCAATTTGAAGGTGCGCGTCGTATGAAGACGGCCGAGGCTGGTATAGAAGAATTACAAAAATCTGTTGATACATTGATTGTTATTCCCAATCAGAATCTTTTCCGTATTGCGAATGAAAAAACAACATTTGCTGATGCTTTTGCTATGGCTGATCAGGTGCTTTACTCTGGTGTTGCTTCTATTACGGATTTGATGATTAAAGAAGGCTTGATTAATCTTGATTTTGCTGATGTTCGCTCTGTTATGCATGAAATGGGTCGTGCTATGATGGGAACCGGTGAGGCATCTGGTGAAGGGCGTGCTTTAGCTGCTGCTGAAGCAGCTATTGCAAATCCGTTGTTAGATGATGCTTCTATGCGTGGTGCTCGTGGTCTTTTGATTTCCATTACTGGGGGTCGTGATATGACTTTGTTTGAGGTGGATGCAGCTGCTAATCGTATTCGCGAAGAAGTTGATGCTGATGCCAATGTTATTTTTGGTGCCATTGATGATGAGTCACTTGAGGGTGTTATTCGTGTATCGGTGGTTGCAACAGGGATTGATCGTGAGGCTAGAGATGTCATGCAGCCTGCTAATCCTAAACTTCAAAAACCTGTATCTTCAATTCGTAAAAACGATCCGGGAATAGCACAAACGGTTCCTCATATTCAGTCATCTCCATTGCGTCCTGAAACAATGGTAGAGACAATGGAAGCGCTTGAAGTAGACATAAATCAATCGGTGGAAGAGCAATTTCGTCCGAAGAGTAAAATTTTTGCGCAGTCTGCAGATGCAGTTGCTACGCGAGAAGTAAATACTCCCTCTTATGGACAAAATATTGCTCATGGGCAGGTATCAAATACACAGCGTATGCAGGTTGGTCGCGTTACCCAGAAGCCTGTAGCCGCAGCAGTGAGTATGGAGGCTACAGCACATGTTCTCGATGAACTGCCTGATGTGGTAGAAAATAAGGAAAAAAGAGTACAGATACCGCTTCGTTCAACGCCGATGCGTATGCCTGAATTGAAGGATTTTCCTTCTGTTGCTCATGGTCGAGGTACAGTTCCTTCTGTTGTTGATCAGGGGCCTCGTAATCTTTGGCAGCGTTTGAAGCAGAGTTTGATCTATCGTGAGGAAGCTGAACCAGAAGCTCGGTTAGAGCCTGCTGTGAAGCCGTCTGAACATAGGGAAGCTTATATTGCTCATCAAAACGATCAGGGGCTTTCTCAAGATCCTTCTGTTTATGCTACGCGCCATCCTGCTGAGTTGCAGCCGCATGTTCCACAAGATCAGCATACTTTTACAAGTGAAGAAGATCAGTTGGAAATACCAGCGTTTTTGCGACGTCAAGCACATTAAATTATATGAAGAAAGATTTTTACCTTTTATGTACTAAAGTAAAAGTTCCTTTACGAGTAGATATATTGGTTTTTATCAAAGTTCTATATCAATAAACCCGCTCTATAGGCGGGTTTATTGTTTATCGTATAGTATAATTTGTAGCTTTGTTGATACTCTAAAAAATCATTAAAAAAATCAATGAAGTGATATTATGAGAGCGAGCGGTGCAAAAATATCAGTCGACTTTTGAAAATGCGGTGATATTTTTAAAGGACATTGAGTTCATAGTGGCGTTCCATCTTTAGTAAAAGTTTGTCCGGCCAATATTGGATATAATATTGTTCTTAAATGTTGTGGAATGGATGGCAAAGAACAATTTGTGAGTGCGTGCATCGCAAACGGAAAAGATTTGAGTTATCAACAGTGTTTAGGTGTGAGGAATATAGAGATTGGGGCAATTGAGCAGTTGATGCTTGCCAATTGCCGCTTATGATTTAGATAGTTGTCTCATTGAAATATCAAATAGGGATTACCTATTTTAGATGGTTTTCTTCATGGCAATATTGTAAAGGCTTTGAGCAAGCTGATATCGTGCAACAGGCTGTGTTGTGTATTTATTTTATTATAAAAAAGCTGGTACATGTTGAAACGATGCGTAGTGTTGCAGCATTTTGCCGTTTGATGAACATTCGTTTGGGTTAAGGTTAATTTTTCTTCGCCTACTATTTGATAAACGGCAACAGAGTTTTAATTTTATCCCACAAGGCTTTTGAGATGATGTGCATGTTTGATTCTATGTGAGATGCGGACAATTTACGGAATTTTAAAAGGAGTTAGGAGTTTTTTTAGAAAATTTTCTCGTTGTTGATTTTGATAATCAAATTATAAATCCAGATGGTTCCTTTTTGAAAATGATTTGTCTAACACGACATCCTTGATGCAGCCTGTGACATCTGCTTTATGTGGCAGGTTTTATTGGATTATTTTGTTCGTATTACAGCGAATATAATCTAGTATAGACTTAATTCACAAAGCAGTTTTGGTAGGCGGATCATGTTATAAAAAGAGATATTTTTAGATAGAGTAAAGAAATTTGAAAAAAGATTGCTTTATTCTATCTGATTTTTAAGGGGATGATTAACTTAAAACCTATAAATTGGTTAGTGAGTGTTAGAGTGATATGATATAAAGTTTTTTAATAAATAATTTTTGCTACAAGTTTACATTCTCTGGAGGTCAGCGAAACTATGAGGCAGTCTAACGTGTGTATTGGAAATATGGTGCTTAAACAATGTAAAATTGTATGCAAATTATTGATTGGACTTTCTTGGGGGACAATCTTCTTGTTGGCAGGTTGTTTAAATAAAAATGAAAATACTCTTAATCCAGGGGATCATGTTTTAGCAATAGAGTCAGCTGATATTTTGTACAAGCAAGCACTTGCTAACCTGAATGCAGGGCGCTTTGAAGAGGCAGTGAAGAAGTTTTCTGCTATTGAAAAGACATATGCTTATACTGAGTGGGGGCGGAAGGCTTTGATAAAAGGTGCTTCTGTAAATCATCAGTTAGCCAAATATGATGATGCGATTAATATGGCGCAGCGCTATATCACTCTTTATCCAACTTCGGATGATTCTGATTACGCTTATTACATTATTGGGCTTTCCTCTTTCAAACAAATTCCTGATGTCACGCGCGACCAAAAAGACACTAAGCGTGCTATTGCTGCTATGCAGCTTTTGGTAGAACGCTATCCAGGGTCTAAGTATGTCAAGGACGCTAAGGCTAAAATACATTTTGCTCGTGAGCAGTTAGCGGGTAAGGAAATGCAGATTGGCCGTTACTACGAAAGAGGCCGGCAGTATCTAGCTGCAAGCAAGAGATTCCGTAAGGTGATTGAAGAATATTCGGATACAAATCAAGTTGAAGAAGCTCTTTTCCGCTTGACGGAGGTTAATCTTGCTTTAGGCTTAATTAGAGAAGCACAGACAGCAGTATCTATCTTGAAACGCAATTATCCAGCAAGCCAATGGTATAAACTTGCTTATAATTTGCTGCAGAAGAGTAGTATATTGCCACAAGAGCATAAGTCTTCTTGGATCTCGAATGCTTTTAGTAATAATTAGAACAAGGCAAATTGATTTCATATGCTAATACAGCTTTCGATTCATGATATTGTTTTGATCGAAAGGTTCGATATTCGCTTTACAGCGGGTTTATCGGTTTTAACTGGAGAAACAGGTGCCGGAAAATCGATTTTGCTTGATTCTCTATCGTTGGCTCTTGGTGGTCGTGGTGATGCTTCACTCGTTCGTCATGGTGCAACACAAGGGCAGGTAACAGCTGTTTTTGATGTGCCAGTTTTACATCCTGCACGTCAGCTTATACGTGAGAGTGGTTTCGACGATGAAGGCGATATTATTTTAAGGCGTATACAATCGAAAGACGGTCGTAGCCGGGGTTTTATTAATGATCAGGTAGCCAGTATTACATTGATGCGTCATGTCGGTCGCATGTTGGTTGAAATTCATGGGCAGCATGATGATCGTGCTCTTGTTGATATTAGCATGCATCGTCAGTTATTGGATGCTTTTGGCAGTCTTGAGAGTGAAGCAGAAGATTTACGCAAATGCTATCGGATATGGCATGAGTTAGAAGAGAATGTGCAAGAACAACGTATCAAGGTAGAAAATGCTGCACGTGATGCTGATTATCTTCGTGCGAGTGTAGAAGAAATTGATAGGCTTGATTTGAAAGAAGAAGAAGAAGAAGTTTTATCTCTTCGTCGTGCAGATATGCTTAAATTAGAAAAAATAGCAATGGATATTAAGGAGGTTGATGATCTCTTAAGTGGTTCGAAATCGCCGATCCCTGTTCTTTCAAATTTGGTGAGGCGTTTAGAGCGAAAAATTCCTGAGGCGCAGGAGCTGATTGCACCTATCGTAAAATCCATTGATAGTGCATTGGATGCACTTGCAACAGCGCAGGAGGGCATTGATATTGCAATACAGGCAATGGATTTTGACACTGGCGAATTAGAACGGATAGAAGAGCGCCTTTTTTTACTACGGGGTTTGGCTCGTAAATATCAGGTTTCTGCGGCGGAATTAACTCAATTGCGTGATAAAATGGATTCTGGTCTTGCTGATTTTGATGCTGCTCAGACAACATTGGCGCATTTAGAAGTTAAGGCACGAGAAGCCAAAGAAAATTATGATGCATTGGCTCAAGCACTTTCTATTAAACGCCAAGAAGTAGCACGTCATTTGTCTGCAAGTGTTATGAATGAGTTACCAGCTTTGAAATTAGAAAAAGCAAAATTTATCGTTGAAATGCAAAGTGATGCTGAAAAGCGCAGTGCAGATGGTATAGATCGTGTTGAATTTTGGGTACGAACCAATCCTGGAACACGAGCGGGACCAATGTTAAGTGTCGCTTCTGGTGGTGAATTGTCTCGCTTTTTATTGGCATTAAAAGTTGTATTGGCTGATCGTGGTTCAGCTCCTACGCTGATCTTTGATGAAATTGATACAGGTGTTGGCGGGGCTGTTGCCGCTGCGATTGGGCAGAGGTTACTACGTTTATCAAAAAGTGTTCAGGTTTTTGCTGTTACGCATGCACCGCAAGTAGCCTCCAAGGCTCATGTTCACTTTCTTATTTCAAAGTTTGAAAGTGGTCATGAAGGACATTTTGTTACAGCTGTCCATAAAATGGAAGAGCAAGAGAGGGCAGAAGAAATTGCGCGCATGTTGGCAGGGGAAAAAATTACTGAAGAAGCGCGGGCAGCAGCTCGAAAGCTTTTAGCACAGGTGTAAAAGTAGCTAGCATAATGCATTTTGATTTTATTAATGCCAAAGAATTAAGATTTTATAGCTATCTCCCAATATTTGGAATGGAGTTTATGGATAAGGATGCGATTAAAAACTTGACTTCTTTTGAAGCAGAACGTGAATTGGAGTGGTTAGCAAAAGAAATAGCACGTCATGATGTTCTTTATAACAGTGATGATCAGCCTGAAATTTCCGATGCACAATATGATGCTCTTCGTCGTCGCAATGAGGAAATTGAAGCTCTGTTTCCTGAATTGATTCGTACGGATTCTCCTTCATATAAAATTGGTGCACCGGTTTCTGAAAAATTCGAAAAATCTGTTCATGCACAAGCGATGCTGTCCCTCGATAATGCGTTTAGTTCTGAAGATGTCAGTGAATTTGTTGAACGTATGCGTCGTTTTTTACGGCTTCCAGAAACGCAAATATTGGAAATGACTGCTGAGCCGAAGATTGATGGCTTATCTTTGTCTTTGCGCTATGAGCAAGGAAAGCTTGTGCGCGCTGTAACGCGTGGTGATGGGTATGTAGGCGAAAATGTAACAGCGAATGCGCGAACGATTTCTGATATTCCACATGTTTTACAAGGTAAATTTCCCGAAATTCTTGAGGTTCGTGGTGAAGTTTATATGGGACAGGAAGATTTCCAAGCGCTCAATAGAAGCCAACAAGAAGAGGGGAAGTTAGCTTTTGCAAATCCTAGAAATGCGGCAGCTGGTTCTTTACGTCAGCTTGATTCACGGATAACTGCTAGTCGAAAGCTTAAATTTTTTGCTTATGCTTGGGGTGAAGTTAATGAGATGCCCGCTAAAAGCCAAATGGGTATGGTGGAAAAGCTAAAAGAGTATGGATTTGTTATTAATCCATTAACAAAGGTTTTTCAGAAAATAGAAGAGCTCATTTCATATTATCATTTTATTGAGGAACGCCGTCAGTCTTTAAACTATGACATTGATGGGGTTGTCTATAAGGTTAATGATTTGGGGATGCAAATGCGTTTGGGATTTGTATCTCGTTCGCCACGTTGGGCAATTGCGCATAAATTTCCAGCAGAGAAAGCTATAGCGTTTTTAGAAGGTATTGATATTCAAGTGGGTCGAACTGGAGCACTAACCCCTGTTGCACGCCTTAAACCTATTACTGTGGGTGGTGTTGTGATTACCAGTGCAAGTTTGCACAATGAGGATTATATTAAAGGTATTGGAAATAAGGGCGAACTAATCCGTGAGGGGCGTGATATTCGTGTAGGTGATACAGTAATTGTGCAGCGTGCGGGGGATGTGATCCCTCAGATTGTTGATATTGTTTCTGAAAAGCGTTTAAAAGGCGCACCTGCTTTTGTTTTTCCTCATTGTTGTCCTGCTTGTGGGAGCCACGCGGTGCGTGAAATGGGTGAAGCAGTGCGTCGATGTACAGGCGGGCTCATTTGTCCAGCACAAGCGATTGAACGGATTCGTCATTTTGTTTCGCGTAATGCTTTTGATATTGAAGGTCTTGGTGAAAAACAGGTGGAGTTTTTCTTTCATGCTCAAGATAAGACGCTTTGTATCCGTTCTCCGGCCGATATTTTCACTTTACAATGGCGCCAAGAAAAATCTCTAACCCGTTTGGAAAATATGGAGGGTTTTGGCACTGTTTCAGTTCGCAAACTTTACGATGCCATTAATGCTCGCCGCGAAATTCCTTTAAGCCGTTTTTTGTTTGCATTGGGAATTCGCCATGTGGGTGAGGTGAATGCACGACGTCTTGCTCGTTCCTATCAAAATTATGCTGCTTTTGAGTTTGCCGCTACGGAAGCTATTATGCCGCAAGATAAGGCAGATAAAGGCAATGAGGCTTGGATAGAACTAACAAATATCGAAGGGATTGGATCTCGTGTGGGTGCAGCGATTATTGATTTTTATCAAGAAGCACATAACCGTGATGTTTTATCAGCTTTGCTTAAAGAAGTGACACCTCTTCAGGAGGAAGTAGTGAAAACAGATTATTCACCAGTCGCAGGAAAAATAATCGTTTTTACGGGAACTTTAGCACATATGTCACGTGATGAGGCAAAAGCATTAGCAGAACGGTTAGGTGCTAAGACATCTGGTTCTATTTCTAAAAAGACGGATCTTCTTGTGGCAGGACTTGGAGCGGGATCAAAATTAGCCAAAGCACAAGAGTTGGGTATTGAGATTATGGATGAAGAAAGCTGGCTTCAGTTAGTGAAAGAATATTAATTTATCTATTTGGGTGTAGATCATGCATTGCTAGAGAAGCAAAAGCATTAGCAGAACGGTTAGGTGTTAAGGCATCTGGTTATTTATAATTTTTGACTGCGTATCACAGAAAGAGTCGTCTTCAAGAAAAATGTGTGTTTTTATCCAATCAAAGAGGCATAGTAGCTTCTTTCATCCACTTTTTATCTTCTTCATCTAGGTAAGGAGCATTAACGTGATAAATGTGGGCATGGTAGTTATTGAGCCATTGCAGCTCTTCTCTTGTTAAAAGCTCTGGTAGAATTAACCGTCGATCAATAGGGCAATTTGTGAGGGTTTCAAATGACAGCATGTCTATATCGCCGGCAGTAATTTTTTGTTCTGGCTTTACAATCATCAAATTTTCAATACGAATACCAAAAGCTCCCTCACGGTAATATCCAGGCTCATTAGAAATAATCATTCCAGGGATAAGTTCTTGGTTTCCATAGCGTGAAATATTTTGTGGTCCTTCATGAACAGAAAGATAAGAACCAACCCCATGACCTGTACCATGTGCATAATCAAAACCAGCATTCCATAATGCGGTGCGTGCCAGAACATCAATGTCTTGTCCACGTGTTCCCTTTGGAAATTTTGCGGTTGAAAGAGTGATCATGCCTTTAAGAACAAGGGTAAAACAGCGTTTTTCTTCTGCACTAACATGACCAATAGCTACTGTGCGTGTGACATCTGTTGTGCCATCACGATATTGTCCCCCTGAATCAATGAGATAAAGTTCACCTGAATTCAGTGGTTTATTTGTTTCGGTGGTTACACGATAATGAATAATTGCACCATTTGCTCCTGATCCTGAGATCGTATCAAAGGAAAGATCTTCGAGCTTCGTCTTCATTTCTTTTGCTGTGATTGTGCGAAATTCTTCTAATTTTTGAGCAGCAGAAATTTCATTTATTGTTCCTGGTGTTTGTTTGTCCAACCAGGAAAAAAATCGGGTTAGTGCTACACCATCACATAAATGTGCATTACGTGCACCGTTTAGTTCTGTGCTATTTTTAATGGCACGCGGCAAAGCAGCAGGATCGGCAAGCGCAATGAAAGAGCCCCCTTCTTCTTCAATAACGGTACGCAATTTTTCGCATGTCAGCAATGGATCTAGAGCAAAGACTACTCCTTTTTGAACGTAGGCTTTGATTTTTGGAATGAGTTCTTTGGGTTCATATAATTTTGTATATTGTTCTAGATATTCTCTCTGCTCTCCGCCAAGTTTTTTGCTATCAATAAACAAAGAAGGCGTTCCTTTGGTTGGAATGAGAGCAAAACAAAGAGAAAGAGGTGTATTGGAAACGTCGTTTCCGCGTATATTGAATGTCCACGCAATAGAGGATAGATCTGTGAAAATAAAAGCATTAGCACCGGCTTGCTGTATATCTTTGCAAATTCGTGCTAGTTTTTTATCAGTACTGCATCCTGCATATTTTAGGGGATGAATCGATAAAGCAGTTTGCGGTAAAGGTGGTTGATTCTGCCAGATAAGATCAATGGGATTGGGTTGGATTGCTACAAGTTTTCCACCTGCTTTAAACTCTAATGTTTCTCTTAATGCAGCTGTAGCTGCAATGGTGTGGAGCCATGGGTCAAAGCCAATAGAAAGTGTTTGTCCATTTTTTTCAAACCATTGTAACGGTGAGCAAGTTACCAGATCCTCATAATCAAAAATATGGGCATCTGTTTGTTGGCGAACTTGGAGTTTATAACGCCCATCTGTGAATATGATGGCTTTATCTTTTAAAATCAATGCTAGACCAGCTGATCCAGTAAAACCAGTTAGCCAGCTAAGGCGCTGAGCGTGTGGAGGGACATATTCTCCTTGATGTTCATCTGCGCGCGGTACCAAAAATCCATCTAATCCAAGGCGATTAAGCTCTTTGCGAAGATTCGTAATACGTTCTGCTGCGTGTGCTGGATTTGTTATTGCCTCAAAAGATTGATACATAACACCCTCTTTTTTATTTTAGATGTATAGTGACCCATCCCTGGCGGTGGTATGTTTCAATATGTTTTAGGCCTTGTTTGAGATAAGCTTTTAAAACATAGTCATGTTGTTCTTCAAGAATTCCAGATAAGATGATAGACCCATTTTTTTTCAGAGCTTGTACCATTTCTGGTGCTAGTTCAATAAGAGGATTGGCAAGAATATTGGCAACGATAAGGTCAAAGGGCGCGTATGATATAATTGTATCATGGCTAAAACCTGTTGCAGTAATTGCAGTGACGTATTGTTCAACACCATTGAGTGCAATATTATGTTGTGCAACTTGAATGGCTATCGGGTCAATATCGGATGCAAGTACAGTAATGGGCTTGAGCATCGCGATTCCAATCGCTAACACGCCGCTACCGGTGCCAAGATCAAGAGCATTTTGCGGATTTTCAAGTTGCATGACCTTAGTAATCATTTCTAGACAACCGGATGTAGTTCCATGATGACCTGTGCCAAAGGCTTGATTGGCATCAATTTCGATAGACAAAACATTGGATGGAATATTTTTTCGGTCGTGGCTTCCATGAAGAAAAAAAGAGCCTGCCTGCACAGGTTTTAATCCTTCAAGACTTTGTTGTACCCAGTCAATATTGGGTAAAATTTCTATATTAATTTTATTCGGATTCAGAGCAAGGGTGTGTGCGAAGCGTTTATGAGCAGTTTCTTGGTTTTCTTGGTCAACATAAAGCGAAAGCTCATAAATAGCATTTTTTTCATCTATTTCTGTAAGAGCAAGAGGATATCCTTCCTCCTCAAAGGTTGTTTCCATAAGGGTGTAAAACTTTTCTGCTTCATTTTTGCAAGCAGTACAATACAGACGAATTTGCTGAGACACGTTGTTCTTTCTATTAAGCACGTGAAAATCTAGTTAGAAGCAGCAAGCTTTTTAAGACGCTTAATAGCAATATCATCCCTTAATTCATTTTCGTTTTCCTCGAGATTATAGGGAATAATACCAGCTAATTTTCCGCCTTTTTTAAGCAAAAAGACCGCTGCTGTATGGTTATAGGTATAATTACCATTTGTGCCCGGTACTTTTTCAGCAGCGACATTGAAAGAGGATACCATGTTACGAATTTTTTCAGGGTCTCCACTTATTCCAACGATTTTATCGGTGAAGTTACTAAGATATTCACGAAGCACTTCTGGGGTATCACGTTCAGGGTCAACAGTGACGAACCAAACCCCTAACTTATCAGCGTCTGATCCAAGTTCTTCAAGCCACCGACTAAGATCGATAAGTGTTGTAGGACAGCTCACAGGACACATGGTAAAACCAAAGAAAAGCACGGCAGGCTTGCTTCGAATATCAGCTTCAGTAACGATCTCACCATTGGACGAAATGAGTGTAAAATTATCACCTAAAGGTTTATTTATGAATGCATCATAAACAAAAACGCCCGCAAGAAATATAATTGTCAATCCCAAGATGCGTATTACATTTTTCATAATCTAGCTTTCTTTAAAGTATTATAATTATAGCTCTGTTGGGTTCATTTTGCAATCTCTATTTCAGTGTTAAAAGCGTGTATGTTATGAGGTTATAAGGATATATGCCATAGAATAATATTGAATAATTGGATGTTGTTATTTTCTGTTTTACGGTGAACTTAGCTCGCTTAATCAGTATGTTTTTTCATATTATGGTATGCAAAAATAATTGGTAAAACATAATAATTGGTAAAACATAAATGAATACTCAGAACGATCTTAGATTTTATGATAGCGAACCCCGCATTAATACAACGGCACGATTGCATAAATGTAAATTGGGACGCTATGTGGAAATTAATGAGCGGGTGGTTTTACGCGATGTAATTGTTGGCGATTTTTCTTATTTTGAGCGCAATAGTGAAGCTATTTATAGTGATATTGGTCGTTTTTGTTCTATAGCATCTCATGTGTGTGTGAATGCATTAGAGCATCCAATGGAGCGGGTTTCAACGCATAAGATAACTTATCGTCCCAATGAGTATTTCCGTTATGTAGTATTAGATAGTGCTTTTCGCGAAAGACGTTGTGCAAAACGTGTCACAATTGGGCATGATGTATGGATTGGACGTGGTGCAGTCATTATGCCCGGGGTGAGTGTTGGGAATGGTGCCGTGATTGGCGCTAATGCTGTTGTGACAAAAAATGTTATGCCTTATGAGATTGTTGCTGGTGTTCCCGCAAGGCGGCTTCGTATGCGTTTTTCTGATAATGTGATTCAAGCGCTTTTGGAAATGGCATGGTGGAACTGGCCGCTTAATAAAATTTATGAAGCATTGTCTGATATGCAAAATCTGACAATTGAAACCTTTATTGAAAAATGGCACACACGTTAAGATAAAGTAAGAACAGTGTTTTTATTTGAAAAGATAATGAAATGAATTATTGCGTTAGGCTTTGGTTAAAAAAGTGTCAAGAATGCGTTTCTCTCCAGCTTTGTCAAATGAGATGGTGAGTTTATTTCCATCTATTTCTAAAACATGACCATAACCGAATTTCATATGGAAAACACGATCATTGATTGCAAAAGTGAGTGGTGTATCAACCATTGATTTAGTATTGGCTTTATTTGCAATATTTTTTTGCTGATAAGGTTGAGTACTGCTAAAGTTTGAGTCAATATCACCATAACCAATTTTCTTATTATACACAGATGATTGTGCAGCCAAATTGCTACGCGATGTTTCCTTTCGATTTTTTTGCGCCCGTTGCCATCCTGGCGTGAAATAATGATTATCAAAGGGATCCTGACGTTGAAAGTGTGATTGGCCATAACGACCATACGATGTTTCAGCTTCTGCTATCTCCACATGTTTTTCTGGTAATTCTTCAAGAAAACGGGACGGGATTGTGGATTGCCAAAGTCCGTGAACGCGTCGATTGGAGACAAACCATATATGAAGATGTTTCTTTGCTCTTGTCAGGCCTACATAAGCAAGTCGTCGTTCTTCTTCCAGCCCTGAACGGCCACCTTCGTCTAATGAACGTTGATGGGGAAACAGTCCTTCTTCCCAACCGGGAAGAAATACCGTTTCGAATTCAAGTCCCTTAGCTGAATGGAGGGTCATAATATTGATCGCATCCATATCGTCATTGTTGTCAGTATCCATAACCAAAGCAACATGTTCTAGGAAGCTGTGAAGACTTTCAAATTGTTCCATGGAGCGGATCATTTCTTTGAGATTCTCTAACCGTGTTGGTGCTTCTGGTGAGCGATCTGCTTTCCACATCGCTGTATAACCTGAATCATCAAAAATCATTTCAGCAAGTTCTGTATGTGGGGTATTTTGTAACATATCTCGCCAACGTTGGAAATTTTCCATAACATTGCGTAAGGCATTGCGCACTTTAGGTTTTAGTTCATCTGTTTCAATTATTTCGGAAGCGGCAGAAAAGAGGGAAATACCGTGTGCACGAGCACTATTATAAAGGTAGCGTAGTGTTACATCCCCTAAGCCGCGTTTTGGTGTATTCAGAATGCGTTCAAACGCTAAATCATCAGATGGTTGGGCAACAACGCGCAGATAAGCCATGGCATCTCGTATTTCCATTCGTTCATAAAAACGTGGACCACCAATGACGCGATAATTGAGACCCAGTGTTATAAAACGATCTTCAAATTCCCGCATCTGGAATGAGGCACGCACCAATATAGCCATATGATTTAACAAATGCCCAGCTTGTTGTGCTTGTTCGATTTCTTCTCCAATAGCGCGTGCTTCTTCCGCTGAATCCCAAGCAGCATGAATTTTAACTTTTGCTTCTTTGTCATTTGTTTGATTAGAAAAAAGCGTTTTTCCCAGCCTTGCCTGATTATGAGAGATGAGATGAGCAGCAGTTTTGAGAATATGTGATGTAGAACGATAGTTGCGTTCTAGACGTATGATCGTTGCGGGAGAAAAGTCTTTTTCAAAGCGTAATATATTATCGACTTTTGCGCCACGCCATCCGTAAATAGATTGATCATCATCACCGACGCAACAAAGGTTAACTTGCTGCCCTTTAGGATGTTGCGCTAAAAGGCGAAGCCAAAGATATTGTGCTGTATTTGTGTCTTGATATTCATCTACAAGGATGTAACGGAATTTGGCATGATATTTACGAAGAATATCTGGATTATGTTGGAAAATGTTAATAGAGTGAAGCAAAAGATCGCCAAAGTCGCAGGCATTAAGGCTTTTTAATCGATCTTGATAGTTGCGATAGAGCAGACGTCCCATGCCGTTACCAAAAGAGTAAGAATCGCATTCCGGAATATGATCTGGCGAAAGACCTTGATTTTTCCAAGAATCAATCATCATTGCAAGGTTACGTGCTGGCCAACGCTTATCATCTAAACCTTCAGCTTGAATAAGCTGTTTCAAAAGACGAATAACATCGTCATTATCAAGAATTGTAAAATTGTGTTTTAAATCTAAAAGTTCTGCATGGCGGCGTACAATCTTTACACAGATAGAATGAAATGTTCCAAGCCAAGGCATACCTTCAACAGTTACACCAATAAGTTCACCAATACGCATCTTCATTTCGCGAGCTGCTTTATTGGTAAAGGTAACAGCTAATATTTGCTTAGGGGAGGCAAGACCGAGGCGTAAAATATGAGAAATACGTGTCGTAAGAACGCGAGTTTTTCCAGTACCAGCACCTGCAAGCACTAAAACAGATCCTTCTGTGCTCATGACAGCTTGTTGTTGTTCTGGATTAAGTGTTTCCAAATAGTTAGGTGTATATTGCGTATTTCCCTGTGGTGCTGCCACGGTATGCACAGCTAATTCAGAATTTTTTGCAGGATTATCGGGGAGGTTTTCATCCTCGAAAAATGGTGTGTCGAGAAAGTTATTCATTGTACCTTTTTTAGTCTTTTTTGGATACAAACGCTAGGTCTAAAAATTATTTTCTTAGAAAAATCACAATCAGTTCAATGAGAACACAAAGTTTACAAGAGAGGAAAAAGTAGATTTCAAAGTTTATGGTTGAGAACGCTATAAAGTGCAAAAATGCGTAATGAGGCTGAGAGTTTCACTTTTTGCGGTCTTTTATTGTCAATATCAGTGATAATGGAAGCTAAAGACTGCCCTTTTTTGTGCGCTATGCTCTTGAGGATGTCTAGAAACGGTTGTTCTAACGAGACACTTGTAAGATGCCCATCAATTCGGATAGATATTTTTTGTGGAATCGCTTCTGACCAATCAATAGGATCGTTTATTTGCATCCTTTTTTGTTCTCACTCAGGTTGTTATATATACGGTTCTGATCAAGAAAACTTTTAGTTTTTAAAGTTTTCTTTTGATCAAAAAGCTTTTCAGCTTTTGTTCGTCCAAAACGATAACGATTTTCCTCTGCCTGAGCGGTTTTCTCTAAGCGTTTTTTTTGTTTTCGAAATTGGCGAAGGTTAATCGGTTCAGTCATATGATACAATTCATTTATTTCTTTCGGAAAGAATCCAGTGAAACAACATCAGCACTCTGTTTAGCATCATTGTTTGATGGCTCTTTGTGCATTGCCAGTCTCTTTTCTTTTGAGGATATACTCCCTTTTTTTTGTTTATCCGATAAAATAATCGGTGTGTGTTGGGAATTTTCTGTATTTTTGTTTTCTTTAGCAGCGAGGTTAGAGGGGAGATCAAATGCTGCTTCAAATGCTGCTATGGGGTCATAAAAAACTTGAATAGAAGTAAAAGGGATTACCAGTTTTTCGGTAATTTCTTTAAAGGAAAGAGTCACTTCAAAAGCAGTTTCTGATACGCTTAAATCCCTAAATTGATGTTGCAAGACAATCGTCATTTGATCAGGATAGCGGCTTTTAAGCTGGGTAGAAATTTTTACTCCTGCTGCATTTGTGAAAAAAGTAATAAAAAAATGATGATTACCTGGAAGGCCTGCTTTAGCAACTTCTGATAAAACTTTACGGATAACTCCACGAAGCGCCTCCTGAACGAGAATGTCGTAACGGATTTGATCTTGAACCATCGAAGTTTATTCCTCTTATTTTATACAGCAACTAATCGTGAATAATATAGTGTAATGAAGTATTTCTTTAAACTAGCAGTATTGTGTCTATTATGCGTCTCATTAATCAAGAAAATACAGATTTATGACAAATAATACCTAATAGATCAATAACAAATGCTTATAAGAGTGAAGGCTTCTGTTGCCAGGTGCCTCCGAACCCCGCTTAAACCTGCGACGGCTTAAGACTTAGTTTGAAGCGTTCACACCACGATTAAGCGGCGAGACGTGCTTCCGCATAGTTGTCATTTGCAACTACTCATTTAGTCCGATGACGGTGGTACAATGCCGAGTAAAAGAGCAATCTTTACACCTTTGTCGATCCTGTTTCGCCCCCACCCAAATATAATCTTTATTTCTTATATTTGGGTGGAGGCGCCGGGTACCGCCCCCGGGTCCAATAGGTTTATTCCATTGTCCATTTATTACTATATCTGGAAAACCAGCTTTTCTAATATAGATGAAGAAAAGTCTTTGGGAAAGAGGGAACATTTTAAATCTTCTAATCATTTATAGATTTATACGATGTGATTTTAAAATATTGCCGCTAATTTTTGGAGGTGTTGCAAAATGAAAAATGATTTAGTAGCAGATATTAAATTATATGATCCAGATCCTAACAAAGCCGCAATAGAACGGCTTAGAAATCGTTTAGCTTTAGTGATGAGGAAAAAAGATGCATCATTGGTTGCTACATCGGATCCAAAAGAGTTAGAGCGCGTTGAGGAATGGGTTCAAAATGTACTGGATGCTGATGAACAAAGTGCTAAAAAGGCTGTTTCAAAAGTTGCTGAAATGATGTCGGGAGAGCGCAGAAAAAATCGTGTGACTTTTTATTATTTAGTTGCCAAACAACTCGGTGCACTTGGTAATATTTAAATAATTTTAAGATGAAGTTATCCGTATGATAACTATAGAAAAACCCAATTTTATTGGGTTTTTTTGTTTAACTTTATTTAATGTAGGAAAGTCTAACGGATATTGTCTTTTTCAAGATATCCACCATCTCGGATATCTGGCATAAAAAGAACCGAAATGAATGCAATAATCATCATACCTGTTACATAATAATAGAAAACAGATTCATATCCAATATCCTTCAATCCAAGTGCTACCGCTTCAGCGGAACCACCGAATAGTGCATTAGCGATAGCGTAAGATAGCCCAACGCCCATTGCGCGTATTGAAGAGGGAAACAACGCTGCTTTTATAATACCAGAGATAGATGTATAAAAGCTCATAATGCTCAACATTCCAACAATGACCGATAGAGCAATCCACTTATTGTCAGTGCCAGCAATGATTGTAAGTCCCGGAATTGTACAGATAATGGATAAGGCACTCCAAAAGAGAAGAGAAATTTTCGGTCCAATTTTATCAGCTAGAGCACCAAATGCAGGTTGGAGTAACATGAAAACAAAGAGTGCGGCAGTCATAACAGTTGTAGCTGTATGTTTATCAAAACCGGTGGTTGTAATCAGGTATTTTTGCATATAAGTTGTGCAAGTGTAGAATGTAAGCGATCCTCCAGCGGTAAAGCCAATAACCAGAAAGAAAGCTTTTCGATGGTTGCGTAAAAGCTCCTTGAAACTACCAGCCTCTTTTCCAGAACGGCTTTCCTCTGTAGTTGTTTCATGAAGAGAGCCACGTAAGAAAATTGCAACAATTGCTGCAAGACCGCCAATAACAAAAGGAATACGCCAGCCCCATGCTTTTAATTGATCTTCTGTGAGATAAAGTGCCAAAACGAATATAACAAGACTAGCTAGAAGTTGACCACCGATAAGTGTTGTATATTGGAAAGAACCAAAGAAACCACGATGGTTTTTGAGAGCAACTTCACTCATATAAGTTGCTGTTGTACCATATTCTCCACCGACAGAGAGACCTTGAAGCATTCTGAGTAAAAGCAGAAGAATTGCTGCTGTTATTCCAATTGTTTCATAAGTGGGGAGTATAGCAATTAGGAATGAACCACTGCACATCATAAAGACAGAAATAAGCATTGAGAGTTTACGACCATAACGATCGGCAATGCGTCCGAAGAGCCATCCACCAATTGGTCGCATGAGAAAGCCAATAAAAAAGACACCTGCGGCTTTTAAAAGTTGGGCAACAACATCGCCATCTGAGGGAAAAAATTGCGATGCAAAATAAATCGATGTAAAAGAATATACATAAAAGTCATACCACTCTACGAGATTACCTGATGCGCTGGCTACGATAGATAGAACACGTTTCCTTGTGTCATGTTGTTCTGAAGTTGTTTCGTTCTCCATGAATTTATCCCTTTTGTATTCATTTCGTTTCTTTTACCCCTTTACAGTTTGAGTCACTAAAATTCAATTATATAATGTTAATTTTTTGTAAAAGATATTTTGGGAAGACTGATTTATACAGATAATAGATCGTGTGATTTCGATTCTGAGAAGGCTGTGTTAGCTTGCTGATGAGGATCAAAGATTTATTATAGATTTTAGGATTCAAAAAAGTTAGAGCGCGTTGAGAAAATGGGTTCAAGATGTACTGGATGCTGATGAATGAAGTGCTAAAAGGCTGTTTCAAAAGTTGCTGAAATAATGCCGAGAGAGTGCAGAAAAAATCGTGTGACTTTTTATTATTTAGTTGCCAAATAACTCGTGCACTTGGTAATATTTCAATAATTTTAAGATGAAGTTATCCGTATGATAACTATAGAAAAACCCAATTTTATTGTTTTTTTTAAACTTTGTTTAATGTAGAAAAGTTTAACGGATATTGTCTTTTTCAAGATATCTACCATCTCGGATATCTGGCATAAAAATAATCGAAATGAATGCGATAATCATCATACCTGTTACATTTCATATCCTTTGTCTATTTTTTGTATGCTAACTTTAATCTTTTGTATAACTTTTGTGATTATCAAAACTCATGTTAACGTTCATGTGAAATATATCCCGTATGAAAATATATCTTGATCTTTTAAATAACGTTTTAGATAATGGCATCGATCGTTCAGATCGGACGGGTGTTGGGACACGATCGATTTTTGGTTATCAGATGCGGTTTGATTTACAGGCAGGATTTCCGCTTCTGACAACCAAAAAATTGCATTTACGTTCTATCATTTATGAGCTTTTGTGGTTTCTTAAAGGCGATACAAATATTTCATGGTTAAATGAAAATGGCGTATCCATTTGGAATAAGTGGGCTGACAGCGAAGGGAATCTTGGTCCTATTTATGGCTATCAATGGCGTTCCTGGCCCGCACCTGATGGGCGCCATATTGATCAAATCAGCAATCTTTTGGCTATGATTAACAAAAATCCCGATTCTCGCCGCTTAATTGTATCGGCGTGGAATCCTGCACTGATAGAGGAAATGGTTTTGCCACCTTGTCATTGTTTATTTCAATTTTATGTTGCTGATGGCAAATTATCTTGTCAACTTTATCAACGTTCAGCGGATATTTTTTTAGGACTTCCATTTAATATTGCTTCTTATGCATTGTTGACTATGATGGTTGCTCAAGTAACTGGTTTAAAGGTGGGAGATTTTATTCATATTCTTGGCGATGCTCACCTTTATTATAATCATTTTGAACAGGCAAAACAGCAATTGTCTCGTACACCTGGTTCTTTGCCGTCAATGCTTATGAATCCAGCAATAAAGGATCTTTTTTCTTTTAAATTTGAGGATTTTAAATTGCTTAATTATGAAGCTCAGCCTCATATCAAGGCTTCAGTTGCAGTATGAAACTTCCAGTTTATTTAATAGCAGCCGTTTCAAAAAATAACGTTATTGGTCGTGATGGTGCGATGCCTTGGCGCTTATCAACAGATTTGCAACGTTTTAAAGCTCTGACTTTAGGGAAACCAGTTATTATGGGGCGCAAAACGTGGGATTCTATTGGATGTGCTTTACCAGGGCGCACAAATATTGTGATTACGCGTGATCGTGCATTTACAGCTAAAGGTGCTGTTGTTACTCATTCCTTATCTCAAGCTTGTTCTCTTGCGGAAAATATCGCTTCTCAAAATGATGCAGATGCAATTTTTATTATTGGTGGAGGTGAGATTTTTCAACAAGGGTTGGCTATTGCTGATAAAATATTCCTTACAGAAATTTTGACTGTTATTGAGGGTGATAGTTTTTTCCCCGTTTTTGATAAAGAAAAGTGGACTATTATTGAAACACAATATATTCCAGAAGGAGAAAGAGATAGTCATTCAACACGTTTTGTAATCTATGAACGGAGATAACCGTTTAACAAAGTTTATTGATTGCATTATAATCAAATAATAGGCACTTTGTAAGATCAAGTTTTATAATTGATATTTGACTAATGATACTAAGTTTTAAGAGGTAATGATGCCCTGGAAAAATCAAAATGGCAATGGCCCTTGGGGTGGAGATAGAAATAAATACAATGGTGATAAAAAAATACCACCTAAGAATCCCTTCAGTTCTGGTGGCAATAATGGTGGTGGTAATAGTCCTAATATTGATGATGTATTGCGTAAAGGGCAGGATCAGCTTAAGCAATTTGGAGGGGGCGGTATTTTTATTATACTGTTTTTCTTTGCGATGCTTTTGTGGTTTTTTCAATCTATTTATATTGTTCAGCAAAATGAACAGGCGGTAGAGTTGCGCTTTGGTGTTCCTAAAGCAGGGATTGTCAGTGATGGTTTGCATTTTCATTTTTGGCCGATTGAAAGTTATATGAAAGTTCCTTTAACGGAAAAAACAATCGCGATTGGTGGTCAGTCTAGTCAATCTCAGCAAAGTGAAGGCTTGATGCTTTCGAGTGATCAAAATATTGTTAACGTTAATTTTTCTGTGTATTATCGGATCTCCAATCCTAGTCAATTCTTGTTTAATGTTAATGATCAAGAAGGAACTGTTCGTCAAGTTGCTGAGAGTGCAATGCGCGAAGTGATTGGGTCGCGGCCGGTTGATGATGTTTTGCGTGACAAGAAAGAAGATGTGGCCAATGATGTCAAAAAGATTATCCAGTTAACTGCAGATAAGTATCAACTTGGTGTTGAAATAAATCGTGTGTCGATTAGTGAGGCAGCTCCTCCTACTAAGGTTGCTGCTGCATTTAATTCTGTTCAACAGGCAGAGCAAGAGCGTGGGCGCATGATTGAAGAGGGTAATCGTGTGCGTTTTAATAAGATTGGTTTAGCGAATGGTGAAGCTTCACGCACACGGGAAGTGGCAAAAGGTGAAAAGGCGCGGATGATTGAAGAGGCAAGAGGGCGTGCTGAGCGTTTTCAGGCTATAGCTCGTGAGGCTGCAATTTCTCCAGAGGCTTCTCGTTATCGTCTCTATATGGAAACTATGGGGCGGATTCTTTCATCTCCCAATAAATTGGTTTTTGATCAGACAAATTCTCCAGCAGTGCCTTATTTGCCGCTGAATGAATTGTTGCGTAGTTCATCAGAAAAAATAATGACAACATCAGAACGCTCTTCATCACGATTGGGTTCTAATGTTTCTAGAGGATATTAATATGCAGCAATCTCGTTTCTTTTTTATTTTTGGTACTATAGCGCTTGTTCTTTCGGCTTTATGGATGTCTATTTTTATTGTTTATCCCCGTCAGCAAATAGCAATTAAGCGTTTTGGGCAAATCGTTAAAGTTGAACCTGATCCTGGTCTCTATTTTAAGGTTCCTTTTTTGGATCAGACGGTCATTATTGATAATCGGTTATTGCGTTATGATGTGCCTACTCAATCTGTGCAGGTTCGTGGTGGTGCTTATTATGAAGTTGATGCGTTTTTTATTTACCGCATTACAGATCCTAAATTGTTCTTACAGCGTATTGCATCGGGTCGGCCACAAATCGCTGCACGCGAAAATCTTGCACCGCGTTTTATTGATGCTTTGCGTGCTGTTTATGGCAAGCGAGAATTCAAAGCAGCTTTATCGGATGAACGTGGAGCAATGATGGCTGAAGTACAACGGCAATTTTCTGTAGATGCTGGTTCTTTGGGTATTACCATTGTTGATGTGCGTATTCGCAAAACCGATCTGACGGATGCTGTTTCAGAAGATGTGTATCGACAAATGGCAGCAGAACGTGAGGCAGCTGCAGAAAATATTCGTGCTCGTGGTCAGCAGGAGCGGGATCGTATTGTTGCGGAAGCTAATCGTGAATATGAAGAAATTGTTGCAGCTGCAAAGCGTGATGCTGAAATTACACGCGGGGAAGGTCAGGCTGAGAGTATCCGCCTTTTATTGAATGCGCGGAAGGCTAATCCATCGTTTTATGATTTTTGGTTGGCGATGGAACACTATAAGAATTTAGAGCGTACTCCGATGGTGATTTCACCAAAAGAAGATTTCTTTTTCTATTTTCGCAATTCACTACAAGCTGGAGCATTTGCACCAACGGTGAATGTTGGTAAGCCGACAGTTGATATTGGTAAATAATACTGGTTATCTCTCAGTGAGAAATGGATTGTGTCCGTAGGTTTTTCTTTTTTATTAGAGCCTTGATCTATGGTCACTTTCTTTTATGATAAAAGTGGTATGGTCTTGGAGGAGGCATACTGGGTTTTACATAAATGAGTTGAATGATGCTTTTAGCAGCATTGGATGAATGCATGTTAGGTAAAAATATATTGCTGAAGCGTTTTGTCACAGTAGTTACGGTTTGTATGATTCTGTTTTTGTCAGGATCGGTCAGTTGGTCGAAAGATACTTCGCAGCCAACACAGCTATCGGTTCCCGATTTAGCTGCGGAGCTTTTAGATACAGTTGTAAATATTTCTACAGCACAAATAGTTTCTGGAACAGAACAGGATCAACATACTCCTGTGCCTGTTCTTCCAAAAGATTCGTTGCTTCAAGAATATTTTGATGATTTCTTTACGCCAAAAGATGGCCAGAAAGATAGCCAATTGCAGAAAGTGCGTTCACTAGGGTCTGGTTTTGTGATTGATGCGCAAAAAGGTCTTATTGTAACCAATTATCACGTTATCGTTGATGCTGATGATATTGAAGTTAATTTTAACGATGGTACAAAGTTAAAAGCAAAATTGCTTGGGAAAGATAGCAAGACTGATTTGGCTTTGCTTCAAGTGGCACCAGGAAGAAAAAAGTTAACCGCTGTGCGTTTTGGTGATTCAGAAAAAGTGCGTATTGGTGATTGGGTTATGGCAATTGGCAATCCCTTTGGTTTTGGTGGCAGTGTAACGGTTGGGATTATTTCTGCACGCAATCGTGATCTTAATGCTGGTCCTTATGATAATTTTATTCAAACAGATGCAGCGATTAACCGGGGCAATTCTGGAGGTCCACTATTTGATAGAAATGGTGAAGTGATTGGGATTAATACGGCGATAATTTCACCTTCTGGTGGATCGATTGGTATCGGTTTTGCTATACCATCTGATATGGCTGTTTCTATTATTAATCAGTTACGTGATTTTGGAGAAATAAGACGTGGTTGGTTGGCTATCCATATTCAACCGGTCACGGATGATATTGCGAAAAGTTTGCAATTAGAGCATCCTGTTGGGGTATTGGTTGCTGGTAAAATAGAGCATGCAGAGGTTGATAATAGTCAGTTACGTGTGGGTGATGTTATTCTTTCCTTCGGGAATAACAAAGTCAAGAACATACGTGATTTATCGCGTTTGGTTGCAGAAAGCTCGGTAGGGCAGGTGGTGAATGTTACAGTTTTGCGTGATGGGCAGGAAAAAACAGTAAAAGTAAAGCTTGGTCGTTTGCTTGAAACAGATTCAGATGAAAATATGGAAAAAAAGTCTGATGATCAAGAAAGCAATGATGGTTCGGACAATATAAAAATACAATTTATGGGAATGACTTTGTTAGAGCTTACACCTGATGTGCGTCAGCGTTATTCAATTTCTGATAAACTTAATGGGTTGGTTGTGGCATCTGTTGCACAAAATAGTGTTGCTGATAAAAGGCGTATTCGCGTTGGTGAAGTGATTGTTGATATCAATCAAAGTGCAGTCAAAACAATCGATGATGTTAGAAAACGTTTTCAGAAATTACGGGAATCTGGGCGCAAAAACGCTTTGGTTGTTGTCGCTCGTCCAGATGGGGAGTTGCGATTTGTAACAATCCAAATGGATTGATGTTTTGAGGCTACTGTTTAATCATTGATGTTCTGGATCGCCGATGGTTCTATAGCTTAGAATCCAAAAAGTTTTATTTTGATGATCTGGAATTCAGAGAAGAGCTATGAGATCTCTTTAAGCGGTAAAGTATGGGGTGGCTTTTGCCACAATTTGGGTTATATGAAAATAACCCAGAACAAGATATTATGGTTTTGCTTAACTATTGGGCCATCGCTGATAGCAAGAATATTTGCGAGAGAAATCTAGAGTTGTTGATAGAGCCTCCATAATTTTTTCTTTTGCAATATGGAGCCTGTAACAGTTTAGAGTATTCCTTGTTGTGATGGAGATAGTTTGCATATTTATTATTATTTCATCATTAGGTCTTTGTGTCATTATGGTAGAATTTTTGCCCGTAAGCAAGAGGTCCTCGTGGTGAGTGTTTTTAGATGACGATATCAAGAGTTTATATTTTAATACTCTTTTTGGATCGTTGTATTGATTATTTTTTATCTTTCCAAAGGGTAAAGGAGTATTGTAAGAACTTTTTTATTAAGTGCATAATGCAGCTTCCATTCATATTTTGAGAATTTGCTTACGGGCGTTATAGATGAGTATTAGATTTTGGGATCAGTAATGAATGTTGTAATGAGCCTTTTGCTGATGGGCATAAGGGGTTTTTATGCATGACACAAAGAATGGTTACATTGATAGCGGGTCCAACGGCAAGTGGTAAATCAGAACTTGCATTAAAAATGGCTCAAAAAAAAAATGCTGTTATCATTAATACGGATGCAATGCAGGTTTATGATGTATTGAATATTTTAACAGCGCGACCAACAAAAGCTGATACTATGATTGTTCCACACTACCTCTATGGGTATGTGAATCCTGCTCTTAGCTATTCGGTGGGGCAATGGTTGCGTGATGTCCATAAGCTTTTAAATACATTGAGATTGAGATCACTTATTTTTGTTGGTGGCACGGGGCTTTATTTTCGTGCACTTTTGGGCGGGGTTTCTGAAATTCCTTATATCCCCGATGTGATTAGACAGAAATGGCGAACACAACTTTATGAAGAGGGGGTTGAGAGTCTTTATCATCAATTATTGCAGGTTGATGCTGCTATCTCTAAGAAAATTTCCTCACAAGATGGTCAACGTATTGTACGCGCTTTAGAAGTTTATGAAGCTACTGGAAAGAGATTAAGTTGGTGGCAAAAGCAAAAAACAACACCCTTGATTGTGCAGGATGATTTAGAAAAAATTCTTTTAACTCCCGCGCGTTCATTGCTTTATGAGCGCATTAATAAGCGTTTTGATCATATGGTTGAAAAAGGAGTTTTAGAAGAGGTAGTTGCTATGAAGCGGTACGCGCTTTCTCCTTTGTTGCCAGCAATGAAAGCTATTGGTGTGCCGCAATTTATGGCTTATTTAGATGGAAATACAAGTTTTGAGGATGCTATTGAAGCTGCAAAAATGCAAACTAGAAGATATGCAAAAAGGCAAATGACCTGGTTTCGTAATCAATTTGGTGGCGAATGGGAGCATATTTCTTCATAAAGAAGTCGTAAAATGTTTTGAGGTTCTTTGCAAGAGAAGAAATGTTTTGAATAGCTAGTTTTTTAAAAGGTAATTTTTGATTGACGAATGGTATTTTATAATATTAGAGTTGCTCCCTTCATGTTGTGCATAGGGTGGGGAGTATAATCATATGTTTTTTCCCATGTGCAGTAGGCCTCTAAGAGGCCTTTTTCATTTTGCGATAAAGTAGGCGAGTGGGAAAAATGATATATTATTCAAAGGCGAAAGAGAGCGCAGACGGGAAAGTAATGTCGGGAGCTGAGATGGTGGTTCAAGCTCTCATTGATCAAGGGGTTGAACATATTTTTGGTTATCCTGGTGGAGCCGTTCTACCTATTTTTGACGCACTTTATCAGCAAGATTCCTTTCAGCATATTTTAGTGCGGCACGAACAAGCAGCAGGTCATGCAGCTGAAGGCTATGCGCGGAGTACAGGAAAAGTTGGTGTTATGCTTGTAACGTCTGGCCCAGGTGCAACCAATGCTGTAACTCCTCTACAGGATGCATTAATGGATTCCATGCCTATAGTTTGTTTTTCTGGTCAGGTGCCTACAACTGTAATTGGAACAAATGGTTTCCAAGAGGCAGATACAGTTGGTATTACAAAACCCTGTACTAAACGGAATTGGTTGGTTAAAGATGTCAATGATCTTGCACAGATTATTCATGAGGCGTTTTATGTTGCTCAATCAGGACGTCCGGGGCCGGTTTTGATTGATATTCCTAAAGATATTCAGTTTGCTTCAGGTGTTTATAAAACGCCTCAACCTATAGCATCATATGATAATCCCCAAAAGGCTTGGGATCTAGAGGATATTCAATATGCTGCTTCTCTTTTAGCAGAGGCAAAACAGCCTGTTATTTATTCTGGTGGTGGTGTCATTTCATCAGGCTCTAAGGCTGTGCAGCTTTTACGTGAGTTAGTCGAATTAGGGGATTTCCCGATTACTTCAACATTAATGGGTCTTGGTTCTTATCCTGCTTCTGGTAAAAATTGGCTTGGAATGCTTGGGATGCATGGAACTTATGAAGCTAATATGACGATGCATGATTGTGATGTTATGTTGGCTGTTGGTGCGCGATTTGATGATCGTATTACTGGACGTCTCGATGCATTTGCACCTCATGCACGCATTATCCACATTGATATTGATCCTTCTTCTATCAATAAAACGGTGAAAGCAGATGTTCCTATTATTGGAGATGTTGCGGATGTTTTAGAGAATATAATCCAATGTTTAGCTGCATTCCGACCAATATCCAATAGTGCAAGCCGCGAACAATGGTGGACACAAATTAATCGCTGGCGCGCTCGTAATTCATTAGCATATGTTAAGAAAAAAGATATCATTATGCCACAGTATGCGCTTGAGCGGCTTCATGTCTTAACCAAAGACATAAATACTTATATTACATCAGATGTAGGGCAACATCAGATGTGGACTGCTCAGTATTGCCATTTTAATGAACCAAAACGTTGGATGACATCAGGTGGTCTTGGCACAATGGGTTATGGTTTGCCTTCCGCTATTGGTGTTCAAATTGCACATCCTGATGCACTTGTGCTATGTATTTCTGGCGATGCTTCAATACAGATGAATATTCAAGAACTCGCAACGATAATGCAGCATAAGACGCCTGTAAAAGTTTTTATTTTAAATAATCAGTATATGGGCATGGTACGCCAATGGCAGCAACTCCTGCATGGTAATCGTCTTTCTCATTCTTATACGGAATCAATACCTGACTTTATTAAATTGGCGGAAGCGTATGGAGCAATAGGTATTCGTTGTTCAAAACCAGATGAACTTGATGATAAAATTCAGCAAATGATTAATTGTGATAAGCCTGTTTTATTTGATTGTCATGTTGATAATTTGATCAATTGTTTTCCAATGATCCCCTCTGGCTGCGCACATAATGAGATGCTGTTATCTGATGAGGCCAGTGATGAAACAGTCGCTAATGCTATTCCTGTTGAAGGACAATTATTGGTGTAAGGTATTGGTGTAAGGAGTTTGAGATCTCGATTATGCCCATTTAAGATTTTGCTTCAGCTATTTTTAGTGCGTAGAAGCACTTGTTTTAGATTGGCTGCGTGTGTTGAGAAATTGCATGTGTTTGTTCGTTACAGAAAAATAGCACTTATTACGTGAAATGAGTTTGATTCAAGAGGTTAATAGATGTTTTGAGTAAAAGCAGGTATTTATAAATGACCAAAAATTCTGTATAGCAGTTTTTGATGTAATAATGAATTATTTCGTTTTTAAAATTATTAAAAGAACATCAAAAATTTGTCAGTCTGTACATATTTTATATTATTGAGCACGCATAAAATATATTGAATCGATGTGGTGTTGAAAGAATTATAACTCAGAAATAGCGTAAGGATAAAGAAACTTTCTTACAGTGGGTTTTTGTTTTCAAAATACTTGCTCTTTTTGTGCGAATCTTATCTTGATAAACCATGCAGTTTTCGTCGGAACAGGATAATGCACTGAAGTCTGTGGCTGCGTGGTTAAAAGATGGTCGTTCTCCTATTTTTCGTCTTTTTGGCTATGCAGGAACAGGGAAAACGACGCTTGCTCGTTATTTTGCAGAAACAGTGGATGGCACTGTTCAGTTTACTGCATTTACAGGAAAAGCAGCTCAAGTTTTGCGTTCTAAAGGTGCAAGTAATGCACGCACAATTCATTCACTAATTTATTGTCCTCGTGGAGAAGAAGAAGTCTCTGATGAATTAACGGGTAAAATGTCTTTTGCCCCAACATTTGCATTAAACCGGCAAAGTCCGGTTGCGCAAGCTAAGCTCGTTATTGTCGATGAATGTTCAATGGTCGATGAACAATTGGGTCGTGATTTGATGAGTTTTGGAACACCAATCCTTGTTCTTGGAGATCCCGGTCAGTTGCCTCCCATATCAGGAGGTGGTTTTTTTTCTGAAAGTGAGCCAGATTTCCTTTTGTCAGAGATTCATCGACAAGCATTTGATAATCCAATCATTCGTTTGGCTATGGATGTGCGTAAAGGACGCGATATTGCCTATGGTGATTATGGGTTGGCGTGTGTTATTATGCGTAAAGAGGTTGATCAACAATTGGTACTAGATGCTGATCAAATTTTGGTGGGTGTTAACAGAACGCGTCGTCTTTATAACAAACGTTTGCGTGAGTTAAAGGGATTTACCGCAGAATATCCACAAGCTGGAGATAAGCTTGTATGTTTGCGTAATGATCCCACGAAAGGCTTGTTAAATGGTTCTTTGTGGAAAGTCATGACTTCACAGAAGGAAACTGTTAAGCCAGGTATAAATCTCATCGTTAAGCCGGAAGAAAGCGAGCATGGAGTGACAAAAATTAAGCTTCTAAAAGCAAGTTTTGAGGATTCTGGTCCTGAAGTTTCATGGCAATTAAAAAAACGATATGATGATTTTGACTATGGGTATGCATTAACTGTTCATAAAGCTCAAGGATCTCAATGGGATAATGTGGTTTTGTTTGATGAAAGTTTTGCATTTCGTGATATGTATGCGCGTTGGCTTTATACAGGTATTACACGTGCGGCAGAACGTTTAACAATTGTTCGATAGAACAGGGATATTTCGGTTATCTGGTGTTATGCTAGGGTATTGCATTTCTTCTCTGTCTTTGGAAAATTTATGAAATTGGGAGTATGCATGGCAGTAAAACTTTCGGTTAATCTCAATGCTGTTGCTGTTTTGCGCAATCGGCGTAATCTGCCATGGCCGAATATCAATCATATTGGGCATATAGCTCTTGCTGCTGGTGCGGCAGGTTTGACAGTTCACCCACGACCAGACGAGAGACATATTCGTTTTTCTGATTTGTCGGATATACGTGTTTTGATGAACAATGCTTTTCCTACAGCTGAATTTAATATTGAAGGTTATCCAAGTCATACATTTTTAGATTTAGCAGAAAAATATGCTGATCAGATTACTCTTGTGCCTGATGATCCAGATCAGTTAACCTCTGATCATGGTTGGAATTTTGTTAATGATGCGGAATTTTTAGCACCTATAGTTCAGCGATTAAAAGAAAGAAAAATTCGTGTATCGCTGTTTGCTGATCCTGTTTTAGATGGGCTGGATATTGCTAAAGCGATTGGTGCTGATCGTGTAGAGTTTTATACTGGATCTTATGGCAGTGCGTTTGAAGATAAAAAAAAGCAGAGTCAGGAGTTGGATAGACTGGTTTTAGCGGCAAAAAAAGCCAAGAAGTTGCACTTAGGTATTAATGCAGGGCACGATTTGACTATGGATAATCTTCCGGCTCTTATTGATCGGATCTTTTGGCTTGATGAGGTTTCTATTGGTCACGGTCTTATTGCTGATGCATTAGAATATGGAATGCATGAAACTGTTCAGCGTTTCAGGAAGATATTGGTGTAAATCTTTTTTATATGTTCAATTTTTTAGATGAGGTGTTTTTTATCTTCATTGGAAGTTTCGTTCAAAAAATACGATTTTATGCTTCCGTATAATTTTGAAATAAGATCCTTAATATTATTGGGTAAAAAAGTTTAAGGAAGCATATGAATGATTATTAATCATTTGATGTGTTTTGTCATGGATATATTCAATTCATATCTGATACCAAACTACGAGAGACCATAACGTTCCGTTCATTTATATTTTTTGTAATAATATTCAGGCTCAAGACCTGTATGATATATAGGAATTTTAGAAATATAAGCATTTTCAATGCATAGAAAGAGTAAAATTTTAGAATATGGATTACTCTTCAGCAATATTGTTTTGCATAATATGTTATTTTCTATAGAATAGCGGTTAGAGTTTATTTTAAAATTCAAATATACTTTCAGGCTGTTTTTCATATTTGCGGTCTCGTTGTTTGCAGGATGCAAATTGTAAAACTGTTTAATTGTTATGTTGCATGAGTGATGGTTTTGTCATTCGTGCTGATCAAGTATTTAGGGGCAATTTTTTTCTCTTTAGCGAGTGAAAAGCATCTCAACTTCAATTGAAATATTAGATAAGGAGTATTTTTATGCGTGTTTATTATGATGGTGATTCGAATGTTGATTTAATGAAAGAGAAAAAAGTCGCTATTGTTGGTTATGGTTCGCAGGGGCATGCACATGCATTAAATTTAAGAGACTCTGGTGTTAAAGATATCAAGATTGCTTTACGTTCAGGATCGGTAACAGCCAAAAAAGCTAACGCAGATGGTTTTGAAGTTTTTAGTGTTTCTGAGGCAGCAAAATGGGCAGATGTTATTATGATGGCTACACCTGATGAATTGCAAGCGGATATTTATAAAGAGCATATCCATGATTATTTACGTGATGGTGCGGCTATAGCTTTTGCTCATGGTTTGAATATTCATTTTGGTTTAATTGAAGCTAAGAAAACGGTTGATGTTGTGATGATTGCTCCCAAAGGTCCTGGCCATACAGTCCGCAGTGAATATCAACGCGGCGGTGGGGTTCCTTGTTTAATTGCAATTGAACAGGATGCTTCAGGTAATGCTCATGATGTAGCATTGTCTTATGCTTGTAATATTGGTGGTGGACGTGCTGGGGTTATTGAAACAACTTTTAGAGAAGAATGTGAAACGGATCTTTTTGGGGAACAAGCTGTTTTGTGTGGTGGGCTTGTTGAGCTTATTCGTGCAGGTTTTGAAACATTGACGGAAGCAGGTTATGCGCCAGAAATGGCTTATTTTGAATGTTTACATGAAATGAAACTGATTGTTGATCTCATGTATGAAGGTGGTATTGCGAACATGAATTATTCGATTTCCAATACGGCTGAATGGGGCGAATATATGTCAGGTCCACGCGTGATTACTGATGAAACCAAAGCGGCAATGAAACGTATTTTAAAGGATATTCAGACAGGTAAGTTTACGTCAGATTGGATGCAAGAATATAAAGCTGGAGCGGCTCATTTTAAAGGAATTCGACGTGTGAATGATAGACACCCCATTGAAGAAGTGGGTAAAAAACTTCGTACAATGATGCCTTGGATTAAGTCTAATGCTTTGGTTGATAAAGAACGTAATTAAATTTTTTTGAGTATACATAAAAAATAGTGCATTCTGAATAGAAGGGGATGACTTAGTTTTCCCCTCTTTTTTTGTGCGTATTTTATTGTCCACGTCTGATAAAATTCTTTTTTCCAAAAGAGAGATACATGATACTCAAGAAAATAAACCATAGAGGAGTGTATTTTAAAGCTACTAAAGTATCGGGTTCCAATGTTAATAGAAAAATAATAAAGGCAAAGAATGCCAAAGTGATCCAACACATAAAAACGCCTCCTGGCATCTTGTAGTTCGATTGCGCATGTTGTTCAGGGCGAGTGCGACGGTATTTAATGTAGCTGATCAAAATCACAGACCATACAAATATAAATAAAATTGTTGCAATAGTGGTAACGATTGTAAAAGCTTCTATAACGGTTGGAGATAATGATGCAATTGTATAACTTAATAAAATGCATAAGCAAGAGAAGACAAGTGCATTGGCTGGGATAGAGTTGTTGGATAGTTTTCCTAAAAAGCTAGGAGCGCCCCGTTTTGTTGCAAGACCATATATCATGCGGCTGGTAGAAAAAATACCACTATTAGCAGACGATGCTGCCGACGTGAGAACAACAAAATTAACCAAACCAGAAGCAATTGGAATGCCAGCAAGCAAAAACATTTCTACAAATGGACTTTTATCTGGAACAATTTGATTCCAAGGTGTAACTGACATGATTACAAGGAGAGAGAAGATATAAAAGAATACAATACGGATAGGTATTGAATTGATTGCTTTTGGCAAAACTTTTTCAGGTTCTTTGACTTCAGCTGCTGTTGTTCCAGCAAGCTCAATACCAACAAAAGCAAAAATGGCTATTTGAAAGCCGGCGAAAAATCCTGTAATGCCGCGAGGAAAAATATTTCCATCATTCCATACATGACTAAGAGAAGAAACAGTGCCATTTGGAGAAGTGGTGCCAATAAAGATCATATAAAATCCAATAACAATTAATGCCAAAATTGCTACGATTTTGATAAGACCAAACCAAAATTCAAGTTCACCAAATAGTTTTACTGCTACGAGATTGAACATTAAAAAGAAAGTAATACAAATGAAAACGAGAATCCATGGATTAAATGAGGACCACCAAAATTGTGCATAATTGATGATAGCAATAATGTCTGCGGCCCCGGTTACAATCCAGCATAGCCAATAAGTCCAGCCGATGAAAAAGCCAGTGCTTGGTCCCAATAGATCTGCTGAAAAATCCATAAAGGATCGATACTGCGTGTTGGAAAGCAGTAATTCGCCCATAGCACGCATGACAAAATAGAGAATACAACCAATAATAGCGTAAACAAGTATAATTGAAGGGCCAGCAATGCTAATTGTTTTTCCTGATCCCATAAAGAGACCTGTTCCGATAGCACCACCAATGGCAATAAGCTGCACATGACGATTATCGAGTCCGCGTTGCAAATTTTTTTGATGCTCTTCATCTACTAAAGTTTGTTTAGAGTCCATTTTGTTGGGGTTCCCTTTGATTAGTAAGACTAAAATAACGCTAAGAAAGGTAATGCTTTATAGGAAGCATTATATGAGTGAGTCGTAAAGGAAAAAAATGAATGATCTCAGTTGGTAAAATGTGTACTATTTTGTTTCTATAGAATATGGAAAAATTGAATACAGGAATATAAACTACAATTGCTCAATATATTATAGATTGCTAGTATTATTAAAGTGTTAATCATCATTCAGCGCTAAAAAATCATAAAAATTTTGTAGAAGCACTGTGTGTTATTATAATGAGAGTTGAAATTTTATCACAGCCATCTCAAAAAATAGAAGAATTTTTAAAATTCTTAGTGATGCTTTAAGATAGGCATAAGCAGGTATTGTAGGAATATGTATTTGTTTTGCTGCTAATCGGATGATACTCTTATTGCTGATACGCAGTTTTTAAATATTTTGATTAGTATCGGTTGAATAACAAAAGTAATATGGAGTCTGTTTTTATAACTTATAGGTTTTGTATTCTATAAAATTTGTATTGTAAATTACTGTTCTTTATTATGGAAAGGAAAACAAGGTTCGCACTGCAATTGCAATATTGAAGTAAAGCACGCAGGCAATAATAACACAATAATATGTAGGTATGTTGCGTTGGTATGCTGTCATTGTCTACTCTCAAGAATAGTGTTTATGGTGCATAATTAAGTGAGAAATATCTGTAAATTAACAAAACATTTGAAGTTAAATACAAACACTTTTTAATAATGCATAGAATTTCTTGCTGTAGTTATCTCAATAAGAATTCCAGAATTTTAGATTTTGAAATTTTGTGCTAACAATTAATGAATTGGTGGGTGATGAGGGGATCGAACCCACGACCCGCTGATTAAGAGTCAGCTGCTCTACCGACTGAGCTAATCACCCACGGTTCATTAAAAGACGAGAACAAGCGGCTCTATAACGTTCCTACAAAAGGATGTCTAGATAATTTTGTTGTTTTTTGTGCAAAATGAATAGAGTTTATCGCTATATTGATAATGAGGTGTTGTTAAATAGAGTACCCTCTTGATCTTATGCAAAAATAGCCCCATTATAATAGGCTCTATAAATAAATGTTCTGATTATTATGCAGAACGGTAATCGGAGGATCATCGAGCGTAATGCCCGAGCACAATTCAGAAGAACCTTCTTATAGTATCAAGCGGTGTAGGCCGCTATTTCATTTTGTAAACTGTATCAACAATCATACGCGTTTAAGCAATACATTGCGGATGTTTGCTTTGGAACACAATCTATTTGTGTTCAATGATATTAATCAATTGCATGAATGAAAGCTTATGAATTTGTTTTGTCAGCAACAGGAATCTAAGCTTTTTGAGATATTCTTTAAGGATGAACTATAATGGAATGGATCATTGATCCCTATGCATGGTTTGGTTTGATTACATTGATTTTTCTCGAAATTGTTTTGGGAATAGATAATCTCGTTTTTATTGCGATTTTAGCAGAGAAATTGCCGTCGCATTTGCGTGATCGTGCACGCCTGATAGGTCTTACTTTAGCGCTCGTTATGCGTCTTTTTCTCCTTACGGTTATTGGTTGGGTGATAAGTCTTGATAAGATTATTTTTTCTATCGCATCTTTTGGGTTAAGTTGGAATAACCTCATCTTGATTAGTGGTGGCGCCTTTTTGTTAGCAAAGGGAACACTAGAATTGCATGAAAGGTTAGAAGGTGCTGCGCATGAAAAGGAAATAGGGGGTGTTTATGCCGTTTTTTGGCAGGTGATTATTCAAATCGTCGTGCTTGATGCGGTGTTTTCTCTAGATAGTATTATCACTGCAACAGGTATGATCACCAAAGATCAAGCGGCTGTTATGTATATAGCTGTTATTGTTGCTATGGGTGTGATGATGTGGGGATCTGGTATCCTGATGCACTTTATTAATCGTCATCCTACTATTGTGATACTTTGTTTGGGCTTTTTGATGATGATTGGTTTTTCTCTCATTGTTGAAGGGTTTGGTTTTCACATTCCAAAAGGTTATTTGTATGCGGCTATAGGTTTTTCGGTTCTCATTGAAGCTTTTAATCAAATTGGACGTCGTAATCGTGAAAAGATGATTACAACACACAATTTACGTGGACGCACAGCTAATGCTGTATTGAGGCTTTTAGGAGGTGGAAAAAAGGACGGCAGTCTTGGTGAAACTGTGGATGTTATTGCCAAGCAAGCTGCTGCTTCAGAGATTTTTCGGCCGGAAGAAAAAGAAATGATCCGTGGTGTTCTTGATCTTGCTGATCGTCCTGTCCGCTCTATTATGTCACCACGCAATGAAATTGAATGGTTGGATGTAAAGGGTGATGAGAATGAAATGCGCAAAGAATTGCAGAAAGTTAAGCATAGTCGTTTAATTCTTGCATGCGAAAAAGTAGATGAATTTGTTGGTGTTGCTTTAACGAAAGATCTTCTTTTAAATTTGGCTGAGGGCAAAAAGATTAATTGGCAAAAAGCTATGCGTGAGCCACTTGTCGTTCATGAAAATACAAGCGTTTTACGATTAATGGAGCAATTACGACATTCTTCGATTCAGCTTGCGATTATTGTTGATGAACATGGATCTTTTGAAGGAATTGCAACACCAACTGATATTTTGGAAGCTATTGCAGGTGATTTTCCTGATGGTGATGAAGAACCAGTTGTAGCAGAACAGTTAGAAGATGGGAGTCTTCTTGTTGAGGGATACGCTGATATTCGTCGTTTAAGCGGTTATCTTGAGCGTAATCTTGTTGATGAGGCTGACCGTTATACGACCCTTGCAGGGTTTATGCTTTGGCGTTTTGGTCATCTGCCGAATGAAGGTGAAAGCTTTGAGGCTGAAGGTTTGTGTTTTAAAGTGATTCAAATGGATCGCCGAAATATCTCTAAAATATTGATCTCTCCCCTTATTTTACAGGAAAAAAGCTAATTATTTTGGAATGAAAAAGTACGATAGATTAAACTCATTATTATCAAGATTATAGAGAGTTAAAAGAATAGAGAAAGTCTTAATCGATTAATACTGATAGTGTTATTTTACAGATTTTTAAGTATAAGTTGGCGTGTATGTAAGAGAATTATTTCTATCAAAGAACGATGGCATTTAATCGATCATGAAAGAAAGGTGATTACAATCCATTTTGTAGACGAATGGCTTTGAGATCATATTGAAGCATTGAAAAGATGTATGGTACTCTCGCTTTTTAGAAAAAGTTATTATTGATATTGATAAAGTAAATCTCGAACTAGCTCAGTTGATGTTAAAAAAGATGATTCCACTCATCTAATGCGCGATAAAAAAATAAAATCACAAAAATTGATCATGCAGATTTTATCGTAACATCGATAACAGTTTTGTTGTTTATATGCGCACAAGAAACGATAAAGTAAACTTACCTTTCTTTATGCGCTTTTGTTCACGGTATTCGCTTCCAATATTGTTGCACCTCAAAAATTGCAACAAAGAATAATGATAGAATAAATGGTATGATTAAATAAAGCATTCTAAAGACGATAAGTGCAGCAAGAACATCGGTGGGATCTATATTAGGCATACCTGTTATAAATAAAGCTTCGAGAACTCCTACACCTCCTGCGGGGGCGTTGGAGAGGATAGCTATAGTAAAAGATGCAAGGAAAACACCGAGTACAGAAATAAAATGAATATCGGTGTTATGTGGTAATACAGCGTATATAATCCCCGCTGCTCCCAGAATTTCTAATGGACTAATTAAAAGCTGTTGAACAACAATCTTAAGCTTTGGGTAAGAAAGTTGAATATTTTTGCTTATACGTAAAGGTTTTAACTGAAGCCAGCTGCCGAAAGTATAAAGTGTTATGCAAGTAAGTAAAACAACACCAATCACTGTAGCAAGCCATTTGGGTAGATCACTATGAATGAGAGTGATAATTTCGGGTTGCAAAATTAGAACGATGCCAGAAAGTAAGACTGTACCAATCACAAAAGTAAAAGAGCAAAATCCAACTAATATCGCAACTTCTGCTCCATTTAATCCTTTTGTTTTATAAGCGCGATAGCGCACAACAGCACCAGAAAAAACTGACGCACCGATGTTGTGTGAAAGCGCATAGGTGGTAAATGAACATATGGCGATAAACACCCAAGAAATTTTATAACCAAGATGTTGCAAAGCAATTCGATCATATCCAGCAAGAGCAGCATAAGCGATAAGTGAGCAAAGACAGGCTAGAAGCCAATTATATATACTTAAATCACTAAGACGATAAAGCACATCGCTGAAAGAAATAGCAGACAGCTTTATATAAAGAATACGGATCGATATCAGCATTGCTAGGATACCGATAAATGGCCAAATAAAATTCTTTAGTTTCACGCTTTTTGACCCGTTTTTGTTTTCATTTATGTTTTCTGTAAGTTTAATTCATGACTATGTGTATCAATTATAGAGCTCTGTCCAGTGATGTGCGTAAGAATACCATTAGCTATCTCTTCATTATCCATTACTACGATATCAGCTCCTAAATCAATGAGGTAAGCTGTCTCTGCATCAGATAGTGCATGCGTAATTATTTGAATATTCTGCTGAAGATTATGTATATTTGCTACACATTGCCCGACTTCAATGGCATTGCACATTGTAATAACAACTTTGCATGCATCTTTGATATTAGCGGCTTCAATAATTTCTTGTTTAATAATATTACCACAAATAATTTCGATTCCATCTCCGATTGCTTTATCTGCAATGCGTCTTGATTCTTCCACTACGACTACAGATATACCTCTGTTTATTAAAGATAGTGCAATAGATTTACCAATATGACTGTAACCAATAATCACAATATGATTAGTTTTTGAAGTGATAGTCAGCGATTCTTGATCAGAATCCTCAGAGTTAATATCAATGATTGCTTCTGTATTATGTAAGTTCACAGAGCGATTCTCTAGATATTTTTTAATTTTGTCAATGGCAATGAAGATAAGAGGATTAAGTAAGATAGAAAGAATTGCTCCTCCAAGAATTAAGTCACGCGCATCGCTGTTCAAGAGATCTAAGTTTGAGCCTAATTCTGCAAGGATAAAAGAAAATTCTCCAATTTGGGAAAGGCTCGCTGAAATAGTGAGAGCTGTTTTATCAGAATAACGGAAAGCTTTAATGATAAAAAAGGCAACAGCAGATTTTCCTAATATAATAATGGATAACGTTGCTAAAAGAGGAAAAAAGTCGGTTATTAGTTTTATTGGATCGAATAACATGCCCACAGAGACGAAAAAGAGAACAGAAAATGCATCTCGTAGTGGTAAAGATTCCTCTGCTGCACGATGACTTAGTTCTGATTCGCTCATAATCATACCTGCGAAAAAGGCACCGAGAGAAAGCGAAACACCAAATAAATAGGCAGATCCGAAAGCTACTCCCAGTGCAGTAGCAAAGACACCAAGGCGAAACAATTCACGTGATCCAGATTGAGCACTCATTTTTAGTAACCACGGGATAACGCGTCGCCCAATAATGAGCATAAGAGCGATAAATATAATGATTTTTAAGATAGTTAAGCCAATAATTCCCCAGATATTTAAATTCAGCCATTGAACAAGAGGATCAATTGATTTTTTTGTTGTGTTGCCAAGGATATTTGCCATTGAAGGTATGAGAACGAGTATTAGGATCATAGCTAAATCTTCAATGATTAACCACCCAATAGCAATACGTCCTTTTTCCGTTTCAATGAGTCGCCGTTCTTGTAGAGTGCGCAAAAGAATTACAGTACTGGCTGTTGATAAAGCTAAGCCGAATATAAGACTACTGCTAAAATTCCAGCCCATAATCCATCCTAGGCACAATCCTAAAAAAGTAGCGAACAGCATTTGTACAATGGCAGCAGGGATAGCAATAGCTTTGACAGATAAAAGATCTTTTAATGAAAAATGCAATCCTGTACCAAACATCAGCAAAATAACACCAATTTCAGCGAGTTGTTTGATGATAATGGAATCTACTCTAAAGCCGCCTGTGTTTGGTCCTACAATAACGCCAGCTAGAAGATATCCTATCAGAGGTGAAATACGTAGACGATTAGCAATCATTCCAAAAAGAAATGCCAAACATAAACCAGAAACAATCGTTGTAATAAGTGGTGTATCGTGCAGCATAATTGTTTGTAGCTCTTTTTTTAAGAAAGTAAGTATTGGAAACGATTGTAGTTTTACAAGAGAAAAAAATGGCAAAGCACGTAAATTGATATGCCATTTTGATTTTAGTTTAGCTTTTTTGTGCTTTGATGGTTTTTGTTATTTTCTTTATTTCGCTTATTCCACCAATTTCCTAGTAATAATAGAATGGGAGCTGCAATAAAGATAGAGGACGATGTTGCAATAATAATTCCTACGACCATAGGGACTGCAAAATTATGAACAGCATTTCCTCCCCATAGTGCCATGGGCAACATAGCTAATATTGTTGTCGCTGATGTAAAAATACAACGTATAAGCACTTGATTAATCGAAAGATCAATCAGTTCACGTAGGGGCATCTTTTTATAAAGGCGCATATTTTCACGCATTCGATCATAAACGACAACTTTATCGTTTATGGAATAGCCAACAATTGTTAAAAGGGCAGCGATAGCGGTTAAATTAAAATCTAATTGAAATAAAACAAAAAAGCCAATCATTTTTGTTGTATCAAGGATCAGCGTCACAATTGCTCCAACAGCAAAGAACCATTCAAAGCGCCACCAAATATAGAATAGCATAGCAATTGTTGCCAAAATGACAGCAGTAAAACCAGCTGTAGCAAGTTCACCAGAAATTTTGGGGCCTACAACTTCTATTTGGTCAAAGGTAACATCCTGATAAATGCTTTGTACAGCTGTTTTAACCTTATCTATAGCAATGGTTTGTTGTTTTTCGCTTTCACTTTGTTTTTGGATACGAATCAAAACGGTATTTTCATTATCAATATTTTGCAATGTAACTTCACCGATGTTAAGGGCAGAAAGCTCTGAACGCAAAGTTGCTAAATTTGTTGGTCCTTTTGTTGTAATACTTATTTGGCTTCCACCAACAAAATCAATTCCGAAATTTAAACCGGGCTTAAAGAACAGAAAAATTGAAATTATTGATAAAATAATTGAAATACCAATGCCAATGAAGCGCGCTTTCATGAAGTGGAAATTTGTATTTTGTGGCATAAAATTGAAAAAAGGTTGCAGATGCAATGTTTTGAGTTTCCATTTACGCACTACCCCAATCATAATGATGCGTACCATGGTGATATTGGTAAACATAGAGATAATGATACCAAGCGACATTGTGACAGCAAAACCACGAACTGGACCGGTACCAAACCAAAAAAGTAAAACAGTTGCAATGATAGCAGTAACATTAGCATCAATGATAGTAGCAAAGGCCTGTTTAAATCCACGATCTAAGGCTGCAAAAGCGCTGATACCTTTTCGGCTTTCTTCGCGGATACGCTCATTAATCAGAATATTGGCGTCAACTGCGATACCAATACCTAAAATGATACCAGCAATACCCGGTAATGTGAGTGTTGCACCGAGAAGGCTTAATGCAGCAAGGGTTAAAATAGTATGCAATGCCAACGCTATATCAGCGATAATACCCCAAATTCCGTACAAAAGGAAAATGAAGATTGTAACCAGAATAAAACCTATAATGCCTGTGTAAAGTCCCATCTTAATGGCGTCAGCACCGAGATTTGGACCTACAGTTCTCTCTTCAATAACGGTTAAGGGGGCAGGTAGAGAACCAGCACGGAGTAAAGCAGCAAGGGTTGATGCTTCTTTTGAATCAAAATTTCCTGTAATTTGACCTTGTCCGCTGGGGATGACGCCATTGATTACGGGAGCAGTCAATACTTTGTTATCAAGGACGATTGCAAAGGGACGATTAATATTTTGTCGTGTTATTTCAGCAAATATTTTTGCACCAGTAGAATTCATACTGAATGAGATAATAGAACGTCCCGGCATTTGTGGGTCGAAACCTGCACGTGCATCTTTAAGTACGTTGCCATCTAAAGAAACTTGGTCATAAATTGGATAAAGTTGCTGCTCATCAGTATATCCAGGAAGAATTGAAACACCTGGAGGTGGGTTATTTATATCTACATTAGGGGGCACAAGGTGGAAAGTCATCTTAGCGGTTGTGCCTAAAAGATCGCGCAACTGCTTTGGATCTTGTAGACCGGGCAATTGGACCATAATACGATCAATACCCACTTTTTGAATGGCTGGTTCGGTAACACCAATTTGGTCGATACGGCGACGAATAATTTCTAAGCTTTGTTCGATAGCATTGTTAATACGATCTTTAATACCAGCTTCGGTTAATGTGATATGGATAGCCTCATTTTGAGGACTGATAGCAATGTCATTGGTTGTGGATCCAAAGTTACTGTATACAGGTGTAATCAATGTTTCTAGGGTGGTAATAGCTTTTTTGTTTTCTATAGGATCAGGAATAATGGCAACTACGCTATCTTCGATGAGACGAACACTTGATGTGCGAATTTGTTTTTCACGCAGTTTGGCGCGCACATTGCCTAAAACTGTGTGCAACTGATCGTGTTTTAATGTTTTTGTATCGACTTCGAGTAAAAGAGAGGATCCTCCTTGAAGGTCAAGTCCAAGCGTTACATGGGTATTGGGCAAAAATTTTAAGTTTTGGCGTTGTTCTTGTGAAAATAAGTTGGGTAATGCAACGTAAATGCTACTTAAAAGGATAAAACAATAAAGTGTGGTCAGCCATCTGGGTGTACGCATGATATATTCCAATAGTAGGCAATTTAACAATTATCTTAAGTTGAAGATAAATTAGGATGATGTTTTTGCAAATCAAACAATAGGTGGAGCGCGTTGATTTAAAACACATTGTGTTCGAAGTTTATGAAGTTGTGTACGAATCATGATGACAAAGTTTGAGAAAATATTCACTGTCATTATATCTTGAGAATTTATGACAGGTAAAACATGATACGTATAAAATGTTAAAAATTGTTTGTTTACAACTGTTATAAGATTAAATTGGTTGTTCTTTTTGTTTGGATGAAGCCTTGTAGTGTTAATTGTATGACTGGCATATTTTTGTTCAAGTAAGTGAGTATGTGCTGCTAGGCTATTGGTCACCCACATGCTAAAGTTGGATAGAAGAAACCAGGTTGTAAAAAAGAGGAAAACTTCTTTTTTGCGATGTAAGTGCAAACAAAACATATGGGAATGCTTTCTTGATCTTATTGGTTTCAGTTAACCGTTCACTCTTTCTTATCAGTATTATTAGCTGAGTGAAAGATTTTATCAGCGTTATTCTATAAAAGTTTGAAATATTGACTTTATACCACATTTTAAAAGGAAAATATCCTTTATATTACTTGTGGCAGATATGTATTCATTTTTTAAAAAAAAATTATTCGTTTTCTTCTTTTTCTTTGGGAGTAACATTTTATTTAGTATTTTTGCATGGGGAAATTTGACAGCATCAACAGCAATAGTTGGACAATCAATAGCTTCGCAATCGGTTGATGACATTATTCAGCAACAACAATCAGTTGTTGAGATACTAAAACAAAACCTCGAAGATTTACAAAAGAAATTTGAAGGCAAAATAGAAGATAAGTACATTTTAGCTGATTTGCGGTTACAAGCGCAGGAGATCAGTAAACGTGCTATAAATGTTGCATTTGTTTTGCGTGCTCCTCTTAATGATATTAATGTGCTTTTGGGGCAATCAATAGACTCAGATGATGGGCAAAAGAATTTAAAAGATCAAGGTCAAGAGAGTTCTACTCTAACAGAGCAGAAAGCTAAACTTAATAGTACAGTACGTCAGCTTGAAGAGATATTTTTAGCTGCAAATAAGATGGCTGAAAGTGCCAGTTCTTACTCACGAGATCTTTTTACACGTACGCTCACGCACAGGTTTGAATTTTCAATAGCTATGATCAAGGATATCATTGAAACAACGAAAGAGGCTGCGTTCGATTTTTTTGTGTTGTTTAATTATTGGTGGCAATTTGTATCCTATTTCAAGCTGTTACAATTATTTTTTGCTTTTTTTATTCCGTTTGTTATTGCTTTAAGTCTTTCGTATTTTGTTGGTAAAGGGATTGCGCATGTACGCTTCCGCATTGTGAAAGGCGGTGGTGAAATACCTTATCTACAGCGCTTGTTGGTTGCTTTTATTTCAATTTTATTGCCTTCGTGTGTGTGTGTTCTTTGCGTTTATTTGACGTTTTTTTTGTTTATCAGTTTTGGTTTAGATTTAGGAAAGCTAACAGGGGTATTTCATACGATTGGGCACCAAATTATTTTTATTTTTTTGGTAAACCGTATAGCGGTTGTTCTTTTGTCTTCGCGTATGGATCGCTTGCGCCTTTTTAATATTGCGCCATTATCTGCGTATCAGTTGATAATTTGTCTTACTCTTTTAGCTGTTGTTTTGGCATTTGATGCTGTTTCTGATAGTATTTATCAAGTCGTTTCGGCATCTTTTTCTTTGGCAATTGCGAAAAGTTTTATTGCTGTTTTTCTTGTGGGAGCGCTGCTGTTTATCATTTCATTTTTGCCTTTTCGGTTTAAACGTAAGTGCTTTCAAAGTGACGAAGAAAAATTGCTGCCTTGGCCGTTTTATATACGTTTTCCTCTCATTATCTTGGGAGCATTGCTTATTGTGACGGATTTTTTAGGCTATATCGGTTTGGCACGTTTTATTATGCAGCAGATTGTAATTAGTGGTGCATTTTTAGCTTTAATGTATTTGGGGATACAAAGTTCTCGTGCTATCGCGTCTGAAGGCGCGTTTATGAAAACAAGCGTTGGTCGCACTTTGATGAAATGGTTTCATTTAGAAGAGAAAACTATGGATCAATTGGGGATTGTGAGTAACATGCTCCTCAATTTGGTTGTTATTGTGCTTTGTGCAATGCCGATTGTTATGCAGTTTGGATTTTCGCATTCCGATATGATGGATGTTTTTTGGCAATTGATGACCGGTTTTCAAATTGGGAATGTTTCTATTTCTTTGATTTCCATTTTTGCTGGTATCCTTGTTTTTTTTGTTTGTTGGTTTCTTATTCGCCTATTTGTTGGTTGGTTGGATAGAACGGTGATGGTGCGTGGAGGGTTTGATTCTGGTGTCCGTAATTCTATCAAAACGGTTATAAGCTATGGTGGGATTGCTGCATCGGCTTTGATGGGACTATCAATGTCAGGTTTGGATCTTAAAGGTTTCGCGTTGATTGCTGGGGGGCTTTCACTTGGTATCGGTTTTGGTTTGCAAAATATTGTTCAGAATTTTGTATCGGGTCTTATCATTTTGATTGGGCGGCCATTTAAGCTAGGTGATTATGTTGAATCTGGATCAGTTAGTGGTATTGTTAAACGTATCAGCGTGCGAGCAACAGAGCTTGAAACCTTTCAGCGTCAGAGGATTATCATTCCCAATTCTAGTCTCATTAATAATAATGTAAGTAATTGGACACGTCCTAGCAAAATGGGACGCGTTGATATACCACTAACTGTTTCAACGAATATTAATCCAGAACGCGTTGTTGAGATTTTGCTGGAGATTGCTTCTGTAACAGAGAATGTTTTGAAAAACCCCTCACCACAAGTGAGCTTTACTGCATTTGATAGTAAGCATTTTTCGTTCACTTTGGCTATTTATGTGCCCAATATTGTTTTTACTTCCGAGGTAACCAATGCTTTGCACTTTGTGCTTTATAAACGTTTTATTGAGGAGGGAATCTTAGAATGATAAAATATTTTTATGCTTTTATCGTGATGATGTTTTTAGGTATTCTCCCCATAAAAACTTTTGCAGCAACCATCAAAAATGCTGATTCAAAGGCACAGTTGCTTATTGTTTCTGAAGGGAGCGTACGTTCAAATGTTTCATTAAATCCCGATCAAACAGTTACAATTTGTATAAAGGGCTGTTTTATCACTTTTCCTAATAAGGATCATTTTGCAGTAAAATCAGAAGATACTATAGAAATCAATAATGGTAGAGCATTCTTTCAATAAAAGAGTTTAAGTTTTTTGTTATTGGGAAAAGCATAAGATAAGAATGAAGAACAATGCTTCTTATGCGCATAAACCATGAATGCAAATCAGCCCCTTTGACCAAGGTATTATACAAAAGCAGAAAAAGCATGTGATTTGTAGCAAATTTAAGTCACATTTTCAGTTAATATTTTATTTTTTTCTTTACTGTGTTGTTTTTACTACAGATTTTTTGACGGAGATGTGGCATTAAGAACGGTTGTCGTTAACATTAGTAGGGGAGCAGTTTATGAATACGAAATATTTTATTGCTGTATCTGTTTTCGCTTTTTTTACCGCTTTTGTAGCACAGGCAGCGGATATTGTAGTTCCTCGGGAACCAATAGTTCAGGAGGCAATGCCTGTTGTTGCTCCTACTTTTTCTTGGACCGGTTTTTATCTTGGTGGTCAGATTGCTGCTTTGTCGAGTGATTCTACTCTAAGAGGCCTCCAAGATGCGCGTGTAAACAGTTGGATTCCGGTTGATGAAGAGTTACATCCTAAAATTTCAGGTTTGATAGAAGGACTTTACGTAGGTTCTGATATTGATTTTGGCAATGGTATTATTTTAGGTGCTGATACGGATGTCATTTTGTCTGAACACAAGGATACAAAAATTATTGATCATAGAGAGCAAAAATACTTCAAACAACGTGAAGTATTTAAGCATACTTTAAAACAAAAATGGTCAGGTTCTTCACGTTTACGTGTTGGGTTTGCTTCTGATCACATGTTCGTTGTTGGGCATATTATGCCTTATATCGCTGGAGGGATTGCTTATACGCGGCTTCAGCATGTCGTAGTGAGATCGATGGAGGAAGAAGAACAAGAAATGCCTTTTGAGACTTTATCGGATGAAAAAAATACGATGGTTGGTTATACTCTTGGTGCTGGTGTTGAGTTGGCAATGCTCAGCAATATTATCTTACGTGCAGAGTATCGTTATTCAGATTTTGGTAAAAAGGAATTTGCAAAGAAGGCAATTGAAGTTGACTACAAAACCAATGACTTTCGTATTGGTGTAGCTTACAAATTCTAATTTTTGTGTGATTAAATTTCTAGAGGCCCTATCTTTGATGGGGCTTTTTATTTTTGAGCAGTTTGCAGTGTAAGATTTTATTCTTCATGCGGGGAGGGAATTAAATAACAACTGATTTAGGAAAACAACATTTGAAACTATATGGTTTATTTTCTGCAGTATGTATGGTTTCCTTCAAGATAGTGTTGAGAAGGATAGATACTTAAGAAAAAAGATGTGAAAACTAAAATTAATAGTCAAAAAAGAGTCTAAGTTTATGGCTAGAGTTTTAGTTTAAAAAAGCAAATTGTTGGAAGGTTTGGAAGTTAGGATATCAGCTTCAGTTAAAGGTTTCTCAGAAAAATAGTTTTTGAAGAATAAATAAACTTTAAGAAGAGAGCTAGTTATTTGAAGTACTCTACCACAAAAAATGATTAAGAATTTGATATATCAGGAAATAAGCTGCGTGAATAATATTTCATCGAAAGATGGAGAGAAGAATACAATCTTACAATAGGCAATTTTATTGTTATTGGTAAGTTAATACTTAAAGTAATTTATTAAAATAATTATTCTATAATATTGTTAATTATGAATCTTTTTCTGAAAAATGTTCTGTAAAGGGGATACTATTAGAAGTATCGTGTTACATTGCGCATTTTCCTGCTCTTTAATTTAAAACTTTTATAATATATTATAACTCTTTGTAAAAATTTATTAAACTATTATAGATATTGATATTTTGAAACAATTTAGAAGATGGCGCTGCTTGGCATCTTGATTTATTTTTCACTTCAAAAAAGTAGATCAATCAGTTTCAATGGTTTTTATGAAGTTAAGGAATATTTTTCAAGGTTTCATTCTTTAAAATGAGTGTCTATTTTGTTTCGTGACAAGATTAGAGATATTATAGAATAGAAGTTCTGTTTCGTAAGTTATAATAACTGCAATTCTGTTTAGAATGATCTCAATTTTATCCAATAGTACGACAATGATTTTACAAAAAGTAGCCTATTTTTTGCTATCTTTTTTAAGAAAGTAAGAAAAAACCAAAAATGGTGCGGACAGCGTGCACCAATTTTTGCCTCCTCTTAGAGTTCTATACGATATCATGTGATAACGTTGTTTATCTTTTTTTCGTTTAATAACTAATTGTTTTTATTATAATTTATTTTTTATTTTGCTTTTTTATGCGATTTTGATATCAGGTGATAGTGTCTAAAGCAAAATATAAAAGGTGGTTTGAAAGGTGGTTTTTAAAAGGTGGTTTTAAGAGTGAGAACACGTAATAGGTTATCTGTTTTATCAATAAAAAATTTGTCAAAAGGTAAATATTCTGATGGCGCTGGTCTATGGCTTATCAAAACAGCATCAAATAAAGGACGTTGGGTTTTTAGATTTGATCTTAATAAAAGGCGTCGTGAGATGGGTTTAGGCTCTTGTGATGATGTATCTTTAAAGGAAGCAAGGCTTAAAGCTATGGCTTGCCGTGAACTCTTGAACCAAGGAATTGATCCCATTCGCACAAGAAAAAAAGAAAAATTGCAGCGGATTTGTGGTGGGATTTCTTTACGAGAGATTGCTTTAAGTGCTTTTGAAGCGAAAAAGAGTGAATTGAAAAATGAGGGAAAAGCTGCAAGGTGGCTAACACCTCTTGAGTTGCATGTTTTTCCTAAACTTGGTGATATAGCAGTTAATGACTTGAATCAGGGTGATATAAAAGAATGTATTTCTCCTATTTGGAAAACAAAAAACGAAACAGCGAGCAAAGCTTTATCTCGCTTGAATATCGCTATAAAACATGCGGCAGCACGTGGTATAGATGTTGATATGCAATTGATACCAAAAGCAAAAGCTTTATTAGGGAGATATATCCAAAATACTCAAAATATTCCAGCAATGCCATGGAAGGAAGTGCCTGAATTTTATCAATCTTTAAATGATGAGCTTGTGTCTAATTTAGCTTTAAAGCTTCTTATTTTAACGGGTGCTCGTTCAATGCCGATCAGGTACATTAGGTCAGAAGAAATTAACGAATCCATATGGACGATTCCGAAGGAAAATATGAAGGGGATAATGGGAAAAGTTTCTGACTTTCGTATTCCGCTTTCAGCTGAAGCGCTTGCTGTTATTGAAAAAACAAAACAAAATGGTTTCTTATTTGTTGGAAATTCTGGGCGTCCTATATCTGATGCGACACTTTCTAAATTTATGAAAGATAGGGGGATTAGTTATAGACCTCACGGTTTCAGATCAAGTCTTCGTGATTGGATAGCAGAAACAACCCCTACACCATTTGAAATTGCAGAAGCTATTCTTGCTCATTCGGTAGGGAACACAGTCACAAAAGCTTATATGAGAACTGATTTTTTAGAGCAGCGCCGTGCCATTTTAGAGCAATGGTCATCTTTTGTGACTGGTGTTAATCATTTAAGATAGTACCGAAGATTCTACAGAATCTCTTTCGCTTTTTTTGGTTTCAATATAATGATCAATTTCTACGATATCCCATTTTAAGTATCGTCCTTCTTGTATTGGTTTAGGAAAAGCTCCAGCTTTTACAAGCTCTCTAATCTGGGTTATCGACATTCCAAGATAAATTGAAAGGTCTTGTATGTTGACAAGACGTTGCAAGCGCATTGATAATAACGCTTGTTCAAATAAGCTTACTTTTTTTATTGAAACATTTAATTTTTCTTCATTCATTTGAAGTTTTCCTTTTTATGTGTTGAGAACGAAAAAAGTGGAGGGTGGGGATGCTCGGAGGAAGAAAACATCCCCATAGTGTTAAGCAGCTTTTGTCGAAATCTTATTGAGATCTTGTTCAATTTCGTTTAAAAACGCTTCAACAGCTTTGTTGATGTGTGCAATCTGTTCCTCATCACGGTGAACACGCTGAACCTTGATACGCAGATGTGATGATTGACCAATAAAGCGTGGATCATAACTCACAAAATCACACCATTTTCGTCCTGTACAAGCCATTTGAAATTGCATTTGTGAGCTATATTCAGGTTTGATCTGGTTATTGAGAAAAAAGCGTATATGTGTTTTTGATTTTGGGCACTTGACCTCTATTAATCCATGATCCCCAATGAGACCATCAGGACTTGCCCCTGCCATTTTAATTGTGGGATGTTGGATAAAGCCGCATCTTGTTACATTGGTATCATAAATGAAGCTATATTCTTCGATTGCCTCCTCTTCATGCTCAATGCCCCATCGCATGTCTTCGGTTTCATAATAGGGGCTTATTTGCTCTGTTAAGCGCTCTGTGATGAGTTTGATTTTGTATTCTTCATATTTGCTTGTTGGTAATCCTTTGGCTGTCCTATCGACCACACTATCAATGTTTGATGCAGTAACTTTCCCTAAGCGGGCTTGAAACCACTGTGCTGTTCTTTGTTCCATTTCACACCGCCGTTGCCTGTTCTTGTTGGATTGGCTCATATTCGACATCTTGTATAAGAGCGTTTTGTTGTTCTTGCGCTGGTAAGGATTGTTGTGCTTCAGTCATCTGTAAGCGTTGTTTTTTCTTCAAACTATCTAAGATGGTTTGTGCTTTTTCATAAGACATATCGCTGAGTTTTTCGATCTTTGCAAAAGAAAGCACATGTGCTTCCTGTGTTTGTGTTTGATCCATTAACTCTTGGATTTGTGTAAGCATTTCATTTGAAATTAGCTGACTTTGTGTGTTGTGGTTTATGCCGTTAATGCGTGCGGCTTCATCTTCTTCATAAATGCCAGAAAACCCGAAAGCATAGCGTGCGCATTGTATGGTAGCTTTATGGCGCAACATACGTGCAGGGTATTTTTGCCAAGTATCTGTTTTTTGTTTGCATTCTGATAAATATTCAGTGACCTCTATAGGGTCTTTAATGTTTTTTAAACGTATCGAACATTTGATAGCAATCAAATTGCCGCTATTGTCGAGTTTATCTTGGAAGGTCATACCATCAAAATCTGGATTCGATTTAATGATCTTAATCCACCCATCAATAGAAACAACAGGTATGATACCTCCACCTCTTTTGGGCAGTGCATAAATTTCTTTTGTAAGGGGGTTAAGACCATAACTATTGGCAACAGAAATAAAGGCAGCAAATTCTTCGTAAGAGAAGTTATGACTGATGCAAGTTTTGATAATTGTTTTTCGAAATTCGTCATAGGAAAAACCATATTTCTGCGCCATGGCTGTTAATGGGGAATTGTTCATTTAAAATCTTTCATTTACGCGCAACTCACCCGTGGCGTGAGTCACGCTTTTGTTAAAATGGCTATTTGTGTTGTGAGAAGTTTGTTTTTTAAAAACTGTGCTCACTATCAGTGAGGTTGTTTTCATTATAATTTAGAAAGTTTTTATCTTAAGATAGTCTCATTTCCAGAAATTTTTGCGCTGCCACCAACTTCGGCATTGCCGCAAATGATAGTGCCACCAAAAATACGTGCATTTCCACAAATATTTGCTTTACCTGCAACCTTAGCTTTCTCAAAAACATGCGCATCGTCTAAAATATGTGCATGTCCAAAAACTTGGGCAGCATCAAAAATTTCTGCATTATTAACAATTCTTGCATTATCTTTAACTTTTGCATCATGATATATTTTTGCTTCATCAGCAATAATGGCGTTGTCGTACACTTGAGCGTTACCATAAATTTTTGCTCGCCCAGAGACTTTGGCATCACCATGAACTTGAGCATTGTCAAAAATGCGCGCTCCATCGATAACTTTGGCAGCACCACTAACCCAACAATCTCCGTTATGTGATAAGTTCTCTTCATGCTCTATAAAGCCGCCTAAATCTCCAGCTTCAACGTCACCAAAGTCTCTAACAGCTTTAATCCTATAAAGCTCGTGCCCATTAATTTCGATTTTTTCTTGATAAGACTAAAGGCGAATACTTTCTAAAATCCCTTGAATAATTTTAGATTACGTCGCAAAGACGCAAGCGGTGCTGTTCCTCATAGGTACCGTATAGGATATCTTCATAACTACGCGCTACTTCTTTATCTCGATAATCATGATAGACATCGCTGTTTAGAATAAAATCATGAAACACTTCATCTTGAAAAGATGGAACGTCTCGCTTTCTCTAAGATAGAATTCTGCAACTTCTTCTGAAATGTTTTCACAACGGTTTGCTGTCGGTTCGATGCGAAAGATTTGAGCAGCGTTATCAATATTATCAATAAAATTGATAATATCTTTTTCTTCGTAGAATGGCCCTGATTGTGCAACGCTATCTATTTCATCACAACCCATAACGAGCAAAATTTCATCTGAATTTATAAAAAGTGGCTTTGTCATAATTCTCCCTCCCTATCGCCTCTTGGTAATCGTTTGTGTGTAAATTGTGATATGAATATAGTACTCATAATGCATATTTATGTTTATGAAAAAAATAGCAGTAAAACAGTTACGTAAAAATCTGAATTTAACTCTAAAAGAAATGGCAGCACAGTTAGGTGTCAATAAATCAACAGTATGGCGTTGGGAAAAATATGGTGTTCCTTCAAGAGGGGCCACTGCATATCTCTTAGAAGCGTTATGGAATGAACAATCCTCTCCAATGCCTTCTTTTGCCAACGGTTCCACTATTTGCGCAAAGCCATGCCAACAACAGAGCATGTCAAAACAGAACAATTCACACACTTAAAAGAGTGAGATAGCAGAGATGGCAAATAATCAACCACGGATTACCATAAGCAAATATCAGTTAATTAATCTTATTAATAATATTGGACAGAAAAATATATGTTGTTATTTCCGTTCTCCTCATCAAACATATTGTGAAATAAGCTTAGAGTTCTCATCAGCAAGTTTTTCTCTCTATGTGCTGCAAAGTGTTTTTGCGCGTGATGATAGAGATGGTTTTCCATTATTTTCGTGCGATGAGTTTAATCGATGGTTTTTATCTGTATCCATACAAGCTCTTACTGTTTGGTTGAATAATTGTTCTTCTGACGATTTTTTAGCTTTTGATCGCTTAAGTGAGCTGATTGTGCTCATGGCTTTGGTCAAAGCTGAGCTTGACGATTTAAGGTACAAGCTTATCCAAAAAAGAAAAGAAGAAATCAAATTAATCGATAATGAATGCAGCATGTCTGAGGAGTGAGTTAATTCAATTTTTTAAACTCTATGATGTCGGTTAATACGGTTACAGGTATTGACGCTTTTGCAAGGCAGACGATCGCCACGTTCTCTATCATGACACACATATAAGTACACAATAAGGGGGGAATATGATCACTATAGCACCAACCATTCTTTGTCTTGATTTAGGCACGAAGACGGGTTGGGCAATATGTGGTGCGGATAGTCACATAATAAGTGGGATAGAACATTTTCCCACACGCCGCTTTGAAGGCGGAGGCATGCGTTATTTACACTTTAAACAATGGCTTTCAGAAATAAAGAGATCCGTTGATGCCATTGATGCAGTGTATTTTGAAGAGGTGAGGCGCCATGTGGGGACAGATGCTGCTCATGCTTATGGGGGCTTTCTAGCAACCTTAACTGCTTGGTGTGAGTATCAGCAAATCCCTTATGAAGGTATTCCTGTTGGTACAATTAAGAAGGCAATGACAGGGAAGGGAAATGCCTCAAAAAAAGAAATGATAAAGGCGGTATGCGCAAAAGGACATACGCCACAAGACGATAATGAAGCAGATGCTTTAGCAATTTTATATTTAATAAAGGAAAGGAAAATTACTGATGACAAATAAATTACCGTGGGTTCGTTTTTTTATACCGAATGGAATTCACAAGTTGAAGAATAGATAAACTATTGCATGCAAATTTTCATCAAGACACAGTAAACGAATAAAGGGGAGGAGAAGAGATGTCTAATACATTGCCGTGGATTAGGTTTTTTCCCAGCAAATGGCTTTTAGCAACTAACGGGATGACTGGAACTCAAAAGGGTGTGTATTTCACTCTTGTTTGTCTCATGTATGAAAATGGCAAGCCCATTGAAAATGACTCGGAGATATTAGCACGTATATGTGGCTACTCATTAAAGACATTTAAAAATACGATAGAATTTCTCATCAGAAAGAAGAAAATTCTTTTATCGGAAAATTTTTTGTGGAATGAAAAAGTTTCAGAAGAAATTATAAATGCAAGCGACAAAGCAAACGAAATTTCTCAAAAAAGATCAGAAGCTGCAAAAGCAAGATGGGAAAAGCAAAGTAAATCAAATACTTGCACAACTGAATCTGATGCAAATGTAGAAATTTGCAATGCAAGTACAATGCAAATGCAATGCAAAAATATGCACATTAACAATAACAGTAATAATATATCCCCCCTAACTACTATCGTAGTTAGTCCCCCCCTTACTGACGCAAGGGGAGACAATGCCCACAAAGAGCGATCGAGTTCAAAGCAATATGAACCTGAGGTAGTGTTACCTTCACATACCGAGCAGCAACAGGTTTCACAAAACTGTGCTTTGCAAAACGGTAGCAAAGCTTATGAGAAAATTGCTTCTGAGCCTGATTGCAAGTCAATTTTTTCAAAAACAAAACCTGTGAAAAAGGCAAGAACAGACAGGGGCCACCGTTTGCCAGCTGATTTTGAACCTAATTTGCAATACGCAATCGATCAAGGATTAACGCATGATGAAGCGCTGTTCGAGTGTGAACGGTTCAAAAATTTTTGGCTAGCAAAATCAGGGAAGGATGCGACCAAAACGAATTGGCAAAGAACTTGGTACAATTGGGTTACAAGCCAGTATGGAACCCTAGCCAAGAAAAAAGAAAGATTAGAAAAAGAGAAACGGTATGGAAAATCGATCATTGAGAACACAGAACAACAACGTGGCCGTGCTTATCGAATTGCACAATACATGTCCGATATCAAAAATTCAGACAGTCCGTACAGATTTCTATTCGAGGATGATGAAAGCACCTCCATTCCATTGGCTAACGGGCAAAAAACCATCCCTTGCAGAAGCGGAGAGAATTATCTCGTTGGGCAATGAAGTTTTGCAAAAGCTTGATGAAAAAGCTTCTGAGGAAGAAATAAAAGCTATGTTTCTCATGCTTTCTGGTGGGCTTAAAAGCCAACCTAGAGAAGATGAAAAAGCCACAGCGGTTGCCTATTTTTTCTCTTGGTGGTTTAAGCCGTTGGGCAATTAAAACCGTAACAAGGAACGTGATGAAAGGAGAAGCAGAAGGTTTGTCGACAACGTTTATGCCTGCTTCTCCAGATCTCCTACTTTATTGCAAAAAGCTTGAAGACGATATTCGATCTACAGTTGAAAGGATATTCAAAGAACTCGATAGACCAGAGATGAAGCCGAAAGAAGAGCCTGTTTCTGCTGAAAAATGGGACGAGCTTGTACAAATGCTTAAAAAAAACAAAGATTGGGTTAAATGCTTTCGAAAATCAATCTGACTAAACAGCTTGAGTGATTTTTTACACTAAAGAAAAATGGCAAATAACTTATCATTTTGTGATTAGATGTGCGTTTAAATTTACATAAACATACCCTACAGTGTAATTTAAAGTTTTTTGATTTTAGTTGTCAGTATTATAATGTGCCTGAAAAGGTTGATTTTAGTACCAAGACGCAAGTGGAAGCCTAGATTTGTAGAGATAAAGTTCCAAGCATAGTGCTGAATCTTGAGCCTCTCATCAAGGAGATTAACAACAGTTAAAGTGCTTCTAAACATTCATGCTCTAGGCTTGGGGTGGTTTTCGGAAGCTTAAAGGACTTGTCCAACGCAGAAAAGCGGAATCTCTAACCCATGCTTAAGTTTTAGCCTTATTATTATTTGGTAAGTAAGTCTGGCAGTCCCAATTTTTCAGCAAAACTTCTGTTTCTTCTGTGTGCTCTTGAATATATCGACGACAATTTGATTATTTCAATTTGATGTGTTGCAATAGTATTGCGATTTTCATCAAATGATTTTATTGGTACATTTGCTCTTAGCCAATCACCATTCACGGTTTTCTCATAGTCTCCAGGAAGATCAGGAACAGCTTTTATTTCCTCTCCGATTAAATAACAATAAAACTTATCAAATTTACGAACGCTGTAATTTGCAATTAAATTACAGTATTTTGTCATTTGATTTAAGTGATCTGTTAAATCAACATCTGGAGCCTTGAACTCAACTAGAACACATTTTCCTTCTTCTGCAAAAAGAAATATATCAGGTCTTCTATTTACTTTAATGCCTAAGTGATTGATTGTTTCCTCTGGAATAGGCTTTAAAAGATTTTCTCCAGTGTGATCTTTTATCTGATTCAATCTTAACTCTGAACAGCCCGAAAAATGTAAAAACTCTTCATTCAAAATCCACAGATCATTTAACCCATCATGAGAGTTTTTGCTTTTACGTTTAAAAATTAAGTCGTGTATCAATCCTTCTTTATCTTGTCTGACTTTTTCTATTTTCTGTGTTTGACATTCAAGTTCTCCGGCGAGAATTTTTTTCAATATATCAGCCACCATATCTCTTCGAATAATATAACGACTTAATTCTTCTTTGTTTTGATTTTCTATTAGCTCAGAAAGCTCAATAGCTTTTTTCTTTAATTCATTCTGGTAATTTTCAGAAATTGGATTCAATTGATTTAAACTTTCGTATAGTTTTTTTACTTGATATCCTTTTTCAGCCAATAAATTAGACTGTTGAGCATATATTTTTTTAGTAATTGTTTTTTCATCATCAGTCAGGTTGGTATTGATCTGGGAGGCAATCTTCACTGATATGCCATGCGCTTTTGCAATGCTTTCGACATTTTTGTTTTTTTCTTTTTGAAGATCAAAGATATCCTTATAAATCGTAGGAATAACTTCATTTATTTTTTCCTCGATATTATTCATAAAAATATATTCCGCCTTTTCATCAAAAAATAGGTCTGTTTTAGCAGAATCTTCTACTTTTTGTTGATAGGGGAATTGAAAACTATCAACTGTATCGCTTACATTTTCAGATCGATCTAATACGTCTCCATAAAAGGCCGTTAGATACCTGAATTCGTTAATGCTTTCTTTCTTTTTTATTTCTTTAAAGTTTAATAATTGTACGGGGATATCTTTACTGCATAAATAGACACCATTTTGTTCAAGTTCAGCTTCTGGAAGTTTAAAGTGTGCCCATTTTATAATTTCATATTTATCTTTAACTTTTTCCCATTCAATATCATCTGTCTTAGCATTTTTTAGTTTCAGATATGCTATTTCAATATCTCCGTTGTTTGAAGGCGTAGGTAAGTTTTTAGGATTCAGTGTTTTTGTCTCAATTTCTGTGTTATTTTTGATGAATTCTATATTAATAAGAGGTACATTTAATTGTTCTTTTTGGCTATCTAGATAAAATCGTAACAAAAAATGCCTGACAATATCTTTTAAAAGATCGTCTATTGTTAGGTTATCAAAAAAAGCTTTTTCTTTACCTTCGGCTAGGCATCCAGACAATATAACCTTAGTTAGAAGAGCTCTATCGGTAGTAATTTCAGTATCAGATTCATCATAAATTAATTTATCTAAGCTGAAGGAAAATCGACGTTCATATTTTGAATCATTTTTAAGATAAATGCTATAAACATCTATTTTTTTAAATCTGTGTAGATATTGTAATCTCCCTGAACCACGATTGTTATATCCTTTGCTTTTATCAAAAAACTCGATAAATCTTGCATAATTTTCATCGGTAAAGCCAATACCATTATCGATGATTTCTATTTTTGAGATTTCTTTAACTTGCTCCAATAAACCCGTGAAATGTAATTTTACTGTAATTTCGCTGGGTTCAGTTTCATCACGCTGCCTTTGAGCAATAGCTTCTAAAGAATTAGTCATCGCTTCGTAAAGAGGTGTTAAAGGATATTTTGATTTTTTAATCAGATCCATCGCACCTTTTAAATTTATCAAGGGTGTTTTTTGATTTTTCATTGATATGTTCTCCTAACACTCCCAAAATAGAAATAAAGCGCCTTTTAGGCATTCCAAATTTTTGTTCATCGACAAATTATTGATGATAACTTGCTAGAATATCTGCTTGCTTTCAGCAATTTTTTGTTTATCTGGATCATTATAGCTTGCCATGTTACCATTTAGTAAAATTTGTCCTATAATTTCTAACGGCGCAATAAACTTGTCGAGTATGGTTATACAGTACACCATCCTTATGAGAAAAGCATAACGATGGATTTACTACCATGTTTGTTAACGTCCGATACTCTCCGGAGTGTCAATAGAAAACGTCTAATTATACAGAAAATATGAGGATGAATACTCTCATAGAAGATACAAAAAGTACGGTTGATGGTGGGCGATGGTTCAGACAATGTTTAGCATCGAAATTGCTAAGTTGTGTGGTAAACGGCATGACCACGTTATGCGTGCAAGAAATGTCTGAAGAGCTTAACGCCCCTAAATTTGGGGCGGTTGATTTTAGTGAAACTTATTTAGAGTTTAAGTATCATGAATGACAGTAGTCAATTCTTTTTATTAATTTATCAGCAATTTTCAGACTACCAATAAATAGTATGGCTAGAGCGCTGGTTTCATTATGATGCCTCATCTGTAACTATTAGAGAAAAGGTGAAACAAGTAACCAGCGCAAGCACGCGTAATATGTATCAATCCTTTAAGACGGCATGTAGCCTAATTCACTATACAGGATTAGTATTACATTTCAGAATTACCTGTGGTAAAGTAATTATACAATTTTTTCATGGAATCTTGAGGCAAAAACTCTTCCATCTGCTGTAGAAATGGCTTAATAACGCTAAATTGCCGATTTTTCTCATTTAGCTCGTAGGTGAATCAACAACATAAATCTTATACTCAACATTCGTTACATCTTCACGCTTTAATGAAACGTCCTTTCCAGAAATATGTACTAATCGACCATCAGCAAGATAATTTTGTATCAGATGTAATATTATTTCACTTTGTCTTTTTCGATATATCTTTAGTGAATCCCAAAACTGATAGAGACCATTGATTGAAGACTGACACCATTGGCCTTCCACAAAGGCTTGTGATAAGCCAGACACTTCATAGATTTTGTTGTACATTTCTTCGAATAGTGATTTCCCTTCAACCTGTTGATTATTACCGACGATAATGTGACTGAATGATTCATTCAAAGCTCTCTGCACATCTTTTATATTATGAACAATGCCACGGAATTCAATAATGCTATCATATGAGTTTTGCGGGATTCTGAAATTGTATCCTGTGATGCATTCCCAGCCTAATCGTCCTGCAGGAATTAGTGGGCTATCTATTTCACGCAAGATTCTTTTCCCCAAAAAAGCTCTTTGTATGATTTCTTTTTCATATTTTTGTCCTGAAATTCCAGGTATTTTTTTTTGAAGTTTTTTGAACTCTTCTTCCGTATAATCGTGATCTTGACCAGTTTCCGGATCTTTGCCTCTATAATAAATTTCTTCTTTAAACCAACGGCATTCTACAAGCGTAACCATACGTTCATCATTATAAACAGAGCTATCAGATATTCCATCGTATGCCCAATCTGCGTCCAATTCTGCTTCATTCACACCAGGAAACATATTCTTAACAACTTCAAGTGGTTTTCGGTCAACATACCATAAACGTTGCGCATCCTTTAAATCTGTCTCTCCAGCATAATGATCCCATACCATTTTCAATGGATCTAAACGTGTTACAACTAATTTTTTATCTTGGTTGTTATCATCAACTCGTGTATCTATCCACCCCATTCCACAAATAACACAGTCTTTAAAAGCTTCAATTTCGGCAGATTCTGCATTAGCTTTCTTTCTAAAATATTCGACTGCTCCTGTAAGCAATTCATCTGGCTTAGCAGGTCCTTTTCTATATGGTAATAACTGGACTTCCCTCTTATTTGCGCGCTCAAAATTAACAACAGCATCTACAATCGGCTTAACACGATTATTCAGTGGTGCAAGAGGCACGTGTTTCCCTAACGACTTGGCATCCCACTGATCACCGTTGTAAAAAGCAAAATCTTCATGTGCTCTCTTTCGCCATTCTTTTACATGCTTAATATCTTGTTCATACCAATATTTAAGTTCTTCAAATAAAGTATTATTCATATATTTTATCCAAGTATTTGTTATATAATATTAACTTAATAACTACATTGTGTTAACAATAGTGCTATTATGGCTGATGTTGGTGTATACTGCTGTTATTACTCGCTAGAGTAATGTATGCATGTATTATATAGCTATTAATGCTATGACATTGATATTGCTTATCAATAATACATTATATATTATACAAGATATTTTTAGTTATATTTTGATTTATTATATATTATCCACAACGATTTAAATAAACTAACGCGATTGCCTTTAAAAAGGTGAAGATGTGTACGTTGCAAAAGATATGGAGGATTTATTTCGTGATTTGGGGATCTAATGTTTGAAATAATTCGTTCCAATCAATTTAAACGAGACATTAAAATTATTAAAAGACGTGGCAAGGATTTAGAGAAAATCAAAAAAGTAATGTAGTTACTTATAGAGGGGAAGCCTTTGCCTTTACATTATAACGATCACCCTCTGAAGGGGAATTGGAGCAGTTTTTGAGATGTACATATTGAGCCAGATTGGCTTTTAATTTACAAAATTAATGATAATCAAATACGCTTTGAGCGTACGGGCAGCCATTCTGATTTATTTCAATGAATTGAACCTCATTATATTTTTCTTCTGTTGTGGGTTATTCAAAGATATAGATGGGTAAAGCGTGGGCAAAGAATTGCTATGAGAAAGCCTGCGAATGCTTGATGTATTTTAGAAAATAATGTGATTTCTCAATAAGTTATATATAATTCTTTTTTGAAACATAGGAAATTTGTGTTATTATAAACGCAAGTAAAAATTGTTCTTAAACTTATGTATCCAGTTTAATTATCCATCATAGATCAATGACTAATGATGCCCTCGAAAAAGGGTATGAGGATGAGTCTACATGAATGGCAGGGGGGGAAAGATATGGCAAAAAGAAAAAAACATGCAAAACGTGGACGACCACGGATTAATGGGTGTACAAGAGAGCCAAATGGACGTATTTCACGTGCAAAAGCACCTCGTGAGCCGGTTGATAAATTGGCTATAGAAATGCGTGTTAAGCACTTTGGTTTGACTGTGGAAGAAGCAAAAAATCCACTGTCTGGTTCTTATGTTGGGCGGCTTTATTTGCAAGGTGCTCTCACGCAAGATCAGTATGATGCTGCGCAACGATATTTGCAAATAAGAAATAATTACTTGTGTGCAAAAGGTTTTCCTAGTGCGATTTACGATGAAATGCCTGTGACTTCTGATAGCGATGCAAGAGAAAAGTGGATTGAGTTTGTAAAAGAACAGTTTTTGGATCTGCAAGAAATCGTAAAAGAGACACAGGGTCTTTATAGACAGTATAACTTTTATGCTGCACTACAATATATTGTCATAGAAGATCAGTCATTGCCGCATCTTGTTAATTCATTGCGTATTGTCCTTAATGCGCTTCATAAGCATTTTTTCGGGAAATAGGAAAAGATGCGCTATGAAACGTTACAATGTGTTTTGTTTGTAGGATAGTGAATAAAGAGTAGAGAATTTATCTCTACTTAAAAAACAAATTATATCTTTTGGAAACGCTATAATATTTCTTCAAATCCTATAAATTTTTATTTTTAAGCTAGACGATAAGCTGTTTTTCAGCGGTTTTGGGAATGGGTTTCTACTCCATGTAATGATAAAATCTTATTTTTGATTGTTATGTGTTAATATTGTTATCATTATATGTTGACATTCTGCTTTTGTATAAAATAGAGAAAAGCTCAAACAGTACTGAAGGCGATATGAATTTAACATTGGCGATTTTGTAATGCTTTTATTGAAGTATAAAGTTAATAAATTTAGATCTGTTAAAGAAACAGATTGGATTGAAATAGATCGTCACTTGACGTGTTTAGTTGGTGCTAATGAATCAGGTAAAACAAATCTTCTTTTGTCGCTTTGGAAATTCAATCCAGCTGATGATTCAATAACAATTAATATTTTTCAGGATTATCCAAGAGATGAGTATTTAAAAAAGAAGAAGGACAATGATGGGTATAAAGATGGTAGTTATAAAAAAGAACCGTTTATTGAAGTTCTCTTTAAAGTAACCGATGAGGAATTGGAGGATTTTAAGAAAAAATATGAAGACTTTTTGAAGGCAGATAAAACCGAGCAAAGCGAAGAAAATACAGAAGAAAAGAAGCCTAATGAAATTGCTTTAGAAAAATTTTTACTGATAAAAAAAGATTATAATGGCACTTTCTATATTCATTCTTCTAATGATGAAGGTAAAGAAACTTCAAATGATCTAAAAGAATCCATTGGAACGGAGCTTTTTAATGAAATATGTGAACGCATTCCTAAAATCATTTACCATTCTGAATATGGAAATCTTGACTCTGAACTGAGCCTTTCTAGCGTGAAAGAAACTCTAAAGAATATTGAATCTTGGCATAAATATCCTCTGAAGGAGAGAATACAAGCCCGCACACTTAAAGTTTTCTGCCAACTTTTAAACTTAAATGTAGATGAAATGTTGATGCCTAATACTCAAAAAGAGCTTGGATCTATGCTTGGTGATGCAGAGTGGGAATTAGCTAAGCAATTTAATGAATGGTGGGATCAAGGGCAGTATACCTTCAGTTTCCGTGTGAATGAGGGAATTTTGTCATTGTCAGTTAAGGATAGCAAACAGAAAACAGCTCTCGAGTTGGACTTAAGAAGTGGAGGATTACAGTGGTTTTTCAGCTTTTTTCTTATTTTTTGGGCGGAAAGTAAAGATAGCCACCAAAATTGTATATTGCTGCTTGATGAACCAGGTTTAAACCTTCACCCTAATACACAAGCAGATTTAGTTAAATTTTTGGGAAAGCTTTCAGAAAAAAATCAACTTATTTACACAACGCATCTGCCGTTTCTCGTCGATCATAATAATCTTGATAGAGTTCGAGCTGCCTATACTGATGAAAAAGGCTGGACTAAAATACATAATGATATAAGCGATGTGAGTGAAAATATAAGCAGTAAAAATAAAAAAATGATAGCTATCCAGCCTGTCAACGCAGCTATTGGCATGAGAACTGCGTTGAATCTTTTTATGGGGTGCGATGTCATAATCATTGAGGGCATGTCTGATCAAATTTATCTTATGATGATACAAAATTATTTGATTGAAAGAAAAAAAATTAAATTTAAAAGAGGGCTGTTTTTTATGCCAGCTGGAGGGGCAAAAAATGTAAAATTTTTTTCTTCAATTGTTAGCAGCAATACCGGTAGCTTGCCGATTTGTCTCTTTGATTCTGATGATGGTGGAAGGAAATGTCAAAACAGCTTGAAACAAGGACTTTACAAGAGTGAAGAAAATAAAATCCTTGAAACAGATACATTTACAGAAAAAAATGGCTCAGAAGTTGAAGATTTGATTCCTACTAAATTAATCATAGATAGTTTTAATTTATTGTTTACTTCTAATACGGATACTAAAAAAGTTGATGAGATCGATAATACTGTTCCAATTCTGCCTCAATTAGAAGGTTTTGCTAAGAGCAATGATGTCAGTTATGGAGATGACTGGAAAGTAAAAATCAGCCAAGAAGTAAGGAAAATTTTAAAAGGAAAAATAACTAGTGACTTTGAAAATAGATGGATAAAGCTATTTAAAAGTCTACAAGAAAATTTCAAAGCATAAATCATACAGAAAATGGGATTTGTGTTTAAGAAATAAAAAACACAAGATATAGATTTCTGTTGACAATGTGTAAGAAATCGTATTTAATGACGACACTGCACGAGTCTTATTGCGTCTAGAATTCAAAAAACATCCCAAAAATTCAATAAAATGTGAGCCTTTAATGTGGCTAAAGAGCTTGGTTTTTCTAGGAAAACTGCCTCATTCTTTTTTCAAGTAACAAAAATCAATTATTGACCAGTTATGTCATTAATTCTGTCATTAAATAATTCCTCAAAGGGAGTGATGATGAAAGCAATCATTACGAAGCCAATCTGTGTTCTTGGCGATGAGAGAAGCATCGTTCGTTTTGAGCCATCAAGCTCAAATATTCCATTTGTTGAGATTTCTCGTACGGTCTATGCGCGTCTTAAACGCGCCAATGCTGCAAAACCTTATCAAGAAAAAACCAGCGCATTGGGTGTTGTTAATGAAGTATCAGAGCTGGATGTACAGGAAATAAATATTATTAAGCAGTCCACTGATATTATTGAGCAGTCTACGGATGTTGTTTCGTCTGAACCGCCCAAAGCGCTTAAGTCTTCAATGCAAACGAAAAAGAAATCCTAACAGGTGAAGTTAACAATCCACACCAAGTGGTATTCGAAGCAAGTCACCGAAATGATGACCATGCTTCAAGCACCGCGTCTCCATTGGGCTTTGCGCAATGCTGTGAATGATACAGCCAAACAAGTGGAGCGCTTTACCGAGCAGAAAGTGTCAAAGGTTGCATCGGTTCAAGCTAAGCGCGTGAAGAAAGGTGTTTACGTGAACACCAAGGCCACAGTAGATCATCTAGAGGCGGATATCCGCGGTTCTGCAACCCTGTTGCCGTTGAAGTTTTTTAAAGCCCGCGAAACAAAACGGGGTGTTGTGTATACTCTCTTTGGAAGACGAGAGATTATGCCTCATGGTTTTATTCAGGGTGGAAAATTCCCTGAGCGTGTTGATTTAAAGATGGGTGGGAATGTTTTTCAAATAGTTGATGGTGATCGATTTCCCATTGCAAAACAAACAGGCACGTCCATTGCTTCTGTGATGTCTAAATCAGAGGTTTCCAATGCGATTGAGCACTACGCGCATGAACGATTGGCAACCAATATACGCCGACAGCTTGCTCGTCAGAAATATGCTGCCAAGAAGAAAGCTAAATCATGTTTTTAAGCTATATCTATGCGCCATGTAGCGCAGTCTTAATTTTTAAAGCAAATTATCACTTTCGCTTTGGGTTTTTCATAAAAAATACAATAAAATCAATGTACAAGGTACTTCCCGGCGGGTTGGGCTTGTTGCGGGGCAAAGTTGCGCGAGGGTTCGCTAGCGATAGAATTTTTAAAATTGCCTGTACATTGTACAATTAAGTTATTGAAAACATTGAATAATGGTTTGTACACTGTACAAACATACTGTACAAACTTTGAGCCTGTACACTGTACAAATTTTTGCGCGCTGTCCAAATTGGAATTGGTTTTTCTTTTCTGCAAAAAATGAAACAATTGTGGGGGGCGATGAATAAGAAAAATCGGCAGGGAATATCAGTTCGCGCATTTGCTAAAAAAATGGGCGTTGCTCATAACGCGGTGGTTTCGCGTTTCAAGACCGGGAAATTTGATGCAGCGCTTTTTGACGATGGTTCCGTTGATGAGGCTGTTGCGACAGCCATATGGAACGAAAACCCTACAAAGCGCTCTCAATCATTTTTAGCATCTGACGGTAAACAACAAGCAAAAATTAAACAGGACTCCATAGACGGAGCTAATGAATACCAGATTAAACTAGAGAGAATGCAGATTGCGCTTGCAAGTGAAAAGATTGCTCTTGAACGGTTACGCGAAACGACTGTTGATCGCGAAGAAAGTCAAGAAAGCAGCGCGAGGCTTTGGCAGGGCACACCGCGATGCGATGTTGAATTTTGCGCGTCGCTTTGGTGCGGGCATTGCGGCTCAAGTTGGTTGTGATGCTGCCCCCCTTATTGGTGCTATCGATCATTGCATGCGAGAAGTTCTAACTGAGATGGTTGATATTCCGGTTCCTTTTCATTCTCCGAGTTCTTCAGAATTAAAGGAGTAAAGAATGCGTGGGAATGCAGTCAAAGAATTCTTTTTTTATGCCAATGAAGCTCGGAAACCAGATCCGCTCTACACTGTTTCAGAATGGACGGATAAAAATAGATATCTGAGCACAGTGACAAGTGCAGAGCCGGGGCTTTGGCGTACCAAACGCACGCCTTACTTGCGCGAAATTATGGATAATCTTTCGTCTTATGAGCCGATTGAAACGACCATTGTAATGAAAGGTGCACAGGTTGGTATGTCGGAAGCAGCATTGAATTTTTGTGGTTATGCCATCCATCATAGCCCGAGCCCAGCACTCTACGTGATGCCAACTGTTGATACAGCAAAGAAACTGTCGAAGCAGCGTCTTGATCCGATGATTAAAGCCAGCCCTGCTTTGAGTGAACGGATTGCCCCCGCTCGTGCACGCGACAGTGGCAATGCGATGTTTTCGAAGGAGTTTGACGGGGGCGTTTTGATGCTCACAGGAGCGAATAGTGCTGCTGGGCTTCGTTCAATGCCTATTCGCTATTTGATTTTGGATGAAGTTGATGGCTATCCTTTGAACGCGGATAACAAAGGTGATCCTGTGGTGATTGCAGAAAAGCGCACATCGACTTTTGTACAAAGAAAGATTTTTAAATTGTCCACACCAACACACCGTGACACAAGCCGAATAGCAAAGGATTTTGTGCTTGGTGACCAGAGATATTACAATGTTCCTTGTGATGAGTGCGGCACGTTCCAACCTATTGTTTGGTCACAAATTAAATGGCCGAAAGGGTCACCAGAAAAAGCTGTTTTTGTTTGTGCTCATTGTGGGCACGAACATGCAGAGCATCGAAAAGCAGATTTGATGTCAGAAGAAAGGGGAGCGTGTTGGATTCCCACGAGTGAGTCAAGTAGACCTAATTTGCGTTCTTATCACATTTCGGCACTCTATTCGCCATGGTTAACTTGGGGAGAATGTGCACAAGAATTTTTAGATGCCAAAGATGATCCTGCTCTGTTACAGCCTTTTGTGAATACGGTTCTTGGAGAGCCATGGGAAGACAGAACCGGCGAAGTTATTGATACAGAGAGCCTTTATTCACGGCGTGAAGATTATCCTCTTGCACCGCCGCAAGCTGTGTTGTTGACAGCGGGCATCGATGTGCAAAATGATCGGTTAGAGCTTGAAGTTGTGGGGTGGGGACGTGGTGAAGAAAGCTGGCATATTGATTATCAAGTGATCCTTGGTGATCCATCTTCCTTTGAGGTTTGGGATCAGTTAGATGATTATCTAGCAAAACACTGGCCACATCAAGGTTATAAAAATGGCATAAGGATCACGGCGGCTTGTATTGATACTGGAGGCAGTCATACACAGGCTGTTTACAACTACGTGCGTCCTCGTGAAGGGCGTCGTATATGGGGGATTAAAGGGCAGGCGGGATGGCGTGCAGTCTGACCACGTCGTCCAAGTAGAAACAATAAAGGGCAGATTAATCTTTATATTGTGGGAGTTGATGCCGCTAAAGATATTATTACGGCACGGTTTAAAAAGTCAGGTTCTGATGCATCAGGGGCGGGAGCCACACATTTTCATAAGAACCTTGATAAAGAGTATTTTGAGCAACTGACAGCGGAAAAAAAGGTCATCAAATATTTCAAAGGCTTTAAACGTATTGAATGGCAGAAGAGTGAGAAAGCCAGAAACGAAGCCTTGGATTGTAGGGTTTATGCTTACGCGGCTTTACAGGGGCTTATTTCAGCGGGTCTAAACCTTAGTGAAGAAGTCGATATTTTAGAAAAGCGCTTGGAAGATCTTAAAAATGTTAAGGGTTCTTCAGAGCAGGCAATCCCTTTTGTAGAACAGTTTCAAGCAGCACAGCCTCAAAGGAGAGAACTAAGAAGATTCGTCAGCCCTTACATGAAAAAAGAGTGGGATATATTATGAGTGAGAATTTCGGTCAATTGAAGAGCAAAAGTGAAAAAATTACAGAATTAAAAAAGCGGCGCGAGCAACTTGAAGAGACTTTGTATTCAGGTGCGCAATTTGTGCGTCATGGTGACAAGCAAGTAGGGAACCGTTCTGTCGATGAATTACGTAAGGCTCTTGCAATGCTGGATAAGCAAATAGCTGAACTTGAAGGGCGCAGGAGCTCTCGTGTTTTTTATATTGATGCGAGGCGTGGTTACTAATGGCTGGATTATTGAGTAAAGTAACGGGTCTTTTTCGTAGTTCTAGCGATCATAACCCACCTTTTGAAGCGGCAAGCCGCAGTCGTCGAATGAGTGGGTTAAACCCTATCAAACAACATATTAATCAAGCAATTGAGGCCGCCGGTGATACCATTATTTCCCGCTCAAGGTGGCTCTATGACAATGAATCCATTTATAGTTCTGCAACAGAAGAATGGGTCTCTGCGGCTGTCAGTGATGGCATTAAACCTTATCCTAGAATTGAAGGGTTTCAAAAAGAAAAGAAGAAGCTTCTTGATCTTTGGTGGCAATGGGTTGATGAGGCTGATTATGACGAGGATGCAAATTTTTATGGTCTTCAAGCAACGATTGCTCGAGAAGTTTTTTTAACGGGTGAATGCTTTGTAAGACTGCATTATGTTGACCTTTATGGACGTTCTGGTGTGCCTCTTCAATTGCAAATTTATCCAGCAGAAATGCTTGATTTAACCTATAGCGGGATTGCTGAGACTGAAGGTAACTATATTCGCATGGGGATTGAGTTTAGTGCCAGTGGAAAGCGTGTTGCTTATCACTTTTGGCAACATCATCCTTATGACAATAGTCTACAGAATGGAGCGTTTGGAAATCAAGAGCGTGTGCGGGTCCCAGCAGAAATGGTGATCCATATCAAAGAAAGGCGTATTGCTGGTCAGTTGCGTGGATCCTCAAAGGTAACACGCTGTCTAGCAAAGATTTTTCAGCTTGATGCTTATGATGATGCGGAGCTTGATAGAAAAAGAACAGCTGCTCTTTTCACGGGCTTTGTTACAAAAGCTGATGCGAGTGCTGATAATATGAAATTCCTGAGAACCGCAAGGAAAGCAATGAGGAAATGCTAAAAGAGCCTCCTTTAAAAAGGCCTCATATCACGCTTGAGTCAGGTATGATCCAAGAAATGGAAGAGGGCACGGACATCAAATTTTCAGCGCCGGTAGAAGTTGGAGGTTCTTATGAAGCTTTTCAATTCAACAATCTTTTAAAGATTTGTTCGGCTCTTAATCGGCTCTTAATATGCCCTATGCCGTTGTGACGGGCGATGTGACTCGAGGTAATTTTTCCAATGTGCGCACATCGATCATTCAGTTTAGACGCCAGATTAAGCAGTGGCGTGAAAACATCATTGCCTTTCAGTTCAACCGCATTGTTTGGGAACGTTTTGTTGAAATGGCTGTGCTTGGTGGATGTATTCATTTACCAGGGTGGGAAGATGATTTTTTGCCATGGATACAATGTGAAAGCTTTGCCCCGCCGCTTGAAATGATTGATCCACTCAAGGATATATCCGCTGAAAAAGAAGAAATTCGAGCAGGCTTGAAAACACGGCGCATGGCACTTGCTGAACGTGGTTTTGACATTGATAGCATTCATATAGAGCTTGAAGAAGAACGCGCAGATGCTCAAAAACGTGGCTTATCCTTTGATACGGATATGGCTAATTCTTCAGCTGGCCATCAGGTGATCGATTCCACAGACTTTGATGATGATTATGAAAGCAATCAAGGCAGTGAGGCACATACGCATGACGAACAAGCTTGATATGCCGTTTTTGCTATCCCGTCTTTTTGGCGTCCCTCACATGCTTGCTTCAACAAAGTTTGATATCATTCTTAATGCTCTTGCATCCCGTCTTTTTGAAGGAAACAAGCTCCCCGCTGTAGCTTTCTTGGAGAATGATGCAGCAGCTTTAAGACCAGCAGAGACTTATCTCGTACAAAACAACATTGCCATACTGCCGGTTCATGGCACGCTAGTGCGCCGTGGTGCATGGCTTGGTTCTTTGTCTGGTTTGACTTCCTATGAAGGTTTGAGAGCCTCTTTTCGTGAAGCCATTGGGCAGCCTGATGTTAACGCTGTTTTGTTGGATATTGACAGCGGCGGCGGTGAAGCGGGCGGTGTATTTGATTTGGTTGAAGAGTTTCGCACGCTTTCACAAGCATACAACAAGCCTATTTGGGCGCATGCCAATGAATTCGCTTGCTCTGCGGCTTATGCGATTGCCTGTTCTGCTTCTCAAATTTGGGTTGCACGCACATCAGTTATTGGGTCAATCGGAGTTGTTTGCGCACATCTTGACCAGTCACGCGCTGATGAAAAGAATGGCCATAAATGGACTTTTGTTTTTGAAGGCGATCATAAAGTTCATGGCAATCCTCATGAACCACTAGTTGATAGAGCTCTCGAAAAAATGCAAGCAGATTGTGCACGACTCTACGATATGTTTGTCGATTTGGTTGCGGAAAGCAGACCCATGAGTGCTGCGGAAATTCGAGAGACGAAGGCAGAGACCTTTATAGGCAACCAAGCTGTAGAGCTTGGATTAGCAGATGGGCAAGGTACATTTGTACAGGCTTTGGAAGCCTTGATGAATTCCATTCAATCACCTCCAACATTAACAGAAAAAAAGGAAGCAAGTACATGGCACGCACAAAATACCGCGCTGAAGATGACATTACCAAAGAAGATAACGAAGACGAAGTTGTCGACGTTACAGAGGAAGACGAAGAAAACTATGACGACATTGATGTTAACTCCGAAGTCTTTGACGAAGAAGACGAGGAAGAAGATGACGAAGATACGGATAAAAGCATTCACACCGTGCGTGAACAAGAAAGAAAACGTGCACGTGCCTTAACGGATCTTGAAAAACAAGCCAAGCGCTTGGGTGTTTCTTTTGATGCTGCGAAAGCTATTAACAGTGGGACGAGCTTAGAAAAAGCGCGCCATGCCATTTTGACAGCTGCTGCTTCCAAAAGTGCATCTTTGAAAGTGTCTCCTTATGTTCCGCATAGCGATGGGAATAGTAAGGCGAAGATTAATGCAAAATGGGAAACAGCTTGGAAAGCAGTGAATGGAAGGAAATAAAATGAGCAATATTTTTTATGAGGATGTTCGCAATGGCGCTTATCTCGGAAGATACGAGCTCGATATATCGAATGAAGAAGTTACCTTTTTATCAGGGGCAGAGATTGCAGCAGGAATCGTTATGGGGATGCTGACAGAAAGTAAAAAATATGTTCCGCTTAATCCTACAGCATCTGATGGGAGTGAAGTTCCTGTAGGTATTTCGTATGCTAACGTTGATGCGATAGAAACAGATCAACGCGCAACAATTACAGCACGTTTGAGCACAGTAAAGGCTTCTGAACTGATATGGCCTGAAAAAATTACTGAGGAGCAAAAGCGAGCCGCTATTCAATCCTTAGAAGAAAAAAATAAGATTATTTTACGGTAAAGGGAATAAGAAGCTATGGATATGAATTTTTTTAAGCATGACGCTTTCTCAGCAGTAACAATGATGAAAGGGATCGAAAACTATGAATTTAAGCCTGGTTTAATTAGCTCTTAATCTTTTTGAAGAAGTTGAAACGAGCACGACCGTTGTTGGTATTGAGAGATATGATAATACACTCTCGCTCATTCAAACAAGTGAACGTGGTGCACCTTTAGCAGAAGGTGATCGAAATGGCCGTAATATTCGGTTTTTCCGCACAACGCGTATTGCTAAGAGTGATACAGTGAAAGCGGAAGAAATCCAAGATCGTCGGGAGTTTGGTACCGAAGATCAGCTCGAAACAGCGATGAAATATATTGCCAAAAAACAAAAGAAATTGATTTCAGAAATTGAATTGACGTGGGAAAATATGCAGCTTGGAGCGGTTCAAGGTGTTGTTCTTGATGCAGATGGGTCAGTGATTGTTGATTGGTACAAGGAATGGGAGATCAAACCACCAAAGCCAATTGATTTCAAACTTAATTCAGAAACAACAAATATTGCCGACATTGTTGACCAAGTTATTATCAATATGATTGAGGCTTCAAAAGGTGCTTTTTCTGATCGATCACGAATTATAGGGCTTTGTGGAAATGAATTTTTTTCTAAGCTCAAAAATCACAAAACAATTCGTGAAACTTATTTAAACACAGCTTTGGCACAAACGTTGAATAGTGCAGGTGGTGTTGCAACGCCAATTTGTCCGGGATCTGGAAGCTTTGGAAGTTTTGATTTTGCAGGTGTGACTTTTATTAATTACCGAAGCATTCATAATTACAACCTGAATGCTAAAGCTGGCACGAAGCGCGCCATAGGGATTAAACCTGACGAATGTCAATTCTTTCCTGTTGATGCACCTGGTGTGTTTCAGAAAACCTTTGCCCCAGGGGAAAGTTTAGATTTTGCTAATACAGTGGGAAAGCCTCTTTATACCCTTCTTATAGTCGATCATGAACGTAATGCGTGGGTTAAGCCTGAGGTGTATAGCTATCCGCTCTATATTTGCACACGTCCTGAAATGCTTTTCAAAGCGGTTGCGCAAGGGAAATGACGATGAAATGGCAAGGGCTGTTAAGTCAAGTGACTGAAGAAGTGCGTGATATCTTTGGGCAGCCTGTCATTTACACTAGGAAAGATACTAATCAATCGTTTTATATAAAGGCGATTTACACGATCAAGCATTCAGAGTCGGAAGCAGGGGGAAGAGTTGCCACAACAATTGCAAGAAAAGAACTCGATCTTTGTATCAAGGATATTGGAGGATTACCCCCAAAGCCTGAAGATATTGTTGTGGTGCAATTCCCTGACATAAGTGTAAAGAATGGAGGGCTTCTTTCTCAAGAACGTTTTTCTGTAAAGGATGTGCAGGCTTCAGAATCGGGGATGTACAAGCTTATTTTGCGCGATGCGCCTTTGTCTAATATGCCGTAAATACCGAGATTATGTTCTTGTTTGCATATCACCATCGTTGGTTGTGAGCGTTGGAATAGAAGAAACATCAATATCTCGCAATGCATGCCACGTGTCATAATTGGCTTGCAATTGTAGCCAGAGCGCTGGTCCATTGCCTAACAGTTTGCCAATGCGCGCTGCTGTTACTGCCGTCACAGGGCGTTGACCTTTCAGGATGCCGTGTAGGTGCTGACGAGATATTTGAAGAATCCGAGCGATTTCAGTTTTGCTTGAGCCCAAATACTCTAGGGATTCAGCTAAGATTTTTCCCGGATGAGAAGGACAGCGGTTGGGATTACGTGTTGTCATTGTGAGGACTCCTTAATAGAGCGTAAAAATAACATCATTGCTGAATTAGAGCCAAAAGCAAAGGCACTGGAAAGCTTCAAACGCAGTGATGGATTGTTTGGATTAACCGAGGCAGCAAAGATACTGGAAATACTGCCAAAGGAGCTAACACATTATTTGCGATGCAATTATTGGATTTATCGACGTTCTCCCGGTGCACCTTTATTGCCTTATCAGGACAAGATCAGAAAAGGTCTGATGGATTGCGTCACCTTCACTGTACAACGACAGGATGGAACAGAAAAAGTAGTTTCGACAACTAAACTCACCACTCAGGGGCTTGCCTGCTTGAGAGAGCAGTTCCATGGGGGTGTACAATGAACAGAATAGACCCTAAGGACATGGATTCTGAATTCCTATGTGATTTATGGATGAAGCTGTCTCAGTTTTCTGATCATGAAAGCATTGGAGATGAAGAATGCACCCTTTTGATAGATGTTATGGAAAAAGTAGAAAAGGCTTTAATTGTCAGGCTTCAAACTGAATTACCAAGCTTTATAAAGGTCATGACTGTTTTTACCAACTTTGGAGATTCAGAACTTTCCAAAAACTTGGATCCTTTGTTGAAAGCATTATAACGCAAGCCCCATCCATCAGGATGGGGATATTTCATCAGACCTTATCATTCAAATGATAAATCTCACTTGTCAAATAATAATTGACATTTCACTTGAAAACAAATAATTTGTGTAAATATTTACACATAAAAAGTATTAAAATGGAACAAAATAGCCGCAAAATAATTGCGAAATTGAAGCGTGAGGGCTTTGAACTTGTTAAGATAAAAGGTTCACACCATAAATTCAGAAAAAATGGTAAAGTAGTGGTTGTTCCCCATCCTAAAAAGAACCTTCCAATTGGTACAGCACGCGCTATTGCAGAACAAGCAGGCTGGTTAAAGAAAGGAGGAACGGAATGAAAAGATTTTTTGCTCTTGTTCACAAAGATGAAGATTCTGCTTTTGGTGTTCAATTTCCTGATTTTGAAGGCCTTTTTTCTGCGGCCGATGAGGAAGAACAGTTGATGGCTAATGCAACGGAAGCATTGCAACTTTATTGTGAAGAAATGGATACAGTGCCTGAACCACTAAAACTTCAAGAAGTGATGCAACAAGAAATTGTTAAAGCGGCTTTATCAGAAGGAGGGTTTTTAATACAGGTTCCATTTATTGAGAATGATGCGGAGGTTGTGCGCACGAATATTTCGATTGAGAGGGGACTTTTGCGTGCAATTGATGAACGTGCACAAGAAAGAAAGCTAACGAGATCAGCTTTTTTGTCAACAGCAGCACGTCATGAACTTAATATTTAGGACTAGAAGATAGTTTAGCTGAGAGTCCAAATTTAGAAGAATAGTTTTATAATTTATAAAAAAGCAGGGCTGGAATTGAATTCCGGCCTTTTTTCATATCAAAGCTAGTAACAATTTCGATGATTATGGAGCATTCATGCATCCAAGAGAAACGATTAGAGCAACGTTTGTTGAGCTTATAAAAGCAGCAAAAACGCCCGCTGGTGATCATGTGTTCAATATGCGTGATTTCAATTTTTTTCTTGAGCGAATGCCCGCCATTAATGTGTCAACACAAAGCGAGAGCATTGAAGAGGGCTATCGCCATGACCATGGTATGCGACGGCGCGTTTTGACAGTAGATGTTGAGTGTTACGCAACAGGAGAAGAGGGGGCACGCTTTGTTGATGACTTGGCATGGACTGTTGAAGAGATTTTTCAGGATAATACAAACCTAAACAACACCGTTGAGACATGCCATTTGCAGAATATTTCAATGGCCTTTGGCGACAATGGTTCCGTGGCACTGCATGGGGCTATTTTATCCTTTGAGGTTACCTATGTGACCAATATCCCTTCGCAAGAAAAACAAGCCTGTGTAATGCCTTTTCTCGGGTTTGATCCTGACACTGGCAGAGGCAACGAAGACAAATATCATAACATTGGAAAGATCTATGATTGAACGGCGCGACAAAGAAATCACCGATTTAAAAAGACGTGTAGCCAATATGGTTGTTGTGGGCAAAATTAGCCATGCGGATCATAAAAACGCCCGCTATCGTGTTCAAAGCGGTTCTATCGTCAGTGATTGGCTGGCGGATTGCCAAGCGCGCGCTGGTCAAACACGTGTGTATGAAGGACGTGATATTGGAGAACAGGTTGTTGTGGTCTCTTCATCAGGCGATTTATCCCAAGGGATTATTGTTGGTTCTATTCACACCGATTCCAATCAAGCAGCTGATAAGGGCTGTATTCATCGAACCATTTACCCTGATGGAACGACGATTGAATATAACGACGAAACAAACAGTTATGGCATTAACATAAAATCGAATGGGAAGTTTATTCTAACAATTTCTGATGGAGTCTCGATCAAAGGCGATGGCGGTAAGCTAGAGCTTATAGCGTCTGAGGATCTCAAAATTATGTCAAAGCGTGATCTGACCTTGAGCGCTGGTGGTAAAATTTCTCTGAAAGCAAGTGGTGATGTTTCCATTAATTCGAGCGGATTAAGACATAACAGCACGAATGTTGGCAATAGCCATATTCATGGTGGTGTCCAGACGGGTGGTGGTATAACGGGAGGTCCTCGTTGAGTACTGGAATGAACAAAACAACAGGCAAAGCATTGATGGACGTCGATCATTTGCGTCAATCGATCCTTGATATTTTATCCACCCGCATTGGTACCCGTGTCATGCGCCGCGATTATGGGTCAAATGTTCCGAATTTGATTGATGTCCCCATCAATAACACATTTTCTGTTTCCCTTTATGCAGCAGTTGCTGAAGCTTTGGATAAATGGGAACCGCGTTTTAAGCTGGAAAAGATTGATGTTCAGTTGGTTGAGACTGGCAAAATTTCCTTATTCTTGGAAGGTGTTTTTCTGCCCCATGGCAAGCCGATAAAGCTGGAAGGATTGCTTGTCGGATGAAGACAAATTTTACAAAACCAGAAATCATCACAGAAATTTCTTTTGAGGAAATTAGAGCAGCAGCATTTGAGCATTTAAAGCAACTCTTGCCTGATTATGCCCTTTTAGAAAGTGATCCAGCTGCAAAAGTGATAGAGGCTTTTAGCTATCGAGAGTTTCTTTTAAGACAGCGTATTAATGAAGCGGCACAAAACACTATTCTTGATTTTGCCACGGGGGATCATCTTGATAATTTGGGAGATTGGCACGGTGTTCCACGATTGGAGGGCGAGAGTGATGAACGATACCGCGAACGGATACGACTTCATTCGCGCGGTGGTCTTGGCGGTGGTACAGAACCTTATTATAAACATGTGGCCATGTCCGCCGATAGCCGTGTCAAAGATGCTATCATTTATCGCAAGGGTAAAGATCCGACCATCCATGTTGCAATGTTTGGCAATAACGCAGAAGGAACTGCTTCTGAGGATTTATTGCAAAAAGTCTCCGATGCGCTTCATGATAAAAGCGTGATAATGACCAATGATAAAATCCTTGTTCATGCTGCTGTGACAAAATTCGTGGATTTTGAAGCAGATGTTTGGCTTTTACCGGAAACATCTTTGGAAATTTTAACGCGGATGGAGGCTAATTTACGTGCAGCATGGGCAAAGGAACAAGCCCTTGGACGCGAACTGAGCTTATCATGGTGGACTTCAAAACTCATGATTTCCAGCGTGCAGAAAGTTATAGCTGTTACACCAACAGAGGATATTTCTGTGTTAGATGAAGAAGTTTTATCCATTCGTAATATCAAACTCAATTTTAAAGGACGTGCGCGCTAATGGTGGGATATTTAATCCCGACTAACGCTACGGAATTTGAACAGCGTCTAGCAGATGCATGTGACTTTCATAAAGGCATTGATGCTTCTATTTCTGCGATTACACGCGCAAAGCTTATTACAAGACCACCAAGCTTTTTGCCATGGCTGATTGAAGAGTACGGACTTGGGGAGTTAACGCCCTATGTTCCTAATCTCTATGATTTGATTGATTCAGGTCTGCAATGGCAGCGCAAACGGGGATCTCTAGCAGCCATCGATATGGGGCTTGCGTGGTTAAAATTGTCTGGACGCTTTATGAGCGCGTGGACAGGGCGCATATGGTGGAATTCCTTTCAACTTTATTTGGATCAGCTGCCTGAACAAAACAGCCTTGAAGCCATCGAAGTAATCACGAACTTGTCCAAAAGTTTGCGTTCGGATTTTCGCCGTGCTGTCTATGGCTATGACGTTGAAACTTTTACAGGCAATATGTCTTGCCTTGATAACGCACTGCTTGAGCATGAGAGCGGTGTGCGTATGACAGCGGGCAAGAGCTTGTTTTCCTTCGGTCGCATCACGGAAATAAGCCATACACTCAGCAAGGAAGAAGGCACGCTCATTGGCAATTGGATCACCCCTGTTGATAAGGAATTGTGCTGGGAAGAGGTACGTTATGCATGGGAAGCCGCTAATTTCCCTTGGTGTTCTGTCAAAAAGCATGAGCGGGCAATCTTCATGGCGGGATGGTTTAAAAACCGTACCCTTTATCTCGTTTTGAGGGATGCAGAGGATACCATTATTGGTTACCGACGTTGTAATAGTGTACAACCGGTAGACCAGATTTTGAAGGCGCCTATAGCCATTCAGGAAACAGATTTAAGCCTTGTGAAACAGGCTCAATGCTTTTTCTTGCTACAAGAACTGATTTTCAGGACAGTGATGACCAACAGGCTGCTTTTGTTTCTGTTTTGGTTCATGCCACGATCGCACCCGATGTGCCATCTGGCCGGCTATGGCTCAAGCCTGATGAACTTGTCGGAGGCGTTGAGATCCTCAAAACCCCTATCAATATTCCTTTGCGTGCAGATGTTCGTGAACAATTCAAAATTTTATTGAGGTTTTAACATGAAACACGAAAGTGGGCTTCCTTTTGCGATTGATCGTGCCATTGAGAAAGATGAACAACAAAGCGTTGTATTCTATGGAGAGCGTCCCTTTCTGCAAAGTGGTGAACTCAATGAGCTACAAACAATTATTCGAGGGCGTCATAATCGCTTGGGACGGCTTATTGCCAAAGAAGGTGACCGCATTGAACGTGCGGATGCCTTTGTCGATCAGAGCAATAGAACGGTTACTTTGACAGATGGTAAGATTTATATTGCTGGGGATATTTTCCCAATTTCTGAAGCTGTTCTAGAAAATATTACGCTGGTTGGTCGTGTGGAAATTGGTGTGAAACTGCAAAAGCAATGGCTGACGCATGAAGATGATCCGGCGTTATTAGGTCAAGTTCCTGGAACATTAGCTGAAGGTGAGCCGGGTGCAGCACGCGAGATTGCAAAAATTGTATGGGCTCTGAAAGATGATCAACAAGAAGGAGCATTTTTTCCTGTCTATGTACTGCAAGATGGTGTTTTGATTGACCAAAAAGCACCCTCGCTCCTTGAGCCAGCAATGCAAGCAATTGCGACTTATGACCGTGCGCATGGGCATTATATTGTCAGTGGCTGCCATGTGACAGCGCTGGGGCAAAATAACGGTTGCCAAGTGTTTAGTATCCAAGAAGGAGAAGCCAATATTAATGGTTTTAAACGCAAGCGCTTGGCTGCTTTGCGACATGAAGAGCAGGAAGATTTCTCAGAAGGATTGGTTCCCAGTGAAACGCATATTTTTTCGACAAAGCAGGGTGAAACAAGCTTTACATTGAAAACATACTATTCCCCCATTGCGACCATTCATTCTCTTTTATTGACAAAGGAAAAAACTGTTACTGTCACACGCGGTGCGACGATTTCAGGACGCGATGGTTTGCCCGATAAAAGCATCACATCATTCATTAAAATTACGCAAAGCGATAAAGAATTTAAAGAAGGCACCGACTTTAAAAAAACAGGCGATACCATTGATTGGGCACCAGCAGGTAATGAACCTGCCCCAGGTAGCACCTATAGCGTGACCTATCGCTATCGTACACCCGTGACAGCTGATAAAGTGACAGCGCAGAAAATCACCGTCTCCGGTGGGGCACAAGATGGCGATATTATTGTCAGCTATACTTACAAATTACCGCGAATTGATCGCATAGGTCTGAATGTGCAAGGCGATGTGGTTTATATTAAAGGCGTTTCGGTTGATCAGCCTATAGCGCCGAGTGTTCCTGATGATGTACTGTCGCTTGCAACCATTACCAATAATTGGCTTGATATTCCACTTGTGATTAATGATGGAACACGAGTTGCTCCCTATAATGAAATGTGGCGCTATTTTAAACGTGTTCTTTCTCTTGATCGATTGATGCAGCTTGAGCGGATTAAAAGCAATGTAGATTCAAAAGAACCGGTTTCTAAAAAAGGGATGTTTGCTGATCCTTTTCTTGGTGATAGCTACCGAGATGAGGGACAGACACAAAGTGGAGCTGTTGGTAATGGCATTTTGCAACTGGCTATTGAACCAACTTTTTATCATGCTGATTTAAAGAATCCTGTGACGCTTGATTGGGATAATGAAGTTATTATTGCACAAGAATTGATGACGGCTTGTGAAGCTATCAATCCTTATCAAAATTTTGCGCCTTTGCCCGGCACAGTGACACTCACCCCAGCTACGGATTTTTGGCATGAACAGCGCACAGATTGGCTCTCAGGTGTAACCAATGAATTATTTCTGGGAAGGCGTCGTGGTAGCAGTGCTCGGAGCACGGAAGTTAGTGATGAATTGATTAGTACAGGTCAAGAACAAATTGATTTTTTAAGACAAATTTCGCTCAGTTTTAAAATTGAAGGTTTTGCTCAAGGGGAAATCTTAAAAAGTCTCACCTTTGATGGTGTGGATGTTTTACTCAAGACAGCTTGTACTGCAGATGCCCATGGCATCATTGAAGGCATATTAACAATTCCTGAGAAGATTACAGCAGGCACAAAAAATATTGTTGCTGTAGGGAAGGGCGGAACAACTGCAACGGGTCTTTTTACAGGGCAAGGTGTGATTGATGTAAAAGTCATGCGGCGTACAACAACAGTGCGTGTATGGACAAAATCAGATCCCCAAGCACAAGTCTTTACGCCTGATGAAACTCGGCAAATAACAGGGGTTGATTTTCATATTTGTAAAATTGGCAATCCTGACAATAACCTGATGATTGATTTAGTGACAACAGAGAATGGTTACCCCACAGCAGAGATCCAAGCGCAAACATTTTACGCGATGAAAGAGGCAAAGCCCGGTTGGGCACAGGCACGCTATGATGTACCTTTGACAGTACCGGATGACCGCTTAACGGCCTTTGTCATTAAAACTGATGATGGTGAGCATTCGATTTCTTTAGCAAAGCTTGGACATTTTGATGAAGAAAACCAAAGATATGTTGCGAGCCATCCTTATGTGACAGGTCCGCGGTTTTCTTCTGTGAATGCGCAAACATGGACAGCCCACCAAGATGAAGCATTAGCCTTTCGTGTTTTGGCCGCGCGTTATAAACAAACGGAAAAAACCGTTCATTTGGGTGAATTTGATCTTGTTGACTGTTCGGATTTGCAAATACGGGCAGCGATAGAATTGCCTTCAAGCGATTGCTCTGTCATCTTTGAAATTGAGCGCAATAATGGCACAGTTTATCAGCTGTTGCCTTTTCAATTGCTGAGTTTAACGGAATATATCAGCGAAAAAGTGCAGCTTCGAGCCATTTTAAAGGGTACTGAAAAGCTCTCACCGATACTCTTTGCACCTGTTGAATTGATTGCGGGGAAAATTCATAAACAAGCAACCTATATCACCCGCGCTTTTCCCTTTGGAGAAAAGGCGAGGCTGAGCAGCTATATTAAAACATTTTTGCCGGGCGGTGCGACATTCCAAATGGCGCTTCAATTGGATGACGGTGCCTTTATTCCACTAAAATTAGAAGAAACAGAACCATTGTCAGAACCTCTTTGGACAGAACGCAAATTCACAAGTGGAGATAAAACAGCGCAACAAGCGCGCTTAAAACTAACTCTGACAGGTGGTCCCGCGGCGCGTTCAATGGCCAGTGATTTTGGCGCAGGGATTATGTGATTGGAGGGAAAAAATGAACAAAACAAAAAAGTTAGCAATGGAATTGCTCAAAGAAGGACGCTTTATCAGTTCTGAATTCCCAATATTGCGGGAAAATTTGATAACGATAGATCGAGCAATTTCTAATCTTGATGAACAATTAGACGATAAAGCACATGCGCAGCATACGCATACTATTAACGATGTGTATGGGCTTGAAACAGAGCTGAAAAGCAAGATGTCTGCGGATAAAACTTTTTCTTTTGCTGATTTAATTGATGTGGAAGGCAGCAAGGACGCGGCTGAGAATTATGTCTTATACAAAGCCGATAATCGTCGTTTTAGCTTTGGGAGTGCCAAATCTCTTTTAGGTGCTCATGAACATAAGGTTGAAGATATTTGCGGTCTTGATGCTTATGGTCGTTTGGATAGCAAGAATGAATGGAAAGAAGCCAATAATTTTAAAAATGATGTCATTATTGAAAATGCTGCTTTCACTATAAAAAACAATGATGAAATTGTTACACACTTAAGTGCAATAAAGAGCAATTTAAAAGGACCAGTGACTGTTGATGGTAAGGAAATTTACACAAAAGGTGAAGCTGCTATCGCTTTGCAAGCAATACGAGATGAGATTGCAAAAATCAGAAAAGTGATGGTCCCTCTTGAAATTCTCATAACAAAAAGTGGTTCCATTCCATGGCCTGAAGGTGTGACCGATGACACAGAGATTGAAATATGGGCGTGGGCTGGTGGCGGTGGTGGAACAAAGGGAGGTTGGGACAAATACGAGCACGGCGGTGGTGGCGGTGGCGGCGGATATTTCCCGGGAGAAGATGCTCCATCTCATAGAGGTGGTGATGGTGGCAATGGAGCAATCTTACTGCGATTTTTTCTATAGGAGTTTTTATGAAATATGCAGTGGTAAAAAATGGTGTGGTGACAAATATCATCGTTGCATCGGAAAATTATGTCTATCCCTCAAGTAAGGGGAAAGCCATCCTTTCAAATGAAGCTCAAATCGGTTGGATATATAAGGATGGTGTTTTTACGCCATCTGAAACAATTGAATCTGTTTCATCAGAGACAAAAGATTCTGCTGATTAGGATCAAAATATTGTGTCTTAACTAACAATTACTTTTCCCAATTCAATTGAAATAAGCCAACCATTTTAGGGAGTACAAAAATGGCAACAGGGTTTTTACATGGTGTCGAGGTTATCGAATCAGATGACGGCGCTCGTCCTATTCGCGCAGTTCAATCGGCAGTTATAGGGATTGTAGGCACTGCACCAGATGCGGATGAGCAAGCATTTCCACTCAATACGCCCGTTTTAATAACGGGATCTTTTTCACAAGCTGCTAAACTTGATACAACAGGCAAGCGCCAAGGAACATTGCCCAATGCTCTTGATCTTATTTTCAAGCAAGTGGGTGCAATTGTCGTTGTTGTGCGCGTGAAGGAAGGCAACAATGAGGATGCAACGCTAACCAATATTTGTGGTGGTGTGATGGTAAATGGTACTTATGAAGGCGCTCATGCATTACTTGGTGCACAATCTATTCTTGGACAAACGCCGCGCATTCTTTGCGCTCCTGGTTTTACGCATACATACCCTGTCAGTGTTCACAAGATAACTGTAACGAGTCCAGGAAATGGTTACACACGAGCAGAAGTCAAAGTTGAGGGCGATGCCAAAGCAGAAGCGGTTATTTCCAGTGGAAAAATCACATCGATTGTCATCAAAGAAAAGGGTAGTCATTACCAAACTGCACCCAATATTACAATTGAAGGAGATGGAACAGGTGCCACAGCAAAAGTCGAAATAAGCATAACTTCTAATCCCGTAGCCGCAGCACTCATTGCTATTGCTGAGCGTTTACGTGCCATTGTGGTACTTGATGCACCCAATACTACAGATGAAGCTGCCATTGCTGCGGCAAAGAATTTTGATTCAAAACGCGCCTATATGGTTGATCCCTTTGTCAAAGTAAATCGTGGAATGAAGATTTCAGAAGAGCCAGCCTGTGCTGCGGTTGCGGGTCTTCTTGCTAAAACAGATGATATGCATGGTTTTTGGCATTCACCTTCCAATAAAGTCATTAATGGCATTGTTGGGACAGCGCGTCCCATTGATTTTTCAATGGGGGACCGCTCCAGTCGAGCAAACCTTCTCAATGAGAAAAACATAGCCACAATCATTCGCGAAAATGGTTATCGCCTGTGGGGTAATCGCACGCTGTCAAGTGATACTTGATTTGCATTTTTATCAGTAGTTAGAACCGCGGACATGATTAATGACGCTATTTTGCGCGGGCATTTGTGGGCGGTCGATAAAAATATTACCAAAAATTATGTGAGTGATGTGCGGGAAAGCGTCAATGCTTATTTGAGTGATTTAACAGCGCAAGGCGCCATTCTTGGTGGGCGCTGCTATGCTGATCCAGAATTAAATACACCAAGCGCAATTGAAAGCGGTCAAATCTATTTCAATGTGGAATTTACACCGACAACACCTGCAGAACACATCACTTTTCGATCGCGCATTGTCAATGATTATTTAGAGGAGATTGTGTAATGGCTGTGCCTGTTTTACCAAGGATTTTAAAATATTTTAACATCTATGTTGATGGAATCCCGTATCAATCAAAATGTGAGAGCGTCACTTTGCCAAATTTAAATTTGGTTGTCGAAAGCCATAGGGGCGGTGGTATGGATATGCCCATTGAAATTGATATGGGGCTTGAAGTTTTGACGTTAAGCATGGTTGTATCAGATTGTTCTCCAGAGCTTATAGCGCTTTTAGGAAAAGCAGATGTCAACATCGTTTTGCGTGCCTCTGCTCAGGCGCAAGGTACCCCAGCAGAAGGCATTGAAATCGCCATGAGGGGTGTTTGCAAAGGGCTTGAGATGGGGCAATGGTAATCGGGAAGTAAAGCGACCTCCACGATCAATTACACGCTTCATTATTTTAAATATGTTCAGAAAAATGCTGAAATTGTTGAGATTGATGCCCTCAACATGGTGAGAAGATTCAACGGTGTAGATCAATTGGCCTATCATAGAGCGCATTTAGGAATTTAAAAGAGAATAGTGAGGAAGTAAAAAATGACCATACACGCGACTGTAACGCATCGATTACTTGTGTCTGTTGAATTTGAAGGAAAAGAGCACACAGAAATCACTTTGCGCCGCCCGAAAACAAAGGACATTCAAGCTATTGATAAAAAGGAAGGGATTGACCAAACCATAGAAATGGTTGCGCGTCTTTCGGGATGGCCTCATGAGGCCGTCGGTGAACTTGATATTAATGACTTGTCGAGCATTGGAGATATTCTTGAATCTTTTATGAAACGGCGGGATACCTCAATTGGGAAACCGCCGCTGAACTCATAGCAGATATCGCCATCGTGTTTCATTGGCCTCTTTCAGAGATGATGGAAATGGAACCGCAAGAATTAATGTTTTGGCGAGGCAAAGCAGCAGAAAGGTATAAGGCAAAGTGAGCAAAAAAGTCGCTGATGCACAGGTGAGGGTATCGCTTGAAGATAAAATAACTGCGCCGATAAAACGTCTTCAAGGGCAATTCAAAAGATTATCGCAGAGTTTGAAGGTTTCTCAATTTGTTTCTGCAACACAAAAGATGACGGATAGCCTGAAAGGCGTTCAAAGTGCTTTTGCTACAACAGCGAGCCGCGTTGCAAGTTTTTCAGGGGTTTTGGGTATCGCAGGGGGAGGGCTACTCGCTAGTGTAACAGCCATCACCATGAAGACTATACGTATGGGAGACAGTATTCACCATGCATCACGGCATTTAGGCATGAGTGTTGCTGAGCTTCAATTATGGGGTGATGCAGCGGATAATTCCGGTACTTCAGCGGAGCAATTTCAATATTCTTTGGCGACTTTAAATAGGCGTTCTGCACAAGCCTTTGCAGGACAAAAAAGGGGAATCATGGGTTTTGAGGCTCTTGGTATTTCTGTGAAAGATGCTTCTGGAAAACTCAAATCAAACGCAGCTTTGTTGGAAGAAATTACCGACAAAATGAGCAAGATGGATAATCAAGCACAAAGACAGCACATTGCTGCTTTGCTGTTTGGTGGTGATGGAAAAGAAATGGCTGCGATGCTCTCGCAAGGCATGGAGCCGATAAAGGATCTCTTTGCAAAGGCGCGCAAGAGCGGATGGCTGATCGGTGCAGATGTTGCACAGTATGCTGCAGATTTAAGCGATAAGCTTGGCGCTTTTAAGAAAAAGATGGGAGGTGTGCTTAACTTTATTGGTGCGCGTTTTATGCCTGTCATCAATGATCTGATTGATGCATTTTCATTATTGATTGATGAAAACCGTGAACTGATTCAAACAACTGTAGCCGAATGGGCTAAAAACTTAAAACAAGTTCTTAAAGATTTACAGGATCCTACTTCTCATTTGAGACGAAGCATTTCAGAAATTACAGAAAAAATCAAAGGCTGGTTTCAATGGATGGAGCCCCTTATCGGTGAAATAAGTCTCTTTAAGATAGGTCTTATGGCGCTTGGCGCTTTTATTTTTGGTCCACTCATTGCTTCGTTAACTGCGGTTGGTTTAGCATTTGTCACACTTGGCACAACGATTATGACAACTCCTATAGGCTGGATTTTAGCAGCGATTGCAGCGCTTATTGCAGTGGGATATTTGCTTTACCAAAATTGGGATAAAATCATGGCTCAGTTCGGTGCTTTATGGGATTCTTTTAAGAACACAATCAATGGCGTGATTCAATGGTTGTTTGAGATCAATTTAGTGAAAGCCGGCGCTCATCTCATTAAAAGCTTTTGGGAAGGCCTCAAAAGTAAGTGGTCTGCCATGACAGAATGGCTGCATAGTATGGTGAAACAATTAACGGATTGGATGCCTGATTTTGTCAAAGAGAAGCTTGGCTTCAATGTTAATATCCGCAAAAACTCTACAGAAGTCATTAAACATCTAACTGATGAAACCAGTGCACGTGCTAGGAGACTTATTGATACAACGGTTGTCACAAATGCGCCTTCAGAAAAGCGCACAGGTAGTGTTCAGACAGCCACCGTAGAAACACAACGGATGAAAGCTACCAATATAAAAGTTGAGGCCTTTAACATTCCTGAACCGATTGTGGTCAATAAGCCTTCTGAGATTGATGCCTCCATAACAATTACCAATTTAAATATTTCGGGGGGAGTGGTTCACCACAAGATATCAAAGCCGCTGTGAATAGAGCACTTGAGAGCCATGCCAGACAACAATATGCAGCCATTGCTTCAAGCTTTTCGGATTAAACAGCATGATGTTGGCTTTGGGGGAGTTTGTTTTTTCAATCGAAACGGCTGCCTATCAAACACTCGATATGTCTTATGATGTTCCATGGGTTGAACAAGGACGATTGGGAAGGAAGGCAACTCTTCAATTGCCTGCAATTGCCAATGCGGAATTGTCTTTAAGAGGTGTGATTTATCCAGAGTTTAAAAGTAGTTATGGGCAGCTAGGGCATTTACGACAGATGGCGCATGAAGGAGCGCATACACTGGTCACGGGGCAGGGCAGGATTTTAGGCAAATTTGTCATTCTTGCAGTCGATGAAAAGCAAAGTTTTTTTTATCCAAACGGCACTCCACGAAAACAAGAATTTTTCTTGAAATTAAGGGAATATGGGGAGGATTAATGGGCGATTTTTATGTCACAAAAGATGGTGATATGGTTGATGAAATTTGCTGGAGACACTATCCAAAAGGCCAACAGGCACTGGCTGTCGAGCGTGTTTATACTGCCAATTATGGACTTGCAGAACATGGGGCAATTTTAAAAGCTGGTATCACAATTCTTTTGCCTTCCTTGCCATATCCTCAAGCAACACCGGTCATCAGACTTTGGGGCAGCAAACCGTGAAGCCCTTTTGCAGGGTGTTAGCCAATGGTGAAGACATTACAAGAACACTCATGGATTATGTGGTATCCCTTGAAATCACCGACGAAGCAGAAGACAAAAGCGATCGTATTACCATAGAGCTTGATGACCGTGTGCGTGCAAGGGATAATGGTTTTCTGGATATTCCTCTCATTGGTACTATGCTCACTGTCATACTTGGCTATGAAAGTGGAAAAGTACGCATTATGGGCACATATCTGGTTGATGAGATTGCTGTGAGCAATTCACCGCAAATATTAAGTGTTACAGGGCGTGCAGCTTTTATGAATACGGCATATCGAACGCCGATAAGCCAATCCTACCATCAGACAACATTGGGCAGTATTTTTAAAGAAATAGCAACGCGCAATGGTTATAGTTTAAAAACTGATCCTACTCTTGCAAAAATCGTTGTTCGTCACATTGACCAAGTTTCTGAAAGCGATATGGCTTTTGCAGCGCGTCTTGCTGGGGAATATGACGCCGTAGCAAAGCCTATGGAAGGTAGACTTGTTCTTGCCAAATGTGGTGAGGGAAAAGCCATAACCGGAGAAGCACTTCCCATAGTCATTGTTCATGAAGAGCTGTGTACCTCTTGGCATTTTAGGTACAGTGCACGGGATGAAGTCGGAGTAGCAAATGGCTTAGAAATGGATGCAGGTGATGATCAAAAAGCCGCCACCGATGCACGTGCACTGGAAATAATTGATGAGGGAGAGGGGCTCATTCATATGGATAAGAATGACATATCAGCACCTTCTGATCTAGAAAGAATAGAAACAGCACCTGATCCCAGAAAAGAAGAAGAGACAAAAGGCGGTGTGATTGCAACCTATCATGATTTACGTAGTGGTGAAAAAAGAGAGGTCACAGTCGGGAATCCACCTTTTCATGTTTTGAAATATACTTATCACAATCAGTCAGAAGCCGTTGCAGCAATTTCTGCTTATCGCAATAAGTCTTTGCGCGGTAAGGCTTCTTTTATCTGTGATATGGATGGTGATCCATTTATTCAGGCAGAAGCTAAGCTTGTTCAGATGCCGCCTTTCCGGCCTTATATTCCAGACGAATGGCGCATCAAAAGCGTAAAACATAGCTTTTCGCCAAAGGGTGGTTACACAACAAGAATAGAGTGCGAACTTTTTGATGAGGTGCAAGAAGATGCGGCACAAAACATCACGCAGACAACACCAGACAAAGACGATAGGATCGATCCAAACGCACCACCCAGTGCATCCTATGATGACGGCGAGGGCGTCATCCACATGGCAGAAGAAGATACCTAACATGAAACGTGCAGAAATTACTTGAAGCTTTTATGGAGAAACCTATGCGGAAAATATCAAAAGAAGGACTTGCGCTTATTAAACAATGGGAAGGTTTGCGCTTGCACGCTTATCAAGATGCCATTGGTGTTTGGACAATTGGCTATGGCCATACGGAACAAGCTGGTGAACCCATTGTGCAGGACGGTATGAAGATCACGGCCAGTCAAGCGGAAGTTATTTTACGACGCGATTTAGAACAATTTGAAGAAACCGTTGAAAAGGCGGTTCTTCAACCTTTAAATGATGAGCAATTCTCTGCTCTTGTGTCTTTTTGCTATAATGTGGGAAGCAAGGCTTTTTGTAACTCTACACTCTTAAAGAAGCTGAATAAAGGGGATTATGAATTTGTTCCAGCGGAATTACAGAAATGGATCAAAGCCGGTGGGAAACGTCTTAAAGGTCTTGTCAATCGCCGAGCAGCAGAAGCCGGACTATGGGTTAAAGGCGCTTATGTCTGCTGTAATTATCAAACGGTCGAAACAAAAGAATCAGCTGGTATTTTAAAAGCAGAACTTCTTGCACCCATCATTGCTTCTTGTTCAGGGCTTGGAGGTGTTCTTGCCGGCAATGGTCCAGTTCAATGGGCATTAGCAGCTATTATGGTTTTAGCTGCATGTACGGGCATTATATTTGTGACTAAACGCTTGAGGGAAGAGCATTTATGATCCAGTGGAAACAATATCTCATCGTTGTGTTTGCGGCATTGGCCGCTTTTTTTATGACTTTAACCAAGATCTTCTACCTTGGAAAAAAGACTGAGCAACAAAAGCAAACAGACAATGCTTTAAAGGCAGCAATAACACGTCTGGAGGTAGATAATGACATTAACAAGAAAAGTGATGCTGATGTGCGCACTGAGCTTTCTTCCTGGCTGCGCAACAAATGATTATGTTTCTTGCGTTGGTTGGTCAGCGATTTATTTGGATCAGCAAGATCTCAAGACGATCAGCTCAGATTTAGCGCGCGATATCTTAAAACATAACAAGCAAGGTGAATATTTATGTGGTTGGAAACATGGCCAGAAGACAAAATGAAAATAATATAAATCTCACAGAAGCTGAGAAAAAGCTGCTACAAGAGATGATCAATACCTACCAAGGTGTAAAAATGATGTCTCGCTGCATGAAATGGATCATGTTCATTATATTTTTGATTATTCTTGATTTTGCACGTCTTATGGACGCACTCGATAGTATCTTCACACATTTGAAAAAGTGGCTTTTAAAGAGCTGAACAACTTTTCAAAATCTTCTTTAACAATATCCAAAAAACTATTGTTCTTTGCACGCGCGTGGTCATCAAGCTCTATGGTTATCCATCGCTATGAGAAGTCAAGCGGTTGTACCACAGAAATTATACTAGAAACACCAGAAAAGGGAAGGAGAAACACAAGCAATAAAGGCTGGGCTGGTTACCCAGCCAACGGGAACAGTTTGCAAACACCCCGTCCGATGCCAAAACACATAACATCGCAGCCATTTCTTATCATTTGAATCAATGAGAAGATGACCAGTATGTATGAAAGATTTTTAAAAAAGTATGAACGTAATCCATTATGAAACATTCAAATCGGTTGATCCGATCACACCAGCTGCTGCTTATGTTGGTGGCAAAAGAAGGTTGGCCAAAACCATTGTCAAAATCATTGAAGACATTCCTCACGATTTTTATGCCGAACCTTTTATCGGAATGGGTGGGATTTTCTTTAGGAGAAAATTGAGACCATCTGCGGAAATTATCAATGATTACTCAGGCGATGTAGTAAATTTTTTCCGCGTGTTGCAACGCCATTATCAGCCATTTATGGATCTGTTAAGGTTCCAGATCACGAGCCGTCAAGAGTTTCAACGTCTCTCTCGACAAGATCCAGCCACTTTAACTGATCTAGAGCGCGCTCTTCGGTTTTTATATCTCCAGAAATTAGGCTTTAGCGGTAAAGTTGTGAATCGCACGTTTTGTGCAGAAACAAGCCGCAGCGCACAGTTTAATTATTTTAAGGTTGAAGCGTCATTAGAGCTAATTTATCGCCGTTTGGCAGGGGTCACTATTGAACATTTAAACTGGTCAGATTTTATGCTTCGCTATGATCGACCCAACATCTTGTTTTATCTTGATCCACCTTATTGGGGTGTTGAGGATTACTACGGAAAGGAGCTCTTTAAGCGGGAAGATTATCAGGTGATGTCCACGATTCTTTCACAGTTAAAAGGGAAGTTTCTTCTTTCTTTAAATGACGTGCCAGAGATTCGAAAAACCTTTAGTCAGTTTCACATAAAAGAGGTCACTACATCTTATTCATGTGGCAGTTCAAATAATGCTCTTGCCAAAGAGTTGATCATCACAAATTGCGATTTCTAACAGAAGAAAAATAGTCTTCGAGGGACTCTTAAAAGTCCCTTTGAAGGAACCTTGAAAATCCTTTAAAAAAATAACCGTTGACAAACCACATAGAGACAAATTGGAAAATCCTATTCCCTAACCTTATTTTATCGTCCCTTACCTTTAAAAAATATCAATAAAATCAAAGCATTATTTTATGTGAAATTAGGGTTCGAATTCCTCTCTTGATTCGTATTTTCTATAGCTACAGGTATCACCTGATAGCACTGTAATAGCATCATGAAAGGTGGTTTAAAAGGTGGTTTTATTTTTTTAGTTTTAAATAACTGTTTGAAAAATAATGGAAAATTTCATATTACTGGTGCGGACGGCGGGACTTGAACCCGCAAGGCCTTAGACCGGCAGATTTTAAGTCTGCTATGTTTACCGATTTCATCACGTCCGCAATGAAGACCTCTTCATAAGCTATATCTTTTATTGAATCAAGAATTAATCATAAAAGAAAAACCTTTAGTTTTTTGATATAATTTTTACTGACAATGATCGTTTTTGCATTTAGAAGAGATTTTGAGAATAGCAATGAAGTGGGGAAATAGTTGGCGCTATGAGTCAATTTGTTCAAGATGTAACGAGGGCTATGACGGCTTTACATAATGTTTTTTCTGAAACGCCACTGCAACGAAATGACTATCTTAGTCAAAAATATGATGCGGAAATTTATTTAAAGCGTGAGGATTTGACACCTGTGCGATCGTATAAAATCCGCGGTGCTTTCAATTTTGTTTCAGAAATGCTTGAGAAAATATCCCAAGATACAGCATTTGTTTGTGCGTCAGCAGGTAATCATGCTCAAGGGATTGCTTTTGTTTGTCGCCATTTTAAACGTAAAGGTGTTATTTTTATGCCTAAAACAACACCGCAACAGAAAATTGATAAGACGCGCATTTTTGGAAAGGAATTTATTGAAATCCGTTTGATTGGTAATACATTTGACCAATGCTATGCGGCAGCACAGTCTTTTGTTGCTGAGGGTGGAGGAGTGATGGCACCGCCTTTTGACGATATGCGCATTATCACGGGACAGGCAACAGTTTTGTGCGAGGCTGCTTTGCAATGGAAAAAGCTCAATGGAGAGAGTGAGCCAGATTTAATAATCGTTCCTGTAGGTGGTGGTGGTTTGGCTAGTGGTGTAAGTAATTTTTTACGTGAATACGGTTGGAAAACAGAGCTTCGCTTTGTGGAGCCGCAGGGAGCTGCGAGTCTGCTTGCGTGTTTGAACAAAGGAAAACATGTCAAACTTGATAGTATTGATGCGTTTGTAGATGGTGCTGCCGTGGCTGAAATTGGTGTATTAAATTATGCAATGCTGAAGCAATTTTTGCCGGAGTCTGTTATTACAATTCCTGAAAATCGGATTTGTTCTACAATGGTTGAAATGCTTAATATTGAAGGCGTAGTGCTTGAGCCAGCTGGCGCTTTATCGATTGATGCTCTTAAAAGCATTTCTCATCAGGAGTTGAAAGGAAAAAAAATTCTTCTGGTTATTTCGGGAGGTAATTTTGATTTTGAACGTTTGCCGGATATTAAAGAGCGTTCTTTACGTTTTCAGGGGTTGAAAAAATATTTTATTTTTAGTTTTCCACAGCATCCTGGTGCATTGCGCATTTTTCTTGATCAGTTATCTCCAGATGATGATATTGTACGCTTTGAATATTTAAAAAAATCAGCTAGAAATTTTGGTTCTGTATTAATTGCAATTGAAACAAAAAAATATGATAATTTTTATTTATTAGAGGATAATTTTCAAGCATTAGGCTGGTCCTATCGCGATATTACCGATGATCAAACATTATTTGATTTTGTAGTTTGAGTAGCTGAATTTCTTGTTGACAGAAGAGATGTAAAAATGAAGTCTATATTTTACCTTGTGCTGGGGGTATTTCTATTATTAGAGGCTGGCAGACAGAGTTTTGCTTCTGAACCAGCGTCAGTACAACGAATTGAGCTTTCGAATTTAGTTGTTGATATTAATGATGCCGTGAAAAAGGGAGATTTTGCAATTATTTCTACTCATATGCCTGATCAACTTTATAAAGAAATAGCACGTCGATTAAACACAACAGAGGTTGATTTACGGAAGAGTTTTCTTGAACAGCTCCGCGCTCAATTTAAAAATTTTTCTATTGATTCTTATCATTTAGATGAAACAAAAATAGACTATCGACAAACAGATAAAGGTACTTTCTACGCTTTGATTCCAACTAGGCTTGAGACAAAAGATCGGGTCATTCAATATAAAACATTAGCGATAGTTGATAATGACAAATGGTATTTAATCTATGGTGGACAAAAAACGGTACAAAATCCAGTTTTTCTTGAGATTTATCCTGACCTAAATGGGATAAATTTGCCAGCGGAAACAATAGTAAAAAAATAAACAATTAGAATATTGTTTTTTATGTATAATAAATATACTTTGCAAGAGTGTATGCTTTTTTGTTTTGATCCAATAATAGATAGTGCAAGTGAAGGTGCTTTTAGTTGATTGATTTGCTCTTTATAAAGAGAGTTGTGTGCATCTTCATTTTGTTTTCAAGATTCTCATGGGTTGCATAAACGCTTGTTCTTATTTAGAGCGTTGTTTTACAACTGTTAAATATCATGATCTCTGTTGTGCAGGTTTTTAAGTAAGGTAATTCAGTTTGTTACTTGTTTATAGTTATTGAGTAAGGAAAGATTTTATTTTGAATTTAGATAAAGAAAATGTATTTACAGAATTAGGTTTGTCTCCTCTTTTAATTAAAAACCTGCTTATTTCTGGTATAAGAAAACCTAAACCTATTCAAGAACAGACTATTCCTATAATGCTGAAGGGATATGATATTTTAGGTATTGCGCAGACCGGTTCTGGAAAAACATTGGCATTCACTCTGCCCATTTTGAGTCAGATTTTAGCTTTAGGTAATAAACGTCACCCTAAAACTGCGCGCGCTTTAATTTTAACTCCTACGCGTGAGCTTGCTGTGCAGATTGAGGAAACGATTATTGCTTCTGTAAAAGGAACGCATCTTTCAACATGCTTGATTTTGGGTGGAGTATCGCGTTTAGCGCAAATCAAACGTATGAAAGCGGGTGTGGATGTTTTGATCGCAACGCCAGGACGTTTAATGGATCTTGCCCGTGAAAAATATATTGATCTTTCTCAGTCTCGTTTTTTAGTTCTAGATGAAGCAGATCGTATGTTAGATATGGGTTTTATTAACGATGTACGGCAAATTGCAAAACTTTTGCATCATAAGCGTCAGGCAGCACTCTTTTCTGCAACAATGCCGAAAGAAATTGCTACGCTTGCAAATAGTTTGCTTAAGGAGCCAGTAAAAATAGAAATTGTTCCTCAGGGAACAACTGCTACAGAAATTACTCAGAAGTTATATCGTGTTCCTACTCGTGAAAAGAAAAATGTTTTGAGCCAGCTTCTAACGAATCCAGCTTTAGCTTCGGTCATTGTTTTTACACGAACAAAATATGGTGCTGATGCTGTTTCGCGTCATTTGGAAAAAACAGGATATCCTGTTGCAACGATCCATGGAAATAAGTCACAAAATGCTCGGCAACGTGCATTAAGAGCTTTCCGAGAAGGATCGGTTAGAATTCTTGTTGCAACCGATATTGCTGCACGCGGTATTGATGTCTCAGGAATCAGTCACGTTATTAATTATGATTTACCGGATGAAGCTGAAAGTTATGTACATCGCATTGGCCGCACGGGACGTAATGGTGCATCGGGTGATGCTATTACATTCTTTGATGAAGGAACGGAACGGACACGGTTGCGTGCGGTAGAGAGTTTGATTCGTATGAAATTGACACGTGAAGAAATTCCCCCTCAGTTTTCAGATTTCCCGGAAAAGCTATTAGCGCCAGAAGGTGGAGAGCCAAAAAATGGTAAGAAACGTTCTTTGAACAAATTTAAACATCTAAAGCAGATCTCTGGCCACACAAATAAGATGGCACAGCCACATAGCAGAAAATCTTTGGCTAAAAGTAAACGACACGAAAAGGCAAAAGAAACAGCAAAGCGTGCAAAATCGTTTCGTTTTCGCAAGTCAATAAAACAGGCATCTTAAATATAAGTATTAGAAGAAAAAATTACTTCTAAGGACATTATGATTTTAATTGTAGCAATTGGAAAACCTAACTTTTAAAGAGATCGTATTGAAGGCCTTATCGATTTTGTAAAGGAAAACCCAAATGCTATAATAGTTAGACCTTAGCAAACCTTAACTATAAAAGAATAAATTCAAACTTGATAAAAAATAATGGCTCCCCGGGCCGGATTCGAACCAGCGACCAACCGGTTAACAGCCGGTTGCTCTACCGCTGAGCTACCGAGGAATAACACCAATATGCATAGAGGCTATAGCAAAGCAATATTGATTTGCAAAGGGTAAAATTGCTTTTTCTAAAAAAAAATAAAATTGCATAAAGAAAGCAAAAAGATTATAAGGAGATTTCTATATCTTGACGGATGCGCTGCCTTCCCTTAGTGATAGTTTCCGTATTTTTTATGAGGCCTCGTGGCGGAATGGTTACGCAGAGGACTGCAAATCCTTGTATCCCGGTTCGATTCCGGGCGAGGCCTCCAGTCGATTTTGGTAAAATAGTTTCCTGCAAGAGTACGCTTTAATAATCTTTCCTTTAACTCTCTACACAGACATTTGTATGAAAATAAAGGCGAAGTTGAAATCTTGTTGTTGACTGTAGAGTACTTTTCTGTAACATCTAAAGAAGAGTATTTTGTTTTCGACTGTTGCCATTCTATTAGGTGTGCGTTATCTGTGGAAGAAGGGGCTGATTATGGTTGTGGATTTTGCAGATCTTCGTCGCAAAATGGTTGACAATCAAATTCGTACAGTAGATGTAACGAATTTATCGGTTTTGGAAGCATTTTTAACGATGCCACGTGAAGATTTTGTACCTGAAAGCAGTAAAGATTTAAGTTATCTTGATAGTGATATTGTTGTATTTCCAGCGCAAAATAGTTTGCCAGCGTGCTATTTAATGGGGCCTGCATCTTTAGCAAAATTATTACAGCTTGCTGCTGCAAAACCATCGGATATTGTTTTAGATATCGGTGCCAATAGTGGTTATTGTGCGGCGTTATTTTCCAAGCTTGCTGGATTTGTAATTGCATTGGAAAATAATAAGGTTCTTTCAGAAAGAGCAGCTAAGATTTTAGAACGTAATCATTGTGATAATGTGGTGGTTGTTCATGGATCATTAGAGCAGGGATATGCTGTTGAAGGGCCTTATGATGTCATTTTTATTGAAGGTGCTGTCGATTTTATTCCTGATGTTATATTTGAACAAATGAAAGAAGGGGGACGTCTTGTTGTTGTTGAAGGACATGGTAATGCAGGTGTTGCGCGAATCTATGTGAAAGAAGAAGGTGTTGTTTCGGGTCGCCGTGCTTTTAACCTCGCTGTAAAAGGTCTTCCGGGTTTTTTAAAAGCGCCTAATTTTATATTTTAATTTACTATCTGTGAATAGCGGATGGTTAAGTAGTTGGTTTAGGATTTATTTTTGTGTTTAAAATAAATAAGAAATTTCATGTATGTTTATTGCTAACATTGGGTGGTTTTGTATCAGGATCGGCTTGTGCTGAGACATTAAAGGATGCTTTTTCTAAAGCTTATGTACATAATGCCAAATTGAATAGTGAGCGTGTAGCTGTGCGTATCGCAGGTGAGGATGTCGCTGTTGCACGCTCGGGTTTTCTACCACAAATTGAAGGGGTAGGAAGCTATGTTCGTAATAATGGCATCACAGGTTCCGATAATGCTGTTGGAACTATAGGAATAAAATTAAATCAGAGAATATTTGACGGTTTTGTCACGCAAAATACATTTTTTTCCGCTCAAGTTAAAATGCAAGCACAGCGTGAATATTTTCGCAATGTTGAGCAAAATGTATTTTTGGACGTTGTGACAGCGTATACTAATGTGTATCAAGCGCGTCGCATTGCTGATCTCCGTAGAGAAAATTTGGTGGCTCTTGAAGAGCAAGTTCGTGCAAATAAAGCAAGGCTTGATGTGGGGGAAGGGGCTCGCGTTGATTTTGCTCAAGCGCAGGCAGCGCGTTCTGTGGCTGTTTCTGATCTCATGCTTGCGCGTGCTAATGTAAAGTCAGCAGAGGCAGCTTATCGGCAAGTCATTGGTTATGATCCTAAAAAATTGGAACGTCCGCCGGTAGCAGAAGATCTGCCTGTAAGTCTTGATGCAGCTGAGAAAATGGGTGTTATTATGCATCCAGCAATTCTTTATGCGAAATATTTGATTGATGCTAGTGCTTATAATGTAAAAGCAAAAGAGGGGGCATTACTTCCTAAGGTTGATTTTTCTGCGACAAGGTCCTATAATAAAATTTATAGTGGTTTGGGAGAAGATGGAGCTTCTCATTCGGTTGGGATTTTGGTGAGTGTTCCAATTTTTGAAGGTGGGCGTACGTCTGCGCAGATGCGTCAATCAAAAGAGCAACTGGGACAGGCTCGCATCCAGCTTGATTTGGCGCACAGTAATATAAGGCAGGCACTAACTTCTGCTTGGTTTCAGTTTGAGGGTGCACAAGCGTCTGTTGTTGCTTATCGTGAGAGTGTTCGTGCTGCTGAAATTGCTTTTAAAGGTCGTGTTCAAGAAAATCGTGTAGGGCAAGCAACTACGTTGGATGTTTTAAATTCTCGAAGCCAGTTGATTAATGCTCAAATTGCGTTGATAACTGCGGAATGTAATGCTGTTGTTGCAAGCTATAATGTACAATCTTCTATTGGTAAACTGACTGCGGACTATTTAGGATTGAAGATTATTAAATAAGTATGCTGAGAATGTAAAAAGCGATTTTTTATGTGCAAAAGTAATTTTAGCTTCTAAAGGACGAATAAATCAATAGTTGATTATGTTGAAAAATATGCGGGTTCTTTTACTTAATCAAGGGGAAGAAAGTTGTGTGTAGCATCGTTTTCGGTATGAAGAGATATATTAATTTTGTAATTCGTCTGATCATATTGAGAGGATGATTCTATTTTTTGCGTCTTTGAGAGGTTTGAGTTATGGTACAAAGTTCCAGTGCATTGCGTGAGCCAAGTATGGATAAGATTTTGACGTCTATTCGTGAAATAATCGAAGAGAATGCGGTTCAAACAGGTCATTTTTCAAGTGAAGAGAATGTCGCAGTAAGTGCTTCGACAGATCGTTTGGAAGTCCCATCGGCGAGCATTTACGAAGCTTCTTCATCAGTTGATGATGCTATGAAGGCTTTAGCTGATCGTATTGGTTTCCCTTCTGAAAAACAAGATTTTCCTTTACCACAAGTACAAAATGGCCTTAAAATAGAAAATAATACAGTTAGCGAAAATAATACAGTGAGTATAAATACGCAAAAACAAAAGATGAATCTTTCCTCTGAAGATCAGAGTTCGGTTCATAAAACAAAAAAATATGATGATGAGGTGTTTAGGTCAAAGCAAGAGAATTTCGCTTCTGATTCTTTAGGATTGTCTGCGTATTGTGTCTCTTCTGCTGAGAAAATTGCAGAAAATGTATTGCGTCCGGCCATAGCAGAATGGTTACAACGTCAATTGCCTGTTTTGCTTGAAAAGATTTTACGCGAAGAGATCGTCAAAACGATTAAAAAATTACCTTAAGTATTTATTTACTTATTATCTTTGATGATCTAGTGTTTCACCTTAACTATCATAAAAGGTTTGTTTGTATTTTTGTGAAGTTGTTTGAAATAAACGGCACTTGTAGGTAGTATGATTGAGTGTTGGAGTGCGGTTGCGTTGTTAGTGGCGTTGTGAATTAAGTGGGTAAGAATGCTGGAAAAAAACTATGATGCCGCTTCCATAGAAGCAAGGATTGCAAAAGAGTGGGAAAAACGTGGTGCTTTTAGAGCGGGTGTAGGTGCAAAATTACATGCAGATTCTTTTTGCGTTATGCTTCCGCCACCTAATGTTACAGGCTCTCTTCATATGGGGCACGCGTTAAATACGACAATCCAAGATATTATAGTACGCTTTCAGCGGATGCGTGGCAAAAATGTTTTATGGCAGCCTGGAATGGATCATGCGGGAATTGCAACACAAATGGTTGTTGAACGCCAACTTGCAAAACGCAAAGAGCCAACGCGTCAAGAAATGGGTAGGGAAAAATTTGTTGATCGTATTTGGGAATGGCGTCATGAGACTGGAGGAATCATTATCAATCAGTTACGGCGTCTGGGTGTTTCATGTGATTGGTCACGTGAGCGGTTTACGATGGATGAAGGCTTATCTCAGGCTGTTCGTGAAGTTTTTGTTACGCTCTACAAGCAAGGATTGATATATAAGGATAAGCGTCTGGTTAATTGGGATCCAAAATTATTAACGGCTATTTCGGATCTTGAAGTTGAAGCAAAAGAAATAAACGGTCATTTGTGGCATTTTAGATATCCTCTTGAAGGTAAAGTTTTTGATCCGGATGATTCTACAACTTTTATAACAGTTGCAACGACACGACCCGAAACGATGCTTGGCGACACAGGAATTGCGGTTAATCCTGAAGATGAGCGTTATAAAAATCTTATAGGTCATAATGCTATCTTACCAATCGTTGGTCGCAAATTATTGATTGTAGGTGATTCTTATGCAAATCCTGAAGAGGGAAGCGGTGCTGTAAAAATTACTCCAGCACATGATTTCAATGATTTTGAAGTGGGAAAACGACACAATTTACGTTTAATCAATGTGTTTACGCACAATGCTGAAATTTGTTTGCGCGATAATGATGCGTTCTTTGATGGTTTGTTTTTATCGGATGAATTGAAAGATTTTGTGGAGAATTTAAACCAATCTGATCGTTTTGTTGCACGAGATCGGATTGTCTCTTTGATGGAAGAAAGAGGATATCTTGTATCGATTGACGATCATCCACATGCTGTTCCTCATGGAGATCGGAGTGGAGTGCCTATTGAACCGTTATTAACAGATCAATGGTATGTGAATGCTGCGGAATTAGCAAAACCAGCAATTGAGGCTGTTTGTGAAGGAAAAACACGGTTCGTTCCGGCAAGTTGGGAAAAAACTTATTTTAATTGGATGCAGAATATTCAGCCTTGGTGTATTTCCCGTCAATTATGGTGGGGACATCAGATCCCGGCTTGGTACGGTCCAGATGGTGTTGTATTCGTTGAAAAAACTGAAGAAGAGGCTTTGGCTTCAGCTTTCTCTTATTACGGTGAAGTGGTTCAGTTAACGCGTGATCAAGATGTTTTAGATACTTGGTTTTCGTCAGCTCTTTGGCCTTTTTCTACGCTAGGTTGGCCTGATAAAACCAGTGAGTTAACCGCTTTTTACCCAACATCTCTATCAGTTACAGGGTTTGATATTATCTTTTTTTGGGTCGCGCGTATGATGATGATGGGGCTTCACTTTATGGGTGAGGTACCTTTTCCAACTGTTTATGTACATGCTCTTGTGCGAGATCAGACGGGCGCAAAGATGTCAAAGTCAAAAGGAAACGTTATTGACCCATTAGAACTCATTGATCAATATGGCGCAGATGCGTTGCGTTTTACTTTAGCTATTATGGCTGCACAAGGTCGTGATGTAAAATTGGATCCTTCCCGTATCGCAGGTTATCGCAATTTTGCTACAAAATTATGGAACGCTACTCGATTTGCACAAATGAATGGTGTTCAGCATGATTTAGCTTTTAAGCCAGAAAAAGCCAAGCTTGCACTCAATCGTTGGATTTTAACAGAATTATCCAAAACTGTTTCTGCAGTGACTGCAGGTATTGAAAACTATAGGTTCAATGAATCTGCTGGTGCATTGTATCGATTCATTTGGAATACATTATGCGACTGGTATCTTGAGCTTCTCAAGCCAGTATTTCAAGGTTCAGATGAAGATTCTAAAAAAGAAGCACAAGCTTGTACTGCTTGGGTTCTTGATGAAGTTTATAAGCTTCTTCATCCTTTTATGCCCCATATAACGGAAGAGTTGTGGTCTCTCACAACAAAGGCAGATGTGAAGCGTGAGGATATGTTAGTCTTGACACAATGGCCTCAGGGAACATTTGCAGATGAAGAAGCTGCGACCGATATTAATTGGCTTATTGATGTTATTGGTGGAATTCGTTCTGTGCGTTCTGAAATGAATATTCCTGCGTCTGCATGGGCACCTCTTGTTATCGTAGAGGGAGGAGAGGTAATAAAAGAGCGTGTGCAGCGTTATGATTCCGTCCTTAAGAGGTTGGCTCGTATTGAAACGATTCATTTTTCTGATAGGGCTCCAGCTATATCGGCGCAAATAATTCTAGGTGAGACGACTTTTTGTTTACCGTTAGGGCAGTTGATTGATTTAGATACTGAGCGTTTTCGCTTGCTAAAAGAGATCAATAAAATTGAACAGGATATTGAGAAAATATCAGTTAAATTAAATAATTCAAAATTTTTGGAACATGCAAAGCCAGAAATTGTTGAACTTGAACGTAAAAGAATAACAGAATTGCATGCTACAAAGAAAAAGATGTTTATTGCTTTAGAGCGTTTAAGTTAGTTTAATTACAATCTTCTTTTTCATGCTTTTTATGAAAGTTAAAAGTTATTGTGAGCTGATATCTTTGATAATTTTTACTTATCTACATATTTTGTTAAATTTATAATTCTGGTATGCTTGTTTTTTCTATAAAAGGAATATCTTGAAGAGGGGCTCAGACGCTTCTGGCCTGCTATAATGGTAAAAGAGGGAGAGACTCTAAGTGATAAATGGGTCTAAGCTATGGAAAATAGCCTCAATTATTATTACGTTGGGACAATCTTTTTCTACTGCTTATGCAATGGATGACAATTTGTCTCAAAATACAGATGCCCGTTCATTTTATTTTTTGAAGCGTGGTATGTCTGCTTACAAAAATGGACAAATAGATCAAGCTATTTCAGAATTACTTTGTGCAGCTAATATGGGGCATATTGGTGCAATTTGGAAGCTTGGCCATATCTATGCAGATGGTGATGGTGTCCCTGAAGATGATTATAAAGCTTATAATTTTTTCGCAAATATTGTTGAAAAAGGTTCAGATCTTGATTCAGAAAATAAAATCTATATTTCTGATGCACTGGTTAAGCTTGCTGGTTATATTAGAAAAGGTATTCCTGGATCATCTGTAAAATCTAATCCTTCTTATGCAGCTAGTCTTTATATGCAAGCTGCGATGAATTATCGGAATCCTATAGCTCAATACTATCTAGGAAAAATATTTTTAAAGGGTGAAGGAAGAGAGAAGAATTTTATCCAGGCTGCACGATGGTTTCATCTTTCAGCCAAGAAAGGGAATCCTAAGGCTCAATATTATCTAGGAAAGATGTTTTTAAATGGCGAGGTAGGGGAGAAAAACTTTTCTCAAGCTGAACGATGGTTTTATCTTTCAGCTAAGAAAGGAAACATTTCTGCTCAGGCTATGCTTGGAAATATGCTGTTTCAGAAAGGAAAAACAGTTCGCGGTATGGCGATGTTAATTGCAGCTTACGAAAAAGCTAACGTGAAAGATCAAAATTGGATTCGCTCTATGCAAGAACGTGCTTTCGCTATTTGTGATGAATATGAACGCCGTATGGCAATATCATTAGCTGCTGATATTTTAGACAATCATAGTTCTTAAGTGTCTTATACAACAATTTTTTTAGCACTCAATATAAAGGCCTTAAAATAATAAAAGGCCTTTATGTTTATATCTGTAATAGAAGATAGCTTAAGTAATGATATTAATGATTAAGGATTTTTGATAAGAACTCCTGCGCACGTGGTGTTCTAGCCTGCGGATCAGAGAAGAATTCTTGAGATGAACAATCTTCGAGAATTCTGCCTTGATCCATAAAAATTATGCGCTCTGATACCCTTTGGGCAAAACCCATTTCGTGTGTTACACACATCATAGTCATGCCTTCTTCTGCTAAGCCAATCATGACATCTAATACTTCTCCTACCATTTCGGGATCTAAAGCGGAGGTTGGTTCATCAAAAAGCATAACAAGTGGATCCATTGTTAATGCACGTGCAATCGCAACACGTTGCTGCTGACCACCAGAAAGTTGTCCAGGATACTTGTCTTTATGTTCAATAAGTCCAACACGTTTGAGATATATCAAACCACGCTCAAGCGCCTCTTTTTTACTACGTTTCAAAACTTTGATTTGCGCAATTATTAGATTTTCCATAACGGATAGATGTGGGAACAGCTCAAAGTGCTGAAATACCATTCCTACGTGGCTACGCAATTTAGACAAATCTGTCTCTTTAGAATGAACTGGTACTCCATCAATCCAAATTTCACCTTTTTGAAAAGGTACTAAAGCGTTGATGGTTTTAATGAGAGTTGATTTACCAGATCCTGACGGTCCGCAAACTACAACAACTTCCCCTTTGTTAATATTGGTTGTGCAGTTTTTAAGAATATTAACTTCGCCATACCAGTTAGAAACATTTTTTATTTCAATCATATGAGTAGTCATTTTTTTTCCTGTCAGCGAATAATTGATACTTTTTTCTGTAGATATGAAACCATCTGCGATAATGTGAAACAGATAATGAAATAGAAAATAGCTGCTAAAATATAGGCTTCTTGTTTTACGCCAAAATTATTAGAAACAAGATCAAAACCATTCAAAAGGCTATTTCCACTAATTGCGTAAACGAGAGTTGTATCCTGAAAGAGGATAATGATCTGTGTCAAAAAAACTGGAATCATATCTCTAAATGCTTGTGGAAGAATCACAAGGTACATATTTTGCCAATATGTCATTCCGAGAGCTTGTCCTGCATATTTTTGTCCTTGTGGGACTGAACGTATGCCAGCGCGGATAATTTCAGCGAAATAAGCAGCTTCAAATGCAGTAAAGGTAATTAATGCTGAGTTGTTTGCACCAATTGATGTGCCAGTCAAAAAAGGAAGAAGCACAAAAAACCACAAGATAACCATAACAAGTGGTATTGAACGCATGGCTGTTATGTAAATTATTGCAAGCGAGGAGAACACTTTAACAGAAGAAAGTCGCATCATCGCTAATAGAACACCAAAAATCAGTCCCCATATCGTTGCAAAAAGAGTTAAGAAAACGCTAAAAAGCAAGCCTGATAAAATATAAGAACGAAATACATCAAAAGTGAAAAATGAAAAATCAAAATCTGAAAAATTAAAAGGAAAATAAGAGCTTAAGAAATCTACCATATTCAATGCCCCTCTGTTTGAAAATTGGGAATTTTAAGCACCCGTTCAATCATTGTCATGATAACAAATACAAACAAAGATATGACAATATAAAGAACCGTAACAAGCAAATAGGTTTCATATACATGGCTAACTTCTTCAATCGTTTGATATTGAAATTGCATCAATTCATTGATTGAAACTGCGAATGCTACAGATGAATTTTTTACAATGCCCATTGCTTCTGAAGTAAGTGGTGGGATTATTGTGCGAATAGCGCGTGGTAAGATAACGTAGCGATAACTTTGATAGGTATTAAATCCCATTGCCATGGCTGCATAATGTTGTCCTGAAGGAATGGCTTCAATACCTGAACGAATCTGTTCTGCAATGCGTGCAGATGTAAAGAATCCCAAGGCAAAGGTTATTAATAGAATCGGAGGAAGATTGATCGCTGGCGGATAAATCTTAGGCACGACAAAGTACCATAAAAATACTTGTACAAGTAGAGGAATATTACGCATAAGTTCTACCCAAATGCCGCCAATAGCGCGAAATACACAATTGATTTTGGAAGTATTAGGCAGAGTGCGCATTGTTCCTATAACAATACCTAAAAATACAGCTAATATTAGTGAGAATATGGATAATATAGCTGTATTTTTCAAACCATTGAGCAGCGCATCCAGATATGTATGACTGAAGCCTGGGATTCCAAGACATCCAGCTACTGGATTTCGATCAAGATCATCCATGCATAGAAAAGAAAAGTCCATTATATGTCCTAAAGTTAGTTAGCTTCTAGATGTGACAAATAAAATAACCCTGTTTGCATATGCTCAGTTTATTGAGAAACACACTAAAACACAACTGCATTCAACTTCCAAAGAATTCGGCTATCTTTGTTATTGGTTATTTTCTATGTAATCTTCCCGGGGTTTGTTGCTTGGATATTCCCAAGCATGCTTTGTTGATTTGGATAAAGGAAGATTAATAACAGTATTCGTAGGGGGAATTGGTTCCATAAACCATTTATTGTAAAGTTTTTCAAGAGAACCATCACTGATTTGACGAATGATACTATCATTGACTGCTTTTTCAAAGTTTTTGTCATTTAATCGGAGCATACAGGCAATCGGTTCGACTGAAAGTGCAACATCTAGAATCGTATAGTCAGATGGATTCTTTGATTTAGAGATATGCCCAGCGAGAATAGATACATCCATGACAAATGCATCAGCTCGGCCGGATTCTAGCAACAGGAAGCTATCTCCATGATCCTTACCTGTTACAACTGCAAAATCAATGTTTTTTGCACGTTTATTTTTACGAATAAGCTGCACAGATGTAGTGCCAGTAGTGGTTGCAATCGTTTTACCATTTAAATCATCAATGGACTTAATGTTAGAGTTTTTCTTTACGGCAATTCGAACTTCTTCGATATAGGTTGCATAAGCAAAAGCTACTTCTTTAGCGCGAGAAGAATCATTTGTTGTAGAGCCACACTCAAGATCATAGGTACTGTTCTTTAACAATGGAATGCGATTTTGCGATGTGATAGGAAGGTAATGAATTTTAATTGGCTTCCCAATTTTTTTTGAAATATCGTCAATAATATTTTTAGCCATTTCTGTGTGAAAGCCGGTATATTTACCATTACCAAGTGCATAAGCTAGTCCTATAGACGATTCGCGAACTCCCAGAGTAATAGTTCCAGTTTCTTTTATTTTCTCAAGAGTATCATTTTGAGCTTGTGCAACGTTTGTCAGAGCCACGAAAGTTGTCGCAATAAATACTGACAGTATTTTCTTCATTGCTTCCTCCATTTTTTATGTTTATCATTATATTCAGGATATATAGTTATATGCAAGGTAGCATATTTGCAATTTTGGATAGACTATTTTTTCAGTTATCCCAATAAAACAGAAATTATACTTCTTAATATTTCTTAATCAATATTGAGATCAATCCAAACGGGAGTGTGGTCTGAAGGTTTTTGGTATCCTCTTACGTCTGTTTCGCTATAAGCGCACACAAGCTGATCAACAGCTTCTGGTGATAATAGTAAGTGATCAATGCGAATACCGTTATTTTTTTGCCATGCACCAGCTTGAAAATCCCAGAAGCTAAATGATGGCTTATCTGTAACGCAGCGGATGGCATCATAAAAACCTAAATGAATAATACGTTGGAATAGTTGTCTTGTTTGTGGAAGAAATAACGCGTCATTATTCCAGTCTTGAATTTTTTTTGCATCCAGTGTGGTTGGAATAATATTATAATCACCAGCGAGTACAAGAGGTTCTTCGTATGCAAGTAATGATTTTGCATGTTTATACAATTTCTCCATCCACTCTATTTTATAGGAATATTTTTCACTGTTGATAGGATTGCCATTTGGAAGATAGAGAGAAGCGACACGGATAGCTCCTTTATTTGTTGAATAAACAGCTTCAATATAACGTGCTTGCTCATCATTATTTTTGTTTGGTAAGCGGCGAATAACTTCATCAGGTGTTTTTTTAGAGAGAATTGCAACTCCGTTGAAGCTTTTTTGGCCATGTGTCTCTATATGATAGCCTAAGCTTTCGATTAAATCGCGAGGAAAATTTTTATCAATACTTTTTATTTCTTGTAAGCATACTATATCAGGATGGTTTTTTTGTAGCCATCTACATAGTGTCTCATGTCGTGCTTTTATTCCAGCGATATTCCATGTTACAATTTTCATAGCGCTTATTTTATGTCTCAAATATGTAATTAGCAAGTTACTATTATTACAGTTATCTTTGTGTGGAGTTATTGTTCTGGTAATTTAAAATTTGCTATAGTTACTTAAAAAAGATGGATAAAGTATTATATATTACTTTTCATAAACTTTCTTCCGTTTAGCACTTGACGAAGATATGTGTTCTCGCTATTAGAAATTCTCATAGCCGATGTAAGAGTCGTTTAGGATATTTATCCTGAGATCGCTTCAAGCAGGGTTTGTCAAGAAATGAAGCAAATACCAGCGCAAGAGGCTGTTGCCTCCTCTGCTTTTGATCGGGTAAGCTGTATGTGCAGTCATGCCCGATTTTGTGTGTAAGCTTAGTATATTTCAATAATATTAGGGTGAGTATTTATCCTAGTTGTATTGGAATGGATAGAAGTAAAAACCCGAATGGGTGAGAGTAATACAGATTATTTAAAGAGGAAGGTTGTATGCCTACCGTAAACCAATTAATTCGCAAGCCGCGCGTGGCTCCGGTTAAGCGTAATAAGGTTCCTGCTCTTCAAGAGAGCCCGCAAAAGCGTGGTGTTTGTACTCGTGTGTATACGACAACACCGAAGAAGCCTAATTCTGCTCTTCGTAAAGTTGCGAAGATACGTTTAACGAATGGATTTGAAGTTATTGGTTATATTCCTGGTGAGGGGCATAATCTTCAAGAGCACTCTGTTGTGATGATTCGTGGTGGTCGTGTGAAGGATTTGCCAGGTGTGCGTTATCACATTATTCGTGGTTTGCTTGATACACAGGGTGTCAAAAATCGTAAACAGCGCCGTTCTAAATATGGCGCAAAGCGTCCGAAGTAAATATTGAAAGCCAGAGTCAATGTCCCGTCGTCATAGAGCAGAAAAGCGTGAAATTAATCCGGATCCTAAATTTGGTGATTTGGTTATTACAAAATTTATGAATGCCATTATGTATGATGGCAAGAAGTCAGTTGCTGAGCGTATTGTTTATGGTGCTCTTGATTCACTTGAGGGTAGGGTGAAGACAGATCCTGTGGTTTTGTTTCATAAAGCATTGGAAAATGTTTCTCCTCATGTTGAGGTTCGTTCTCGTCGTGTTGGTGGTGCTACTTATCAGGTTCCGGTTGATGTTCGTCCTGAGCGTCGTCAGGCTCTTGCTATTCGTTGGTTGATTGCAGCAGCTCGTGGGCGTAGTGAAACGACAATGGTTGATCGTCTTTCTGGTGAGTTGGTAGATGCGGCTAATAACCGTGGTTCGGCAGTAAAAAAGCGAGAAGATGTTCACCGTATGGCTGAGGCTAACCGTGCGTTTTCTCATTATCGCTGGTAGGTATTAGGGATCTAAGGCAAATAGAATGGCTCGCGAATATAAAATAGAAGACTATCGTAATTTTGGTATTATGGCTCATATTGATGCTGGTAAGACTACGATGACTGAGCGTATTTTGTTTTACACCGGTAAGAATCATAAGATCGGTGAAACGCATGATGGTGCTTCTACTATGGATTGGATGGAGCAGGAGCAGGAACGTGGTATCACGATTACATCTGCTGCGACGACAACTTTTTGGCAGGGTCGTGATGGACGGAAGCGGCGTTTTAATATTATTGATACGCCTGGTCACGTTGATTTTACAATTGAGGTTGAGCGTTCTTTGCGTGTACTTGATGGTGCGATAGCATTGTTGGATGCAAATGCTGGTGTAGAACCTCAAACGGAAACTGTTTGGCGGCAGGCTGAAAAGTATCATGTTCCTCGTATGGTTTTTGTTAATAAGATGGATAAAATTGGAGCTGATTTTTATCGCAGTGTGGAGATGGTTGAGACGCGATTAGGCGCTAAAGCTCTTATTGTTCAGTTGCCAATTGGTGCTGAGAATGATTTTGAAGGTGTTGTTGATCTTATTGAGATGAAGGCACTTCGGTGGGATGGTAGTATTGGTGCTGTGGCTACAGAGGGTGAGATTCCGGTTGAGTTGAGAGAAAAAGCCGAGAAATATCGCGAAAAATTGGTTGAGATGGCAGTTGAGGTTGATGAGGTTGCAACAGAGGCTTATTTAGAGGGTGTTATGCCGACAAATGAGCAGCTTGTAGATCTTATTCGTAAAGGGACGATAGGGGTTCAGTTTCATCCGGTTCTTTGTGGTACAGCTTTTAAGAATAAAGGAGTTCAGCCACTTTTGGATGCTGTTATTTCGTATCTTCCTTCTCCGGTTGATGTTCCTGCTATTAGTGGTATTGATGCTAAGAGTGAGATTGAAATAACACGTGAGTCTTCAGATGATGCTCCACTTTCTATGCTTGCTTTTAAGATTATGAATGATCCGTTTGTTGGCTCTTTGACTTTTTGTCGTGTTTATTCTGGTAGGATTCAGAAGGGTGTTTCTCTTGAAAACAGTGTAAAGAAAAAGAAAGAGCGTGTAGGGCGTATGCTCCAGATGCATTCGAATTCTCGTGAGGATATTGAAGAGGCGTTTGCAGGCGATATTGTTGCACTTGCTGGTCTTAAGGAGACGACGACGGGTGATACTCTTTGTGATCCTTTGAAGCCTGTTATTCTCGAGCGGATGGATTTCCCTGATCCTGTGATTGAGATTGCAATTGAACCGAAGACAAAAGCGGATCAGGAAAAAATGGGTATTGCACTTAATCGTTTGGCGGCGGAAGATCCTTCATTTCGTGTTAAGTCAGATGAAGAGTCTGGTCAGGTGATCATTGCTGGGATGGGTGAACTTCATTTGGATATTATTGTTGATCGTATGCGCCGTGAATTTAAAGTTGAGGCTAATGTTGGTCAGCCTCAGGTTGCTTATCGTGAATCGATTACAAAAGTTTCCGAAATTGATTATACTCATAAAAAGCAATCTGGTGGAGCTGGGCAGTTTGCTCGTGTAAAGATTGTTTTTGAGCCACATGAAGGAGATGAATTTATTTTTGAATCAAAAATTGTTGGTGGCTCTGTCCCTAAGGAGTATGTTCCAGGTGTTCAGAAGGGAATTGAGAGTGTTATGCAGTCAGGGCCTCTTGCAGGTTTTCCTATGCTTGGGATAAAAGCTACTTTGATTGATGGTGCTTATCATGATGTTGATTCTTCCGTTCTGGCTTTTGAAATTGCTGCGCGTACAGCATTTCGAGAAGGGGCAAAAAAAGCTGGTGCGCAGCTTCTTGAGCCGATTATGAAGGTAGAGGTTGTCACTCCTGAGGACTATGTTGGTGATGTAATTGGTGATTTGAATTCTCGTCGGGGGCAAATTTCGGGTACTGAGACGCGTGGTATTGCAACGGTTGTGAATGCAATGGTTCCTTTGGCAAACATGTTTGGCTATGTAAATACACTTCGTTCGATGAGTCAGGGGCGTGCTCAGTATACAATGCAATTTGATCATTATGAGCCTGTTCCTACAGCGGTGGCGCAGGAGATTCAGAAGAAATACGCGTAATTTTATAGGTTACGTATTAATTTTAAACTTAGTCCCTTGTTTTGGACAAAAAATGGAGAGCTCAA
>NZ_JANHOJ010000002.1 GCF_026930145.1 Bartonella sp. A05 | reverse complement strand
AGTTTTTTAATAAATTTGGCGGTGTTATTAAGAGTGTTGACAATAAAGTCACGCAAGTTGAGGGTGACGTTAAGGATCTTAATGGTAAAGTTACGAAAGTTGAAAGTGAAGTTCAGGGTATTCTCACTAACTCTATTAATGTCGTTATGAACTCGACTATTCAAGCAATTAAGCAAGATGCTTTATTATGGGATGAGGGGCAACGCGCCTTTGTTGCTGTTCATGGTTCAGTCGATAACAAAGGCAAGATTACGTCTATTCTAGATGGCCGTATAGCTTCTGATTCAAGTGATGTCATTACTGGTTCTCAGCTTTATTCAATGGGTACTGATCTTGCGCAATATTTTGGCGGTGGTGCAAAATATGAGGAAGGCAAATGGATCGCTCCGACATTTAAAGTTTTTCAAGTTAATGCTGATGGTATGATGGGTGAGAAGAAAGGCTATGATAATGTTGCTGCTGCTTTTGATAGTGTTAATAGCAGTCTGTCAGATCTCAATGACCGTATTATTGATGTCAAAAACACGGTAGAGAAGAAGGTAGATTTCGAGATTTTAGGTTGGAATGAGAAAAATAATGCTTATGATGCTTATTATAAGGGGAAAGCCAGTAAGATTGTCAATGTAGCACGTGGTACAACCGAAGAAAATGCTACTGATGTTGTCAATGGTGGTCAGCTTTGGGAAATTGACAAGCATATTTCTGATATCGAAAATAAGATTGATAATATAAATACCTTATTGAACGGTATTGATGGTGCTGTTAATAAACCTAATAATATGCCTGAGGAATTTGTTAACTACGATAAAAATACTGACAATACAAAGAATAATCATATAACTTTAAAGGGAGGCAATGAAAGTGATCCTGTAGTTATTGATAATCTTGCTAATGGCCATATTGAAAAAGATTCGAAAGAAGCAGTGAATGGTGGCCAGTTGCATGATTACACCCAACAGCAGTTGGATGCTGCTCTCAAAGAGGTGAATACCAAAATAGATAATACTTTTTCAAATGCTATCGGCTATAATAAAGGATATGTTAATGAACAATTTAACATTTTAAATTATAATATTGAGGATACACGAAAAGAAGCAAGGCAAGCAGCAGCTATTGGTTTGGCGGTATCTAATTTACGTTATGGTGATATCCCTGGGAAGTTAAGTCTTGCAGTGGGTAGTGGTTTATGGCGTAGCCAATCTGCAATTGCTTTTGGTGCTGGTTATACATCTGAAAATGGGAACATCCGTTCTAATGTGTCTATAACGAGTGCTGGAGGTTATGTGGGTGTGGGTGCAGGAATTAGCGTTATACTGAATTTATGATGAAAAACTGGAATATTTTTAAATATCTTTTATTTACCCTTGTTTTATTAGGTAAGAGTGAGGGTTTGGCTACTGAAAAAGACAGGGATTACACGGTGCATCCGCCGAAATTATCTGTTCCTGGTGGGGAAGCTGGTGAGACGCGCCGAGTTATTACGCAATTTCATAATTGGACTTTGATTTGCGATGAAAATCGAACGCTTAAGCAAGGTATATGTAATGTAACGCAGGCTATCCATGACGGAGATGATAATACAATCTTTAGCTGGTCTCTTGTGAGTACAAAAAATGGCCAACCGGTTATGCTCTTACGGACTTTGCCAGACGCTGATACCGATGTTCCTATCCAAGTTTTTGTAGATGGTTTAAAGAAGCCTGTTCTTATCCGTTATACGCAGTGCAATCACGCGGTTTGTTTAGCGCAAACGCCCGTAGGACCGATCTTCAGTAAGCAAATAGAGCAGAATAAAAATGTCCGCATTTCCTATAAAATTAAAGAGGGGGAAATATTTTCTTTTACTACACCATTTAAAGGGCTAAATGAAGCACTGACTTCCTTACAGAGATAGGTCAAAATTTATTAATACGTAAATTGCAAGAATGATCTGGATTCGCAGGGGTATTATTTAATCAGTCATTGTATTTCATTTTTTTCTTTGAATATTTAAGTTATGCTAGCTCTCGAAAAAAGAATGATACTTTTTAGAAGAAGTATTTTCTCATGTTCAATAAATTTCAAATTTTTACATGAGCTTAAAGGAGGTTATTTTCCCTTTCTTATTCATGAGAGCTAAAGTTATTTATATTGAGTTTCAATACACCAATTGTAGTTGATATATTTTCATCTTTTTATCTTTGTATATAAGACTTTATTGTTTATTAATTAAGAGTTTACTTTAATTATATTCTTATTTTTTTAGCATTTATCTTTGTATAACACTGTCCAGATAGTGAAAAATTAATATATTTTCTTGCTATTGGTCATGTGATGCTGCACTGTTATGTTGAGCTTTAATAATTAATAGAATAATTCTCGCGTTTACTTATTAGGGGGGAAACGCTTATAAGGATGAGGGAAAATGATCCCGTTAGATTATGGTTCAAACGAGCCAAAACGAGGGGAAGAGTACGATTTTAATACAGAGAAATCGTGCAGTCATCGCGGAGGGAAACACAATAATCATTCTATGTTGTTACAGACAGAGATGTATTCTGTTTCTGTTGGTAAGAGAAAACATCTACATAGAAAGCATTGGAAGCAGAAACAAGAATTTTTCCAATCGAATATAGCGTGTGAATTGTATGGTCAAGAGATTTTAAATATCAAACCCAAAAAAACAAAAACACTTTTTCTTTCACGTTTTTCTCAATTAAAGCCCTCACCTCTTTATGCGGCACTTGATTTAGGAACCAATAATTGTCGTCTTCTTATCGCCTCTCCTAGTAGGCCTGGATCGTTTCGCATTGTTGATGCTTTTTCGCGTATTGTCAGGTTGGGAGAAGGGTTGGAAAGTAGTGGCTTCCTTAGTACAGCAGCTATGAATCGTACAATTGAAGCTTTAAAGATTTGTCGTTGGAAGTTAGATCAAAAGCGTATTAAGCGTTATCGCTTTGTTGCAACGGAGGCTTGTCGCGCTGCTAAAAATGGTGAATATTTTATTCAGCGTGTTTTGAATGAAACGGGTCTTAAGTTAGAAATTGTTAGTCGAGAAACAGAAGCACGTTTTGCTGTTTCAGGGTGCGGTACGTTAGTTGAGCCGAATACCGATGCAATTGTGCTTTTTGATATTGGTGGTGGGTCATCGGAAATTGTGCTTCTTGATGTTTCCCAAAAGCGTTCTTTGCGTTTGGCTGAACAAATCACAGCTTGGACATCTCTTCCAGTTGGTGTTGTTACGCTTGCGGAACGTTTCGGGGGGAGGGATATTAGTTTAGATGATTTTGAAAAGATGAAAAGTTATGTGCGGGGGTTTTTAAATAATTTTTCAGATCGTTACAAATTAGGAGCGTTAGCTCAGGGATCGAAATTTTATCTTTTAGGGACTTCAGGAACGGCAACAACTTTAGCAGGGATATATCTTAATTTACAGCGTTACGATCGTCGTCTCATTGATGGTATTTGGTTGGATAATGCAGACATTACCCTTGTGACGAAGCGCTTATTGTCTTGGGATATAATAAAACGAGCAATGAACCCTTGTATTGGGCAAGAGAGAGCGGATCTTGTTTTAGCTGGTTGTGCTATTTTGGATGTTATTCGAGAAGTTTGGCCCAGTCAACGATTGAGGGTTGCTGATCGTGGGGTAAGGGAAGGCATTTTAACAGAGTTGATGTTGCGCGACGGTGTCTGGCGTTATCGTAAAAATAGAGATTTCAGACGCTAGCATCTATCACGACATGGAGGTGATAAGCAATTATGAAAAAAACGACGACAACATCAACAGGGGGACGTGGTGGCTCAGGGTCGCATGCATTATCTCAGAGAGTAAGGAAGAAAGCAGGGACCATTAAGGCGTCATCACGGCGATGGTTAGAAAGACATTTGAATGATCCTTATGTCCATCAGTCGAAAGTGGATGGTTATCGTTCTCGTTCTGCCTATAAATTGATCGAAATGGATGAGCGTTATAAGATATTAAAAAAAGGCCAAAAAATAATTGATTTAGGAGCAGCCCCAGGGGGATGGTGTCAAGTGGCAGCAAGTAAAGTTGGATCAAGTGATCAAAAGCCAAGCGTGGTTGGTATTGATTATTTGCATATGGATCCATTGCCTGGAGTTTTGATGCTGGAAATGGATTTTTTGCATGAAAATGCACCACAGAAATTGATTGATGCATTAGGAACACAACCAGATGTCATTCTTTCGGATATGGCAGCGCCAACAACGGGTCATCGCCAGACAGACCACTTGCGGACGATTCATTTGTGTGAAGCTGCTGCTGATTTTGCTATTTCGGTTCTCAAGCCTGGTGGACATTTTTTAGCAAAGGTTTTTCAAGGAGGAGCAGAAAATATTCTTCTTACGACCTTGAAACAGAATTTTAAAACGGTTCATCACGTAAAACCCCCTGCAAGTCGCGCAGAGTCCGTAGAACTTTATCTTTTAGCGCTTACATTTAAAGGAAAATCTAAGGCAGAACAATATCTTGTTCTGTAAAGGAGTTTAAAATTTTTTTTGAATGTCAGAATGTTCGAGACCGTTTTTAGGGATAGGATATATCGTTTTTCTTTTGTTAATGATGAAAAACTGGTAAAATCAATCTATTTTCTATAGAAGTGGGAATTCATTGATTCCTCTGTGAGCATTTCCATGAAGTTTCTTGATCAGGCTAAAGTTTATATTCGCTCTGGTAATGGTGGGGCAGGAGCAGTATCATTTCGTCGTGAAAAATTTATAGAATTTGGAGGCCCCGATGGAGGCAACGGAGGACGTGGTGGTGATGTTTGGGCTATCGTTGTTGATGGGCTTAATACGCTGATCGATTATCGTTATCAGCAGCATTTTAGAGCCAAAACAGGTGGTCATGGTAAGGGGCGTAATATGACGGGTGAAAAGGGGGCAGATGTTGTCCTTAGAGTACCGGTCGGAACGCAGATTTTTGAAGAAGATAATGAAACGTTGGTTTGTGATTTAACAGAAGTTGGTCAACGGTATCGCCTTGCCAAAGGAGGCAATGGTGGATTTGGTAATCTTCACTTTGTGACTTCTACGAATCGTGCACCTCGTCGTGCCAATCCGGGTTTGAATGGAGAAGAGCGTGCGATTTGGTTACGCTTGAAGCTGATTGCTGATGGGGGGTTGATTGGTTTGCCGAATGCTGGAAAGTCAACCTTTTTAGCGTCAGTAACGGCTGCAAAACCGAAAATTGCTTGTTATCCTTTTACGACTTTGCATCCTAATCTTGGTGTTGCACGTATTGATGCGCGTGAATTTGTTTTGGCAGATATTCCCGGTTTGATTGAAGGTGCTCATGAAGGCGTTGGGATAGGAGATCGTTTTTTAGGGCATGTAGAGCGTTGTCGTGTTTTACTTCATTTAATTTCCGCTCAAGAAGAAGATGTTATTAAAGCATATCGGGTTGTTCGTCATGAACTTGAAGCATATGGACATAATTTGAGTGATAAGACTGAAATTGTGGCCTTAAGCCAGATCGATACTCTTACTCTTGAGGAACGTAAAGTTAAACAAGAGGCTTTGCAAAGTGCAGTTGGCCGATCTGTTATGATGTTTTCTGCAGTCAGTCACGAAGGTTTGGAAAATGTGTTGCGAGCTATAGCGCAGGTTATTGAAATGGCACGCGCAGATGATATGCTTGAGGATGAGCAGGACTGATTGAAATGACAGTTAGATTGCAAGAACTTGCACAATATAAACGCATTGTGATTAAAGTTGGTTCTGCACTTTTGGTTGATTCGCAAACAGGTTTGCGCGTTGGATGGTTGCAAAGTTTGGCTAGTGATATTGCACAGTTGCGCCAAAAAGGAGTTGAGATTTTATTGGTATCTTCTGGGGCGGTTGCTTTAGGGAGAACATTGCTTCATCTTCCGAGTGGTACTTTAAAATTAGAAGAGAGTCAGGCGTGTGCTGCTTTAGGTCAAATTGAACTTGCCAAAGCTTATGGTGATGTTCTTGCTCAACGTGGATTGAGAACGGGGCAGATTTTGCTTACATTGTTTGATACGGAAGAACGTCGTCGTTATCTCAACGCGCGTGCTACGATTAATACGCTTTTGCGTTTTGGAGCAGTGCCTGTTATCAATGAAAATGATACCGTAGCAACAAGCGAAATTCGTTATGGTGATAATGATCGCTTAGCGGCGCGTGTTGCAACTATGATGGGTTCGGATCTTTTGATCCTTTTATCCGATATTGATGGTCTTTATACGAAATCACCCCATTTGGATCCAAAGGCTGAATTTGTTCCTTTTATCGAGTCCATTACGGGTGATATTGAAAAAATGGCAGGTTTTGCAGCTTCAGAGTTGTCACGAGGTGGGATGAAGACAAAACTTGATGCGGGAAAAATAGCAAATTCTGCCGGAACGGCTATGGTCATTACTTCAGGAAAGCGTATGAATCCTCTTGCGGCGATTGATCGTGGTGAACGCAGTAGTTTTTTTGCTGCCAGTAAAAAACCAGTAAGTGCTTGGAAAACGTGGATTTCTGGCCATTTAGATCCTTCAGGTATTTTGATGATTGATGAGGGGGCAGTTAAGGCGCTTGAATCTGGAAAGTCATTATTAGCAGCAGGTGTTATAGCGGTCGAAGGGATATTTCAGCGTGGAGATACGGTTGCAATTGTTGATAAACAAGGAGTCGAGATTGCGCGTGGCCTTGTAAGCTATGGTAAAGCTGAAGCGGTCATCATTATGGGGCGTAAAAGCGAAGAGATACAAGATATTCTTGGATACGCGCCGCGCTCTGCTATGGTACATCGCAATGATATGGTTTTACGCTGCTTGACCGATCAGTCTTAAAAAAGCTATTCTTTACGTTCTTTATTTCTTTTTTGGATTAATCATCGCATGACTTTGGAAGAACAAATGAAAGCCATGGGGCAAAGAGCGCGGATTGCTGCTTCAGAGCTTGCAATTATTTCTGCGGAACAGAAGAAAAATGCGTTAGAAATGATAGCTCTGAGTCTAGAGGATCAATCAACGGAGATTTTGCATGCGAATGATCAGGACTTGGCCCTTGCTGCTCAAAATAATTTGAAGTCGGCGATGATTGATCGGTTAAAGTTAGACCCATTACGTTTGCGTGCCATTATCGATAGCGTTCGTCAGATTGCTTGTTTGCCTGATCCTGTTGGGCAAGTGATAAGTGAGTGGAGACGTCCAAATGGTCTACATATAAGGCGTGTACGAACACCTCTTGGTGTGATTGGTATCATTTATGAAAGTCGACCAAATGTTACGATTGATGCGAGTGCTTTGTGTTTGAAATCTGGGAATGCGGCAATTTTGCGTGGTGGTTCGGATAGTTTTCATTCTGCGTATGCTCTGTATTCTGCATTTATCAAAGGACTGGAGCGGGCTGGTTTACCGCGAGATGTTGTCCAAATGGTTGAAACCACAGATCGTGGAGCTGTTGGCGAAATGCTCAAGGGATTGGATGGAGCTATTGATGTTATTATTCCCCGTGGTGGGAAAAGCCTTGTTGCGCGTGTTCAATCGGATGCACGTGTTCCTGTTTTTGCGCATTTAGAAGGGCTATGTCATATTTATATCGATCAATCGGCAGATTTAGAGATGGCACGTAAGGTTGTTTTGAACGCGAAATTGCGGCGTACTGGTGTGTGTGGAGCTGTAGAGACCGTTTTAATTGATCGTCGGGCATTAAAGAAGTTTCTTCCTGTTTTGATTTCTTTACAGGAGCAGGGGTGTGAAATTCGTGCAACAGAAGATATTGTTTTGCTTATGCCATCGGTTCAATTAGCCTCTGAAGACGATTGGTCACATGAATATCTTGATGCAATTCTTTCTGTTAAAACGGTTGATGATGTTGAGGGAGCCATTGCGCATATTAAGCGTTATTCATCAGGACATACTGAATCAATTATCGCTGAGGATATGAAGGTGGTGGAGATATTTTTTAATCATTTGGATTCGGCTATTTTACTGCATAACGCATCCACACAATTTGCCGATGGAGGTGAATTTGGTTTTGGAGCAGAAATTGGTATCGCAACAGGGAAAATACATGCACGTGGGCCAATCGGCGTTGAACAGCTGACATCATTTCAATATCATATTCGAGGAAATGGGCAGGTTCGACCTTGAAACAGTCGTTTTTTCAATTGGAAAATCGGATGCCGCATGTTGAAAAGTCCAATATTGTTGGTCTTTTTGGCGGTTCATTCAATCCTCCGCACGAGGGGCATCTTCTTGTCTCAAAGAGTGCAATTCAGCGTTTGTGTCTTAATCAATTATGGTGGATGGTTACTCCAGGTAATCCTTTAAAAGATTGCACAGAATTACCACCTTTACATGAAAGGATGCGATTAAGTATTGAGCTTATTCATCATCCAAAGATTCGTGTAACAGGTTTTGAGCGCGCTATGGAGAGCACAACGTCGGTAGAAACGGTTTTTCATATTCTAACACGCTATAGCGGAGTGCGTTTTGTGTGGGTTATGGGTGCAGATAGTCTAGCAACGTTTCATTATTGGCATCGGTGGCATGATCTTGTCTCCATGCTTCCGATTGCTGTTGTTGACCGCCCTTTTACAGGTTTTTCAGCACTCTCCTCTCCTATGGCACGAACTTATCGTTCTTTTCGATTGGATGAGAGAAAAAGTAAAATGTTGCCTTTTATGGATCCACCGGTTTGGACTTATTTGCATGGACCTTTGTCGTTTCAGTCTTCAACGAAGCTTCGTTTAAAGAAGAATGATTTTTCTTGAATATTGGATAATATTTTGCAACTTTACTTTTTAGAATAGCTTCTCTTTTTTTGTATTTCGAACAATAAGAAAGGATATCAATCTGGAAAATACTTCACAAAAGTGCGATCGTAATATCGTTTTAGTAGAAAAGGAATCCTTTTCTGTGGCGGATAGTCTTAATATTATTCTCAATAGTTTAGAAGAAACAAAAGCGGAAGATATTGTATCTATTGATCTTCAGGGAAAATCATTTTTGGTTGATTACATGATTATTGCTTCAGCCCGTTCGCAGCGTCATGTATCGGCGATCGCCGATACTTTGTTATACACTTGGAAAGATAGTGGACATGGTAAAGCAAGGGTAGAAGGGCTTGTTGGGGGTGATTGGGTGTTGATTGATACAGGCGATATCATTGTGCATCTGTTTCGTCCAGAAATTCGTGCTTTTTATAATTTAGAAAAAATATGGCTTGTTTCAGATTGAGATAATATAATCTGACTTGTGTTGGGAGGCAATTGAGATGCAAATCTCTTATTTAGCTTGTTTTTACAAGAACTAGAGCTGTGAGATTTTATTTTGTAGAGCAACAAATATATCAAATAGATGAATTTGGGAGATGCTGCGTTTGTTCGTGGAAAATTTTGTAAAAATTTGCTTTAAAAGTATTGATTTATTGTCTTTAATGAGCATGAAAAATCGTTTTTATTGTCTGTCGTCATTGAAAATTTGAAGATCCATTGTAGGATGCGATGGTCGCGTTAAATTGCGTATTTCGTATAAAAAAAGCTTGATAGGGCTGTCATTTTTTCGTCATTATCTTGCCCGTTGATTGATTCTTTCATGTGGTTTTTAGCATCTATTTGTGCACTTATTAATATTGTTTTAGATGATACCGTTTAAAGCATTCTGAGTTGAGGTGTTTGGGTTTTATAGTGAGACAAATGAAGTGGTTTCATTTATATAAGAGACATATGATGTCTGTGGTTCTGATGTTGAGCATGGGGGTTTGCTCGTCGGTATCATATGCGAGAGATATGAATAATCGTGAAGCAATGCATAAAGCGTTAACAGAAATTCGTCAGAATATTTCTGTATCCCGTGAGCAGGCTTCTTTTCTTGCTCGTCAAGTTGATAGTTTAAAAAAAGACCAACGTACTTTGACTGATGAATTAATCAAAGTAGCTAAAGCAGAACGTGACGTTGCAAATTATATTGCTGACAGAGAAAAAAAACTTAAGAAACTTATAGCACAGCAAGTGCAAGTACGCCAAAATTTAAAAAGCCGTTGTGTTGAGTTTTCAGAAGTGTTAGCTGTTTTAGAAAAGATGGGTTTGAATCCACCACCCGCTCTCATGGTTCGGCCTGATGATGTTTTGACTTCTATTCGCAGTTCTGTTTTGTTGGGGGCTATTATTCCTGAGATGCAAGAAAGAACTCTTTCTTTGATGGCGAATCTTAGAAAATTGACTAGTTTAAGCAATTCAATTACTGCGGAGTATACGGCTCTAAAAATTGAAGTGCAAGATCAAGCTAAACAACGAAAACATTTAGAGCTTTTACTAAACGAAAAAGCAAAATTACAAAAACGATCAGAAGAAGAACTTATAGAGCAGAGGCAAAGGAATATTGCTCTTGCTAAAAAAGCTCAATCGTTGGAAGAATTAATTTTGGAGCTTGATCATCAATCACGGTCTTATTCTCCAACGCAGCTGCAGAAGAATTTACAATTGTTTGAGCAGTTCGATTTTGAAAGTCGAAAAGGTCATTTGTTTTTACCTGTTGTGGGTAAAAGAATTAAAAGATTGAATAATAGTTCGCATGCTACACGTTTTGGTGAAATGATTGAAACAGAACCAGAAGCGGTGGTGACAGCACCAGCTGATGCTGTTGTTGCTTTTGCCGGCTTATTTCGTTCTTATGGGCAGTTAGTTATTCTCAATGTTGGACGTGGTTATCATATCATTCTTATTGGCATGGCTAAGGTTAATGTAACTCAGGGACAGATTGTTCTGTCAGGCGAGCCTCTTGGTACAATGGGGGCACAGTCTATTGCGAACACTGTTGCATTGGATATAGGCAAAAGTACTCCAGTGCTTTACATTGAATTTAGAAAGTGGGGGAAATCTGTGAATCCAACCCTTTGGTGGCGAACTGAAAAAACAAAAAGGAACCAAAATGATTCGTAAAGTTACTTTTTTGGTCGCTGGGGTATTGCTCGGCACCAGTACAATAATGGTGGCACGGTCTGTTGCTGCAAATGATGAAGGAGATATTTATAAGCAGATGTCCATATTTGGCGATGTTTTCGAACGCGTGCGTGAAAAATATGTGACAGTTCCAGATGATAAAAAGCTTATTGAAAATGCTATTAATGGCATGCTCTCATCATTAGACCCACATTCATCTTATATGGATCCAGAAGAAGCCAAGAGTATGCGTGCTTCTACGAAGGGAAAATTCGGCGGTCTTGGTATAGAGGTGACCATGGAGAACAACTTTGTTAAAGTTATTTCCCCTATGGATGATACACCTGCTTCAAAAGCAGGTATTTTGGCAGGGGATTTAATTTCAAAAATTAATGGCGTACAAATAAATGGTCAAACATTGAATGATGCCGTTAACAAGATGCGGGGTGAAATTGGAACACCAGTTACGTTGACAATTATTCGTTCTGGTGTTGATGAGCCATTTGAGGTTAAGGTTATTCGTGATATCATCAAGGTGAAGGCGGTTAAGCATCGCGTTGAAAGTGATATTGGTTATTTAAAACTCATCCAATTTTCTGAGCAGACTTTTAGTGATCTTCAATCGGCAATTCGAGATATTCAGACTAAAATTTCTAAAGATATTCTGAAGGGCTATGTTCTTGATTTGCGGCTTAATCCTGGTGGTTTACTGGATCAAGCTGTTAATGTTTCAAGCGCTTTTCTGGAAAAAGGAGAGATTGTATCGACACGTGGTCGCCAAAAAGAAGATGTGACACGATTTGATGCTAAGCCGGGAGATCTGATCAAAGGAAAGCCTCTTATTGTACTCATTAATGGTGGTTCTGCAAGTGCTGCTGAAATTGTCGCAGGTGCTTTACAAGATCATCGACGTGCTACAATTGTAGGCACACAATCCTTCGGGAAGGGATCTGTTCAAACGATTATTCCTTTAGATGACAAGGGTGCTTTGCGTTTAACGACAGCACTTTATTACACGCCGGCTGGCACATCAATTCAAGGTACTGGGATCACACCAGATATCATTGTAGAACAACCCTTACCTGAGAAATATAATGGTCACGATGTTAAAGTTGGTGAATCTGAGTTAAAAGGACATATCAAAGGAAACCAGGAAAGCGATAAAGGTTCTGGCTCAGCTGCTTTTGTTCCAAAAGATCCTAAGGATGATATTCAATTGAAAGTAGCCTATCAGCTATTACGAGGTGAAATGGAGAATGCGGCATTTCCACCAGATCCTAATAAAAATTTTTTGAAGTAAGAAGACGTTTTTGTAAGCTTATAATTTTTCATAGGATATGGCTCTTTAGGGAGTAATTACATGAATACAATCGTTGATTTTAATGCTCTTCCTTATCGGAAAGGCGTCGGAATCCTTGTATTTAACCATGAAGGCAAAGTTTGGATTGGACGTCGTCTGATAACAGATATTCATGACAACGTTGAGATATCTAAGCGCTGGCAGCTCCCTCAAGGGGGGATTGATAAGGGAGAAAAGCCATTAGATGCAGCACGGCGCGAACTTTATGAAGAAACAGGCATCCGATCAGTAAAGTTGATTAAGGAAGCACAAGAATGGTTTCATTATGATTTTCCACAAGAACTTGTTGGATATGTTTTAAACAATAAGTATCGTGGACAAATACAAAAATGGTTTGCTTTTCAGTTTGTAGGAGAGCTTTCTGAGATCGCAATTAATCCTCCACCAGGTGATAATATAGCAGAATTTGATCAGTGGAAATGGGTTGATCTGGAAACACTACCTTCACTTGTTATTTCTTTTAAAAAACATGTTTATATGAAAGTTGTTCGTGAATTTCAAAATAGTCTTAGGTATTTATGAAAATTACATTATTGTAAAAGATAATTTTTTTACTAGAATGCTTTATATTGTGCATCGTTGTTAGAAAAAAGTGATTCCATTTTATTTAAAGAACTAGGATATCAAATGAAAAAAATAGTAAATTTCTTTGTAATTTTTGCTTTCTTAAGCATTTCTTCTACAGCATTTGCACAGAATGCAAAACCCAATGCGGCCTCATTGCCAAATGGTGCTTCTTCTCTAACCGAGACTTATGGTTTGTGGCGTGTTCACTGTGGCTTACAGGAGGGGAAAAAGGTTTGCTCTATGAGCCGTCAGGAAGTGAATGATCAAAATCGTATTGTTGTTGCTGCGGAAATTAAACTCAATTCTGATGGTAGCGTTTCTGGTGATTTGCTCGTTCCTTTTGGCATTTTGGTTTCTAAGCCTGTTCATTTACAAGTCGATGATGGGAAGGCTGTTATTGAAACCGCTATTCGAACCTGTTATCCAGGAGGTTGTTTGGTTCCAATAGCATTTGATAAGAATTTTATAGCAGCTTTGCGTGCTGGTAAGCATTTAAAATTAGCTATGACGGTTGCTGTTTCAGGTGAACCAGCTCTAAATGATTTGTTTGTTCAGCTGAATGGTTTTAGCAATGCACTTAATCGTTTGGCTGCCTTGCAGAAATAATTTTTAAAGCAAGAGAAAAGCGGCTTCTCAAAAGCCGCTTTTAATTTAGTGCATTTTTGCAAAAAGTGATCATTGCGATAGCTAGAGAGTTGCGTGAGAGATATGCTCTCAGGCTTTTTAAGCTCTTTTTTCTTTTCGGTTCTTTTCCTCTGTTTTCTAGCGCGTTCCTTCTTTTGATATTTATCGTTAGTCTGCATTATTACGATACTGTAGCTTAAGGTTCAAATGCTTGTATTTTTTCTTGCTCGTAAAAAATAAGTTTTAATGCATAAGAGTATAAAGTCGTTTTTCAATAGGTTTGTTTTCATAAATACTTTATATACAATTTTCCATTCTGTTGATTGCTAAAGGAATAAAGAATGATCTATGCATTGTTTCGAATAATTGATTTTATGTTCGATATTTATATTTATATTTTGATCGCTAGTGCTGTGTTTTCTTGGCTGTATACATTTAATGTTGTGAATACTCGTAATCGTCTTGTTGCTGAGATAGGGAATTTTCTCTATCGCGCTACGGAGCCAGTTCTCGGTCGTATCCGGCGTTTTCTGCCCAATCTTGGTGCGATAGATATTTCACCTATTGTTGTATTTCTGATTATTTATTTTATTCGTATATTTATGTGGCGTGCTTATGAAGGTTTCTTGTTCTAAAAATAAACATATGATATCTGGTGATACGTGATGTTTCATTAAAAGGCGAAACATAATGTTTTATCAGATTGATGCCAATGGGTTACTGCTATTTGTACATCTTTCTCCCAAGGCTTCAGAAGACAGCATTATTGGAGTTAAAAGCAGAGACGACGGAAAGCAGCATTTGGCTATACGTCTTCGTGTGGTTCCTGAAGATGGAAAGGCAAATAAAGCATTAATTAAATTTTTGGCAAAACAATGGAAAATACCCTCTTCTTGTATTTCTCTGAGAAGTGGTGCAACATCACGCTATAAACAGCTCTATTTTTCAGGATATTTAAAAGATCTGGAGCAGATATTGTTGGCCTTAAGAGATCGTACCTCTATACAACACTATGCTCATCTCCAATCTTAAACCATTGCAAAATTAAGCATCTTCCTTCTTACTTCTACAAACTGGAAATTAATTCCTTAATCCCTTTCAGCATATCTATCAGTCATTCATAAGCTGTAATAACTAAAATGCTGATGCTCAGTAGCCTATAAACCATACGTATGATATATATACTTAACCCTTTTTAGCTTTTGCTAAGTACTTCAATGATAGTCAAAATCTTTACTATTTTGCATCTTTAATTCTTTATTTAATTCATAAAAATGTGAGGTCTAATAAAATTGGTTCACACATCATTTACGCCCCTCGCTTTCGCTATAGGGGTATACATACCCTCTTGGGCTTCCACTCTGTAAAACTTTTATTCTTACAGTATCTTATCTAATCTTTTAAAGATTTGGATTAGGTTTTGTTTAAGAGTTGGAACGAGGTTGTGTTCCATTTTTTTTCAGTTCGATTTCTAAGCGATTTTTAATTATTCGTTCATGAATGATAGCAGTCCTGATATAAGAAAAAGATAAAAGCCTATTTATTTAAGAAGCAGATTATTCTCCTCAATAGGCTTTGTTTACGTAAAGTATTATTTTTTTCCACGCTCAATAGCTTGCTTAATCAATTCACGTGCAATATCGTTATCACGCCAACCTTCAATTTTAACCCATTTCCCGGGTTCAAGATCTTTGTAATGTTCGAAGAAATGTTCAATTTGCTTTAATGTAATTTCAGGAAGATCCGTATAATTATGAATGCTGACATATCGTTTCGTTAATTTTGGAGTAGGGATAGCGATAATTTTTTCATCTTTACCACCGTCGTCTTCCATAACTAAAACACCGATTGGACAAACATTAATGACGCAACCGGGGATGAGCGGACGGGTATTACAGATAAGAACATCAATCGGGTCACCATCTTCTGACAATGTATGGGGAACGAAACCATAATTTCCAGGATAGACCATTGGCGTATGGAGAAAACGATCAACAAATAACGCTCCGGATTTTTTATCCATCTCATATTTTATGGGATGGCCACCAATAGAGACCTCGATGATGACATTGATGTCCTCTGGTGGATTATTGCCAATAGGTATTTCTTTAATATTCATGTAAATATCCTTTCCGAAATAAAGTTAGGCCAAATACGACGGAATATTTGGCCAAAGAAATCATCATCAGATTAACATTGATGAACGTGTTTTTTCAAACCGCTTGCGTTCATTTGGATCGAGATAGAGTTTACGTAGACGAATATTTTTAGGCGTTACTTCCACAAGTTCATCATCTTGTATCCAGGAGAGGGCACGTTCTAAGGTCATTTTGATGGGAGGAGTCAATTTAACGGCTTCATCTTTTCCAGCAGCACGCATATTGGTTAGTTTTTTTCCTTTTAAAACATTGACCTCTAGGTCATTATCGCGTGAATGGATGCCAACAATCATCCCCTGATAGACTTTAACGCCCGCATCGATCACCATAGGTCCACGATCTTCAAGATTGAAAAGTGCGTAAGCGACGGCTTCGCCATTATCATTTGAAATCATAACACCGTTGGTACGGCCGCCAATTTCTCCTTTATAGGGCTCATAAGCGTGGAAGAGACGATTCAATATTGCTGTGCCTCGTGTATCGGTTAAAAGCTCGGATTGGTAACCGATAAGCCCTCGCGTTGGTGCGTAGAAAACAAGGCGTACACGATTACCACCAGAGGGGCGGAGTTCCACCATTTCACCTTTGCGTTCTGACATTTTTTGAACAACGGTTCCAGAATATTCTTCATCAACATCGATTACAACTTCTTCGATTGGTTCAAGAGTTGTTCCGTTTTCATCTTTATGCATCACCACGCGTGGACGAGAAACACTCAACTCAAAACCTTCACGGCGCATATTTTCAATCAGAACTGCAAGCTGTAATTCTCCTCGTCCTGAAACATAGAAGGAATCTTTATCTGCTGACTCTTCAATTTTAAGAGCGACATTGCCTTCTGCTTCTTTCAACAAACGATCGCGAATAACACGGCTTGTTACTTTATCTCCTTCCGTTCCTGCAAGAGGGCTATCATTTACGAGAAAGCTCATAGTAACAGTGGGAGGATCAATGGGTTGTGCTGTGAGCGGTTCATTGACCGAAGGATCACAGAAAGTATCCGCAACGGTGCCTTTTTGTAGACCTGCAATTGCGACAATATCACCGGCACTACTTTCTTCAATGGGTTGCCGTTCTAGTCCACGGAATGCCAAAATTTTTGAAATACGTCCCGTTTCTAAAAGTTTTCCATCTTGTCCAAGAACTTTGACACTTTGATTGGGTTTTATAGATCCTGAATGGATACGACCTGTGATGATCCGCCCCAAAAACGGATCGGCTTCAAGAATAGTTCCGATCATACGGAATGGTCCTTCAACAACAGCTGGTGCAGGGACATGGCGGAGCACGAGATCAAATAAAGAACTTAGCCCTTGATCTTTTGGGCCTTCAGGGGATTCTGCCATCCATCCATCGCGACCTGATCCGTAAAGAATGGGAAAATCAAGCTGTTCATCGGTTGCATCAAGAGCGGCAAAAAGGTCAAAGACTTCGTTGATAACTTCATCTGCACGTGCATCAGGCCGGTCAATTTTATTAATGGCAACGATAGGACGTAGTCCTACTTTCAACGCTTTACCAACCACAAATTTGGTTTGTGGCATGGGGCCTTCAGCTGCATCAACAAGAACAATTGCTCCATCGACCATATTAAGAATGCGTTCAACTTCTCCACCAAAGTCAGCATGCCCGGGAGTATCAACAATGTTAATTCTCGTATCTTTCCAAACAACGGATGTTGCTTTTGCTAGAATTGTAATACCGCGTTCCTTTTCGATATCGTTTGAATCCATCATACGCTCGCTTGTGCGTTGATTATCGCGGAAGTTTCCTGATTGTTTGAGCAGCCCGTCTACTAGTGTTGTTTTGCCATGGTCAACGTGGGCAATAATGGCAATATTACGCAATTGCATAAATTTTTTCTTTTCGTTTAATGGAATCTCATGTGAGGCAAAGCTTTCATATTCTTCACCTTACGGTTCAAAGTCTTTTACGGTTTTTTATAAAAAAACTTTCATACGAAAAGCCTTTTACAGGTTTTTTTATAATTTGGGAAGGGGAAGAACTTTTTTTATAAAGAAGATATTTTTAAATTTTTTGCATTTGCTACAATTTTATTTTTTAGAAGTTTTGAAATGCGTTGTTTCTTTGAAATATAAGCTTATTACGGAGAATTTATTTTATTGTAGGGTATCATTTTGTATTGCTTGTATACTTCATATCAGAGTGTGCACTGAAAGAAATAAATCATGCAATCTGATTTCTGCATAGAAGAGATCAGGTTGCATTGAATGTATTTTTTGCGCATTAAAGGAGTGTTCCTGATAAAATGAGTGAAGCAACAGAAAAATAAATCACAATGCCCATGACATCCACTAAGGTTGCTACAAAGGGAGCTGATGCACTCGCTGGATCAAAATTCAGACGTTTAAGGATAAAGGGCAGCATAGAGCCTGCCAAAGAACCGAACATAACGATTCCTACCAACGCTGTTCCCACTGTTATAGCAATAAAAAACCAATGTTCACCATAGTCATAGATACCGAGCTGTTGCCAGAAAACAATGCGCATAATTCCTATGATTCCAAGTAAGAGGCCAAGAGATATTCCTGTTGGGATTTCACGAACGATGACTTTCCACCAATCTTTAAGTGTCAGCTCACGTAAAGCTAATGCGCGAATAATAAGGGATGTTGCTTGCGAACCGGAATTTCCTCCTGAACTCATAATAAGAGGGATGAATAATGTAAGGGCGATGGCTTTTTCGAGTTCTGTTTCAAAATATTGCATAGCGCTGGCTGTCAACATTTCGCCGATGAACAGTAAGGCGAGCCAGCCACCGCGTTTTTTCATCATTCCAAAAAAATTGATTTGCATATATGGCTTATTGAGGGCTTCCATACCCCCAAATTTATAGGCATCCTCACTCATTTCATCGACCATGGCATCGAGCACATCGTCAACTGTTACAATTCCAATGACATGATTGCTGTCATCAATAACTGGCACAGAGAGCAGATCATGGCGCTGAAAAAGGCGTGCAATATCTTCATGATCTGTGAAAGGGGATATGGTAACGGGTGTCTCATGTGTTGAGACATCTAGAATTTTATCGTCAGGTGAGGCGAGAATAAGGTTACGGAGTGAAACAGCTTTAAGAAGTGTACTTGTTTTAGGATCAATAACATAACTTGTGTAAACGGTTTCGCGTGTTCGTTCGACTTCGCGAATGTGATCTAGCGTTTTTTTGACAGTCCAGTTTGCTGGGATCGCTATAAATTCTGTTGTCATTAATGCACCAGCTGTGTGATCGGGATAACTGGTAAGTTTTTTTAGTTCGGTTCGTGTTAAGGGTTTGAGCAGGGCGTAAAGCCGTGTGCGTGTTTCTTGATCCATTTCTTGAAAGACATCCGCAGCGGCATCTGCGGACATACCATCAAGAATTTCGACAGAACGATGGATAGGAAGAAGCTCAAGAATAGCTGCTGGTTGTTCAAGTTCTGGCTTGTCAAAGAGTTCAATCGCGTACTCAAGTGGCAAAAGACTGAGAATGGTTACGCGTTCCATAATATCGAGATCATTGAGTACGTCAATTGAGTCCGCAAAATGACGATTTTTTAGTTCTTCAGCTATCGCTTCAGTAGATAAATTTGTGAAGTCGAAGGTTGTTTTGATTTCAGTCATGATGCAGCACCTTCTAAAGGACTAGGAAATTATGGATCCAGATATATGGATAAAATAAATCGGATAGGGGGTCACTTAAAATTTATAGAAAACTTAAAACAAATTCTTCTCAATTATATTTCTAATTGTTAATATTTTAAATAAAATCAAGGATAGATTACGAGCTATAAACAATTTCATTGGTTAAATAAATAGAGCTGTTTATCTTTGGTTTATCCTACTAGACTAATTTTTTGTTTTTAATTGTTTGTATCAAATATGGATTTAAAAAACTGCTTTGAGACACACGAGGTTATTTTAAAGTCTTATTAAACCGTATATCATCAATTTGTATTGAGAGGGGGTTGTTTCCTCTTAAAACTATAATGGAGACATAGAATATTATGACAAAATCAGCGGTGTTGGATTGGCAAGGCTTGTCAGGGTTTCCTGATTTTTCTTCAATAAGTGATGACGATTTTAAACCTGCTTTCGAACAAGCTCTTCAAGAAGCCGAAGCAGAAATCGAAGCAATTGCAGCTGTTGAAGAACAGCCAACGATTGACAACTTTTTACAGCCTCTTGAGCTTGTGGGCAAGGCACTCGATCGTGTGTGTTCAATATTTTTCTTGCTTACGGGTGTACAGAGCAATGCATTGATTCAGCAATTGGAACAAGAATTTGTTGTGAAGCTATCGCGTTATTCTTCAAAAATTATAATGGATACGCGGATATTTATGAAAATGGATGCGCTCTATACACAAGCGCAGCAGGGTGTATATGACAGTGAAACGACGCGTGTACTTGAATTGTGGTGGAAAAGGTTTGTTTGCAATGGTGCAAAGCTGGATGAAGTAGGCAAAAAACGTCTTATTGAAATCAATGAAAAGCTTTCTTTTTTAGGGGCTACTTTTGGTCAGAATGTCTTAAAAGATGAGGCTGAGTGGGTTTTGTTTTTAGAGCAAATGGATTTATCTGGTTTGCCGGATGATCTCATTGCTTCAATGAAGGAAACTGCCTGTGAAAAGGGACATAATGGAACCTATGCATTGACATTAGCGCGCTCGATTGTTGAACCCTTTTTGAAGTTCTCTCATCGTCGCGATTTGCGTGAGAGAGCATTTCAAGCTTGGGCTAAACGCGGTGAAAATAACAATGATAATGATAATCGAGCAATTATTGTGGAGGTTATCAAGCTTCGGAATGAAAAAGCTCAATTGCTGGGTTATCAATCCTTTGCAGATTTGAAGCTAGATAATACTATGGCTAAGAGCGTTGAGGCTGTTATGAATTTGCTTATGCCTGTATGGGAAAGAGCGAGAACCAAGGCTGCTAACGAACAGACTGAATTACAAAATTTTGCAGAACATCAAGGAAGAAATGAACCCTTAGCAGCTTGGGATTGGCGTTATTATGCTGAAAAATTACGTGCAGAGAAATTCTTTTTCGACGAATCCGAGATCAAACATTATTTCCAGCTTGATCGCATGATTGAAGCCGCTTTTGCGGTGGCAGAGAAACTCTTTGGGATTTCATTTGAAGAAAAAACCGCTTTGACACTTTGGCATCCTGATGCACGTTTGTGGGAAGTTAAAAAATCTGATGGAAGCTTGCTTGGGCATTTTATTGGCGACTATTTCGCACGTTCTTCAAAGCGGTCTGGCGCATGGATGAGCTGTCTACAATCTCAGCATAAGTTGGGGAATGGACAACATCCCATCATTTACAATATTTGTAATTTTGCAAAACCACCCAAAGGGGAGGTTGCTCTTTTATCTCTTGATGATGCACGTACACTTTTTCATGAATTTGGGCATGCATTGCATGGTTTGCTTTCTGATGTAACATGGCCATCTATTTCAGGAACATCCGTTTCGCGTGATTTTGTTGAACTTCCTTCTCAACTCTACGAACATTGGTTAACTGTACCAGAGGTCTTAAAATCTTATGCTACACATGTGAAAACAGGAGAGCCTATGCCGCAATCTCTGGTAGACAAGATCTTATCAGCACGGACATTTAATGCTGGTTTTTCTGCTGTTGAATTTACTTCATCGGCTTTAGTGGATATGGCTTTTCATAAAGGTATAACAGTGGCTGACCTAACAAAATTTGAGCAGGAGGAGTTAGATAAGTTGAAGATGCCAGAAACAATTATTATGCGTCATCGTCCTTCGCATTTTTTGCATGTGTTTTCGGGTGATGGCTATGCGGCGGGGTATTATTCTTATCTATGGTCAGAGGTGCTTGATGCTGATGCTTTTCAGGCTTTTGAAGAAACGGGTGATGTTTTTGATCGAGAGCTTGCGGATCGGTTGAAGTATTTTATCTACTCCGCTGGAGGGAGTCGTGATCCAGAAGAACTTTATAAAGCATTCCGGGGGCGGTTGCCCTCCCCTGAAGCAATGATTCAAAAACGTGGATTGTAAAGTATAAGCGGTATGGATGATACTGTGCCGCTTTTTAACAATTAGACTTTATCTTTTGCAAAGATGTTATGGATAAGAAAAATTATCGGCTCTATTAATTTGGTGGCCATTTTTGCGCAACCACGGTTTTTGTATTAGACTCTGATCTATTTTGTAAAGTAAATGAGTATCGTGTTTCGCCATATCAGCAAGTTTCATTGGTGGTTGGCGTTCAATATTATATGGTTTTTGTGATATATTTTGGGTTCTGACATTGGTTGGACGTATATTTTCATAGGAAAATATGGAAGCGTTTAGAATGGTGTCTAATGGTGTGCTTAAATAGAAAACAAGTTTTTGTTTTCCTTGAGGGGTAAAGTTAATGCCGTCATCGGTGCGTAATCTGACGGTTTCTTTATTTAAATTATAACCTGAAAGAGAAAATTGGCCTTGTGCGGAAATAAATCCATCCCAAATATCGACGAAATATCCTCCTGCTGCTTCTGTTTCTTGCTTATAGAGTTTATTAAAGATTTGCATTTGTTGTGTTAAGCTTTGATTTTTCAAAGCAGGTTGTCCCATCCATATCCATGGTTTTCTGGTATGATGAAGAATTTTAACAATTTCGATAATTCTTTGCTTATAGATGCTTATCCATTCTGGCTGAACAGGACTTAATAGGCCGTTCGATGTTGCAATTGGTTGATTATCATTTGCGCCTATCATGATAACAATGGCGTCAGGTTCATTCTGATCGATGATTTTAGGCAGATCATTTTTCCAAGAATAGTAATCAGTTCTAACTAAGCCAGATGCAGGTACTGCATTGTTTATAATGTCTATATCAGTCTTATCAGTAACACGTTTTTTAAGTTCAACAGCAACGATAGAAGCTACAAAATCTCCTATGATGAGAACTCGTTTTACATTTTCTTTTTTTTGTAGAGTTTTCTGCGCTACAGTCTTTTTTTGTGGCTGATATATTGTGTGGTCTATAATTTGCGGTTGTTGCTGTGGTTTCTCCTGTTTTTTATTGAACAAAAATTCAAAAAAGTTTTGTGCCTGGCTTGGTGGTGGTGGTATAACAATAAAGGCAAGAGTAGAAAAAAGCAGGCAAATCAAATACATTAGGTGAAAACGGTTCATGGAATTTACTCCAGATTATTGTTTTCTCAAAAGTGAAAGAACTTCAGGGGTTGGGTATCCATTTGCTTCTAAGCCATGACGAAGCTGAAAAGCTCGAATTGCTTTTTGGGAAGCGGAGCCAATTTTGCCATCAATTTCGCCTTTATAATGACCAAGTGCCGTTAAACGTGATTGTAATTCTATACGCTCTTGGAAAGTAATAGGTTTAAATGGTCGATTCCAGTTTTGAACCAATTCGGGATGTCCAGAAAGACGATCAGATAGAAGAGCAACAGCGAAAGCATAGCGATCTGCATTATTATAACGTTTAAGAACAAAGAAATTTTTTGTTACCAAAAATATAGGTCCATTTGGCCCATCGGGAAACTTTAATATTGCTTGTTCAGATGAAAAAGGAAAAGGTTTACCACGTGCATGTTGCACACCCAGTTCTGTCCATTGTTTAAAGGAAAGCCATTCTTTAGGGAGTTTTTTCCCCTGTGGTAATTTGACTTCAAATCCCCAAGGAAGATTAGATTTCCAACCATTCATGTGGAGCAGGTTAGCTGCTGTAGCGAGCGCATCTGGAATTGATGTCCAAATATCGCGGAATCCATCTCCATCTATATCAACAGCATAGGCAAGATAACTACTCGGAATAAATTGCGTATGCCCTAATGCACCGGCCCAAGATCCGATGAGTTGCGAGCGATGAATTTTACCATTTTGTAGAATTTTCATGGCTGCAATAAGTTGTGTGTGCGCATATTTTTGACGTTTCGGATCAGCATAGGCTAAGGTTGCTAGTGAGCGGATAATGTCGCGCATCATACTTTTATTGGTTAGGATTTTTCCATAGTTGCTTTCCATTGACCAAATAGCAAGAAGGATATTGCGGTTAACACCGAAACGTTTTTCAATTTTGTGTAGCCATTCTTCCCAGTTTTTATGTTGGCGTTGTCCTTCCATAATTGCGATATCATGAACCCGATTGTCAAAATAGTGCCATGCTGGATCAACAAATTCTGGTTGATATGCTGCTCTTTCTAAAACTTCTGGGTCAATTTCGTTGATGGTTTTAAAAGCTATGTCAAATGTAGAAGATGAAATATCGTTGGCTAAGGCTATTTTTTTAAATTCATTAATCCAGCGTTTAAAGCCATCATCGGCGTGTGCAAGCGAGATAAAAAGCATTGAAGAAACAGAAAGAATAGATACTACGCCAATAATAACTATTCTCCAGTTTATTCTTTTTTTGAAAGGGGAGAATACATTAAAGTCCATTTTTTTCATTTTTTGATTTCCATCAATGTTCAAGTGCTTGGATGTTCAATAATTTTACCTTTGTATTTGGTTTAGCAGAGTTTGTTATCAAGTTAGATAGAAAGGTTGGATTGTTTGCAATGGAGAAGTATTCTGACCAATGTATATTTTATTGCATCCTTTTCTTGTCTGTTATAATAGCAATTGAGATCATAAGATATTTTTCTAACTTTTAAGTAAAGAAATATGATCAATTGGGCTAGAAGGTCTCATAGAGTTTGTGGGGGTAGTAAGAGTGCATAAAATCCGTAAAGCAGTATTTCCTGTAGCAGGCCTTGGTACTCGTTTTCTTCCAGCCACAAAAACAGTTCCAAAAGAAATGCTGACTGTTGTTGATAAGCCTGTTATTCAATATGTTGTCGATGAGGCACGTGAAGCAGGCATTGAACACTTTATTTTTGTCACTGGACGTAATAAAGCGGTGATTGAAGATTATTTTGATGCTCAGATTGAGCTATATACAACACTTGCTGAACATGGCAAAAAAGAAGAACTTGAGCATTTACAAGATTTGCAGCCTCAACCAGGTATGACTTCTTTCACGCGGCAACAGCAACCTTTGGGGCTGGGACATGCTCTTTGGTGTGCGCGTGAGTTAGTGGGAAGGGAGCCTTTTGCTTTATTATTACCAGATATGTTGATGCAAGCTGAAAAAAGTTGCCTTTCTGAGATGATTACTCTTTATGAAAAAACAGGTGGGGGAAATATTATTGCGGTTCAGGAATGTAATCCGGAAGAGGTTCATAAATACGGTATCATTGGAAAAGGAAAACAGGTTGCAAATGGTTTTGAAATCATAAAAATGGTAGAGAAACCAACAAAAGACACTGCTCCATCTAATCTATACATCAATGGACGTTATATTTTACAGCCAGAAATATTTGATATTCTTTCCAAACAAGAACGAGGAGCTGGGAATGAAATTCAGTTGACAGATGCAATGATGCAGCTTTCAAATAAGCAGGATTTTTTTGGTTTTCAGTTACGAGGACACACTTTTGATTGTGGTTCTAAAGCTGGTTTTATTGAAGCTAATGTTGCATTCGCTCTTGCGCGTGCCGATATGAAGCAGCAGGTTTCTGTTTCATTGAAAAACTTACTTGAAACTATTGAAGTCGAGAGATAATATAAATCTATCGTGTAATTTTATTGACCAAGTTTTGTTCTGATGATTCAGTTTTCTAATCTGTTAGGTGCGGTCTTACGTTAGCAGTAAGAGCTATTATTAGCAAAAAAAGAGGTTGAAGGTCTTGAACACCTCTTCTTATGTATTTTTCATTCTCTTTTAGTTTGTGCAGCCGTTCAAATCATTAAGAATGCTATAGGTCATCTAGCGATTACTGGTTTTGGTAAAGGAGCGCTTATATAAAGGTACAAAAATTACTGCACCTTTAGCTTCGATTAGAGCGGCGGCCTTTTTTGTGTATGCTGTAAAAGCTAATCATGGTCATTTTTGTATGATGAGTTCTGATGATGTCATTGCTGTCTATGTTTTATAGAACAGAGGCTTTGAGACCTTATTTATAAGTGTTGCGTTGAAGGAAAAATTGCAACCCCGAACGTGATGTACAGAAAAGTTGTGTTTTATTATTTGATGTCGTACAATGTACCAGAGATATTGTTCCACGGAGAATTGAGCGCATCTCAATTTCTACATGGTGATCATCGGTATAACGGTAAGAACCTTCGGATAGTCTTTCATTTGTATCCGCTGCTCGCGTTTCAAAAATGCCATTGCGGAAAGAAGAAATAATACCGTTTTCATCAACCCATTCACCATCAATTTTAATCGATGTATTTTGTACCGGTAGGTATTGTTCACTATATTGCGAAAATTCACACGCGACTAATGCTATCGCGACGACTATAAAACACAAACTACGGCAGGTATTTCTCATTTATTCACTCTATCTGTTTTTCTGTACTGTCCAATTTTAACTTTGTTCGGTTTCGCCATTAGTCAATATAAAACTTTTGATGAAAATCAACGCAAAATCAAAAAATTATAAAAAAATGCCTTAATGTTGTATTTTAATAACAATCAGACAGAGGCAGTTTTTCATGCACAAGAGGTAAAATGTATTCTTATGGTTTGCAATGCCACCCATATTTGCAGTGATACCCATATTAATGGTGCCGACATTTGTGTGCTTAGTAGTCTCAAAGGAGATTATTGACATTATGATTGGTCCCATTCTTGTTGCAGGTGAAGACCACGGTAGGCGTGTAGAGCTTACGGATACGCTTCGAGGTCTTGGTTACCGAGTTATTGAAGCAGAAAATGGTTTACGTACGATTGATCTTTTACATAGACGTAAAAGTATTGTGCTTGCGTTGCTTGATGTTGTCATGAGCGATTTTAGTGTGAGTGATGTAATCAAAACGATTAAATCTGCAGGTGTCTCTGCCCCTATTATTGTTATTGCAAAGCAAGATAATCAAGATTTGCTTCAAAGGGCTTTAAAAGCTGGAGCTATTGATTATTGGGTTTATCCAGTTACACCACTGCGATTGAGAGTTACCCTGAATAATCTCGCTCGTATTTCAGCATTGGAGCGTGAGGTTCATTATATCCGGCGACATAGTGAAAATCATTTACGATTTGCTGATCTTTATATGAAAAGCCGAGCAATGCAGGTGGTTTTAGAGCAATCAAAAAAAGCCGCGACTTCCTTACAGAATCTTTTGATAGAAGGTGAAGTAGGAACGGGTCGTGAGACGTTAGCGCGTATTATTCACCATGAAGGTTTGTTATCAGAAGGTCCTTTTATCCGCTTTCAGTGCTTGGCTAGTGTTGATCCAGAAGAAGAAAACCGCTTGTGGTTTGAAAAATTTTTGCCATTGGTTTCTTCTCTTGACAAGGGCACACTTTGCCTTTGTGATATTGATCGACTTGAGCCTCTACAACAAAAGCGTTTTGCGCATTATCTTGAAGAGAGAGCAAAGGCTACAAAGGAATCGAAACCGTCTTTTCGTATCATTGCCATTTCGACATCGCGGCTTGCCGATTTAGTTGAGGACAACTTTTTTTTGCGCAGTTTATTTGAGCAGTTTTCCCAATTGTCCATCAATGCTCCATCTTTGCGAGACTTGAGAGATGATCTCCCAGAGATTTCACAATGTTTGATTGACCGCATCATTACTGAAACAGGGCGATCACATGTGCATGGTTTGTCAGGTTCAGCTATTGCATTGCTTATGCAATATGATTGGCCTGGTAATCGTAGCGAACTTGAGAATTTGTTGTTTCGTGCGGTTTTACTTAGTGAGGGGCCATTGTTAACTGTTCGGGATTTTTCACAATTAATGGGGCATCCATTCGTTGGTAAAACAAATGTTATCTATAGTGATGTTCAAGAGAACTATGAAACACAATCTATACAATTTTTAAATGCTGATGGTCATGTTCGTATGTTCTCTGATATAGAGCGTGATATTATTGAAAAAGCGGTTAAGCATTATAAGGGACATATGAGTGAGGTGTCTCGGCGTCTTCATATAGGGCGTTCTACGCTTTATCGCAAAATAGCCGAATTAAAGGCGGTAAATATTCCAGACCGGAAGTGAAAAATCTGCGACAGATCCACATTCATAAGAAATATGCTTCTCAGAGAAGGAGAATAGCTTTTGATCCATCACTTAAGGGATTTCAATTTCAAAGAGAATATTGTTTGTTATAGCATTTAAGCGTTTTTGGTTATTTTTTCAGGTGATATTTTTTTACATTCAATGTGTGTAATATTTTCTGATGGTACGTCACTCAGCTCTATTCTCTTGTGAGGATTTTGGCTCTTTGATTTAGATTGTACTGACATATGATAGGAATAACACTCACATTCTTTATCATCAGATTCAGAATTCTAGATATATGAATGCTATGTTTATGGTTTTTTAAGTGAAAGGTAGCTTTCTGTTTTTTATGTAATTTGGAATGGTGAGACCATTGATTTTAATAGCGTGGTTCGTATTTATGGGAAGTGTGATGGTTTAAAATAGAAAGTTTATCTTTTTGACTCTGTTCCAAATTGTTATCAGTTTTACCCTATTTTTTTTTGTAGCGTCTACGTTTGCAATTTATACTTATGGTCGTTTTGCTCAAAGTGCTAGAGGGGAATGTTCTTATGCATTTCATGTTCAGGAAAATGAAACTAAGCTTGATCGTATAGTGTGTCAATTGGCAAAAGAGACAAATGGTCTAGGGGTTGATAAAGATGCTCTGTCGCTCATTGTCAATAATTTAGATGCGTTTTATGTTCGTGCGATGAGTGCAGCACAGGCAGGACGTAGTCTAGATTTAATGTATTACATATGGGATGATGATTTAACGGGGCGGTTATTACTCAGTGAAATAGTGGAAGCAGCTGATCGTGGTGTGCGGGTGCGCCTTCTTTTGGATGATATTCATGCGCAGGGGCGTGATCCTGCTTATGTTGCACTTGATAAACATCCTCATATTGAGGTTAGAATGTTTAATCCAGGTCGAGCACGTAATGGCAGGTTCCGCCGCGGTTTAGAAATGATATTGCGCGCAATTATTGTGACGCGTAGAATGCATAATAAAGCTTTTATTGTAGATGGGCGGATAGCTTTTGTCGGGGGTAGGAATCTTGCAGATTCTTATTTGGGTGCAGGTAAAAAATCGAGTTTTCGAGATTTAGATCTTATGTTAATTGGTCCATCGGTTAAAAAAGTGGAAACTATCTTTGATAGCTTTTGGAATAGTGCAGTTGTTTTACCAATTCGTACTTTGGTTGTTCCAAAAAATGCAAGTGATCTTGGAAAGTGGAAGGATAAATTACGGACATTTCGTAATTCCAATGTTGCAAGAAGCTATTTGGATTATATCAACCAGCACATTCATTTTGAATATTTTATTCAGGCTGGAAAGCGATTATTTTTAGCGGATAAAGTTGATGTTCTTTCTGATCCTCCGGAAAAGGCATTGCGCAAGAAAGCAGGGAATTGGTTACTGGAAGCACTTTCACGGGTTATTGGGAGCGCTCAAAAAACGATACAGATTACATCTCCTTATTTTGTTCCTGGTAAAGTGGGCACTCAAAATTTAAGAAATTTGGTATCAAAAGGTATTGATGTAAAGATTCTGACTAATTCTTTGGCGGCTACGGATGTTGCAGTTGTGCACAGTGGTTATGTGCCTTATCGCAAAGAGTTGTTGAAAGGTGGCGTTAAGCTTTATGAATTAAAACCAGAAGGGGGATCACATCGATTTCGGTTGTTTCGATCCAGTAGGGCAAGTTTACATACAAAAGCTTTTTTAATTGATCGAAAAACGGCTTTTATTGGATCTTTTAATTTTGATCCTCGATCAGCTTCGCTGAATACAGAAATGGGCATTCTTTTTGAATGTGCACCGCTTACTGCTCGGTTAGATTTACTTTTTTCTGAAGAAACAACAGGTGAAATGAGTTATCATTTACGTCTTGGTGATAATAATCGTGTTTATTGGGATTTTACCGAAAATGAAAAACAGTACAGTGTTGATTGTGACCCTGAAAGCAATTTGTGGCGTCGCGCATTTACAAAAGTAATCAGTTGGCTGCCTATTGAATCACAGCTATAGATTGTATATCGGGAAAAATATTTATTTCTCTTTTCATTTTATTTATAGCGTGGCATAATCTATCGTTAATTCACAACTTATAAGAACTGTACTATGAGGACCGTAATTGCATCTTAGAAGCTATTTGCGGTATTTTGCTGTTTTAAGGAACTTAGAGCTATGGCAAAAATTATTGAAACAAGAACGGGTGTATTAGCATTGACATTTGATGATGTGCTCTTACAGCCAGGTCACTCTCTTGTTATGCCTAGTCAAGTGGATCTTAGAACACGTATCGTAGCTGATATTGAACTGAATTTGCCATTACTTTCTGCTGCAATGGATACCGTGACAGAATCGCGTTTAGCGATTGCTATGGCTCAAGCTGGTGGTCTCGGTGTTATTCATCGCAATATGTCTCCTGCAGAGCAAGCAGAAGAAGTCCGTCAGGTTAAAAAGTTTGAATCGGGCATGGTTGTTAATCCAGTCACTATTGGGCCAGATGCTACACTTGAGGAGGCAAAAGCTTTAATGCGTTCTCATGGTATTTCGGGCATTCCAGTTGTGGAAAATGATTCTCATGGTGGAATTACTGGTCGACTTGTTGGCATTTTGACCAATAGAGATGTCCGTTTTGCTTCAGATCCAAAACAAAAAATCTATGAGCTGATGACACATGAAAATTTGATCACAGTACGTGAAAATGTTCAAATGGATGAAGCGAAGTATCTTTTACATTATCACCGCATTGAAAAGTTATTGGTTGTGGATGAACAAGGTCGCTGTGTTGGTTTAGTGACGGTTAAAGATATTGAAAAGGCACAATTAAATCCAAATGCTGCCAAAGATTCTCAAGGTCGCTTGCGCGTAGCAGCTGCAAGTAGTGTAGGAGATGATGGAATTGAGCGAGCTGAGCGATTAATTGATGCTGGTGTTGATCTGTTGGTGATTGATACGGCTCATGGGCATTCTCAACGTGTGTTAGAGACAGTCGAACGTATCAAGAAAATGACGCTATCTGTTCCTGTCATTGCAGGTAATGTGGCGACTCCACAAGCAACACAGGCATTGATTGATAGTGGTGCAGATGCGGTGAAGATTGGTATTGGTCCTGGATCTATTTGTACAACGCGGATTGTGGCTGGTGTCGGCGTACCTCAGCTCGCAGCCATTATGGGAGCTGCAGAAATTGCTGATAAAGCGGGTATTCCTGTTATTGCAGATGGTGGGATCAAAGCTTCTGGCGATTTCGCCAAAGCTTTAGCAGGTGGGGCAAGTGCTGCTATGATCGGTTCTCTTTTAGCGGGAACAGAAGAAAGCCCCGGTGAGGTTTATCTCTATCAGGGGCGGTCTTTTAAAGCATATCGTGGTATGGGGTCGATTGGTGCTATGGCGAGGGGATCAGCAGATCGCTATTTTCAGGATGAAGTCCGCGATGAACTTAAATTGGTCCCTGAAGGTGTTGAGGGGCAGGTTGCATATAAAGGTCCTATAGCATCAGTTCTACACCAGCTGGCTGGTGGTTTACGTGCTTCGATGGGTTATGTCGGGGCAAAAAATTTACGTGAGTTCCATGAAAAAGCAACATTTGTTCGTATCACAAATGCTGGCCTTCATGAAAGCCACACACATGGTGTTGCCATTACGCGAGAAAGTCCGAATTATTGTGGTCCCGTTAAGATGTAAAATTTAGAGTTATTGTTCATTGGAATGAAAAATTTTTTTTAAAAATAATATAGAAAGACGCTATGGTTTTTTAAAAGCACCCCTCTATATAGCTATTTTAGACATGCACAAGGAAAGAATTGGAGTATCAATATCCAATTCTTTCCAGAATTTTTTAAGGAAGTAGTTTAGCGTTTTGTATATACAGGATTAGTTTTTTGTGCTCGTTTGTTATCGTTAGCATAGTCACTATGGCAAGATTTTTTTCGAGTATTTGAAGGCATTTTAGGCTGACTGCTTTTGGAAGAAGCCATTTTCCCATTATTATGATTATTCATTATTTTCTCCTTTTTAATTATTTGGCATGTGCCAGTACGGAAAAAACGATTGTGCTCAAGAGTAGTTCCAATAATTTTTGAAAAAGTTCATTGATGTTTTGAAATAATGAAATGCATTGATATAATATTTGCAGGCATGTTTTTTCAGGAAAATAGTGTGTTATGTGGTGTTAGCCATTTTATGTTGAGAGCTATTTATTAAGCTTGCTAAATGCAGTTTTACGAATGCGAAGTGCCTTATAATGCTGTGTTATCATCACTAAAAAGGGTGTGATGATCGATGATGATTTAAGTTTTGAGATTAAATAAAAGATGCGCATTTGGAAAGATGACAAACGCGTTTATGAGTAGGTACTGAGGTTAAGTTGTGGATGATGGTAAGCTATGAAAAATCATTTCTCCAAGCTTTGTTCCTATACGTATACTGACCAAAGCGTTGTTCATGTAGATTTCACGGTTTAAGGTTGTACACAGTTTTGCATAAATTTAAGAGTGCATAGGGATTTTGTTATTGTATTATATCTTCATATTTTTTTCGTATAATTATTCAGAATCTTTGTGAACAGCGACAGATTATAGAGATAATGGTTCATAGTGTTCAATTATAAAACATTCTCAATTACAGCATTCGAATTATTTTGTTTTTAATATTTGAAATATCTTTAAAATGATCGTTTGCAGTGAAAAAAGTAATTTTTGCTTGTCTGGTAAATTATTCAGAATCTTATAGACAAATTGAATAGGAGAAATAGATGCAATTGGGTGGGCGTTTGCGGGCGGCAGTAGATGTTCTAGAAGAGATAGAGGTACGACATCGTCCTGCAAGCGAAGCTTTGAAAGATTGGGGAATTTCCCATCGTTTTGCTGGATCGCATGATCGTGCAGCTATTGGTACAATCGTTTATGACGCTTTAAGGCGACGCTATTCATTGCAATGGCGTATGGATAGTGGTGATAGTCGGGATATTGTTTTTGGCACTTTATTAGATTTTGGAGCGATGACAATTGAACAGATTGATCGTGCTTTAGAAGGAGATCGATTTGCTTTACCGTTATTAGGGGCTAAGCAGCGACAATCATGGCAACACCGTCAGTTAGAGGATGCACCAGATTATATTCGTGCTGATATTCCTCAATGGTGTGAAGCTCATCTACAGCCTTTATTTGTTGACAATTGGGTTGTTGAAGCTGCTGCTTTAGCAACACGTCCTCCTTTAGATTTACGTGTGAACAGTTTGAAGGCAACACCAGAGAAGGTGCTCAAGGTACTAGCAAAACACAATGTTGAGTCTTTTTCATGGTTTCAACAAGCATTAAGGATCGCACCGATTGAAAAGCTTGATCGTCATCCCAATGTTCAGGTTGAGCTTTCTTTTCAAAAGGGGCATTTTGAAATACAGGATTTGGGGTCTCAAATTGTTTCTCATCTTGTAGAAGCAAAAGCAGGTATGCAGTTATTGGATTATTGTGCAGGCGCTGGCGGAAAAACATTGGCTTTAGCTGCTCAGATGGACAATCGGGGGCAAATTTATGCTTATGATGCGGATAAAGCCCGTTTGGCTCCTATTTTGGATCGTCTTCGGCGGGCTGGTGTTCGGAATACACAGCCGCGATTGCATGAAGAATTAAAACCGTTAGTCGGTCAGATGGATATCGTTTTATTGGATTCACCATGTAGTGGGACAGGAACCTGGCGTCGTCGCCCAGATGCGAAATGGCGTTTGACACGAGAACAGGTGAAGCGCCGTCAAGCAGAGCAAAGTGATATTTTAAATAAGGCATTGGTTTATCTTAAACCGGGTGGGCGTTTAGTCTATATTACATGTTCTCTTTTTCATGATGAGAATGAAGAGCAAATGTTGCGTTTTCTTCAACAACATTCCAATTTCTATCCAGTAAATATGTACGCACTTTGGCAGCGACATTTTAGTCTTTCGACTGTACAGCCTACCTTTTCAAATTATGGGTTGACTCTATCACCGGCAACAACAAAGACAGATGGTTTCTTTTTAGCGATTCTGCAAAAGAAGCATTGATGCACATTTTTATGCTTTTTATCTCGTAATTTTATGAGAATAACATTTTTTTATGCTTATAGGCTTGTGAAAAAATAATGATTGAATAATAAACCTTATTAGATATTGGCTACGCAATTATTGATTGGTTTTCTATGAGCACATTGCATTCAGACACTGTTCTTATCATTGATTTTGGTTCACAAGTGACACAGCTTATCGCGCGTCGTGTACGCGCAATGGGTGTTTATTCCGAAATAGTTCCTTTTCAATTGGCTTTAGAGGGGATGAAGCGCGTTCAGCCTAAAGCGATTATTTTATCAGGCAGCCCTTATTCAACGGTTGATGAGGGGTCTCCACGTATTCCGATGGACATTTTTGAAGTGGGTCTTCCTATTCTTGGCATTTGTTACGGCGAACAAGTGATGTGTGTTCAACTTGGTGGAAAAGTTGAGGCCGGGCATGAGCGTGAATTTGGACGCGCTTTTTTGGATGTCAAAGAAGAGAGTGCTCTTTTTGATGGTGTTTGGGAAAAGGGATCGCGCTATCCGGTATGGATGAGCCATGGCGATCGTGTAACGGCTTTGCCAGAAGGTTTCCAGGTTATCGGAACATCACAAGGTGCTCCTTATGCTGCGATCGCTGATAAGAAACGGCGTTTTTATGCCGTTCAATTTCATCCTGAAGTAGTTCATACACCTGATGGTGAACAACTTTTGCAAAATTTTGTTTATAAAATTTCTGGCATTAAAGGCAATTGGACAATGGCTGCTTATCGGGATCAGGCTATTGCAGAAATCCGCAAGAAGGTCGGAAAAAGTCGTGTGATTTGCGGTCTTTCTGGGGGGGTTGATTCATCGGTTGTGGCGATATTATTGCACGAAGCAATTGGCGATCAACTGACATGCGTTTTGGTCGATCATGGATTAATGCGTAAGAATGAAGCTGAAGAAGTTGTTACATTATTTCGCGATCATTATGATATAGAGCTTATTCACGTGAATGCTGCTGATCTGTTTATTAATGCGTTGGAAGGTGAAACGGACCCAGAGAAAAAACGCAAAACGATTGGTCGCCTTTTTATTGAGGTTTTTGAAGAGGAAACCAAAAAGATTGGTGGTGTAGAATTTTTAGCGCAAGGAACGCTTTATCCAGATGTTATTGAAAGTGTTTCAGCTATTGGGGCAGCGGTCACAATTAAAAGCCATCATAATGTGGGTGGATTGCCGGAACGGATGAATTTAAAACTGATAGAGCCATTGCGTGAATTGTTTAAGGATGATGTCCGCGCTTTGGGAAGAGAATTAGGATTACCTGAGCAGTTTATTGGCCGCCATCCTTTCCCAGGACCGGGCCTTGCTATTCGGTGTCCGGGTGCTGTTACGCGTGAAAAATTAGCAATCTTGCGTGAAGCGGATGCTATTTACCTTGATGAAATTCGTAAAGCTGGCCTTTATGACAAAATTTGGCAGGCTTTTGCTGTTCTTCTTCCTGTTCAGACGGTTGGTGTTATGGGCGATGGGCGTACGTATGAATTTGTCTGTGCTCTCCGTGCTGTAACTTCTGTAGATGGTATGACGGCTGATTTTTATCCCTATGATATGGAATTTTTGGGCAAGGCAGCCGCACGTATTATTAATGAGGTGAGGGGGATCAATCGTGTTGTTTACGATATCACTTCAAAGCCTCCCGGCACCATTGAATGGGAATAAGAATTTAGCTTTTATTAACTTCTGATAAGTCTCGTTAACTCGGTTATATTAATAGATTAACTGGATTTTTTTAATAAACAAAAATCGATAATGAACTATTCATTTATGCCGAAAGGAATATAAGCTACAAAATAACGGTAAAAGAACATTCTACTATAGTGTGTTCAACGGCTTCATTCATCTATACGAAAACAAACTGTAGATTACCAGCGGAATCACTTTTTTGGAATTTTGATATTCAAAATAAAAATATATGAGATTTTAAACGATGTCGACAAAAAACGATGGTATCCATAGGATGCTTTACTACCAAACTCAGTGATTGTCTAAACAGTTCTCTTGTTAAGATGGCAATGACATTGATTTGTTTACATGTTTTTTTCTGCTTCAGAGATTATAAAACCAATCTTCTCAAATTTCTCTTTTTGTTTTTCGATTTCGATATTATTGCCCATTTTCTTTCTCTCAAGAAGAATTATTAACTGACTTCTTGCCCTTGAACACCCTACATAGAATAATTTATAAGCCTGAAATATGCTTTCTAATGGCTTTGTTGTAAAGCATGACTTTGAATTATCAACATTTGGTTTCTTTAAAAAAGAATCGTATTTTTCAGTATAAATTTTACTCCAAATATCATTTTTTCCAAATATATTTTGATATTCTTTTGCTTTTTCAACTAATAGATCTTTGTGTTTAGCAAACGATTCTTTTTTTAAATCTGTTACCTTACAGTTGAATTTTTTTTCTAACTCTTTGATTGCAATAAAGTAAGGAGAATATAATTTTTGAAAATGTTTTAATGATAAATTAATTTCGCTCCAAAATTTTAAAAAGTCATACATGTTCACAGATAGATTCGCGTTATCGTCAGCAACAAAAATAACATTATTGTGACTTTCACCCTTAACGCCATGCTGAGTTGATACTTTTGGATTGTTTAAATAGTCATTCAACAAAATAACTTTACTAATAGAGACATTAAGAACTTTTTTATATTCGTTTTCTTCTTTTATTTTCTCAATATAGTCTTTTCTGATGATAGAGTTTACACACAATATATTAAGTAATTGGTCAATAGAACCTTTTGATTTTAAAATAGAAAAAGCTTTTTCTAAACGTTCACGCAATTTTAGTTTATCTGTATGTTTTTTTATATTCCAAGCTTCAGGATCAAAAATTTTATGGTATTTTTTCATTTTTTGAATAATAAAACCATAATGTTTTTTATCGTAGTTATCAGAGAGATTTACTATTAAAAATAGTAATTTCATAAGTATATCTGGATTATCTGTATAATGTGATGTTAATACATCTACAACACTGTTCTTTTTCCCAAATTTATAATTTTCCATGTTGGTAAAAGCACTGAAAAGATCTTCTGTTCCAATTTTACTAAATCTTTCTCTATTCAATAAATATAATACAAGAAAATCTTCCCCCGTTTTTTGTAGTTCTTCTCTTTTTGTGTTAACATCATCACAAATAATCACTTTGGGCTGAATATCTTGTGTTATATCTTTTTTATTTTCCGGTGTTTTTTGTTCATTATCAGTATCATTACATATGTTGTTCAGTAATTTAATAATGGTCGTTGAAGAACGAAAATTGGTTTTTAATTGCAGACTTCTATTAAAATATTTTAATTTGTTCTCGAAAGAGCCATCGTAGTTGTTATAAATTTGCTGCATTCTATCGCCAAATAAATAAAGATTGGTATTAGAATTTTGGACACAATCATAAAACAGACGGAGTACATCAGCGCTAGTATCTTGATATTCATCAATAAAAATTAATTGGTATTTTGATGCAATTCGTTTTCGTATAATCGGAAATTTGTCTATAATCACTTTTGAAAAACGGATTAAGCTATCATGTGATAATCCACCATTGAAAAGAGAGTTGAAGGATGATTCATTGTAATATAGCTTAGTTAAATTCTGTCGAATTTTTTCAGGAGTAAGTTCTTTATCGCTAAGTTTCTCTATATATTTGTTCCTACTTTCGATTATGTTAGGATCGTGACTATCAATTCTTCTTTGAATTTCCTCTGCATATTGGTCACAATACAAGTCCAATACTTCTTTAGAGCTAAAATGTGGGGATATAAATTTATTCAAAAATGAATGAATAGTACTAATAAAAACATTTTTGGAAGAAATATCTTTTAATAGCTCATCAGCTGCACGGTTAGTGTAGGTGATACATAGAATATTATCTTTTGGATGAACACTAGTGTGCTCTTTGATCATTGCTTTTATTTTTGTCGTTTTGCCACTTCCTGCTGGAGCATTCACTAAAAAGCACTCTTTTTTTACTTGGCAAGCCATTCTAATGCCTCCTCAATATAGTTTGGAAGCATATTTTCAATACTATCTTTATGTTTAGGTTCCAATTGAGAATTCAATAAAACAGAATACATAAAATCTGTTTTCTTAAATGATTGACTATTAACTATATCTCTAATACTCAATTGTTTTTTCTGTGGGATTGAAAATTTAAACTTGTTCTTTTCTTTAATTTTTTTCCATTCATCTTTGTTTTTCATGTCATAAACATTAATCGTTGATTTATGAGTCTGCTCATATAATTTAGCCAATATAGTTTCTTCTAATGTTCTGGAATAATGATCTTTTTCTCCCTGGAAAGCTAAGTAAGTTAAATCATCAATAATGATTCTCTTCTGATTTTGTTCAGCAGACTTTTTTTGCCAATCATATAGCTCAGAAATTGTTAATTCTTTTTTTTCTAAATGTTGTTTTGCAAAAAAATTAATTGTTGCATTTGTAGTTTTAGATTTTTTAATTGTATCTAAATCATTAGCACATTTTTCATAGTCAATGTCAGTTATGATGGCCGTTTTTATTTTTAAAAACTCTATTAAGTTTTTATAACTATGTGCGTATGCGCCACCAACTTGAACAAAACTAATGTACTGTTGCCTTAATGACTTAAACTTTTCAAGTAATAATAAACGATTTATAAACATTCGTTCTGTATCGCCTTCATACATTAGAATTTTGTCAGCAAAAATCATATCGGGGAAATTGATAGTGAAAAAGAAATTATAAAATGCAATTAAATTTTTAGCGTCTTTTTCATCTATCTGCGAGGAAAGTGAAGTACAGAATTTTTTTAAATCAAAAAAGTTACAGCTAAATTTATCTTTTTGACGCAAAACTCTTAATTTGGATATTTCCGTTGCACCCCGGACTACTTCAGTTGAGTGAGTAGTAATAATGTACTGGATTTTTTGTGTGCCACAATACATGCGTAGATAATCTGTAAAGACATTTTGCATTTGAGGATGCATATGTGCTTCAGGCTCTTCAATCATGAAAAAATTTACTTTTAGAGGATCAATTGATTTCTTATATTTTTCAATTTGTAAAATAATATAAATAAGATTACTGTATCCTAATCCCTGCGATGATTCATCTAATTGACAATCATTTAGTTTATATTGAGCGTGAATAATATTTTTAATAAAGCCTCTTATAGCGTTTTCAGAAATGTCTGTTTCTAAAGATAATTCACCAGTATGACCACCATTAGTTTCTGATATTGTATTTATTGCTTCTTTCAATAAGTTTAAAGAAGTTTCTTGAATGATGTCTTCAATTTTAGTTTCTTGAAGGGATTCAAATATTTTATCTGCCAGTTTAGGCGTTTTTTGATCCCATTTATTATCTTCACTGGCAATAGCAATCATATTTTTGCTAAGTGTTTTATTTTTATCTGTATTTGAATCGTCTAATATACGATTAGCAAATATGTTGCAGTAATTAAATAGTCTTTGAAAGTCTGGTGAGTTGGGGTTTTGATTATCGTTGTTGAGGTTTTTGTTATAGCTACCATCAGAATAATATGTTTTTTCTTTTAAGGAAATTGAAAAAATCCATGATAAAAATTTATTAAGTGCATTCTTTCCATCATTTTTATTTTTATAGTATGTGAACTTAGAAAGTAACTTAGTATATTGTTTTTCTAAATTTTTATTGAACAACGTTTCATCAATAGAACATTCGTAGATGAAGAAAAAACTGCGCTTATTTGAATCAAGATCCATCAAATAATCTGAAAAATTGCGAATATCATCAGAATCTTCATAATCAACTTGAATCTTAACGCATATAGAAGGAGGTATAGAATTTTTAGTATCTGTTTTTGGAAAAATATGCTTACCAATTATAGTTAGATTCTCTTGTTTAATTTGATGTTTTTCTTTTTCAGTTAAATTTTCTTCTTTATTATCTGTGATATCCAACTCGTCCCAAATCGATGAAAATATGTGATTATGCCAGTCTGTGCGTTCACGAATAGAAAAGTCGTCATAACTCATGTTCTTTTTGCCAAAAAGAATATCAAATAATTCAACTAAGGATGTTTTACCGCAATTATTCGCTCCAGCGATAAAGGTAATATTATCATCCATACTGAGTTCAATATCTTTTAATCGTCGATAACCTAAAATATGTATTTTTTTTATTTTCATTAAGGCATTCCATTAGGCTTCAAGAACATAGAAATTTAGATAATCAAAAAATGGCCACATTCAGCGGCTATGTCTGAAGCTAAATTGATAAATTTTAAAAATTGATTTGCTGTACTATTTTATATCTCTTTGATATTTTTAGATGCAAGCTTTTTTACAAGAAAAGCTAATATTTTAGCTTGCGTGTGAGCTATTTTTTCTAGAAATCTTTTTTCTAATCGGGCTTAATTATTTGATAAATATGAGCATATCTTAGGGTTTTTCTCATTGTTTTAAATTCAAGATGTATTGTTTAGCCATTATGGTTAGTTTGATTACGGAAGTTTTTACGGTATAAATTCTTTTCAAAGAATAACTTTTTGATTCATAAATAAAAATTGTTGTATGCAATAATTGAGTGGTAGACTAAAATTAAGTGCAAGCGTTTTAAAATATAGCTGTGTTTGGGATTTGAGCTTCAAAAGAATTGTAAGAAGAGCATTTGTACAAATGTACAAATAGGATTGTTATGGATTTTCAGTGGGATTCTAAAACAAGTCATTTTACACTTGTTATAATTGATATAATTTGGCCTTTGGAAATAAGGAATATACATGCCTAAGCAAAAAATTGTTGCTCATCGTGGTGGGGCTAGTCTGCGTGCTGAAAATACGCTTTCGGCGTTTCGCAATGCAATTGCTTTGGGAGTTGATGAAATCGAATGTGATGTTCATCTCCTTAAAAGTGGTGAAGTTGTTGTTTTTCATGATTTTGGTCTTGAGCAATTGGTTGGGCAAAAAGGATATATTCATGATATCGATAATGAAACGCGCAAACAACTCCGCGTAAAAGGGAGCACAGAAGCGCCTCCTTTATTAGAAGAAGTTCTTGATCTTTTAGCGCCAACCAATGTTGATCTTCATCTTGAAATTAAAACCTGTGGTGAGGTTGAGCGCGAACTCATATTATCTCAAAAAGCTCTTGAGCTCATCAATAGTCGGGATTTCGCAAAACGCGTTTCTGCAATTAGCTTTGATGCAACTTGTCTTCGCCCCTTTATTGAAGCAGGAATACCTTCTGGTCCCTGTGTGGATAGCTTTGAAGATGACATATCTCATCGTTTATCCGAATGGAAAAAATTAGGGTATTCTGATTTGAGTTTGTATGGCTCTATTGCACCGACAAACTTCATTGAAGCTGCACTTGATGCGGGTTTTACTGTCGGTGTGTGGACCATAAATGGGGCGGCACGTTTATCGCATTGGCTTGATATGCCCGTCCATTATATTACCACAGATCAACCTGATCTTGCTTTACAATTACGTTCACAAAGATAAGAGCACTATCGATTTATATAGATAAGATTGCATAGTTAAACAAAGGCAATATTCAGTAAGAAGACAAAATTACAAGTCTGAAAACTGTACAATAAGTTACATCTTTCCGCTGATTTTCTCAGTGGAGAACAATGAGGGTATATTAACTTGAATTTTAATGTTTCCAGTTTACGCACTTTTTGATTGGCTATGTGCGTTTCCCCGTTGTTTTGTTAAAAGTATGAAAACTCTGATAATCGACTGTGAAGATTAATTCTGGCCCATAGTCGTTTGTAAGGCGTTCTTTTACTTCAATGGTGAAAATAACATCATTCCATCGTGTTAAAACGTGGCATCCTGTTCCTATAGGCTTAATGAGTTCAATTTGCGTATGAAAAACAGGGCCTTTATCGGGATATTCACCCAATAAGACTGCTTCTGGTCTAAATGCCAAAAGATCCGTTTCAGCGCTATAAGCAAGAGAATTACTTAAATGTTGTTCTAATATCTGGCGATCAAGAAAATTAATAGAGGGCGAACCAATGAAGTCGGCAACAAAGGTTGTTGCTGGGTAATCATAAATGTCCATTGGAGTACCAATCTGTTCGATACATCCTTTATTCATGACGACTATTCTGTCAGCTAGTGTCATAGCTTCTAGTTGATCATGTGTAACATAAATGCTGGTTGTTCCTAATGAGCGCTGTAGTTTTTTGATCTCAATACACATTTGAGCACGCAATTTTGCATCAAGATTTGAAAGTGGTTCATCAAAAAGAAAAACACGTGGTTGGCGCACGATAACACGCCCCATTGCAACTCGCTGGCGCTGTCCTCCCGACAATTGCCGCGGTTTACGGTCAAGAAAAGGCTCTATTTCCAAAAGTTTTGCAGCATGTGCGATACGCTTATTAATTTCATCTTTGGGGGTTTTACGATTTTTAAGGCCGTATTCCAAATTTCCACGAACTGTCATATGCGGATAAAGCGCGTAATTTTGGAAAACCATGGCAATGTCGCGATCTGCTGGTTCACGATTATTGATGCACTCATTATCAAGAGAGAGTTCACCTGAAGTGACTTGCTCGAGTCCAGCGATGATACGTAATAATGTTGATTTTCCACATCCCGAAGGACCGACAAGAACAAGAAGCTCCTTATCGGCAACAGTTAAATTCAGATCTTCAAGAATCACAACGCCATTGTCATATTGTTTTTTTATATTTGATAACTGGATTGTAGCCACGGTTATTTCTCCGCTTCGATGAGGCCTTTGACAAAAAGCCGTTGCATGCAAATGACGATTAGAACGGGTGGTAGCATGGCAACAACTGAGACTGCCATTAGAATATTCCATTGAGGTTCATGTTGAAGTGATTCAACTATAAGTTGTTTTAAGATTACGAGAATAGTTTGATGATTTTGATCTGTTGTTACAATGAGAGGCCAGAGATATTGTATCCATCCATAAATGAACATAATAATAAATAAGGCGGCAATATTGCTTTTACTCAGAGGCAGAAGAATATCTTTAAAAAACTTAAATGGTCCTGCTCCATCAACGCGTGCTGCTTCTAAGAGTTCATCAGGTACAGTTAGAAAAAATTGACGAAATAAAAATGTAGCGGTTGCTGATGCAATTAATGGGATAATCATTCCACCATAGCTGTTTATCATTCCCAAATGTGCAACGACTGTATATGTCGGTATGATGCGAACTTCAATGGGCAGCATCATTGTGACAAAGATAAGCGCAAAAGCAGTTTTGCGAAAAGGAAAGCGCATATAGACGATTGCATAAGCAGAAAAGAGAGAAATAATAATTTTTCCAATACTAATACCAATAGCCATAATAAATGAATTCATTAAGAGCGGCCAAAGACGTGGAAGGCCAAGTTGTACAAGACCATCACCAAAGATTGTTTGATAGTTTTCTAAACCATATTTTCCAGGGAGGAGAGGAATGATCCCTGAGCTAAATTCAGATGAGCTATGGGTTGAGGCAATAATAGCAACGTAAACCGGAAAACAGATAATGATAATACCGACAATCAAAATGAAATGGGTTAGAAACTTCAAAAAGGGACGGTTTTCAACCATGATCCTCTCCTAATATTGTACACGGCGTTCAATCCAGCGAAATTGGATAAATGTTAAAACAATAACCATCAGCATTAATATGACTGATTGTGCTGCTGATGCACCGATTATTTGATTTTTAAAGCCATCTTCATACACTTTGTAGACGAGTGTATTTGTTGCACGTGCTGGTCCCCCAGAGGTTATGTTATCAATGATACCAAATGTATCAAAAATGACATAATGAATATTTACGATAAGAAGGAAAAAAGTTGTCGGTGAAATTTGCGGAAAAACAATGGTCCAAAATCGTTTAAAAGGGCTTGCACCATCGATTGCTGCTGCCTCTATTTGAGAGCGCGGAACAGATTGAAGACCCGCAAGAAAAAAAAGAAAATTATATGAAATTTGTTTCCAGCTGGCAGCAATTACAATAAGAATCATTGCTTGAGTCCCACTGACACGATGGTTCCATATAACACCTGTTTTTTCAAGGAGAAAAGGAAAGATACCAATGGTAGGATGGAAAATAAACAACCATAATACTCCGGCCAATACAGGAGCAACTGCATAAGGCCAAAGCAAAAGGATTGTATAAGCTTTTTTCGCGCGGATGATACGATCAACAGAAACAGCTAAAAGAAGCGCTAATGCCATTGAAACAGCAGTAACGGAAACAGAAAATATTATAGTTGTAAGAAGTGACTCTATATAAGTTGGATCAGATAAAACAGTTACATAATTTTCAAAGCCAGTAAAGGTTGTCGTAAAGCCAAAAGAGTCTTCACGTTCAAAAGATGATTTGACTGCTTGAATAGCGGGCCAAAGGAAAAACAAAAAAGTTATGGCGAGTTGAGGGAAAAGCAGCAGGTAAGGGAGAGTGCTATTCTCAAAGTATGCATGTTTTTTTTGCATTTGTTAGGCTATTTAGTAGGAGTCTTGAATGATGGTTGGAAGAACTTGAAAAAATCAACAGATAATAATCACGAAGTCTTACTTACTGATTAGCTTTTTCAAATTCACGTAAGAGTTTATTCCCACGTTTAACTGTTGCATCCAATCCATCTTGGGGTGTTTTAGAACCATTGAGAACGGCTTCTAATTCTTGATCAAGAATGGAACGAATTTGCGGTAAGGTACCAAATCTTATACCTTTTGAATAAACTGTTGGTGAGTTGAGATTGATCTGTTTAATAGCAATGTCTGCTCCTAAGTTTTTATCATAGAAATGTTGTTCTTTGCTTAGCTCGTAGGCCGCTTTTGTTATAGGAAGATAGCCTGTTGTCTGATGCCATTTGGCTTGATTTTCTGGTTGTGAGAGAAATTTAAGGAAAGCTGCTGCACCTGCGTATTCTTTGGGCGTATGACCTCTTAAAGCCCAAATAGAGGCACCACCAATAATTGAATTTTGCGGTGCACCCTTTTCATCAGCATAGTAGGGCAGCATGCCAAAACCCACTTCAAATTTGGCTTCTGACACAATTCCAGTAAGCGACCCTGAAGATTGCATAAATATTGCGCAGTCTTGCGCCATAAACATTGGTGTAGAATCTAATGCTCCAGCTGGGCCGCCATAGCGGAAGATACCTTGATCAGACCATTTTTTGAGATCAGTCCACATGCGGACTTGCAAAGATCCATTAAATACGAGTTCTGAATCAAGGCCACCAAAGCCATTTTCTTTGGTTCCAAAAGGAACATTATGCAATGCTGAAAAATTTTCTAGACCAATCCATTGGGAAGCATAAGCCATTGTAAAACCGCAGCTTGCTGCTTTACTGTCAATAATTTTTTTTGAAATATTTTCAATATCTTGCCATGTTTTTGGTGGTTGTTCTGGATCAAGTCCTGCTTTTTTAAAAATATCTTTATTATAATAAAGGATGGGTGTTGAAGCGTTGAATGGCATAGACAACATTCGTCCTTCAGAATCAGAATAATAGTTGCTAATAGCAGGTAAATAGTCGGTAGAGCTGAAATCTTGATTTGTATCATTCATCAGTTGGTAAATTGGGTAAACTGCACCTTTTGCAGCCATCATAGTTCCCGTGCCAATTTCATAGATTTGAGCAAGAACCGGTTGTTGTTTTCCGCGAAATGCTGCAATAAGTGAGACTATTCCTTCTTCATATGTCCCGCGAAATGAAGGAACAATTTTGTAGTCAGATTGGCTCGCATTAAAATCGCTAATGAGTTTTTCGGTTTGCTTGCCTAGATTACCACTCATAGAATGCCAAAAACTGATCTTTGTTTGTGCAAAACCCGCTGTTGTTGCGGTCATGGCAATTGTAAATGCTATCGTAGAAAGATGAAAGCAGTTCATAATTTACTCTCTTTGGATTGATGGAATGCAAGTTTATCTTGATTATCCTATTACTCATGAATATGTCATGATAGCTCTGTTTTAGAAATAATTTGGTTCATTTAAACATGAACCATGAAAAGGTCAAATAAATTTGTTTCGACTTATCAGTTTTACTGTTTTTTAGCCATTCTATGTTGATGGAAATGAATATAAACAGTGAAAAATAGAACTGAGAACATGGAAAAAAGAGAAGTTGCAAGAATTAAGATGGAAACAATGAATGTTTTTCTGATAGGTTGTACAGTATTAAATTTGTTATCTTCAGTTTTAAGTTAGTTGATGTCTTGGTGGGGTTTGTCTTATAAATTTTGAATAAAAGTGTTAAAAAAAAACGTTCGCATGTCCGTTATAATTGTGGATTTTTCTGTTCTGTTATTGCAGTGATGATGGTATTGACATTGTGTTTCATCATATCAAGATATGTTGCAGCAGAGCCATTTTTTTCTGATAATGCATCGGCATAAAGTGTGCCACTTATTTTTAAACCTGTTTCTTTTGAAATTTGCTTGATAAGACGAGGATTAGAGATATTTTCAATGAACAGTGCGGATACTTTATTGTTTTTAATTTGTTTTATAAGTTTTGCAACATCTGCTGCAGTGGCTTCGGATTCTGTAGAAACACTTTCAGGTGCAAGGATGGTGAAACCATATTCGTGGGCAAAATATCCGAAAGCATCATGAGATGTGATAAGAATACGCTTATCTTTTGGAATGGTAGCAATCTGTGTTGCAATGGTTGTTTGCATTGCATTTAGCTTTTGAATGTAGTTATGAGCGTTTTTGTTATAGCTTTCGCAAGATTGTTGGTCGATCTGACATAAAGCCGTAGCAATATTTTTGACATAAATTGCAACATTAGGGATAGCGTGCCAAGCATGGGGATCGACACTGCTATGAGAATGGTATTTGGCGCTCTGTTTTTGGTTTTTTATTTTGAGGGGAGAAATATTTGCACTAACTTCAATAAGAGGTGCTTTTGTGCCCGTTGCAGTGGCTAGCCGATTCATAAAACCTTCTAAATGAAGCCCATTAATGAAAATAATATGGGCATTTTTAAGCGTTTTAGCATCACGGGGCGTAGGTTCATAAATATGTGTGCTTGCATTGGGGCCAACCAAAGTGGTTATAGAGATATGATCTTTTCCTACATTTTGCACCAAGTCTGCGAGAATTGAAAAGCTTACGACGGTTTTGATTTTTTGATGTGCGGTGGCAGAAAATGGAAAAAGGGGCAGAAGGAGGAGAGAGCCAAGGAGAATAAGTTGTTTCACACATTTATACATATTATTGTTTTACGATGAGGGAGAAATACAAAAAAAGCGAGGAAACCGAGCTGCAATAAGCCCACGTGGGCTTGTCAAACAAGAGAGAAGATAGATAAATCCTGCAACGATAATGATAGCAGGGCCAGAAGGAAGGGACATATGAAAAGAAAGCAGTAGGCCAAATACGCTGGAAATGATTCCAAAGATGATGGATAATATACAAATAAAGCCTAGATTTGAGAACCAAAAACGGGCAGCGATGGCTGGAATCATCATAATGCCAACCGATAGCAAAGTTCCCAGTGATTGAAAACCGCCAACCAGATTTAATACCGTGAGTCCAAGCAGTAAGATATGGATATATTTCCCTAAGGGTGAAAGCGATCTAAACAGCAATGGATCAAGGCTTTCCAGAACAAGAGCACGCCAGAAAATGCACAGATTGCTCACTGTTATCAACATTATAGTGGTTGTCAACCAAAGAGCTTGTGTATCAATAGCAAGCACTGAACCAAATAAGAGCTGAAGCAGATCAATCTGTGATCCTTTATATGAAACAATGATAACACCTGTTGCTAGAGCAATAAGATAGAACACTGCCATTGATGCATCTTCTTTTTGAAAGCTATTTCGTGAAATTAAAACGGTTGCAAATACAACAAGAATTCCAGCTAAAAAACCACCAATTGTCAAAGATATAAAGGAAACGCCGCAAAAAAGAAAAGCTGTAGCAACACCCGGAAGAATGGCATGAGAGATAGCATCACCTGTTAAGCTCATTCCACGCAGCATCAAAAATACACCAATGGGGCAGGCACTTATTGCGAGCAGAACCGAACAGATTAACGCGTTTTGCATAAATTGGAAATCAATGAAGGGTGCAAGGAAAAATTCGTACACGTTTTATAATCCAACTTGTATTGGAAGACATTGCTTATGTGAGTTGATATGAGGTTTATATGAGTCGATATGGGAAAAACGAGGCATGAAAGCCGGCGTAATATGACGATCGTTGGCGTTGAGAAATAGAGTTGTTTCTCCATAAAAAGCACATTGTTTATTGATATGAATCATGTGTGGGAAATGTTCTTGGATCATGAAAAAGTCATGTAGCGCCATGACAATTGTTCGGCCTTGCTGTTGCCAATGTATGATCAGTGCGAGAAGGTCTTTCTGAGTTCTAGTATCTACACCGTTGAAAGGTTCATCGAGCAATATAATATCAGAATCCTGTACAATGATACGTGCGAAAAGTGCACGTTGTAATTGGCCACTTGATAGGGTATCAAGCGGGCAATGGACCTGCTCGGCAAGTCCTACCATTTCTAACGCATTTTGAATTTTTTTATGATAAAGGCGATGTTTTTTCCACAATCCACAGAAAGTCCATAGTCCTGTCTTGATGAGTGATTCTACATTGATCGGGAATGTTCGATCGATATTGCATTGTTGAGCAAGATAAGCGATACGATTCCCTGTCGGTTTTATGATTTTACCGCTGATAGGCTTAAGCAATCCGGCAATAGCTTTAAGCAGTGTTGATTTTCCAGAACCGTTGTTTCCAGTTATTGCAATGAGTGAGCCAGATGCTACTCTCGCTGAGAAGTTCTTTATCGCAATTCTGTTTGTGTACCCTACTGTTACATCGTCGAAATGTAAGCTCATAATATATACCATCTTCCGATTTTTCTAAAGATGTTATGTTATAATATTACATTTGTCAATAAAACGTAAAATTGTCACATATGTTTTGAGAGTTTTTCATTTCTGTGAAATGAGTGTGGAAAAAGAAAAATAATGTTGAATCTTTCTTGACGAAATGGCCTATGCGTATACTATATATAGTATCAGAATGATTGGTGCTTCTAGATAATTCGTAATATCAGAAAATATGATGTATCTTAGTTTTGATGCTAAAATCATTCCCATAATACGACAACAAGCAAGCTGTATTGGTATGGCAGAGTGGCTATAGAGCAATTTTACTGAAGTATCTGTTGTAGGGGTGGTCTTTTATTTTGTGGTCAAGTTTTCGTGAATTCAGGTCAATATTGAGTGGTCGGAATGGAGTTTTCTGTGCACATTTATTGTTTGAACGAAAATATAATTGCGCATGTTGTGCGTAAAATTGCTGATTTTTATTTTGTAAATATGAAACGTTAGAATTAATCTTCCACTGGGTTGATTTTTTGAGATATGAAAGTTTAGGATATGTCTATCACTATTTATAGTAAGCCATCGTGTGTCCAATGTAATGCGACTTACCGTGCATTTGATGCTAAAGGTGTTGATTATCGTGTTGTGGATATTTCTTGTGATGAACAAGCCTACAGTTTTGTGCAGTCTTTAGGATATCGTCAGGTTCCGGTAGTTGTTTGTGGTGAAAGCCATTGGTCAGGTTTTAGACCAGACATGATTAATGGTCTCTGTAGGTAATGTAGCGGTCGTTGTTGGCAATGGGACTTATTGTTTATTATTCTAGCGCAACGGGGAATACCGAGCATTTTGTTTCTCAGTTGAGCCAACGGCTTTTCAAAATTGATAAAAAGAAACCCTCTGCGTTAGTTTATGAACCTTACGTATTAGTTGTGCCCACTTACGCAGATGGTGAAGGCAGAATGGCTGTACCGAAAGCAGTCATTCATTTTCTTAATGAGGTAGATAATCGCAAATTCATTCGTGGCGTTATTGGTGGTGGGAATCGTAACTTTGGTTGCTATTATGGTTTGGCTAGTAAAATTATTTCTGAAAAATGTTTTATACCTTGCCTCTATCGCTTTGAAATGCGCGGAACTGATGAAGACGTCATTTGTGTTACAAAAGGATTGGAAAAATTTTGGAAACAATTAAGTATATGGAAAGTTTTATAAAATTTTAGCGAAGTTTTATATGGGGGGGAATTGCAGTTGGTCGTGAATGGAGAAAGTGCGTCCACAGAAATGAGATTAACGATGTCGTATGCACAAATATGTAGGATATTGTTTCAAACTGTGGTACCCGCAGCGAAAAAAGTTGTGATTCTCACAGAAATGTAGTGTTTAAAAAGTTGTGGGCTAGATTGTGAAGACAGAAAGTATACGAGAGCCACATCAGATTACAGATTATCATGCGCTGAATGCAATGCTTAATCTGTATGATGAAAGTGGACAGATTCAATTTGATATGGATCGCCTTGCTGCGCGGCAATATTTTCTGCAGCATGTGAACCAAAATACGGTTTTTTTTCACAATCTAAAAGAAAAAATAGATTACTTGATAGAGGAATGCTATTACGAAAAAGAACTCTTTGAGCTTTATGATTTTTCTTTCGTCAAGAAGCTTTTTAAGCGCGCTTACGCATACAAGTTTCGCTTTCCTACTTTTTTGGGTGCGTTCAAATATTACACCAGTTATACATTGAAAACTTTTGATGGAAAACGCTATCTTGAACGTTATGAAGACCGTGTTTGCCTTGTGGCTTTATACTTAGCACAAGGAGATAAGGTTCTTGCTGAGAGTCTTGTTGATGAAATTATAACAGGACGGTTTCAACCTGCAACGCCGACATTCTTGAATGCAGGAAAAAAACAACGCGGTGAATTGGTTTCATGTTTCTTATTGCGCGTTGAAGATAGTATGGAATCGATAGGTCGTTCGATTAATTCTGCTTTGCAACTTTCGAAACGTGGTGGCGGTGTAGCGCTTTGTTTGACAAATTTGCGGGAGGCAGGAGCGCCAATCAAGCGCATAGAAAACCAGTCATCTGGTGTTTTGCCTGTGATGAAGCTGTTGGAAGATTCGTTTTCTTATGCAAACCAGCTTGGCGCGCGGCAAGGCGCTGGTGCTGTTTATTTACATGCACATCATTTAGATATTATGACGTTTTTAGATACAAAGCGTGAAAATGCTGACGAAAAGATCAGAATCAAAACGCTGTCACTTGGGGTGGTTATTCCTGATATTACTTTTGAGCTTGCGCGTAATAATGAGGATATGTATCTGTTTTCGCCTTATGATATTGAGCGAGTGATGGGCAAGCCTTTTAGCGATATTTCTGTAACAGAACATTATCGGTCTTTTGTTGATAATCCAAAGATTCGCAAAAAGAAAATAAGTGCCCGTGTTTTTTTCCAAACATTAGCAGAAATTCAGTTTGAATCAGGTTATCCATACATCTTATTTGAGGATACGGCGAATCGAGCTAATCCGATAGCTGGTCGCATTAGCATGAGCAATTTGTGTTCTGAGATTTTGCAGGTCAGCGAAGCGAGTGAACTAAAAACGGATTTAACATATCGTTCAATTGGAAATGATATCTCTTGTAATCTTGGTTCAATGAATATTGCCAAGGCGATGGAAAGTAGTGATTTTGGGCAGACAGTGGAAACAGCTGTTCGTGCTCTTACTGCTGTTTCTGATATGAGTGATATTGCTTGCGTTCCCTCTATTGCCAAAGGCAATTCTGAAAGTCATGCGATTGGTTTAGGGCAAATGAATTTGCACGGTTTTTTAGCGCGTGAACAGATCTACTATGGGTCTCCAGAGGCAATTGATTTTACCAATATTTATTTTTACACAGTGGCATATCATGCATTGCGTGCTTCCAATTTGATTGCACGTGAACGTCAGAAAACGTTTGTAGGGTTTGAGAATTCCGCTTATGCAGATGGTCGTTTTTTTGAAAAATATATTGAGAAAGAATGGAAACCACAATTCGCATGTGTACAAGAGCTTTTTGCACGGAATAACATCGTTATACCGGATCAAAAAGACTGGCAAGAACTTAAGCAATCGGTTATCCAGTATGGGCTTTATAACCGCAATCTTCAAGCTGTACCACCGACTGGGTCTATTTCCTATATTAATTACGCGACCTCCTCTATTCACCCGATTGCTTCAAAGATTGAGATTCGCAAAGAAGGAAAAATTGGGCGCGTCTATTATCCCGCTCCATATATGAATAATACAAATTTGGATTTCTATCAGGATGCTTATGAAGTCGGACCTGAAAAAATTATTGATACTTATGCCGCTGCGACACAGCATGTCGATCAAGGTCTTTCCTTAACGTTGTTTTTTCCTGATACAGCTACAACACGTGATATTAACCGCGCGCAAATTTATGCTTGGAAAAAGGGCATAAAGAGTATTTACTATATACGGCTGCGGCAAATGGCGTTGAGTGGAACGGAAGTTGATGGCTGTGTTTCGTGTAGTCTTTAAGGAGACGATTAGTAGCTGGTAGGGAGAAGATTATATGACAAAGATTACAACTAAGAATCCTGTTGTGAGTGCTGTCAATTGGAATCGGTTGCATGATGAAAAAGATCTTGAAGTTTGGAATCGTTTAACTGGAAATTTTTGGTTGCCTGAAAAGGTGCCGCTTTCTAATGATATTCCTTCATGGGCAAGCTTGACGGAAGAAGAGCGACAACTGACAATTCGTGTTTTTACAGGGCTAACTCTACTGGATACGGTTCAAAATACTGTAGGGGCTATTTCACTGATGGCTGATGCAGTGACAGAGCATGAAGAGGCTGTTTTGACGAATATTGCCTTTATGGAAGCGGTGCACGCACGTTCTTATTCCTCTATTTTTTCAACATTATGTTCGACGGCAGAGGTTGATGATGCCTTTAGATGGTCGGAAGAAAATGTTCATTTGCAGAAAAAGGCGCGATTAGTTCTTGAGCGTTATGAAGCAAATGATCCACTTAAGAAAAAAGTTGCTTCAACTTTACTTGAAAGCTTTTTGTTTTATTCTGGATTTTATTTGCCCATGTATTGGTCTAGTCGTGCTAAATTGACCAATACAGCTGATTTAATTCGGCTTATTATCCGTGATGAAGCTGTACATGGTTATTATATTGGCTATAAATTTCAATTAGGATTTGCAAAACTTGATGAAGAGAACCAGAAAGAAATAAAGGATTTTGCCTTTAACCTATTGTTTGATCTTTATAACATTGAATGTAAATATACTGAAGATCTTTATGATGCTCTTAGACTGACAGAAGATGTTAAAGTTTTTCTTCATTATAATGCAAATAAAGCGTTAATGAATTTGGGTTTTGAGCCTCTTTTCCCACCGGAAGTTTGTCGGGTTAATCCTGCCATTTTGGCATCTTTGTCGCCGAGTGCTGACGAAAATCATGACTTTTTCTCAGGGTCTGGTTCATCTTATGTGATTGGTAAGGCTGTGGCAACTACGGATGACGATTGGACATTTTAATTGTTGCGTGCAAAGAGAAGTGCGCGAGGTATACCATTTAAATCTTCGCACATTTTTAAACACTTAAATCCACTTTTTTCAAACAAATTGCAAACTTCTTTTTCTTGAGAGTAACCGATCTCAACGGCTATATATCCTTCTTCTTTTAAATAGTTTGCTGATTCACAAGCGAGTTTGCGGTAGAAATCAAGACCATCTTTTCCACCAACCAGAGCGCGCAGCGGATCATGCAGGCGCACTTCTTTTGCAAGGTTTTTGATATCCTTTTCTGGAATATAGGGTGGATTAGAAATAATAAGGTCAAATTGACCTGTAACAGAAGTAAACCAATCACTGTGCAAGGGAGTAAAACGATGTGCAACATTGGCATGTGTTGCGTTTTGTGTTGCTGTATTTAGAGCATCTTCAGAAATGTCGACAGCTATTGCGTGCGTTTGAGGAATTTGTTTGAGAATTGCAATCGCAATGGCGCCGCTTCCTGTTCCCATATCAAGAAATGTTGCTTGTTTTGATTTTTCTATCTGTTTTGTGAGAATTGGTAAAACAAGATCAACGAGTGTTTCTGTATCAGGGCGTGGTTCTAGCGTATCTTGGGATAAAGCGAATGATATGCCATAAAATTCTCGCATCCCAATAATACGATAGACGGGTTCGCCAGCAACACGCCGTTTTATAACTTTTTCTAACTGTATGATTTGTTCAGCAGACAGGCAAATATCTGGCCGAAGAATTCTGTCAATTGAATTCGTTCCTGTTATCCACTCTATGAGTTGCTTTGCATCAAGATTGGCTTCAGAAATTCCTTGAGAACGCAGTTCTTCTTGTGTTTTCTGAATCATATAATTGAGAGAATAATTACTCATCCGTTATTATTGATTTCGGTAAGGAGAGTTGTTTGGTGATCGGAAATAAGAGCATTAATAAGTTCGTCAAGATCTCCTTCCATGACACGATCTAGCTTATACAAAGTGAGATTAATACGATGATCAGTAACTCGTCCTTGTGGAAAGTTATATGTGCGAATACGTTCTGAGCGATCTCCGGAGCCAATTTGCGTTTTACGGGATGTTGAGCGTTCACTTTCTGCTTTTTGCCGTTCGATATCGAATAGACGCGCGCGTAAAATTTGAAGCGCACGGGCTCGATTTTGATGTTGCGATTTTTCTGCTTGTACGACCATAATTCCTGTTGGAATATGCGTGATACGAACAGCTGAATCGGTTGTGTTTACATGCTGTCCACCTGCACCAGAAGCACGCATTGTATCGATACGAATATCTTCTGGTTTAATTTCGATGTCGATTTCTTCGGCTTCTGGAAGGACTGCAACGGTCGCAGCTGATGTATGGATACGTCCACCTGCTTCTGTTTCAGGGATACGTTGCACACGGTGGACACCTGATTCAAATTTGAGTTTAGAGAACACGCCTTTTCCTGAAATGCTCGCAATAATTTCTTTATATCCTCCAACTTCACCATCACTCAGTGAAACAATTTCAACTTTCCATTTATGAGCACTTGCATAGCGTTCATACATGCGGAAAAGATCACCAGCAAAAAGCGCTGCTTCTGATCCACCAGTTCCTGCCCGAATTTCAACGATAGCACTTTTTTCATCAGCTATATCTTTGGGTAAAAGAAGAATTTGGAGTTCTTGTTTAAGTTGTTCAATTTTTTGACATAATAACGGCAACTCTTCCTGAACAAGATTACGCATTTCTATATCTATTTGCGTGTCACTGATGATGATTTCGAGCTCTTCACTTTCTTTATAGAGTGCATTGAGTTTTCGTATAGAGGTGATGATTGGCTGCAATGCTGCATATTCAGAAGCTAGTTTGACATAAGTTTCAGCATTGGGGTTTCCAACCATTTGACTTTCAATTATTTCAAAGCGTTTTTCAAGTTGTTTTATACGATTTTGTGGTAAAGAAACCATGGCGATATCAGCCTAATTATTATAATGTTAACAACTGATGGCATTATACCATCGCATATAATACACGGTGATAAAACAGAAAAGCGTTCTTGCCAATGGAAACTATGGATTTTTAATGCAAATTTGTGCAGGAATTTGGCTTACCTAAAGTAATTTTTTCATTACACGCGAAATCATCAATTTATGAATTGCATTTTTTTCCATAAAGTTCAAGACGGTGATGGATAATATCATAGCCGAGGGAACTCGCAATTTCTTCTTGTATTTTTTCAATGATATCGCATTGGAATTCAATAACTTGTCCCGTTTCTATATCAATAAGGTGGTCATGGTGTTCTCCATCTGCTTGCTCGAAACGGGATGGGCCTCCACTAAAGGCATGGCGATGAATTGTTCCATTTTCTTCCAATGTTTTCATGGTACGGTAAACAGTTGATAGCGAAATATTGGGATCTATTTCGTTGACACGTTGAAAAATTTCAAATGCATTTGGATGATCGTCTGTATCAGTCAAAACATCAAGAATAATACGCCTTTGGCGTGTTACTCTTAAACCCGCCGCGCGCAATTCTTGATCATAATTTTGTTTTTTATCCATCTTGACTGTTTGCTTTATGAAACGAAAGATCCATGACAATGTTTGTATTTTTTTTCTGAGCCGCAAGGACAAAGTTCATTCCGTCCAATTTTTCCCCATGTGGTTGGATCATTTGGATTCCGCTCTGCTGGATGAACAAACCTATTTTCGCGTGTTCGTGTCCATAATGTAGTACTATTTTTTTCATTTTGGTTGTTTTCGAGGTTCTCAGCATTGTTGTTAAAGGCAGGATGCTCAGCTGTAGCTTGTATAGGCGTGGTTTGTATAGGCATTGGTGGTTCTGCGGTATGCTGAATAAGTTCAAAACATAAAATTTTAGAAGAGACATTTCTACGTAGATTTCTAAGCATAGATTGAAAGAGTTCAAATGCTTCTGTTTTATACTCATTCAGTGGATCACGTTGACCATAACCACGGAAACCAACAATAGAACGTAAATGATCTAAATTAACCAGATGCTCACGCCATAACAGGTCAATAGTTTCAAGCAGTAAAGCTTTATGAAAATAAATCATAACCTCTGGAGTATAACGCTCAGTACGTTCATTTTCAAGCTTGGTTACAGCATCTGAAATACGCTCTAAGAATTGTTCTTCAGCAATTCCATCTTCTTTTACCCACTCTTCTAATGGAAGCTTAAGATTGAAAAGCTGGTTCAGTTCTTCTTGTAGAGATTTTACATCCCATTTTTCTGAATATGTTCCGGATGGAATATAGGTTTCTACTAAATCCTCAATGACTTCATTGCGCATATCGATGATTGTTTCCGTTAGATCTTCTGCATTCATCACTTCCATACGCTGTTCAAAAATAACTTTGCGTTGATCATTCATCACATCGTCATATTTTAATAAATTTTTACGAATTTCAAAATTTCGTGCTTCGACCTTTTTTTGAGCTTTTTCGAGTGCTTTATTAATCCATGGATGGGTAATGGCTTCATCTTCCTTTAATCCAAGTTTCTGCAGTATGGTATCCATACGATCGGAGCCGAAGATCCGCATAAGATCGTCTTGAAGAGAAAGAAAGAATTTTGAACGACCAGGATCACCTTGTCGTCCAGAACGTCCACGGAGCTGATTATCAATGCGACGGCTCTCATGGCGCTCAGTGGCAATAACATAAAGACCCCCAGCAGATAATGCTTTTTCTTTCAATTGTTTGACATTTTTCTTAATATCTTCAATTTTAGCGATGCGTTCTGGCCCTTCAGGAACGTTCTTTAATTCCTGTTGAATGCGCATTTCGACATTACCGCCGAGCTGTATATCAGTACCGCGACCTGCCATATTGGTTGCGATGGTCAATGCCCCAGGAACACCTGCTTGTGCAATAATATACGCTTCTTGTTCATGATAGCGAGCATTTAAGACTTTGAAATTAGTAATTCCCTCTTTTCGTAAGCGTTCTGCGAGTTGTTCTGACTTTTCAATAGAAGTTGTACCAACAAGAATAGGCTGTCCTTTTTCGTGTGCTTGACGAATATCACGCACGATGGCACGATATTTTTCTTCTGCTGTTCGATAAACTTCATCATCTTCATCAAGACGTTTCACAGGCAGATTTGTGGGGATCTCAACAACTTCAAGATCGTAGATATTTCCGAATTCTTCAGCTTCTGTTGATGCGGTTCCGGTCATACCGGATAGTTTTTTATACATCCGGAAATAATTTTGGAAAGTAATGGAAGCTAATGTTTGATTTTCTGGTTGAATATTGACTTTCTCTTTGGCTTCTAATGCTTGATGCAATCCTTCAGAATATCGCCGTCCTGGCATCATACGACCAGTAAATTCATCAATAATAACAACTTCACCATTACGAACAATGTAATCTTTATCACGGATAAACAGCTTATGTGCTTTTAAAGCATTATTGATATGATGGACAATTGCAACATTTTCTATATCATAGAGGTTTTCACCTTTAAGGTTTCCAACCTGTTTAAGCATTTCTTCAACTTTTTCGGTACCTATTTCCGTAAAGGTTGTTGATTTTTGTTTTTCATCTATCTCGTAGTCTTCTGGAGTTAGACGAGGGATTAATTGATCAATCAGGTTATAGAAGTCAGTACGATCTTCTAGAGGACCGGAGATAATGAGAGGGGTACGTGCTTCGTCGATAAGAATTGAATCAACTTCATCAACAATGGCATAATAATGTCCTCGTTGAACCATTTGGCTACGGTCAAATACCATATTATCGCGTAGATAATCAAAACCCAATTCATTGTTTGTTGCATAAGTGATGTCACAGGCATAGGCTGCTCTGCGGGCATCACTATCGAGATCGTGTAGAATGACGCCTGTCGTTAACCCCAAAAAGCTATAAATTTTACCCATTGTTTCAGCATCACGACTAGCAAGATAATCGTTTACTGTAACAACATGAACGCCTTTTCCTTCTAATGCATTGAGATAAACTGGCAGAGTTGCCATGAGTGTTTTACCTTCACCGGTACGCATTTCAGCAATGCCTCTACTATGTAGAACCATTCCACCAATGAGCTGTACATCAAAGGGACGCATATCGTAAACACGCTTTGCTGCTTCACGGACAGTCGCAAAAGCTTCTGGCAACAGCGAATCAACGGTTTCCCCTTCGGTTAATCGTTTACGAAATTCATTGGTTTTTTGGCAAAGCTGTGTATCGCTCAATTTTTGGAATTGTTCTTCCAATGCGTTAATTTGTATGATTTTTTGGCGAAGAGCTTTGATACGGCGTTCTTGAGCCGAACCAAACAATTTACGCGCAAAGACGCCTAAACTGACCATTCCTGGTCCTTTCTTTATTATTTGTTGTCACCACTATTGGGTGCTTCATATATTATACCCATTCCTGCATCTTTTATATTTGATACAATAAGATATGGGCGATATCATTACATTTAAGTGCATTCTAAAGTAGAGATAAGAGCCTAAGTTCATCGTGTCAACTTTAGTAATGTTCGTTTGTTGATAAAATATGGAGTCATTGAGAAAATGTCTTTCTATATTATCATGTTCTGTAGCTTTCAAGTGAAATGATGTGTATTAAAAGGGGAAGATCAATTTTATGCCTTTTAAAACGCAAAATTAATTTATTTATTATGTTTAGAGATTAAAATGTTATGATATAAAGAATTTGAGCGTTGAGCACGCATTCAATTCTTAAGGAGTATATATTTATGAAATTCAACTTTATCACGCTGGTTTTGGCATCAACTTTATTGGCAAGCACAAATTTGAGTGCGATTGCACAAGAAAGTGTGAAATCTGCACCAAATGATTTGAAGACTTTAGACAAAGTTGCTGAAAAGTCAGTTGCACCTTCTCACGTTATGGCAGTTATTGATGGGAAGGAGATTACAGCGGGGCAATTGGATGAGATGGCGCTTGAAATCAATCCTAATTTTGCGCGTTTCCCTGAAGAACAACGTCGTATAACGGTCTTAAAAATCTATTTGGATACGCAAGCGTTTGTTAAAGCAGCGGTTGAGAATGGCGTTGATAAGACAGCAGATTATGAGAAACGTATGACTGTAATGCGTGATGTTGCTCTTCAGCAGCTTTATTTTAAAAAAACGGTCGTTGATCAGATTAAGGATGCTGATTTGACAGACCTTTATAAGAAAGAAATTGCTGCTTTGCCTAAAGAGGATGAGGTTAAAGCGCGTCATATTTTGGTAAAAACAAAAGCAGAAGCAGAAGCCATTATTAAGCGTTTGAAAAAGGGTGGAAATTTTGAAGAGATTGCAAAAAAAGATTCAACAGATGGTTCTGCTACTGTTGGTGGGGATCTCGGTTATTTCAGTCAAGGTCAAATGGTTAAACCTTTCGAAGAGGCTGCGTTTGCTTTGAAAGTTGGTGAATACACTAAAAAACCCGTTGAAAGCCCATTTGGTTGGCATATTATTAAAGTAGAAGACCGTCGCGTGAAACAACCTCCTGCATTTGATGATGTTAAAGAAGTATTGCGTACGCAGATTATGAGAGATCGTTATCAAACGCTTCTCAATGATTTACGTGGCAAGATGGATGTGCAATATCCTGATTCTAATGTCGCAAAACTTATGCAATCGCTCAATAATAATGAGCTACCGCTTCCGGATGAAGGATCCACAGGCGGAGAGGGGGAATAATATCTTTTCAAGCTGAGCTATTTGATATATTCATCTTTTCAAAAAGCTCAGTAATAATTTGTTGCATTAAACTTCGTTTATTTTGATAGAAGAACATGGAATGGTTGTAAGGATATCGCCTTTGTCTCCTAAAACGATACAAGGGCTTCCTCCGTTATCTGGAGTGCGGCTGGCTACAGCTAAGGCTGGGATTAAATATAAAAATCGATTAGATCTTCTTTTTATTGTATTTGATGAGCCGGTCAATGTCGCTGGTGTTTTTACACGCTCAAGATGCCCATCTTCTCCTGTAGATCATTGTCGCGCATCATTGTCTCATGGAATTGCTAGGGGCGTTGTTGTTAATTCTGGAAATGCAAATGCTTTTACGGGACATAAAGGCAAACAGACAACAGAGGCAGTAGTTCGTTCTGCAGCAAGCATTTTGAAAGTTCCTGAAAATGAAATTTTTATAGCCTCTACAGGGGTTATTGGTGAACCAATGGAGGAGTCTTGTATCTTAAGGCTTTTACCAGATATGGCAGCTACAGCAGAAGAAGGAAATTGGTTGGAAGCTGCTAAAGCTATTATGACGACGGATACATTTCCTAAATTGGCGACGCGTAGCTTTGATTTGGGGGGAGAAACTGTTACCATTAATGGGATCGCAAAAGGCGCTGGTATGATTGCGCCAGATATGGCTACGATGCTTTCCTTTGTGGTGACTAATGCAGCGATTGCTTCGGATATACTGCAATCGATGTTGTCGGATGCGGTTCAAGGATCTTTCAATTCGATTACTGTTGATAGTGATACTTCGACCTCAGATACATTAATGATGTTTGCGACAGGAAAAGCAAAGGGAAGTTTGTCATGTCTGACGAATAAATCCGATCCACGTTATGAGGTATTTGCAAAGCAGTTGAGAGAGCTTTTACATGAGCTTGCATTGCAGGTTGTTTGTGATGGTGAAGGCGCTCGTCATTTGATTGAGGTGCAGGTGACTGGTGCTACAACGGATCGTGCAGCTAAGATAATTGCTCTGTCCATTGCAAACTCACCCCTTGTGAAAACGGCTATCGCAGGTAAAGATGCCAATTGGGGGCGGGTCGTTATGGCTGTTGGTAAGGCAGGTGTTGAAGCAGATCGTGATCTGTTGGCGATTTGGTTTGGTGAACATCGTGTAGCGATCAATGGAGAGCGTGATCCTTCTTATAATGAAGAAGTTGTTAGCGCTTATATGCAAGGTCAACATATTATGATTCGTGTTGATATTGGTCTTGGGAGTGGTCGGGCGAAAGTTTGGTCTTGCGATTTAACGAAAGAGTATGTTGCAATTAATGGGGATTATAGAAGCTAACGGATGCAGTATAAACGCAGATATTGGGTCTCACTTTTTTGAAGTTCTAAAAGTTCGGATTTCTTCGTTTTTTGGTGGAGGAGTATGATAGAAGAAGTGATTATTGTCATTCTTCCTATTGGAGATCGGTATGCTTATGAAAAATTCACTTCTTCTTGTTGTTGCGTGTGCATTGTTAGATCGAGATAACCGAGTTCTGCTTACAGAACGGCCCCAAGGAAAATCATTGGCTGGTTTATGGGAATTTCCGGGTGGAAAGATTGAACAAGGTGAAACGCCAGAGGTATCCTTGATTCGTGAGTTAGAGGAAGAGCTTGGAATTCATGTCCAGCCAAACCATTTATTGCCTTTAACATTTGCGAGTCATAGTTATGAAACATTTCATCTACTCATGCCATTTTATCTTTGTCGCGATTATGAAGGTATGCCGCAGGGGCGGGAAGGACAAAATTTAAAATGGGTGTTTATCGGTGACCTTGATAAATATTCTATGCCTGATGCTGATAAACCATTGGTTCAAGTATTGAAAAATTTTCTTTTTTAATATGTTTGTAAGAAGAAAAATTATCTGCAAATGATAGATATTTTAGTTTGTTCAATATTTCTGTTAAAGTAATTTGTAGATGGATTTGTTTTCCAAGAAGGGACTTCGTACCTACTACAAGGGTATTTCCATATTTTTGTGCAATCAATCGCTTAATCATTACTGGGAGTGCATTTTTCCATCGTTTTGTATTGCAGGTGCAAGGGGGATGGTTTGTTCCTCGTTAAAAAATATTTTATTTATATGTAGATAATTATTAACCGATGAAAATTATTATATTTTATAGTTATTTCAAGTAATAATTTTGTAAAATTGTAGTAAGATTTATATTCTATTTTAATATATTACCAATTGAATGTGCATTATGCGTTATTTTTATAATATAAATTTCAATAATATTAGGAACAAATAATGACATTTGGATTTTTGACTAATCTGTTTATATTTATTCTCTTTTTGTTAGGTCTGGCTCAAAGTAAGAAAATCAAATTGAGTGTTTCTTTGCGTGTTATGCTGGGGCTTGCTTTTGGTTTAATTTTTGGAAGTATTTTACAAGTTATTTACGGAAAAGATGCACCTACTCTGTTAAAGTCTGTTGAATGGTTTAACATTGTTGGAGATGGTTATATAGCATTACTGAAAATGATTGTTATGCCATTGGTTATTATCTCCATTGTGTCGGCAGTCGCGCATTTGAATTCTGTTTATGCTGTTGGCAGAGTGAGTATAATAACAATCTCAATACTGCTTTTTACAACCTTTCTTTCAGCATTGGTTGGTGTTTTGGTGGTTAATTTCTTCGGATTAACGGCAAGTGGTTTTTTGCATGGAGGATCAGATGTGTCCGCTGTTATGCAAAACTATACTTTTCCACTTGAGGATATGAATGTACCAGAGATGATTTTATCCTTTATCCCTCAAAATCCGTTTGCTGCATTAAGTGGATTTAAGCGTACATCAATTATTAGTGTTGTTATTTTTGCGGCATTTTTAGGAGCTGCGGTTACTCTTTTAAAGAATGATGATCCAGATAAAGGAGAGCAAGTTCTTTCATTGATTCAGGTTGTACAATCTTGGGTCATGCGGTTAGTGCGTATCGTGATTACTTTAACACCTTATGGTATTTTTGCACTTATGACTAAGGTAGGTGCAACTTCAAATGTTGCAGATATTTTAAATTTATTGGTTTTTATTGTTGCTTCTTATGTTGCTATTATCCTTATGTTTGGAGTTCATGGCATATTGCTTGGCATATCAGGTATTAATCCGTTTCGCTTTTTTAAAAAAGTTTTGCCTGTTTTGATATTTGCTTTTAGTAGCCGTTCGAGTGCGGCGAGTATTCCTTTAAATATTGAAGCACAAACACAAGAGATTGGTGTTCCACAATCAATAGCAAGTTTTGCAGCTTCTTTTGGTGCTACGATTGGGCAAAATGGTTGTGCAGGTATTTATCCGGCAATGCTAGCAGCTATGATCGCGCAATCTGTTGATATTAATCTTCTTGATCCTATCTGGATTGCAACCCTTGTTGGCGTCGTAACTTTGAGTTCCATTGGTGTTGCTGGTGTTGGCGGTGGTGCTATTTTTTCCGCATTGATTGTATTGCCAATCATGGGTTTTCCCGTTTCTTTGGTGGCTGTATTTATCTCTATTGAACCTCTCATTGATATGGGGCGTACAGCTCTGAACGTAAATGGTTCAATGTTGGCGGGAACAATAACAAGTCAGATATTACGTGAAACGGATAAAAGTATTTTTGAAAAATAATTTTTATGTTGAAACGATAAATTGTTCTATTTTTGTTTTGGTTGTTTTTCTAAAATATCGACAAGAGATATTTGAGCTGAACCCGGTCGCATGGGTTTTTGTTGATTTTGATGCGGAGCCCAACCAGATAGCCAGATGAAGGAAAAATGTGCACGAATACGACCATCAGGATCACTAAATTGTTGCGCGTATATTTCGGCAGCACGGAGGAAGAAACGCTTTGATAAGGGGCGTCGTGAGCGGTTGATGAGTGCATTTTGCATCCCCATCGCTTTAAGGTCACGCATGAGGTCAAATAGTGTATCGTAGCGTATAGTGATATCTTCAACATCTGCTACAGGTATCGCAAAACCGACGCGCTGCAAAATAGCGCCTGCATCACGAATATCAGCAAAGGGATAAACCCTTGGACTAGCGCCGCCATAAATTTCGATTTCGGCTTGAAGAAGGCTTTCACGCAATTCTCTTAATGTTCCAACTCCGACCATAGCGGCAAGAAATAAGCCGTCAGGTTTAAGAATATTTTTTATTTGACTGAGTACTCCAGGGGTATCATTCGTTAACTGTAGTGAGAGAAGCGAAATAATAAGATCACAATAGTGTTGAGGAAAATCAAGAACTTCGCGATGACGTAAATGGAATTTTTTTTGATGACTCTGGTAAAGTGTATCGGTTTCAACGCGTTCTATAGAATGGACTTTTCCTGATTTTTCTAAAACTGGAACTGCCAGACCCGTATGTCCGTGTAAATCTAGGGCTAATGTGAACTGACGATCAACGGCACTTAGACGTTTGTAGAGATCACTAGCCACATAAGATAGTAAAAAGTCATAACCCTCTTTTGCGTTTTTGAAAGCGCGTTTACGGAAGTGTTCTATCTGTGTATGGTCGAAAATTAAAGGATGCGACATGTCATTAAGCTCTGCCGGCCTATTATAAACATTAAGTTTTTTTGGTCTATTATAAAATTGTATGCTTTGAATGGAGGCATGTTAATCAAGTCTATGATGATGTAACAGAATTTATAAGAGGTGAGCATTTTCGCATGAATTCAATTCTATAGGTTTTTTAGGTGCAAAAGATATTATTTTGCGCCATGAGTCTTATAACCATAAGTCTTATAAAAGACTAAATTTGCGAAGTGATATTTGGGGGGAAAGTGCTTTGAATGGTAAGAATATATTAAGTCAAGGCATTGAGCACTTGATGGCAGTTTTGTATCCACCAGCTTGCCTTGGATGTAAAAAAATAGTTTCTGCTTATGGTACGATGTGTTCTGATTGTTGGAAAGATCTTCAATTTATCACGAAACCTTATTGCCCCATTATGGGGATTCCTTTTTCTTGTGATATGGGCGATGGTTTCCTGAGTGGTGAAGCTCTTCAGACATCACCTCCTTTTTTGCGTGCTCGTTCAGCTGTTATTCATAAGGGGTTAGCGCGAACTTTAACAATAGGATTGAAATATGGTGATCGGATAGAATTGGCGCGTTTTATGGCCAATTGGATGGTATTTGCAGGACGCGAGATTATTCAGGATTGCGATATCATTATTCCTGTACCACTGCATTTTTATCGTTTTTGGGGGCGGCGTTATAACCAGTCTGCTGAGCTTGCGCGTTATATTGCAGCCACACAGAAAAAACCTTTCAAGCCTGGTTGGCTTGTGCGGTGTCGGTATACACGTCCACAGGTTGGTTTGTCTGCTAAGGAACGCAAGCATAACGTACAGGGTGCTTTTAAGGTGCCTGATAAAGTAAAAAAACATATAGATGGATGTTCTATTTTGCTGATTGATGATGTTTTAACAACAGGTGTAACAATTACCGCAGCAGCAGCGGCATTAAAAGATGCAGGTGCGCGACAGGTTGATGTGTTAACATTTTCTCGTGTATTAAAAAATGGCCCTGTTGAGCCTAATTCTTGAGAGGCAATTAAAAATTGATTATGTCCATTAAAATGCATTGGAGAATATTATGAAAGAGATCACACTTTATACACGTCCCAACTGTCCCTATTGCGCAAAAGCGCGTGTTTTGTTTGATGAAAAGGGTGTAAAATATACAGATATTGATGCATCAACTTCTCTTAGACAACAAATGGTGCAGCGAGCGAATGGGCGTAATACTTTTCCGCAGATTTTTATAGGAGATTACCATGTTGGGGGATGTGATGATCTGTATGCTTTGGATGCTGAAGGTAAGCTCGATTCTTTGCTGAAAGAAGCTCAATAGCGTGTTTCATTAAGGTAATTTATTTAAGCCGTTTTGCAAGGAGGATGTAGTTAACATCCATATCTTGTGAGCGATTCCAGCTGTCATTGAATGGATTATAAGTAATACCGGTCTCATCAATGACAGTTATGGCATCTTTGAATAGCCGATTTTTAAGTTCTTGAGGTTTCAGAAATTTTTTATAGTCATGCGTTCCTTTGGGAAGCCAGCGTAAAATATATTCAGCACCTATAATGGCTAGACCCCATGCTTTCCAAGTACGATTGAGTGTTGAAACAAACATCAGCCCTTGGGGTTTGAGCATTTTAGCTGTAGCTGATAAGAAAAGATTAACATCAGCAACATGCTCAACAACTTCCATATTGAGAATTACATCAAATTGTTCGCCTTCCTCTGCAAGTGTTTCTGCGGTAGTGGTGCGATAATCAATTGAAAGACCACTTTGGATTGCATGCATTTTTGCGACTTCAATATTGGTCTGCGCAGCATCTGCTCCTACGACGATTGCTCCAAGACGCGCCATCGGTTCGCATAACAAACCACCTCCACAGCCGATATCAAGAAGCTTTAAATTTTTAAAAGGCGTGAGTGAGTGAGGATCACGATCAAATGCGAGGCAGATTTTTTCTTTAATATAGGCAAGACGTATTGGATTGAATTTATGAAGCGGACGAAACTTTCCTTGTGGATCCCACCATTCAGCAGCAATACGCGAAAAATGATCAATTTCTTTTTGATCAATTGTTGTGTGCGTTTCATCTATCATGACGCCCTCCTTTTATTGTCAACTCTATCAAGTCAAATGGATTCCTTTTAAAGTCAAGTATAAATTAACGTGCATATGCTAGACTTGCGAAAATGATTGATATTCGTTATGTCAAAAGGCAATTTTATATGCTGGGAAACCTTATTCTCACTGTTGTTTGAAATAAAAAATGTAAGAGTGTCATAAATGGCGCGTATTGTTATGAAGTTTGGTGGAACATCTGTCGCAAATATTGAACGCATTCGTAATGTTGCACGGCATGTTAAAAAAGAAGTTGATGCAGGCAATGAAGTTGCTGTGGTGGTGTCGGCCATGGCTGGAAAAACCAATGAGTTGGTTCAATGGGCGCGTGATGCTTCACCAATGCATGATGCTTATGAATATGATGTGATTGTTTCTTCTGGTGAACAGGTAACAGCAGGTTTACTGGCTATTGCACTCCAGGAAATGGGGGTGAATGCTCGCTCATGGCTCGGTTGGCAAATTCCTATTTATACGGATAACGCGCATAGTGGTGCGCGAATTACAGATATTGATGGCTCTTTTTTGATACAGCGTTTTCGAGAAGGGCAGGTTGCGGTTATAGCTGGTTTTCAGGGGTTAGCTCCAGGTAATCGGGTTTCTACTTTAGGACGCGGTGGATCAGATACAAGTGCTGTTGCAGTGGCAGAAGCGATTCAAGCTGATCGCTGTGATATTTATACAGATGTAGACGGTGTTTATACAACTGATCCGCGCGTAGAACCTAAAGCACGTCGTTTATCGAAAGTAGCTTTTGAGGAAATGCTTGAAATGGCTTCTCTTGGAGCTAAAGTCTTGCAGGTTCGTTCTGTTGAATTGGCTATGGTTCATAAAGTTCGAACTTTCGTGCGATCAAGTTTTGAGGATCCCGATGCTTTGAGTATGGAGGATGGAACACTTATTTGTGATGAGGATGAAATTGTGGAACAACAGAATGTTACTGGTATTGCTTTTGCTAAAGATGAAGCTCAAATTTCACTCCGTCGGCTTGCAGATCGTCCGGGTATTTCAGCAGCAATTTTTGGCCCTTTAGCTGAAAAACGCATTAATGTTGATATGATTGTGCAGAATATCTCTGAAGATGGTTCAAAGACCGATATGACTTTTACTGTACCATCAGTTGATGTTGATAAGGCTGTTGCACTTCTTGAGAAAAATCGTAAAGAAATTGGTTTTGACGTTCTTCAGTCTGAGAGTGATCTTGCCAAGATTTCTATTATTGGTATTGGAATGCGCAGCCATGCGGGCGTTGCTGCTACAGCATTTAAAGCTTTGGCTGAAAAAGGTATTAATATTCGGGCAATCACTACTTCAGAGATTAAGATTTCTGTTCTGATTGATAGTGTTTATACTGAACTTGCAGTTAGGACATTACATGCTGTTTATGGCCTTGATAGAGGGTAAGCGTTTTTTATTTTAACACAGCTTCCAAATAAAAATAGTTTACTCTAGAGCCCGTGGATTGCGTAGTTTGTTTTGGTGATTTATAGATTCTATAGTCTATTCTAATGTGCAGAGTTGTTAAAAGCTTTTAAGTCTTTTTAAAGAAAGAGCGCACACATGCTCATTATCTGTTTCGATGCATACGCATATGCTGAATGAAAGACATGATATTAGGTTGAGAGTCAAGGTTTTGCAAGAACGGTTGTTGGCTGCATTTGAGAAACCTAAAATGGAAAGATTGTGCTCTTAAGTGTTAAAATTCTCATTCGATGATCATATATCTTTTTGAATAAAATAAATGAGATGGTGCTTACAAGAATATTTTTTATCTTATTTTTTGATGTGATTGTAAGAAAATCTATACTGAAATGACTAAGCGAAACTTTTAAAAGTTCCGCTCAAAGGATTTAGTTATCATTGGGGTTTAATTAGCGTTGGATTCATTAAGATTTATTTTGTGCTTTTTTATTGCTTTTGATGTAAATAAATCCATATCCAAGGCCGAAAAGGGCAGATAAACCGGATCCACAAAGTACGCCAATTTTTGCAGAATCAAGCTGGACAATGTCTTTAAAAGCCAACATTGAAACAAAAATTGACATTGTAAAGCCAATCCCTGCTAAAAATCCAATAAGTAATATGCCTGCCCATGTTGCATTGGAAGGAAGGCGGCATAGGCCTGATTTGACTGCCAGATAGCTAGCGGCTATAATACCAAGCGGTTTACCAACACATAAACCAATGATAATACCGAGAACGATCAAGAATGATGTATCGGAAGAAAGGTCAAAATTTTCAAAACTGACGCCCGCATTTGCAAAGGCAAAAATTGGCATAATGCCATATGCCACCCATGGATGTAATGCTTTTTGAACACGTATTACAGGTGCCATGAGATCGCGTTGTCCTTTGCGCATTGTTTTCAATGTTTTTGCGATATGATGCAGATCTGTACTCGTATTTTTTTCTTGGAGTGTTTTGACTGCATTGCTGAGCATTGTGATTGGAGACACAAGATGACGTGTTGGCAAAACCGGCGTCATCATACCTAAAATGACACCAGCGAGTGATGGATGAACACCTGTTATTAATAATCCCCACCAGATGATGGTACCAGGCAGAACGTATAACCATGCTGATGCGAACCCAATCCATTGAAAGAATAACACTAAGGCGATGCCTGCTGCAGCAATGGTCAAGCCACTAGGATCAATATTGGTTGAATAGAAAAATGCAATAATCAGAACGGCAATGATATCGTCAATAATTGCTAATGATAAAAGAATAATATGAAGATTGGCAGGAATTGCTTTTCCAAGAAGAGCAAGGATGCCTAAGGCAAAGGCAATATCAGTAGCCGTAGGCACAGCCCAACCATAGATAAGACCACCATTTAAGTTAAAGCCGAAGTAAATAATAGCAGGAAGACAAACACCACCTATTGCAGCGACAATTGGTAGAGTTGCTTGTCTAAAGTCAGCAAGAGCGCCTTCGTAAATTTCTCGTCGAATTTCCATTCCTGCAACAAGAAAAAATACGGTCATAAGAGCATCATTGACCCAAAAATGTAAATCTCGTGATAAAGTGAAATTGCCAAAGTTAAAACCAAGAGATGTATGCCAGAAGGCTTTATAAAAAGAAGAATATTCAGAATTTGCAAGAATAAGTGCAGAAGCTGCTGTTAATAAAAGAACGATACCACTAAGAGCTTCGATATGGAGAAAACGTTCGATAGCAGAGAGCGCTCGCTTCGTAACACGAGAAGCACGATTTGGTAAGCGATTTGAGGATAAATCAGGCATAAAGTAACTCCAAATATCGACTTTTGCTCAATATATACTTGTTATGGGGATTATCATGTATGACCTTATGGTATCATATAAAAGAACAAAATAGGAATAATAATTTTTAATGATATGTAATGAGTTATCGCTTTAAAAAACAGCCGTGTTTTTTAGTTAGATGTTTCATTTGTTACGGTTATATTTACTTTATTCAGAACGGTTGATAAATCATTTTGCAGGGCAGTTTCGAGGTCATTTTTTGTCAGTCCTTTGTTATCTTTTGCTTTTATTTTAATTATTAATGTTTTTGGATTTTTAGCAAAATCCCCGAAATATTTTGAAATATTTTTTGCTTCTTTATGATCTTTGAGCAACAATTCGATACTTCGTGTCATAATGAGATATAAATCGTCATAAAGCTCTTGTTTGAGATCGTGTGTATCATCGTTAAAACTCTGCGCAAGATAAGAAAAGAGTTTATCAATAAAGCCAGCGTCAGTATAATGCATATCAATTTCGGTTACGCCAAGGTCTTGAGAGGCAACAATCATTGCATCTTTTTGACCAGAAAACAATGCTTTATCAACATTAATAATTTTCGCGGATATTTTCCCAGAGCCGATATTTTCTATGTTGAAAGATATGGCATTAAGAAGCAGTGTTTGTTTTTTTTCATTGTAAGAAGCATCAAGTTCTCCTGACAAATAAAGACGTTCAAAGTCCATATTTTTGAAGAAATCTATGTCTTGTTTTTCTATTTTCGTAGGGAATATTGAAAGTCCCTTGAGTGAAAGAACAAGTTTTTGTGGTATGTGTTGTTGCCATTGGCTTGGTTTTAATTGAAATGTTTCGAGAGTTGCTTTTATCTGTGGAATATCAATAGCTGCTTTATCAATTTGGGCATTAACTGAGGTAATGGCTGAGAGGCTGGCTATGAGAAGTGCATTTTGTGCTGATTTTTTAGCAACATGATCGTTTGTTTTGATTGCGTTAAGATAGTCTTGGACAAGTTTCTTAGACGCTTGTTCGAGCGGTGCCATTTTTAGACCCGATGTTTGAAATTTGCCAAACGAGAAAGAAGATTTTTTTTCTTTTTCCGTGAAAAGATCAATGATCATATTTTCGAGTACGATGGAGCCAGTAACGGTTTTGCTTTGATTCGTCTGTTTATTTTCACCAAAGAGGATAGAATAAGCATAGCTGATGTTAATATCATGTGCTTGCATTGCGTCGCTTTGAGCAATCAGACGTACCAGTTTTGGATCATCTGTATTTGTCGTTGCTAGATTTGTCTTGGTGATTATATTTTTGATTCCAACAGAACGAATGAGACCATTTTTAAAATTAGAGAGCTGAAAATTCTTGATGTTGAATGTTTCTGTATTCTTGTGTCCTATGGAAATTTGTACATCTGGCGCAATAATTGATGCGATATCAATCCGCATAAGTGATTGCAAAAAACGAGATGTAATCGTTTTATCTTTTCCTTTTAAGGATACATTATTGATAGAAATTTTGGGGATTTGTACATGAATGTTTTTATACTTCAAATCAACATCATAAAGTGTGAAAACACCAGGAATGAAGGCAATAGGAGGACGGCCTGAAACGGATTTAATTTTAAGTGACATATCTGCTGGAACCGGTACAGTGACATTTGTCAAGTTAACTCGTCCTATGATGCTCACTTCAGATGTCTCTGCGTTGATAGAGCGGCGGGCTATTTCCTGTTGTACAAAACTATCGAGATAAGGTTTTACCATATAAAAACCACCGACAATTATGATTATCGAAATAGCGATAAATCCAACAATATAGGTTAGCCAGTACCTGTTGTTCTTTTGAACTCTATCATGAAGATTGACCATCATTTTTTCTTTCGATTTTATCACTATATACGAGTGTGTAGATAAGCTTTTTAAGCAACCATAAAAGTTCAGAGATAGTATACACGAATTCGATATCTCTCCCATTTTATTTCTTTTTGCATGTAAGACAATTCTAATCTTTTTTTCAATAGGCTTTTATAAACTGCCATTAATTTCCTTTGGTTTCAGTATTCTGCAAAAGCTATGATAAAAGGAGCATGTGCTGTTCATGATCTTTTGCATTATTTAGATCATTTTGAGGCAGAGGCTATATTTGATCTTATCTTGTCACTAAAGAGTGAAACAATTAAAAAATAAAGTTTGCTATTGTCACATCAGCTAACAAAGAGAGGAGGGTATTATGACAGGAAATCAAATAATGGCGTTTTCTATTATTGGTATCATGATGATCGTTTTTATTTGGGATCGATTTCGTTATGATATCGTTGCTATTTGTACATTATTGATTTCTTGTATTGTTGGTCTTGTTAGCCCGAAGGAAGCTTTTAGCGGTTTTAGTAATGATATTGTCATTATTGTGGGGAGTGTGTTTGTGGTGAGTGCGGCTGTGTCGCGCTCAGGTGTGATGGAATTTATTATTCAACGGCTATGGCCAGATGTGAAGTCAATCCGGCTTCAATTGGTTTTTTTGGTTATTTCTGTTACGATTTTGTCAGCTTTTGTTAAAAATATTGGTGCTTTGGCTATTATGCTTCCAATAGCTTTTCAGTTTTCTCGTCGTTCTCAGGTTTCACCATCTGTATTTCTAATGCCCATGTCATTTGCTGCTTTGTTGGGTGGTCTTATGACACAAATAGGTACATCACCAAACGTTGTTGTTTCGGCTATGCGAGAACGCTTGGTCGGGACATCTTTTACCATGTTTGATTTTACGCCAGTTGGCGCAACAGTTGCTGCTGTTGGTGTATTGTATTTGGTGTTTTTTTATTGGCTTTTGCCTATTCGTACGCGTTCAGGTGTATCATTTAACGAGGCTATTGATATTCGTAATTATATTTTGGAAGTCCACATTCCAGTTAATTCTCCGATTGTGGGAAAAACTATTATGGATCTTGTTAAGCCATCGGGCGGTGATGTTATGGTTATCCAAGTCATTAGAAACAAAGTGTCTATTTCACCATTTCCGGATTTTGTTTTTTCTGAGAAGGATATTGTTTTGTTGGAGGGGTCGCATAAGGGGCTAGATAGTGTGATTAATTCAGCTCGTTTAGAATTTTCGACCGGTCGTAGCATTCCCACAGTCGATAAGGATAGTAATATTGATATTATTGAGGCGGTTATCACACATGATTCACCTCTTATTGGTATCAGTGCTAAAAAGCTTTCTCTCTTTGAACGCTATGATGTGAACTTACTTGCGTTAAGTCGTCAGCAGGAAAGAGTGCGGGAAAAATTGGGTGATATTGTTTTCCGTCTTGGGGATGTTATTGTTTTGCAGGCACAGGATACAGTTATTCCAAATGTATTACGAGAATTGAAATGTCTTCCCTTAGCAAAACGCAATATTGTGTTCGGTAATTTACGGCATGGTCTTGTATCTTTATCGATTTTGTTCGTAGCAATTATTTTGACAGCTCTTCAGATCATTCCAGTTGCGTTTGCTTTTTTTTCTGCAGCTGCTGCGATGGTTGTTTGTCGGGTTCTTCCGGTGCGTGACGTGTATCAGGCTTTAGATGGTCAAATTCTGATATTATTAGCGGCTCTTATTCCGGTGAGTGAAGCGTTAGAGAAAACAGGATGTACGGATCTCATCGGTTATTGGCTTAGTCAAGTAGCAGTGTTCCTGCCGCCTTCTGGGGCATTGGCGCTTATGTTGGTTACAGCAATGCTTGTGACACCGTTTTTGAATAATGCAGCAACAGTGATGATGGTGGCACCAATCGCATCCAGTTTTGCTCATTCTCTTCATTATAAGCCCGAAGCTTTTCTGATGGCTGTTGCCATTGGTGCTGGGTGCGAGTTCCTCACGCCTATTGGACATCAATGTAATATGTTGGTGATGGGGCCGGGTGGTTATCGTTTTAATGATTATCCGCGTTTGGGGGCGCCGTTAGCAGTATTAGTCGCAATTGTTGCAGTTCCAATGTTAATGTGGATTTGGCCATTACAATAAAACATTTTTTGCTGTTTTAATGGTATTTGTGTGTGGAGAAAACAGTCGCCAAAATGATTATATGATGTTCTGCCTCTTGCTATTATGCAGTGTTGCGTGTTGAGATAAGGCAGAATGCAACAGGTGGCTCATCGTTTTGGGGCTTTTTGATGAGCTGACGTAAATTTGTGTTATTATCTATAAGGTATATAGGTTAGGTTAGGTAAAGTTTGTTATATCAATTAAGAGGCAGTTCCAGAGTTTTTAATTGGTGCAAGTATTTGTTATTTTCAGTTAATCAATGGATCATTGTGAGATTTTTAGTTGATTAGGACTACCATCTTTGTTCATTTATGCGTAAAATACGGAGATTAAACTTTTTTCTAAGGTCGTATATATGTCTTATGATAGTTTTATTACTGAAGTTAATACAGAGTTCCGCCAAGAAAAGTTTTTTTCTTTTTGGAAACGTTATGGTTTGTGGGTTATTGTTGCGGCTATTGTTTTAGTGCTCTCAGTGACTGTGTATCAAATTTATCATTATAAGCAAATGAATAAGGCAAGCGCTCTTGGTGATGCATTTATAAAAAGCCTTGATTTAGCGGGTTCACATGATTTTGATGAGGCTATGGGGCAATTGGAAAAGGTTAAAGCGTCTGATTTTGGGGCATATCCTTTTCTTGCTCGTTTACGTGAGGCATCTTTACTGATGGAGCAAGGTGATGCTGTTAAATCAGTGGAGACATTTGACGCGGTTGCAGCTGATGAAAAAGCGCCGTTAATCTTGCGGAAAGTTGCAAAAATTCGAGCGGCTTATATTCTCGTTGATACAGGAACATTGGATGATGTGAAAAAACGCGTCGAAGATATGGCAAATGATAGTGATCCTATGCACCTATCTGCAAGAGAAGCTTTGGGCTTAGCTGCTTATAAAGCTAATCAGATGGATGATGCGGTCTCTTATTTTCAGAAAATTTTTGAAGAAGGTTCTTTAGGGATAAAAATAACAGAGCGGGCAAAAATTATGCTGGAGCTTCTTCAATCTATGGGGAAGGCAAATAAGAGGTAAATTAATGAGCCTTACCATTGCTATAGTTGGTCGCCCCAATGTTGGAAAGTCAACCCTGTTTAATCGTCTGGTTGGGCAAAAATTGGCTTTGGTTGATGATAAGCCGGGTGTCACGCGTGATCGGCGTGTTCATGCTGCAAGGCTTCAAGATCTACGTTTTGATGTGATTGATACGGCGGGTTTGGAAGAAGCAGGTGACTATACACTTGAAGGTCGTATGCGTTTTCAGACAAAGATTGCTATCGATGAAGCAGATCTCATTTTGTTTATGCTTGATGCGAAGAGCGGGATTACGCCAAGTGATTTAGAATTTGCTTCTTTAGTTCGCAAATCAGGAAAACCAATTGTGCTTGTTGCCAATAAATCTGAGTCGAAAGCGGCAGTAGGAGGGGCGTATGAGGCATGGTCTTTGGGATTAGGTGAGCCTTGTTCCATATCTGCTGAACATGGTTTGGGTCTTTCGGATCTTCGTGATGCAATTGCAGATGCTGTTGGTCAAGAGAAAGCTTTTGAAAAAAGCATAAAAGAAGAACGCGTTACTGCACAGCCCGCATCTGTTGGTGATGATATTAATGATTTGGAAGCAGAAGATCCTATTTACGATGAAAACAAGCCCATTCGGATAGCAGTTGCTGGTCGTCCAAATACAGGAAAGTCAACGCTTATCAATAGTATGTTGGGGCAAGATCGTTTGTTGACTGGACCTGAAGCCGGTATTACGCGTGATTCTATCTCTGTGGATTGGGAATGGCGTAATCGTCATATTAAGCTTTTTGATACTGCGGGTTTGCGTCGCAAATCAAAAATTCAAGAAAAGTTAGAAAAACTTTCTGTTGCAGATACTTTACGTGCGATCCGTTTTGCGGAAGTTGTGGTGATTGTTTTTGATGTAACGATGCCTTTTGAAAAGCAAGATTTACAAATTGTTGATCTTGTGATTCGTGAGGGACGTGTTCCCATTATTGCTTTCAATAAATGGGATCTTGTTCAGAACCGTCAGGAGACATTGGCTGATTTGCACGAAAAATGTGCGCGCCTTCTTCCTCAAGTTTGTGGTTTAAGAGCTGTTCCTTTATCCGGTCAATATGGCCAAGGAATTGATAAGCTCATGGAAAATATAACGATGGTTCATCGTGTCTGGAATCGTCGTATTTCGACGGGAAAACTTAATCGTTGGCTGGAAACTGTCGTGGCACACCATCCACCGCCGGCAATTTCTGGGCGTCGACTTAAGGTTAAATATATAACACAGATTAAAACACGTCCTCCTGGGTTTATGATTTCTTGTTCACGTCCGGGAGCTATGCCTCAATCATATGTACGTTATCTTTCTAATGGATTGCGCGATACATTTAATATGCTTGGTGTCCCAATTCGGATATCGCTACGAGCATCGGATAATCCTTTCGCAGAATGTGCGAAAAAGAGGTGATGTTTTTTATTTGTGAGCGATGTTTTGGGGCTTTATAAAAGTAAAGAGATTTGTATTTCATAACGTTTTTAAGAAAATAACTTTCTTTTTAGAAGCTATTGAGTTTTTTAAACCAAACATACAATCAGCTATGTATTGTTTGGTAAGGTCGTTCCAGAACGTATCATTATGCAATTGTATACTTATCTTAGCCTCATTTAATGGTTAAGTTAGATAGAATGGGGATACATAATTTTGCGATCAATGATGATCGTTTGTTTATTGATAAAATCCTTGTGGTAGATTTTTTTTGATGACTTGACGAATAAATTTGATCGCAATATGTTGCACCCAATTTTGTGGTGTGTGTTTTGACTTTGCTTTTTGATTGAGGAGCCAATTATGGCTAAAGGCAATGAACCTATTATATCACAAAGAGAAGCTGAAGGGCAGAAGCAAGAAAAAGGGTTTCATTCGGAGGATTTAAAAGGTCGTAGTCAGAATTTAGGGTTAGCTTTAATGCGTAAGAAAGCATTAGAGAAACAAGAATCCGAAAGTAAGAGAAAAGAGTCGATAAAAGGTATGGCTGGTGCCATTAAATTGTCCAGCGAATTCTTGGCAAGCGTTGTTGTTGGCGTTGTTTTAGGATTGGGTTTTGATCAATTAGCAGGTTCATTGCCATGGGGACTGATATTTTTTCTTTTTCTTGGATTTGCTGCTGGTATATTGAATATTCTTCGGTCTGTGGGGTATATTGCTCCCAGTCGGTTAGGGCAACACGGCGCATTGCGTCAAGATAAAGAGGTCGATAGACCCAATCAGTGAGGTTAAAGTGACATCACACGCTCCAGATCCCGTTCATCAGTTCGAGATTTCACGGCTGATTAATATTTCCATAGGGAATATAGATTTGTCGTTTACGAATGTATCATTTTTTATCGTCGCTACTGTCGTTTTATCTTCAGTATTTCTTTTCGTTTCATCATCAAGTCGCGGTTTGGTTCCAACACGGATGCAGTCCATTTCTGAAATGGCGTATGAATTTGTAGCATCAACTTTGCGTGAATCATCTGGTGTGCAAGGGATGCGGTTTTTCCCTCTCGTTTTTTCGTTATTTATTTTTATTCTGGTTGCTAATTTTATCGGGCTTTTCCCTTATTTTTATACCATTACCTCTCAAATTATGATTACTTTTTCGTTGGCGATGTTGGTCATTTTAACGGTAATAGGTTATGGTTTTTATAAGCATGGGCTTGGTTTTTTAAAACTGTTTGTTCCTAGTGGTGTGCCAGTTATAATTTTGCCTTTGGTCACGATGATTGAAGTTATTTCTTTCTTCTCTCGTCCAATCAGTCTATCACTTCGCCTTTTTGCTAATATGCTTGCTGGTCACATTACACTCAAAGTATTTTCTGGTTTTATTGTTTCAATGATTGGGGTAGGAGTTGTAGGTATTGGCGGATCGGTTTTGCCACTTATTATGACTGTGGCAATTACCGCCCTTGAGTTTTTGGTGGCGTTTCTTCAAGCTTATGTCTTTACGGTTTTAACGTGTATGTATCTCAATGATGCCGTTCATCCGGGACATTAATAGGATTGACGGGTTTCCGTCAGACAGTGCAATTTCGCTTTAAAGGAGAATAATATGGAATTGGTACTTGCAGCAAAATATATTGGTGCTGGTCTTGCTTGCTTTGGTATGGCTGGAACGGCTTTGGGTCTTGGAAATATTTTTGGTAGCTATCTTTCTGGTGCGCTACGGAATCCATCAGCTGCGGATAGTCAGTTTGGCCGTCTCGTTTTTGGTTTTGCTGTAACGGAAGCTTTGGGTATTTTCTCATTACTTATTGCTCTTTTGCTTCTTTTTGCAGTTTAATAATTACCTTCAACAGGGAATGTCTGTTTCTCCCGCAAGGGCAGACATTCTCTTATGCCTCCTAAGAAAACTCTTATGGTTTCTAATGGGAGAAAAACGAATCAATGGCTATAGGTTTTGTGTACAGAATCTTGGTTAAGTTGTTTGAAGGATAAATAGGATGTTTGTTTCTAGCGCCTCTGCACAGACTGCTGAAATGCTGAGAGAACGTGTTGAAAATGCGGCAGAACATGCAGATCGTGTGTTTCCACCTTTTGATTTTTCACATTTTTTTTCACACTTTTTTTGGTTAGCGGTTTCCTTTGGATTTTTCTATTTCTTTATCTCTCGTGTGATTGTGCCACGTATTGGTGGTGTTATAGAAACACGCCGGGATCGAATCGCGGCTGATTTGGATCAAGCAATGCGCATGAAGCAGGAAGCGGATGCTGTGGTTGAAGCTTATGAAAAGGAATTAGCAGAATCCCGTTTACGGGCACATGCTATAACGCAAAAAGCCCATGATGAAATCAAAGAAAAGTCTGAACTTGAACGAAAAGAAATTGAAGAGAAGTTAGAGAAAAAGCTTGCAGATGCTGAAAGTCAAATAACAAAAATTCGAGACAAAGCTATGCAGAATGTTGGTTCTATTTCTGAAGAAATAGCTCTTGAAATTGTTAAGAAATTGATTGATGTTGATGTTAGTAAGGAATCTGTTAGCTCAGCTGTTGAAACTGCGGGCTATAAAGGATAATAGAAATGACAGATACATTTTGGGCCTTTGTTGGATTAGTTTTTTTTCTTGCTCTTTTGTTTTATTTCAAAATCCCAGATATAGTCATACGAAATCTTGATGCTAGAGCAAAGCGTATAAAGGACGAGATGGATGAGGCGCTTCGTTTGCGTGAGGAAGCTCAGGAAGTTCTGGCTGAATATCAGCGCAAGCGTGCAGATGCAGAGAAAGATGCTCAAGAAATTGTTGCTGCTGCTAAGCATGAGGTTGAGGCTATCCTTGCTGAGGCGCGTGCGAAAGCGGAAAAGTATGTACAAAATCGCAATAAGTTAGCGGATCAAAAAATTGCTCAAGCAGAAGCTGAAGCAATACGGATGGTTTCTTTATCTTCTATTGACTTGGCTGTTTCTGCTGCACGTGAGCTTATTGCTAAGGAATTAGACCCTAAGAAAGCTGATGATCTTATTAAAGAGTCTCTCACGAAGGTGAAGGCCTACCTCAATTGATGCTGCTTGGAGCTTTGAATATTGCAAGGCTGCTCTGCTTGAAACGTTTAAAGAGCTTGTTTTTGAAAATATAGTTTTTAAGGAGCTTATCTTTTAAGAGGTAAGCTTTTTTTATTTTGATTGGTAAGATTCATAACCTGCTAAAATGCATAAGCTTTCGAAATAGTGTGCATTTATAGCTCTGGAAATGATCTGCGCGATGTGGAGTAGAAAATTTTAATTGTACTTTCTCTCAGTTTTTATCTTCGATCATGTGCTTAGTCGTTTCGGCGATTAATTATAAATCTTCATTTGTACAGATATACAGCAATCCTGTACGGTTTTAAGAAAACCATACAATTTTAACACTTCTGAAAACGCTATTGAAGAATTAAATGAATATTTTAAACTGCTAGTTTTGAGAAGTCAGCAACCTGTAGCGTTAATGTGCGGATACATTCAAGAAGAGCAAGACGATTAGCCCGAATATCGGGATTTTTATCATTCACCAGTACATTTTCGAAAAATATATCAATAGGTTCTACAAGTCGCACTAAAATATTAAGATAATCTGAATAATTAGATGTCATGAATATTCTACCGTCTACATCGAGGTACGCACAGTTTAGATATTTTTCAGCTTGGTGAACAAAAAGGTCAGGATTAACTTTCTTTGTTATTTCTGTGCCTTTTTTTCTTTCATTTTCAAGAATGTTGACGATACGTTTTACAGCAACTACAAGTTTGTTACCATCATCTGTGTTGATAAAGGCTGTGAGTAATTTAACACGATGTACAACTAATCTAAAATCATCAGCACCTTTTGTTAAAACAGCTTCAATAGCATCATGACGTGCTCCTTCATCTTTAAGTTGGACTTTCAAGCGTTCATGAAAGAAGGACAATAGATCTAATGCAACCTTTTTTGTCTCTTCTGAAACCATAGATTCTGGTATTGTATTATTTATTGCTTCGCTTGCATGTAAAAGTTCACTTCGTGTCAAAGAAGTAATAGAGGATATGAACTTTTTGAACTCAGGATGCCCAAAACCTTTACGCCAATCGTTTAGACTAGCAAAAGAGGCGAGTTCAAATTTTTTGAGTGCATTATGCCAGTTATGTGTGATTATTGTACATATGTCGTAGTGAGGATTGCCATGTGAGTTAGCAAATGCATTGAGAAATGAATGACCAATTGTCTCTTTGAGTTTTTGTATCAAATGATTAACTTTCTCTTCGATCTTTTCGAAATCAGAGCTAGCCCTATCATTCTCATGTGCTGCAAACAGCTTCTGAATTTCGTCGATGAAATTACGTAGTTGCAAAAAAGAATATAACTGTACAGGATTCGCAACTCTTATGATGGATATTGCATCTTGGAGTTTCTGTTTTAAACAGTCATCAATAGTGTGTATTGATGGTATAGTGTCCTCTTTATATCTTATATATTTTGCTCTTTGCAATACCAAAAGTTTCATTGCATGATAGAAGAGATCCATTAGGTTAATTTTCAAGTTATGCGAAAGTATAATCCTTATAATTCCAAGAGCAGCTCGTCTCAATGCGTAGGGATCTTTTGAACCTGTAGGTTTTTCATTAATAAGCCAAAAACCAACCAGCGTATCAATCTTATCTGCTAATGCAACGGCTATAGCAACAGGTTCTTGTGGAACACGATCTGTTGGTCCCAGAGGCTTATAGTGATCTTCAATTGCTTCAGCAACACGGGGATTTTCTTTTTGGATAAGTGCATATTCTTTCCCTATAAGCCCTTGTAGTTCTGGAAATTCATCAACCATTTGTGTTTGTAAATCAGCTTTTGCAAGAAATGCTGCACGTTTTGCTAAGGTGGTGGGAGCATTCAAACCACTCGCAATCTTTTCTACTAAAGAAGCTATCCGCTTTACTCTATCGCTTTGTGTTCCTAATTTAACATGAAAAATGACATCAAAATGGTCAAGCTGTGCCATTCTCTGATCGAGAGGTTTATCTACATAAAGCGAAAACTCTCTAGCATAATAATCATAATGATCTTGTAAGTCTGCAATGTTAGGCAAATCACGCTGATCTATTTTCCAGAAATGGAGTGCATCGGAGAGACGAGCATTGACAACTTTGCTATTGCCTTTAGCAATTTCTTGGCCTTCATCACTTGCAAGCATATTTGAGACGAGAATAAAATGATTAGATAATTTTTCTTTTTCATCTTGTTTGCGAGTTACAAAGCATTTTTGATGGGTTCGAATGGTGAGGCGAATAACTTCTGAAGGCATCTCAAGAAAAGCTTTGTCAAAATCGCTCATGAGAACGACAGGCCATTCAACAAGTCCTGCAACTTCTTCTATGAGGGCATTATCTTCAACCAATTCCAAACCATTTGCAAAGCAAAGATTTTGTGCATCTGTTAAAATAATATTTTTTCGCTGCTCTGCATCCAAAATGACTTTATGTTCTTCAAGTTGGGCAACATAGTCATCAAAGCGGCGTACCTTGATCGGTTTTTCATTCCTTAAGAAGCGATGACCATAGGTTAAATCATTGCTTTGGAGAGAACCAACAGCAAATGGAACAACCTTTGTCTCACCGGTTTCTGGTCCAAAAACGCAAAGAATATTTTGCAAAGGCCGAATCCATTTCAATGCTCCATTTTCGGCTGAATCTTTCCCCCAACGCATCGATTTGGGCCATGGAAAATTACGAATAACATTAGGCATAATATCGGCAATAATGTCTTCTGCTGCACGACCTTTTTTGATGATTTCAGCAACATAAAAATCACCCTTTTTGTTATCATGCGTAATTTTTGCTTGAGAAACATCATCAAGACCTACTGCACGTAAAAAGCCATCAATCGCTTTTTGTGGTGCTTGTATGCTGGGGCCTTTGCGTTCTTCTCGGATATCTTTTGAACGCGTAGAGAGAGCGCGTATGTCTAATGTAAGCCGACGAGGTGTCCAATATTCACAGGCGGCTTTATAGGTTAAACCTGCATCAACAAGTTTGTTTGTAACGCACTTCTTAAAGTCAGCAGCAGCTTTGCGTTGTAGGCGTGCAGGGATTTCTTCGCTGAAAAGTTCAATGAGAAGATCAGGCATTAAACTTCTCCCTTAGCATGTTTGTTATTGGCTTTTTCTGTAGCATGTGCGTTACCAGCTTCAGTGGATAAAAAAGCTTTACCACAGCGGCGAGCAAGATCGCGAACGCGAAGAATATAATTTTGCCGCTCGGTTACAGAGATAACACCACGTGCTTGCAAAAGATTAAAGATATGGCTGGCTTTGATACATTGATCATAAGCAGGTAAAACACAGAGATGTAAGCCGCCATCCTCTTTTGGTTTTCCAGCTTCCAAAAGTGCATTACATTCATTTTCTGCGTCGATAAAATGTTGATGCAGGATTTTAGTGTCCGCAAACTCAAAATTATGGCGTGAATATTCTTGTTCTGCTTGCAGGAAAATGTCACCATAACTTATTCGGTCTGCACCATCTAAGCCATTAAAGTTAAGATCATAGACATTATCGACATTTTGAATATACATCGCTAAACGCTCAAGTCCGTAAGTGAGTTCTCCTGAAACTGGGGAACATTCAAAGCCACAGACTTGTTGAAAATAAGTGAATTGTGTGACTTCCATTCCATCGCACCAGCATTCCCATCCAAGCCCCCAAGCGCCAAGTGTTGGGCTTTCCCAATCATCTTCAACAAAGCGGATATCGTGAAGTTTTGTATTAAGGCCGATAGCTTGTAGTGAATTGATATAAAGCTCTTGTAAATTCTGTGGGGAGGGTTTGATAAGAACTTGAAATTGATAATAATGCTGTAAACGATTTGGATTTTCACCGTATCGGCCATCTGTTGGGCGCCGGCAAGGTTGGACATAGGCCACTTTCCAAGGGCGTGGCCCCAATGAACGCAACGTTGTTGCGGGATGAAAAGTTCCAGCACCAACTTCCATATCGTAGGGTTGCAGAATTGCGCACCCCTGTTCAGCCCAGTAATTTTGTAAGGTTAAAATAAGCCCTTGAAAAGAACGCGTAGGATTTAGATGTTCAGGCAGATTCACGCTTTATACTCTTTAATATTTAACCAACAGATGATTTGTGCATAGAATCAACAAATGATTAATATTTAACCAACAGATAAAGACTAAAGGAATCTTAGCCTTTGAGGTTATCTATTAATTTATAGGCTTGAGGTCAAGTTATTCGTTGTTTACGATCTTTAAGCATTGTCATTTATACATTGCTGTTTCTTTTAAACCGAATTTCATCTTTTCTTTGATTTTTTCTGGATTTTTGTGTTCTCCATCGAGCGCATGATTCCATTGGAAGACTGCTTCACGTTTGCGCCCAACTTGCCAATAAGCATCGCCCAAATGGTCGTTAAACGTTGGATCTTCGGGCTTCAATCTGACAGCAGATTCCAACATTTGAATAGCTTTATCGTATTGTTTCAATTTATAATGAGCCCACCCTAAAGAATCGAGAATATAACCGTCTGGTGGGTCTAATTCAGAGGCTTTTTGAAGTATTTGAAGCGATTCTTCAAGATTTTGATTCCGCTCAATAAGTGAATAGCCCAGATAATTAAGTACTTGTGGTTGATTAGGGAATAATTCAAGCGCTTTTCGTAAATCAATTTCAGCTTTTGGCCATTGTTGTAAACGTTCGAATGCGATACCCCGTTGATAAAAAAGCTTCCAATCTTCTTTTTGAAAATCTGTTATTTGCGCAATGGCATAATCTATAATTTTGATAGACTCAGAAAAGTTATTTTTTTGCATATGTATATTGGCTAAGGCTGTAAGAATGTAACGATCATTGGGGAACTTTTCTTTTAATGATGTAAGCAATTGAATGGCTTCATCCCGATTGTTGTTATTTGCAAGGGTTAATGCAAGTCTTAGCTGTCCATCTTTGTGATAAGGCGATTTTAGCGGTAAGGCGCGATAAAGTTTAATGGCTTGATCGAAATCTTTAAGTTTGGCAGAGATATTTGCCAATTGGAATAGTATTGCATCATTTTGAGGGTATAAGGTTAAAGATAATTGTTCGAAAATACGTGCAACCCGTTCTGAATTTTTTTGATTGAGGAATGCTCCAAAACTATATAATACTTCACCAGCTCCTTGTTGAGAAGTTTCAACGAGTTTTTTTAGGTTAGCACCTTTTTCAATTCTTTTTCGGATATTTTTAAGAGATTCTCGACCTAACAATATTTGTTCGCCATGTCGGAGGGTTTCAATAGCTTGGCTACGCATTTTATGACGTACCTGAAATGAGGCATAGGCTATAATAATGCGTTCATAAGTATCAGGGGCGATAATGGCGGCTTGTTGGTTGGTAAGCGCTTGAATAAAATGCTTCTTTGCATTTTGTGTATGTCCTGCCAAGTCATTCATGAGAGCGAGATGGTAATGTATAAAAAGATCGTACCAGATGGGTCCTAAACGTTTTTCAAGATCTTTAATAGCTTTAGATTGATTGCCTGATCCGAATATGGCCCAAGCACCTATAAGCTCAGATATTGGGTTGTTAATAGGAGGAGATGCTTCAAATTTTAGAAGAGATTGAACATTCTTATAGTCTTTTTTGATGAGATTTTCTATTGATAATGTTAATGAAATAAAGGGCGTTACAATACCTTGTTTTTTAAGCTTTTTAGCTTGTTTAACAGCCTCTTTAAATGCACCTACGGATAGCATAGCTTCGAAGATCTCTTTTTGTATTTCAACATTGTTCGGTTGATAGACGAGTGCTTGTTTAAAATAATCGATTGCGAGATTTGTTTTGTTCTCATAATTTGCAAGTCGCCCAGCTAGATAGGATCCTGTAAATGAGCGTGTATCAATAGCCGTATTCATCTTACTGTAGGCGTGTGATAACATTACTATGCTTCCTGCTATAAAGAGCGTAAAAAAGCAGGATATTGTTGCATTTCGCATAGAGTTAATCCTCATTAAGATAACCAATAAACTCTACAATTCAATTTATAAACTATATCTGTTTTTTTTTAGATATGTTATGATTCTTACTAAATAATCAGTTTATGCGTTCGATACAAAAGTCAATAGTTTCAATGAGTGCATTTTTGGCAGGAGTGTCTTTCATTGAAGAAAGAGCATCTATTGCGTGTTTTCCATAAATACGTGCTTGTTCTATAGTATCGGTTAGGCTGTCATACTTTTCCATTAAGTATTGAGCATGCATTAAAGCTTCATTACTATTATGGCCGTTTTCAAGAGCCTGCTTCCAAAATGCTTTTTCTTCCGGATTGCCACGTGTATATGAAAGGATAACAGGCATAGTAATTTTGCCTTCTCTGAAATCATCGCCTATATTTTTTCCTAAGTCCTTGGCATTTCCACTGTAATCAAGAGCATCATCAATTAATTGGAAAGTTAGTCCTAATGATGTACCATATTTTCGTAAGGCAGAACGTTCTTCATGTCCATGACCAGCAATGATTGGGCCGGATTCGGCAGCAGCTGAGAAAAGTGCAGCTGTTTTTGCATTGATAATTTTGATATAGTCTGAAACATTGGTTTCTATATTTTTTGCAGCGGCAAGTTGCATGACTTCTCCTTCAGCGATAATTGCTGCTGCATTTGCCAAGACTGAGAGTGCTTCCATAGAGTTAACATCGACCATCATTTTAAAGGCTTGTCCTAATAAAAAGTCTCCGACAAGTATACTTGCTTGATTTCCCCAAATCATGCGTACTGTGGATTTTCCACGCCGTAAATCACTTTCATCAACAACATCATCGTGTAATAATGTTGCTGTATGCATAAATTCAACTGCTGTTGCTAGTTTGATATGTCCATCACCTCGGTAGTCAAACATATGAGCAGATGCCAATGTGATCATTGGACGTAATCGCTTTCCACCCGATGAAACAAGATGATTGGTTATTTCAGGGATCATTTCGACATGTGATTTCGCCATGGAAATGATCAATTGGTTTGTCAGCTCCATATCATCTTTTGTGAGATTAAGCAGAGGTTGAAGGGACATCTGCTTGTTTCTTGCATCATTGAGTTTTGAGATGGCATTCAATGTGTTTACTCCCGGAATATTGAAAATGGACATATAGAAATCCTATTTGTACTTATAACATAAAGGGAGTTTTGTTTTGACACAAGTTTTTATCCTGCTCATTAAAGTGTAACTTTAGGGTATTTACAAAGAATGTTTTTTCATTTGGGTGGTATAGTTTTTTGTAAAGAGAGATTAAAATTTAAAACGGGTTTTGATGAACGATTAGCAGAAATGTGGTTATGAGCGGTGATATTAGGTTTGCGGGTGGGTGAAATAATGCATTATAATGACGAAACAATAGATGGATTTCATCGTGGTAATTTTTATGTTGTTCAACCACGTTTACGTGGCCATCGTTCTGGCATGGATGCTATGTTATTAGCTGGTTTGGTTCCTGATAACTTTAAAGGAAGGCTTGTTGACTTAGGTGCAGGTGCAGGTGCAGCTGGATTAGCAGTTGCATCGCGTTGTTTTGAGGCGCATATTACATTGGTCGAACGGTCATCTTTTATGGTATACTATGCGAAAAAAACGCTTATGCTAAAGCAGAATGAGAAATTGGCTGATCGAGTTTGCTTGTTAGAAGCAGATATTACCTTAAAAGGCAAAGCACGCTCAGAGGTAGGTTTAATGGATAATGCTTTTGATTTTGCGATTATGAATCCACCTTTTAACAGTCCAGAAGATCGTAAAACGCCTGATGAACAAAAGTATGAGGCACATGTTATGTCTGAGACTATGTTCGATGATTGGTTGCGAAGTGCAGCGGCAATTGTGAAGCCTGGTGGATATTTAGGATTAATTGCACGTCCACAATCTCTTACTGATATACTGCATGCTTTGGAGGGACGCTTTGGTAGTGTATGCGTAATTCCTATTCACTCTCGCGTCAAAATGGCGGCGATTCGGATTTTAATTTATGCAAAACGGGGAAGCCGAGCGGCTTTGTCTGTATTGCCAGCATTGGTTATGCATGAAGGTGACGATCATACTTTTTCACCACGGGTTGATGCAATTAATAATGGACGTATAAGTTTTTGGGAAATTTTCACATAATATTTTAAAATATAGTATACTGTATTTTAAAAATTCATACTGAGCTTTTGATTTATTTTGTTAATTTTTATAGGGAGATTTTGATTTGATTGACTGTATTAAAAATATTGTTCCACGTCGTTTTCGTTCTAGTACGCTAGAAATCCCTGTCGTACGCCTTCATGGGGCTATTATAGATTCAACTTCATTGATGGCGCGTACGCTTTCATTAAGCAGATATGCAAATCTTTTAGACAAAGCTTTTGCTTATAAGGAAGCTCCAGCTGTTGCTGTGGTTATCAATTCTCCAGGTGGTTCGCCTGTGCAATCACATCTTATCTTTCAACGTATCCGCGATTTGGCAGATGAACATAATAAACAAGTGCTCATGTTTGCTGAGGATGTGGCAGCTTCAGGTGGTTATATGATCGCTTGTGCTGGAGATGAAATTTTTGCTGATCCTTCCTCTATTATTGGATCTATAGGGGTTGTTTCGGCTTCTTTTGGTTTTCCGGAACTGTTGAAAAAAATTGGTGTGGAACGTCGTGTTTATACTGCAGGAAAAAACAAAGTTGCGTTGGACCCATTTCAACCAGAAAAGAAAACAGATATTGACCATTTGAAATCTCTGCAACTTGAAGTGCACCAAACTTTTATCGATTTGGTTAAAGAACGGCGTGCAGAGAGGTTATCGGATGATCCAGATATTTTTACGGGAATGTTTTGGAGTGGAATGAAAAGCATTGAACTTGGCTTGATTGATGGATTAGGTGATGTACGTTCTGTCGTTAAAAAACGGTTTGGCCCTGATACAAAACTTCGGTTAATTTCTCATTCCAAAAATCTTTTGGGACTTAAGATGCCTTCGGGGATTTCTGCTAATATGGTTTATACAGCGGTTGATGGTGCGTTAATGGCAGCAGAAGAGCGGGCGCTTTGGCAACGATATGGTTTGTGATTAGAGGAGTATTTTGATATATGCTTAATGTGGTTTATTATTTTTCTTAGAATTATTGTCAGAAGAAACAAAAACTAAAAATGATGCGACTTATTGTATTTGGTTTGATTTGTGCTGTAATGTTTTGTATTCATCGTTTATTAAAACTTCGATTACAGCGGAAGTTGCGGCATGTTTGTAATGCAGAAGTTAAACCACACACAAGCATACAAGGAACACTGGTGCAAGATCCTCACACGGGTGAATATTACGTTAAATGATATTGGATGTGCAAACTGCGCTTAAAAGGTATTCTTATATGCTTAATGGGTGTTCTTATATATTAACACCCATTAAGCTGAACTTAGCGTTGCATGTTGTAGGGCAGCGTGCTGATGGTTATCATTTTCTAGAAAGTTTGGTTTATTTTAGTCTCAGTGGTGATTATTTAAGTTATACGTCTTTTGAAAGGGATCGCTTTATTGTAACAGGCCCTTTTGCCGATGAATTAGATTCGGATAATTTGGTTATTCATGCGCGTGACTTCATGTGCAATGCATTTCCTGAGAGTGCTCAACCCGCCTTTTTTCGACTTATTAAGACATTGCCTGTCGCTTCTGGTATTGGTGGTGGATCGGGTGATGCTGCGGGTGTTCTAAATATACTGCGTCAGCAATGGAACCTTGATTGTTCTTGTGAAAAACTAGCAGAAATGAGCTTAGTTCTTGGTGCTGATGTACCGATGTGTCTTTTTGCTTTGGAATATAAGAAGCCGCTTTTTGTAAAAGGGATTGGCGGTGATATCACACGACTAGAAAAGGCTTGTTCTCTTGCAATGGTATTGGTTAACCATGGTCAACACATTGCAACACAGACTGTTTTTGAGAATTTGGAGAAGCATGATCATCCTCCTTTGAACATTGATCCAGCTGCTTTAAAGTCGGTTTATTCATTGGTTGAAGTTTTACAAGAAACCCGCAACGATCTTTTTGCTCCTGCGTTAAAAATTGCACCTAAAATGGCTGAAGTTTTACATGAATTAGATAAGAGTGGAGCTCTTTTTTCTCGTATGTCTGGTTCAGGTGCAACTTGCTTTGGTATTTTTAAAGATCAAAAAGCGGCGCAGAAAGCGGCTTTTCTCATTAAATCGCTGCATCCAAATTGGTTTGTTAAATCTATCGTGACCGTAGGAACATTTAGACAAGAAACATAAGGGTTGCTGTTTATAGCTAATAATGCATTGAATAATAATATTGAGAAAGGAAATTGGATAGCTGTCAAATAATTAATTCATAATGCGTATTTTTGTTTCTCTGTTTATAGTAGAGTTAATCGAGATATTGGAGCAATCTATTTTTTGTAGGACTTGCAGAAAATGAGTTGTGATGCGAAAATGAATGTATGTCTCGTCTTATGTGTAATTCAACAGCTATGTTTAATGTACCCAAACAGCCCGATTTTTTATGCGAATTGGATTTGCAGAAACAGGGTTTCTTTTACATAGCGGGTGTTGATGAGGTTGGGCGTGGACCTCTCGCTGGACCCGTGGTAGCAGCAGCAGTTATTTTGGATCAAAATCATATTCCTGAAGGAGTGAATGATTCCAAGAAAATTTCTGCTCGACAGCGCAATAGACTTTATGATGAAATTATGCAAAGTGCATTGACGATTTCGATTGCTAGTCTTTGCGCTCGCGCAATTGATAAGTCTAACATTAGAAAAGCAACCTTAGAGGCAATGCAACGTTGTATTACAGGGCTTGCAGTGCCAGCACATTATGCATTGATTGATGGACGTGATATTCCTTCTCGCTTACCGTGTCCAGCAATGGCTTTGATTAAGGGTGATCAGCGTTCGGTTTCAATTGCTGCAGCATCTATTGTTGCTAAAGTGACGCGTGATCGAATGATGCAACATGTTGGACAGCTTTATAAAGGCTATGGTTTTGAGAGGCATGTCGGTTATGCAACGGTAGCACATCGTGTGGCTATTGGTGAATATGGACCGATTGCAGGATTACACCGGTATAGTTTTGCACCGATCAAAGAGCACTATAAAGATGATATTTCATGACGATTCTTCCTCTTAATAGGACTTCAATACAAGAAGCAGTTACGATTCTTAAGCAAGGTCAATTAGTGGCTTTACCGACAGAGACTGTTTACGGGTTGGCAGGTGATGCAACCAATGGAAAGGCAGTGGCTTCTATTTTTGCGACAAAGGGACGACCGCGCTTTAACCCTCTTATTGCTCATGTGAGTGGTATTGCTATGGCAGAACGCTATGTAGAGATTGACTTGCTTTCACGTCGGTTCATGGAAGCATTTTGGCCAGGTCCTTTAACCTTTGTTTTGCCTTTAAAAGCGCATCATGACATTCATCCTTTAACCACGGCTGGTCTTGATACATTGGCTGTTCGTTTTCCAAAGGGCGGTTTTGCAGAAGTTGTTCAACATTTCGGCCGACCTTTGGCTGCGCCTAGCGCAAATCAATCAGGGCGCCTTAGTCCTACTTCAGCTGCATCTGTATTTGCATCTTTAGGGGCATCAGTGCCTTTGATTATTGATGGTGGATTTTCCAAAATAGGGCTTGAATCAACAATTATTAAGGTTTGTGATGATAGTATTTATCTCTTGCGTCCGGGAGGGATAGCTGCTGAAGAAATAGAAAAAGTTGCAGGACAATCTTTAAAGCGGCTCAATCAGCAGGCCGCAATTGAGGCACCAGGTATGTTAAAGTCGCATTATGCGCCCAATGCTTTGATGCGTTTGAATGCACAAAAGGTCACAAGTGGTGAAGCGCTTTTGGCGTTTGGTCCAAAGCGCATTATAGGTGTTGAAAATGCTGTTTCTGTTTTAAATCTCAGTGAAAGTGGCCAGTTAAAAGAAGCTGCATACCATTTGTTTCAATATATGAAGCAATTAGATTCACTTGAGGTAAGGTGTATTGCAGTGGAACCTATTCCATCTTACGGATTAGGTGAAGCGATTAATGACCGTTTAATCCGTGCTGCAGCGCCGAAAGGGGAGTGAGAATGAAGCAGGATTTAATTGAGCGTTTTAGAGAAATTGTTGGTTCTGCGCATGCATTAACAGATCAGGAACTTATTGCACCTTATTTGTTTGAAGACCGTAAACTTTTTCATGGGAAAACACCATTGCTTTTACGGCCATCTTCCACGGCAGAGGTGTCATCGATCATGCATTTGGCCAGTCAGACGCGTACTCCTATTGTTCCTCAGGGGGGAAATACTGGTCTTGTCGGTGCTCAGCAGCCAGATGATAGTGGACGTAGTGTTGTTTTGTCTATGGAGCGTTTGAACAGGATTCGATCTGTTAATCGAGAGGGTAATTTTGCTGTGGTAGAGGCAGGTGTTATTTTACGTACTTTGCAGCAAAAAGCAGATGAATGGAACCGTTTTTTCCCTCTTTCTTTGGGCTCAGAAGGATCCTGTCAGATAGGGGGAAACCTTTCATCTAATGCTGGAGGAACAGCTGTTTTGGCTTATGGTAATATGCGAGATCTTTGTCTTGGTTTGGAAGTTGTTTTGCCTGATGGCCGTATTTTGGATGATTTGCGGTTTGTTAAGAAAGACAATAGTGGCTATGATTTGAAAGATCTTTTCATCGGTGCAGAAGGTACTTTGGGAGTTATTACGGCAGCAGTTTTAAAGCTTTTTCCAAAACAAAAAGGAAAAGCTGTTGCTTTTGTGGGATTACGTAGTCCAGCGAAGGCTCTTGCATTTTTATTTCTTGCTCAATGTCATGGAGGAGCAATGTTGACTGGTTTTGAGCTTATGGGAGAGCTCAGTTTACAAATGGCCTTAAATTATAGGAAGCAAATGAGATCTCCTTTAGCTCATACACATGACTGGTATGTCTTAATTGATATTTCATCATCGCGGAGCAATGATGAGGCGTTATCGGTTCTAACCATTATTTTAGAGGCAGCTTTAAAGGATTCTCTTATAGAAGATGCGGTTATTGCACAATCGTTAAACCAGCAAGATCTTTTTTGGCAATTGCGTGAAAGTATGTCCCCTGCTCAGAAGTTGGAAGGGGGATCTATTAAGCATGATATTGCAGTGCCTGTTGCATCCATTCCTGACTTTATTTCTGAGGCTGCTCTTATTGTTGAAGATATAGCGCCGGGTGCACGGGTGGTGTGTTTTGGTCATATGGGTGATGGCAATCTTCATTATAATGTTACGCAGCCCATTGGGGCTGATTCTGCAGAGTTTTTGCAATTATGGTCGACAATGAACCATCGCATTCACTGTTTGGTGATGAACTATCAGGGCACTTTTTCTGCAGAGCATGGAATTGGGCAGCTCAAACGGAAAGAACTTCGCACTTTTAAATCACCTGTTGCATTGGACATTATGCAGGCGATTAAGAAAGTATTCGATCCTTTAGGGATTATGAATCCAGGAAAAATATTATAATTTAAAAACAATCAATTCTCATTTGGTGCCAGTTTATCTTTTTAAAGGGCACCAGTGCACAATTTCTAGTATTTTATAATATCATTGACAGCTTTATAAAAAGCAGGATCAAGAGATCTAGCTTTTGCGTGTAATGGCACGCCATCCAATATCGCGACGGAAAAAACCTTGTGGCCAATCAATGCAATCGACAGCTTCATAGGCTCGTTTTTGTGCGTGTGCGACAGTGTCTCCAATGGCTGTTACATTCAAAACACGTCCGCCATTGGCAATGACTTCTCCATTTCGTAAGGCTGTACCGGCTTGAAAAATTTTAACATCAGGGAAAGCCGTACAGACTTTATCAAGATTGCGTATAACACTGCCTTTTTGAGGCGCATTTGGGTAACCATTCGCAGCCATAACAACTGTTAGAGCGGTTTTTTCAGACCACTGAAGAGCTCTATTTTCAAGATTTCCTTGAGCCGCTGCAAGAAAAAGAGGGAGAATATCCTCTTGTAGACGCATCATTAAAACTTGACATTCTGGATCGCCAAATCGTACATTGAACTCAATTAGTTCTGGCCCTTTTGAGGTTATCATCAATCCGGCAAAGAGAATACCTTTAAAGGGAGAACCCATTTCAGCCATACCGTATAGAGCTGGTTCGATAATTTCTTTAAGGGTACGGTTAACCATTTCTGCGGTCATAACAGGGGCCGGTGAATAAGCTCCCATGCCACCAGTATTGGCTCCGGTATCGCCGTCGCCAACACGTTTGTGATCTTGTGCTGACCCAAAGGGAATGGCGGTTTTGCCATCACAAAGACAGAAGAAGCTCGCCTCTTCTCCTTCCAAAAAGGCTTCGATAACAATTGTCTGGCCTGCATTCCCGAAAGTTCCTTCGAAGCAGGCATCAACGGCAGAAAATGCTTCTTCCATTGTCATAGCAACAACAACGCCTTTACCAGCAGCTAAGCCATCAGCTTTAACAACGATAGGAATACCTTGTTGACGGATATAGGATTTTGCTTTTTGAGCATTGTTAAAGCATTGATAGATCCCTGTAGAGATGTTATTTTTACGGCACAAGTCTTTTGTGAAGCTTTTAGAACCTTCTAACTGAGCCGCTTTTTGACTCGGTCCAAATACACAGATACCAGCGGCATTCAGGGAATCAGTTATACCTGAAACTAATGGTGCTTCTGGTCCAATAATCACGAGGTTAATGGAATGTGTTTGACAAAAATTAATGACAAGGGAATGATTGTCGATGTTCAAATCAATATTTTTGCCGAATTCCATTGTTGCAGGATTACCAGGAGCACAATATAATGTTGTGAGCAGAGGTGATGCTGCTATTTTCCATGCTAAAGCATGTTCTCGTCCGCCTGAACCGATAAGAAGAACGTTCATTGCGTGCTCCTATTGTAGAATATGATTAGGTCAATGTTATTGTCATAAGAATGAAATACCTCTATCGCAAGACTAAAGGTAAAATTATTTATGAAAAAGAGTAATGATATTTCACATATTCAATCCTGTGAGCAGCAGGGAAGGGTTATGGATGCATCCGCTAAACAATGGGTCTATAGCTTTCTGCCTTGTTCTTTATGGTTTTATGCGCAATTAGCACGTTGGGATAGACCTGTTGGATGGCAATTATTGATGTGGCCTTGTTTCTGGTCAACGACAATGGCTTTTTTCCCCTATGCTCAGCTCCAACGACCCTTTTCATCAATTGTGGTTTGTTGGATGTGGTATATCTTTCTTTTCTTTTTAGGTTCCGTAGCGATGCGGGGTGCAGGTTGTACTTGGAATGATCTTGTGGATCAAAGAATTGATTCTCAAGTAGAACGAACGCGCTCTCGTCCATTGCCAACAGGTCAAGTGAGTCGATTACAGGCAAAAATTTTTATATTAGTGCAATGTTTGATAGGCTTGGGTGTTTTGTTACAGTTTAATATGTTTAGCTTTTTTTTAGGGATTTCATCATTGGTGGCAGTTGCATTTTATCCTTTTATGAAACGTATAACATATTGGCCTCAGTTTTTTTTAGGCATTGCATTTAATTGGGGTGCATTAATGGGGTGGGCAGCTGTACATGGGAGTCTGGGTTGGGCGCCGATAGTGCTCTATATGGGATCGATTTTGTGGACGATAGGATATGATACAATTTACGCTCATCAGGATAAGGAAGATGATGTTATTGTTGGCGTACGTTCCACAGCGCTTCTCTTTGGAAAAGGCACAAAACGCGCTTTGGTGTTTTTGTATGGTGGCTTTGTACTTCTGGTTAGTCTAGCATTTTATTTAGCACAGGTCCCCATGGTTAGCTTTCTAGGGCTTTTTATAGCAGGCATTCATATGTTTCTTCAAATTAAAGACATTGATATAGATAATAGCTCACAATGTTTAAAACTTTTCAAATCCAACTCGTTTGTTGGCTTTTTGATCTTTGCTGGTTTGGTATGTGGTAGCATTTGGATGATATTGCAACCTGTAGTTTAGCTAAAATATGGAAAAAATAAAATCACATCTTATAGGTTATAGGTAGTGAAGCAAGAAGTTTACATTATAGAGAATAATGCTTAAAAATGGGTAATTATGGATAGAGCTGTTGTTTTTGCCAGTCGTTTTGTTCAGTAGAATTGCGTGTAAAGAGCAAGCGATCATGTAAACGAAATGGGCGATCGCACCAGAATTCGATAAAAAGGGGTTTGACACAGAAGCCGGACCAATAGGATGGACGTGGAACCTTGCCTGTTCCATAACGTTTTGTATATTCAGCAATTGCTTGTTTTAAAACAGAACGGTTTTCCAATGGTTGAGATTGTTTGGAGGCCCATGCACCAATTTGACTTTCATGTGGTCGTGAGTGGAAGTATGCGTCTGCTTCCTCAGTACTAACTTTTTCAACAATTCCTCTAATTCTCACCTGACGACGAAGTGACTTCCAATGAAAGACTAAAGATGCTTTCATGGATCTTAAAATTTCCTGTCCTTTGCAACTTGAATAATTGGTATAGAACACAAACCCTTCGGAACTAAAGTTCTTGAGCAGAACCATACGGACATTGGGTAATCCTGTTTCATCGACTGTTGCCAATGCCATGGCATTGGGATCATTTATTTCGCTTTTTTCCGCCTCTTCAAGCCAACTTGCAAAAAGAGCGAAAGGCTCTAGTGTCTGCATAAAATCATCATTTTGTGGTGTTTCACTATTCATAATACATCCGAATGTTTGTTGGTATGCGTGAGTCATTATTTAATTTATTTGTACTATAAAAAAGTAAAGTTTTTGTCTTCTTCTGGAAAATGGAAGATGTTGTATATTTTTTAAGATGTTTTCATTATGCTTTTCGTTAATATCAGGTGCAATGCGCTATATTAGATGTAAAATGTTTATTTCATTTGGTATTTTGTTTTTTTATAAACATATAGATAAAGTAAAAATTATTCTATTTATGAGATTAATGGAGTAATAGAAAATATTTAACAATATGTCCGTTGATATTTGAGAAATAAAAAGTTGGAAAGAGGACGATATGCGTGATCCCTATACGGTTCTGGGTGTGGCGCGCACCGCAAAACCGCAAGAGATTAAATCTGCATTCAGAAAATTAGCAAAGAAATATCATCCAGATCATAATATGGATGATGCAAAGGCTAAAGAAAAGTTTTCTGAAATTAATCAAGCTTATGAAATTATAGGTGATGAATATAAAAAGGCACAATTTGATCGCGGTGAAATTGATTCAGAAGGAAAACCACTACATCAAGCTTATGGCGTTGGAGGAAATTTTAAAAGCAGACAAAATCCTTTTTCAGAAGGAACAAGAGGATTCGATTTTTCTTCTTCAGGCGGTACAGGTTTTGATGCGAGCGATATTTTTCGCGATTTATTTAGAAGAGGAGGCGGATTTTCAAATTCTGCACAATATAATCAGCCTCAACAAGGATCTCATATTCGTGTTAGTCTTTCTGTTACATTGGAACAAATGGTCGGTGTAGAGAAAGTAGAAGCGATCTTTCCAAATGGTAAAAAGTTAAAAATCAAATTACCATCCTATGTTGAAGATGGGCAAATTATTCGTTTAAAAGGTCAGGGAGAAGAGGTCATACATGGGAAAGCGGGTGATGCTTTAGTGACTATTCACATTCAGAAGCATCCTCGTTTTCGGGTTGAAGGACGGGCGCTGCATCTTGATTTGCCAGTTTCTCTTAAGCATGCTGTTTTGGGAGCAAAAGAAGAAGTCGAAACTTTGGAGGGGCGTGTTGTTTTGACAATTCCCGCATGGTCAAGCTCTGATCGCGTCTTACGACTCAAAGGGAAGGGGCTTCGTCTAAAAAACGGAGAAAGAGATGATCTTTATGTACATGTTCGCATCATGCTGCCGGAAGGTGAAAATGCTGCATTAAAACAATTTTTGCAAATGCAGGAAGGCTGACATTGCAGAAAGGTTAATTCTTTTTGACTATGTAACATAGTTTTAGTCTAATTTGAAAGCAATTGCTTGAAGAAAATGTTGACCTATGTCATAGGCAAATAAATAATATTGATTTCAAGTAGAGTGGGGCAGTGCTAATGGCTAAGAATAATGGTTTATTGTGCGGTAAGCGTGGTTTGGTTTTAGGATTAGCTAATAATCGCTCTATCGCTTGGGGGATAGCTCAAGCAGCTAGTGCGGCAGGGGCTGAGCTTGCTTTTACCTATCAAGGTGAGGCAATGAAGAAACGCGTTGAGCCTTTGGCTAAGGAAGTGAATGGGTTCATTTGTGGTCATTGTGATGTTTCCGATCGCGCATCTATTGATGCAGTATTTCGTGAAATAGAGAAAAAATGGGGAAAACTGGATTTCTTAGTTCATGCGATTGGTTTTTCTGATAAAGATGAATTAAGTGGTCGCTATGTTGATATTAGCGAGTCAAATTTTATGATGACGATGAATATTTCTGTTTATTCATTGACAGCTATTACACAGCGTGCAGAAAAATTGATGCCAGATGGTGGTTCTATTCTAACTTTGACCTATTATGGTGCAGAAAAGGTTGTTCCTAATTATAATGTAATGGGAGTTGCTAAGGCTGCACTTGAGGCTAGTGTAAAATATTTAGCTGTGGATTTAGGTCCCAAAAATATTCGTGTTAACGCTGTTTCTGCAGGGCCAATCAAAACATTAGCTGCTTCTGGTATTGGTGATTTTCGTTATATTCTGAAATGGAATGAGTATAATGCTCCTTTACGTCGTACAGTTACAATCGAAGAAGTAGGCGATTCTGCCCTTTACTTTCTTTCAGATTTATCTCGTTCTGTTACAGGTGAGATACATCATGTAGATTCTGGGTATAATATTATTGGTATGAAGGCTGTTGATGCACCGGATATTTCGGTTGTCAAAGAATAGGTCTGTTTCATGAAGGTTTTGTTTGTGGCAATTGGATTGAAGTTGGAACAGTCAAGAGTTGACCTTGGATAGAATTGTATTACGCGCGACTATACATGCGTATTGTAGTTGCGTTTATTTTAAGAAGAAACAGGTCTTGTTTCCATGTCACATAATACATTTGGTCATTTGTTTCGTGTAACAACGTGGGGTGAGAGTCATGGTGCTGCTCTTGGTTGCGTCATTGATGGTTGTCCACCGGGGATTGTTTTTACTCTTTCAGAAATCCAATTGTATCTTGATAAGCGTAGACCAGGACAATCAAAATATACGACACCACGTCGAGAGTTGGATCAAGTAGAAGTGCTTTCAGGGGTCGTTACTCAGAATGATGGTGTGACATTGGTGACAACAGGTACGCCAATTTCAATGTTGATTCGAAATGTGGATCACTGTTCTAAGGATTATGATACAATTATTCATAAATATCGTCCTGGTCATGCGGATTATACCTATGATGTGAAATATGGAGTGCGTGATTATCGTGGTGGAGGGCGTGCTTCTGCGCGTGAAACAGCTGTCCGTGTTGCAGCAGGAGCTCTTGCACGTAAAATTGTTCCTGGTTTAATTGTGCGGGGAGCTGTAACGGCGATTGGTCCTCATAACATTAATCGTGATTGTTGGGATTGGTCGGAGGTTGATAAAAATTCTTTTTTTACACCTGATGTAGAAGCGGTGCGTGTTTTTTCTGATTATATGGATATATTGTGTGAAACTGGTTCATCGGCTGGTGCTATTATTGAGATTGTTGCAGAAAATGTTCCAGCAGGTTTAGGAGCACCTATTTACGCAAAACTAGATCAGGATATTGCATCATTTTTAATGTCGATCAATGCGGTTAAGGGTGTCGAGATTGGTGATGGCTTTGCTGCAGCTCGTCTGACTGGTGAGGAAAATACAGATGAAATGCGAATAGGAAGCGATGGGAAGCCGTTGTTTTTATCCAATCATGCTGGAGGTATTTTAGGCGGGATATCAAGCGGGCAGCCAATTATCGCGCGTTTTGCTGTTAAGCCCACTTCGTCAATTTTAACGCCTCGTCGTTCAATTGATATTGATGGTAACAATGTGGATATTATGACAAAGGGACGCCATGATCCGTGTGTTGGGATTCGTGCTGTTCCTGTTGGTGAGGCGATGGTTGCTTGCGCTATTGCTGACCATTATCTAAGGCATCGCGGTCAAGTCGGCTGTGTTTGAAAGGTGAATGATGACTTATGATCAGAGAAAAGTTGTTTCAGCTATTCAAGCTTTTGAACGCGGCGAAATTGTTGTGGTGACAGATGATGATGGTCGTGAAAATGAAGGTGATTTGGTTGTTGCTGCTGTCCATTGCACAGAAGAAAAAATGGCATTTATCATTCGTCATACATCGGGTATTGTTTGTGCCCCTATGTTGAAGGAAGAAGCGCAACGGTTTAATCTTACGCCTATGGTGTCGGATAATAATGCAAAGCACTGTACCCAATTTACTGTGACAGTTGATTTTAAATATGGAATAACGACGGGAATTTCTGCGCACGATCGTGCGTTGGCTGTTCGTAATCTTGCTAATCCAAAAGCTGGCGCTCATGATTTTGTTCGTCCAGGGCATATTTTCCCTTTGATTGCGCATGAAGCTGGTGTTCTCTTGCGTTCAGGTCATACTGAGGCAGCTGTTGATTTATGTAAATTAGCTGGTTTACCGCCAGTTGGTGTAATCGGTGAGTTGGTCAATGATGATGGTAGTGTTAAACATGGAGATGAGGTTATACAATTCGCGCAAGATAATCGATTGCATATCATAACGGTTGCTGATCTTATTGCTTATCGCCAGCGTAAGGAGATTTTCATCAAACATGTTGGAGAAATGCATACTGAAACATTCGTGGGATCAGCTGTGGTTCATCGTTATCAACTGCCCTGGGAGACTATTCAGCATGTTGCAGTTGTTTTTGGTGATATTAGAGATGGTGAAGATATTCCAGTACATTTTCACCGCGAAAACATTATGAACGATGTTTTTGGACAGTCATCGGATATTGTTGTTATCATGCGGCGCATGGTGGAAGAGAAAAAACGCGGTGTATTTGTTTATCTCCGTGAAGGACCTGTTAATGTTAGATTGCAATCATCTTTTTGCGGTCAGATAATGGCAATGGAAGGTTTAGAAAGTCATGCACAGGCGATTGAGCGTGAAGAGGAATGGCGCAACATTGGTTTAGGGATGCAAATTATAAAACATTTAGGGATTCGTTCTGTTCTTGTTTACTCTTCTAAAGAGCGCCATTATGCTGATTTAGAAAGTTTTGGGATTCGCATATCTAGAATAGATGTTTTGTGAGGATGAGAGGATTATATGAAAAAAGAAGAGATTGAAACGGGAGAGATTAAAACCTTAAGCTTTGAGGTAGCACTTAAACAGCTTGAAAAGATTGTCGAAGACTTGGAACGCGGGGATGTTCCTTTAGAGCAATCAATTACTATTTATGAGCGCGGTGAGGCTTTAAAAAAGCATTGCGATAAATTATTGAAGATGGCTGAAGCCAAAGTTGAAAAAATTCGTCTTTCAGATGAAGGTCGTCCGGAAGGTATAGAGCCACTTGATCCTGAATAGTGCCAAGTAACTTTTCTTTATTTATTGATTAGTAAGAGGCGAAACAACCTAGTTTATATTTATATCAAACAGTTTTTATCAGTTTATTTCTTATAAAATAAATGAGCAACGATAAAAATTGTAGATAATCTCAGATAGGTAAAGTATTTCAATAGGACATGCTCCACACTATGAATAAAGTGAAGTGTGTTTGTCATCTAACTATATTAATAATATAAGGAGTTTTATTTGAATATAAGGAGTTTTATTTGTCTCGGCCATTAACGCCACTGCTTGATCGTATTCATTTGCCACAAGATTTGCGGGCATTGCCTCAATCTGCTTTAGTGCAGTTGGCTGATGAGTTGCGCGCCGAAACAATTGATGCCGTTTCTGTAACAGGTGGTCATCTTGGCGCAGGGCTTGGTGTTGTTGAACTCACGATTGCATTGCATTATGTTTTTAATACACCTAATGATAGGATTATTTGGGATGTTGGTCATCAGACCTATCCTCATAAAATTTTGACTGGTCGTAGAAACAGAATTCGCACCTTGCGCAAGGAGGGTGGGTTATCCGGTTTTACGAAACGTTCAGAAAGCGTATATGATCCGTTTGGCGCAGGTCACTCTTCTACCTCTATTTCCGCGGGTCTTGGTATGGCGGTGGCCAGCGCTTTGGGCGTGGAAGAAAGACGGAACGTCATTTCTGTAATTGGTGATGGTGCTATGTCTGCTGGTATGGCCTATGAAGCGATGAACAATGCTGGTGCTTTGGATGCGCGTTTGATTGTTATCCTTAATGATAACGATATGTCCATTGCTCCTCCTACTGGTGCTATGAGTGCGCATCTGGCGCGGTTGGTTTCCCATCCTTCTTATCGCAGTTTGCGTGAGCGCGTAAAAGTGTTAAGTGAGAAGTTGCCAAAATTCCTTTCAGATAAAGCGTGTTGTTCAGAAGAATTTGCGCGTGGTTTTTTGGTTGGGGGAACCTTATTTGATGAGCTTGGATTTTACTATGTTGGGCCGATAGATGGCCATAATCTAGAGCACTTATTACCAATTCTGAGAAATGTACGTGAATATCAAAATGGCCCTGTTTTGGTACATGTGGTTACGCATAAGGGGAAAGGATATGCACCTGCCGAAGCATCATCTGATAAATATCATGGTGTTAATCGTTTTGATGTTATGACAGGCCAACAAGTTAAAGCACAGAGCGGTGCTCTTTCTTATACCAAAGTATTTTCTAAAGCTTTAATAGAAGAGGCTTTTCACGATAATAAAATTGTGGGCATAACAGCAGCAATGCCAGCAGGAACAGGTCTTGATTCTTTTGCTGAGAATTTTCCCCAGAGGATGTTTGATGTTGGTATTGCTGAACAGCATGCTGTAACTTTTGCTGCGGGTCTTGCTTGTGAAGGGTATAAACCCTTTGTTGCAATTTATTCTACCTTTTTACAACGTGCTTATGATCAAATTGTTCATGATGTATCTATTCAAAAATTGCCGGTGCGTTTTGCAATTGACCGAGCAGGGTTTGTTGGTGCAGATGGAGCAACGCATGCTGGGAGTTTTGATGTTTCTTTTTTGACAGCTCTTCCTGAGTTTGTTGTGATGGCTCCTTCTGATGAAGTTGAACTTATGCATATGGTGCGTACAGCGGCAGCATACGATCAAGGGCCTATTTCCTTTCGTTATCCGCGTGGTGAAGGTGTCGGTATTGATCTGCCACAGCGGGGTAAGATCCTTGAGATTGGTAAAGGACGCGTTTTGTGTGAGGGGAATAGGATAGCTCTGGTTTGTTTTGGAACCCGCTTATCTGAAGTTCTGAAAGCAGCCGATGAGTTGGCAGCAGAAGGGTTGTCTACAACTGTTGCAGATGCACGATTTGCGAAGCCTTTGGATAAGGATTTGATGAGTCGTTTAGCACGTGAGCATGAAGTGTTGGTGACAGTTGAAGAGGGAGCAATGGGGGGATTTGGAGCACACTTGCTACAATTTTTGGCGCAAGAGGGGCTATTAGATCATGGTTTGAAGGTTCGTACATTAACATTTCCGGATGAATATTTAAGCCATGGTTCACCGGACAAAGTTCTTTCGCGTATTGGACTTGATGCAACTGGTATCGTTAATACTGTTTTTACTGTTTTAGGACGCGACATTCGGACAATACAGCGAGTTCGAGTATGATATGGTAGGTACGAAAAGGCTGGACGTTCTTTTAGTTGAAAAAAACTTTTTTACGACGCGTTCGCGGGCGCGTGATGCAGTTGTGCGTCAAACGGTTAAGGTTGATGGAACAATAGCTGTTAAAGCTGGGCAAATGATTTCTGAGGATGCAGAAATTGTTGTGTGCGATCCTGCACAGAATTATGTTTCGCGTGCAGCCCTAAAATTACTTGGAGCACTTGATGCGTTTCCGGTCAGAACAAATAAAGTTACTGCGCTTGATATTGGAGCATCAACAGGTGGTTTTACGCAGGTTCTTTTAGAGCGTGGAGCATCTCATGTTATAGCTATTGATGTTGGTCACAATCAACTTGATACTCGTTTATTTGGTAGCAGTGCGATAACAGTATTAGAAGGCTTAAATGTTAGAGATTTGACGCAGAAACATTTGGGAGGCCGTGAAATTGATCTCATTGTATCGGATGTTAGTTTTATTTCTCTTAAGCTTGCATTGCCCCCTGCTTTGTCTTTAACCAAGAAGAAGGCTCAAGCGGTTTTGTTGATCAAACCCCAATTTGAGGTCGGTCGAGAAGGAATTGGGAAGGGTGGATTATTGAAAGATCCATCAATGGCACAAAAAACTGCTGAAGCACTTTTTGATTGGCTGAACACGCAAAAGGGGTGGATTGCAAAGGGTTTACTTCCTTCATCCATTGCAGGTGGTGATGGTAATTTAGAATATTTGTTATTTGGGGAAAAACAAGAGTGAGTAGCGATGTTACAATCGACCGTATTGGAATAAGCGGTTATGGTATTAGTAAAACACCGCATGGTTCGGTTTATGTTCCTTTTACTTTACCAGGAGAGGTTGTTAAAGTTGCCATTCATGGGCAATATGGAACACGCATCGTATTACAAAAGAAGTCATCAGAGCGCATAGATGCTCTTTGTCGGCATTTTGAGGAATGTGGAGGGTGTATGCTTCAGCATTGGCATGCTGAAGCTTATCGCTCTTGGAAGCGACAATTGGTTGTTGATATGCTCAAGAAACACGGGATTGATGTTGCCGTTTCTCCGTTGATTGAATGTGCACACTATAGCCGTCGGCGAATTACCCTGACGGCGTTTATGACAAAACAAGGTGATATCGTTGTCGGTTTTAATCGTTATTTGTCTCATGATATTGTGGCGATTGAGGAATGTCCAGTTGTGCGTCCAGAGATTATATCTAAACTTCATGATATCCGATTGATCTGTGTTCTTTTAGGCAATCATGCCAAACGGTTTCATGTGACGGTAACATTTGTCGCAAATGGCATTGATGTTGCTTTAAGCGGTTGTGTTGTACCAAATGAGCTTGTTCGTCAAAAAATGATACATACAGCTCTTTCGCGTGGAATTACGCGTTTGTCTGTCGAAGGTGAAGTTTTGATTGAGCAAGAAAAGCCGTTAATTTACTTTGGAGATGTGTGCGTTCAATTTCCCTCTGGTGGTTTTCTTCAAGCCACTTGTGAAGCAGAAAATATCATGGGAAATATTATTTTGTCTCATTTGCAAAAAGCAAAAAATGCTGCCGATTTATTTTCAGGCTTAGGAACTTTTACTTTGCGTATGGCTAAAAAGATGAACGTTCATGCCGTAGAGAATGATGAGACAGCATTAGTCAATTTAGATTCGGCAGCGCGCTTTGCTCTTGGCTTAAAAACTGTGACTTGTGAAAAACGCGATTTATTCCGTCGTCCTCTTTCCGCAAAGGAACTTGAATGTTTTGATAGTATTGTATTTGATCCGCCACGCGCTGGTGCAGAAGCGCAGGTGCGTGAATTGGCAAAGACAACAATACCGCGTATAGTGGCTATTTCGTGCAATCCTGTTACACTTGCTCGTGATTTAGCACTTCTTGTTTCAGGTGGTTATACAATAGATAAAGTAATTCCGATTGATCAATTTTTATGGTCGCCTCACGTTGAAATCGTTGTGCTTTTGAGTAAACGCAGAGCAAAAGCAGGCTGGAAGCTTTAACATAAGCTGAAAAGCTACTTTATAATTAAGCTTAGAAATCTTTAAATAAAATCTATTCGCTTCATGTTACGAAAGTGCTGTTCCACCAAGTGTCATGTTATTAATTCGTAGATGTGGTTGTCCTACACCAACAGGGACATTTTGCCCAGCTTTTCCACACATGCCTATACCATTATCCAGTTTGCTATCATTGCCAATCATTGTGATCCGTTTCATAGCATCTGGTCCGTTACCGATCAGGGTTGCTCCTTTGATTGGTGCTATGATTTTTCCATTTTCAATCCGATAAGCTTCGGTACATTCGAATACAAATTTGCCAGAAGTAATATCTACCTGTCCTCCTCCAAATGAAACAGCATAGATACCATTTTTTAGTGAAGATAGAATTTCTTCGGGAGTTTTGTCACCCCCTAGCATCATCGTATTGGTCATCCGTGGTATTGGTGTGTGTGCATAAGATTCACGGCGTCCATTCCCTGTGGGATGAACGCCCATGAGTCGAGCATTCAATCTATCTTGCATGAAACCAACGAGTTTTCCATCCTCAATCAGAACATTACGACCTGATGGTGTTCCTTCATCATCTATAGTGAGTGAGCCACGGCATTGAGGGATTGTACCATCATCAATGACAGTAACACCTTTGGCTGCAACCTGCTGACCCAAAAGTCCAGCAAAAGCAGATGTCTTTTTGCGGTTGAAATCACCTTCCAAACCATGTCCGACAGCTTCATGAAGCATGACACCGGGCCATCCATTGGCCAAAACAACATCAAATGTTCCTGCTGGTGCTGCTTCAGCCTCTAAGTTTATTAAGGCCATACGTAGAGCTTCATCAGCGGCCATTTTCCAATTTTCTTCATTAATAAAATGGCTAAACGCTTGTCTTCCACCACATCCATAAAAGCCATTTTCACGTCGATTACCATCAGCTACAACGACAGATATAGAAAGCCGTACAAGGGGGCGAATGTCGCGAACAAAATATCCATCAGCGCGTAAAATCTCAACATGTTGCAATGAGCCAGAAAGAGCAACGGTGACTTGATGCAATTTATCATTTTTTTCACGCAAATATGCATCAATTTTTTGCAAAACTATGCTTTTCTCTTCAAATGAAGGAGCATCAAGAGGGTTGTTGGGCTGATAGAGTCTTTTGTTTGTTTGTTGAGGGGCCGCGCTGTAGGATCCTGCGTGATTACTATTATAGGCAATAGCTTTAGCTGCTTCACTGGCGCGTTTGAGGGCAGCTGCTGATAATTCACCAGAATGGGCATATCCCGTAGCTTCTTCAGAAACAACGCGCAGACCAAATCCTATATCTTGCTGAAATGAACCATTTTTGAGCTGACCATTATCGAACAAAAGTGCTTCACTTTCTTTATATTCAAGATAAAGCTCACCATCATCAGCATTGTGAAGTGCTTCTTGTACAAGTGATTGCACTTTGGATGAAGCAATATCAAATTGGTCAATCAGCGATTTCATAGTGATGATCCTATTTTCATTTTTACCAGGAAGTTTTTTATTTTCTTTATTTGAGAAATCATAAAAAAAGAGGTCGTTGTTTGTGCTGATCGATGAATATCTGCGAATAGTTTTTTATTATGTTGATAGAGCGGCATAAGCAGTACTAAAATCATTGAGATCAACAATAGCTCCGACTCCTTGCTCGGGTGTTATGAAGATAAAGTAGGTTGCTTCTTTTCCTTTGAAAAAGGGTTTAAGCATATCTTCTGTAAGAAGAGTTTCCGCAATACAAGTGTCACTCAAACAACGACGATATTCTATTTTTCCTATATCTTTATTGTCAACTTTAATGCCAATACCGGGGCGCAATTCAACTCTAATAGGAACAGAGACACGCATCAAAACCCCTTGATTTTTAGGCAGTTTATAAAATGCAACACGGAAAGTAATATCACGACGATTTTGTGCTTGCACATTTTGTACAATTTCACACTGTAAATTAGGTGTACCAGGTGGTAGGGAGCAGACTTTTGTCCACGCTCCGTAGGTTTGTGGTGCAGGAATATTGTGCGCATTAGATGTTTGTGCAATAGTGTGATGAGCAAAAATACTATAAAGTACGTAAATAATAACACCAGTAAAATAGGTTCTTTTAAGAAATTGGTGAAGCGTTACGGAAGGTTTTATCCAAATCATCATGATACTATTACGCGTAGGTTTTTATAAAAAGCAAATTCTTAAATTGTCAATCTAACATAAAAAGAGTGTCTTCCCAAGCATATTAATTCTATATTCATAGAATAGAAAAAAGTGAAAATACTTTATGTCACGAAAGTAAAAATTTTTAGCTCTGTATTTCGATGTTTGGTAGGGGATATGTTATTTTTGTGGTGCACTATTTTAATAAAGGAATAATAATATCAATTGAAAAAGTGTGTTGTTGTTATGAAGGCTTTACTTTGTGTTTCGGATACGAATAAAGGGGTTAAATAGATATCCTTATGCTCTCAAACATACGATGATATAATTTGTCATTTGCATATGCCAAATAGTGTCTGCTTGTGGATGACATAGATGGAAAGGGTTTTTTAGCGGAATGTCTATTTCAAGAGAATTATCGATTAAGAATGGTCAATCGATTCCTCCAGCGGTTGGTATTTATGACTATATCACATTGATGAAACCACGAGTTATGTCGCTCGTTGTGTTTACGGCTGTGGTCGGATTGGTAGTGTCGCCTGTTTCTATGAATCTATTTCATGGTTTTTTGGCTATTTTGTGTATTGCTGTGGGTGGCGGTGGTGCAGGGGTGCTTAATATGTGGTATGATGCTGATATTGATGCAGTGATGAAACGTACTCAAAATCGTCCCATTCCTACTGGTAAAATTAGCCGCATGCAAGCGTTGGTTTTTGGCTTGGTTCTCTCTATAGTCTCGGTTTTGGTTATGGGGGTTTTCATTAATTGGTTTACAGCAATTTTTCTTGCTTTCACAATTTTCTTTTATATTGTTATTTATACAATTTGGTTAAAGCGTATAACTCCGCAAAATATTGTTATTGGTGGTGCAGCTGGAGCTTTTCCACCCATGATTGGATGGGCTGCTGCAACAGGAACAGTGAGTATTGACAGCTTTCTATTATTTTTAATCATTTTTATGTGGACTCCACCACATTTTTGGGCTCTTTCTTTGTTTTCGACTACGGATTATGAGGCAGCCGGTATTCCTATGATGCCTAATATTCGAGGTGAGCATTCAACAAAAAAACAGATCTTAATTTATGCTATTATGACGGCGATATGCGCTATTGGGCCTTATGTTGTGGGTTTTGCAGGCGTTGTTTATGGTATTTTTTCGACAATTTTAGGTGCTATTTTTGTTTACCTTGCTTATTGTTTGTGGAAAGCTGATATGCACGCCCAAACCATCGCTATGGCGAAGAAAATGTTTTTCTTTTCGGTATTTTATTTGGCCGCTGTTTTTGGAATTCTTTTGATTGAAGCTCTTGTTTGGTGTTTTTTTATCCTTTAATGTGATTTGAAGAGAAACAATTTAAAAGCGCTGCGCAAATAGAATGCAATCATCAAATAGAATGCAATCTAGTGTGTCATCGGTCAGCGCTGTCTATATAAGGATGATACTTCTTGTTTTTTACTGTTTGTATACGACCTAATAAGAGTGTGTGTGGATATATGGTAAAAGTGATAGATTTTTAAAGGTCAATTATGTTGGTACGCCCCCCTTTAACACTTCGCCTTTGCAGTCCGCGCGGGTTTTGTGCGGGGGTTGATCGTGCTATTCAGATTGTTATTCTGGCATTGAAAAAATACGGTGCTCCAGTATATGTTCGTCATGAAATTGTGCATAACCGCTATGTGGTTGAAGGATTGCAGCAACGCGGGGCTGTTTTTATCGAAGAGCTTTGTGAGATACCGGAAGAACATCTTAATCAGCCTGTTGTGTTTTCTGCCCATGGAGTGCCAAAATCTGTGCCAGAAGAGGCACGCCGTTATAATTTGTTTTATCTCGATGCGACATGTCCATTGGTTTCTAAGGTTCATAAACAAGCAATACGACATCAACGTCATGGTCGTCATGTTATCTTAATTGGTCATGCTGGCCATCCTGAGGTTATAGGAACAATGGGACAGCTTGAAAAAGGAGCGGTTACATTAATTGAGACGGTAGAAGATGCTTTGCATTATCATCCGGATGATCCGAATAAATTAGGATTTGTAACACAAACAACACTTTCTGTTGAAGATACTGCGGAGATTCTTGAAGTCTTGCAACAACGCTTCCCTTTTTTGGAAACACCGGCTGCTGAATCAATTTGCTATGCTACGACTAATCGACAAAATGCTGTTAAGGCAGCAGCACGAGGGAGTGATTTATTTTTGATTGTTGGAGCACCAAACTCATCGAATTCACGACGTTTAGTAGAAGTTGCGGAAAGGTTCGGTGCTCGGCAGCCTATCTTAGTGCAACGGGCTGATGAAATCGATTTTGATCGTTTGGGCGCTTTGTCAGTCGTTAGTCTCTCAGCTGGGGCATCTGCTCCTGAAATCATTGTTGATGAAATTATTACAGCTTTTCGTGAGCGTTACGACGTCACAATAGAATTGGCTGAAACGGCAGTGGAGACGGAAAAATTTCTTGTCAATCGTGAATTGCGTGATACAGTTTTAACCTCTCAGGATATGGCATTTGTTCATGGTCAAACTGAGGCGATAACAAACGAAGATTGTGATATGAAAATGTTTAAGATGAAAATAGAATAATGATAGTTTATACGAACGTTCATCAAAACGAGTTGAAGGTATTGTTAACACATTATTCGATAGGTTGTCTTCTATCTTATCGAGGAATAGAAGAGGGGCTCGAAAATTCAAATTTTCTGCTTCATACAATCAATAGAAGGAAAATTTATTTTAACGCTTTATGAAAAGCGTATTTTGAAAGATGATCTTTATGCAACATTCAAGCCAGCGTGGATTTCTTTGTCTCAATCGGTTTTCAGAATAATGGAACGACGACTATTGGCGAATTAGCAGGACGTCTTGCTGCTATTATTACCTTTCTTAAAGGGATATGGGTTTGTAAGCCGAATGTTTACCATTGTTGCGAAGGAGGTACCAGTTTAGCGCAATTGCATTTGGTTGGGCAAGATTTTGCACTCAGACGAAAAAATACTCTCTATTGTGGATTGTAAGCCATTGTGGCAACGTTGTCAAACAAGAGAAGATACATTGTTTAAGGGATGTGGAGCAAACATTGATATGGAGTCGGATTTTTAGAAGAAAATTGGCCATTGCATTTGCCAACAGGTATTATAGATTTCTACTTTACTTGTGATGACTTTTGGGCTTACGATTTAGCAGTTTGCTTAAAGGCTTGATGCTTTGAACATGATTATTCCTATAATCTCAACAAAAATATGCAGGTTATTAGAAAATTTCAAGCGATTAGACTGTTGATGTTTGTAGAATTAAATGCTTTTCTTTTATTAATACGTGGAGCGGCTTTGCGCTTTTTTTTCACACGCTTTTATGATTGGTTTTATACGCCGTCTGATAGTTTTGTTGTGAAAAAGGATCCATTAGAATATTGGTGCAAGCTTTCTTTTTTCAGCAATGTGGATTCGCTGAATGAATTGGGTTTTTAAATTTTATGTGCGATCAGCAAAAAGTTATAGAAATTTATACAGATGGTGCTTGCTCAGGGAACCCTGGATTTGGAGGGTGGGGAGCCATTTTACGTTGGAATGGTCATGAACGTGAACTTTACGGTGGAGAAGTGTATACTACCAACAATAAAATGGAATTAACGGCAGCGATTCGTGCATTAAATGCACTGAAAGAACCTTGTTCTGTTGATCTTTATACGGACTCAATTTACGTGCGCAACGGAATATCCGTGTGGCTTGAAGGATGGAAGAAGAATAATTGGCGTACTACGTCAAAAAAAGCTGTTAAAAATATGGATTTATGGCAGAGTCTTGATGATGCTTGTTCTCGCCATAATGTCAGGTGGCACTGGATAAAAGGACATGCTGGCCATCCAGATAATGAGCGTGCAGACGCGCTTGCACGTAAAGCAATTGCTGAATATCGTGAAAACGGATATTTCCCAACGTAAGCAATGTTTTTCGATATAATCTTTAGGTTATCACTTTTGAACTGCTTATGGAAGAGGGGTAGAAGGCGATTGTGTGCTTATTGTGAATGTTCCACTTAAAGCGTGACTTTTAGAAGAAACGGTATAAAAAACTGTTTGATTTGGTTCGTCTGGATCAAAATATATAGGAGCAGTAAAGAATGTATATTCTTCATGATCGTTGAGTCGTTTTGCTGGTCCTATTTGCATGTCTCCTCCATCTAGAAAAATAGATAAATGCGTGATTTTTCTGTTATTTTGTATTTTTATGAATAGGGTATTAAAATCTTTTTCAGCACTTATTTTAAATTCATTATGCATTGTACGCGGCAAAGCAGCTTGGGCATGTGTTAATAAAGATGAAGGGATATGTTCATTTTTTTGAGACGATGGTGAAAAATTAAAGTCGACAATAAAGGGGATACAAATTGTATCACATATTCCAATAGTTAAAGAGCCACTTAGATTTTTACTAGAACCAGAAACTGTAAAAGGCAATACAACTTTATCTGTATAGCTGAAGGACCAGTTATCTTCTATTTCATAGAGTTGAGGTGTGGGATAAAAAATTTCATAAGAAACTGGTTGATCGAAAGTGAAAAATGGCGCCATGCCTGAATTTCCTGGATTACGCCAGTAAGTTTTCCATTTTGGTTTGAGCACAACTTCAATAATACCATTTCTTGTTTCAGAAAGAGAAGGTTGATTTATGGCTATTCTGACACGGTTACCGTTTGTTTCATACCAAGGTGTTGCATAAAGATATGCTTCTTGTTCTGTTTGAGCACCAATAGGGAAGCTAAATAATCCTAAAATCACGGAGATTAAGCTCAAAATTACGAAAAGCTTTTTACGAAAGATATGTGAAATTTTTTGTAAGTTTGTAAACATTTGAAATTTTTTTATTTGCGCTTTATTTTCTTTTTATACTGGCTTAATTGAAACTGAACGTATCAATCTATGGAGAATATCAAATTAATGCAACAGCGTGATGGATTTTTGAATGGGCGATTACTTATAGCAATGCCTGGAATGAATGACAAACGCTTTATTCGTTCTGTTATTTATATTTGTGCCCATTCTAATGCTGGCGCTATGGGGATCATTCTCAATCAATTGCATGATATGAATTTTCCTGAGCTTTTGTTTCAGCTTGGAGTGATTAGTAGCATCCAAAAAAAATCTCTTTCTGAGCCAATAAAAAAGTTTCCGGTACGCTATGGTGGCCCCGTTGATCCCTCCCGCGGTTTCGTGATTCATTCGGATGATTATGCTTGTGATGCAACTATTTCTGTTACAGATGAAATTTATTTTACTGCAACTATTGATATATTAAAAGCGATCAGCTGCGAACAAGGTCCCCAGCATGCACTTATAGCATTGGGCTATGCCGGATGGAAAGCGGGACAGCTTGAAACAGAAATTTCTGAAAACGGTTGGCTGATCAGTCCCACGTCTTCTAGTTTTCTTTTTGAAAGCGATATAAGCAGCAAGTATGATAACAGCCTTATTCGTATGGGAATTAATCCAACCTCTCTTGTTTCTGAAATAGGACACGCGTAAACGTGTTCTGTTATTTTTTAAGACTTTTGTGTGATATTTTCCTATTTTTATACCTTTTTCAAAAAAGAGAAGTGATGTTGAACAAGAGTGATTAATTCTTTGATGGCGATTGGTTTCGTGACAATTGTACTTTGAACATATTTACAGCCTTCTTGGCGTAAAAAGACAGCTTCTTTTTCATTTTCAACACCTTCTGCAATAATCTGTAAATTAAGATTCGTAGCCATATTGATAATGGATTTAAGAACAATTTTTTTCTCAAATGAATCAATAGAGATAAGTGAACGGTCTAATTTGATCATGTCAAATGGATAACGGACAAGATAAGTCAGTGATGAATAACCTGTTCCAAAATTATCCAACGCAAGCTTTATGCCTAATGTTTTAATTTGTTCAAGAAAGTGAGCTGATTGTTCAGGATTTTTTCGCAAAACAAATTCAGATATTTCTATCATTAGTTGCCCCTTGTCGAGCGGATTACGAAGAAGAGAAGAGCGTAATTGACTTATAAAGTCAGCATGAATCATTTCCGCACTTGGTAAATTAATTGAAATAAAGAAAGATTGTTGGAAAAATATTTCTTGTATATTGGCAAGGTCAATAAGTGCACGATCGATCATGAATTGTGCTAGATCCATAACGAGTTGTTCATTTTCTACGATCTTAATAAAATCACAAACATTTAAATTTCCATGCTGTGGATGATGCCACTCCACGATTGTTTCAAAACCAATAATTTGTCCGTCTGATAGATTAAGAATAGGATGATAGAGGATTTTCATTTCATTGCACTTTATTGCATGATGAATATCCTGTTTCATTTTGCTCTGTTCTAGATCCAAAGTACGAAAATGGGGGCGGAAAAGTGCAATATGGTTCCCGCCCATTTGTTTTGCGCGGATCATTGCTAATTCACTATCTTTGAAAATATTTTCAGCGGTTGGTCTGTTTTCACTCCATGTAACCAGTCCAATTGATGTTGAAAGGGTTATTTTTTTTTCTAACAGTGAAATAGGTGCCGAGATTGTTTTGTGCAGATGATTTGCAAATGCTGCAATTTTTTTCGACTCAGTTTGGCTGAGTAAAATGATGGCAAAACGATCTGCGGAAAGGCGTGAAAGAGTATCTTGAGAGTTAATGAGACGGCTAAGACGACGCGCAATTACGAGAAGCACAGTATCTCCAACAGCGATACCTAATTTACGATTAATTTGACGGAAATTGTCGAAATCAATCATAAAGACAGTTGGTTTAATTTTTGCATTTGTTTTAGCTAAAGAGGTATAACTTTGTAGTCTGTCGAAGAAAATTTGCTTGTTAGGAAGACCAGTTAAGCTATCATAAATTGCATCATGCAATAAGCGTTCTTCAGCTTTTTTGTGGTTAGTAACATTCACAATGGTTCCAATCACACGCGTAATTTTTCCATCTTTTTGCATAGCTGGGCGCGCACGTAAAGAAAACCAGAGATAATGGCCACCACCAGAAGAGAGGCGAAAAATTTGATCAATACGTCCTTTTTTGTTTTTAAGAATAATATTCAATACGGCACGAAAGCGTTCACGGTCATCATAATGCATTGCTGAAATCCAGTTCTGCATAGTTCCGTTGAGTTTGTGGTTTTCAGTCCCAAAGAACGCTACCATATCCGGGTGAATATTAATACGGTCACGTTCAATGTTCCAGTCCCAAATAATATTTCCAGCTCCTTTTGCAGCAAGGACTTGTTGCTCGAGGTCGGAAAATATTCCTTCATGGAAAGCAGCATTGGAAAAAGTCTGTTGCATAATCGTAAAGCTGATGAGAAGAACGATGAGCACTAATCCTCCTGCGAGAGCGGGTTGGATGATATCGTTATCTAAATACCCAACTATGCAGATATAAGCTCCAAAAGACCAAGAGCTAATTAACAACCAAGTTGGAATGAGCATGATTGCGCGATCGTATCTACGAATTGAAAAATAACCGATCAATATGATACCAAGTATAGCAGTAAGGCCAAATGACAAACGTGCTATTCCAGCTGCTCTTGTGGGATCATAAATCGCAAATGTTCCTAGACCGCATAGAGCTATGAACCATACAATTGCACCATAGCTGAAACGATAATGCCAGCGGTTAAGACAGAGATATGTGAACAGAAAAATGAAGAGCGTGGCAGCAAGTACGACTTCTGTACTAGCACGCCAAATTGGTTCTGTTGTGAGTGTAACCGCAAAGAATTTATTCAAAAAATTAAAGTCAATGCCAATATAGAAAAGGACAGCCCAAGCAACAGCAGCTGTTGCAGGGAAAAGACTTGTCCCACGAACAACGAATAGAATAGTTAATAAGAGCGCTAAAAGACCCGAAATTCCAAGAAGAATACCATGATACAGTGTATAAGAATTGATTGTATCCTTGTAGGCTTCAGGTTTCCATAAATAGAGTTGCGGTAGATTTGCAGAGTTAAGTTCTGCAACAAATGTAATAACAGCACCGGGGTTGAGTGTAATACGAAAGATATCTGAGTTTGCACTGGTTTGACGATCAAGAGAAAAACCTTCACTTGGAGTGATGGATTGAATGCGCGCTGATCCGAGGTCTGGCCAAATGAGCCCTGAATTTGCCATGCGATAATGAGGCGCTACAATGAGGCGGTCGATTTGTTCATTCGTTGGGTTTGCAAGGGCAAAAACGGCCCAGTTTCCAGAAAAATTTTCACTTTTGGCTTGGACTTCAATGCGCAATACAATACCATCAGACCCTGGCGCTGTACTTGTTTGAAAGATAGAGTTATTCGTATGGTGAATTTCAATAGCTTTTGATAGATCAAGAGCAGCATCTTGAGAGGAAATTTTAATTGGTTCAATAGCCTGTGCTGACGTAAGGTGGATGAAAAGACCAATAATTATAATAAAGATGTTGGTTATTTTACGAAAACTCTTCACAATGTTTCACTCTTAGTATTTTATTCTGTTTATTTTTAAATTAGATTTTCGAAAAAATACATTTATCTTTTAGTGTTTATTTTTTTATAATAAAATAGTTATCGTTATCTTGTGGAAAAGCTATGTAATTTTATACAAAGACGAATCAAGTCTCTATGCGTATCCACTTTAACTTATCAATTCTTTATCATATGAATCATTGATTGGGTAGTTCCGTATGCTTTTGGGGTTAATATTTTCCAAATTGATTCAGTGAAAAGAATTTTTGTGATGATTTTTCTAATATGTGCGCTATCATCTTATCTTATTTTAGAAGCATTTTTTCGTAAAAAGAGCATGATTTAAGTGTTGGGAAAAGGTTCTTACTTAGAAAGAACAGTGTATTTTGGATGAAAGCGCTGATGTTAAATGATCAAAATTTATGAGAGAACCGACAGGACCGACGGCTGCTAATGTTGGGTTGGAATTGATAAAAAGACGGCTAGCTAAATCCGTTAGTCTTGAGGTGGTAATGAGTTCCAAGCGTTCAGTTGTTTCAGATATTGGAATTGGTCGACCATAAAGAAGCATTTGGCGGGCAATGAGGTGCGCCTGAGAAGATGGGTTTTCCTGTGACATTATGAGACCAGAACGATATTGTATTTGTGCTCGTCGGAGTTCGCTTTCATGGATATTCTGGCTTGCTTTAGAAAGTTCGCTCAGAATAATAGGTAAAAGCTCTTTGAGTCCTTTTTGTCCGATAGCCGCGTGAATACCAAAAAGCCCGGCATCTGAAAAGCCCCAATGGAAAGCATAAATAGAATAGCATAAGCCACGTTTTTCTCTAACTTCTTGGAATAGGCGTGATGACATGCCCCCTCCAAGAATAATTGCAAGAATTTGAGTGGCGTAAAAATCACGTGCGTGATATGCGCGTCCCTCAAAACCAAGTACAACTTGTGCGTCCATTAAATCACGATATTCACGAAAGTCACCGCCGACATAATTAGCAAGGTTGGTGAGTGGCGCTGTTGAATGGGAACGAAAATTGCCAAGACGGCTTTCAACTTCTCGTAAGAAACTTTCATGCTTCACAGCTCCCGCAGCAACCACGATCATACGATCTGCGCTATATTGTTGTTTCATGAAACTATGAAGATCAGCAGATGTAAATGATTGAATTGTTTTTGGTTTTCCTAAGATAGAGCGACCAAGAGACTGATGGCGAAAAGCTGTTTCAGTAAAGTGATTAAAAACAACATCATCGGGAGCATCGCAAGCGGCACCAATTTCTTGAACAACCACTTGTTTTTCTCGCTCTAATTCATTTTCATCAAACTTTGGGCATATCAAAATGTCGGATAGAATATCAATTGCAAGTGGGATATCGTCTTTGAGTACGCGCACAAAATAAGCAGTTGTTTCAACACTTGTTGCTGCATTGATTTCACCACCAACATCTTCAATATCCGTTGCAATTTTAAAAGCTGTACGGTTTTCTGTTCCTTTGAAAGCCATATGTTCCAGTAAATGGGCGATACCATGTTGTGTAGAGGTTTCATTGCGTGCGCCAACTTTAACCCATATTCCAAGCGCTACACTGTCAATTTGTTGCATTGTATGCGTTGCAATAGTCAAACCATTACTGAGGCGACTGATCTCTACATTCATGTGTCTACGACTCCCTTAAACAAATCCCCTGCCTATTTACAAAGGCATTGGGATATCTGTAATTTGAATAAATGCAGCTAATTTAATAAGATGCACGTGATTTTGAAGAAATATAGTTTTTCACTATCTTTTCATCATTAGCAGGACTTGTAAAGTATTCTTTGCCTTCCATAAATCATTCAGACAAGGTGGGTATGGTACATGAAGTATTATAAGCATTATAGATTGCATCGGGAAATTTGGCAGGGTGAGCGGTCGCAAGAACAATCATTGGAATATGTTTTTTTCGTGAGCTATTTTAATCGTAACGGCTGTGTGTGGATTAGCAAGATAACCGCTTTCTTTATAAACATTATGAATTGTTTGTGCCATTTCGGAAATATCACTAAACATGGCTTTGGCAAGGGTTTGGTAATCATCAAAATTACCTTCAATGGCTATGGCATAAACATTTGCATTGTGATTGACAGTCATTTGCTGCTGCTGAACAGGTGATATGCGCCCTTTAGGGAAAAAATAAAAATATTTGAATTTTCTTTTTCAGCGAAGGCTTGTATTGCGGTATTTCCTGTATCATTTGATGTAGCTCCGATAATCGTTGCGCGTTGATTTTTTTTGGGGGGATAAAATATGATCCATATGAATGGAAGTGTGTTTGTTTATTTTCATAAATAATAAAAACAACGACACTAAAACTTCCAAGTATGGATATGATGTTCTGTAGGAATGCCGATTTTCTCGACAATTTTATGAGCAACTTTTAGTCTAATTCGATACAATATATTGGAATATTGGAGCGTAACAACGACACATTTGTTTATTGAAATATTGATGTCAGCAATATGAGCTATATCTGTATCTAATCTGGACTTAGAGAAGGTTAAGGCTTTCATTGATTATAACAAAGACGCATTATAAGATGTAGCTAATTTTGTGAATATACTTTAGCTTGTGTCGATATGCTTGCATTCAACAAGGAGTGGTTTAGTCAAAAAAGTATATGGATTAATTTATGCTTCAGGTATTTTTTCAAGGTAAATCTTGCCATATTGCCATTGCTTTTAAGACTTCTGGTAAATGCGCGTGTTTGGAAATAACCGTTTCTGCACCAGCATCTGCAAGAGCATTAGAATGACCAAGATAACTATGGGATCCTCCAGTAAAACCAATGACGCGCATGCCTGCTGATGTTGCTGCTTTTACACCATGAATAGAATCTTCTATAACAATAGTATTCATTGGTTGTGCACTTGATTCTTTTGCTGCAAAAAGAAAAACATCAGGGGCAGGTTTTGGTTTTTGAGTACCAACTTCAAGTGCAGAAAATATTTTATTATCAAAAAGATCATAAAGATTAACGGTGATAAGCATCTGTTTTATATCTGCACTTCTTGAATTAGAACAAATACAATAGGGGTAATGAGATTTAACAGTTTCTATTGCTTTCCTTATGCCATGAATGGCGTGTAATTCTGTTTTCATTTGTGCACGAAAGAGATCTGAGACTTTATCTATGAGATGAGCAGAAATTGGTTTTCCTGTTTCCTGTTCGATTTTTTTAAGGATATCGACAAAGATAAGTCCTGCATAACGTTCGCTTAATTCTGCGGGCGATATTTCATATCCTGCTTGTTTCAGTAATTGCGATCCAATTTTTGCTACGAGATATTCAGAGTCTACGAGCACTCCATCACAATCAAAAATAATAAGATCTATTTGAGGCATAAGATATTCCTTTATACGTTATATATGATTTGAGAGTTTGTATAAAATGATATTGAGAGAATCTCGTTTCATAAAGGGATGTTTTGCAAAATGATTTTTATTAGCCTGATGATATGAAAGATACGTAAATAACACACTGAAGAAAAAGTAAGAATTTATTCGTGTGAAATTATTTTGTTCGCTTAGAGAAAACAGAAATGAAAATTCTTTTTTAAGGAATTTAACGATACATTTACTCTATTTTGTAAATGTAACAAATAATTCACATCCATAAATCATTTTGATTATAGGAAAATTTTGTTTGTTTTGTTGAGTATTTTATGACAGTTGTTCAGCTTAAAAAAAATCTCGTTTCTACTTCCTCTCAGATACAATGGCGCAATAAAATCTTCAAGGGTGATTGTATCGCGGTACTGGAAAAACTCCCCAAACATTCGGTTGATGTCATTTTTGCGGATCCTCCTTATAATTTGCAGCTGGAAGGTGCTTTGTATCGTCCTGATCACTCGCTTGTTGATGCGGTTGATGATGCGTGGGATCAGTTTGAAAGTTTTGCAGCTTATGATGCCTTTACGCGTGCGTGGTTGCTTGCTTGTCGTCGTGTCTTAAAACCCAATGGAACGCTTTGGGTTATTGGATCTTACCATAATATTTTCCGAGTTGGTACAGCATTACAAGATTTGGGTTTTTGGATGCTTAATGATATCATTTGGCGCAAGAATAATCCTATGCCTAATTTTCGTGGGCGTCGCTTTCAAAATGCTCATGAGACTCTTATTTGGGCTGTTCGAGATCAAAAGGATAAAAAATACACATTTAATTATGATGCTTTAAAGGCTGCGAATGACGATATACAAATGCGTTCAGATTGGCTGTTTCCTTTGTGTACAGGTGCGGAACGTTTAAAAGATGAAGAAGGGCGTAAGCTACATCCAACACAAAAGCCGCAATCATTATTGGCACGTATTATTATGGCATCTAGCAAGCCGGGTGATGTGATCCTTGATCCATTTTTTGGTTCAGGAACAACAGGTGCTGTTGCAAAACTTTTGGGGCGTGATTTTGTAGGTATTGAACGTGAGCAACGCTATATTGATGCCGCGCATGAGAGAATAGCTGCTGTTAATCCTTTCGCTCAATCGGAATTAGAGGTTTTGAACGGCAAAAAAGCAGAACCTCGTATTGCATTTATCAGTTTGCTTGAAGCAGGCCTACTCCGTCCAGGAGAAGTTCTTTATGATCGGAAGAAAAAAATATCTGCTATTGTAAGAGCTGATGGTACGGTTGTGTGTTGTGGTGAAGCAGGTTCTATTCATATGATGGGACGAAAAGCTCAGGCTTCACAAAGCTGTAACGGTTGGACATTTTGGTATTATGAGGAAAATGGCCAGTTAAAATCAATTGATGATTTAAGAATGATAATACGTTCACAGATGTTGAAAACTGGGGTTTTGTAAGCAAGCAATCGATTTTTTTACATGGAGCTGAATCAGTTTGAATTGAATTATACGCTTTACGTTTCCAGAGAATTATTTTAATCCAAAAGAGTTGGGAATTGCTACAGAAATGGCTTTTTTCATAACGGTAGGGAGTGCTTCTTTAGTTAGGTGATGAATGTCGCACCACCAGCCATTTTCAATCTTCATTTCGCGGATATCGTCAGTGTAATAAACATTAAGTCTTAGGGAAAAATGCGTAAAAATATGTGTGATCTGCCCTTTAAATTGCCAATTTGCAGAAAAAGGTGCACTTTGTAGCGCATTTTCATCATCCTTTCCGATGCTGTTGGGGATCTGGGTCATTTCTCCGAGCAGTTTTTTACTTTGCCGTTTTTCTAAGTAAATTTGCTGATTTTCGTTGATGACTACGAAAGCTGATGCAGTTTTTAAAGGACGTTTTTTTGAGGCAGCTTTAATTGGAAAAGCTTCTGTTTTCTGCATTTTTGTTGCTTTACACAAAATTTGCAAAGGGCACAATAAACAAGATGGTTTACGTGGTGTACAAATTGTGGCTCCTAGATCCATTATGGCTTGGGCAAAATCTCCAGGACGCTTTAGAGAAATGATTTCTTGTGTTTTTTCTTTAATTTCGGGTTTTGCTTTAGGCAATACCGAGGCTATAGCAAATAAGCGGGTTATAACACGTTCGACATTCCCATCTACAGCGGCTACAGGGATGCCAAAAGCAATTGCTGCAATGGCTGATGCAGTGTAGTCTCCAATACCGGGTAACGTGCGTAATGTTTTCACGGACTGTGGAAATTGACCTTTATAGTCTTTGACAAGTTGATGGGCACAATTTTTAAGGTTGCGTGCACGTGAATAATAGCCAAGGCCAGCCCACGCTTTCATGATATCATCTTGAGAGGCTTGTGATAAGGAAAAGAGATCAGGCCAAAGCTTTAAAAATTTTTTAAAATAAGGTTTAACGGCTTCAACTGTTGTTTGTTGGAGCATGATTTCAGATAGCCAAACTTTATAAGGATCAGGTCGGATTCCTTTTCTTTGTTCTTCGGGAGTAATACGCCATGGTAAATGTCGGTGATTTTGATCGTACCAAGAAAGGAGGCGTGAAGAAATTTCATGCATCATTGTTCTCAATCATAACAAGATATAAAATGCAAAAGAAAAAAGCGTGTATATTTGTATTATAGGGTTTATTTTGTGCTTTATTATAGGAATTTTGGTGGGTGCGTGTCGGCTTTTTGATTTATTTTTATGTGTTTTAGAGCTTTATATCTCTTAGATAAAAGAAAAAACTGTTATAATTTGGCCAATGATTTGATGATGATCTAGATAGCATGAGAAGACAATTTCAAAAGCAGCGTTTTTATTCTCTCTCTGAGATGGTATCTGGAATGCTTGATCCGGTTGTTCGCAAACGGACAGGGCTTAATATGGCGCTTATAGAACACTGGTCACAGATTGTGGGGCATGATATTGGTGAACATACAATACCACTCAAAATTATTTGGAGAAATCGTGCAAATCAAGATGAAGTTTTCCAACCTGCAACACTTGTCGTGGCGTGTGAAGGGTTTATTGCATTAAAATTGATGCATGAAACGGATGAATTGATTCAGAGAATTAATGGTTTTTTTGGATATATCGCTATCAACCGCATCAAGATTGAGCAAAAGCGGATATCAGTTCTTACAAATCCGCCGAGGATAAAGCCAATTCCGAATGAAAAAGATAAAAAGCACGTAGAAAAAATGCTTAAGGATATTGAAGGTGAAAGCTTACGCCAATCGCTTTATGAACTTGGATGTTGCATTTTTGCAGAAAAAAATAATAAATAAAACAGGATATTTTTTATCTTTCTTCTAGTTATGTGAAAAAGTTTTAGATTCCTATTCGTTTAATAACAACAGAAAAGTATTATTTATGATAAAGTATCGTTCCTTTTTGTCTTTTATGATAATTTTTATCTCGGCTATAACTGTGCAGAGTAGTACAGTTACCACCTTAGCGAGTGACATTAAACCAACTGCAACTATTGACATAGCTACGCTTCTTCAATCGGGGAAAGTTAAGGACAGATTTGAAGGGGAGGCTAATGCGCCGGTGACCATTATTGAATATGCTTCACTGACATGTGCGCATTGTGCTGTTTTCTATAATGAAATACTTCCCCAACTTCGCAAAAAATATATCAAATCGGGAAAAGTAAGGCTTATTTTTCGAGATTTTGCTTATGACCCACGTGCAACAGCAGGCTTTATGTTAGCGCGATGTGCACCAGAAGATCGTTATTTCCCCTTGATAGAGGTTTTGTTTCAAAAACAGCATGAATGGGTTTGGCAGCAAGATGTTCTAACGCCATTAAAGAAGATTGGCTTCATGGCAGGCTTTACGGATGAAAGTTTTACTTCTTGTCTCAAAAATCAGTCTATTTTAGATGACGTTAATGCATCTTTTCAGCGTGGAAAAGAGCTTGGTGTTACAGCAACGCCTACCTTTTTTATTAATGGTAATAAGTATGAAGGTATGATGTCAAAAGAAAAGTTTTTTTCAATTATTGATAGTTTCCTTTAGAACAAGTTTTCTCTTCAGAGGGTGGGTATTAATGATTATGGGTATTTGATCTGCCTTCTTTAGAAGATTGTTTTTTATATTGATGAGATGAGTTTTTTGGTTTTGTCAGTTTTTGATCGATGATTGCTTTTGATGATTAGCTGAAATCAAATGATGATTTTAGGTGGGGAATGGTACGGTTTATGACAAAATGGGTCTATAGTTTTGGTGATGGTGATGCAGAAGGAAGTGCGAAAGAGCGCAATCTTCTTGGCGGTAAAGGGGCTAATTTGGCAGAGATGAGCCGCCTTGGCTTTCCTGTTCCTCCTGGATTTACGGTTACAACAGATGTTTGTAACTTTTATTATGCACATAGCAAGACATACCCAGAAGAGTTACAGAATGCTGTCAATCAGGCACTCAAACGCGTTGGTGAACAAACTGGACGTGAATTTGGTCATAAAAAAACGCCACTTTTGCTTTCCATTCGTTCGGGTGCTCGTGTCTCTATGCCAGGTATGATGGATACAGTTCTTAATCTTGGTATGAATGATGAAACTGTCGAAGCCATTGCTATACAAGCGAATAATGAACGCTTTGCTTATGATAGTTATCGTCGTTTTATTCAAATGTATTCTAACGTTGTTTTAGGATTAGATCATTCGTATTTTGAAGAGATTCTGGATGAAGAAAAAGCGAGAAAGGGTTACGATGTTGATACGGAAATGACAGCATCCGATTGGAAAGATGTTATTGTTTCTTATAAGGCATATGTCGAAGAAAAGTTAGGAGAGCCTTTTCCGCAAGATCCTGAAAAACAATTATGGGGTGCAATTGGAGCCGTTTTTTCAAGTTGGATGACTGCGCGTGCAATTACTTATCGTCGTTTACATAATATTCCTGAAAGTTGGGGAACAGCGGTTAATGTTCAGGCTATGGTATTTGGCAATATGGGTGAAGATTCAGCAACGGGTGTTGCTTTTACACGTAATCCATCGACAGGGGAAAAAGAATTATACGGTGAGTTTTTAGTTAATGCACAGGGTGAAGATGTTGTGGCAGGCATTCGCACACCTCAAAATATCACGGAAACTGCGCGTCTTGTTGCTGGTTCAAATAAGCCATCGTTAGAAAAAATTATGCCTAAAGCTTTTTTGCAATTATGTCAGATTGCACATAAGCTTGAACAGCATTATCGGGATATGCAAGATCTTGAATTTACAATTGAGAAAGGCAAATTGTGGATGTTGCAGACTCGTTCGGGCAAGAGAACAGCACAAGCGGCTCTCAAGATGGCGGTTGAAATGGTTGGGGAGGGGCTGATAAGTCGTGAAGAGGCCGTGATGCGAATTGAACCCAAATCGCTGGATCAGCTTTTACATCCAACGCTTGATCCTAACGCAACGCGTTTTGTTATAGCGCGTGGTTTACCTGCTTCTCCGGGAGCTGCGACGGGTGAAATTGTTTTTACTTCGGAAGAAGCGGAAGCCGCATCAATGGAAGGCCGCAAAGTTATTTTAGTGCGCGTAGAAACAAGTCCAGAAGATATTCATGGTATGCATGCTGCGGAGGGAATTTTAACGACACGTGGTGGTATGACAAGTCATGCGGCTGTTGTTGCGCGTGGTATGGGAAAACCTTGTATTGCTGGCGCGGGTAGTGTGCGAATTGATTATGGTACAAACACAATGGTTGTTTCAGGTCAGAGTTTTCAAAGAGGCGATGTTATTACGATTGATGGTGGCAGTGGAGAAGTTTTTAAGGGAAAGGTTGCAATGTTGCAACCTGAGCTGAGTGGAGATTTTGCTCAATTGATGGAGTGGGCTGATGGAGTGCGGCGTATGAAAGTTCGCACCAATGCTGAAACGCCGTCTGATGCACGTATGGGGCGCTCTTTTGGGGCTGAAGGCATTGGCCTTTGCCGTACGGAGCATATGTTTTTTGCTGGTGACCGCATTATTGCTATGCGTGAAATGATTTTAAGCAATGATGAAGATGGGCGTCGTAAAGCGTTGAATAAACTTTTGCCAATGCAGCGGTCAGACTTTACCGAATTGTTTGAAATTATGGCTGGTCTTCCTGTTACTATTCGTTTCTTGGATCCACCCTTACATGAGTTTTTGCCAAAAACAGAAGCAGAAATTCTTGATGTTGCAATGTCGATGGGGGTTTCTAAGGAAATACTTACTGAGCGTGCTCAACAGTTGCATGAATTTAACCCTATGCTTGGATTACGGGGTTGTCGTTTGGCTATTACTTATCCTGAAATCGCAGAAATGCAGGCGCGGGCAATTTTTGAAGCAGCAGCAGCAGCAGCTCAAAAGTCTGGATCGCCGCCTGTCATGCTTGAAATTATGGTGCCACTTGTTGCTCTTAAATCGGAATTGGATTTTGTCAAAACGTATATTGATCGCGTGGCTCATGCTGTGATGAAGGAAAAGGGAATTCATATTCAATATATCGTTGGAACGATGATTGAGCTTCCAAGAGCGGCTCTTCGGTCGGATGAAATTGCCGAAACAGCAGAGTTTTTTTCGTTTGGAACAAACGATTTGACGCAAACTGCCTTTGGTATTTCACGTGATGATGCCGCGCCTTTCTTAGCAATGTATCTTCAAAAAGGACTTCTGGAACAAGATCCCTTTGTGTCAATTGATCGTGATGGAGTAGGTGAACTTATTGCTATTTCTGCGCAGCGTGGGCGTTCTCAGCGTGCAAAAATTAAATTGGGTATTTGTGGTGAACATGGAGGTGATCCTGCTTCTATCGCTTTGTGTGAAGAAAATAATCTAGATTATGTTTCATGTTCACCTTTTCGTGTACCAATTGCACGTTTAGCTGCGGCACAATCGGCAATTACCAAAAAGTCATAGCAGTTTGAAGCTATTTTATTTTATGTGTTTTAGTGTAGCGTCTTCGGAATGCGGAGAGTGCTGTTTATTTTTTCGTAATATATCTTGCTAAAGGTGGAACTGAAGATTTTTGGGGCATACTATTCAATGTACGCGTGAGAGAGGATAGCATAATATTTTTGTGTTTTTCAAATGTGCTGATAAATGAGGGTAATAAGACTTAAGAGATGTAATAATTTTTTATATCGATGTACCGAAATGGTTATTTGAGGTCGATATTATGAAGGCTATTCTTGACCTCAACAATAAGAACTTTACTTTTGTTATGTGGTCGGAAGAGATCATTAATTAGATATGAAATTTGAAGAGAATTTTTCTTATGTTCTGTTGTTGAGGAAAAGAGAGCTTAATGAAAAAAAAATATATTCGGTTCACCTCTAGGACAGCGATATGGTCTCCTCGTTTTGGTGCGGTAGCATTTCTGATTTTATTATTTTCAATGTTTTTACAGCGTTTTGCACTAATCCGCATCAGTGACTTTATTGTTTTAATGGCAATCTCAGCCTGTTGTGTTTTTATTTCTCTCTTTTTTGCTGCAAAAGCGCTTTACAATTTATGGGTATATGGCGCTCGGGGTGGGATGAAAGCTCTAAAAGGAATCATTTATTCGTTGATTACTGCTACTCCATTGGGGCTATTTATTGGGTTTTGGTTTTCTTCTCCAGCTATCTATGATGTTTCGACCGACACACAGAATCCACCAGTTTTTTTTCGTACGATACGTCCCGGTGATGCTTTGCCGATTAAGAGGATTTTGGTTGAACAAACGGCATTACAAGTTTCAGAATGGCCAGAAATGTCAGGGCGTCGTTACGATGGCTCTCCTGATCGTATTCTGAAATCAGTTTGCAATGTTTTAACAGCCTATGGTTGGCCTGTGATGGCTCAACGGGAAGTTCAAGGAGAAGATGGTGGGGTTTATATTGAAACAATAGCAAAAACTTTTTATCTTGGCTTTATCTCTGATATTGTCATTCGTCTAACGGATGAAGGAGATACGACTTTTGTTGATATGCGCGCTGTTTCGCGTTATTTGCCAAGAGATTTTGGCGCAAATGCTGACTTTATTATTGCTTTTATGGATGCACTGGATATAGAAATAGCTTCTCTTCCTCTTTTTCAGAATAATGAGTAGAAAGTATAAAAGCGTCATTATCGTATACGAGAAGAAAAAATAAAGAGCTTTTGTTTTCAGATATTGCGTATAATCGCAAGAATCGGTATAAGGCGCGAACGTGAATATCGTTATATTCTTTTTTGGGGTATAGCCAAGCGGTAAGGCACCGGTTTTTGGTACCGGCATTCCCTGGTTCGAATCCAGGTACCCCAGCCAATTTCGAAATAAGTCCTTTATAGTTGTTATGTAGCTTATCGGTGCGTTTATTGTGCGCTATTGCATAATTTTCTTGCTGGATGAGCGTATTATGGTAATTTCTAGGTTAGATATTTTTGTAATTTCAATCTTAAATGAGAACCTGTATGTATGTTCATGAATTGGTTCAATAACGGATGATGAATGTAAATAGTCATTATATCAGCTCAATGAGATTTTGAGTGATGAATTGGATACATTCATCAAAAGCTTTTTTTACTGGCAGATGGTTTTAAAAGCTAAAATGATGCAAACGGATATTCGACATTTGCTTTTATACTGTAAGTTAAATATTATAAATTCTAAACTAAATTTGTGGTGTAAGCTTTAACAATTAGAATCGAGGAGATTTTTAAAATGGCTTTTGAATTGGCTGAATTGCCTTATGATTATGATGCTCTTTCGCCTTATATGTCCCGCGAAACGCTTGAATATCACCATGATAAGCATCATCTCGCTTATCTTAATAACACCAACAATTTGGTAAAAGATTTAGGCTTAGAAAATAAAAGTCTTGAAGAGATTGTTAAAGAAAGCTTTGGAAAAAATATTGGTTTGTTTAATAATGCAGCTCAATCTTATAATCATGGCCTTTTTTGGCTCTGTATGAAAAAAGGTGGGGGGGGGCAAAAACTTCCTGAAAAATTAGCTAAAGCTATTGAATCTGATCTGGGTGGTTATGATAAGTTTCGTGCAGATTTTATTGCAGCTGGTATAGCTCAATTTGGTGCTGGTTGGGCGTGGGTTGCTGTTAAGGATGGCAAGCTTGAAATTATGAAAACATCCAATGGGGAAAATCCCCTTATTTATGATGCTCAACCTATTTTAGGTGTGGATGTGTGGGAGCATTCTTACTACATTGATTATCGCAACGCGCGTCCAAAGTATCTTGAAGCTTTTGTAGATCATTTAATTAATTGGGATTATGTTTTAGAACTTTATGAAGCTTGCAGGCTTTAAGAAGTTCTCATCGTTCTTTATACTGTATTAAAGGCTTCTTAGTTCAGTAAACTTGAAGCCTTTTTTTAGAGTAAGATATTCTTTATAAACAGTTTTTACCCACTATTTTCAAGATATAGGCATATATATACGCGATTTCTTCTAGTTTTGAAAAACGTCCAGCGGCACCTGCGTGACCTGAATCCATATTGATGCGCAAGAGGATTGCATTATCATCTGTTTTTAAATCTCGTAGTTTTGCTACCCATTTTGCAGGCTCCCAATAGGTAACACGAGGGTCAGTTAATCCTGCAACAGCAAGAATAGGAGGATATTTTTGAGCTTTAATATTGTCATAGGGTGAATAGGAGGCAATAAGATCATAATCTTCTTGCGATTCAAGAGGGTTCCCCCATTCGGGCCATTCTGGAGGCGTTAGAGGTAGTGAAGCATCTAACATGGTTGTTAAAACATCGACAAAAGGAACATTTGCTATGATGCCAGCAAAGTCCTGCGGAGCTATATTTGCGATGGCACCCATTAGCATTCCTCCCGCTGAGCCGCCGGAAGCAATAAGCCGGTCGTGGGCAGTGAAATTGTGATTTACAAGATGACGCCCACAGGCAATAAAATCTGTGAAGGTATTTTGTTTAAAACGGTGTTTTCCTTTTTCATACCATTCAACGCCCTTATCTTTTCCACCGCGGATGTGAGCAATTGCATAAATAAAGCCTCTATTGACCAATGAAAGTATATTGCTATTGAAATTTGCAGAAATAGAGATCCCGTAGGCACCATAACCGTAAAGCAGACAAGGTGCACTGCCATTAAGTGCGGTTGTTTTATGATACAAAAGAGAGATAGGAATTGTTTCACCATCATCTGCAACTGCTGTGATACGCTGTGTTATATAATCATCTTTATTGTGCCCGGAGGGGATTGTTTGTGTTTTTAAAAGTATTTTTTCTCGGGTTTCAACTTCATAATCAAAAATTTGATTAGGTGTTGTCATGGATGAATAAGAAAAACGAATGGTTGGACTGTTATATTCTGCGGCACCTTGTAAATCTAAAGAATAAGCTTCTTCTGAAAAAGCAATGGAATGAATTTGTTTGCTGGCACGATCCATGATTTGTATACGCGGAAGTCCTTCAAAACGTTCAAGCCAGATAAGAGAATCTTGATAGGCATCATGAGATAAGATTAGGCGTCCAATCTGATGTGGCACAAGCTCAGACCAATTTTCTGATTGCGGTGCTGTATGGGGTGCTACCATGATTTTAAAGTCTTTTGCATTGTCTCGATTGGTGAGAATATAAAAGACATCACCACCTTCTGTGAGTGAATATTCAATACCTTTTTGTCGTTTTCTCACACATTGGGGAGTTGTGAGGGGCGCTTCAGCAGGGATAAGCCAGGTTTCTGACGTTTCATGATCATGAATATTAATATAGATAACGTCATTAAGCTTAGATCCGCTTACATATAAGAAAAATCCCGGATCATCTTCATAAAAAATAAGCTTATCTTGAGATTGGTCAGTGTTTAATCGGTGATAATAGAGTTCTGATGGGCGGTGGTTTTTATCCATTTTAGTATAGAAAAAACCTTCGGATTTGGCATCCCATACAATTTGTCCGGCGGTGTCCGTAATTGTATCAGTGTAGTCGGATAATGTTTTAAAATTGCGAATTTTAGCCGTATAGAATTCAGACCCTTTATCATCGTAAGTCCAGACAACATGTGTATGATCGGGTGAGACTTGTACAGAACCCAGATTGAAATAATCTTGACCTTCAGCCAAAGCATCACCGTTAAGATAAACGTTTTTATGATCTCCATTTTTTGATGTACGAAAATAGTGCGGTTGTTGGCCTCCGGTAACATAAGATAGGCCATAGGCAAAGGAACCGTGTTTTATGGGGACGGAACTGTCATTTTCTTGAATGCGGCTTTTCATTTCCGCGAAGAGCAAATCTTGTAATGCTTTTGTATCAGCCATTTGGGCAGCTTGATAAGCATTTTCCTCTTCAAGATGATGCCGAATATTTTTATCAAGACAGTTAGGTTTTTTTAAAACATCTTGCCAATTTGTTGCACGCAGCCAATGGTATGGATCATCGCGACAAATGCCGTGATATATTTCTTTATGAACGATTTTAGGTGCTTTGGGAGGACGTTTAGATAGGTGAGTCATGCATGATCCTATTTAAAAGATGTGAATAGCTTTGTTTATATTGCTTATGCTCTTGTCCTAAAACTCATGCAATAGCATCAATTTGTAAATTCCAGTTGCTTTCAAAAATTATAGTTGAAGGTGTTTTTACTGTTCATGTACGCAATTCTTACATCTCTATTTCTTGTATGTCATAGGAAATGTTTTCTATTCATGGAATAACGTTCTGAACTGTTGGGAAAGGATCTTTGTTATTTGCTAGAAAAATTACACCTTACTGCTGAATGTTAGAGCTGATTGCTGTAACGACATAATAAAATATATTTAGGATAGAGGTATTACAATCTAAATAGGAAAAAGCCTTTTTATATGATTCTGATATTTAATTTTGCATCATTTTGGAATTTAATGCGCCAGATTTTTTGTTTTATTTATTATATTTTATCTTCTTACATTAAAAAAATTGTTTTTTCTACTTTTTTGTATGGAGATAAAGATTATCTGTATAATACTAAAATTAAGATTTTGCAGAGTAAATACTAGATTGAAACATGATCATTATTTAGAGTAATCAAAAACCAATATAGCATAACTCATTTTATGCTATTTTTTGTTTCATATGCTCTATTGTTATAAAACAAAACCATCCCAAAATAAGAAAATAAACCAGCTCTACAGCTATAGTTTGTGTCAAAAAAAAGAATTTTATTTGATTTTTTTGTGTTTAAGCAATTTTATAGAGTAATTGAATTGACAAAAAAGATTTTTGTACAATATGAGACTTATACGTAAAGAATCTCGATATTATGAGTATAAATGTCGATGGTTATAAATGTCAATGATGTCTCAATTTTAAAATTAAAGGAAATAAGAATGGAACATCACCCAGTCTTAGAGGCTGAAAGCAATTTAGTTATTACATTGGTTGCTGATATTGTTTCTGCTTATGTAAGTAATAATTCAATCCGGCCAACTGAAGTGCCAAGTTTAATTGCTGATGTTCATGCTGCTTTTCTAAAAGTAGGGAGTATGACATTAACGGAAGTTGAAGTTGAAAAGCAAAGGCCTGCTGTTAATCCAAAACGTTCGATCTTTCCCGATTATCTTATCTGTCTTGAAGATGGCAAAAAGTTTAAGTCTTTGAAACGTCATCTAATGACGCATTATGGAATGTTACCTGAAGAATACCGTGAAAAATGGCAGTTAGATAGCTCTTATCCTATGGTTGCGCCTAATTACGCGAAGGCACGCTCAGCTTTGGCCAAAGAAATGGGGTTGGGACGCAAAAGCCAACAGAAAAAAATCAAGTAATTGCATTTTTCAAACACAGTAGCAAAGGTTGATTAGAGATGAAGTGTGGTTTGTAGCAAACATCTTGATTACAGGGAGTCTGTTTGGCGTTTGATAGTGGAGTCTGGTGTTTGTATATAGCTTTCAGTGCGAATTCGTTCAATCATGGATTTAAGGCCATTAGACCGTTGAGGTGTTAGATTATCGTTTAAACCAAGTGTTTTCAGAAGCCCTTCAGCATCGGCTATGCGAATTTCAGAAGCCTTTTTTCCTGAATAGAAAGTAAGAAGAATGTAGATAAGACCGCGTACAATATGTGCATCGGAATCACCTTGAAATGTTACTATTGGATTTTCTGAGTTATCACGTGAAGATAAAAGCCACACTTGACTAACACAACCATGCACTTTGTGGGCGTCGTTTCGAGCACTTTCTGGAAAAGGTGGTAATTCATGACCAAGTTCAATGACATAACGATAACGATCTTCCCAGTTATCAAGGAGAGAAAAGTTTTCTATAATATCGTCAATTGTTTCTGCCATAGCTTCAAGTCTTTGCTTTGCTTTGTTTTGTTGGTGATTATGTGCTGCGTTTTGTTGATAGATAAAAGTCACGTTTCCTTTTAAAGGTACGATGACAAACGCTAATTTTTCTATATAATTTTCGTATTATTCTATTTTTTTGTGGAATTGGGGGTATCCATTTAAGGGCTGGCTGTTTTCAGGTTGTGTCATATTTTTATTACCAAACGTGCTGTTAAGGTATTCATAAACAATCTTTGCACCATCACGCGCATGCGCGCCAATTGATTCTAAAAAAGATTTTCCAATGTCACAGGTTTCTGTATTCCGTTCACAAAATGTTAGTAAATCGTTTATAGCTCCTTTCAAAGCGGTAATTGCATCATTTGTTGTTGTCTCTGTATCTTTTGGAGTAGAAAAGCTGTTGCTATTTGGTTCTGTTGTAAAGAATGAAATAATTACAAAAACAAAAAATAAATAAAATACTGATTTGATTAAAAAGCGTATCATGGGGAGTAAGCATACCGCAGTTATGAATGAAGAGGAAGCAATAATTTATGTTATTTTGGACTGAAAGGTTTGAAAATAAGTAACTTTTATGAAATTGAGCATTCATTTATAAAATTTATATTATAGCCTATGTGGGAAAAGTTATATGATATAGCTGTATATATAGGCAGAAATTTTTCTCTGTGAATAGAGCATTGGAAATCCGCTTATGCAAAATATAATACAGTAGGGAGAAACAATGGGCGATGATTATATTTAAGACTATAGTAAAATTTGATGTTTAGGGCATTGTACAGCACCGTTGCAGATTTTGGGTTTGATAATAATTCAGTTTTTATAGGGCGTATCTTAAACGTTTTTGTGTTTTTTAATATGTGTGTTAATAGAAGAAAGTTGTTTTAACTATGTATTGAAAGTTTAAACACGTTTTTTATATGTGAATACTTTTCAGCTATTCCTATGATTGATTGTTCTGCTCATAAGATTCTAACACTTTTGAAGCTAATCTTAGATTTTGTTGATGTTATAGAACACTCAATAAAGATCAAAAAAAACACCAAAGTGATTATTGTGAGGGTATGAGGCAAATAGTTTATCATCTTTCAGATGTTTTTGAGAATAGCAATTCAATGAACTCTATGAAATAATTAAGAATATTGGATCTGCACACGATATTAGATCGGAAATAATTACACTGGCCATGCCATTATACAGAAATATAAGCGCATATATGAGCTATTTGGCAATGACATAGGCTACAAAATTGATTTTTGATTGGTGGATATATTTCTGTATGGTTCCAAATACATATCAAATGTACATATGAAAGACATGGAGCCTTGCATTGTGTACAAAACGTTGCTTATATGGTTTTGTGCAATTTGATTGTGTGCGATAGTGAAACTGTATGGAATAAAAATATGCGTCACAGTTTTGTGTTATTTTATATCTATTCAAAATGTTGTAGAATATGAGATTGAAAGCGGTAGTTTAGCTGTTATAAGTTTATAAATTTAGTTCTGTATATAATCTATTTATTTTAGTTCTTTAAAAAAGAATAGGGGAGAGTAATATGTCTCCCTATAGCTGAAGATGAGGATGATCAATGTTAGATTCCATATGGAAAACATGTCAAAATTAAGAATGAAAAATCGAAATAATGGCAGAAAAACGAAAAAGCAGAAAAACAAAGTTGTAAAACGGCGTAGTCTTGTTATAGCATTTTTCTTAATAAATGGCCGGTTTCTTCTTTGGTTAGCAAAATGGTTGTGTCGTCGTATGCGCACGAATGCTTTATTGGTCGTAGGCTTTTGTCTTTTTACGATCAGTTTTGGTTTTTTTGCTTTTAATGCTTTGTTTTCACAGATAAAAATATATCAGGATGTGGTTACACAAATGAAAACAATTCCGCTTTCAGTGAAGGTGAAAGATTCTGTCTCATCTAAAAAACGAGCAATAGATCAAGCTGATGTTCGTGTTATTTCTGCACTTGTTCCAAGTCATTTGCGTCCAAATTCATCCTCTCAACCTTTGCCAAGTACATCTCCAGAGAATTTATTGAATATGCAGAAGAAATTGGCAAAACTTGGATTTTATGATGGTCCTTTGGATGGGCTAGATGGTCCAAGAATGCGTCATGCTATAGCACTATGGAAACAACAAATGCAAAGAGAACCTTTACCAAAACGTTTAGCAGATGAAATTTCTATGATTATTGAAAAAAGTGAATTAGAGGTAGCAAAGATACAATAACAACAGATAATGTTTCTTATACAGAGGAAGCGATTATAAAGCCTTATAATACTGGCTAATATTGCATATAACGTTCTTCAAGTAAAATAGGAACAATTTCCATTATATTTTATGGTGATTAATATTGTAATTCATTTATATTGGTGCAAAAAATTTAGCTCTAAAAAGAAGATCCTATGGATGTTTTTTCATGAAATTTTCTTCTATAATAAAAAAATCAGGATTATTACAGTTAGAATAAAAGTTGTATTTTTATTCTGATTTTTATCGATAGATATTTCAAATGCTAATCCATAAGCGTTTCTATTCATTCTTATAGATGTTATACAGTTTATGGTTGGTATAATTTATTCATCGAATACACGACAGGTTGCATTTGAAAGGAAGGTTTCGCCTTCTTTTCTTGCAATTGGAGAGGGGGCGAAGATACGTAAAAGTGCGAAGCCTTCATTTAATTTTTTGGTCACTAAAACTGAATTGGTACTACTTTTAGTTGTTGATTGTTTGAGTGCTGTTATTTGTATAGGATTTCCAATGATAAGATTGAGTGTGGCATTAGGAGTCGTTCGATCATTAATGCTGTAAAAAATAATCCCATCACGCGTATAAGCTGAGAGTGACCAAAATTGTGTTGTCTTTGGAGTTGTTAAATGAACAGGGCCATTTTCGAGGTCAAATTTGCAGATTTTAAGGAGAAATAAGGGATCAGTGGATTGACGAATAGGATCATTTGGATTCAAATCAACAAATCGATAAAACTTTCCTTCTTTTTCACGCCATGTCCATATGTTATTTTGTTCATAATAGGGAACTAAAAATAAAACACAAATATGAACAATAATGCTGCCGATGCTTGCAAGAAGTGCAGCGTAAATAAATTTAGTCACAGTTTTTTTGTCCTGATATTTTTTCTACAGAAGGCAGGGTAGGTTTTTGTAATGCTGTTGTAGAGATGATTGTGGTCGCATATAAGGTGAGAATAAGTCCAAATTCTTTTTTACTCGTTATTGCCAACCAATTGTTAATTTGTGGTGTTGATGAGATGTGTATGCGTACTGAGCCATCATTTTCATAGATAACATTATTGGTGTGGAGTTCGAAAGGTACTGCCTCAATTGAAGTATATGGTTTAAGAAATTTGTCGACCGTATAAAGAGTAAAAAGACGTGTTTCGGGAATATGACCTTTGAAAAGATAATGGCAGTGAGGTCGTAGCGGGTGTCCATGGTTATCTTTCCAAATTTGGAAAGAAAGGCTTTCTGTGCGGTCAAGTGAAATAGCGCCGCGTTTTGCTGTGCGTGCGCGGGTGTAGGGGTCTGTTTCTGTTGTTCCTACTTGTGGATAGGTGCTCCATTTTCCAATTTTTAAGCGTCCAAAACTTTCGAAAGAATTGAGCGTATAATAAACGCTCAGTGTTCCACATAAAATGGAAACAGCAAAGATTAGAAAGAGAGCAACGATATAACGAAACATTGTAGAATACTCGAATTTAATGCGTTGCAGCTTTAATAGGTTCCATTTTCGGTAAGGTTGTAGCTGGAAGTTTTTTCAGGTCTTTATTAATGCGTTGTACAAGATTTAATGTTTTTGGTGAGGGTGTATGAGGTAATTTTGGCGTAAACTCAGAATTATTGTGTGAAGGAATGATTTGTGGTTGATAGGGTAGAATAGAATTTTCGACACCATAGAGCTTTTTAATCATTATATTTTGATGTGCATGAAACATAATACGGTGCCATATCATGGCAGGAATAACACCACCGAAAGCGCGATTCATAGGGGAAAAATTATCATTCCCCATCCATACGGCTCCAGTATAATTTCCAGTAAAACCAACAAACCATGCATCACGATAGGCTTGTGATGTTCCGGTTTTTCCGGCAACAAGGGTCATGGGGAGAGCTGCACGTTTCCCAGATCCTCGTGTAGTAACACCAACCATCATTTGGTTCATATAAGCTGCTGATTGCTCACTGATAACACGATATGGTTTGTTGCCATCGCGTGTCCAATCCCACACAACATGTCCATCTGTTGTACTGATTTGTGTAAACCCATGACGATTCCCGGCCATGCCTCCATTGGCGAAGACGTTAAAACCAGTTGCTTGATCCATTGGTGTCATATTAGATGTACCTAAAATTGTGGTTTTGTGCGATAGAATATGAGCGTTAATGCCCATATTCTTAATCAGATCTACGATTGGTTGAGTATTGCGATTGAGATACTGGTAGGTAATATAGACAGGCACTGTATTAATAGAAAAGGCAAAAGCTGTTGCTATATCGACCTTTCCAAGATAACGTCCAGAATTATTTTTTGGTGACCAGCCTCCCCAGTTAATTGGCGCATCAAAGACCATTGTTGAGGGAGATAGGCCACGTTCCATTGCGACTGCATAAACGTAAGGTTTGAATGAAGAGGCAGTTTGTCGTCCGCCTTGCGTTGCTCTGTTAAATTGGCTTTGATTATAGTCAAGTCCTCCAACAATTGCTCGTACAGCTCCGTTATTGTCGATAATGACGGTAGCCGCTTGTGTCGCTCGGTATTGTTTGCCATATTGGTGTAAATAATATTCGATTGAATCTTCTGCTGCCTTTTGGATATCCGGATCCAGTGTTGTTTTAACAATTAAGGTACGGCTGGGTAGTAGACTGCTGATTTTGTGAATTTCATCGAATGCCCAATCAAGAAAATAATTAGGCTGATTATCCTTTATTTCTGCGATGGCATGGGCAGGATGGCGGTATGCTTTGATGATTTGGCTATCATTCATAAAACCACCATCAATAAGGTTGGAAAGCACCACATTGGCACGTGCCTGTGCAGCAGGTAAGTTGCTATGAGGAGCGTATTTAGTGGGCGCTTTGAAAAGACCTGCGAGCATAGCGGATTCAGCAAGGGATACATTGCGTATATCTTTGTTAAAATAAAACTTTGCAGCTGCTTCGATACCAAAATTCCCACCTCCCATGTAGGCACGTTCAAGGTAAAGCTGTAAAATTTGTTTTTTGCTGAAATTTGCTTCTAGCCAGAGGGCTAGATACGCTTCTTTGATTTTACGTGTTATGGTTCTTTCATTTGTTAAAAACAAATTTTTTGCGAGTTGTTGCGTGAGAGTTGAACCGCCTTGGACAACACTTTTGGCTTGCATATTTCGTAAGGATGCTCGTATGAGGCCGTAAAAATCAAATCCCCAGTGATCAAAGAAACGACGATCTTCTGTCGCAAGAACTGCTTTGATAACATAGTCAGGCATATCTTCAACGGAGACAGATGTAGTCGGTAGAGAACCACGGTAGCCAATAGGATTTCCATACCGATCTAGAAAAAGAATGGAAAAATTCTTTTGTGAAACCCAGTCTTGTTTTGTCAATTCAAAAACTGAAATACCAACTATGGTAAAGAGTGTAAATCCGATTAAACCCAATGTTAGTGCTTCATCGAGGATTTCGACTATGCACCGTTTCCATCCTCGTATGCGTAAATGCCGTGAAGAGATCGCAGCTTTGTTCCAGAAACGACGGTTAGCAACACGGATCCGGTAAAGCGTTGTGTCTATCCATGCGTCTAATTCAATCAGTGTAGGACTATAGAACAGCTTATTTCGCTGTTTTTTCTTCTTGTGCAAGAAATTACACATTTAAAAAATCCTATGATTAAAGTAACGCAACCAACAAAAGTTGTAATAATTATATGGAGTAAAAGTACTTTTTTGCTATAGGAATGGTAAAAAAGGAGATTATTGTAAGGTTATGGTAATCTGTTTATATGATATGTATATTTAGCTTTTATCTTTGTTTAAAGCGGTGTTATTTGAGTTTTGTATAAAGTTGAAGAAGATTTTAGTATTGCTAAAGTTGGGGCAGGATGCATTTCATATCCATACAATAAATAGAAGTTATTTATTATAATAAATAGCAATTCACTCTTTGTTGGTGCATAATTTCGAGTAAAAAAATTCCATTGTTCATTTTATATTCAGATGAAATAGATTATGAGAAATTTATGATGAAAAAAATTGTCCTTTTTGCACTGTTTCTATGTCTTATAGACATGAATTTTGTTTTAGCAGCCGATTGCACTGAAGTTGGCAAGAGGGTTGCAACGCAACAAGGTGGGATGTTGGCACGTTCGGTGCCGATTGTTCAAGATGGCTACAATATGTGTGTGGTGGTTGTGGTGGTGCCTGCCCATCATGGTGAAAGACCGCGCCGTATTGAAGTTACAGTGCCTGCCGATTAAATGTTTTTACAGGTAAGTGATGCGTATTCTCATTGTTGAAGATGATCTGAATCTTAATCATCAATTAGCAGAGGCTGTAAAAAACGCGGGATATGTTTCTGATAGCGCTTTTGATGGTGAAGAAGCGCATTTTTTGGGAAGTACAGAGTCTTATGATGCTGTGATTCTTGATATTGGTTTACCACGTATGGATGGAATTCGTGTTGTTGAAAAATGGCGCCAAGAAGGATATTCTATGCCTGTTTTAATGCTCACAGCACGCGATCGTTGGTCTGATAAGGTGCGTGGTATCGATGCAGGTGCTGATGATTATGTTGTTAAACCATTCCATTTAGAGGAAGTAATGGCGCGATTGCGGGCGTTAATTCGCAGAGCTGCAGGTCATGCAACAAGTGTATTATCCTGTGGTGCTGTTATGTTGGATACTAAAACGTCTCGTGTTTTTGTTAATGATCAGTTAATTAAATTAACATCACATGAATTTCGGCTTCTTTCTTATCTTATGCATCATCGTGATAAAGTCGTTTCAAGGACAGAGATTATCGAACATCTTTATGATCAGGATTTTGACAAGGATTCGAATACGATTGAAGTTTTTGTTGGACGGTTACGTAAAAAGCTTGGAATGAATTTAATTGAGACCATTCGCGGGATGGGGTATCGGATAAAACCGTCAGGTGACGAATGACGGTTTTAAAGAGTAATAGCAGGCTCAGGCGGTTATTTTTCTTTGTTGGTAAATCTCTTAGTTTACGTGTTATGATTTTGTCGACAATGTGGGTTGCTATTTCATTATCGTCTATCTCTGCAGTTAGTATTTTATTTTTTCAGCGTTCAAGTGAACAAAGCTTAGAGCGCATCCTTACTGCTCAGCTTTATAGTCTCATTACAACTGTGACTGTGTCACCTGAGGGAAATCTGAAGGGAAATTTTGGATTTAATGATATCCGTTATTCAGATCCAACATCAGGGTGGTATTGGGAGGTAAGCGCTATATCCCCTAATCTAAAGGGGAGGTTAACATCTCCATCATTCGGAACTAAGCAATTCTTTTCACCGAGTGATAATGATGTTCCTTTTGATGGCAAATTTTTTCGTTCTTATCAAATCAAAAGTACTGACGGGGAAAATTTACAAGTTATCGAAAGTGATGTTGTTCTTGACGATCAGAATCGCATTGCACGTTTTCGTCTTATGGGAAATATTGATGAAGCGCATTTACAAGTACAAGAATTCAAGTGGATTTTGCAAATTTTCCTGTGGAGTTTTGGGATAGGCAGTGTTCTCATCAATATTGCTATTATTGTTTTTAGTTTCCAACCGTTGAAGCGGATACGGCAAACATTGAATGATATTCGAGAAGGGAGAGCGGATCACGTCAATACAGATTTATTGAGTGAAATTATGCCGTTGGCAAAAGAAATGAATGCTCTCATTAATAACAATCAGCGCATCATTGAACGATTTCGAACGCAAGTTGGTAATCTTGCCCATTCATTAAAGACGCCTTTATCAGTAATCATGAATGAAGCCGATAAGATGCATGGAGAGCAGGCTATTTTATTGCAGGAGCAAGCCGAAATGATGCAGGCTCAAATAAATCATTATCTACAGCGTGCTCGAATTGCAGCACAACGTGACAGTGTCATCTATTACACGTCTGTTCGCAGTGTACTTAATCGTTTGGTACGAGTTATGGAAAAACTCAATCCTGATAAAGATATCCAATTTACTATGGATGTCGATGATATCATTTTTGTTGGTGAAAGGGAAGATCTAGAGGAAATTGTGGGGAATTTGGTTGAGAATGCTTCTCAGTGGGCTTGTGCCACAATCTTAATCAGTTGTGGCTTAGAAGAAAGTGTTGACGAAACAGCATTCTTTAGTCTTGTCATCGAAGATGATGGTCCTGGTTTAACAAAAGAGCAAATTGATGAAGCTTTAAAAAGAGGTCGGCGATTTGATGAAAGTAAGCCGGGAACAGGTTTAGGATTAGCGATTGTTTCTGATATGGTTAATGAATATGGTGGAAGACTTTTCTTATCACGTTCTGCTTTAGGTGGATTATATACAAAAATTTTATTGCCAAGACGATAGATATTTTTCCCTTATAGCCAATGCATGTGGCATGAAGTTACTTTAAGAATATTTGGAATCCAGTTTGTATGCGGTAAAAATATATTCAATAATCGTTTTTTATATCTTTACGTGTATTAGAAACACTGGATAATGAATTTTACGGTATTATAAATGCAAAAAATTATTTTCTTATCATTATTTACTGTGCTGATTGGGGGGGTATCAGGGTGTGATTATATGGAGAAGCCAGATCGGAGGAAGCAAGACGTACAGATTGTTGTTTCTCATGAGATTTTGAATATGATGGATTATGGTTTTTCTAGGGATTCTTTTGCATGATTTTTTTTTGAGCAAATCATTATAAAGTTTTGCAAAATGTATGAAAATGATTCATTCTATGGAAAGAGTATATCGATCTTTTGAATAAGTGAGTGCCTTGGTACTGATAAAATTTGGACATCTGAAACACATATGAAATTTGCACAGAAGATTTTCGAAAAGTGTAAGAAGATTCATATTTTGAAAGGATTTGGTATTTTATTTGTTCTCCTTGTGACATGGGGTGTTTATAATTTGACAGGGAGTCCGGGAGTTAAAAGTTATTTTTTTAAAGAGTTAATGGATAAAGATCCAAAGACGTTAAACAAGCATGAAAGGCTTGTACGTTTACATGCGCTTTTTTTGCGTATGCCTAATGATGGAAAGATAGCTGATACATTAGCGGTAGGCTATCTCGAAGAAAGCCGTTTTCAGGATGCGGTGAATATTTATCGAGATGCACTTCATTTGAATGGAGAATCGGCTCCAAGGCTTGTGGGTTATGGTTTGGCATTGGTGGGTTATGAAGGGGGGATAGTCACACAAGAAGCGCAAAGTATTTTTCAAAAGGCTGTAGATTTAGCACCAGAAGATTTTTATCCTCGTTTATTTTTAGCTGATGCATTTCATCAGGCGGGCAATTCTACGCAGGCCATTCAGATTTTACAAAATTTTCTTGATACAATGCCCAAGAATATTACAGGGCGATCGCATGTTGAAAAAATGATAATACAGTTACGCAGTGATTTGATTAGAACTTTACAAAAGTGATAAGTTCTTGTTTCAGGTTATTGAATAAAATTGTCTTATTGAGTGATGATAAAAATACAAAGCAAGAAGTTGCGCTCATATGGAGGATGTGTAAAGCTATTGTAATGCTTAGAGACAAAATGCTTACTACAAATATAGCATTGATAACAATATTTTTCGTAAATAGGCTATGAATAATCAATCTTTAAAGAGTTTTCCTTCACTGAAGGTTGTTTTGAAGAGGCGGAAAAAAGAGCAGGTATTGATGATTTTATCATGCCTTTGTGTTATGGCAATTGCAGCAGGCCTTATGGTGTATGCGATGCGTAATACGGTCAGTTTTTTTCGAATGCCATCTGAAATCACAAGAGAAGATATTCTAACAGGTCACTCTTTGCGTTTGGGTGGTTTTATCGAAAAAGGAACTGTTGAATATCTTAAAAAGAGAAAAGTTACTTTTTTTGTCACTGATGGCTTAAAACACGAAAAAGTTATTTTTGAAGGTATACTACCGGACCTTTTCCGTGAAGGACAGGGTGTGATCGTCGAAGGATATTTTGATAAAGAAGGGCTTTTTATAGGCACGCGTGTTTTGGCAAAACATGATGAGACTTATATGCCCAAAGAAGTAGCCGATCGCTTAAAAGAACGCTACGATGTGAAAAGGCAATTCGATCGTGCTCGTTGAATTGGGTCATATTTGTTTAGCCGCAGCCTTTGCAGTTAGTGTGTTGCAGGCATTATACCCCATCTTCGGTATTTTGCGAAGAGAGCGTTCATTGATGCAAGCGGTGGTACCATTGACGTGTATTACTTTTGTATTATTGCTATTGTCTTTTTTGAGTATTGTATATGCCTATATAGCGTCTGATTTTTCTGTTTTGAATGTTGTTGAAAATTCTCATTCGGAAAAGCCAATGATTTATAAGATCGTTGGCGTTTGGGGAAATCACGAAGGATCAATGTTGCTATGGGTTCTAAGTCTCTCTTTTTTTAGTACATTGGTGGCGTGGTTTGACAAACAATTGCCAGCGCAGTTTAAAGCATTGATTTTAAGTTGTCAAAGTTGGATTACGAGCGCTTTTCTTTTATTTATTCTTTTTGTTTCCAATCCATTTTTGCGTGTTCAACCGCCGGCATTGCAAGGAAATGACCTTAATCCTATTTTACAGGATATTGCTTTAGTTATTCATCCTCCACTTTTATATCTTGGTTATGTTGGTTTTTCGGTTTGTTTTTCTTTTTCGATCGCGGCATTAATTACAGGACATGTTGATAAAGTTTGGGCACGTTGGGTTCGTCCATGGATTCTTCTTTCATGGTTTTTTTTAACGCTTGGTATTATGGTTGGATCCTATTGGGCTTATTATGAGCTGGGTTGGGGTGGCTATTGGTTTTGGGATCCAGTTGAGAATGTTTCATTTATGCCTTGGCTTTCAGGAACAGCTCTTTTGCATTCTGCTCTTGTTCTTGAAAAACGAGATGCATTAAAAAGTTGGACTTTGTTTTTAGCCCTTCTTACTTTTTCCCTTTCTCTTCTGGGAACTTTTCTCGTCCGTTCGGGGATTTTAATGTCTGTTCATAGTTTTGCTGTCGATCCAACTAGGGGGCGTGCAATTCTGGCTATTTTGTTTTTTTTTACAGGAGGGTCTTTTTTTCTTTTTGCTTTGCGGGTTTCGGTTTTGAAAACAGGTAGATTATTTCGGTCAATTTCGCGTGAAGGCTTTATTGTTTTAAATAATTTGTTTCTTACAACAGCAACAGCGACAGTATTGATTGGAACACTTTATCCTTATTTTGTTGAAGTGTTAACAGGGCAAAAAATTTCTGTGGGTGCTGCCTTTTTTAACCTTACAGTTGGACCTTTAATGGTGATGTTATTATCGTTAGTTCCATTTGGATCCATGATAGCGTGGAAACGCGGCGATTTTTTTGCGGTTATTGAACGGTTGTGGTTTGTTTTTGCATTAGCCTGCGTAGCTTGTTTTATAACTTTTTATGCAACATCTTGGCGTGATATTGTGGCGCCCTTAGGCGTTGGACTTTCAGCTTTTGTTTTTTTGGGTGGCTTGGCTGATCTTTGGATGAAGAGCGGTCCTCAAAAGATATCTTTGTCCGTACGCGTTAAAAGGTTTCTGGGGCTGCCCTGGTCTGCTTTTGGGAGTGCGTTGGCACATATGGGGTTAGGTGTTACATTGTTTGGTATTATTTGTGTCGCAACTTTTGGACAAGAACGTATTTTAACTATGCAAATAGGAGATACAGTTACGATAGCTGGTCAAACTATTTGTTTTGACGCAATACATAATGTCTCTGGCGCGAATTATTCTGCCATGCAGTTTGGCTTTAAAACATATGAGAACCAACAGGAAATGCACATTATAACTGCATCAAAGCGATTTTATTCAAGCCGGAATATGTCAACAACGGAAGTTGGTATTCAAAGTTTCGGTTTTTCTCAATTGTATATTGCACCGGGTCGTATGGATGACCAAGGCCTTGTTGTGCATATATTGTGGAAGCCTTATGTGATTTGTATTTGGTTGGGTGTGGTGATGATGGCTATAGGCGGTTGTTTTTCTTTTTTAGGGTGTTTGTTGCGTGGAGGAGGATTTCAACGGATAGCTTCCAACTCGTTAAAAAGGAATTGAGATGAAGAAGTTTTTCTTGTTTGTTTTGGTTATCTTTGTCGTTGTTTTTCCTATGCAATTAGCGATAGCAGTAGAGCCAGATGAGATCTTAAAAGATCCTGTTCTTGAAGAACGTGCGCGTAATATTTCATCACGGTTGCGTTGCCCAGTTTGTCAAAGTCAATCGCTTGATGATTCAAATGCTTTATTGGCACGTGATTTACGCTTTTTGATCCGTGAACGCTTAAAAGCGGGCGACAGCAATCAGCAGGTTATTGATTTTCTTGTAGAGAGATATGGTGAATTTATTTTATTGAAGCCACCATTCAATAAAGTGACATGGTTTTTATGGTTATCGCCTTTGATCGTTATGATTATTGGTTTAAGCACCATATTTTTTCGGATCAGTCAGTATAAATGCAAAAAAATAATCGCTTTAAATGCTGATAAGAGAAACGCTTAAAAAGATCGTTAAAGTTAAAATAAATATTATTGAAGAAAAAATGATGAATTTAAATTGATGAATTCAGCTCTATTCTAAGGATAGATTGTTATTTATCTAATATTACAAAACTTTAATAGTTTGGACAGAAAACGGTAAGGTTTGCTATTTTACGATGGATTGCAATGCAACAAGGATAGAAAATATTACTCAACAGGAGTACTCAAAATGGTTAACCAAACTCTTCGCACAACATTGGCAGCAATAGGTTTGTCTACAACTTTAGCAAGTACAATGTTCTTTAGTGGATCAAGCTTATGGGTAACATCGGCTCATGCCAACCCTGTATCTGTTCCATCAGGACAACAGCAGGGATTTGCACATATCGTTTCTCAAGTTAAACCTGCTGTTGTTTCCGTGCAAGTGAAAAGCAATATAAAAAAAGAAGAGCGGTTTTTTAGTGAGTTTTTTAGTGCTCCAGGTCTTGAACAATTTCCAGACCAACACCCTTTGAAAAGATTTTTCCAAGAGTTTTATAACCGTAATGTGCCTAACCATAAGCCTTCACAGCGATCACAAAAACTCCGTCCTATAGCATTTGGATCTGGCTTTTTGATCTCGGCAGATGGTTATATTGTGACCAATAATCACGTGATCTCTGACGGAACAAGTTATACTGTTGTTCTTGATGATGGCACGGAATTGAGTGCAAAACTTGTTGGGACGGATCAACGAACTGATCTTGCAGTATTGAAAGTGAATGATAAACGAAAATTCTCATATGTTGAGTTTGGTGATGATTCCAAACTGTATGTGGGCGATTGGGTTGTTGCTATCGGTAATCCATTTGGTCTTGGTGGAACGGTGACAGCAGGTATTGTTTCCGCACGTGGGCGTGATATTGGAGCTGGTACTTATGATGATTTTATTCAGATTGATGCTGCTGTTAATCGTGGAAATTCTGGTGGTCCAACCTTTGATCTTAATGGGAAAGTTGTTGGGGTTAATACGGCCATTTTTTCTCCTTCTGGCGGAAATGTTGGGATTGCTTTTGCTATTCCTGCAGAAACAGCAAAGCAAGTTGTGAAACAGCTCATTGAAAAAGGTTCCGTACAGCGTGGTTGGATTGGTGTTCAGATTCAGCCTGTGACAAAAGAAATTTCTGATTCAATTGGTTTGAAAGAAGCAAAAGGTGCTTTGGTAACTGATGCACTGAAGGGACCTGCCGAGAAGGCTGGCATTAAGACAGGGGATGTGATTATTTCCGTGAATGGCGAGAAAGTTTCTGATGCGCGTGACCTAGCAAGGCGTATTGCAAACACTAGACCAGAAGAAACAGTGACTTTGGGGGTTTGGAGATCTGGTAAAGAAGAAAAAATCAAGGTTAAACTCGATGCAATGCCTGAAAGTGAAAGCAAAAAAGAGGGTTTGAAATATCCAAGTGGGCGTGGTAGTTCAGAGGAAACATTGGAAGATTATGGTTTGATTGTTGCGCCTTCTGATGATGGTTTAGGGTTGGTTGTGACGGATGTCGATTCGGATTCAGATGCCGCAGATAAAGGGATACGTCCTGGTGATGTGATTGTGACAGTTAATAATAGACCTGTTAAAAAGACATCTGATATTACAGACACAATTAAGGAAGCAAAAAAGCTAGGACGTAGTGCGGTGCTCTTACAAGTGCGAACAAATGATCAGAATCGTTTTGTCGCTCTTCCAATTGTTAAAGAATAACACTTAACCAAGTGGGACAGATATTTTAAAGATTTCCGTCCCACAATCATTTGATGCGATAAAGGGAGAGACTCGTTTATGAAGATACTCGTCATCGAAGATGATCGTGAGATGGGGTGCTATCTTGAAAAAGCTTTTTTAGAAGCAGGGCACACATCTGATGTTGCTTATGATGGGGATACTGGTTATGCTTTGGCTGAAACGGAGAATTATGATGTCATGGTTATTGATAGGATGCTTCCGCGCCGTGATGGTCTTTCCATTATTGCTGAATTGCGTGCAAAAGGCAATAAAACGCCGGTTCTGATCCTTTCGGCTCTAGGGCAAGTTGATGATCGTGTGATGGGTTTGCGTGCAGGGGGCGATGATTATTTGACGAAGCCTTATGCTTTTTCCGAACTTCTTGCGCGCGTTGAGGTATTACAACGGCGAAAAAACCCTAAAGAGGCAGAAACTGTTTATTCTGTTGGTGATCTTGAGCTTGATCGGTTGGCACATACAGTAAGACGTGGTAAAAGAAATATTATATTACAACCCCGTGAGTTTCGTTTGCTGGAGTATTTAATGCGATATGCTGGGCAGGTTGTTACACGGACTATGCTGTTAGAAAATGTTTGGGATTACCATTTTGATCCGCAAACAAACGTCATTGATGTTCATATATCCCGTTTGAGAGCGAAAATTGAAAAAGATTTTGATATTCCACTTTTACATACTGTGCGTGGAGCTGGATATATGCTGAAAGTACCAAATACAAAATTATGAATCGTTTAATCAATATGATGCGCACAACAGCTTTCAGGCTTTCTGCGCTTTATATTCTATTATTTGGATTGGTTGCGTCAGGGCTTTCTATCTATACGGCAGAATTTTCTGTCTCATTATTAACAGATCAAACGGAACAAACTGTCCGTGAAGAATTAAAGCGTATTGAACGTGCTTATGATTATGGTGGATTGCCTTTGTTGATACGCACGATTGATCATCGTTCACGACAACCCGGCGCTTTCCTTTATCTTGTCACTGATCCTGTGGGGCGTGTTTTAGCGGGGAATGTGGCTCGTATTGAACTTGGCCTTTTGCAGCATGGTGGTTTTGTTTCTGATTCTTTGTTGTATTCACGTTTTGGAGAAAGTGGCACGATGAGTAAACATCGTGCTTTAGCAATTGTTGTTGATTTACCCAATGCTATGAAGCTTCTAGTAGGCAGTGATTTAGATGAACCAGAACGTTTTGCCGCAGTTATTCGTAAAGCTGTAATGATTGCTCTTGTAGCGATGGTTGGAGGAGCTTTATTAATATGGTTTTTTGTTGGCAGGCGTGCATTGCAGAGGATCGATCATGTAACCGCTGCATCGCAGCGTTTGATGGGTGGTGATTTGAGCGAGCGTTTACCCGTTTCTGGGGTAGGTGATGAGTTTGATCGATTGTCTGCCAATCTTAATGTTATGCTCGATCGTATTGAGGAATTAAATACTGGTTTGCGTCAAGTGTCAGATAATATTGCTCATGATCTTAGAACGCCGCTTACACGTTTGAGAAATCGCGCTGAAGAAGCGCTTTCGGGACAAAAGATGGAGCTTGAATATCGACAGGCACTGGATGATGTCATTGCTGAATCAGATCAACTCATTCGTACTTTTAATGCTATTTTGATGATTTCTCGCATTGAAGCCAGAAGTTCAATTGAGCATCTTGAGACAGTGAATATGAAGCGGATTCTTGAAGATGCTGTTGAATTTTATGAACCTTTCGCTGAAGAGTCGGGTGTTTTGCTTCGGTTAGGGCACACATTTGATAAAGAAATGAAGCTGAATCGTGAGCTTGTTGCGCAATCTCTTTTTAATCTCATTGATAACGCGATTAAATATGCGTCTGAAGATGGACGAGACGTGGAGGTTTCTTTATCAATGGAATGTTGTGGAGAACGCTTGTTGGTTGTGGTTAGCGATAATGGTCCGGGAATTGCGGAAGATCAATGTGACAAAGTAACAGAACGCTTTGTTCGTCTTGAAGAGAGCCGTACAAAGCCGGGTTTTGGTATTGGCTTAAGCATAGCAAAAGCTGTTATGAAACTTCATGGGGGTGAACTTTTGCTTGAAAATGCAAATCCTGGGCTTAGAGCTGTTTTATTGTTTCCTTAATGTTATTTTGTCTTATCACTCTATTCTAGAACGTATTTCTGTTTTTTTATCCAGATCCTAGTGCAATAAAATAGGATGAAAATTAATATGCTTTTTCAAGGGAGTGAAAATGAAAAGCGCTTTTTTAAAAACACAACTCCTCCCTTTACGTCCTCTTGATGATAGCGGTTCCCAATGGCTGAAAGATCTTGAAGAACAAGCGAGGAAAGAAAGTTTAGAACCGTTGGTTTCTTATATTGCGGATAAGGGAGAGCAAGTCGATTTTATCAGCGCGATTATGACTTTATCTCCATTTTTACGTGAAGTTTTGATTGCAAATCCATCATATCTTAGCCCCTTGTTGGATGTCGATATAGAGACAAGACTAAGTGAAATTATAGATGATATTGCAGCCACTGATAGGATTGAAGCGATTAATGAAGCTTCATTAATGGTGGCTTTAAGATGTAAGAAAAAAGAAGCCCATGTTCTCATTGCTTTAGCTGATTTGAGTGGTGTTTTTGCTTACGAGGTTTCCTGTGCATGGTTAACCCGCTTAGGTGAAGGTGCTTTAGGTGCGGCTTTGCGTTTTCTTTTAAGAGAAGCGCACGATCGTGGAAAAATAAGTTTGGCTAGCCGTGATAATCCAGAAAAAGATTGTGGTTTGATTGTTCTAGGTATGGGAAAATTGGGTGCAGGAGAACTTAATTATTCCTCTGATATTGATCTTATTATTTTTATTGATGAAACGTCGCCTCATATTGGTGATCTTTATGAAAGTACAGATGTCTTTTCTAAAATGGTACGGCGATTAATCCGTATTATTCAGGAACGCACTGCTGAGGGATATGTTTTTCGGCTTGATTTGCGACTCCGACCCGACCCAGGTTCCATGCCATTGGCATTACCGGTCAGAACTGCTTTGCGTTATTATGAAGGGCGTGGTCAAAATTGGGAACGTGCAGCAATGATTAAAGCGCGTCCAGTAGCAGGCGATATTGAGGCGGGCTTTAGTTTTCTGAAAGAACTTTCCCCTTATATGTGGCGAAAATATTTAGATTATGCTGCTATTGCTGATATTCATTCGATCAAACGTCAAATTCATGCGTACAAAAATTATGGTCAAATTGCTGCTTATGGCCATAATATAAAATTGGGGCGAGGGGGTATCCGTGAGATTGAGTTTTTTGTTCAAACACAGCAATTAATTGCTGGTGGACGTTTGCCTCAATTGCGTGGGCGTGAGACAGTTGCAATGTTAGCAGAACTTCACACCCTTGGCTGGATCAGTAAGAAAACCAGAGATAGCCTTGTAAAGAGCTATGCTTTTTTACGCAATGTTGAACACCGTATTCAAATGCTTGCGGATGAACAAACGCATCTTTTACCAAACGATATTTCTCAATTCACTAGTGTCGCATATTTAATGGGATATCAAGAAGTTAGCTACTTTACCCGCGATTTGTTAGAAACGCTTCAAGTGGTTGAGAAACATTATGCAGCGTTGTTTGAGCATGAACAGGAACTTGGCTTGGAAATCGGTAATTTGGTTTTTACAGGTGAAGAAGATGATCCGGAAACGTTGATCACATTAAATCGTTTAGGTTTTGAAAGGACAAGAGATATTTGTCGTATTATGCGAACATTACATTGTGGACGTTATAAAGCGACACAATCGGCTGAGGCGCGTGAAAGATTAACGGAACTGACACCAGCACTTTTGAAAGCTTTTGGTGCTACCAAGCGAGCGGATGAAGCAATGTTGTGTTTTGATCGTTTTTTGCAAGGTTTGCCTTCAGGAATTCAGCTATTTAGTTTATTACAATCTAATCCACCTCTTTGGGATATGTTAGTCCTTATTATGGGAGCTGCTCCGCGCCTTGCTGAGATTATTATGCACAAACCGCATGTTTTTGATGGGATGCTGGATCCGACAATTTTTGCAGAATTGCCAACAAAAACTTATCTAGAAAATAAGCTTGAATATTTTCTTGAAGGTGTAACCTCCCATGAAGAAATTCTTGACTACTTAAGGATTTTTGCTGATGAGCAACGTTTTTTGATTGGTATCCGGCTTTTGAATGGTGCAATTACAGGGGATAAAGCAGGTTTTGCTCTTACTGCACTTGCAGATCTTATGATTGCAAAAACATTTGCAGCGGTTCAAAAAGAATTTTCTCAGCTCCATGGTCATATTAAAGGTGGACGTATTGGCATATTGGGTATGGGTAAGCTTGGAAGCTATGAATTAACCGCAGGCTCGGATGTTGATCTTATTTTTCTTTATGAGCATGATGAGGATGCGGAAATATCTGATGGAGAAAAGCCTCTTTATATTATTCAATATTATACTCGTTTGACACAACGCTTTGTTGCGGCTTTATCTACTTCTACAGTTCAAGGTGTTCTTTACGATGTTGATTTACGATTACGGCCATTGGGAAATAAAGGGCCTGTTGCTGTTTCTTTTCAAGCTTTTAGCAAATATCAACGTAAGGAAGCTTGGATATGGGAACATCTCGCCTTAACACGGGCACGAGGTGTGACTGGTGATAGCGATTTTTTGCAAAGGATAGAAAAAGAGATATGTGAAATTATTGCACTCTACCGTGACAAGAAGATTGTCGCAAAAGAAGTGCGTGAAATGCGTTCCTTAATTGAAAAAGAAAAACCGCCGGAAAATCGATGGGATTTTAAAATTATGCCTGGTGGCATTATGGACCTTGAATTTATTGCTCAATTTTCTCTCATAACTCATGTGGTTGAGTTCGAAATTGGAATGACTACGGTTGATGTTCTTGCGCGTTTACCAAACAGCTTTCTTGACAGGTCATGCGTTTTTGAACTTCATTCTGCTTATTGTCTCTATACAAATTTGAGTCAAATTATACGTTTTTGCTTAAAGGATTCTCTTAATCTTGATGATATGCCTCCTGGACTCAGTGACCTTCTGTTGCGCAGTGTTGGTGAGCCTGATTTGCTTCGTATCGAAAAATTGATTGAGGACATGGGGCAATTGGTGCGTTCAATTTTTACACAGGTGATGAACAAGTGAATGTATACTCTGATAGAATTTTGATGCTGTATTATTTCTAACCTTTATAAAGCGTATAAATAAAATTAAAATGTTAAAGAGTTTCGAAAAAAGAATATTTTGCTTGAGGGAGTTATCAATAGGGTGGCTTTTAGTTGCAAAGTCTCATAGGGGGATTTGCCATATTGCTTTAGGTGATACTGCTCAACAATTGTTACAGGAATTTACAGGACACTTTAGTGATATCCAACAAGATGCTGATGACAATGTATTCCATCAAGAGGTTGTGCACATTGTCGCGATGGTGGAGACACCTCATCTGGTAAGGCATTATGATCTTCCACTCGATATCAGAGGTACAGCTTTTCAGCAGAGAGTATGGGCTGCATTATGTGAGGTACAATGTGGTGAAACAATTTCTTATACAGAATTAGCGCAACATATCGGTATGCCGAAAGCTGTTCGTGCGGTTGCTAATGCATGTGCGCGTAATGAATTGGCATTAGCTATTCCTTGCCATCGTGTACTTTGCAAGAATGGTGCTGTTTCTGGTTATCGTTGGGGAATACAACGGAAACAGATTGTTTTGCAACGTGAACAACGAAAATGCTTCTAAAGCTTTAATTTTGTTGAATTGGCATTGTAATCGTTACAGTTGTACCTTTTGCTTCTTTAGAAGTAATTTCAAGTTTCCCTTTGTGTAATTCCAGCAAGGAACGGGAGATGGCTAACCCTAGACCTGAGCCGGTATGTGTTTTGGTAAATTGATTTTCGACTTGTTCAAAAGGTTGTCCAAGCTTTTTGATGGCTGATTGAGGAATACCAACCCCTGTATCTTTAATTTTGAAAACAAGGTTATTTTTTTTCTGGAAAGCACAAACATTAATACTGCCACCAGAAGGTGTGAATTTAACAGCGTTAGAGATGAGATTAAGAAAAATCTGTCTCATGGCGCGGCAATCAACTTCAGCATGAAGTTCTGGTGCAATATTTGTTGTAACGGAGATCTTTTTTTCTTGTGCTTGTGGTGTCAGTGTACGAACTGCTTCGCTAATGATTGGCTCAATATCAATATTTTTACAATCAAGGCTGAATCTTCCTGCTTCGATTTTAGACATATCAAGAATATCATTAATCAGAGCTAGAAGATGGGTTCCGGAATTGTGAATATCACGCATATATTCCTGATAGCGTTGTGAGCCGAGAGGGCCAAAGGTAGATTGCAACATCATGTCTGAAAAACCAAGAATAGCATTCAGTGGAGTGCGTAATTCGTGGGACATATTGGCTAAAAATTCTGATTTAGCTTTGTTAGCACTTTCAGCTCGTTCCTTTTCTGATTGTAAGCTTTTATTCAGCTTTTCAACTTCTGTTGCTCGTTGCTGAGCATTTCCTCGTGCACGCTTGAGTTCTTGAATGAAAGAAAAAAGCCGTCTTTCACTTTCTTCAAATTTTTCTTGTTGCTGTTTAAGCTCGGAGATGTCAGTTCCGATGCAAACAAGTCCTCCATCTTGGGTGCGCCGTTCATTAATTTTAAGCCAGCAACCATCTGCAGTTTGGCGAATACTGGTTGAGTTACCATTACCATCTTCTTTAATGGGATATTCAGTGATAGCAGGGCGCGCCATAGCTTCAACAGCTGCACGTTGGATCCCGGATTGTAACACCTGTTTGGGAATGGCTGCATATTCACAAAATTTGCTGTTCGACATGACCAAACGTTCCTCTGCATCCCATAATACAAAAGATTCTGAAATATTTTCAATTGCATCGCGGATACGGAGGTCGGCTTGCGCTGTTTGTTCGGCAAATTGACGTTGTTCGCTAATATCGAAGGAAATACCAACCAAATGGGGTTCTTCTTCTTCAGTCATTTCGGCACGAATGCGCATCCATACATAATGACCATCAGCATGACGCATGGGCACATTAATATCGATATGTTTTTTGGTACCGCTCATTAATTCTTGAGCAATGTCAAAAAAATTGGCATCCGTTGGATTGATGATGGCAGTGATCTGAGAAATTGATAACAGTGCATTTTGAGGCACATAGCCGAGCATTTCATACATTGCTCGTGACCAATAAACGCGTCCGCTTGCCATATTCCAATCCCACAGCCCGCAGCGTCCGCGCATCATTGCCATATCAATGCGATTTTGAATTTTTTCAGAAACCAGATCCCTATTGCGTGCGCGTATAAGCTGATTATAATAGGCATAGAGCAGAGCCAGCATAATACCAGCAGTCCCTATAAATAAGGTCATATTTAACGAGAGAGCTTTACGCCATTCCATATAAATATGTTGCGTTTTCTCACCGATGAATACGCCATATTGGCCACTTTCTGTTTTGCGGAATAAAGCGAGGGCAGGTTCTCCTCCTATTGTAATTTGAAACGCTTTAGCTTGTTGCCCGAGAAACCATACATCGGCATTCTCAGAGAGAGAATCTTGTAAGTTTTTTGCTAGAATTATTTCTGAACTCGATGAGGTCAGAACGTTTCCACTTTGATCGACTATGGCGATAATGGTGCTGGTGTTGGCGAGACCTCCATTATAAACATTGGTTAGAATATTTTGCAAATGCTGTTGAGAAAGAACAACAGCTTTTCCTTGTTTAGTTGCGGTAAGTAAATTACTGTCAAGTGCATTTGTAATATAAGAGGCTAAAAGATTCATCGTAGAGCGTGCATTTTTATCAACTGTATGACGCCAATCATAGATTGATATGGAGAGAATTGCAGCGAGAACAATGAGGAATGTAATGATGACGAATGGAATGAAACGTCTTAACCAAGGTTCTACTCTTAAGAGTTTTTGATAAATTGAGCCCGATAGCAGATCGGTATGCGCCGTCTGTTCCTTGCGACTTTGGGTGCCAGGTTTTGAGTCAGCATATACTTCTGTGGGCGCGTTGTACGCGTCCAATTTAGCCATTTCTTATTCCTTTAATCATGAATAACGTGACCGAAAAACACTTTCAGTACTCATAACAACCCAATAGATGCAATGAATCAAAACAGGAGTCTTCTGTCCAGTCTTTTTTTAAAAAAAGAGAAATTTTACTATTATGAGCAGTAAATTGTGGAAATTAAGACACTGTAAAAATGACCCATAAACAAATTAAAATTATCTGTTTATGGGTTTATCATTGTCGAAAGGCTATTTTATATATTCTTATGAGTAAAGTTATAAGATATTGATTATAAATTATTTTTTCTTAAGAAAGTGTGCGGCTGATAATGTCTGCCACATCACTTGATAACTTTTGTGCTTCTGCAATGGTTTTTAATTCCATTTCAATTTTTTGTCGACGCACAGGTTCCCATTGCCGCCAAGAGCGCATTATTGTTAATAACCGTGAAGCAAGCTGTGGATTTTTTTTGTCAATTTCCAAAATGATTTGGCAAAGGAAATGATAGGCTGCACCATCAGCTCTATTAAAACCCGTTTGGTTTCCAGAGGCAAAAGCACCAATCAAGGCACGTACGCGATTGGGATTATCCAGTGAAAAGAGAGGATGGTTCATGAGTTTTTTAACATGGTAGAGCGTTGAAGCACCGGCAACCACTGCTTGAATGGAGAACCATTTGTCTATGACTAAGGGGTCATTCTTATATCGGTTCTCAAAATCACTTAAGGCATCTTGTGCTTGTTCGCTTGTGTTAAAGTGTTGCGCTAAAATGGTCATACTGGCTATGCGGTCAGTCATATTGTCGGCTGTCGCATATTGTGTAGCCGCGCGGTCTGGTTTTGCTTCGATGATGGAAAGATAATCTAATACAATATTGCGTAACGCTCGTTTTCCAACTTGCTCAGTGTTTGGGCAATAAGACTCTTTTACTTGCATCTGCGCATAGATTTTTGTTAGGAGCTCCTGGTGAGTGTGTGCAATAGACGCTAAAAATTGATTGCGCACATGGTGAATACGATCAGGGTCTATATTTTCACCGATCGTGCGGGCAAGTTCAACTTCGCAAGGTAAGCTTAAACAAAATGCGCGGAATTCTGGTTCAAGATTGTCATCTTGAACTATGGTCTTAATCAGTTCCAGCAAGTTAGCAGGCATGGTTGTTTCTTCTAGCGTTTTATCGTTAATCGCTTGAATAAGAGCTTGCGTTATTAAATGATTCAGTGACTGCCAGCGATTAATTTGATTGCTATCCTTTTCAGCAAGAAAAATAAATTCGCTTTCATTGAATGGGGTTTGTAGAATGATCGGAGCAGAAAAGTCCCGGAGTAGTGATAAAACAGGTTTTTCGCGCAATCCTCTGAATTTAAAGATCTGGGTTTCTTTGGACAGCATCATAACATTTGATTGAATATTTGCATCCGCTTCATAGGTTAGAGGCTCTCCATTTTGTCCCAATAGACCAAAAGCAATAGGAATAAGCATAGGCTTTTTGTCATTTTGTTGTGGCGTTTCTGGAATATGTTGCTTTGCATGAATCGTTAAAACGCCATCGCTATAATGACTATCGATTTCCACATTTGGGGTACCCGCTTGCTCATACCACAGCATGAATTGGGAGAAGTCTTGACCAGAAACTTCAGCAAAACAAGCAATAAAATCTTCAATGGTACAAGCTTGCCCATCATGGCGTTGAAAATAAAGATCCATACCTTTACGAAAGAGAGTGGCACCCAAAATTGTATGGATCATGCGCACAACTTCAGCCCCTTTTTCATAAACGGTTGTGGTATAAAAATTATTGATTTGGCTATATTGACGGGGGCGTACAGGATGTGCAAGAGGGCCAGAATCTTCAGAAAATTGCGTAGCTTTTAACGTTTTTATGTTCTCAATACGTTGTAAGCTGCGTACATTTTGATCAGCAGAAAATTCCTGATCACGGTAGACTGTTAATCCTTCTTTTAAGCAGAGTTGAAACCAATCACGGCAAGTAATACGATTACCAGTCCAATTATGAAAATATTCATGGGCAATGACGCGTTCAATATTTTTATAATCTTGGTCTGTTGCTGTTTTAGAATCTGCAAGAACATATTTATCATTAAAAATGTTGAGACCTTTATTTTCCATTGCCCCCATATTGAAGTCGGAAACAGCAACAATATTGAAAACATCAAGATCATATTCGCGCCCAAAGCACTGTTCATCCCAGAGCATAGAACGTTTTAGCGCATCCATTGCATAGATTGCACGCTCGACTTTTCCCTTTTCTACATAGATGCCAAGTGTAACACGCCGTCCTGATGCAGTAGTAAAATAATCCTCTAATAGGTCAAGATCTCCACCAACTAAAGCAAAGAGGTAAGAAGGTTTGGGGTGAGGATCTTTCCAAATGGCAAAATGACGATTATTCTCAAGAATTCCCGTTTCAACCAAATTGCCATTGGAAAGCAAAATAGGGATTGTCTGAGAGTCCGCTTCAATTTTGACTGTGTAGGTAGAAAGAACATCAGGGCGGTCATAAAAATAAGTGATACGGCGAAAACCTTCTGCTTCACATTGTGTACAATAGATCCCGTTGGAAAGATAAAGCCCCATAAGAGCACGGTTACTTTCAGGATTCAGTTCTGTTACCAATTGCAATGTGAAAGGAGTTACTGGCGGGGTTGTAATTTCTAGATATGAAGGGGTGCTTTTATAAGCATTGTCAGCTAATCTTTCCCCATTTATGGCAACAGAAACGAGAGTAAGTTCATCACCGGAAAGTAAGAGAGGTGTGAATTCTTTTGTGTTTTGACGAGGTTCAATAAATAATGTTGCTGTAACGTAGGTTTTTGTTGGATCTAAACAGAAGTGAAGCTGTGTTTTGGGTATAGCGTAGGGGGTTGGTTGATAATCTTCCAAGCGATATATGGGAACAGTTGATTGTTTCATAATTCTTTCCTAATTGTATATTTTTGAGTAGTTAGTGATTGAAAAAGCGTTTATCTTTTAAAGTAATGAAGAGTTAAGGAGTTACGAAAGGCTATTTAAGCTGTTTTGGACTTCTAAAAAATCCATCCAAGTGAGCTTTTTTTGGCTAGGTGTTCGTAGAAGATAAGCAGGGTGAAAGGTCGGCATAACAGGTATTTTAATTTTGCTCTCGGTTTCATAGGTTAGCCATTTTCCTCTCATACGGATAATACCGCCTTGCACCCCTGTGAAAAACTGCGTAGCAGTTCCTCCTAGAGCTATAAGGATACGAGGTTTTGCCAGCTGAATATGCCGTTCAAGAAAGGGGCGGCACAATGCGATTTCTCTTGGTGTTGGTGTGCGATTTCCTGGTGGACGCCATGGAATCGTGTTGGCTATATAAACGTCTTTTCTTGTTAGGCCGATCGATTCCAATATTTTGTTCAGTAACATTCCTGCTTTTCCTACGAATGGAATTCCTTGTATATCCTCTTCTCGGCCTGGCGCTTCTCCTATGAGCATAAGGGAGCTTCCTGCTGTTCCATCTGCAAAACAGGTATTTTTAGCTGTCAGTTTTAATGAGCAACCATCAAAAGCGAGGAGGGCAGATTTTAATTCATCAAGTGTATTGGCATTTTTTGCTATCTCTATGGCTAATCGTTCTGGTTGCACATTATCAGAATTATGTGGAGGATAGCTGTGTGGTTTTGCGGTCGGTGGTGTTTGTGTTTGATGGGTGATATTGACTGGTTGTATTGACTTTTTCTTTAAAGACTCAGATTTTTTCTCTAAAAGTGTAGATTGATGAAAGTGATTAATTGGCGTCTCACTAAGTACAGCATCTGCACCACTTTCTTTATAGAAGTTTAGCAGTTCTTCATATGAGATTGCACCTTGAATTTGCTTTGACATCTTATTTTTTTGCTTGTGATCAATCTACTCATGCATAAACTAGGTAAAAGCATTCTTCAAGCTTTATGATATGTTTGTTTCTAATCCCAGTGTAAGCATGCCGTGTGCGTTTTTCGTTACAAGGTATATATTCTATTGTTTTGAAAAAGCTCTTTAGAGTAGAGTTTTATTGTTTTTTCTTACGAGTGGAGATGTGATAATTCCTTAATCTGTTGTGAAAAGTTTATAAGAAAGGAAGTCTTTGCTAAGTGTTTTCAATATTCTTTTGATAAGATTTTTATATATAGTTATTTTTTTCTAATGGCTAAATGAATGGTCTATTTATTTTGAACATCCTCTTATCAAATTATTAAAATAACCGTTGATTATTTTTTCAGTAAAAATTTGATTTCGTTATTTTTATAAAATAAAAGTGCGTGCAATATTAAATATATGGAAGAGTAGACGGCTAGTAAAGAGCATGAGTTGAGGTTTTAATGATCTTTTTGACAATGGCTTAAAAGTAATGTGTGAATATATGCTTTTGCGTTTTTTACAGCTTCAATCATAGATTCATTGCGTGTTAAGTGTGCTGCAATGGCACTTGAAAGAATGCAGCCTGTTCCGCGCATTGTTCCTTTCAATCGTGGAGCAGAAATATTTGTTACCTTTGTTTTTTCAATTAAACGATCGGTAGCAAGCGTCTCATCCATGTGTCCGCCTTTTATCAAAATATAGCGTGGACCAAATGAAAGAAGTTTTTGTGCTTGTTGTATTGCTTCTTCATAATGGGAAGCGAGAGAACTTTTGCTGAGAAGCGCAAGTTCTTTCATATTAGGTGTTAAAAGATCAATATGAGGAAGCAATTTATGGATTATAGTCTCTATGATTTTTTCTGTTGTAAGTTTTCCTCCTGATGAAGCAATAAGTACAGGATCAAAAACAACCGGAATATGAGGATAATTTTCTAATACAGTACAGATCGCTGTTATAATTTCTTGGGTTCCTGTCATACCGATTTTGATAGCGCGTATGGAATTCGCTTCTAGAGCGACCCGCATTTGTGCGGCAATAAATTTTCCGCTCATGGGGGCAAGCTCAACAACGTGGTTGTCATCTTGTACATTAACAGAGGTGATCGCTAAACTTGCTTGTATTTGAAAATGAGCTGTTGTTTCTATATCACGAACAATGCCAGCACCTCCTGTTGGATCGGTGCCCGCAACGATAAGAACAGAAGGCATCAACGCCATGCTTGGGTTCCCTTTATCCACTGTTGGACACGCTCTTCAGGTTTTTCATGTAAAATAATATCCGTTACAACAGCGGTGCTATTGGCTCCTGCTTTCAAAACATCGATCGCACGTTCCGGTGTTAAACCACCAATGCCCACTAAAGGCAACGCACCAATTTGGTGTTTCCATTGTTTGATTTTGTCTAGTCCTTGTGGAGCCCATTTCATTTTCTTTAAAATTGTCGGATAGATAGGGCCGAGAGCGATATAGTTAGGGCAAATAGACATGGCAATATCCAATTCACGCTCATCGTGTGTACTTAGGCCAAGTTTTATACCATGTGCGCGGATTGCAGGAATGTCAGCATTGTTCAGATCTTCTTGTCCGAGATGAATAAAATTGCACTTTTCATCAATTGCTATTTCCCAATAATCATTAACAATTAATTGTGCTCCAAATTTATCGCATATGTTTTTTGCGCATTTTATATGCTGTTTTACTGTTTTTGTAGTTTTATTTTTCATACGCAATTGTACGAGTTTGACGCCTATCGGAATTAAACGTTTTATCCAGTCAGAACTGTCAACAATGAGATAAAAAGGGTCGAGTTTCATGAAAACACCGCTTTCCCGATAATGGGTGTTGAAGGTACAGCTACATTGCGTGCCTCAAGCATACCTGCTTTGTATCCCATACGTCCCGCTTGAATGGCCTTAGAAAAAGCTTCAGCCATTAATACAGGATCACCTGCTTTAGCAACGGCAGTGTTGAGCAATACAGCATCATAGCCTAGTTCCATAGCAATGGCAGCATGCGATGGACGCCCAATGCCTGCATCAATAACAAGAGTAAGATCAGGAAGATAAGCGCGGATAGAACGTAATCCATCTGTATCACGAGGTCCTTTGGCTGATCCAATAGGAGCACACCAAGGCATAATGACGCGACAGCCAACTTCAAAGAGTTTTTCAGCCACAATGAGATCATCTGTTGTATAGGCGAAAATCTGAAAACCTTCATCGTTTAGAATTTTTGCTGCTTCAATTAAGCAAAAAACATTTGGCTGTAATGTATCTGGATTCCCAATAACTTCGAGTTTAATCCAAGACGTTTTAAAGAGATCACGTGCTAATTGGGCTGTTGTAACAGCTTCTTTAACAGTGTAACAACCAGCAGTGTTAGGAAGCACTGTTAAGTCAAGTTCTTGAAGAAATTGCCAAAATTGTCCACCATGCTCTCCACCCGCAGTTTCTCGGCGCAGTGAAACTGTCACAATTTCTGTACCGGATTTTTGAATAGCATCACGAAGTATAGCAGGTGAAGGATATTGAGCAGTTCCCAATAAAAGGCGGGAGGAAAATTCACAATCATAAAAATTTAGCATAGTTTCATCCTCCTTGCATTGGGCTTAGAATTTCAATTCTATCTCCTTCATGTAAGACAAATTGACTTCGTTCATCCATAGGAACAACTTCAGAATTGACAGCAATAGCGAGCCAATTTCCTTCATACCCCAATTCTTTAAGAAGTAAATTGAGATAAGTTATTTCTGTTTGGACTGTTTCACCATTGACAAATATTTGCATACTTTATTCCAACGCCAATTTTACTGCTTGTTTTGCCATTTCGGGAGACAATAAAAAACCATGTCTATAAAAGCCATTAATGGAGATATAATTACCGTGTTTGTGAACATAGGGTAAATTATCAGGGTAGCATGGACGTATACCGACGCCGGATTCGATAATTTCTGCTTCTGCAAAGGCAGGATGCAAAGTATAGGCTGCATTAAGCAATTCCATCATCGATCTTGCTGAGATTGCACCACTGAAATCACTTTCGATCATTGTTGCTCCAATCATAAAAATATTATCTTGTCGGGGTACGATATAAAGTGGAATGCGCGGATGGAGAAGGCGAATAGGACGGGAAATTTTAATATCTCTACTCCGCACCAGCAGCATTTCACCACGTACTCCTCGTATATTTTTGTCTTTTCCTAAACGCGCTATTCCTGTTGCATCGATAATAATATTAAATTTTTTTTCAGATACCCCTACATCAACAAAATATGCTCCATTCTTTATAAGAATTTCTTTTAAAGTAATAAGCACTTTGCGAGAATCAAGATGTGCTTCAGTTTCATAAAAAAGCGCATGATTAAAGCGTTCTGCAAGGTCTGGTTCCAGATGAGCTATTTCTGTTCCATCTATGGTTTTGTGATTGTTTGTGCGCGTTGAGAACCGTTCAAGCTCCGCTATATCCCGCGTAGGCGCAACAACTAAAGTGCCTTTTTGCTTTACCATTTGTGGGAGCGTGGTGCGCCACCATTGTATAGCTTGTACACCAAGATTTTCAACTATTTGTTCAGAGCTTTCCCTCTCACAGTAAGGCGCTAGCATACCTCCAGCGTACCAGCTTGCAGATCCTATAGGAGAATGGGGAGGAGCAGATAAAGTAACAGCAGCGCCTTGTTGTTGTAACATAAAGGCAACTGTTAAGCCGCCTACACCTGCGCCTTTAACAAGAATGTTTTTCAACCGTTTACGATTTCCTTTTGAGCGGTAATAGGTTCCACATAGAGATCACCGTCTTTTTGATATTTTTCAGCCATAGCAACCATACCTTCATTTTGTACTTTTTTTGTTACAGCGGCATCACGAATATCGTGGGAAATACGCATTGAACAGAACTTTGGACCGCACATAGAGCAGAAATGCACTAGTTTATGGGCTTCTTTAGGCATTGTCTCATCATGAAAGGCGCAAGCTGTATCTGGATCAAGAGAAAGGTTAAATTGATCATGCCATCGGAAATCAAACCGTGCACGTGAAAGAGCATTGTCACGCAATTGTGCACCGGGCAATCCTTTGGCAAGATCAGCAGCGTGGGCAGCAATTTTATAAGTGATAACACCAGTTTTTACATCATTTTTGTCTGGCAGCCCCAAATGTTCTTTAGGTGTTACATAACAAAGCATGGCAGTGCCAAACCAACCAATCATAGCAGCACCAATTGCTGAGGTAATATGGTCATATCCGGGTGCAACATCTGTTGTAAGAGGGCCTAAAGTATAAAATGGTGCTTCGTGACAGAGTTCTAATTGCTGATCCATATTTTCTTTAATTTTATGCATGGGTACATGACCAGGCCCTTCAATCATAACCTGTACATCTTTTTCCCACGCAACTTTTGTTAATTCTCCCAAAGTTTTTAATTCGGCAAATTGTGCTTCATCATTTGCATCAGCAATAGAACCAGGGCGCAATCCATCACCTAATGAAAGAGATACATCATACATGCGTGCAATGTTGCAAATTTCATCAAAATGTTCATAAAGGAAGTTTTCTTTATGGTGATGTAAACACCATTTGGCCATAATGGAACCACCTCGTGAAACAATGCCTGTTACGCGATCGATTGTTAGAGGAATAAAAGGTAATCTCAGCCCTGCATGAATAGTAAAATAATCAACACCTTGTTCTGCTTGCTCAATGAGTGTATCGCGGAAAATATCCCATGTTAAGTTTTCAGCAATACCATGCACTTTTTCGAGTGCTTGATAAATCGGAACAGTTCCAATGGGAACAGGGGAATTGCGAATAATCCACTCACGAATATTATGAATATTACGTCCTGTTGAAAGATCCATCACTGTATCTGCTCCCCAGCGAATGGCCCAAACCATTTTTTCGACTTCTTCTGCCATAGATGAAGTGACCGCTGAGTTTCCGATATTGGCATTAATTTTAACACGAAAGTTGCGCCCAATAATCATGGGTTCGCATTCTGGATGATTGATATTTTGAGGAATAATGGCTCGTCCACAGGCAATTTCATTACGAACAAATTCTGCAGTATAAATTTCTGGTATTGATGCACCAAATGCTTCACCAGATACTGTTTTTTGTTGATTTTTTTCTGTCAGCCCCTCATTTTCACGGATAGCAACATATTCCATTTCTGCGGTAATAATGCCTGCGCGTGCATAAGCCATTTGTGTTACTGCTTTTCCATTTTTTGCACGTAAAATAGGCCGTTTTTGCTCAAAGGCAGGTGTCAGTTTTTTTTCGCTGGTAAAACCATTGTCTTCAGGTTTGACTAATCGAGCAGGATAAGATTCAGTATCCGCTCTTTCGGATAACCAAGGTGTACTAATTGCAGGTAATCCTTTTGTGATGTCAATAGTCACATTTTGATCGGAATAGGGGCCTGAAGTGTCATAGACAGTTAAAGGTTTTTCTCCGCTGTTATCTGTCAATGAAATTTCGCGTAACGGCACACGCACATCAAGAAAAAGAGAACTCTGTTGATAAATTTTACGTGATGCGGGAAATGGAGCACAACTGACTGATGGAGTGTTTTTCTGCACGAACGTTTTCCTTAAAAATTCACACTCAAAAACGCCTGACAAGGTTAAAAAGGATGTTCTCAACTAATAAATTTTGTGAACTTTAATAAGAGTGCATGCAATACCATAAATACATACCTTATTAATGCTCAGCAAACCACACATTGAGAAAATCAAGGATAAAGTATTTTAGTAATGTTTTCTGTACATCCCCCAACCCCGATTAGAGCATCTTATTTATGTCGTTATGATTAGTCTAAATGTTCGTATTGTCAATTGTAAAGATATATTCTTTATGATTTTTGAGTCATTTTTTCGGAGTGAAAGCAAAAATTATCATCGGCAACTAACTACAATATTAAAGTTTCTTCCAAAAGGGATAACATAAGGAAAAAATATTTTATGATGCGTTTATGTGTTACAATGTACGATAGAGAGGGAGGATTTTTATAATCAGAACTGTATTCAAACACAGTACTTTAAAAATGCAATAGTGATTGAGATATTAAGAATAACCCAGGATATACTAACTTCAAAACGTGTATTGTAAAAATTGTTAAGAAATAGCGGGAAAGTGGCTTCAAAGCTTCAGGAAGTTGCATTGTTATTATGCCCTAAACATTTACCTTTCATAGGTTTAAAAGTTTCTAAAGCGACAAAAAATCCGATCATTCATTTTTAGCAGAACACTAAGATGGATTCAAAACTGTGAAATATCTTGCTGATCATTACAGATATTTTTAAAAAACAAAAAACTGGCAACTTAAAGCTGCCAGCTTTTAAAATGAAATTCTAAAAGATTAGAATGAACGCTGTATGCGAAGCATAGCTTGCCAAGCATTCTTTCCATTCAAAGCATATTTGTAATTTTTGCTAGCAGCATCATTCCTGGACACACGATCATCGTTCCAAGAAATATAAGTTAGCTCAGGTGTTATAACGAGACCTGGAAGTAATGTGTATGAAACATTCACAGAAGTTGCGAAAGTTTTTACAGCGCTATAAGAGAACTGAGCATTAAGATTTGCTTTTTGAGTAACTTTATAAGTTGCACCAGCCCAAGCAGCCCATTTCCCGCCCCAGTTTGCATAGAGTGTAGTGTTTTGGAGCGACAATACACCTGATGTACTTTCTGTGTAGTAGTCAGAACCATTTTTATAACCACCTATTGCCCAGAGGTTGAAATGATCAGTTACATTGTAATCTAAGCGCACTTTTCCTGCCCATTTTTGGTAGTAAGACTCATAGGAAGCAATTGTTGAAACTCCACCCCAGTCTTGGATAAATTTCATCCCTAAAAGGATATTTGGTATATAGCCTTCTATCTGTTTATTTGGAAATACTTGTTTATCTGGAAGATTATCTTTGGTAATTTCGATAATTTTCCCATCGTTTTCAGTAAAATACCGTCCATTTTTTATATCACCTGAAATATTCCCTAGCTCAGCTCCAATAATAGCAGAAAAACCAGTATCACTGTTGAATGTATAGGCAACAAAGTTGGTACGAGTATTCCCTGTTGGATTGATGATGCCATCGTTTATAACGTTACCATAATCGCCAGTCCAACTGTCAAAAATTGTACTATCAAGACCTATACGAAACCCACCAAGTTCAATATAAGCAGAACCAAGCTGTCCACTGGCTCCGTTTTTTCCATTGCTCCATTGTGAGTGGATCCGTGCATATGAACGAAGCGTTCCTAATTCGGTTTCAGAAGCAGATTGGAAAACAAGTGTTAAACGTGAAGCTGCATCATAAGTTTTATTCCCCTCAGTCAACTCACCATCAGTTTGTGCATCGATGTTATCACCAACTGAAAAATCAGCCCGGACGTTACCTGATAAGCGTATGCATGTGTCTGTTCCGGGGATATAGAAGTATCCTTTACCATACGCATCACAGGCACGAACATATTTCACAGATTCTGATTCTGGTGTAAGCATCACATCTGCCGCTTGTGTCCAAGAGATTCCTGTAAAAGCTAAGGCAGAACACAAAAGAAGGGTTTTGATTTTCATAATTTACCTCTAGTTGTAGTTTAATGTTTATTGTAGCCTAATATTTTGTGAGAATGAAAATACGATATTACTGTGTTAAATTTGATTACTATATTGAACTTATAAGGTAACTGAATGAAATGAAATTCAAGTGCTTAACACTTACTAACTCAATCATACTGATTTTTACTAGATATAAAATATGAAAAAACTTCATTTTTATATACTATTTTAGATCAATGTGGTAAAAAAGACACAAAATGATTTATAATATTGATCTATTGATTTTTTTCTTAGAGAAAAATTAAGATTTTTAGAAAAAAATCGAAAATGTCTTGAACTTTTTGTTGATACCGTTTATTCACCTCTCTTGGAGAGGTGGCCGAGTGGTCGAAGGCGCTCCCCTGCTAAGGGAGTAGGGCTCAAAAGGTTCTCGAGAGTTCGAATCTCTTCCTCTCCGCCAGACATCAATGAGATTAATGACTTATACGAGAGTTAAGGGATTATGTTCCTTTGCTTGATTGTGCTGTTGTATACTCTGAAAGTATCGATGCAACAGCAAATCAAAAGAGCTTTAGTTTAACGTAACGAAAAACGAAAGCAAGCATATCAATACTTTATTGAACGTGAAGAGCGAGGGAAGCAACCAGCCACTGTTCGTGTTGATTCTTTAAAACCTGAGATGATGCTTGCTATCTTACACACATCAAGGATGAGATAGCGCAAAGATAGCATTATTGTGGAATTAGAGCAAAAGTAAAAACGTTGGGTAGTTTAAAAACGCTGTGATGGATTATTTGGCCTAACCGATGCAGAAAAATACCGGAAATGCTGTCCAAAGGATCTAACACATTATTTGCGGTGCAATTATTGAATTTATTGATTTCTCTAGCTCACCTTTGTTGCCCTATCAGAATAAAATCAGAAAAGGGCTGATGGATTTGTATTTTCACTGTGTAATGACAGAACGGAGCAGAAAAAGTGATCTCATCAGCTGATATCATAGCTCAGTGGCTAGCATGTTTAAGAGAGAAATTTCACGGAAAAGCATAATGAAGAGAGTTGATATTAAGAACATGGATTTTAATTTTTTATATGATTTATGAACAAAGCTGTCTCCATTTTCTAATCATGAAAGCATATGAAGATGAGTGGTACAATATTAAAAAGACAAAAATTTATTAAGGATGCACAGAAAGGATTTTATGTATTTCGAATCAGAATTAACGAGGGCTTACGTAGATGCCTTGATCTACAAGATTTAATGACTATATCTCAAAACGCATTCCAAAATTTTTGAAAGGCTATGTCAGTTTTGACAGATTTTAGAGATCTAGTATTTTTCAAGAGTTTGGATCTGTTGTTGAAAGCTTGTAACAAAAGTTTCATCCATCAGGGTGGAGAAGCAGTCTGTTTATTTGATGTCCATATAAGTAAGATGATTGAGATTATAATTGCACCAATCACTATTGTTATTGTTGGATATGTTTTTATAAATTTTATCATAAAAGTGGCTATAAGATTTAAGGAAGGTATAATAAGCAATTCTTTTCCATATAGGAGGCATATGAACAAGCATATGATTGCTAGCACGAGCGTTAATAATGCAATCATTCTTATTAAGTGTTTGCACCGCTTATACCATATCATTGGAAGAAAAAGTATGGATATTGCGGTCATGAATATTATAAGAATTAGTATCAGTGTTTCCATTTTTTTTCTTCATTTATTTATCAATCACTTTAGCGCATCGTTTAATTGATTCCTCTAGATTCTATCAATTCGTATTTTTATCTACATGAATACAAGGTTTGCGCTAAGCAGTAAAAAGCGGGGAATCTTTGTTACTTAACTAGGATAAAAGCATAAAGTGCTAATGGATTATGTCGCTTTCATCGTGCAACGATAGGGCGGAACAGAAAAAGTAATCATGTCAGCTCAAAAAAATCAGGGACTGGATGTTTAACGAAGAGAGAAATTCCACGGAAAAGCATAATGAAAAAAATGGATACTGAGAAATATGGGTTCTAATTTTTTACGTGATTTATGGATAAAACTGTCTTAATTTTTTAATTATGAAAAAACATTGCTTCAATTTTATCAAATAGATTTCAAAAAAACGCACTATGTTACTGGTGAGATATTGTTTGCGGTAATATAAAAGGAACATCTGTTTTTGGCACTTCAGAAACGGTTAGGGGGCAATGATAAACGTCACGTAGATTTTGCGTTGTCAAAACAGAGGAGGTGTCTCCTTCACAGTAAATTCTCCCCTGTTGAAGCAATATCATTTTATCAGCATAATAGGCAGCAAGATTAAGATCATGTAAAACAGCAAGAACGCCACCACCACGAAGGGCAAAGTCTTGAGCTATATCCATGACAATGAACTGATATTGAATATCAAGATTAGCAGTAGGCTCATCTAATATAAGCCAACGAGGAATTCCGTTGTGAACAGGCTCCCATACTTGGCAAAGTACTCGGGCGAGTTGTACTCTTGCTTGTTCACCACCCGATAATTGATGATAATATCGGTTCCCATAGCTCGCTAAGCCAACCCGTTCTAACGCCTTTTGGGGAAGATCGTGTATTTGAGAAAGATTTTGTACTTGTGCTTTTGTTACATTAAGTTTGTTTACAGAAAGACCAAGCCTTACCACTTCTTGAACCAAGAATGGAAATGCTAACGTTGTTGATTGTGGTAAAACTGCACGCATCAGCGCCATTTGAGAAGCTTTTGTCTGAATAATATCATGACCATTTAATGTCATTTTTCCACTGTAGGGAAGTTCTCCACTGAGCGCTTTGATAAAAGTACTTTTTCCAGATCCATTTGGACCAATTATAACTGTGAGAGCACCACTATTAATGCGTAGATTAATGTGATTGATAATAGATGCCTTCCCTCGTTGAACGCAGATATCTGTTGCTTCAATCATGAAAAGTTTGTTCCTCGTCGGTTTATAAGAATCCAAAGGAAAAATGGCGAACCAAAGAGTGCAGTAACAATGCCTATTGGCAATTCTGCAGGTGCAACAATAAAGCGGGCAAATGTATCGGCAAAAATAAGCAATGCTGCACCTAGAAGAGCAGAGCAAGGAATGAGATAGCGGTGATCAGATCCCATAAGAAGACGCAAAATATGTGGGACAACAATGCCAATAAAACCAATACCACCGCTGATAGCAACTGCTCCACCGCACATGAGTGCAACAAGGAGAATAACAATATTTTTAATTCTTTGAATATGAAAACCAATATGGCTGGCAACAGCTTCCCCAAGAGTAAGCGCATTCAATGCGTGTGATAAAAAGGGAGCAAAAAGAAGACCAATCCAAACAAAAGGTAAAATGAGCCAAACTTTTAACCATGTTGCACCAGCAAGAGAACCAAGATTCCAGAAAGTAATATCACGCAACTGTTGGTCATTGGCGATAAAAATTAAAATACCGACAATAGCTCCACTTAAAGCACTAATGGCAATACCTGCAAGAAGCATTGTTGCAATAGAAGTACAACTATGATGCGTTGCGATTGTATAGAGAATAATTGTTGTTAAAAGCCCGCCCCAAAAAGCACCTATCATAACTTTATAAGATTCTAGAAAAGGTGCAAGAAAAGCAGGAAAAGTAAAGCCGATAACAATTGCTAAGATAGCACCAAGACTTGCACCCGTTGACACGCCTACGATTCCAGGATCGGCAAGAGGATTACGGAAAAGTCCTTGCATAAGAACGCCAGAAACAGCTAAAGCTGCACCAATCAGTAATCCTAAGATAACACGAGGTAGCCGTATGTCGATAAATACAAGATAATCACGGGTTTTACTGCTTACCGCAAAATCTTGCGTAAGAAGTATATGAATGAGCTTAACGAGAGAAACATTAGATGCACCACTCAGTAACCCAAAAATTACACTGAAGATAAAAAATACAACTAAACTACATAATACAATTTTTTTTCGACAGGTATGCTTGTCTTTTACATGAGATGTATGAACTATAGAAATATTATCTGTCATCTTTCTCAACGTTTACAGTTTCATCTGTGTAATAAAGCATACGAATCATATCTTTTGCAGCATCTGCAGTACGGGGACCAAACCCTAAAAGATACATGATATCCACTTGTTTAATAGCATGATTTTTCGCTGCAGCTGTTGCTTTGATTGCTGGTACAGCTAAAAGTTGATCCATTTTTTCTGAATTTCCGCGATAGTCCATAAGCAAAATAACGTCGGGATTTGCGTTTAGCAGCGCCTCATTATTTAAAAGCTTGTAACCTTTAAAGTTAGAGATCGCATTGATACCACCTGCAAGTTCTATCATACCGTTGGCGGCTGTTCCTATTCCAGATGCCATGACGCGTCCATTTTGTATTGACATAACAAAAAGAACACTTTTTGGCTTAGTTACCTTTGCTAAAAGAGCATCATTATCTATAAAACTCTGATTTACTTTTTCAATCAATACGGCTGCTTGTTCTTCTCGGCCAAGAGCCTTACCGACAAAACGAATTTTTTCTATAACATTTTCACGAGAAAAATCTTCTGGAACAAACACCATAGGTATTGACGTTTTTCTAAGGATATCAACGGTTGAATGAGGGCCGCTTCCTTCAATAAGCAATATACACTCTGGAGAAAGAGATAAAACACCTTCTGGCGAAAGAGCACGCATATACCCCAGAACAGGAAGTTTGAGCGCTTCCTGCGGATACATACTTGTACTGTCTCGGGCAATAAGCTGATCTTGGGCTCCTAATGCATAGACAATTTCTGTGAGAGCTCCCCCAATAGAAACAATACGCGCATTTTTAGAAAAACAAGTCGTCTGTTCAGCGATCGCTTGTTGAAAACAACAAGTGCAGAAGAGCAGTGCACAGATAAGGGAAAAGCTGGATAGTCTATGCAAAAGAGATGCAAACATATCTAGCCTATCCTTTTAAGCAACGGCTGTTTCTTGGTATAAAGGTAAATTATCTAATAAAGAGCGCCAGTCTTCTCTTTCTCTTTCGTTCTTCTGTTGCATGCTAAAGAACTGAATAACCATTTCACCATTTCTATCAAAAGCTTCCAATGCACTGATATAATTATCATGGGTAGGCTTACGAACACGTTGTACTTTGTCGATTTCTGAAACGAGTAAATGCAGGTGGAATTTTTGATTAAGAATATTGATCCAAGGCCCCATTGACTTAACGCTTTCTACTTTCCCAGCAAATTTTTGAATACAACCTTTATTACCAACAATACACGTAATTGGTATGTCTTGTTGTAAAACTTTATTCAGCATAACATCAACAGATTCTCTTTGCAATTCATCAGTAAATTCATTTGCAATATGCTTTGCAACATCATGTTGCCTCACTTTGAATTCAGAGAAAATTGCACGCAATTGAGACATATTAGATGTTTTCTGCAAACGATCCCGGAGTTCTCTAAAGTCTACTTCCATTGCATCATTCTGGATTGGGGCAAGGGAAGGTAAAACATCTAGAACAGATGATTGATCATCATTAAGCAATTTTTCAACAAGGATATTCCATTCATTCATATTCGTTGCATCTTGGGAGAAAATTTTAAAGATGGCAACACCATGCTGATCAAAAAATTGCAGACTTTTCATAGATTTTCCCAAAACAGTCATTTCGTATTCAAAACCAAATTTCCATTGCTTTGGGAAAATACGTAAATCAATTTCACCAAGTGTCAGAGGAACATGCTGATCATAAATAATATTCTCAAAATGTCCCGTTTTCTCATGAACAGCACCCTCATTACGTGTCAACGCCATAACTTCTCCCACTTTAGGAGCATTTTCAAGAAGAGCGGTAACATTAGCTTGTAATCTTTTTGCTTTTCCTATTGAGCAATAGGCAGCAATAAATTCTGCTTCAGATATACCAATTGAAGCAGCAAAATCCCGATTGCGCATTTCTTTTTTTTCTTCACGCAAACGAAGAATCATTTCAGCTGAGTAAGACACGGGGTTTCCTTATGTTATTTTCCAAATTGTATAATCTTACAGTAATCGGCTGAATCATTGTTTATAATCATTCCACCGATTACTAAACAAACCCCCGCTACAAATAAAAGAGGTCTAAAATCAATACTGGATAGTTCATCTTTTTATCAATACACCTCTTTCAACTTGGTGAATGCCTACAAAAATGGTCAGAATTTTTTCATAAGCGATATCTTGAAGTTACGACCAGGCTGGCTGAAATAATCCTTATACTGTGGTGATGCACCACGAGGAGCGGATGAAGGAAGATCGACCGCATTCCAATATTTCTGATTGAAAATGTTATAAACACCAGCCCTGATAACAAGACCGTTTTCACCAAGAGGCTTCCACCAGCTTAACACATCCACTACAGCGTAGCCTGGAGCTTTTGCATAATCGGATTTTTTGCCTACATTTTCACGCTTGGCAGCTAAATTCAATACGACATCTGCTCCCCAAGTTGCCTTTGCATACCCCAATCCAATAATTGTTTTAAACGCTGGAATTGAGTTGAGATATTCATCTTTATCAAGATCTTTTCCGTGTGCGTAAGCAAGGGATAAATGACCATGCAAACCATTACTGAGCTTCAAATGCGTTTTTGCTTCAATGCCGGAAATACGTACATTTTGACGGTTTATATAATGCTGACGCGAGAACCGAAATTCTCTTGATGATCCTTTATCTATGGTGTCAATGAAGTTTTTATACTGATTTATAAAAGCACTGACAGAACCACCGAAATTTGCATTTCCATATTTTACACCGAAATCATATCCGTTACTGGTTTCCGGTTTAAGATTAGGATTCCCAGCTGCATAATAATTAGTAGGATTGACGTAAATGAGATAAAGTTCTGAGACGCTCGGCGCACGGAAGGCCTGTGCCCATTGCGCATAAAGAACAACTTGATTACGCATATTCCATTCCATACGTAACTTAGGAGAAAAACGTGAAGCACTATTTTCTAGAGATTGTCCTTTCTCAGAACCTACTATCTTGTCGTAATAAAATTTTTTATAAGAAGGTGTATCTTGAGGTATATGCGCATACCAATCATAGCGGATGCCGGGCGTAATACGAAAACGATTATTTGAAAAACCAATTTCATCTTCGAAAGCTAAGCCAAAACCACGGCTATTCGTGTCTGGCGCATCAGATCGATTTGTGTGTAAAAAAGCACATCCCGCCATATTCTCTTTCAAATTCAGATAACAATTATCTTTACCAGTTGCATATTGATGGAATTGAGATGCAAAAATATGGGTAGCGAACTTTAATGAATGGCTTATATTATCTTTATTAACTTTCTTAAGACCACTAATATTTAAGCCATAATTCTGATCCTTGAGAATATTATCCCTAGAATAATCTCCTAGTGGAGCTTTCACACGGTATGCATTCGTAATGTTATTCTTCGATTGCTTTTGCCAGTAAATTTGCCAGTGTAATGCATCAACAACAGCATCCCCATTTCCATCATAATTGTACGAAAGAGACAAACGTTCACGGCGTTTATTATTCTTATCATAAACAGAACCCGGAAGATAATAGGATGTAGAAGCATTTAACGTATGCATATCTTTATCATAATTAAAGCGTTCTGCTGTAAAACTGAGTTTGTGATTGTCATCAAAATACTGGTTAATTTTAAAAAGCAAATTATCTTGATTAAAGTTAAGAGGGTTTGCACGCGTACGCGCATTTCCATATCCCTCTATAGTTCCCATATTTTCACGTTGGTTACCTACCGCACGAGATCCTTGGAAAAGCAGAAAAGTTTGATTAGTACGTACTGCAAGAGCTTGATCTATACGCAAATTGTTATCAACGGAGCTGTAACTGCCCTTTACGAAACCGCCCCATTTTTTCCCTTCAGGAATCAGATCCTCAGGATTAAGGGTACGCAAAGCAACAACGCCACCCAATGCACCAGAGCCGTAAAGACTTGAATCTGATCCCTGTACGACATCAAATGTGGAAAGTGCATTAAGGTCAAACATCGAACTGCCACCTTTAATGCCACGTACCCCGTCGTTAGTCCAAGGAAGATGAATGCCATCTATCGTTGCTAAAACACGATTGGCATCTAGACCACGAATGACAAAACTATCATTATTCGAATTGTAAGCTACCGATGGGTTAAGACGACTAATATCGCGAATGTCATCTATTTGTTTTTTGTTTAGATCTTGAGCGGTTTTACGATCGGTTAAAACCGTTACCTTATCCAAAACGCTTGCTTTTTTTCCTTCAATTACGATCGGTTTAAGTTCAGTAATGGCACTTTTAGTATGCCCCTGTGCAAAAACAAATGAGGGAATACAAATTGGTAACACACTTAAAGCTACACAGCTTTTATAGATATTCTTGCGTTTTATTCGCATAACACATCATAACCTTTTCTTAAACACCTCCCGCACGGTGTAAAATTCCATAAATAAAAACGCTTAACTTGCTGATTTATAAATCAGCAAGCTGAGCGGTAATGATTTTATGTCAATACGTGGGCAACATATTAAACATGATAAAAACAGTCAAGAAAAAAGTTGAATCTAAAAATAGCCTGTTTTAATAGAACTAAACACCAAATTGAGCTTAGAATATGGTAAAATAGAAATTATGAATTGTACGAATATTGAGCGGTTAGCAACTTTGTGGATAGGTGCATTTGTTGGCGCTTTCTCTTTACATATCGCGTTGGGGGCACTCTTTTATTTTCAGAATGCTGGTGTAAGTGGTGGTACGCTTGCACCGGTGGTTATGTTAACTTTTGCGGAAGAAATTATACATCCCAATGTTGATACAACTTTAGAAGAACAGCAACTAGAGGAGTCGCAACCCGAGGTGCTAGAACTAGAGGAGTCAAAACTGGAGGAATTGGAATCAGAGGAGCCGGAACTAGAAAAGCTACAGCCAGAAGAGTCTCATATTGTAGAAAAAAATGATTTTATAGCACCAAAACCTTTGAAAAAATCTCTTCCACCAAAAATCTTACCGAAGCCCGTCGCTAAGCAGTATAAGGAAAAAATTGCGCGTTCATCTGCTGTTAGAAGTGTAGAAAATAATGCGTTATTAGCGCAGTGGGTGGCAAAGGTGCAGGAGCAATTAGAAAGACAAAAAAATTATGTTGTGGATCAGCGTACCAGTAATGTAAAAGGAACAGTGCAGTTAGAATTCAGAGTGCATGAACAAGGCAATATTTTTGCTGGCCGAATTGCGCTTTCTTCTGGTGATCCAGAGCTTGATCGGTTAGCTATGGAAGTGCTACAACGTGTTGGTGTTTTTCCTCCACCTCCACTTTCCATGGTTAACAAAACGATTAGAGTCTCCTTGATATTTAGTTGATTTTTGTGTGTTGTTGACAAAAAAGGTTCGGTTAAAGTTTTTTGATGTTTTTTCGAAGTAAGCAGATTTTATCTATGCAGGATTTTTTAAGATTTAGTTTTCACATTTTTGATTTTATATTGTTATAATCTATGGTTTGTGAAAGCTAAGATAAAAAAGTGCTTTTTAATGCATTGGATTCTTATTGTTTTGGGTGTCCTAAAACAAGGTCAGCTTTAATATCTGTTATTCCAATGAGACGAGCTTTGTAAACGCCATAATTTTCCATGACACGCATCACGTAGTTACGGGTTTCTGTATAGGGGATGCGTTCAATCCAATCGATGACTTTTTCAAGAGATTGTCCTCTAGGATCTCCATAGCGTTCTATCCATTCGTTGACACGACGAGGGCCTGCATTATAACCGATAAAAGCCAAGATATAAGATCCGTTAAAGCGTTCTAATTGTTCATTTAGAAAATGAGCACCTAGCATAGCGTTATAACTTGCGTCATTTCTGAATTTTTGCTGTGACCATGCGATTGAATGTTTATTTGCGAGTTTTTTTGCTGTCGTAGGCAGTAATTGTAAAATTCCTTGCGCGCCTGCTTTTGATGTGGCTGTAGGATTAAATTCACTTTCTTGGCGTGCAATGGCATACACGAGTGCTTTTCCTGTTGCCGAAAGATTGGCAGATATTGGAATAGCACCGATAGGGTGAGAAAGTGCACCAACTTTTTTGCCTTGAAAAACAGCTGTTTTACCGATTTTTAGGCTCGTATAATAATCACTATTTTTTTCTGCCATAACAGCTAGAAGAGCTAATTCGCCAGGGCTGTCTATTTTTTTTCCAAGTTCTCTGTAAAGAATTTTAGCAAAATGAGCGTAGCCGATAGCTTCAAGCCGTTGAATCGCTTGAACAGTTTTTCGTGTGCTGAAACGTTGTCGTTCGACAGTTGTTGGTTTTGGAAAAAGAACTTCGAGTTTTTTCTGGTTAAGCCGTGAAGCTGCTAATTGACCATAATAAGTTGCGTTAAAATGGGCGGCACGATGGAAATAATGCTGAGCATTTTTGTGTTCACCTAAGGTTTCTGCTGCTCGTCCTATCCAATAATAGCCGCGGGATAATGAAAGGGGTGCTGAAGCGAGTTGAGGAATACGCGAAAAATGACGCATTGCTAATTTAGGTTCATGAAGAAATCGTAGTGCATACCAGCCTGCATGGAATTCGGCATCAATTGCTAATGAGGGTGTGATACTGATGTGGTTTGCAGCGAGTTGATAAGCGATTTTAGGTTTATTAAGATCGAGCATTTCGCGAGAAAGAGCACGTCGTTCTATCCACCATGCATCAGGATTAATAAGACTTTTTGCATCTTGTGGTGCTTTCATTATGAGTTTTACTGCGGCACTGTATTGCTCTGTTCGCCGAAGATAGCGAATTTGAGCAAACAGTAAAAGAGGATCATTCTTCCATGATTTATGGACAGCTTGTAATTTTTGTGCAGATTTAGGATCATTTCGTTCAACTGCTGCAAAAGCATCAAAAAGGGATTGAGCACGAGCGAGTGAAGCAATGCGTCTGGCTGAGTCGATACGAAGCGCATAAAGCATAGTCTTCATGCGTTTCAGATGATCGATAGACTCTAATGCAGAACCTGCATTTTTAAGAATAAGCTCTTCTTCTTTTTCGTTGAGCTTCGCTTTATGCCACCACGGTGCAATAATTTGGCGTGCACGGGTGATTTGTCCGGTTGTAATAAGTGCTTGAGCCAGTGCAGCCATACCTTGTGCTGTGCGAGGGGAATGATGAGCAAATTTTTGAATGATCGCTTTTGCAGAAGTGGTTTCATTAACAAAAGAACGCTCAGCGTTGTGTTGCATGATGGTTCTGCCGGGCCAGCCTTTTAATTCGTTGATTGCATTCGATATTTCAGAACTTGGTATGTTGGTTTGGTTTGATGTGCTGATTGCCCATGTTAAAATATGGCGATCAAGGCTATGTTTTGCCATTGAATTACGAATAGCTATCGTTTTTATAATATTCTTGTTTGAAAGAGCATTTAGGCCGTCTTTAAGTTGCTTGAGTGAAATAGCATTGCTGATAGTGGTTTCACTAGATGGTATAGTGTAAACAGGCTCAAATGAATTTTTTGTTTTTTCTGTCGTTGCAAAGATGCGCGGGCGAGCCGAGGGAATCGGAGCTTTTTCAGGTAAAAAGATTGGTTGTGCAAATGCACTTGGGAATAAAATTGCTTTTATGAATGGCAGCGCAGTAAAGATTGTGACAAAAAAATAAACAGAAAATGCGCGCATTAGAACAAAAACCTTGAGATTTTGCTGTTTTTTGTGAAATTTTTAAATGCACTCTAAAATAGAATGATGAAAGACACGTTAACGTATTATGGATGCTTCCAGAAAATACTTAGAGTTGAAAAAGGTACATACAAGTACACATACACATATTGTAAAGATCTTTATGAAATTCTCTTGCTTCAATGAAATAGCAAGATTATGCTCAATAATCGGTAATTTACAAGAGAATTATTTTAAATGAAATTGAACATGACAGGGGGTTTATTATGCTCGAGGGAGCACTGACCGCACTTATCACACCATTTGATGACGATGGTGCTGTTGATGAAAAAGCATTTTGCAGTTTTGTCGAGTGGCAGGTCACGCAAGGTATTAACGGTGTGGTTCCCGTAGGGACAACGGGAGAATCGCCAACTTTAAGTCATGAAGAACATAAACGGGTTGTGGAGTTATGTGTTGAACAGGTTGCTAAGCGTGTCCCTGTCGTCGCAGGAGCAGGATCAAATAGTACTGCTGAGGCTGTGGAGCTTGCTCAACATGCAGAAAAGGCTGGTGCAGATGCAATTCTGGTTGTAACTCCTTATTATAACAAACCTAATCAATATGGTTTATACACTCATTTTGCTACTATTGCGAAAGCTATTTCTATTCCGATCGTGATTTATAATATTCCTGGTCGTTCTGTTGTCGATATGACTGTGGAGACCATGAAGGATCTTTATCAGAATTTTAAAAATATCATTGGTGTTAAGGATGCGACGAGTAAAATTGAGCGTGTCAGTGAACAGCGGGAAAAGTGTGGCAAGGATTTTGTGCAGCTTTCTGGTGATGATAGTACAGCTTTAGGTTTTAATGCTCATGGAGGTGTTGGGTGTATTTCAGTTTCATCTAATGTTGCGCCAAAGCTTTGTGCTGAGCTTCACGCTGCTTGTCGCCGTGGTGATTATAAGACAGCCTTAGAGTTAAATGATCGTTTGATGCCTTTAAATCGTGGGGTATTTATCGAACCAAATCCAGCGGGCATTAAATACGCTGCTGCAAAATTAGGGCTTTGTCGTGATATTGTTCGTTCGCCGATCGTTCCATTATCGGATAAAACGAAAGGAATTATTGATGCAGCTTTGCAATATGCCGGTCTTATTAAAGAATAAAGTAATATTAAAGTAATATTTTTGTAGCTATGAATAAGAAAAAGAGTGAGCCAGTACGAAAAGTGATTGCGGATAATCGTAAAGCTCGTTTTAATTTTGAAATTCTCGATAATCTTGAGGCTGGTCTTGTTCTTCATGGAACAGAAGTTAAGTCTTTACGTTCCAATAACGCAAATATTTCTGAAAGTTATGCAAGCTTTGAAAATGGGGAATTGTGGTTGATTAATGCCTATATTCCTGAATACACGCAGGCTAATCGTTTTAATCATGAACCGCGCCGTTTGCGGAAATTATTAATTTCAAAACGTGAAATGGCGCGTTTTTTTAATGCGATTTCTCGTGAGGGTATGACAATTGTGCCTCTAAAGCTTTATTTTAATGAACGAGGGCGTGTTAAATTGGAGATTGCTGTAGCACGTGGTAAAAAGCTTCATGATAAGCGGGAAACAGAGAAAAAGCGTGATTGGGGGCGTGAAAAAGCAAGACTCTTGAAACATTATGGATGATGAAGCTTCATGATGGGTGGCAATCGAAAAAAGTGTAATTATTGAATGCGTGAAAACGAAAGACGGTTTTTAATTTCTTTTCTTACCCCTCTGTTGAGGAAATTTTAGCATTGATCTAAATATGTTTTTGCTGCTTGAAAGATTTGATGGAACATAGCATCCGTTAAACGGCCGGTGCTGGTGTTGTAACGTGAACAGTGATAGCTTGAAAAGATACGTAATCTACCGATATCATTTATTTCCCCATGACCAAAAGGATAAGCTAAGACTTTAGCATTTAATGCACGTATGGTTGATTGATGAGCGATGGTACCAAGAGTGATAACGGCTTTAAGTTGGGGAAGATTGATTAAAAGAGGTGAAAAAAAATATCGGCAAGTATTGATCTCTGCTCCAGTAGGTTTATTCTCTGGAGGAACACAACGGACTGAGTTAACAATAGCTGTATCAATTAGTTCAAGGCTATCATCTGGTCTTGCTTCAAATGTGCCTTGAGCAAAGCCAAACTTTTTTAAAGTGGAATAAAGCAGTTGTCCAGCATAATCACCTGTGAAAGGGCGTCCAGTTCTGTTTGCTCCGCGTAATCCGGGAGCAAGCCCTACAATAAGAAGACGAGTTGTTGCTGCACCTTTATAGGGAAAGAATGGTTTTACGGGTGCATTGTGCCAATAGGGTTCTTTTATACGCCAATCGGCGATAAAATTATGTAGGCGAGGGCATAAGTTGCAATTGGGAGGAGGTTCTGGGCAAAGTGATGTTAATTGGTTATTCATGGTGGTGGATATAAGTTACTTGTTACAAAAAGTCTTTGTGAGTTGTTTTTGTAGATATACGGTCGTTTTATCTTTTTAACTGATCTCATGATTAACTCAATGGTTTATTTTATGAATAAGGCTTTAACACAAAGCTATTGCCGATGATGTTATAGAAAGAGGCAGCATTGCTATGATTATATCGATTAAGGTATTCATTGACATGATGTTGAAGGAGTTTAAATCCCTTATTATTATAGATAGTATGCATAAAATTATTATACTTTCAAAAGATTGTTATAAATTTAAGGAACAGATAGCAAATTTAGACGCTTTGGAATTTCTGTAAAGATTAATTCTATGAATGGGTGGTGCTGTTTTTTATTTTTAGAGCATTATCTGTAGTTGAGGGTAATGACCTATGCATTTTTAAAAAAAAATCTAGGATTTTCTTCATGAATAAGTTCTTTTTGCAAAAAAACACTAAAGTTTAAATCGTTTTTCTTGTATTTTTCTATGGTTATGATATATGTTATGCACCAATTATCATTCTAAGACTTTAGGAAAGAAGCGTATATGGCTCGTGTAACGGTAGAAGATTGCATTGATAAGGTCGATAATCGTTTTGAATTGGTGCTTTTGGCTGGGCATCGTGCTCGTCAAATTTCGCAAGGTGCGCAGATTACTATTGATCGTGATAATGATAAAAATCCAGTCATTGCTTTGCGTGAAATAGCAGAGGAGACTTTGTCGCCTGCTGATTTGAAGGAAGATCTCATTCATTCATTGCAGAAGCATGTGGAAGTGGATGAGCCGGAAGCTATGACTGAATTTATTTCTCACTCAGGTGGTTCTGAGAGTGCTTTGGATGCATCGTCGGAAGAAGGAAGCAGTTCGTTTGATTATATGTCAGAAGAGGATCTTTTGGCGGGGATTGAAGGTTTGATCGTACCGGAAAAGAGTGATGATTATTAATCGCTGTGGTTTATTTCATGGACGTTGATGCTGTAGTTATCCGAGTGGTGTCTTCTTATCTTTTTTGGTGGCATATTCAATAATGATTAGATTATAAAGTTTAAAGGGTGTGCTTGTATGATGCGTCAGTGCGAGCTTATTGAGCGTGTGCAACGTTACAAGCCTGACGTAAATAAAGATTTGCTAAATAAAGCTTATGATTATGCAATGCATAAGCACGGTCATCAGATGCGTGCTTCAGGGGATCTTTATTTTTCTCATCCTTTAGAAGTTGCTGCTATTTTAACGGATATGCGGGTAGATGAAGCAACAATTGCAGTTGCGCTTTTACATGATACAATTGAAGATACGAGTGCTACACGAGCAGAGATTGATCAGCTATTTGGATCTGATATTGGTAAGCTGGTTGAAGGTCTTACAAAGCTTAATAGGCTTGATTTTGTATCGAAAAAAGCAGTACAGGCAGAAAATCTTCGTAAACTTCTTATTGCTATTTCTGATGATGTTCGTGTTCTTTTAGTCAAACTTGCAGATCGGCTTCATAATATGCGCACTCTTGGTGCTATGCGTGATGAAAAGCGTCGGCGGATTGCTGAGGAAACCATGGATATTTATGCGCCGCTTGCTGGCCGTATGGGTATGCAAGATATGCGTGAAGAATTAGAAGATCTTTCTTTTTTTTATTTAAATACAGAAGGTTACCGTACTATTACGAACCGACTTTCCGAATTGTCCAAACGTAACAGTGATTTGCTTTCCACAATAGAGAACGAGTTGACGAAACTTTTTTCTGAGCATGGCATTAAAGCTGATGTTAAGAGCCGTCAAAAAAAATCTTACTCTGTTTTTCGCAAAATGGAGAGCAAGGCACTCTCTTTTGAGCAGTTATCCGATATTTTTGGATTTCGTGTGATTGTTGAAACAGTAGATGATTGTTATCGCGCTCTTGGTATCATTCATACGACATGGCCAATGGTACCTGGTCGTTTTAAAGATTATATTTCTATCCCCAAGCAAAATGATTATCGTTCAATCCATACAACGATTGTGGGTCCTTCAAGGCAGCGCGTTGAATTGCAGATTCGAACTGGTACTATGGATGAAATTGCTGAATATGGTGTTGCAGCACATTCCATTTATAAAGACTGTGGTTCTGGTTATTCGGCTTCGAAGCTATCAAGTGAAGCCAATGCTTATGCATGGTTACGTCAGACGATACAATCATTATCGGATGGGGATAGTCCAGAAGAATTTTTAGAGCATACAAAACTTGAGCTTTTTCAAGATCAGGTTTTTTGTTTTACTCCGAAAGGACGGCTCATAGCCTTTCCAAAAGGTGCTACACCTGTTGATTTTGCTTATGCAGTACATACTGATATTGGTAATTCTTGTGTGGGGGTAAAAATTAATGGTCGTATTATGCCTTTAATGACAAAATTAAAAAACGGTGATGAAGTTGATATTATACGCTCACAGTCTCAAATTCCACCAGCAGCTTGGGAGTCTCTTGTTGTAACAGGAAAAGCGCGTTCAGCAATTCGTCGAGCAACACGTGCGGCGGTACGTAAGCAATATTCGGGGCTTGGTTATCGCATTCTTGAACGTTCTTTTGAATATGTAGGAAAACAATTTTCAAAAGATACGCTTACGCAAGTTTTGCCACGTTTAGCACGAAAAGATGTGGAAGATGTATTGGCTGCTGTAGGGCGTGGTGAATTGACTTTTGTCGATGTTCTGAAAGCGGTCTATCCAGATTATCAAGATCAGCGTACGGTGCAAAAATCGTCTTTTAAGCCTGGGAAAGAAGGTTGGTTCAATATTGAAAATGCGCAAGGCATGATTTTTAAGGTTCCCGAAAATGAAAAAGATATAAATTCAGATAAGGAACATCGATACAGAGCATTACCTATTCGAGGAACGAAAGGAGATATTCCAGTACGGTTTTCTCCTGAAGGAGCTGTACCGGGAGATCGGATTGTTGGTATTATGCAACCAGGTGCAGGTATTGTTATTTATCCGATTCAATCTTCGGCTTTGATGGCTTATGATGATCAGCCAGAACGGTGGATTGATGTCCGTTGGGATATTGATGCTGAGATGAGAGAACGTTTTCCTACTCGAATCAATATTGTAGCAGTTAATAGCCCCGGCTCTTTAGCTGAAATTACTCAGATCATTTTTGAAAATGATGCCAATATCCAAAAATTATCTTTTGTTCGTACTGAACCAGACTTCACTGAAATTATGATGGATTTAGAGGTTTGGGATTTAAAACATTTGAATCGTATTTTTTCTCAGTTAAAAGAAGCAGATTCGATTAGTACGGTGCATCGAGTTCATGGATAAATGTGCATCGAGTCTATAGATATAGAGAGATTTTGTGATGAACACACAGGATGTGATTGATATTTTTAAGCAGGCGGATGCTATTTTAGAAGGGCATTTCATTTTAACCTCAGGTCGTCATAGTGCTATTTATATGCAGAAGGCAAAAGTATTTATGCATGCTGATTTGACTGAAAAACTATGTTACGGTTTGGCTCAGAAAATTAAGAGATGTGTTGAGGAACCAATTGATTACGTGGTTGGACCTGCAATAGGAGGTCTTATTCCTGCTTACGAAACATCACGGCATCTTGGCGTTCCTGCTATTTGGGTAGAGCGTGTAAACGGTGTATTTCAATTACGTCGTTTTGAAATAAAGAAGAGATCTCGTGTTTTGATTATTGAAGATATTGTAACAACAGGTCTTTCTATTCGGGAAACAGTTTCTGCTCTGGTTAAAGCAGAAGCTGAAGTCGTAGCAAGTGTCTGTATTCTTGATCGTTCTGGTGGTAAAGTTGATGTTGGAGTTCCACTGATTGCACTTGCGGAATATGAAGTAGCATCTTATGCTAGCGATGAATTGCCTGCGGAGCTTGCTGCAATTCCACCAATTAAGCCAGGAAGTCGAAATATTTGATTGTCTTTGATATTGCTTTATTGTTTATGCAAGAGCTTGATGAAGTTCAGTTAAATAGAGAATAACTAAGAATTATTTTATTCACATAGAGTGTATAGAGAGGGGATGTATGCTTTTTCGTCATCGAAAACCAGTAGATTTTGGTGAGCGTATTCGGCTTTTGTTTTGGCCACGTTGTTCTTTTTCTCGTTCTTTGAGTTATATGCGTAAGCGTATTTTGCGTATATCAGAAACGCCGCATAAAATAGCATTAGGATTTGCTATTGGTGTTTTTTTAGCTTGTTCACCTCTCTTTGGGTTGCATATTTTTCTAGCAGTATTTTTTTCCTGGGTTTTGCGTGGAAATTTTGCAGCAGCGATCATTGGAACTGTTTTGTCTAATCCGCTTACATTTTTTTTAATTATTATGGCTGATTATAAGATAGGCATTCTGTGTTTATCGTTTTTGGGTTATGTAAATGAAGTTTCTTTGTCTCAAGTTTATATGATGTTTGATGACTTAACGCTTTTGAACATAAGGCAGATCTTTAAAGGTACATGGGATTCGATTATGATGCCGATGATTTTAGGGGGCATCCTTTTAGGTTTTGTTTTGGGTAGTTTATCCTATCTCAGCATTCACAGAGCGATATCTCGTTTTCAACAAAATCGGTATAAAAAAATATCAAAAAATAAAAAAAAAATACCTTTGCAGAAAGAAAATTCTAGTGGTGTTTTATGATCATTGGTCTTGGAAACGATATAATTGATATAAGACGGATTGAAAAAATGTTGGTTCGTTATGGCGACCGTTTTATCCAACGTATTTTCACAGATATTGAACAGAATCGGTCTGAAAATCTCAAAAAGAGTTCTTTTTCCTATGCTAAAAGGTTTGCTGCTAAAGAAGCATGCGCTAAAGCTTTAGGAACAGGAATTACTTGCGGTGTTCGTTGGAAAGATATGGGGGTGGTTAATTTGCCATCTGGAAAACCAATTATGAAATTAACGAATAATGCGCAAATACAGTTACAAAAATTATTGCCTCTTAATTATGATGCTACTATTCATCTTAGCATAACAGATGATTTTCCTTGGGCACAGGCATTTGTTATTATAGAAGCACTTTCCGTGGATAGATATTGTTAAGAGATTGCGCTTTTGTTATTTGAACATTATGATAAAAAAGAAAATTTTGTCTGTAATAAGAAGGCAGTAAGTAATGAGCCAAAAAGAAAAAATGCAAAAAAATAAGGAAAAGGGCGGTATTTTAGAGTTTTTTTCTGTTCTAATTCAGGCTCTGTTTTTAGCTGGGCTTATCCGAACTCTTTTGTTTCAACCTTTTAGTATTCCCTCTGGTTCGATGCGTCCTACTTTGCTGGTAGGAGATTATCTTTTTGTTGCCAAATATGCATATGGATATTCTCGCTTTTCCATGCCTTTATCTCCTCCTATTTTTTCGGGACGTATTTGGGCATCTCAGCCTGAGCGAGGGGATGTTGTCGTTTTTCGTTTGCCTAAAAATCCAAGTATTGATTATATAAAACGTGTTGTTGGATTACCGGGTGATCGTGTCCAAGTGCGTCAAGGTGTTCTTTATATCAACGATGAAGCTGTTTCACGCCAATTTATGGGAAAGATTGATAATCCTGATGTGACGGAAGTTAACTACCCTGTTGATGTTTATCGCGAAACACTGTCTAATGGCGTCGCTTACAATGTCCTTGATTTAGGTTTTTTTCCGCAGGTTGATGAGACAAAAGTTTTTGAAGTTCCTCAAGGGCATTATTTTATGATGGGTGATAACCGCGATAATTCAGATGATAGTCGTTTAGATGTCGGTTATGTTCCTGAAGAAAACCTTGTTGGTCGGGCGAATTTGATTTTTTTCTCTATCAGTAATGGTTCAAGTGCGTGGCAGATTTGGCGTTGGCCGTTTGATGTGCGGTGGTCTCGTTTGTTTTCTTTTGTTGATACTATTCATTATTTTCCGCTTGATAAGTAAAGGCTAAGTGATGAAGCGTTCGATCATTGATCAGCTTGAAATGGTGACAGGGCATAGCTTTAAAGATGAAGAGAGATTAAAAAGAGCATTAACACATTCCAGTGTACAAGGTTCTGAGCAAGGCAATTATGAGCGTTTAGAATTTCTAGGTGATCGAGTTCTTGGATTTTTGATTGCCGAGATGTTATATCAGTTTTTTCCACGGGCTAGAGAAGGTGAGTTGTCTGTGCGTTTAAACGGCTTAGTAAATGCGCAAACATGTGCTGATATTGCGCAAGAAATAGGCTTGTCCGATATGGTCCATGTTGGTTCTGAAATGAAAAGCTTAGAGGGGCGCCGGTTAGCAAGTGTGTATGCTGATGTTATTGAAGCTTTAATTGCTGTGATCTATCTTGATGGTGGATTGGAAAGTGCTCGGTTTTTTATTCGAAGATATTGGCAGGATCGAGCAAAAAGAATGGATGCTGGTCGGCGTGATGCTAAAACAGAGTTGCAAGAATGGGCTCATACGCAAGATAGTGTGCAACCACAATATCGGGTTTTAAATCGTTGCGGCCCAGATCATGATCCCACTTTTATGGTAGAAGTGAGTGTTTCTGGTTTTGCGCCTGAAATTGGGCAAGGCAGTTCTAAGCGACATGCAGAGAGAGTAGCTGCTGAAAAAATTTTACGGCGTGAAGGCATATGGGAAACAATAGGAAAAAATGATCGTGGATGACACTGTTAAAACGCGCTCTGGTTTTGTCGCACTCATTGGGGCACCTAATGCTGGCAAGTCGACATTAGTTAATCAGTTAGTTGGAACAAAAGTTTCAATTGTAACGCATAAGGTGCAAACAACGCGGGCTTTGATTCGTGGTATTGTCATTCATGATAATACGCAAATTGTACTGATTGATACACCAGGTGTTTTTCGTCCTCGCAAGAGATTAGAGAAAGCTATGGTGTCTGCTGCTTGGGGTGGTGCTAGGGACGCTGATGTTCTTTTGGTGTTGATTGATGCTCAGAGTGGTATTTCAGATGAAGTTGATGCAATGTTGGATACTGTAAGCAATATCCAACAGGATAAAATTCTGGTTATCAATAAGATTGATACAGTTGTTAAATCATCTCTTTTAGAGTTAACCGCTAAAATTAATGAACGCGTAAAGTTTTTGCAAACATTTATGATTTCGGCTTTAAATGGTTCGGGTTGCGAGCATTTGCTTCGTTATTTGAGTGCCGTAATGCAGGAGGAACCGTGGTATTATCCAGAGGATCAAATTTCAGATATGCCTATGCGTCAGCTTGCTGCTGAAATCACACGTGAAAAGCTTTTTTTTCGTCTTCACGAAGAACTTCCTTATTCCTCGACAGTTGAAATAGAAAATTGGGAGGAGCGATCAGATGGTTCTGTTAAAATTAGTCAAGTTATTTATGTTGAGCGTGAAAATCAGAAAAAAATTGTTTTAGGAGCAAAAGGGAGTACAATTAAAGCGATTGGTCAGGCGGCACGTAAGGAATTAATGAAAATTATGCAACAAAAGGTTCATCTTTTTCTCTTTGTAAAAGTGCGTGACAATTGGACTGCCGATCCGGAACGTTATCGCGAAATGGGATTAGATTTTGTTCAAATAAAATGAAATGGAAAGAACAAGGGATTATCCTCGGTGCACGCCAGCATGGTGAAACAAGCGTTATTCTGGAAATTATGACACGTCAGCATGGCCGTCATATGGGAGTGGTTAAAGGTGGTCGTTCTCGTCGTATGGCTGCTCTTCTCCAATCTGGAAATTTGGTTGAGGTTGAATGGTGGGCACGTTTAGATGAACATTTGGGTTTATTTAGGCTGGAAGCACTGGATTTGTATGCTTCACGATTGATTCTTTTTCCAGAAGCGCTTTATACTTTACAGGTGATAATTTCTTATTTGCGTCTTCTTCCTGAGCGGGATCCTCATCCTGTTTTGTATGATATTTTGCATCTTTTTATGCGGAATTTTGATGAGCCATTCGTCAATGCTGAATTATTTGTACGTTTTGAGATGCGACTTCTTGAAGAACTTGGTTTTGGTCTTGATTTGTCTTGTTGTGCTGTAACAGGTCGTAAAGAAAGTCTCCATTATGTGTCGCCAAAATCGGGACGTGCGGTCTGTGAAGAAGTCGGTCGCCCTTGGAAAGATAAGCTTTTAATTTTGCCACAATTTCTTGCACAAAGAACTGGTCGCCCTGCTCATTTTAGTGACATAAAAAATGGATTTATTTTAACAAATTTCTTTTTAACGCGTCATGTTTGGGAACCGCGAGATATAAAACAGCCATCGGTTCGCGTTAACTTGATACAGCTATTTGAACAGCGATTTCATACGAATGAATTAATGTGCTGATTGGATAGCAATGAGTGGAATATGATATGCAACTTTTGAAAACAATTGCTGAAGTGCGCCAATACATCACAGAAGAACGACGTTTAGGATTATCGATTGGTTTGGTGCCAACTATGGGAGCACTGCATGCTGGTCATCTCGCATTGGTGCAGCAAGCAAGAGTAATGTGTGATCGAACATTGGTTTCTATTTTTGTCAATCCAAAACAATTTGGTCCTCATGAAGATTTTGATAGATATCCGAGAGATCTTGTAGGCGATTGTGATTTGTTGAACAAAGCAGGTGTTGAATATGTGTTTGCGCCTTCTGTAGAAGAAATGTGGCCTCCAGGAAATGAAACAATTGTGAAAGTGGAAAAATTATCCCGTATTTTAATGGGAAAATTACGCCCAGGACATTTTTGCGGTGTGACGAGTATTGTTGCTAAACTTTTTAATATTGTTCAGCCAGATAAGGCTTTTTTTGGAGAAAAGGATTTTCAACAGATCTTAATTATTCGTCGCATGGTTGAAGATTTAGCTTTTCCGATTGAAATTGTCGGTGTTCCTATTTTACGTGATGCAGATGGTGTCGCTAAATCTTCACGTAATCAGCTTTTAACAGTTGAAGATCGCAAAGCTGCAAAAATTATTCCTGAAAGCGGTAAAGCAGTTGAAAGGCTTTATCGTCAGGGTGAACGATCTGTTGATAAATTGTGCCAAATTATTCATGATGTTTTGCAGCAGGAACCGCGCGCTATTATTGAATCAATTGATTTACGGGATATGGAAACTTTGGGCATTGTTAAAAGAAAACTGGATAAACCAGCTGTTTTATTACTAACTGTTCGCTTTGGTGAAGTTAGGCTTATTGATCAATATATATTACAATAGAGAGTTGAAAAGATGGATTCACAGAAAGCCATAAAGCGTATTACTGCTTGTGAAATACGATCGAAAAAGAGACAACAACCGATCGTTTCTTTAACTGCTTATCAGGCTTATAGTGCGCGGATTGCTGATCCATATTGCGATTTTCTTTTGGTGGGAGACAGCGTTGGTATGATTGTGCATGGGTTTGATACAACGCTACCTGTTACTGTTGATATGATGATTTTGCATGGGCAGGCAGTTGTGCGTGGATCTCAGCGGGCGCTTGTGGTTATCGATATGCCTTTTGGTTCTTATGAGGAAAGCCCAGAGCAGGCTTTTTCTAATGCATCGCGTATTATTGCGGAAACAGGATGTGGTGCAGTTAAGCTTGAAGGTGGCGTTTATATGGCTGAAACAATTGATTTTTTATGTAAACGCGGTATTCCAGTTATGGGGCATATTGGGCTTACACCACAGGCCGTGAATCGTTTTGGTGGTTTTAAGACTCAAGGATTTAATAAAAGTGATTGGGAACAGATTGAAGCTGATGCGACAGCGGTTGAAGAAGCAGGAGCTTTTGCTGTTGTTGTAGAAGGCATCGTAGAACCACTAGCTGTAAAGGTCACGGAGAATCTTTCTATTCCGACCATTGGCATTGGTGCATCGAGTCGCTGTGATGGACAGATCTTAGTGATGGAGGATATGTTGGGTTATGGCGCTTGGGTTCCAAAATTTGTGCGTCGTTATGGGGATTTTGAACAAGCTATGGCAACAGCGATCAAGAATTATGCGGATGATGTTAAATCACGTGCTTTTCCAGCTGATACAGAAACTTATAAACTCAAACAAAATTTATCTTAAAGAAAAAACGATAAAAGAATACTTTCATTTGAAGTTAGTTAATACAGAAGCATTGCTCTTGCATATGTTTAATTTGGAGTTGTTGCGTTTTAATTTGTCATAATTGTAGAGAGTAAAATATCCATAGGATATTAGATTAAGAAGAGGGTGGTTTTATTTCTGTTTGTGGGATTATGTTTATGTAAGACGTAAATGGATGATGGGATAATGTCATCAAAAGTCGTGATGCTTAATTAATGCACCGAGTGTAGCTATCCAAATAGCATAAGTTGAATCTTTTATACAGACAGTGTTGGTGATTTTTTCTTGACGCTGTTCACCTTTATCAAAGTAGCAAAATCATGGATCTCTAAAACATTTTGTAATTTTTCTGTCTACAATACAGGATAAACGACAAAGAGATATTCATGTTATCTTTGTAATTCTATGGCATGAAAGCGGATTAAAAAGGCATTTTCAATTTGTTGTGTAGAATAGGGTTGTAAATTGAATCCATCCGGTAAAATATAATTTGGATGGCCAAAATAGCGAAGAGCTTCTTCTGTATTAAAGCCGGCAAGAGTGGTTGCTTCGTAGAAAGCTGCAATGCGGTCAGCTTCTTTGATTTTTTTGACGAGCTTTTGAGGTGGGGCAACAGGTAAGGAGAAGCGTATATGGATAGCATCTTGTATACGTTTTTCAATGAGCTGATATTGTTTGCCTATGACAGCTTTAAAGGGAGAAATCATATCACCGATAACATATTCAGGTGCATCATGAAGAAGAGCAAAGAGGCATTCGTCATCGTTTGAAAGAGGATAAAGTCTCTGAAATATTTGTTCTACCAACAGTGAATGCTGAGCAACAGAATAAGCATGTTCTCCTTGCGTTTGGCCATTCCAACGTGCAACACGGGCAAGACCATGGGCAATATCCTCTATTTCGATGTCGAAAGGAGAAGGATTCAGTAAATCAAGTCGACGGCCAGAAAGCATTCTTTGCCAAGCGCGCGCTGTGCCATCGTGTGATAAGTCTGCTTTAGCCATTAATTTATCTCTACGGTATTTCAGAGAAGGTGAAATTCATATTTTCGGCAATCGTTATTGTTACGGGAATATCGTTTACTGTAAATGGAATATTGTTGTTCATAGCATCTTTGACATGGTCAATACGCATAAGAGCTAAGGCTTCATTTGCAATACATGTTCCCAACTGACCAAGTACTTTTGTGCCGGCTTGAATGGCAGATCCTGATGTTAAGGGGTGCTGACCTTTGACCACTAAAAAGCGACGACGTATTGTGCTGCGATGATGCATTCGTGAAACTACTTCTTGGCCGATATAACAACCTTTGTTAAATACAAGCCCATTAATTTGATCGTAATTAATATCATGTGGAAAGACTTTTCCTATTTCATAATCTTGGCCGCTTTCTGCTATCGCATAATGGATACGCATTTGATCCCAAAGATCATTATATTTTGAGTCAGAGAAAGGTATTTCTCCATAGATTCGTACAACTTTTTCTTTTTGTGGAAAACGTTTATCAAAAAAAATTAAATCAAAATCGCATAAATCCGTTTCATTATTCAAAATAACTGTTATAACCTCTTGTAATTGTTGTATAATTTCTACATTCTTACGTAGTTTATAAAGAAGCAGACGTTTGTAAAAAGCATCAGTTAAAGATTCGGCAATATCAATCATATAGCCTTTGTCTATTTTGCAGATTAGGAAATCAGCGATCACCTTTCCTTGTGGAGACAAAAGAGCTCCGGGGAAGAGTTCTTTTGGGCCAATTTTTGTTACATCTGTTGTAATAAGAGCCTGCAAAAATTGTGTTGCTTCTTCACCCGTAATTTTAATAATTTTTCGATTTTTTAAGCGGATAGCGCTTTGTTTTTTGATCATAGTTCTTGTCTTTCTGCTCAGAGTTACATAATCGATAAGAAGTGATATGTAAGGAGCACGGCTATGTTTAAAACATTTGATACAATTTTTAAAGGTGCAACGCTTGTTAATCATGATGGAATCAGCAAGCGCGATATTGGTGTCATAAATGGCCGTATTACTGAGATTGGCGATCTTTCGCAGGTATCTGCTGGTGAGGTCATCGACTGTACAGGGCTTCATATTTTGCCTGGTATTATTGATAGCCAAGTCCATTTTCGTGAGCCGGGCAATGAACATAAGGAAGATTTGGAAAGTGGCTCTCGTGCAGCGGTTTTAGGTGGTGTGACAGCAGTATTTGAGATGCCGAATACCAATCCATTGACGACATCAGAAGAAGCGTTGGCGGATAAAGTTAAGCGTGGATTTCATCGAATGCACTGTGATTTTGCATTTTGGGTTGGGGGAACGCGCGAAAATATACATGAATTGGCTAATTTAGAAAGACTTCCCGGTGCAGCTGGAATTAAAGTATTTATGGGATCTTCTACGGGAAATCTTCTGGTGGATGATGATGAAAGTGTTCGTCTTATTTTGCAGAATACACGCCGTCGTACGGCTTTTCATTCTGAAGATGAGGAACGGCTTAATGAACGTAAAATGTTTCGTCTTCCGGGGGATGTGTCATCGCATCCGATTTGGCGTGATGAGATTGCTGCACTAAAATGTACACAGCGTTTGGTTAAAATTGCGCATGAAACGAGGGCGCGTATCCATGTGTTACATCTTTCTACAGCGGAAGAAATTGATTTTTTGAAAGATCATAAGGATGTAGCAACGATTGAAGCAACACATCATCATTTAACTTTGACCGCTGATGATTATCAGCGTCTTGGAACATTGGTGCAGATGAATCCGCCTATTCGTGAAAGTCGTCATCGTGATGCGCTCTGGTATGGTATTCAGCAAGGTATTGTTGATGTTTTAGGTTCGGATCATGCTCCTCATACGCTTGAAGAAAAGAATAGGCCTTATCCTTCTTCACCTTCGGGGATGACAGGTGTGCAGACAACTGCAGCAATTATGCTGACACATGTTAATGCTGGGAAAATTTCTCTTGAACGTTTTGTTGATCTGACGTCTCATGCGCCTAGTCGCGTTTTTGGTATCAGCAAGAAAGGGCGCATTGCTGTGGGATATGATGCGGACTTGACTATTGTTGATCTTAAACGGGAAGAAACTATAACCAATATACAGGTTGGTTCACGCGCGGGTTGGACACCCTATGACGGTAAAAAGGTTAAAGGTTGGCCAGTAGGAACTATTATACGTGGTAAGCGGGTTATGTGGGAAGGTGAAATTGTCACACCTTCACAAGGTGAACCTGTGAAATTTACAGAAGTACAAGCGTAATAAGATTAAAATAGATGGATGCTCTTTGCACAATTTTGGTGTGCAAAGAGCATCCATGATAATTTTGTGCAGGTGTAAATTTATTACGCGTGCGTAGAAGTAGTTTTAAGGCTTATGTTTTAGTTGTATGGGCAAAAGGTGCAGTATACCGTGTTAAAACAGCTGTTGCCAGAATTTTTGATTCAATGCCGTTTGAAATTTTATTACTTTAAATATAATTTTAATAAATATCACTAATTATTTGTTTTTAAATGATTAAATTTATTATATTTGTGCTAGATATAATTTATGCTCTCATTTATTTTTGAAAAGTTCTTTTTTGATATAACGCAAATTTGGAATTTGACAATTACATAAAAGTTAATTGTTAAAATGCGTGAGTAGGCTTTCGGATAAAGCTGCGCCTTCATGAACATATCTTTTGTCAGCTTCAATTGCTGAGTGTGTACAATGGTGATAATTGGTTGAAAAAGCGCGATAAGCTCCATTAAATGCTTCGTAAAGTTGGGAACGTCTTTGTGGGGTTGGTTCTTCTGCTTCAATCAATGCGCTCATATGATCGTACCACTGGCTTGTTGGAGTGCTACAAAGATTGCGCAGATAATGCAGGGAACCCAAAATTTCTGCTAATCTCAGTAACTTTGTATCATATAGCGGGAGTTGTTGTGAAAAAGTTGGTGTTGAAATTAAAAAAAATATTAAAATAATTATGTTTATCAATTTGTTATACATTTTTCTTATTTCTAACTTTTAATACATCTTTGTTGCGAGAAAATAGCTACATTATCGGTCATGTCTTAGAGTGATACTAGATAATGATTGGCTTATTCTTGCTAACTGTGAATCTTTTGTAACAATTTAGGGCATGATAGATGATAAGAAATAACCATGCAGAGATATTATAAACATGGTGATAAAAGTGAAGCATTAAGCATCATGAGATATTTTAGATTTTCTATTCGCAACTTTGTTGTGTTCCTAGCCTCATGTGGTGCTGTTTATTGAAGATGCACTTTTTAATAAAAATTGATTGTTTCTACGGACAATATATATACAGCCTAAGTAAGATGAAATAGAGGGATTCTCTCGCTTTTTTGTTTATGCAGAATTTGTTTATGGATTATCATTTGTTGATATTTTTTATTATATGCTGTGTAAAATGATTTGTTGGTAAAAATAAATCTAATAAGATTTTTTGTTGCACAATACTAAGAGCTTGATAATACGAATAAGTTTTATCAAAAAGATAGTAAGCAATATCGCTAACGGAGTGCAATTATGGGAAATTTGCGATTTTATAATACGCTTACACGTAGGAAAGATGATTTTATACCGATTGATGCTGCTAATGTGCGTCTTTATGTTTGTGGCCCGACAGTTTACGATTACGCTCATATCGGTAATGCACGTCCTGTAATTGTTTTTGATGTTTTATTCCGCTTATTACGTTATGTCTATGGTGAGGATTGCGTTATATATGCTCGTAATATTACAGATGTAGATGATAAAATTAACGCACGAGCATCTAGCGAATATCCAAAGCTGGCATTAAATGATGCTATTCGTCAGTTAACGGAGCGTACATATAATCAATTTCACGAGGATACAACAGCGCTTGGTTGTTTATTGCCAACTCATCAACCGCGTGCAACCGACCATTTGGAGGAAATGCGTTCTTTAATTGAAATGCTTCTTGAAAAGGGGCACGCTTATATAGCAGAAAATCATATATTATTTTCTGTAAGCAGTATGGGAGATCATCCTCGATATGGTGCATTTGCAAAACGATCGCTTGATGAAATGAGGGCAGGTGCGCGTGTAGATGTTGCTGCTTATAAAAAGGATGAAATGGATTTTGTTTTGTGGAAACCCTCTGCAGAGGGAGAGCCAGGATGGAAGTCTCCGGCAGGAATTGCTGTTTTAGGCCGTCCAGGTTGGCATATCGAATGTTCGGCTATGTCGATGGCAAAGCTGTTAGATCCCTATGGTGGTGGTTTAAGGTGTGATGATCCAACTGCGAATGTTTTTGATATTCACGGTGGTGGGATTGATTTGATTTTTCCTCATCATGAAAATGAGATTGCACAAAGTTGTTCTGTTTTTGGGATTGAACGCATGGCTAATTTTTGGATGCATAACGGTTTTCTGCAAGTTGAAGGCCAAAAGATGTCTAAGAGCCTTGGTAATTTTATTACCATTCGTTCTGTCTTAGAGAGTGATTTTTTGGAATTTAATGATGCTTTGACAGATGAAATAAAACAGAGTTGGGCGGGTTTGTCTGCGCGGTTTTCTATGTTGCAAACAAATTATCGTGAGCCATTAAATTGGACTACTCAGCGTTTAGCGCAATCCAGTAGTGAGTTATATCATTGGTATGAATTGCTTCGTGATCAAAACGATTGTCTGGATGAGGGTGGATTTATAGACAATTCTTTAATAAATACATTAAGTGATGACCTTAATACATCGAATTATATAACTATTTTGCGAAAATTTTATAAAGATGGAAATGCTGTAGTGCTTTTACATGGTATGGATTTGCTCGGGTTATTACGGCGAGAGTGGATTAAAGAAAGGGAATGTCCTCTTTTCGTTAGAACACTACCTCTTGATTCGCAGTTTATTGATCAGTGTATTTCTGAAAGGCTCCGGCTTATCTGTAAAAAAGAGTGGGCAGCGGCAGATAAAATTCGTGATGAACTTGCAGAAAGAGGTGTCTTTTTAAAAGATGGAAAGGATCCACAGACCGGTGAGCGTATCACGATGTGGGAGATAAAACGCTTATAGTGTCTATTATGCTCTTTCAATTTTCATAAACAAGGAGAGAATTTTACAGAATTTTTGTATGACTGTAGATATATTGTGTTTTTAAGCAGGTTATTATTTTTCTTGTATTTATATTAATTTGTGAGAGCAGCCAGGTTATATTGCCTCAATCAAGCGATCTCCAATTGATTTTAGAAAAAGTTGTTCTATGAGAGATGGTATTATGGCGTCAGGGCTTTATAATTCCAAACATTCGTAGCATTCGATTGTTTTATGTATTTAGTAGATTTTAATTATATATCTTAATTTTTCTTTGCGTCATTTGGCTTTTCCTGCCTTCTTGTTGTAAAAGAGCTTGCTCTATTTCTTACGGAAGTGGAGTTTTAAAAAGCGTGTAAAGCGTGAGAGGTTATCTATGGGCCTTGTATGGAGGAATGTAGACAAAAATAATTTCTATTGCGTGTTATTTCTTTTCCTTTTTCAAAGACAGATTAACCTTAAAATACTCTAGTGTGCAATATAGTTCACTGGAAATGAAAAGAAAATATGATATGACCTATAGAAGAATGATCCTCATGCTTATTAAAGATGATAAAGAAGTAAAAGTTTTATGAAACAGAATGAAACGGTAAAAACCGCGTCGTCAGATGCTGGTCGAATGCTACGCACACTTTATAATTTATGGCCTTATATGTGGCCATCAGACAGGCCCGATTTGAAAAAGCGTGTCATGTGGGCAATATTTTGTCTTGTTTTAGCAAAACTGGTTCTCATATCTGTGCCTTATTTCTTTAAATATGCTACGAATGCTCTTGATACGAGCTCTAAGTTACCTGAAGGGTTTTCACCAACTTGGATAATTCCTATTATGCTCGTTTTAGCATATAATGTTGTGCGTATTGTTCAGTCTGGGTTAAATCAGTTTCGTGATTTTCTTTTTGGAGCCGTTGGTCAGCATGCTGTTCGTCAGTTAGCATATAAAACTTTTGTGCATATTCACGGATTATCTTTGCGTTTTCATTTGGAGCGGAAAACTGGAGGGATTTCCCGTGTCATTGAGCGTGGTATAAAGGGAATTGAAGCGATTGTTCGGTTTTCAATCCTGAATACAGTGCCAACTATTTTAGAATTTGTTTTAACAGCATTTGTATTTTATATAAATTATGGGTGGCGTTATTTTCTTATAGTTGTGATAACGGTTGGTTTGTATACCGTGTTTACGATCAAGACAAGCAATTGGCGTATGCGTGTTCAACATGTAATGAATACGGCAGATACTGAAGCAAATACACGTGCTGTTGATTCTCTTTTAAATTATGAAACAGTTAAGTATTTCGGAAATGAATCTCTAGAAGCTTATCGATTTGATTCTTCTATGGCAGGCTATGAAAAAGCTGCTACGAAAATGTGGACATCATTAAGCTGGTTGAATTTTGGTCAAGCTCTCATTTTTGGCAGTGGGATGACTATTCTTATGTTGATGTCAGCTTATGAGGTTTTCAATCAGACACAAACGGTAGGTGATTTTGTCTTTATTAATGCACTTTTAATGCAGCTTTCAATTCCGTTAAATTTTATTGGCTCGATTTATCGTGAAGTGCGACAGGGTTTAACGAATATTGAAGCGATGTTTGATCTTTTGGATGTTCGGCAGGAAGTTATTGATAAATTAGATGCTAAGCCGTTAGTTGTAAGCGATGGTACTATCCGGTTTAATCAGGTAAAATTCTCATATGATGCGGTTCGTCCGATTCTTAAAGATATTGATTTTGAAGTGCCTGGAGGGAAAACAGTTGCGATTGTTGGGCCATCGGGAGCTGGCAAATCGACGATTTCTCGATTGCTTTTTCGATTTTATGATGTTGAGGAGGGCTCAATAACGATTGATGGACAAGATATCCGTAATGTAACTCAGAAAAGTTTGCGTGAAGCAATCGGCATGGTGCCACAAGACACAGTTTTATTTAATGATACGATTGCGTACAATATTGGTTATGGGCGTCCGGATGCTATATCTCAAGAAATTCACGAAGCCGCTGAAATGGCTCAGATATTAAAATTTATTGAGATGCTTCCAGAAGGTTTTCAATCTATAGTCGGAGAGCGTGGGCTTAAGCTATCAGGTGGTGAAAAACAACGCGTTGCTATTGCACGGACACTTTTAAAAGCGCCTCCACTTCTTATTTTGGATGAAGCAACAGCAGCTCTTGATACTGCAACAGAACAAGAAATTCAGCAGGCGTTAGATATTGTAAGTCGTGGGCGTACAACTTTAATTATTGCTCATCGTCTTTCTACGGTTATTGGCGCTGATGAAATCTTAGTGCTCAAAAATGGCCGTATTATTGAGAAAGGGACTCATGCTGATCTTTTATCCAAGAAAGGTTTATATGCCTCGATGTGGAATAAGCAGCTTGAAGCTTCGCAGGCTGAAGAGAAATTACGTAAAATGTGTGAAGAAGATGAGCTAGGTATTGTTAATCGTAAGAAATAAGTTACGGAAAATAAGATCACGCTTTATATCTTTATATAAAGTGATTAATTAGATACATTAGAAGGAAAGGAACAAAAAGATTTATTAACTGTTACATCATATTACGAATAGGAAATTATATGAGTTTTGTGCAATCTGTCCATAATGGCTTTGTCCCAATCCATAAAGAAGGCTACCCTTTTATTATGGCATTTTTTGTTATTTCACTTGTTCTTGGTTTTATATGGAACCCATTGTTTTGGTGCGGTCTTGTTTTAACAGTGTGGTGTATATATTTTTTCCGTGATCCAGAACGTGTGACGCCTATGCATGCTGATTTAATTGTGTCTCCTGCCGATGGACGTATTTCGTTTGTTGAACCATGTATTCCGCCTGAAGAATTGGGGTTGGGTAACAAAGAAATGGTACGTATTTCTGTGTTTATGGATATTTTTTCATGTCATATCAATCGTATTCCTGTGAGCGGTACGGTAGAATCTATTATTTATCGTGCAGGTAAGTTTTCTAATGCTGAATTTGATAAGGCCAGTCAATTTAACGAGCGCAATGGAATGGTGATTGATAGCAAACATGGCAAAATTGGTGTAGTACAGATAGCAGGATTGATGGCTCGTCGGATTGTCTGTTGGTCAAAAGAAAATGATTCGGTTACCACTGGTCAACGCTTTGGATTAATTCGTTTTGGCTCTCGACTTGATATTTATATGCCGACGGAAATAAAGTTGCGTGTTGCAGTTGGTCAGGTAGCAGTCGCTGGAGAAACAGTTTTAGGCTCTTTTAATGCTGCTTCAGCTATAACTGATTTTAGACTTGATTAGGATAAGTCATGAGAAATTCTTTGCAGTTTTCTTCTTTTGATCCTGAAGGACATAGTGATGATGTTGCGCATCGTAGGCGTTCATTGATACCAATGCGGTACGTTATTCCGAATATTATCACTATTTTGGCGATTTGTGTTGGAATGAGCGGTATTCGTTTGGCATTTGAGAATCGCTATGAATTGGCTATTTTTATGGTGCTTTTGGCAGCAGTTTTAGATGGGGCTGATGGTCGTATTGCTCGTTTGATTGATGGGACTTCATCTTTTGGAGCGCAGATGGATTCGCTTGCTGATGTTATTAATTTTGGTGTCGCTCCTGCTCTTGTTGTTTATTCCTTTCTACTGACAGAGGTTCATCAAGTAGGTTGGATCGCCGCACTTGTTTATTGTGTCGCTTGTTGTTTACGATTGGCGCGTTTTAATGTGATGTTAGATAATGTTGATATACCAAGCTGGCAGCGGAATTATTTTGTTGGTGTTCCTGCGCCAGCAGGTGCATTATTACTTTTATTGCCTGTTTATTTAGGTGCTCTTGGTTTGAAACCCTGTTGGGGCTGGGCTTTGCTTTTTAGCTTTTACACTGTGCTTGTTGCTTTTCTTTTAGTTAGCCGCTTGCCTGTGTGGAATGCAAAAACAATTGGTCGAGAATTGAGGCGTGATCTTGTTATACCGTATATGCTTGTTATGGTTATTTATGTTGGTTTTTTAGCAACTTATACATGGTATACTTTATTAGTAACAGCTGTCGGTTATATGATTTTTTTACCCTATAGTGCTATAGCTTATAGTAAACGGGCTGCTTTAGAGGCAGAAAAGATAAATGTAACTGACTAAGAAGCCTAGGCTCTATATCCATCTTTTAGATGGTTCGCCTTTGCAGTGAGATGCATATATAAACATAGAGAACTTTAATTTTATTTGGTGATGTCTATAATTATGATTAATCGGGTATATGATAATTCATGAACCGATTTTTTTTGACATCAAAAAGCTTTCCTGTCTCTTTTAAGTTGGGTGATGATAGATGTACTATTTTTTTAGCAATTTGTTGTGGTAAAGGTAAGGTCTGAGGGTCTTCATAAGGCAGGGCTTGCGCGCGCATTGCGGTACGTGTTGCACCGGGGTTAACACAGTTAACTTTAATATGTGTTTGCTTGAGTTCTTCTGCCCAACAGCGAGCAAGAATTTCCAAAGCTGCTTTAGAAGCGGCATAAGGTCCCCAGAAAGCGCGCGCAGAGTGAGCAACGCTTGATGATAGCAAAATAGCTCGTCCGGCATTAGATTTGCGCAATAAGGGTTCAACTGTTTTCATTAAGCGCCATTGGCTAATGAGATTCACTTGAAAAACTTCTTGAAATGTCTCATTTTCAATATGAGCTATTGGTGAGATTGTTCCAAGAATTCCGGCATTTGCGACTATAATATCAAGTTTTTTCCAGTGTTCGGCGATTGAAATACCGAGAGCATCAATGTTTTCCAGATGATATAGGTCAAGTGGCATGAGCGTTGCTGAAGCACCTTTTTCTCGGATTTTATTATCAAGTGCAGTTAACCCACTAATTGTTCGTGCAACGGCGATAATATGAGCACCGCGTGCTGCAAGCTCTAACGCTAAATGATAACCAATTCCTCTAGAAGCGCCCGTGACTAACGCAACACGTCCAGAAAGATCAAAATCCAATTGTTTCATTCTTAATCTCTGGTTTTAAGGACAGATAATTTATGAACCTTAGGGGTCATTTCTTGATCGGTAAGATGTGTAGGATAATCGCCTGTGAAATAATGATCAGTAAATTGTGGGGCAGAATTGTTTCGCTTTTCTCCTATGATAGCAAGATATAAGCCATCCGTTGAAAGAAACTCTAATGAATCCGCTCCAATAAAATTGCACATAGATTTTAAGTTTGGATATTTATTCGCTAAGAGATTTTCAATTTGAGGTGTATCAATGCCATAGAAGTCAGGATAGAAAATCATTGGGCTAGAAATACGCATATGGACTTCTTTGGCTCCTGCATCGCGAAGCATTTGTACAATTTTGACGGATGTCGTTCCACGTACAATGGAGTCGTCTACCAAAATAACGCGTTTTCCTTCGATAATAGGTCGGTTTGCAGAATGCTTTAATTTAACACCAAATGCACGAATTTGTTGGGTTGGTTCGATAAAGGTGCGACCAACATAATGATTACGAATAATGCCAAGCTCAAAAGGAATTCCAATTTCTTGCGCATAACCAATTGCAGAAGGTGTGCCTCCATCAGGAACAGGAACCACAACATCACCATTACATGGTGCTTCCTGCGCTAAATGGATACCCATATTTTTACGAACCGTATAAACGCTTCGCCCCCCAACGATTGAATCAGGACGAGCAAAATAAACATATTCAAAAAGGCAAAGCCTTTCTGGCTTTTCTATTTCTGGTGTGATAGTTTTTGTAGTGATTTCACCATTTTTTTGTATTTCACATATGATGATTTCACCGTTTTTGACATCGCGGATATATTTTGCTCCAATGATATCAAGCGCGCAGGTCTCTGAACAAAAGATTGGTTTTCCATCAAGTTCACCCATCACGAGTGGCCGAATACCTACTGGATCACGTGCAGCAATGAGTTTTGTGCGTGTTAACGCAAGCATAGCATATCCACCTTCCACTTGTCGAATAGCGTCAACAAATCGATCAGAAGAGGATTCATGCCGGGAGCGAGCAATGAGGTGAAGAAAGACTTCTGAGTCCGATGTGGATTGGCAGATAGCACCGGAGGCAATTAAGTCACGGCGTAAGGTCAAACCATTCGTTAGGTTTCCATTATGCGCAATAGCAATACCTCCGGCTTTTAATTCAGCAAAAAGAGGCTGTACATTGCGTAATGCTACTTCTCCAGTTGTTGAATAGCGGGTGTGTCCAATAGCTCGATCTCCCGGTAAACGGGCAAGTGTTGTAGGATTTGTATAGTGGTCTCCGACAAGACCCAGATGTTTTTCTTGATGAAACATTTTGTTGTGATAAGAAACAATTCCAGCAGCTTCTTGCCCACGATGTTGGAGCGCATGTAATCCGAGAGCTGTTAATGTTGCAGCATCTTCGTGTCCAAGGATAGCAAACACCCCACATTCTTCATGCAGGGTATCTTCATCAAATGAGAATTTCGGGCAGGGGATATCGATTTTTGTCATTATGTTCTTTCAGAGATGACACGAGAAACCATTAATCTTATACAGCACATGTTTTTGAAATTTTTTCTTAATAAAAAATTGTTCTTCATTCTGTATAAGTATGTTTTCATTGCTATTCTTACTATTCGCGGTTACGTCATTTTAAAGAAATTTTTCTGCTTTTTCGAGGGCTTGATCGAGGTCTTTTGGCAATATTTCCCAAACTTTTTGACCCAGTGAATCTAACATGGGTTTTGTTTTTGCATTTTTTAGCCAGTCGGATTGTTTTTCAGGTTCGACAAGTGCGTTAACGAGCAAAATGCTGATAGCCATGATTAATACGCCGCGAAGTGCTCCAAAAATAAAACCGATTGTACGATCCACCATGCCGATTCGGCTATCAATGATAAGATCGGCGATTTTCATGGCAATGATAGAAGTTATGATAAGAAAAATGATGAAAATTATAATCAATGTGGCAATCAATGCAATCATTTTGTTGGAGATATATTGTTCAATGAATGGCAAGACATGTTTAAATAAAAACAGGGTAGCGACAGCTGCAATGCCCCAAGAAATCAACGATAGCACTTCGCGTGAAAAACCTCGAATCATAGCTAGAAAAGAGGAGAACAGGACGATTGCTATGACAATGCCATCAAGGATCGTTATGCTCATTTGTTGATTCCTTCTTATGTATAAAGTTGTATTCTGCTTTAATCAGTGTAGAATTGTTCGCGTTATGTCAGTTTCTATTTTTATATCAAAGCTCTTGTTCATTTTATAGCGTTCTTATTGCCTTATTATGCGTTTGGTAAAGGTTGTTTTCGACTCGAAGCAATAGCCGCAACCAATTCAGGAAGATCGGAGAATGTTTTTTGTTGAAATGTTTGAGATTTTATCATTTCGGTTGTTGCTGCGGGTTGAATAGCTCCTTGAAAACCAAGCTTTTCTGCCTCTTTGATGCGTTGTCCTGAATGGGTGACAGCGCGGATTGTTCCTGAAAGGCTGATTTCACCAAAATACACATACTGCGTTGGAAGTGGAATGTTTGCAAGAGAGGATACCAAAGCTGCCGCAACTGCTAAATCAGCCGCGGGTTCTGATATTCGGTAACCGCCTGCAACATTAAGGTAGACATCATGTTGTCCAAAACGAACGCCGCAGTGAGCTTCTAAGACGGCTAGAATCATTGAAAGGCGATTTCCATCCCATCCTACAACGGCACGTCGTGGTGTTCCAAGTGAAGAGGGGGCAACAAGTGCTTGAATTTCTACTAATATAGGACGTGTCCCTTCCATTCCTGCAAATACAGCAGTTCCCGGGGCTTTTTCATTACGTTCACCTAAAAAGAGTTCAGATGGGTTCGCAACCTCTCGTAATCCTTTATCAGACATTTCAAAAACGCCAATTTCATCGGTCGGTCCGAAGCGATTTTTCACAGTTCTTAGGATCCGATAATGATGACCGCCTTCGCCTTCAAAATAAAGAACGCCATCAACCATATGTTCAACAACGCGAGGGCCTGCTATTTGTCCATCTTTTGTAACGTGACCGACAAGAACAACGGCTGCACCTGTTTTTTTTGCAAAGCGAATTATTGCTTGAGCACCAATGCGCACTTGCGTCACAGTTCCAGGCGCTGAATCAGCTGCATTTGACCATAGGGTTTGAATTGAATCAATAATGACCATATCAAGTTTTTTATGTTCATTTAATGTTGCAAGAATATCTTCAACATTGGTTTCAGCAGCGAGCTTAACTTCTGTATTCGTTGCACCAAGTCTTTGTGCACGTAAGCGGATTTGTGCAATCGCTTCTTCACCTGAAACATAGATAACACGATGTCCTTTTCGCGATAAGGCGGCTGCTGTTTGTGTAAGGAGTGTTGATTTCCCAATTCCCGGATCGCCACCAACAAGTAGTGCAGATCCACGAACAAAGCCACCGCCAGTAACACGATCAAGTTCAGAAATGCCAGAATAAATGCGCGGGGCATCTTCACTATTTCCAGAAAGAGAAGTCAATGGAATCACACGCCCCTTACGTGTGCTTTGCATCGGGCCGCTGCCGATACCGCTATTTGTACCTTCTTCGATCAGAGAGTTCCATTCTCCGCATGAATTACATTTACCCGCCCAACGTGAATGGGTTGTACTACAACTTTGGCAGATAAATTGAATACGATTGCGTGCCATAGTCGTTTAACCAAATTGCTCTGGAAGATAATCATTTTCTGCCAGATCACTAAAACGTGTAAATTCTGATTGAAAGCAAAGACGAACTGTTCCTGTTGGTCCATGGCGTTGTTTGGCGATAATAATATCAGCCTTCCCAAAAACTTCATCCATTGTGGCTTGCCATTTGAGATGTTCAGCGCTTCCTATTTTGGGTTCTTCGTTTTTGAGGTAATATTCTTCACGATATACAAAAAGAACGACGTCAGCATCCTGCTCAATTGAACCTGATTCGCGTAAGTCTGATAGCTGTGGACGTTTATCTGTTCGGCTTTCAACTTGACGCGAAAGCTGTGAAAGAGCAATAATGGGAACATTCAGCTCTTTCGCTAAAGCTTTTAGTCCCGTAGTAATTTCGGTGATTTCTTGAACACGATTTTCAGATGAACGCTTTGAATTGCTTGTCATTAATTGTATATAATCAATAATCAAGACATCCAAACCATGTTGCCGTTTTAAACGGCGTGCGCGTGCAGCTAATTGAGTAATTGATATACCACCCGTTTGGTCGATATAAAGTGGCGCTTCCTGTAGCTGTTTCATTGAGCGCAATAATTTTGCAAATTGCTCTTCTGAAATATTCCCACGTCGAATTTCAGAAGAAGAGACCTCTGTTTGTTCAGAAATAATACGTGTTGCAAGCTGCTCTGACGACATTTCAAGAGAGAAGAATCCAACAATGCCTCCTTCATTTTCTTGCGACGAATCTTCTGTTTTGGCAATACGCCTATAAGCATTAGCAATATTAAAAGCGATATTGGTAGCCAGTGAGGTTTTTCCCATACCAGGGCGCCCAGCAAGGATAATCAAGTCAGATGGTTGTAAACCTCCCATTTTTTCATCAAGCGTTTTAATGTGTGTTGCTATACCTGATAATCGTGAAGATCGTTTTTTGGCCGCTCCTGCCATATCGATGGCTTTTTTAACAGCTTCCTCAAAACTTTCAAAACCGCCGCCATATTTTCCCTTTTCTGCCAATCCAAACAAATTACGTTCGATCGTTTCAATTTGTTGAGCTGGTGTTAGTTCAATAGGGGCATCAAAGGCTGTATTAACAACTTGAGTTCCAAGATCAATCAAGGATCGTCGAATAAAAAGATCATAGATCACTCGGCCATAATCTTCAGAATTAATGACAGTAACCGCTTCTTTAGCTAAACGAACAACATAATGAAATACAGTGATATCTCCGATTATTTTTTCGTCAGCTGGAATAAAGGGCTTGATGGTAACGGGATTTGCAAGTTTTCCTTTTTTGATAGTTTGTGATACAACATCGAAGATTTGTTGATGTAATGTTTCAAAAAAGTGTTCTGGTTTTAAAAAATCTGAAACGCGATCAAGTGCATCGTTATTAATAAAAATAGCACCAAGCAATGCTTGTTCAGCTTCAATATTATACGGTAGTTGTCGAAAAGAAGAAGTTTCTTCTTTTTGAGAAAGATTAAAATTAAGGATGTCCGTTTTTTCCATAACAGTCTTTTTCATTGAAATTTTGCGTTTTGGTATCTTGGACAACGAATTGAGTGCTGTACATTAAAAGGATAGTATAACAAATTTCTTCTCTATTTTATAAATCACAATTGTAATTTTTAAAGGTACATACTTCTGATTACTCATTCATCATTTATGTATCACATTTCTTTATATTTTATGATTTAATAAATTTAAAATGTTCAAACAAATTATTTAGAAAGAAATGATATCTTGTACATGCATTATGTGAATTTGAGCAATAGTGGTTTCTATATCAGAAAAAAGTAATTTTAAGATATCGTAAGATGGGATTTTTTCATACAGAAAACACCATGTTAGAAAGAATTTTATTGTTTCAAATGTTCTAAAAATCGTAATGCATACCCTTTAAGTACTTCGATATAATGTAGTTTCAAATCTCATTCGTAGTTATGATAAAGCTATTTTTCTTCATGATTTGGACATTTTAGAAGATAATGAACATGAAAATTTTCACTTGGCATTGAGATTTGCTCAATTTGAGGGTGGAATATGAAACGGTTTTTTGTTCCAATTTTGATGATATAAAACATCTTCTAAATAGAAACATATTTTTATAAAAATACTCAATTTTTAAACTGAGTATTTTTATGAGATGCTAACATTTTAAAAGGTGAATGAATAAGAACCACAATTTAAATCAATTGGATAAACGTTAATTAAACCTCATCATCGACACTGTTTTCATCATTGTTATCAATATTTTCTGCCAATGGTTCTTCCTGAATACCATATATTGCTTCAATAGATGTGAGGTTTTCACCTTCCGCTTGCCGTTGCGCTTCATTGGCCGAACGTGCAATGTTAATTGTCACAGAAACTTGCACTTCAGGGTGTAGGCTAATATTGATGGTATGAATGCCGATGGTCTTTATTGGATGATTAAGTTCAACTTGATTTCGTTCAATAGAATAGCCATCGATTGTTATAGTTTCTGCAATATCACGTGTTGATACGGAACCATAAAGCTGCCCTGTTTCACCAGCTGAACGGATGATAATAAATGATTTACTATCAAGTTTTTCAGCAATTTTTTGAGCTTCATTCTTACGATCAAGATTACGAGCTTCGAGTTGTGCACGTTGTGTTTCAAAATGTTTTTTATTAGCTTCATTTGCACGTAAAGCTTTACCTTGAGGTAATAGAAAGTTACGTGCGTGGCCATCTTTAACAGAGACAATATCACCTATTTGACCGAGACGAGCGACGCGTTCAAGTAAAATAATATCCATAGTTTTTCCTTTCGAATAAATAATTTAACGAAGTTCATCGCGTGATTGTTTACTATATTGAATAGTTGCCCAAATCCCCATCAGAAGCATCATAAAAGAAATAGGTGGAGCAAAAACAACAGTTAAAAGAGCGATATAAACAAGGGATAATATAATTATCCTGCCGCTTACTCCTTTTGTCATATTATGGAGATACGCTAGACCGCTTATTGATAGGATGACAGTATATGCAGTCGTAAAAACACGTGCGCCCAAATTAAAAATAGAACCAAATTCAATCATTGATGCACAGCAGGCGATAATAAAAATAATAAGTCCAGAAAACGGAAGACGGAATGTTTTCTTCCAATCATCATGAGGTCTGTTCAACCACTTCATATACCGAGCTGTTATCATTGAAAAATAAATATTACTTATAAGAAAAATCAAACTGTAAACAGTTAGTGCAATAGCCGTTAAGGTTGCTGCGTGTGTCATTAAAAGTTCACTAAATGCAAGAATATCTGTTTCTCTTATAGATTGTGATTGTCGTATTGTTTGTGCTATATTTTCGGTGATTTCTTTAGCAATTATAGGCGTAGCCGGGTCAGTTTGGATATAGGCTCCAATGATGGTTGACATGAAGGCAATAAGATTGGTTAACAGAAAAATAACGGATGATAATGGGTACCACATCAATGATTTTTTTTCTGGCACTGGTTGCGCAAGTCCAAGGAGCCAAGAAGCGTAGAGAGCAGGAAGAAAAAACAGCAACATAAAGCCAAGACCGATATAGATATTATGAACTATACCAAGAACAACGGTCGCGCTTATTAAGGCAACAAAACTAGATAATGTTCCCCAACCAAATGCAGCGATAAAAATTGGAAGTGAAATGAAGCAACCCAGAAAAAAAGAAAGGTAAGGCGCAATATGCGCTATGCTAGTGATTGCCATTCCTATAACGACAGCACACAAACCAGCCACGATACCGGTCATTACTTTATAAAAACGAATATTTTCCATTTATCGCTGTCCTGCTCATTGCAGTTAGGAGCATTATAACGCTCCAACCTGGATTTTATATATTTTTGTGCACGTCACAAATTAATTACATACGGTAATCAATCGATATATTATCAAAACAAAAAAGTAGCCGATGAAGGTATCCCGACTACTTAGTGTATTTTAAAGCTTATTTCATAACGTACGGCAGTAAACCAAGAAAACGAGCACGTTTGATGGCATTAGCCAATTCACGCTGCTTTTTTTGGCTAACAGCTGTGATACGTGAAGGAACGATTTTACCACGTTCTGAAATGTAACGCTGTAATAACTTGACATCTTTGTAATCAATTCTTGGAGCATTTGCACCTGAAAATGGACATGTTTTGCGACGACGATGAAAAGGGCGACGTGCTAGAGTTGGATTAACCTCAGTCATCATTCTACTCCTTCTACAGTATTTTCATATTGTCGACGTGGGTAGCGAGATCTCTCTTCAGATTTGCCAAGAGAATCATCACGGTTAATGCGTGAAAGCATAGCAGATTGCTCTTTTTCATGCTTTTCTACGCGAATGGTCATGTAACGCAAAATGTCTTCGTTTATGCGCATTCTACGCTCAACCTCAGCAATTGCTGCGGCGGGTGCATCAATATTAACTAGCACATAATAGGCTTTGCGGTTTTTGCGGATACGATAAGCAAGGGGACGAAGACCCCAATTTTCAACACGCCCAACTTTTCCACCGTGCGCTTCAATGACACCTTTATACGTTTCTAAAAGCTCATCAATTTGCTGTGGTGCGATATCTTGCCGGGCAAGAAACATGTGTTCATAAAGAGCCATTGTTTTGCCTTTCTTCTCATTAAAACTTAACCAATTTTGGCGCAAAGCCTCTGCGACTTGTCTTTTTGGTAAACCCAAAGAAGAAAGGGCGCGTTTTTATTCGAGACATTCGAGAGCGGAGATACGGGAGGTCGGAATTATTATATCTCCTACTGGTTATTTTCCAGCCCTCCGTTCAACCCCCAGCCAAAATTCAGGTAATGAACAATTGATGTTTACAGCTTCTCTCAAAAAATAGCAAGTTGATGATGACAAAAAATATGACTTTAAGATATGATTAGTGAATCTTGTCATAATTTTTTATATTCTGCCGCTTATGTAAGGCAGCAGAGTGATGTTGTAGGGATAATAGAATAAGAATGGATTTTTTAACCCAGATTGATAGAGTGCTTTTTGAAATGATTGCCGATAATCATCAGTTATGGTCGGTTTTTGTTTGGTTTGGTATCTTTTGTGCAAAGTTTTTGATTTATATTATTCCTGTGCATCTTTGTGTGTTATGGTTTTGCGGGGGGGGTATGAATCGGCGTGTTGTGTTAAGTATTTGTGTTAGTTCTTGTATCGCTTTGTTTTTAGGTTATCTTATTTCTCGTATTTATTTTCGCCCACGCCCGTTTATTGCATATCTGACATCGCCGTTGATCATGCATAAAGCAACAGCTTCTTTTCCTAGTAATCACGCATTGGTTATTGCATCTTATACATTTGGTTTTTATTTTTATCGGTACAAAAATGCTTTTAGGTTTGCGTTGGTATTGTTATTTTTGATCTGTTGGGGACGTGTTTTGACCCGTGTTCACTATCCTTTCGATGTTTTTGCTGGTATCGTTTTAGGAAGTTTTATAAGTTGGGGTATTATCCGATTTATTGCACCGTATTTCCCTGTTTTTTTATACCAAATACCTCCCTTAAAATATAATTTTAAGGCAGATATTCGTTCCAAATAAGTTGCTTTTTTTGAATTTGAGCTTATGAGTGAGATGAAAAATAGGTCACTGCGCAGTTTAGGAGTCAACAGATGGTAGCAGCATTCACTTTTCCAGGGCAGGGGAGCCAAGTTGTTGGTATGGGCAAAATGCTTGCAGAACAATTTGTTGCGGCACGTATGGTCTTTGAGGAAGTTGATGATGCTTTAGGTGAAAAATTATCACATATTATGTTTGAAGGGCCAGCAGATGTTTTAACATTAACAGCAAATGCACAACCGGCATTAATGGCCGTATCCATAGCGGTTATTCGTGTAATGGAGGAATTGGGGCTTGATGTCAAAACAAGCGTAAAATTCGTTGCAGGCCATTCGTTAGGGGAATATTCAGCACTTTGTGCTGCTGGTACATTCAGTCTAGCTGATGCTGCGAGGCTTTTACGAATTCGTGGCAATGCTATGCAGGAGGCTGTTGCTGTTGGTGAAGGTTTGATGGCAGCGCTTATTGGTTTAGATGAGCAAGTTGTTGAAGAAATTTGTAAACTTGTTTCAGAAAAAGGCGTGTGTCAGATCGCTAATGATAATGGCGGTGGACAAATTGTCATTTCAGGTGCAAAAGAGGCCGTTGAGGAAGCAGTAAAAGTTGCATCAACAAAAGGCGCTAAACGTGCGCTTATTCTTCCGGTTTCTGCACCTTTCCATTCGGTTTTAATGCAGCATGCTGCTGATGTCATGAAGGATGCGCTTTTATCCGTTAACAAAATAGCACCTGTGGTTCCACTTATTGCAAATGTTTCTGTTGCTCCAGAAAGTGATCCGGAACGTATATTGATGCTTCTTGTTCATCAAGTAACGGGGCGAGTGCGGTGGCGTGAAACAATTGAGTGGATTGGAAAGAATGGAATTGATACGCTGTTTGAAGTTGGTTGTGGAAAGGTTCTTACAGGTTTAGCTCGTCGTATTAATAAGAATATCGATGGGTTAACGATTGGTTCGGCTGAGGAAATTGAAAGAGCTCTAAGGGTGCTTGGTGTTTAATTTTAGGGAGTCAATAAAAATGTTTAATTTGACAGGTCGTAAAGCTCTTGTGACGGGAACGTCTGGAGACATTGGTGAGGCAATCGCCCGTTCTTTACATGCGCAAGGAGCAATAGTTGGGCTTCATGGGACACGTGAAGAAAAGCTCAAAAAAGTTGCTGCCGATCTCGGTCACAATGTTTTTATCTTCCCTGCTAATTTATCTGAGCGTGAAGCTATTAAGCAATTGGCTGCAACGGCAGAAAAGGAGATGGGTGGTGTTGATATTCTTGTCAACAATGCCGGCATCACGCGAGATGGCCTTTTGGTTCGTATGCAGGATCAAGATTGGGATAATGTATTAGCTGTCAATTTGACAGCTGCTTTTATTCTGACGCGCGAATTAACACATGCTATGATGCGGCGTCGCTACGGGCGTATTATTAACGTAGCATCGGTTGTTGGAGTCGTTGGTAATCCTGGGCAGACGAATTATTGTGCTGCAAAGGCTGGTTTAATAGGTTTTTCTAAATCTTTGGCGCAAGAAATCGCCTTACGAAATGTTACGGTTAACTGTATTGCTCCGGGGTTTATTAAATCTGCAATGACTGATAAACTCAATGAAAAGCAAAAAGAAGCAATCATGACTGCAATTCCAATGAAGCGTATGGGAATTGGTCAGGAAGTCGCTGCTGCAGCCGTTTATTTAGCAAGTGATGAGGCTGCGTATGTTACTGGTCAGACGATGCATATTAATGGCGGTATGGTAATGATTTGAATATTTACTTTATTCTACATTGATTTATGAGCTTTATTATTTTAGATAGGGCTGAATGAAATGAAATAATGTGTTCATTTCTTTATGTGGTAATTGCTTAGATTATATCGAGGTGTTAAATTAGCGCATTTTTAGGGGATGTCTACAGAATGTTCTAAGTTATCGTTAAAATTCTAGGGCAATGCAGCTATCGCTTGATTTGGTGAATCAATATCGCTAACCAAGTCTAGTCGAACAATATAAATTTAAGGATTTCATAAGGATTTCAACATGAGTGATACAGAAGAGCGTGTTAAAAAGATTATCGTAGAGCATCTTGGGGTTGATGCGAGTAAAGTAGTGGAAAGTGCAAGCTTTATTGATGATCTAGGAGCAGATAGCCTTGATACGGTTGAGCTCGTTATGGCTTTTGAAGAAGAGTTTGGTGTAGAAATCCCAGATGAGGCTGCCGAAACGATCTTCACAGTCGGTGATGCTGTAAAGTTTATCGATAAAGCTTCTGCATAATTTTATTGAAGGGCAAAAGCATAGAGTGCTTTTGTCTTGATTCTTTGCTTGGAGCTATTTGTAAATATAGCTTTTAGGGGGGAGTAATGGTCGATTCAAGGTTAAAAATATGAGGCGTGTTGTTGTTACTGGTTTAGGATTGGTATCTCCTTTGGCTGGTGATGTCGAATATAGTTGGAAGCGACTTCTTGAAGGGAAAAGCGGTGTTCGGCGCATCACTGAATTTGATGTGGATGATTTGTCATGCCAGATTGCTGCGCGTATTCCTGTGGGAGATGGGAAAAATGGCACATATAACGCTGATTTGCATATGGAGACTAAAGAGCAGCGTAAGGTTGATCCATTTATTGTGTATGCAATGGCTGCTGCCGATCAAGCACTCGCAGATGCTGAATGGCATCCCGAACGTGATGAAGATCAGATTCACACAGGTGTGATGATTGGTTCAGGTATTGGTGGTGTTGAAGGTATTGTTGAGGCAGGTTATACTCTGCGTGATAAAGGGGCGCGGCGAATTTCTCCCTTTTTTATTCCGGGGCGTTTGATTAATCTTGCTTCTGGTTATGTTGCAATCAAGCATGGCTTGCGAGGTCCTAATCATTCAGTTGTAACGGCTTGTTCGACAGGGGCGCATGCGATTGGTGACGCAGCTCGTTTAATTGCGTTGGGTGATGCAGATGTGATGGTAGCAGGTGGTACAGAATCGCCCGTTAATCGAATATCTCTTGCTGGTTTTGCTGCTTGTAAAGCTCTTTCTACATGCCGTAACGCTGATCCTGAGCATGCATCACGCCCTTATGATAAGGATCGTGATGGTTTTGTTATGGGTGAAGGAGCCGCGGTCGTTATTTTAGAAGAGCTTGAGCACGCAAGAAAGCGAGGCGCTCGTATCTACGCTGAGGTGATAGGCTATGGTTTGTCTGGAGATGCTTATCATATTACAGCTCCTGCAGAAAATGGTGAGGGGGCGCAGCGCAGTATGATAGCTGCTCTTAATCGTGCACAAATAAATGTGTGTGATATTGATTATATTAATGCCCACGGGACATCAACGATGGCCGATGTTATAGAATTGGCCGCTGTTGAACGTGTTTTGGGTAATCATGTCTCAAAAGTATTAATGTCATCCACAAAATCGTCGATTGGGCATTTACTTGGTGCTGCTGGTGCAGCTGAGGCTATTTTTTGCATCTTGGCAATACGGGATAATATAGCTCCGGCGACGATCAATCTTGACAATCCATCGATTGAAACAAAAATTGATCTTGTGCCACATAAACCGCGCGAAAGAAAAATTAATACGGTTCTTTCTAATTCATTTGGTTTTGGTGGAACAAATGCAACTTTGATAATGCGGCGTTTTGGAGAATAGGAATTGTTATTTATTCTTGCCGTTTCTTTAGCTTCTTCTTTATTATAATTTCAACGAGAGACTATAGTGTAGTATATAAAGGTTGATGGTTATGTCCGATGTAAAAAATGAAAGACTATCACAAAGTGTAGGTGATTCTTCATTGAAGCATTCGACAAACGAGCGTGATATGTTAGCACACGAGAAGCAGAAGAAATCACATACTGTGCGCAGTCTATGGGTCATTTTTGGTAATTTATTTCTGATGCTGATTATGATTTCTCTTTTGGCTGTGAGCATTCCTCTTTATATTGGTAAAAATATTTTTGAAGGAAAAGGAAGGGCTGAGAAAGAGCAAGTCGTTTTTATTTCTCCTGGAATGGGTATTCGCGAAATTTCCTTATTGCTTGAAAAACGAGGACTTATTCGATCATCAGATATTTTTGTATATGGAGTTGGTTTCTATCAGAAAACAAAAAGTCTGAAGGCAGGTGAATATTTAATTCCAGCTTATGCTTCTATGCAGGATATTATGGATATTCTTGTAAAAGGGAAATCTATTGAATATACATTTACAGTGCCAGAAGGTTTGACAGTTCAACAGGTTTTTGATCGATTAGCTGCTAATGAAATATTGATTGGTGATCTTCCAGAATTTTTGCCTCCAGAAGGCAGTTTAATGACCGATACTGTGCACTTCGTTCGCGGTACAACACGTGCAGAAATTATACAAAGACTACGTGAAGGACAAACAAAGTTAATTCATGAAATTTGGTCTACTCGTTCACCTGATTTATCTATTAAATCCATTGATGAATTGGTGATATTGGCATCAATTGTTGAAAAAGAAACGGGAATTGCAGCGGAGAGGCCACAAGTAGCGGCCGTATTTCATAATCGTCTTGCTAAACGCATGCGGCTCCAATCCGATCCAACGGTTATTTATGGTATCTTTGGTGGAAAAGGTAAGCCTTCAGATCGTGCGATTTATCGTTCAGATCTTGAAAAGGAAACACCATACAATACCTATAAAATTGATGGATTACCACCAACAGCTATTGCAAATCCAGGTCGTGATTCTTTAAAAGCAGTAGCAAATGCACCTAAAAGTGATGACCTTTATTTTGTCGCTGATGGTTCGGGTGGGCATGTTTTCTCTAAAACTTTAGATGAACATAATGCAAATGTCCGCAAGTGGCACGCGTTAGAGCGGACACGTTAAATCTTTTTAGAATTTGAAACGTCCATTGCTGAAGTTTTAGAAAAGACTTTTAGAAAAAATAGAGTGATATTATGACATTACTTGATAGTGAATTAAGTGTTCCTAACATTGATCGACGTCGTGGTTTTCTATTTATTCTTTCTTCTCCTTCAGGTGCTGGTAAAACAACTCTTTCTAGAGCCTTCATGCAAGATGGAAAATTAGAGTTGTCTATTAGTATGACAACACGACAAAGACGTCCCAGTGAAGTCGATGGTCTTCATTATCACTTCATCTCAAAAAACGAGTTTGAACATAGGCGCGATAGAGATGAGTTTATTGAATGGGCAGAAGTTCACGGAAATTATTATGGAACTTTACGTAAGAGTGTCGAAAATGCATTGATTGCTGGGCGAGATATGTTATTTGATATTGATTATCAAGGTACTGAACAACTGCAAAAAAAAATGCCAGGGGATACTGTATCTGTCTTTATTTTGCCTCCATCAATGAAAGAGCTTGTTTCTCGTTTGCATCGTCGTGCAGAAGATAGTCAAAATATCATCAATTTGCGATTGAATAATGCACGAATAGAGATGCAGCATTGGCGTTCTTACGATTATATTATAATTAATGAGGATTTAAATCAGTCTTTGTTATATATTCAATCAATTTATTTAGCAGAAACAATGAAACGTGAGCGTTGTCACTTTCTTGAGTCTTTCATTGGTGGCCTTATTACTGAAAAGATTGATGAGGGGACTTCTTGTTTATAAGAATCTTCAAATGAGTAGAGTCTAGGTTTTAAACACAAACCAAATTGGCTAAAGCTACAAATTCGGGAATTGAAAGTGTTTCAGCACGACGTGTTCCATCAATTCCGGCTTTTTCTAAGAGTTTTTCACCTCCAATAGTCTTAAGACTTTGACGCAGCATTTTTCGCCTTTGTCCAAAAGCAGCTTTTGTTACTAAGCTTAATTTTTGTGTTGAGCAGGTAAGGGGCTGCAGGCGTGGAATGATATGAACAACAGAAGACGTTACTTTCGGTGCTGGAGTGAAAGCTTGCGGGGAGATATCAAAAGATATTTTAGCTATAGTACGCCAGCCGGCTAATACACTAAGGCGGCTATAGTGAGGGGACTGGGGAACGGCAGTAATGCGTTTAGCAACTTCGCGTTGAAACATTAGTGTCATTGATTCGTAGAAGGGAGGCCATTGTTCTGTCAAAAGCCAGTTTAATAAGAGCTGTGTTCCAATGTTATATGGAAGGTTTGCAATAATACGTGGTTTTTCTGGATATGTTTCAAAGATCTTTGCAAAATCTTGCTGCAAAGCATCATTACAAATAATTTCTAAATTTTGCGGATAGTACTTTTTTATATTTAATAATGCGGGCAGACAGCGCTCATCACATTCTATTGCTGTAACGATGGCACCTTGTGCGAGTAAGGCGCGAGTTAGTCCACCAGGACCTGGACCAACTTCGATAACAGGTTTGTTCTCTAGATTTCCTGCTTGATGGGCTATTTTAGAGGTTAAATTGAGATCAAAAAGAAAATTCTGACCTAGAGCTTTATTAGCTTGCAGTCCATATGTATCAATGATTTCACGGAGAGGAGGCAGATTATCTATTGGCATGTTATCAGATTATTTTTTTGCAAGTTGATTTGCAAGTTGAAGAGCGGCAATAAAGCTTTCAGGAGATGCTATTCCTTTATGAGCAATATCAAAAGCAGTTCCATGATCTGGAGATGTTCGGATAAAAGGAAGTCCTAAGGTGATATTGACAGTAGTATCAAAATCCAATGTTTTAACAGGAATAAGGGCTTGATCGTGATACATACAAAGAGCAACATCATATGCTTTCCTTGCTTGTTCATGGAACATTGTATCAGAAGATAGGGGACCTACAATATTTAGTCCTTTGTTTTTGAGATATTCAATGGCAGGAGCAATAATTTCAATATCTTCTTTTCCCATTTCCCCTTCTTCTCCAGCATGAGGATTAAGACCAGCTACAGCTAAACGGGGTGAAGTTATAGAAAATCGTGTTTTTAAATCATGTTCAACAATTAATGCAGTTTGGATGATTAAGTCACGGGAGAGGTATGAAGGAACTTCATTGAGTGGGATATGAACAGTAATTGGCACTGTTTTTAATTGAGGTCCATATAACATCATAACTGGATGATATTGTTTATTGAAAAGCTTATGAGCAAGATGGGCAAGAAATTCGGTATGTCCTGGAAATTTAAATCCAGCATCATAAAGGCTTTTTTTTGCAATAGGACAAGTAATGAGTGCACGCGCACGACCACTTTGAAGCAATTGAACACTGTGTTCGATTGCTTCAATGATTCCAGCAGCATTTTTGAATGAAGGTAATCCCAATTGGTCGCTTTGCCGGTTTTTTAATGGCATGACAGGAAGAGCAGTTTGAAAATTTTTTACAAGATTTTCTCTAAAAACAATTTCTATATCAACTTTTAGCTGCAAAAAACGAGCTCTTGAACGGATAACTTCAGGATCGGCCAAAAGAACAAAATGCGGAATATGACGTATGTTACGCATACTCCACGCTTTTATAGCGACTTCAGGGCCAATACCAGCTGGATCACCACTGCTAACAACGAGCGAAGACATTATGATTTTTGAATATGCGCTGTTTTTCGCAATTCTTTCAAATATTTTTCGCTTAGAGCTTCAAGCTTTTGGGGATTAAGTTTTTTACTATCTTCAATAGAAAATATAAGCTGGGCAACGCGATCATCAGAAACTCTTTTTATTTGACAGACAGCAAGAGTCTCAATCCCAAGTGGTGTTTGCTGTAGTTTAGTCATTTTTCCAACAGGTGTTTCAAGGATGGCTTGTGCCCACTGCTTAGGAAGTTGTGGTTCTAAAAATTTTCCTAAATTGCGGACAGTAACATCTAATATGCCTTTTGTTTGGCTTGTAATGTTATTACATCCCTGAAAATGTGTACGGAAATTATTTGCTTCTTGTATACGTTTTTGTGTAATTTCTGAACGACGATGTGCAGGAACAACAAAAATAACTTGTTGTATTGTATACTCGTTTGTTGAAGGTTTTACGCCGCCATTTTGTAATATTCTGTGTGCGGTTTCTTGTTCGGTAAGATGACCATTTTCAGCTTGATAACGGGCGTGAACAAGACGTCCCCATCCTATTTGTCCGCGGATATATTCTCTAAAATGCTCCACGGTGATATCGGATTGGATCAGAATTTCTTTGAATTGTTCCACAGTTATATTATTTTGTTCTGCAAAATTCCCAAAAGCATTCTCAATGTCATTATCATCGACATCAACATTACGGCGCTTTATTTCAATGTTTTTAAGCATTTCCTCAATAAGCTCATTTTTGGCTTTATCAACAAGGTTTCCACCTTTTTGTTGTAATTTGAGAAAAGCAACACGTCTTTGAATATCATAATTTGTGATAGGATTTCCATTGACCGTAACGGCAATTGCCGTCTGAGCAGATACAGACTGTATAACAAATGTGTTTAAAGAGAGATTACTTATGCTCAAAGCTGCGATAAAAAATAAGGCACAAGTACCATTTTTAAATTTGTTCATGTTAACCAGCCTTTGTATTGTTTTAACCAACTGTCATTGATATTAAAATATACGTCTTTCTACATGAAAACAATGACAAGTTGAAGAATCCTTTTTTATAAATCTGATTTTATTTTTTCCAATATCTGTGACTTTACGCAAGGATAGAGAAAAATTAAAGTTCTGCAAAGGTGTATTTTTCCTGGTGTTGATAGCCAAATATTATGCTGAAATATTTATCTGTGTTTATCGCTCGTTTTACGAATGTGCTAGATGTGGAATCATAACGAGCATTTTTATTTTAGACCAATAGCCAAAAAAAATTAAGATCAGTTTGAAAATAAATTTCTTGGCAATCTTGTGTACATTCATAAATTTGGGTTGGTCTTGGATATATGCATATCGCATCGACACCTCAATGTTTGGCCATTTTTGTGATATTTTTCATTCTCTGCAGTAGATTCTACCGATTTTGTTATCAAAATGTCCAAGAGATAGTATGAAAACAACTATCATGAATTACAACATAGTCTGAATGTATTGTTTTAAGGCTAGAATTAGTGTTTACGTTGATGAAGTTTTTTCTGAAAAGCATTTGAATGGTATCAGTAAGTTTTACTAGGGCATCACTCTTGCGATTTGTCAATAGCATGAAAAAATAAACACACTAATCTCTATCGGAATGATATAGTAAGCAAAATCGTTTATCTATTTTTGAAAGCTACTTTTGTGAATAAAAAGACTAATGAGGTCGAAATGGGGGGGGGCTAGCACTTTTCTCATATTAAAGCGTGTTGGGGGAGGTGATAAATTTAGAGATAGAAAAGGATGTTCGTGAGGCAAGAATAGCCAGAATAAGAATTGGTTTAATAGCCACTTTTAGATAAGTTAGGTCATTGATATAGCTAATTTGGAATCTTGTTTCATTGTTGGAAGAATGATTGTAATAGCAATCATTAGTGAAAATGGAGTGAAGATAAATAACAGAAGGAATCAATAAAAATAATAAAGTATAAAGCTGTTTGGAATTTTTGTCCGCTCACTGTGAAAAAAATCGATTTGTGCAGGAATTTTCAATGCTCAGCGAATATTGCAATCATTAGAGCGATAACATAGAATGAACACATTTCATGATGTATCGCTCAGTAATATGTATGAATTATGATGATACCTTCAGTTTTGAATTTTAAAGCAGGTCTCTGTAATACGCCAGATTAAGATTATACTTAAAATCTAAAGACTATTTTTATGTGTGTGCATATTTTCTTCTAGTCATTCATAGAAGACGGTTCATTAATTTAGCCGTCTATTATGTTGTCTTTTCAAATGTGGTGAGAAGAGAAGTTTTGAAAAATAGAGTAGACTTTATTTATTCACCTAAATAATTGTACTTCTCTTTTATTGTTTAACGCATATTGAATACGATATGATGTATACGATAGTAAGAAGAAAAATCATTCTAGCTTAGGTTATTCCTTTACGTATCTGGAAAATAGCAATCTTTCAAAAAGGGTGTAGGCTTTTTATGAAGTGAGGGTTAAGACAGTGGATATTCTTTTCTATCATTTGACGCAGTCAAGTTTAGAAGATACTTTGCCAGTGCTTGTGGAGCGTGCGCTGGCTCGCTTTGGTCGAGTAACAATTCAATGTCTGACTAAAGAACAGTGTAATGCTATAGATGCTCGTTTATGGGTTTATGCTGATGAAGCATTCATTGGACATGGAACTGAATGTGATAAATATCCAAATTTGCAACCTGTATTTCTCACTACAGGTCAGGAAAATCCGAATAATTCGAAAGTGCGTTTCCTCATAGAGGGAGCAATTTGTTCGGATATTAATATGTACCAACGGCTTGTTGTTATGTTTGATGGTCGTAATAATGCGCATTTAGATCTCATTCGTGCACAATGGAAAGCATATAAAGCAGAAAATCATAATTTGATTTATTGGCAGCAGAATGAAAATCGCTGTTGGGAGAAGCGGGGTTGATGCACTTAATATCTGTTATTTTAATTTTTATTAGTATTATAGGAATAATTAATCCGTGGCTCTTTATTGCGGAAGGATCAGGGGGAGGCCGTTGGGTTTTTATTGTGATTTTTTTTCTGGGAACTATGAAAATATGGTCTGCAATTAAAATACTTAAACGGAATAAAGATGATGATTGATCGAATTTTGCTTCTTATATGGGCAGTTATGTTATCATTTCTTTGTGTTGCATGGTTGGGTACAACGCATATCCTATCGCAAATATTTCCTGTCATTTATATCAGTAATGTCGCAGATGTTTTGTTCTTTTTTCTTTGTGCATTTTTTTCTGGAATATTGTGGTGGAAGGTTCCTCGACCTATGCCTTTAAAAATGAAGCTGGTGGCATTTTTGCCTCCAGCATTCATTTTATTGTTTTTTATGATATTTAGTTAGATATTTCTTCATTCGTAAATCCAACGAAGCAAAGCAGTGAAATAAAAGCAGAAAGAAGAAGATAATAGCCAACATAAGCAGTACCAAAATTCTGCACGAGGTACTCTGCAATATAAGGCGCAATGGATGCACCTACGATACCGGATAAGTTAAAGACTACAGATGAACCGGTGTATCGAACTTCTGTCGGGAATGGTGAAGCAAGGACAGCACCGAGTGGACCGTAGGTGAGACCCATGAGCCCTAAGCCAATGGCAGACATTGCAACAACACCTAAAATTCCACAATTCAGGAAATAAGGAATAGCAAAAGAATAAGCACCGATGAGTATCGTTATCCAAATCATCAAAGTTCTGCGTTGAATCCGATCAGCGAGTTTTCCAGTTAAAAGGACACCAAGTCCACAGCAAACAGCACCTGCCATTTCTATTTCAAGGGCTTGAGTAAACGATAATTGCAGGTGATTTGTTGCATAACTTAATAAATAAGCGGTGACCAAATAAAACAAAACAAATGTTACCATGCCTGCAAATGTACCAAGGAATAAGATCCGTGAACATTTAAGGAATACATGCACTATAGGTAGTTTGATACGCTCTTCACGATCCATAGTTTTCTTAAACTCAGATGTTTCATTGATCGAAAGACGTACCCATAATCCCACCATCATAGGAAGAGATGAGAGAATGAAAGGAACGCGCCACCCCCACGCAATAATTTGGTCATTATCAAGCCAGCTCGACAAACCCAAATAAGCTATAATAGATAAAAACAGGCCAAATGGTACTCCTAATTGTGGAAACATTGCATACCAACCACGTTTTTCTGGTGGAGCATTTTCTGTTGCGAGCAAAACAGCTCCCCCCCATTCACCTCCTAATCCGATTCCTTGACCAATACGACAAATGGTTAAAAGTAAGGGCGCGATCCAACCTGCAGTTTCATATGTGGGAAGGATACCGATGATAACTGTTGAAATACCCATCGTAAGAAGAGCTGCGATAAGTGTTGCTTTTCTTCCAATTTTATCACCAAAATGCCCGAAAATAACGGATCCAAGAGGGCGTGAAAAAAAGGCAGCACCGAATACAAGGAAAGATTGCAAAATAGCAAGTTGCTCATTTTGGGTTGGAAAAAATACATAAGGAAATATGAGAGCTGCAGCCGTTACAAAAACATAAAAATCAAAATATTCAATTGTTGTGCCAATAACGCTTGCAAATAAAATCCGACCGGGTGAATTTCCTTGGCTTGTGCTTTGTTCTTTTACACCTATAGACATGAATGGAATTCCCTTTATTAATATTAAATTATAAAACTAATATTTGATGATTATAAAATTTCATACTGAATTATTATAAAAAATTCATACTAAATGTCGAGTCGGTATCATTATATTTAAAGTATATTCGAACAATAATAGGTATGAATGATTATATCATAAGTGTTTCAGGCTGTTTATTTAATTTTGTAAATGTTATCGATTTCGGTATTAAAATTAAAAAATTACGCAGTGAAATTGAATAATCTATTGGGTACGAATTTATCTAGGTGGCGATGTTGCATGAATGGCTTATGTCACCACAGCGACTCAGTCTGCATAAGCATATAGTACAGACTGTTTGACAGTTAATAAGCAGCATTAATTTATCACTGACTTGTCAGGCAATGCTAGTAATTAGATATTAGTTTGAATAGTTCTATCAGTAACAACTTAATACTTCATGGGGAGTCTCAATTATCTTAAAGGTCAGAAAAGAGAGCATTCGCTTCAAGGTAATTTGGATATAAACTTATAGTTTCTAAGTTTGCATATGTGTTTTGTTTTCTGATTAGCTTAAGATGAAACGTTATTTACGTACGGTAAATACTCACTGGTTAGAGCAAAATCTTTGATCTTGAATAATGTAGATGCGTTATTTCATAATAAATTGTATGTGGTGTTGTGTATTGTTTTCTGCATTTCTCTTTGATGAATAGCATTTAAGAGATACGTTTTGAAATAATATAGGGTGTACTCTCCTCTGCTTTTTACTCAAAAAAGCTATGATAAGGTGGGAAGAATAGATTTTGTTTTCGACAGATTGCAGATTAATGATGCGTTAAAAAAATATTACAAGTGTCGGTTGAAATATGATGTTGCAAATCTACTTACGTCTAATGTCTTCTCAGACATAGATAGTAAGGATACGGTTATGCAATATAAGTGGAAATTAGGTTGTTTGGCACTCATAATGGGTAATTATTTTGCATCAAATGCAGGTGCAGACGAAAACAAAATGAGGCATTTATATCAGTTTCTAAGCGATGGTATAAATACAAAAATACCTCATACAACAACATCTCATTATCAATGTAATAGAGGGGAGGAAGCAGAGCAATGTGTACAGGTTATGTTATCTGGAAATAAGATCACTATAACAACTCGTCAGCCGCCAAGTTTTTTAGAGACTATTGATAGCATGACTCTGGGTGAAAATATGAAAATTCTTAGAGTCCATAAGCCTGATGGCAATATTGATTCCGAGGATGGCTACAGTGTGGGAGAAGACAATATTACAATTTTTAGAGATCGTGCGATCATCATTGTTAAAGGAGAAAGTCTGAAAAATTATACGATTAGTGGTAAGGATAGAGTTTATGTTTCCGGTAATAACTATGTTTCCAGTAATAATCTTGTAGTAGGGCATTCCATTGCAAATACGGTGAAGGACGGTGGAGAGCTTCATATCCATGGAGGTGGTGAGGGTCGAGAGACCGTCATTAAGGGTGGTGGTTATGAAATTGTTGAAGCTTCCAATGAAGAACAAGGCTTTTCAAGAGAGACAGTTATTCATGTCGGTGGAGAGCAAAGAGTTGAAAATGGAGGGTTGGTAGACAAAGTTCAAATTCACGGTGGTGTGCAACGCGTTTTTGGAGCAGGTGTTGTTTGGGGTGAAGGGATAAGCAGCAAGGCTTATAATACTGTGATTGATGGTGAAAATGGGAGAGTGGGACAGCAGATCGTATATAATGACGGAGAGGCTTGGTATACGCAAGTTAGAGAGAGAGGAATACAAATTGTTGGTAAAGAAGAAGCGGCAGACAGAGGCGGTTATGTAATAGATACTACAATTTCTGGTGGTGGAAAACAGTATGTTTTAAACGGAGGAACTGCTTTTAATGTTACTTTAAATGAAAATGCTATTCAAGGAATAAGTGCTGGTGGATATGTGCTCAATCTCATGATTAATGATCAAGCGAGTTCATTGATACAGGCTGGTGCAATATTAGAAGGAAAAACAATCGTTAATGGCTTTGGCAAGGTGTATCTTAATGCTGGAGATAACCAACATAAGACGACACTAGAGGAGGTCATATTAAATGGGAAAGATGCAAAATTATACTTTGTTGCTACTGAAAGAGGAGAAGGTAAAAGTTCTCTGATTAAGAATTTGAGTGGTGATGGTAGCGTTATTTTTACCTCTATTGGTTCTATTCCATATGACTCTCAGCTTCATATCGAAGATCTTTCAGGAAACTTAAATTTCATATTTAATACCGCTATGGTCGATAATCATGATCATTATCTTTCTATTGATAATGGTGCAGGTCATCACACAATAAGTGTTGCGGATTCGGGTGTTGAAATTAAAAATCCTTTTTCACAACGGCGTAATTTAATTATCGATAAAAGGAAAGCAGCTTATTTTACTCTCATAGATTTATCCGGACGAATGATTGATGCTGTTGATGGTGGAGCTTATGTATATGGTTTGAAGGAGAGAACGGATGAAAATGGGAGAATTTGGTATTTGGCTGCGGAACTTGTGCAACAGCCAAATCATAAGGGTTCTGCTTTTGTCACGAGTCCTTCGACGGATGCTGTTTTGTCTATGGCGGTAGTCCCTGGGCTTGTTTTTAATAATGAGCTGCACAATTTGCGTTCTGGAAGAGGAATTCTCGACAGAAATAGGAAAAATACTGCTTTATGGACTTATGCTATCAAGGGTCAAGAACGTATTGCTACAGGTCATACGCATTTCAAGCTTGACCAGACTGGTATCATGTTGGGTGTTGATCGGTTAAGTGAACTAACCAATGGAGAGTTTTATCTTGGTGGTTTTGGTGGTTATGATAAAGCACGCATTGCTCATAAACGGGGTGGTGTTAGCAATATGGATGTTTATAGCATGGGAGCTTATGCGACTTATTTTGATAATCGTGGGTGGTATTTAGACGGTGTTTTGAAATATAATCATTACCAAAATAATCTTAAAGCTGTTTCAACGAATGGCTTAGGTTTCCAAGGCGATTATAAGCAATGGGCAATTGGTACATTATTTGAAGCAGGTTATCGTTTTCAGATGAATCGCGACACTTGGGCACAGCCTTATGGTCAATTAACTTGGTCACAGGTTGAAGGCCAAAAGGTAAAACTCTCAAATGATATGATAGGTAATGGTGATGCGTTTATCTCCTTACGCAATGAATTCGGATTATCTGTTGGGCATGAATTTGATTTAGGGCGTGATGCTTCATTAATGACTTATGTTACGGCTGCTTGGTTGCATGAGTATATAGATACAAATCGTACGACGATTAATAAACAGCATCAATTTACCACTGATTTGTCAGGTAATGCTGGTAAAATAGGGATTGGTTTGAATAGTTCTATCAGTAATAATTTAACATTTTATGGGGAAGCTCATTATCTTAAAGGTCAGAAAAGAGAGCATTCGCTTCAAGGTAATTTGGGTATACGCTATCGTTTCTAAATTTGTATATGTGTTTGTTCTTTGATCAATTCGGGATGAGAGTTATTCTATGCATGTTAACGCTCAATAATTAAAAGATAAACTTTTGGAATATATGGGGGGAGGGGCTGGTTCTGTATTTCATTAAATAATTTCTCTCTTTGATCATTTTTGCACATTGTATCTTTGTTTAAAGATACAATGTGCATTTTGTTTTTCAATCTTATTTTTTGAAAGCCTACACCGCTTTTATAGCCATTTATTAGAGACTATTATTCTATAAACAAGTATATCTCGACATAAATAGAACACATTATGATATAAATAGAAGATATTTAGTCATTGCGGGGTGTTCGTTCAATTCTTTATGACGGGGTATTGATCATGCAGTATACATGTAAATTAAGTTTTTCCGCATTAATAATTAGTAGCTGTTTGGTACAAGTTACAAGTGCAGATGAAAACGCGAATAAGTCTCTAAAAATTATGAAAATGAGTAGTGGATTTAGTAGTGGAGTGGTGGGGGAAGTTTCCGCACTTATTACACGTCCTGATAGAAATGCAGGTATCAGTAGTGATGTTGCGCTTGAAGGTGGTAATATAGAGATTGTTGAGAATGGAGGAATTTCTACGAAGACGCATGTTAAAATAGGAGGGATCCAAATCGTTACACGTGGAGGAACATCAATGAACACTACAGTTTTGGGTGGTCGGCAATTTGTTTTTGAGGAGGGGGCTGTAAAGATTGAAGGAAGAAATAAGTCAAGCAGTGCCTATGACGCTGTAATTTATGGGCATAATGGAACAACAGGGCAGCAGAATATATACGACAATGCAACGGCTTGGAATACTCAAGTTAAGAGTGGAGGAGAACAAAATCTTTATCAAGGACAGAGATACATAAAAGGAGGAGGTATTGCACAGAAGACTACGGTTTTTGAGAATGGTCGGCAGCATGTTTTAGAGGGGGGTAAAGCTTATGATGTTACTTTAAATAAGGGTGCTACTCAAATAGTATATCCTGGAGGATATGTAAAAAATCTAGAGGTTAAAGATGGCGCCCACTCATGGGTGTATGGTGGTGGGGAATTAGAAGGAATAGTGCAAGTCGCTCAAGGAGGACATCTTCATTTGTATGCGGGTGATACAATAAGACATATCACAAAAGAAAGAATTTTTATAGAACATCGGCCGCCAGAAGAATTATTTGCTGTTGGTGAGCAGAGTAGCGAAGATAATTCTCGGGTTATTATTGACAATTTAACAGGAAAAGGAGGAACTGTTAGTTTTTCCTCGGTTCAGTATGAAACACGTCCCTTGCAGCTTTATGTTGATAATCTTTTAGGTCAGTTACATTTTAATTTCAATATCAGTTCTACAGGGCAGCACGACTACCTAATCGTTGAAAATGGTTCCGGTAACCACACAGTAGGCATAGCCGATTCTGGTGTTGAAATTGCAGATTTTTTTGTACGAAAGCATGATGTTATTACTGAAATTAATTTAATTCATGAAAAAAGTGGAAACGCAAATTTTACTCTAGCAAATCGTTCTGGTAACATAATTGGTTCGGTAGATATCGGAACATATATGTATAGCTTGAATAAAAGAGAAAAAGGTGAAGAGGAAAGAATCTGGTATTTGGGTTTGAGCGCTGGTGAGCATCGGCGTTCGGGTTCTTCTTCTCAGCGAAGGAGTAAGAATTCACGAGGTTTTTCTTCTTTAACAACCTCAGCTGCTGGTGTGAACACCCGTGAGGTGTTACGTAGTCCTAGTCAAAGCCGTCCTCCACGACATTTAACTCAGGAGAATCCCGTTTCCGTTGCTTCAGCTGCACCATCTTTGGAAGATAAAACTTTGGAGCTTAATCAGGAACAGCAAATTGCTGCTCTTTCGGCTGCGTCATCTTTAGAAAATCATGAGACTGAGGCACCGAGTCGGAGCCGTCGCTCCCGTCGACATTTAAGTCAGGGTGAGCCAAGTTATGTTCCTTCAGCTGATCAATCAGAGGAAGATCAGCATCCTAGATTAAACCATGACCAGTTGGCTTCCACTCCTTTGGCGGTTTCATATTCGGAATATCAAGTAGATGAGCCATCGCGTCAACAACATTCCAGTTTGCCTGTAAATCAGAATGAGCCGAGCGCTGTTCCTTCAGCTGATCAATCAACGGAAGGTCAGGATTCTAGATTAAACCATGGCCAGTTGGCTTCCGCTTCTTTGGCAGTTTCATATCCGGAATATCAAGTAGATGGGCCACCGCGTCAACAACATTCCAGTTTGCCTGTAAATCAGAATAAGCCGAGCGCTGTTCCTTCAAAGGTCTCATTATCAAAAGATCAATTTTTTGAGTTGCAGAATCAAAACCAGCATTTAAACCAGAAACCGTTGATTTCTGCTTTTGTCACGAGTCCTTCGACGGATGCTGTTTTGTCTATGGCGGTAGTCCCTGGGCTTGTTTTTAATAATGAGTTGCATAGTTTGCGTTCTGGGAGAGGAATTCTCGACAGAAATAGGAAAAATACTGCTTTATGGACTTATGCTATCAAGGGTCAAGAACGTATTGCTACAGGTCATACGCATTTCAAGCTTGACCAGACTGGTGTCATGTTGGGTGTTGATCGGTTAAGTGAACTCACCAATGGAGCGTTTTATCTTGGTGGTTTTGGTGGTTATGATAAAGCACGCATTGCTCATAAACGGGGTGGTGTTAGCAATATGGATGTTTATAGCATGGGAGTTTATGCGACTTATTTTGATAATCGTGGGTGGTATTTAGACGGTGTTTTGAAATATAATCATTACCAAAATAATCTTAAAGCTGTTTCAACGAATGGCTTAGGTTTCCAAGGCGATTATAAGCAATGGGCAATTGGTACATTATTTGAAGCAGGTTATCGTTTTCAGATGAATCGCGACACTTGGGCACAGCCTTATGGTCAATTAACTTGGTCACAGGTTGAAGGTAAGAAGATAAAGCTTTCAAATGGTATGACAGGTGATATCGTTAAATCCAACTCCTTACGCAGTGAAATTGGATTATCTGTCGGGCATGAATTTAATTTAGATAGTAATGCTTCATTAATGACTTATGTTACAGCTGCTTGGTTGCATCAGTATATAGATAGTAACCATACAACGATTAATAAATGGCATCAATTTACCACTGACTTGTCAGACAATGCTGGTAAAATAGGTATTGGTTTGAAGGGTTCTATCAGTGACAATTTAACATTTTATGGGGAAGCTTATTATCTTAAAGGTCAGAAAAGAGAGCATTCGCTTCAAGGTAATTTGGGTATACGCTATCGTTTCTAAATTTGCATATGTGTTTGTTCTTTGATCAATTCGGGATGAGAGTTGTTTTATGCATGTTAAGGCTCAGTGATCAGAGCATAATTCTTGAGGTAATGTGTAAGTACGTTTTTCATCATAGATAATCGTATGCATTGTTGTCTATTATTTTTTTTGCCTTCCCACACGATGAGCAATTGTTGGGGGGGGTGTATTTTTGCATGTTATATGAGTGACTCATATGCGCTTAACATATTTGGTTTTATCATCTCAATCTTCTCCTAAAAATGGAGCAAGATTGAAAGTGTTTTTGAGTAAGCGGGAATGGCGATTGAATACTGCTGAATCACAAAAAAGTATACGATTTTAAAAATTAATGCAGATTTTTTTATGGTTACTTGGCAAAAGACTTTTTGCTCGCTATAGAGCAGCGAGATAATTTTGAAAATAAGGGTGATTAAATGGCCGTAGAACGTACTTTTTCAATGATTAAACCGGATGCAACACGTCGTAATTTGACAGGCGCAATTACAAAAATGCTTGAAGATGCGGGTTTGCGTGTTGTTGCGTCGAAGCGCGTGTGGATGAGTCAGCAGGAGGCTGAAGGATTTTATGCTGTTCATAAAGAGCGTCCATTCTTTGGAGAATTGGTACAATTTATGTCTTCTGGCCCAACAGTTGTACAAGTTTTAGAAGGAGAAAATGCGATTGCTAAAAATCGTGAAGTTATGGGTGCTACGAATCCTTCTGATGCGCAGGAAGGAACAATTCGTAAAGTGCATGCTTTATCGATTAGCGAAAATTCTGTCCATGGTTCAGATAGCGTTGAGTCTGCAAAAACAGAAATAGCTTATTGGTTTTCCGATATTGAAATTGTTGGTTGATTAGAAAATATACAAACAACATAAAATTCCGAAACATTGGTTCGGAATTTTTGTTATAAGTTTAGAGATACATAGATAGGTAAGAACTATCTTGTTAAAAGATATCTCTCTGTATTTTATGATTAAATTGTGTGTTTGTTTGCTTGGCTAGTCATTTTTTGTATCAATTTAACTATTTAGGGTAAGATTTGATTGAGGCTGCATCAGTGTAGAGCTTTCATTCTAGTATCAATTAGAAAACGCAATAAACCGTTAATTTCTTTATTCTGTGTACGTTATGTTCAATTTTATTATTGGCTATTAAAAGTGTAGGATATTTGTAGGGATAATTTTGTATTTTTTGTTTCTTTTCAGTTATGGGGAAAAAAAGCAAAATTTTATCACTTATTTCCTATCAGATAACATGTTTTAAGCCTGCACGAAAATAGTCCCACCCTGTCCACAATGTGAGCAGAGCAGAAATCCAGAGCATAATGATACCAAATTCCATTGTATAAGGAATAATTTTATTACCAGATGGGCCAGCTAAAAGAAATATAATGGCTACCATTTGTACAGAAGTTTTCCATTTTGCGAGGCGAGAAACAGGAACACTGACTTTCAATTCTGCTAAATATTCACGTAATCCTGATACAAGGATTTCGCGGCAAAGAATAATGATAGCTGCCCAAAGTGTCCACCCAGCGATTGTACTATCTGCAGCGAGTAAGAGCAAACAGGCAGATACGAGAAGCTTATCCGCAATGGGATCCAACATGCGGCCGATGTTAGAAGTTTGTTTCCAAATACGGGCGAGATAGCCGTCAAAAAAGTCGGTAATGGATGCAATTACAAAGATGGCAACAGCAGTCCAACGTGCAACATCACTCGATTGTAGTCGTCCTTCAAAAAAAAAGCATGCTACGACCAATGGAACTGCTAAAATTCGCGCATAAGTTAGAATATTGGGGAAAGAAAAAGTATGATTTTTCATAGAGTCATTTTCAGTTTGTTGTGAAGTAAAGCATATTTTGTGGATGTGACAAGATAAAGATTATGAGAAAAGCTTTATTTTTTCATTAAAATGGTTATAAATTTTTCGTGCAATTGCGGTGGAAATGCCTGTAACCTTTGTTAAATCTTCAATAGAAGCGCTAGCAACCGCTTTAGCGCTTCCGAAATGGTTAAGCAAAGCACGCTTTCGAGTTGTGCCTATATTTTTGATTTCATCAAGCGGATTTTTAAATGCGTCTTTTTTTCGTTTTATTCTGTGGCTATCAATTGCAAAACGATGCGCTTCATCGCGTAGACGTTGTAAAAAATAAAGAACAGGATTGCGTGGAGGGAGTGTAAAAGGTCTTTTTCCTTTTATAAAAAAACGTTCACGGCCTGCGTCCCGATCAGCGCCTTTAGCAATGCCGATTGTTGTAACGAGATCATCTAGTCCTAATTCAGATAATATTGTACACACACTATTCATTTGTCCTTCACCACCATCAATTAATATAAGATCAGGCCAAATAGGAAAAGAATCTTTGTCTTCGTCTTTTGTATTGCCTCTATTGGGCAAACCATGCGTTTGGATAAGGCGTGAAAATCTTCTTTTAATAACTTCTTTCATCATACCAAAGTCGTCGCCAGGTGTAATATCGGTCGAGCGAATATTGAATTTGCGATATTGATTTTTAATAAATCCCGTTTGACCAGCAACAATCATGGCACCTACTGCATTTGTGCCCATAATATGCGAATTATCATAGACTTCTATACGGTGTGGAGGATGCGACAGTTGAAATGTTTCCGCAATACCCTGAAGGAGTTTTGTATGTGTTGATGTTTCAGAGAGTTTGCGTCCAAGCGCTTCATGAGCATTGGTATAGGCATGATTCACAAGGGTTTTGCATTCACCCTGTTTGGGTGCGAATAGAGATATTTTGCGATTTGCTTTCAGACTTAACGCTTCTGTAAGAAGCGCTTCTTCTTCAATTGTTTCAGATAAAAGGATGCGCTTTGGAATTGGTTTATCGTCATAGAATTGAGCTAGAAAACTTGCTAAAATTTCAGCACTAGAAAAAGAAGAATCTACTTTTGGAAAATAAGAGCGATTTCCCCAATTTTGTCCCATACGGAAAAAGAAAATTTGAATACAAGTTATTCCTCCCTGTTGAGCAATTGCAAATACATCTGCCTCTTCTACCGTTTGAGGGTTAATACCTTGATGGCTTTGTATATGAGAAAGGGCTGATAACCGGTCACGATAGGCTATGGCTTGTTCAAAATCAAGATTCTCTGCGGCTTTATGCATAGCGTTAGCCATCTCTTTTTTTATGGATTGGCTTTTTCCAGAAAGGAAATCTTTCGCTTTTTTAACTAACGCTATATAGTCGCTATCGCTAACTTCATGTGTGCAAGGGGCTGCGCACCGTTTGATTTGATAAAGTAAACAAGGTCGTGTACGGTTTTCAAGAACTGAATCAGTACAAGTTCGTAATAAAAATACGCGTTGTAGAACATTGATTGTTTGTGTAACCGCTTCAGCAGAGGCAAAAGGACCAAAATAGTGTGCTTTTCGTGTTCGGGCTCCGCGATGTTTGTAAAGTGCAGGTGCTCGATGATCGTCAGTGATAATAATATAAGGAAAGCTTTTATCATCACGCAGTAATATATTAAAACGCGGCTGCAATCTTTTTATTAGATTAGCTTCTAAAAGCAGAGCTTCTGTTTCTGTGTGCGTTACAACAAATTCCATATGATATGTCGCGCGAATCATTCGGACAAGACGGTTATTATGCCCTTGCTCACGGGTATAGCTCGAAACACGCTTTTTTAGATTACGCGCTTTCCCTACATAAAGAATATCACCGTTTTCACTAAACATTCGATAAACCCCCGGCTTAAGGGGAAGATGTTTTGCAAATTCCTGGATAAGTGCGGTACCTTTCATTTTGTTATTATTGTTTTCTTGATGGGTATTGTTCCATACAATATCAGACAGGAAAGCTAGACCCTTTCCTTCATTTTGAGAGCAGAATGTATCATTTTTCAGGCTCATTTGGTCTGTCCAACAATAATATTTTGTGTTTGCCATACGCAAAGTGACTTTTTGTCAAAGTGTTATCATGTTTCAATACACATATTATTTTGTATAAGTAACGCATTATAGCATTAGATTTTGTGATTTTTAGATTATTTTAAAAACTGAGAATTATAAAAATTCTGGGAAACTCTTGGGGTAGCTTTATGAAGGCACTGATTTGGTTGTAGATTGGCTGTAATGGTCAATATAATATCAGATATTTTAAAGTGGTCTGATGAAGCAAAAAATCAAGTCCACGCTGTTGGCTATTATATACATTTCTGATCTGATTAACAATTATCTAAATTGTCGAAGTAATCTTATCTCTTTTTGATTTTTTTTAATTTTTATAAGGGCTTGTGCGCTTAGGCAGCAGATAAAGAAATTAATATGATGGGTATTTTTCCTTATGGAGCCATTGATGCGTAATTCGTGCATTTTTATCTTGCCCAAGTCGGGTGATAAGAAAAGGACTGAGCTTTTTTATCTCTTCTTCAAGAAGATAAGGAGGATTGATAAGAATTATGCCGCTTCCGTTCATTGTAGGCAATATTGAGCTTTTTCGAATACGCATTTCGAGGTGTAGAATTTTGGGAATTCCTGTTTGGTGAAGTGCATGAAGAAACTTTTCAATTTCTTTGTCATATTTAACGGGATACCATAAAGCATAGATACCTCCCGGAAAACGTCGATATGCTTTTACTATTCCTTCGACAAGACGGGAGAATTCACCAGGTTGTTCAAAAGAAGGATCAACGAGAATGAGTCCACGTTTTTCTTTTGGTGGCAGATGAGCATTTAAGGATAGCCAACCATTTAGATGTAAAACTTTTGTTTGATAATCACCGATAAAGTTACTTGCTAAAGTTTGGTAATCTTCACTATGCAATTCAATTGCGGTTAGCCTATCTTGTTTTCGCAATAATTGGCGAACAAGGACAGGTGATCCGGGATAGAATACGATGTCTTTATTTCCTTCATTTATTGCATAAATGATATCGCACCATGGACAAAGAAGTGTTTGTACGTCTTCTGGGATAGGGAATGATAAAAGCCGCCCTACGCCTTCACGCCATTCTCCCGTTTTCTGTGCTTCCAAGGAGGAGAGATCATAAAGTCCAATGCCTGCATGTGTATCTATAACGCGAAAGGCTTTCTCTTTGCGTTTGAGATATTCTACGATACGGGTGACAATAATGTGTTTAAAAACGTCAGCAAAATTGCCAGCATGATAAATATGCCGATAATTCATAAATGAACTTTATTCTTACGTGTATGATCACTTCCTAAATTCTTTCGATTAATGTAGAAAAACGACCTTTGTGTCAATAAAACTCTGTGATAAAAACCGGCAATGTTTGGATTAAAAAGGCGAATGCATCTAAACGAATGCTAACATTATATATATGCACCTATTTGTTATGCTATGTTCTAATATTTATAATTTTGTACTAATTGGATGAAACGCTAATGTATCAAACCTTCTATATGAGGAAGGGAAGAGTGTAATGTTTTTTCAAAATGCTAGAATTCTAGTGCTAGAATTTTTTCTAAATAACGGGGAAAACGATGTTTTTAAAGAAAATGCTCCTTCATTGACGCATGAGGATGTGGTTGTGCATGTATAAAATATAGTTTTAAAGATGTGCGAATCTTTCAATAAATCCAATAGATTTATTTATAGAAATTATTGATGAATATAAGCGTTAAGGTATCGTGATAATGTCGGCAATAAAAGCTATGATTACTGGTATTTCCGGTCTTGTTCTAAGGGATGATGAAAAAGCATTCATTGCTGAACATAAGCCTTGGGCTTTTATTTTATTTGCACGTAATATTGGTACGGCAGATGACGTTAAGGCACTTACCGTATCTTTACGCGAGATAAGTGAGCACGATGATATTTTTATTTTTATTGATCAGGAGGGAGGAAAGGTACAGCGCTTGTGTCCGCCTTTAGCACCTTCTTATCCGACTGCGGCAACTTTGGGAGAGATTTATAAAAAAGATCAGGATAAGGGGCTTCGTGCTGCATGGATTATGTCGCGGCTTCAGGCTTTTGACTTGATGAAGTTTGGTATTAATGCAAATTGTCTTCCTGTTTTGGATGTACCGGTGGTTGGAGCTCATAATGTTATTGGGACACGCGCTTATGATAAGGAACCAGAAGTGGTCACTGCTTTGGGAGGCGCTGCTGCCAGAGGTCTTTTGGATGGTGGTGTTTTACCAGTGATGAAACATATTCCCGGACATGGTCGGGCGTTTTCTGATACACATTGTGAGTTGGCGCGTGTAGATGCATCACTTGATATTTTGGAACAATATGATTTTATGCCTTTTAGAGATTTGGCAGACTTGCCAGCTGCAATGACAGCTCATATTGTTTATGAAGCAATTGATCATGAAGTACCAGCAACGCTATCTAAAAGAGTCATTGAAAATGTTATTCGCAAGAAAATTGGCTTTGATGGTCTTTTAATGTCAGATGATATATCCATGAAGGCGCTTACAGGGCGTTCTTTTTCAGAAAATCTTTCGGATTTAACGCTTAAAATTTTTGCAGCAGGCTGTGATCTTGTTCTTCATTGTAACGGCAATTTGGAAGAGATGCTTGCAATAGCGCATGTGACACCATTTTTGTCAGGGAAGGCATTAAAGCGTGTCTGTGATGCTTCAATTCAGGTTGGACAACCCGATCAATCAGATGAGATTGTTTTAAGAGAAGAATTTTCAAGCCTTTTGGCTTTTGTTTGAAAATGTCTGCCTTTTTTAATTTTCTCTCTCAGTATTTCTTAACGAAAGTTGAACTGTTAATATCGTATATGTTGGCATCTCAACGAAAATGAGCCATTCTTATTTGTTATTGTCGGCTATAGGGATGCTATCAGATTTTTTACTAAGTTACTGTGACTTTATCAACAGCAGTTCTTTAAGAGGTAACTTTTATCGATTTCTGAATAGAAAAGAAAGAGGAATCCTTTTAATAGAAGCTGGTATTTCATATGAGTAAGAGACGAGTAAAAGCGATGCAAATGAGGAACGTTAATGTTTGATATTAAATGGATCCGTGAATACCCTGAGAAATTAGATGAAGCACTGGCAAACAGAGGTATTGAGCCGCAAGCCCAAAAATTGATAGATCTTGATTGCGAGCGTCGGGCATACATTTCTAAAGTGCAATATGCACAAGAGCGCCGAAATGCTGCTTCAAAAGAAATAAGGCAAGCTTTGGCTAAATGCGATCAGGAAACTGTAGAGCGTGTTAAAGCTGAGGTTGAAGAGATTAAAGTTTTCCTTTCTTCTGCTGTGGTAGAAGAAAAACGATTAGTTGAGAACTTGAAAAATGCTCTTTCAGCAATACCAAATATTCCATTAGATGATGTTCCAAAGGGCAAAGATGAAAGTGATAATGTTGTTATTCGACACTTTGGGATACCTCCGACGTTTGATTTTCCACCAAAAGAACATTTTGATCTTGGCCTGAATCTCAAACAGATGGATTTTGAGCGAGCAAGTCGTTTGTCAGGAACACGCTTTACAATCCTTTCAGGGGCATTGGCACGTCTTGAACGTGCATTAGGCCAATTCATGCTTGACATGCATGTTGATGAACATGGTTATCAAGAGGTGTCAGTACCTCTTCTCGTGCGGGATGAAATTGTTTATGGAGCAGCTCAATTACCGAAATTTGCTGAAGATCTCTTTCGGACTACGGATGGTCGGTGGCTTATTTCTACAGCAGAAGTGCCGTTAACTAATTTGGTCAACAATGAAGTTCTTGAGATAACAAATTTGCCGCTGCGGTTTTCTTCTCTTACACCTTGTTTCCGTTCAGAGGCAGGATCTGCGGGGCGTGATACACGTGGTATGTTGCGTCAACACCAGTTTTGGAAGGTAGAAATGGTATCGATTACCACTGAAGAGCAGTCCTTAGCTGAACTGGAACGTATGACAGAGTGTGCCGAAAATGTGTTGAAGCGACTTGGCTTACCTTTTCGTACTGTGGTTCTTTCTACTGGTGATATGGGATTTGCTGCACGTAAAACCTATGATATTGAGGTTTGGCTTCCCGGTCAGGAGCGTTATCGTGAAATTTCAAGTTGTTCAGTTTGTGGCGATTTTCAAGGACGGCGTATGAATGCTCGGTATCGTAAAGATGGTGATAAAGCATTGCACTTTGTTCATAGTCTGAATGGTTCGGGTACGGCTATTGGTCGTTGTCTTATAGCTATTCTTGAGAATTACCAGCAGGCTGATGGTTCTATTATTATTCCAGATGTTTTGCGTCCTTATATGAAGGGAGTAAGTTGTATTCCTGCTTGTTGATTTTGTAAAATGGGAGACGATATGCGTCTATTGCTGGTAAAGAATGGTAGCATTTATATGCAAGGTTTTATTTTTTCGAAAAAAATAGCTTATACAGAAATTGTTACTGTGTTGGAGATTAAATAAATCATGAAGCAGAAAAAAGGTATTTTACAATTTCGTGAGGAGTTGGCAAATCTTGCGCTAAAAATGCGCAGCAAAGGGATTGATGACATACATTTTTTTGCAGCATTTGAAAAAATTCCGCGCCAGCAATTTGTAGCTGCTCCTTGGCTGAATAGCGCCTATGATAATAAAATGATTCCAATTGAATGCGGTGAATATATTGAGCGTTTAGAGGAGCAACTTCTGATTCTTTCTGCACTGTCTTTGAAAAAAAAACACCGCGTTTTAGAAATTGGTACAGGATCTGGTTTTTGTACTGCTCTTATGGCATGCCTTAGTCATCGTGTGACAACGATTGATCGTTATAAAACATTGATTGATTTAGCACGACAAAAATTTCAGACTTTAGGAATTGAAAACATTATTTTACGACAGATGGATGGAAGCCGAGGTACGACAGATTTGGGGTCATTTGATCGTATTCTCATTTGGCCATCACGTTCTGATGAGCCGATAGAATTTTTAGAGCTGTTAGCTGAAAATGGGATTCTCATTCAAGCTATAGGCTCAGATGAAGGAATCCAAACGGTTATGCGTTATAGAAAAGTTGGCAGCCAGTTTGAGCGCTCAGAAATGTTTAAAGTGCGTTATCAGCCTTTTATTAAAGGTGTTGCAGAAGTACTTTAATTTTTTAAGATTAATATTATCGCACGACATTTATTTTTTATTTAACAAGCGGTTTACGCTGATTTTTTTGTTAAGGTATTTATGAAATAAAATACTCGATTTTAACTTTTAGGTAATATTAGAGAGATTTAATAAAGCTTTAATAAAGTGAATTGAGTATTGGCTAGTGAGCAAAACTATGTATTTAAGAGTTTGTAGCGATATTTTGTGGTGTAGTATTCAATGGATAGTTTTTGGGGGTGTGTTGATAGCAGTAGTAGGTTGCGGTTCCAGTGCGCAGCGCTTTGAGGATGGTTTCTATAGGGGGGATACTTACTCAAATACAACTACTTCCGCTGCATCGCAAGGTGGTGTAATACAAAGTAGTGAATTGCCACCTGTAGAACAAAGTGATAATGCAAACGCGAATTATAGTGCTCCATATGCTTCTTTGATACAAGAGGAAGTATATTCTTCTGATGGGCGAATTATGGGAGCTCCACCACGAAATCTTGGAACGCTTACTCTTTCACAAGAGGATGGTTTTCCTGTTGTTCGGCGGAACTCTTACATTGTACAGAGCGGGGATACACCGTTGAGTATTGCGCAGCAATTGGGGGTTAGCGTTGAAGCACTGAAATTAGTCAATGGCATAAACGGTGATTTTGTCTCTATCGGTCAGGTGCTCAATATTCCAAATGAACGTAAAAGGATAACTTCGCGTGCTTCAGATAATGCTAGAATTGCGTTAAAAACGGTAACTCTAGCACCGTCTAAGTCCGCTGAAAAATCTGATAAATCAAAAACTGAGCAGAATTTTTCTAGACAGGTGCGTGCATCAAAATCTGCAACCGATTTACCGCATACAGTAACGTCTTCGAATGATATTGTTGCTCCACAATCAACAGGAATTTCTAATATGCGCTGGCCAGTGCGAGGACGTTTGTTGAGTCACTTTGGCCAAAAGGAAGGAACGACAATAAAACAGGGGATAGATATCGCAGTGCCTGAAGGTTCATCAGTCAAAGCTGCGGAAAATGGTGTCGTTATTTATGCGGCGGATGGGCTAAAAAAGCTAGGCAATGTCGTTATGATTCGGCATGAAGACAATATTATTACTATTTATGGACATAATAATAGGCTTGTTGTTGGTAAGGGGCAAAGGGTGCGGCGTGGCGATGAAATTGCTAAGTCTGGTATTTCAGGATATGCTAAAACGCCGCGCGTTTATTTCGAAGTACGTAAAAATTCTGAGCCTGTTGATCCTAACAAATATTTGGAAAAATGATGCATAGTTTCTTTACAATATAGGCTTATCAATTTGATCTCAAACTGCTTGTGTAAACTGTTATTAGAATGTTTATCACTCTACTAAAATGATTGTCTACGTATTATCGTATATTCCAAGGAGTAAAGGAGTAATAGTGAGCATTCAGGAGTATTTTGTGAGTTGTAATTGTGGATATAAAAATTAATCATTTCAAGATATGTCTCTTGACATAAAACTAATCTAAAGGATGAAGTTATTGGAGGGAAGCTTTTTTGAGTGTCTTGGAGAGATATTAATAGTTGTTCATTGTATCGCATTATCATACGTCGTCTATCAGATATTGCGTCATTATAAGAGAATACTTTAATGCTATCATTAGGAAAAGTTTTTAAAAATTTGTATGATGTATTATCGTGAAGACTATTACAGAAAATGATAAAGAATATTTGGTTGTTTTTAATTGGTTTACGAAAGGGGAGAGAGCAGTGAAACTTTCACGGTAAATATTAAATATTTTGAGTGATTTTTCTATGCTCACTATGGATCGAGTGCAGTCTGTATAATTTATTTACCAGTGATGACTCTGCTCTATCGTATGTATACGCTTCACAGATGCATAGTATTGGTGGGGAGTTTTTTGGAAAAATCTACCACTTTTAAGTATATTACTCCTTATGTTATTGGTATACTATGAACGAGAATTTATACCAATACAATTGGCGTTTTGAATAAGTTGAGATATGACGTTTTTTCGCTCCATATAAAAAATTAGTGTAATTAAGCCAAGTATTCTTAATACGAAGAGGATATCGTGCTGTTAAGAATGGCGATTATGTGACATAATTGTGAATAAGAAAATTCTTTCTGCATTTATTTCTTCTGGTTGATTAGAAAGTTAGTATTTATGACATATTAAGAACGAAATAAATCTGTTTTTTTTTAACTTTTGCACGTTGCCATCTCGTTTTTAAGGCTTTATTGCCTTTGCAAAGGCTACAACTACATGATGCAATTACTGCTATTTATAGCATTTAAGAAAGCTTTCTTCCTCTGAACCAAAAGTCATTTGAGTAGAGTGGGAAATATCTAAAGTTTAATCGATAGGAGATAAAAATGTTTACAACCAGTGCTTATGCTCAGGCTGCAGGTGAGGTTTCCAATGGAGCACAATTTATGAGCTTTGTTCCTTTTATTCTGATTTTTGTGATTATGTATTTTTTAATTATTCGCCCACAGCGTGTGCAAATGAAAAAGCGGCAAGAAATGCTTAATGCTGTGCGTCGCGGTGATTCAGTTGTTACGGGTGGTGGCATTATTGGCAAGGTTACGAAGGTTTATGATGAGAGTGATGAATTAGAGGTTGAAATTGGGGACGATATGCGTATTCGTATTATCCGTTCAACATTAACTTGTGTTCGCGTTAAAGGCGAACCACTTTTAGAAGAAAAATCAAATCCTCATGCTAAAAAAGCACAAAAAAATCCTAAAGCGAATAAAGCGGTAGCGAAGGAAAGAGCGGTATCTCTTAAAGAGGAAAAAGCTGCATCAAAAGAAGATAAACCAAGTGCATAATGGCGATTTGTAGGCTTTTATAAAAGCTTACGTTTATAGAGATGAAATGGTTTTTGTATAAAAACCATTTCGTTTTGTTGGTGATTTTATAATCAGTAATTGAATATGTCCACAAAGAAAAAATGAATTATTTATTGCATATAACAATGGCATTATTGAAAGAATGGCTAAAATTATTGCAATACCTCACAAATTAAATAACAATGAGAATAAGAAACATTCTTGTAAGAAATAAATAGAGAGGCTGTGTTCATTAACCACGTTTTCCCGCAAATTCTTGTGATATGAATTTTCATACCGTATTCTGATGGTACTGTAAAGGAAAGCTTTTGCATCAACAGTGCGCTGCGGGTATGATCAGAATCTATTTATTGATGTTTATGTTCTTGCTGATTTTTTGGAAAAAGATTAAAAGTAAAGGGTGCTTATTATGTCTCATGCAATTCAAATTCGTGAAGCGCATTTTCCTGGGCGCGCACCCATTGAGGCTTATGGAAATGGTGGCTTCCGTTTTGCTGATATGTCGCACCGAGGTTCTCTTATTTGTGTCCCATCAGGTATTTATGGTATTAATATGGCGGGGCCTTTACCTACTCAAGATGATATTTTTCGTATTTTAGAAGAGGCAGAAGAGATCGAGATTCTATTGGTCGGTACTGGGACTGAATTATTACGTTTACCCGAAAAATTACGGGTGCTTTTATGGGAAAAGCATATTTCAACAGATACGATGAACACAGGAGCAGCAGTGCGTACATTTAATGTTCTTTTAGCTGAGAATCGTGCAGTTGCTGCGGTGTTGTTTGCGGTAGAATGACAAATTTTTTTCCTTATTGTCTTGACATTTTACGTGCTACAGATCGTGATCGCTATATATCTGTTTTATTTGCACCTAAAAAAAAACGTAGGGCGTTAGCGGCGCTTTATGCTTTTAATGTAGAAATTGCTCGTATTCGTGAAAGCGTGAGCGATCCGCTAATTGGGGAGATACGATTACGCTGGTGGCGTGATTCTATTGCTAATGACGAAGTACAAAATAGCGTGAACAATCCAATTTTGAGTGATTTGCTGGCAATAATTCCTCTTTTTAATTTACCTAAAACAGCTTTTTTACGTTATTGTGAAGCGCGAATTTTTGATCTTTATAATGATCCGATAACAAATATTCACGATCTTGAATCCTATTGTACTGAGACAGCAGGTATTATTTTGCAGTTGTCTTGTCAGATATTGGACTTTGATGCAGCACAAGATTTCACAAAAGCATGTAGGCATGGGGGTATCGCTCAGGCATTAAGCGGTATATTACGTCTTTTGTCGTTTATGCAATTACAATATCAGTGTTATTTTCCGGCTGATGTACTAAAATCTGTGGGTGTTGACAGAGAAGATTTGATGGTCAATCGTATCAATGATGAACAAAAGAATCATATTGTTGAAGCTATGGTAGCGTTATCGCGAGATCATTATCGTAAGTTTTATGAGTATTCTATCGCTTTGCCTAAAACATTAAAACCAGCATTTCTTCCATTGGCAGTTACGCCAGCCTCTCTTCAAAAATCGGTACAGCTTGGAGCGGCAGTTTTTCAAGAAAGTGCAACTTCGTCATTGCTTCATCGTTATTGGTTGATAACAAAGGCGGCAATTAGCGGTAATCTTCCAAAGCTATTATAATGATAAGCTAAGTATCATTAGATAAAAAACATTCCCTATTTCATTATTGGTCATTGCTTCGATATTGGTGTCATAAATGGCTTAGTTTACTTTAAGCTATGAATGAATGTAGAATTTTAATAGATAATTTAGGAACAGGAAGAGATGGTGTAAATGGGAGTACGTTAATCGCGTTTATTTGACATTTTGTCGTTGTTGGTTTGTTTTGATGCGCAGTTCTAGATAACTTTAGAGTTATTTATTAAATGAGAATGACGTTATATGATAATGACTTAGAGTATCGATATGCGATTTTTTTCTTGATATCCATGTGTGTAAGCAAAAAGTTGAAATGGAAAAGAGAGTTTATGAAGGGTATGGTTATTTCAAATGAAGTCAGAGATTTAAGAGAAAAAAGTTGCTCTTGATGGCTTTTTAGAAGTTTGAATAATGTACCATTTTCCATATAGTTATTCAGAATAAGAATGAATACGATAGTTAGTTTTTAAGTCGACAGTCAGAAAAAAATCTCTTTATATGATATAGAAGATTGCTTTGATCTGAAGAATGTAGATTTCTAACGGTGCTCGTTTAAAATCAGATTAGCTAGTTTATTGCTAAATCAATTACGCAGTCTATTTCATGGTAATTCTCTTCTGATTTGTTTATGATTTGCGAACAATAATCTAATGCGCGCTATATTTAAGAGTTTTTTCCAATTATTGAGTGAAATGGCTTGTCGCAATTTCACTCATGAAACCTTAAAATCATTTATAAAACTTCACTGAAGAGCATTGAAGATTTGATTATAGTTAGAGATATTAATTTCTATAGGGTGCTCTTTATTTGCAGCTTGTATCATCTCTAGCTTTAAATCTTCTCTTAGCATCATATCCATATTGGCACGGATATCAGATGAAATGGTGTGCGCAGTGATGTTTTCAGGTATAGTTGTTTCTGTTATTTTATAAACAATACGGTTTGTGGAAACCGCGCCTTTTGTTATACCGTAATAGCCTTTAGATTCAGAAAATAGTGCTTTAACACCTTCAGCTCCTAAAATATCTGATAAATCTTGGCGATGTAGAGCCGGCGTTGTTTGTTTTGTGATGCCAAGTTCATTGGCAAGAGAATCAAAACTTTTTCCTTCAGTGAGCTGTTTGAGAGCATTTTTAGCTTTTTCATCAAGAAGACGTTGTGTTTCTTCACTTTGCCATTGAATGATAGCGTCTTGTTTGACTTCTTCAAGTGTTTTATCGCGGGAAGAAGTGATTGCATCCACGTGATACCAAAGATATCCACCTTCTTGAAGAGAAAGTGGCTCAAGTTCAGCTCCTTCATTAGATTGATAAATAGCTTTTAATAAAATATCTTGTTGGGGTAAATCTGTAAGTGTTACACCCTCAATAGTTTTTCCTGTTTTATCAATAGTAATTTTCCGAAGAGGCAATTTATATTGGTTGGCTATTTCTTGGAGAGAGGCACCTTCAAAACGGGCATTTTCAATTGTTGTGTAATTATTGCGCATGTCTGTTACGGCATGGTTTTGGGCAAGTGTTTGGCGAATATCCTGTTCTACAGTTTCAAAGGGAAGAGTACCTGAAGGGGTAACATCTGTAAGACGGATGATTACAGGGCCTTGTAGATCATTAATGACAGCGCTAACTTGTCCTTGCTTAAGTTCAAAAATTTCAGCTGCCAGATAACTAGGAAGCTCATTTTCTACTAAAGGACCTTTTTTTATGTCATTAAGAGTTTTGTTTTCAGCTTGAACGAGGTCATCAAAACTCAGGCCATTGGCTATTTTTTTTGCTGCATTATCGGCAGCTTCGCGTGTAGGGAATCGTAATTCTTCAATTGTGCGTTTTTCAGGGGTAACGAAACGCGAGATATTTTGCGTATAATAAGCCTTAGCTTCATCTACAGAGATATTCTGGTGGTTTATAAATTGGGTTGGTGTCACAGATAGTAAAGAGACTGTACGATATTCTGGAGTACGAAACTCATTTTTGTGAGCAGCAAACCATTTCTGTAATGTTTCTTGATCGGGATTGGTAATGCTTTCATTTTCTTTGAGGTTAATAACGAGAAAATCGGCGGTGCGTGTTTCTTCTTGATGAAGAGCAAGCGCTTTATAGAAGATATCGGGTACTTTTATGCCGGATAGTGCAGCTAAAATGAGTTGATTACGTTTTTCTTTTTTGCCGTAATATTCAATGAGACTATTTTCGCTGATACGTAATTGCTGAATATATTTAAGAAGAAAATCTCGGTTAAAAACTCCATTTTGCTGAAAAATATTATCAGCACCAATGACGCGGGCTATAGCATCTTTTGAAAGACTAAGTTTCATTTGACGCGCCTGTTCATCAAAAAGTACATCCTGTTGTAACAAATTAAGAACAAAATCAGGGATTCTGTATTGCTGTATTTCATCTGGTGTGAACATTCGTTCAAGATTAGATGCAAGTGCTAGACGTAAGCTCTGATCTGTAAGTGCGAGGCGATAGGCGTCAACAGTTATTGTTGATTTTCCAGCAGTTAAAAGATCTCTTTCATTCTTTGTGTATAACTGTGGCACACCCCATAAAATGATGAGGCACAGAAGCAAAATCGCAAGAAAAATTCTAACAATCCAAGAATTTGTAGTGTTTCTTATGGCATTAAGCATTATTCAATCCCGTGTATTGACATAATCATTGTCCAGGTATTTATGGAATTTGCAATAAAGATGCGTAAGATGCAAGCTTTAAAGACTTGCTTTCATTGTGTAGTTTGATATTTAAGGCTGTAAAAGTTTTATTGTGATGGTGATTGAGGTAAAAATATGGCTCCAAATGTTCGGTCTTTAGTTGCCGGAAATTGGAAAATGAATGGAACAGGAGAATCTCTTGGAGAGTTGCGCGCTATTGCATCTGGTGTTAGCTCTGATCGTGGCCATTTGTTTGAAGCTCTTATTTGTGTTCCAGCGACGCTTTTATCGCGCGCTTCTGATGTATTGGATGGCGAGAAGCTTTTCTTAGGAGGGCAGGATTGTCATATTCATGATAGTGGCCCTTATACGGGAGATATTTCAGCTTTTATGCTTAAAGAAGCAGGGGCAAGCCATGTCATTATTGGGCATTCAGAACGTCGTACTGTTTATCATGAAAGTGATGCGATCGTTTGTGCTAAAGTACAAACGGCATGGCGAGCAGGTCTTGTTGCCCTTGTTTGTATTGGTGAAACATTGGAAGAGCATAAGAATAGTCAAGTGTTCGATGTGCTTGCACAGCAGCTTGAAGATTCTTTACCAGATGGTGCAACAGAACAGAACCTCATTATTGCTTATGAGCCTATATGGGCTGTAGGTACGGGAAAAACACCTACTTTAGCAGATGTTGAACGCGTGCACGGTTTTATTCGAGATAAGGTTTATTCTCGTTTTGGTGATGATGGGTGTAAAATGCGCTTGATTTACGGCGGATCAGTAAAAACATCCAATGCATCTGAGCTTTTGAGTCTTCCTCATGTGAATGGTGTTCTGGTTGGTGGAGCAAGTTTAAAAGCAAATGATTTTTTAACTATTTGCGATGTTTATCGTAAATTATGAAGGTAAATTGTGGTTTCTCTTGGATTTTACGCAATTTATGTGTAAATGGCTATAAAGAGTTATTTAAAGAGCAGGGTTTATGCAAACAGTACTCATTGTTATTCAATTTTTAGTTGTTATTGCTTTAGTTGGCGTTGTGTTAATTCAGCCTTCAGAAGGTGGTGGGCTTGGTGTTAGTGGTGGATCAAGTTTTATGAAAGCGCGTGGTACCAAAAATGCATTAACACGTTTAACGGCTATCCTTGCAGTTTGTTTTTTTGCTACATCTATTAGTCTTGTCGTGGTTGGGACACTATCGAATTCTCATTCTGATATTCTTAATCGTATCCCAGTTAATGTAGAAAAGAATTCAGAGAATGAAAGCGAGACAGAGGTTACACCTTCATCTGATCATAAATCTCAGCCTTCTATTCTTGAGCAATTAGGTGGGGTTTCAGTGCCTTCTCACGAACAGAGTGGAATTCCCGCACCAGCAGTTGAAAATCCAGTTCCTGTACCGATTGAAGATTCAGCTTCTGGTAGTGTTGCTGAATAGTTGTTTTATTGTTTATAAGAAAATTTGCTTTTATGCGTTTTTTTGCTGGAAAAGCCATTGTAAACTGCTTATCAATGTGAACCCATGGTACGTTATGTTTTTATTACTGGCGGTGTGGTTTCTTCTCTTGGAAAAGGCATTGCAGCGGCAGCTTTAGCCGCATTATTACAGGCTCGTGGATATCGGGTGCGGATTCGCAAGCTTGACCCTTACTTAAATGTTGATCCCGGTACAATGTCACCTTATCAACATGGTGAAGTGTTTGTGACTGATGATGGTGCAGAAACAGATTTGGATCTTGGCCATTATGAGCGTTTTACTGGGCGTTCTGCTAATAGCCAAGACAATATTACGACAGGACGTATTTATCGCAATATTATTGAGCGAGAACGACGCGGTGATTATTTAGGGGCAACGGTTCAGGTTATCCCTCACGTTACAGATGAAATTAAAACATTCATTACCACAGGTAATGAGGAGTTTGACTTTATCTTATGTGAAATAGGTGGGACAGTTGGTGATATTGAGGCAATGCCTTTTCTTGAGGCAATTCGTCAGCTTCATAATGAGTTGCCAAGGAAAAGCGTTGTTTATATGCATCTTACATTGATGCCCTATATTTCCTCTGCAGGAGAATTAAAAACCAAGCCGACACAACATTCTGTTCGAGATTTGCAGTCAATCGGTATTGTCCCTGATATTTTATTGGTGCGTTCAGATCGGTTTATTCCAGAAGCGGAACGACGCAAATTATCGCTTTTTTGTAATGTTCGTCCGAGTGCGGTTATCCAGGCATTAGATGTTCCAACGATTTATGATGTTCCTATGGCTTATCATAAAGAGGGATTAGATTCAGAAGTTCTCTTTGCTTTTGGAATTGATTCAGCACCTGAGCCCAAAATGGATCGTTGGAAAGATATTACAGATCGAATCCATAATCCCGAAGGGGAAGTTACGATTGCAATTGTTGGAAAATATACGGGTTTGAAAGATGCTTATAAATCTCTAATTGAGGCGATTTCGCATGGCGGGTTAGCCAATAAAGTAAAAGTTAATATTGAATGGATTGAATCAGAGCTTTTTGAGAGAGAGGATCCTGCACATTATTTACAAAAAGTCCATGGGGTTTTGGTCCCTGGTGCTTTCGGTGCGCGTGGTTCAGAAGGTAAAATTCGAGCAATTCAATTTGCGCGAGAGCGTAGAATTCCTTTCCTGGGTATTTGTTTTGGCATGCAATTGGCTTGTATCGAGATTGCGCGCAATGTAGCAAATATTGAAGATGCTTCATCGAGTGAATTTTGTGAAACAAAAAACGCAATTGTGGGTTTAATGACGGAATGGCTCAAGGGGGATGTTCTTGAGAAACGTACGAAATCTGGAAACCTTGGAGGAACAATGCGTCTTGGTGCTTTTGATGCAGAACTAAAAGAAGGGAGTCGTATCTCCAAAATTTATGGCGTAACAAAAATTTGCGAACGACATCGTCATCGTTATGAGGTGAATGTCCATTACAAAGATAGACTAGAACAATGTGGATTAATTTTTTCTGGTATGTCTCCAGACAATATTTTACCAGAAACAATAGAATATGTAAATCATCCATGGTTCATTGCTGTTCAATATCATCCAGAGTTGAAGTCGCGTCCGTTTGATCCGCATCCACTTTTTTCTTCTTTTATTGAGGCAACTGTAGAACAGAGTAGGTTAGTTTAGTCTGTAAGTTTGTTTGTGTCCTTTTTGAGGAGTAAAATGCCTAAACCAAATGGGATGGTGGAAATTGAATGCTGTTTTTGTTGGTCTACAGGTATATTTTGAGGGAAATACATCAAAATTCGGATAATGCACCGTCTGATGGTCTTAATATGATCAAAATTAATAATCTAGAAAGATTGCTTAAAACTTTGATGGACTTTAATTATTTGGCAAAAAATGAATTGAATATATGTCTATAAAAAATGCTCTATATCATCGTGGCCTTTGTAAGTAAAATTAATTCAAGCTTTTGTTGTATAAGGAAAAGTACATGACTATAATTGTTGATATTATTGGGCGTGAGGTACTTGATAGTCGTGGCAATCCGACTGTAGAGGTTGATGTTCATCTGGAAAATGGTGCTTTTGGTCGCGCTATGGTTCCTTCGGGAGCATCGACTGGTGCACATGAAGCTGTAGAACTTCGTGATGGTGATAGGCGCTATCAAGGCAAAGGGGTTGAAAAAGCGGTTTCTGCGATTAATGGGGAGATTCTTGAAGAACTTGGTGGGCGAGATGCAAGAGATCAGATAACAATTGATCAGGCAATGATTGCTTTGGATGGAACATCTAACAAATCGCGTCTTGGAGCTAATGCTATTCTGGGTGTTTCATTGGCGGTTGCAAAAGCAGTAGCAGAATCATTAAGTTTACCATTGTATCGTTATATCGGTGGTGTGCAAGCGCATGTTCTCCCCACACCAATGATGAATATTATTAATGGTGGGGTGCATGCTGATAATCCGATTGATTTTCAAGAATTTATGATTATTCCGGTGGGAGCTCCTAGCTTGAAGGAAGCAGTTCGCTATGGTGCTGAAATTTTTCATATGCTAAAAAAACGTTTGCAAGATGCAGGTCATAATACCAATGTTGGTGATGAAGGTGGTTTTGCACCTCATCTTAAAAGCGCTGAACAAGTAATTGATTTTATTATGGAGTCTATAGTAGCGTGTGGGTATAAGCCGGGTGAGCAAATTGCTATTGGTTTAGATTGTGCTACAACTGAGTTTTATAAAAATAGTTCATATTACTATGAAGGCGAGGGCACATGTCGTAATATACAGCAACAGGTAGAATATTTGGCACGGCTTGTTGATGCTTATCCTATTATTACGATTGAGGATGGAATGGCTGAGGATGATTGGGAAGGTTGGAAGTTACTTACTGATTCGATCGGAAAAAAGTGTCAGCTTGTTGGTGATGATTTGTTTGTAACAAATTCAGCGCGTTTGCGTGAGGGTATCAAAATGGGTGCTGCCAATTCTATTCTTGTTAAAGTCAATCAAATTGGCACGTTGAGTGAGACACTTGATGCTATAGAAACAGCTCATAAAGCAGGTTATCGTGCTATTATATCTCACCGTTCGGGCGAAACCGAAGACTCTTTTATTGCAGATCTTGCGGTTGCAACAAATTGTGGGCAAATTAAGACGGGTTCACTTGCACGTTCGGATAGATTAGCTAAATATAATCAGCTAATTCGTATTGAAGAAATGCTTGGGGAACATGCTTGTTATGCGGGTGATTGGCGTCGTTAATAGTTATGAGCAAATAGATACTCTATACATTGAATTTGATTGTTTTATTAGAATGATATGTGAATAACAATTTTACAGGTGGTAAAGATGAGAGGTATAATTATTAGTCAGGATCAAGGATCGTACCTTGTTTCGGGTGAGGATGGTAAGCGCTATCAATTTGCAACGTGGGATTGGTTAGGAAAGCGTTCACCAAGAATTGGTGATACCGTTGATTTTGTATGTGAAGGTGGTGCTGCCAATTCTGTTTTTCCACTCTTGAAACCACACTCAGAACAAGTAAAAATGATGCTCGCATTGATTTGTTGGTTTGCTGGTGTGTTTGGTGTTCACCGTTTTATGGTTGGTAAAATTTGGACTGGTATTTTAATGCTTGTTCTGTCTTTGACCCTTGTAGGATTAGTTGTGACTGGGATTTGGGCGATTGTTGATTTTATTATCATTTTGGCAGGTAGATTTACTGATAAAAGTGGGAATAAAATCACTGCTTAGCCTATTTTGAATATGAATTGCAGCAAGTGGGTTATGAGAGGCCCACCTTTTGTTCTATCAGGGTTAAAAAGGCTGCTTAGGTACGGTTGTTTTGGTAATGAGGTATTAATCAAAATCGTGCATAGTTGAAAAAATCTCTTAAACAAAACTGTGCTATTATTATGTGGACAAAACAAAAACGTAGATCAATTAAAGCGCGCTTTATATTGCCACTTATTACGGCTGGGGTTTTGGGCTATTTTGGTTATCATATGTATCATGGTGAATATGGGCTTTACTCACGCAGCAAAATTAATCAACATATTGTCGAATTGAAAGAAGAGCTTCATAAATTAGAAGCTGAACGCATATCTATTGAAAAACGTATTTCTCTTTTACGTGATGGGCATATTGAGAAAGATATGTTGGATGAATATGTTCGGAAAAATTTAAACTTTTCTAAGCCGAATGAATTGACAATTTTAATTCCCTCCAATGATACTAAAAATCCATTAGGAGTCGATTAATAAAAAATATTTCAAAGCAATGTATGGCTTGAGCGGATTTATAATGCTTGTAACTTTTGTTCGTAAAGGTTATCTCTAAGCAATCATAAAAGGGAGTTTTATATGGCAGAACGGGCTAAAAAGAAATCTTCGTCTGTGATGCATGATGCATTATCAAGTATTACAGAAACAGCGCAAATAGCTCATTTTACGAAAGAAGAGGAAATTGATGCTTATCGTGTAATGCTTTTGATTCGTCGTTTTGAAGAAAAAGCAGGTCAACTTTATGGTATGGGTCTTATCGGTGGGTTTTGCCATCTTTATATTGGTCAGGAAGCCGTTGTTGCTGGTACATTAAAGGCAGCAAAAGAAGGTGATCAGATTATCACGTCTTATCGTGATCATGGTCATATGTTGGCGGCTGGTATGAGCCCGCGCGGTGTTATGGCTGAGTTAACAGGGCGTCAAGGCGGTTTTTCCAAGGGGAAAGGTGGCTCGATGCATATGTTTTCTAAGGAAAAGAATTTTTATGGTGGGCACGGTATTGTTGGGGCGCAGGTTCCAATTGGTTCGGGTTTAGCATTTTCGAATCAATATCTTGGTAAAGATAATGTGACATTAGTCTATTTTGGTGATGGTGCTGCAAATCAAGGTCAGGTTTATGAAAGCTTTAATATGGCCTCACTGTGGAAGCTTCCTGTCGTCTATGTTATTGAAAATAATCAGTATGCTATGGGAACGTCGGTTTCTCGTGCATCTGCGGAAACTGATTTTTCTCGTCGTGGTATTTCTTTTGATATTCCGGGTATTGTTGTTGATGGTATGGATGTTCGTGCAGTAAAAGGAGCTTCTGATGAAGCTATTGCTTGGGCGCGTTCGGGGAAAGGGCCTATTATTCTTGATATGCAAACTTATCGTTATCGTGGTCATTCTATGTCTGATCCAGCGAAATATCGATCAAAAGAAGAAGTGCAAAACATCAAGGATGAGAGTGATCCCATTGATCAAGTCAAAAGTCGGATTATTGAGCAAGATTGGGCGAGCGAAGATGATTTGAAATCTATTGATAAAGAGATACGTGCGCTTGTTGCTGATGCGGCAGATTTTGCACAAAATGATCCAGAGCCAGATGCTTCTGAGCTCTATACTGATATTTTAGTTTGATGTAGGGGAAGTGAGTATGCCCATTAATATTTTAATGCCAGCGCTTTCGCCGACGATGGAAGAAGGTAAATTGTCTAAATGGCTTAAGAAAGAAGGTGATAAAGTCAATTCTGGTGATGCCATTGCTGAAATTGAAACGGATAAAGCTACTATGGAAGTAGAGGTCGTTGATGAAGGCACTATTGGTAAAATTTTGGTGCCTGAAGGAACTGAGGCTGTGAAGGTTAACACAGCTATTGCTGTATTGTTGGAGGAAGCTGAAGTTTCTAAAGATATTTCTCAGACTGTAGCTTCTTCAGATTCGAGTAAAAAACCACAAGTAGAGATTTCTTCTCCGTCTTTGTTAGTGCCCACCCCCCCCGTTTTTGATATTGCTTCTGATCCCGAGATCCCTGAAGGTGCTGAAATGGTTACGATGACAGTGCGCGAAGCGCTTAATCAGGCAATGGCTGAAGAAATGCGGCGTGATGAGACGGTTTTCTTGATGGGGGAAGAAGTAGCAGAATATCAAGGTGCTTATAAAGTTAGCCAAGGTTTATTGGATGAATTTGGTGCGCGCCGCGTTATTGACACACCAATTACAGAACATGGTTTTGCAGGATTAGCTGTTGGTGCTGCATTTGGAGGATTGCGTCCCATTGTTGAGTTTATGACATTTAATTTTGCTATGCAGGCGATTGATCAAATTATCAACTCAGCAGCAAAAACGCGTTATATGTCTGGTGGGCAAATGTCTGCTCCTATGGTTTTCCGTGGTCCTAATGGTGCTGCTGCGCGTGTTGGTGCTCAGCATTCTCAGTGTTTTGCTGCATGGTATAGTCATATTCCGGGTCTTAAGGTTGTTATGCCTTATAGCGCTGCAGACGCAAAGGGTTTGCTAAAGGCTGCTATTCGTGATGATAATCCTATTGTGTTTCTTGAAAATGAGATTCTTTATGGTCATCAGTTTGAAGTTCCTAAAATAGATGATTTTGTTTTGCCTATTGGTAAGGCACGTATTCATAAGCTAGGTCAGGATATAACAATTGTTGCGTATGGAATTGGTATGCATTACGCAGTTCAGGCACTTCCAGAAATTGAAAAGCTTGGCATTGATGTTGAATTAATTGATTTGCGTACTATTCGTCCGATGGATTTGTCAACGATACTTACTTCAGTTAGGAAAACGGGTCGTTTGATAACGATTGAAGAAGGTTATCCTCAGTCATCTGTTGGTACTGAAATAGCAACGCGCGTTATGCAACAGGCCTTTGATTATCTTGACGCACCAATTGCGACAATCGCTGGCAAGGATGTTCCCATGCCTTATGCTGCTAATCTTGAAAAATTAGCTTTACCAAGTATTACGGAAATTGTCGAAGCTGTTAAGTCTGTGACTTATAAAGCATAACGGAGGGAGCACTATGCCTATTAATATTACGATGCCAGCGCTTTCGCCGACGATGGAAGAAGGAAATTTGTCAAAATGGAATGTCAAGGAAGGTGATAAGGTTTCCTCTGGTGATGTGATTGCTGAAATTGAAACAGATAAAGCGACAATGGAAGTGGAGGCCGTTGATGAGGGAACAATCGCTAAGATTGTAGTTGCTGCTGGAACACAGGGAGTTAAAGTTAATTCTTTAATCGCAATTTTAGCAGAAGAAGGTGAAGATTTGGCCGAAGCAGCAAAGGTTGCAAAAGAAGATGTTTCTTTTTCGTCAATGAAAAAATCTGCAACTAAACAAGAGGAATCAGGAACTGTTCTGGTTTCTGAAGCATCCTCATCTCAGCATTTAATGCAGCAAGATAAACATAATGGGCGGATTTTTGCATCTCCTTTGGCAAGACGTTTGGCTGCCCAGGCGCAGCTTGATTTGTCACTTCTTTCTGGAACTGGTCCACATGGGCGTATTATCAAGCGCGATGTGGAAAAAGCTCTGAGCGATGGTGTTTTTGGTGCTTCTAGTCTATCACAAATTGGTCAATCAATGGCTATGGGGGCTTCTGATAAGCAGGTCATGAAACTGTTCAAAGAGAGTGAGTATACATTTGCACCTCATAATAGTATGCGTAAAACAATTGCTAAGCGTTTGGTTGAATCAAAGCAAATCGTGCCGCATTTTTATGTAACAGTAGATTGTGAACTAGATGCATTATTGGCGTTACGCGCACAGCTTAACGCTTCTGTTTCAGTAATGAAAATGCGAGACGGTACCGATTCTGCTTATAAGCTGTCAATCAATGATATGGTTATTAAAGCTGTTGCGCTTTCTTTAAAAGCTGTTCCTGATGCTAATGTATCATGGCTTGAAGGTGGAATGCTCTATCATAAACACTGCGATATTGGTGTTGCTGTTTCTGTTCCAAATGGACTGATTACTCCGATTATTCGTCATGCAGAAGAAAAGCCTTTGTCGGTTATTTCCAATGAAATGAAGGATTTTGCAATGCGTGCACGTGAACGTAAGCTGAAACCGGAAGAATATCAGGGAGGCACAACAGCGGTATCGAATATGGGGATGTATGGCGTGAAAGAATTTTCTGCTATTATTAATCCACCGCATGCGACGATTTTTGCGATTGGTGCAGGTGAACAGCGTGCTGTTGTTAAAAATGGTTCCTTAGCAGTTGCAACAGTCATGTCTGTTACACTTTCAACGGATCATCGTGCTGTTGATGGTGCATTGGCAGCAGAGCTTGCTCAGACCTTTAAGAAGTTTATTGAAAATCCGTTGGCAATGTTGATGTAGTAGGGGTTTTTAGGCTCTTTGATATGATTGTATCTGGCGGTATAGTGTTATGATGTGGGAAAAGCTGATCTTAACAGCTGTAATAGTGGTTTCGCAGCTTCTTTTGATTGAACGAAGATATTTATATAGTGTTTGGAACGGAATGCATGAAAAAAGTCTATAGTGTTGATTTTTTGTCTTAGCCAAAATAATGCGTATCTGTTTTTGTTATTCATGGAAGGATTGCTGTGATAAATCTTTATGATGTAATTGTAATTGGTTCGGGGCCAGGTGGATATGTAACTGCAATTCGTGCGGCGCAATGTGGTTTTAAGACTGCGATTGTTGAACGTGAACATTTAGGTGGAATTTGCTTAAATTGGGGATGTATTCCAACAAAGGCGCTCTTGCGCTCAGCGGAAATGAAGCATTTTGCTGAACGTGCGCAAGATTATGGGCTAAAACTTAATGGTTCCATTGAAGCAAATATTAAAGATGTTGTTGCGCGTTCTCGCAAGGTTTCAGCGCGTTTAAATGCTGGTGTTGGTTTTTTAATGAAAAAAAATAAAATCGACATTATTTGGGGTGAAGCAAAGCTCATTAAAGGAGCTGAAGGTAGCCAGCCTGCGGAGATTATGGTTTCTTCATCGTCAAAAGCGGTTATGCAGCCGCAAAATCCAGTGCCTAAAGAGGTATTAGGTGGAGGTACTTATAAAGCCAAGCATGTGATTATTGCAACGGGTGCACGTCCACGTGCTCTTCCTGGCATTGAGCCAGATGGAAAGCTTATTTGGACTTATTTTGAGGCTATGATTCCACCTGCAATGCCAAAGTCGCTTTTGGTGATGGGATCTGGGGCAATCGGTATTGAATTTGCTTCTTTTTATCATGATATGGGTGCAGAGGTGACTGTTGTTGAAATGATGCCTCAGATTATGCCTGTTGAGGATGTGGAAATTTCAACATTTGCGCGTAAGCAGTTGGAAAAGAAAGGTATCAGTATTCTGACTGAAGCCAAAGTAAATAAGGTTGAAAAAGCTGCTGATTTTGTTACGGCGTATATCGATGTTAAAGGTAAAATAGAAACAATAACAGCTGATCGATTGATTTCTGCTGTTGGGGTTCAGGGCAATATTGAAAATCTTGGATTAGAAGCATTAGGCATTAAAACTGATCGCGGGTGTATTGTAACTGATGAATGGAGCTGGACAGGTGTGGAAGGCATTTACGCTATTGGCGATGTTGCTGGTCCTCCTATGTTGGCACATAAGGCAGAAGAAGAAGGTGTAATATGTATTGAACATATTGCAGGTATGAAGAATGCTCATTCGCTTGATAAGAGCAAAATTCCAGGTTGTACATATTGTACACCGCAAGTTGCTTCTGTTGGACTTTCAGAGGCGGCAGCGAAAGAGGCTGGCTATGATATACGTGTCGGTCGTTATTCTTTCTCAGCAAATGGCAAGGCTATTGCTTTAGGTGAAGATCAGGGATTGGTTAAAACTATTTTTGATAAAAAGACAGGGCAGCTTCTTGGTGCACATATGGTTGGGGCAGAGGTAACAGAACTCATTCAAGGTTTTGTTGTTGCTATGAATCTTGAAACAACTGAAGAAGAATTAATGCGCACTGTTTTTCCACATCCGACATTGTCGGAAATGATGAAAGAAAGCGTATTAGATGCTTACGATCAAGTTTTGAATGCCTGATGGCTGGGTTATATAGAAAATTTCGCATTATGGTTTTATATCGGCGTTCCATATTTAAAAGGCAGAGATCTTAAATGGTTACGGTGGTTGATAGAGTTACGAATAGGCGTGTGCGCCATCCTGAAAAGGCGCATCGTCCGGATACGGTCATTCAGAAAAAACCGGATTGGATTCGTGTGAAAGCACCAACGTCTCAGATATATAAGGAAACGCACGGAATTGTACGCTCCAATAAGTTAGTAACTGTATGTGAGGAAGCTGGTTGTCCAAATGTTGGTGAATGTTGGAGCCAGCGGCACGCTAGTTTTATGATTTTAGGTGAAATATGTACTCGGGCTTGCGCTTTTTGCAATGTTTCGACAGGTATTCCACTTGCGGTCGATGATAACGAACCAGAACGTATAGCGGATGCTGTTGCACAGATGGCGTTAAAACATGTTGTCATTACGTCTGTCGATCGTGATGATCTTGCTGATGGTGGTGCACAGCATTTTGCAAAAGTTATTCGTGCTATTCGTCGAAAGGCTCCCTCAACAACAATCGAAGTTCTTACACCTGATTTTCGTAATAAGGATGGTGCTTTGGAAATTGTGGTTGCTGCTAAGCCTGATGTTTTTAATCATAATTTGGAAACGGTTCCGTCAAAATATTTAAAAGTACGTCCGGGAGCACGCTATTTTCATTCAATTCGGTTATTACAACGCGTTAAAGAAATTGATCCAACAATTTTCACAAAATCAGGAATTATGGTTGGTCTTGGAGAAGAACGGAATGAGATACTTCAATTGATGGATGATTTACGTTCTGCTGATGTAGATTTTATGACAATTGGGCAATATTTGCAGCCCACACGAAAACATCATCCCGTCATTCGTTTTGTTCCTCCAGATGAATTTGAGTCTTTTGCTAAGATTGGTAAAGTAAAAGGGTTTTTGCATATGGCTTCCAATCCTCTAACGCGTTCATCTCATCATGCGGGGGATGATTTTGAAGCTTTGCAAAAAGCACGTTCTGCAAAATTGGCTTCATAGGGATAATTATGCCGACTTTTACAACACATCGGCAAATTGCCCATGCTGCTCATGAAATGTTTGATCTTGTTGCAGATGTTGAATCTTATCCTGAGTTTTTACCGATGTGTGAGGCTTTGATTATACGTTCTCGGAAGACGTATGAGGAAAAAACATTGCTTATTGCTGATATGACGGTTGGTTATAAAATGATAAGAGAAACTTTCACGACTCAAGTTTTTCTTCAGCCGAAAAAAAATCTTATTGAGGTAAAATATATTGATGGCCCATTCAAATATCTTGAAAATCGTTGGGCATTTCATTCCATTCAAAATATGAATGCATGTGATGTAGAGTTTTTTATTGATTATGAGTTTAAAAGCAAAATATTTGCACTGATGGTGGGATCAATGTTTGATATTGCTTTTCATAAATTTACCAATGCTTTTGAAAAACGTGCTCATCAGATTTATGGTTTTCCAACGAAATGATTTGTTCAGTTCTCTTTATTATAATAAAGAATGTTACACTTTATAAGCTGTGTTGTGACAAGATTAAAATCTAGAAAATCAGGATGGTAAAAAGTGTTATTGGGCAGATGCAAGAATCAGTTTTAAGACGGTTTCAATGATTGTATGACAGATAGTATGACGAGCAACTTTATCAAAGTGCATTTTTGTTTATGGTTTTTGTAAAAAACTGCAAAATGCACAAGACTTGTGAGTTTATCTGAATATGCGTTTTGGGATTCTTCAAATACCTATAACAGCAATTGAACTTATCTCTTGTGAATGTTTTTAGCTAACCTTCAGCCATTGCAATAGAAAATTCTTTTAAAACTGAACCGTGCGTTTAATAAGTTCAGTGCATACACTAACGAGATATGTTTTAGATTCATTTGAACAAACAATAAAACACAATCGGATACATCTGATAATTCTGCAATATTAATAAGGCTTGCAATGATGAAGTCTCTGGTACAAGATTCTGCAGTTATCAGTGATAATCCCTTTTGTGACAAGCTGTAAGGACTGCGTTAGCGGGCTTTTACAAATCTATGTTATCTCGGAATTTCTCCTGGATAAATAACGGAAGCAGTTGCGAGAGCAACAATGCCTTCTCCGCGACCAATGAATCCTAGTTTTTCATTAGTTGTTGCTTTGATAGAGATCCGATCGGTTGAAATAGAGAATATATTTGCAAGGTTTTCTGTCATCATGTGGCGATAGGGACCGATTTTAGGTTCTTCGACGATGAGTGTGATATCAACATTCGCAATACGACCGTTAGCTTGTTTAATAATTTTGAGGGCGTGACGTAGAAAAATTTCCGATGATGCATTTTTCCATTGAGGATCAGAAGGAGGAAAATGAGTACCAATATCTCCTGCACCTCTTGTGGCAAGGAGAGCATCTGTTAATGCGTGAAGGGCAACATCAGCGTCTGAATGTCCATTTAATTTCTTTTTAAAAGGTATTTTAATACCACATAATGTAAGATGATCACCATCTTCGAAAGAATGAACATCATAACCATTTCCAGTACGAATATCAGGGAACATTTGGACTCTTTTCTGAAGATATAAATGTGCGGTTTCAAAATCTTCTGGCCATGTAATTTTTATATTGTCAGGGCTTCCAGGAATGGTACGCATAGGAATACCAAACCATTCTGCAATTTCCGAATCATCTGTAAAATCTTGTTTGCATGATTGTGCTTTTTCATGAGCGGCTAAGATTCGTTCGAATGGGAAGCACTGTGGGGTTTGTGCACTATAAAGATTATTGCGTGAAATTGTTTCTAAAATATGATCTGTGTGGCTCACGCGTTTAAGGGTATCGGAGATAGAGAGGACTGGGAGAATGCCTTCTTGGTCATTGATGGTGGTGTGGATTTGTTCAAGGAGTTTATTGTCGATAAAGGGGCGTGCTCCATCGTGAATATGAATATATTTGGGTTTGATATTTTTGAGCGCATGCAGTCCACATAATGCGGACTTTTGACGTGTAGCACCTCCTTCAACAATGATGAGGCGCTCTTTAAAATCAGCTATAGCATTTTCACATATTTGGTGATCCTCTGGATGGATAGCCAAAATGATCGTTGTAATAGCCGGATTTTGCACAAAACAGCGCACAGTATGGAAAATAACCGGCTTTTGTCCTAAAAGTTGGTATTGTTTAGGAGCATTTCGTGGAGATCCTGCTCTTTCTCCACGTCCAGCCGCTAATATTATAGCTGCAATAGAAATCTTTAATCCCCTTTTAAAATTTTATTTCAACTGGCTATTTTTTTGTATTCTGTATTGGCATCAATTTTCAATTGATTCTGCAAAGATGATCGGTGAAGATCAGCAATGGATGTCATGGATAATACATCAAAAAAAGAATTCAATGCTTTTTTAAGGACGGTATTTAAACCACAGAAATTGACCAATGGACAATCGGTGGCTGTGTTATCAAAACATTCTGCCATAGAAAAATTATCTTCTGTAATTTTTACAACATCAGCTACTGAAATTTCTGTAGCAGGTCTAGCTAATTTGACACCGCCATTGCGTCCCCGTACTGTTTGCATTAAACCTGCTTCAACGAGTTGTTGAAGAATTTTAAATAAAAAAAGTTTGGAGACGGCGTGTGCTTTGGCAATTTCGGGAATACGACTTAGGGTACCCTGATTAGCTGCACAGTACATGAGCATTCGGAGAGCATAATTCGTTTGTTTGGTTAATCGCATTTCACTTCCTATGAAAGTATTATCGAATACATTTTATTTAGAGATATTCCAAAAAAGTAGAAGCTCTTTCTTCAAGTTTTGATTGGTACTATTTAAAAAATCGGCACTATTTAAAAATAATGTTGTCAATATTTTTAAATAGTGTTGTCAATTTTGGGCAACAAGGGGTTATATGAGGATAATGAAATATGTAACGTAAGATAATCATGAATACAATACGCACAACAAATTTCCAAGATATAAATCAGGACAATTCTCACGATGAAAAGCATCGTTTGGGTGATATGTATACGTTTTTGGGTATCATAATTATTGTTTTGGCTTTGCTGACGGCATCTGTTTCGTTCATTATTCTTGTTGGATTGACACCTGTTGTTCCCGATAGGGATATGACAGTGGTTCTTATCGGGGTTAACAGTATTTGGGTTTTGGGGCTTGTCGTCATTGTTTTTTATGAGATAATTCCTATTATCCACGCATGGCGGTTGCGGCGTGCAGGTTCACGTCTTCATGTGCGTCTTATTTCATTGTTTGCACTTGTTGCAACATTGCCAACCGTTGCTGTTGCTCTTGTGTCTGGTCCTGCACTTCATTTAGGGCTTGATCGATGGTTTGATACAACGACTCGGCAGATTGTTGGTTCTTCTATTGATTTAGCAAATGCTTATGCGGATGAAATGCTACAAAATTTGAAAAACTTATCCTATTCTATGGCGTTAGCACTTGATAATAAAAAACTTTTAGGTCAGAACTTAGCTGAATATCGGATGCAATTGACGCGTCATGCTGCAGGTCGTAATCTCCGAGGTGTGTTTTTGTTAAGCTCGAGTGGGGCTATTTTTGCGTCGAGCAATCTTGGCGATGAAAGTACGTTGCCTATTCCACCCCCCAATCTTATCAATCAAGCAACCAACGTAAGACCTTTTTCTTTTCAGCCAGGGGTTCATGATTATTTTGGCGTTATTTTAAAATTTACCAATATCTCAAATACATTTTTGTATTTGGTGCGTGATGTTGATAAAGATGTTTTGTCCGCTTTACGTTTGACGGAAATCAATACAGATCGTTATCGAGGTTTGAATGAAAATCGCCTGCCAACGCAAGTTGCTTTTGGTATGCTTTATTTATGTCTTTTCTTAAGTTTATTTTTGTCGGCTATTTGGTCGGGTATAGGTGTTGCTGATCGTTTGGTACGTCCTATTCGACTTCTCATTGGTGCAGCTGATGATGTGGCTTCTGGAAATATGGAGGTCTTTGTGCCTGTGCGTGCGAGGGATGGGGATATTGGGCAGTTATCAAAAACTTTCAATTACATGGTGACTGAACTTAAGAACCGACGCAATGAGTTAATTGCAGTTCGTGATCAAATTGATGAGAGACGGCGTTTTTCTGAAGCTGTTTTGTCAGGTGTAACGGCAGGTGTTGCTGGGATTGATGATAATGGAGATATTACAATTATTAATCGATCTATTGAGAGCATGTTTGGTATTTGTGCTGAACAAGTTATTGGATCCAGCCTTTTATCATTAAGCACTGAAATAGGGCAAGTTTTCATGCTTGTTCGTTCGTTAGGACGTAAAAATCATCGCGAGCAGGTAACTTTGCGTGTTGCAGGGCAAGAGCGCGTTTGTAATGTGCAAATTACGATGGAAGAAGATGATGGGCAGGGGCAATCTTGGGTGCTGACGATTGACGATATTACAGATCTTGTAGAAGCACAACGTTCATCAGCGTGGGCAGATATTGCACGCCGTATTGCCCACGAAATCAAAAATCCACTTACACCTATCCAGTTGTCAGCTGAACGTATTCATAGACGCTACAATAAAGTGATTACACAGGATCGAGAGGTTTTTGATCGGTGTATCGATACAATTATTCGGCAAGTCGGAGATATTGGGCGTATGGTTGATGAGTTTTCTTCTTTTGCACGTATGCCTAAGCCTCAAATGCGTATTTTAGATATGCGTGAGCTACTGCGTGAAGCATGTTTCTTGATAGAAGTTGCGCGACATGATATTCATTTTGAACAAGAATTGGGAAGTGTACCACTGATGGGTGCTTTTGATAATCGCCTTATTGTTCAAGCTTTCAGTAATGTCATTAAAAATGCAAGTGAGGCAATTGATGCAATAGCACGAGGGGAGGGTATTTTTGGTCATATTCTAGTGCGTTCTTATTGTCGAAAAAAATGCTTAGTTGTGGATGTGATTGATAACGGTAAAGGGCTTCCTAAAGAGCAAAGGCACAAATTATTAGAACCTTATATAACAACGCGGGAAAAGGGTACAGGACTTGGATTAGCTATTGTTCGCAAAGTTATTGAAGATCATAGTGGCTATATGGAATTGCATGATGCCCCAGAGGATTTTTATCAAGGTCGTGGTGCAATGATTCGTATGGTCTTTCCAGTAGACAGAGCAGAACAGGATACTATCGTACAAGTCACAAAATCATGAGATAGAAGGATCAGATGGTGTTAGATATCTTAATTGTTGATGATGAAGCAGATATTCGTGAGCTTATTTCTGGTATTTTGGATGATGAAGGTTATGCAACGCGTGTTGCATGCAATTCTGACGAGGCGTTAGCGCAAATTAGTGATCGTATTCCAAAGCTTATTTTTTTGGATATTTGGTTGCAAGGGAGCCGTCTTGATGGTTTGGCACTTCTTGATGAAATCAAATTGCGATATCCGTCTCTCCCGGTGGTTATGATTTCTGGTCATGGAAATATTGAGACAGCGGTTTCTGCTATAAAGCGAGGCGCGTATGATTTTATTGAAAAACCCTTTAAAGCTGATCGGCTTGTATTGGTTGCTGAACGAACACTTGAAAACTCAAAATTAAAACGTGAACTTTCAGAATTACGGAAGCGATCAAGTGATACACCAGAATTGCTTGGAAAATCGACTGTTATGAGACAATTGCGTCAAGTCATAGAAAAAGTAGCGCCAACCAATAGTCGTGTCATGATTACAGGTCCGTCAGGTGCGGGAAAAGAAATAGTTGCACGAGCTATTCATGCGCTTTCGGTACGTTCTAAAGGGCCATTCGTTACGATAAATGCTGCAACGATCACTCCAGAAAGAATGGAAATAGAATTATTTGGTAGTGAAATGGAGGATGGTGAACGTAAGATCGGAGCATTGGAGGAAGCTCATGGTGGAATATTATATCTTGATGAAGTTGCGGATATGCCTCGCGAGACTCAAAATAAGATTCTTCAAGTGTTGACTAGTCAAACTTTTGAGAGGGTAGGGGGAGCTAAACGTGTAAAAGTGGATGTTCGTGTGATTTCTTCAACGGCGCAAAATCTTGAAAGCTTAATTTCAGACGGTCGATTTAGAGAAGATTTATTCCATCGTCTTGCGGTTGTCCCTATTGCTGTTCCGCCACTTTCTGCGCGTCGTGAAGATATTCCGGAACTTATACGCCATTTTGTCAAAACGATATCACAGCAGGTTGGTATTAAAGCGCGTGAAATGAGTGATGATGCTATAGCTGTTTTGCAAACGCATGCTTGGCCGGGAAATGTGCGGCAGTTACGCAATAATATTGAGCGCATTCTTATTCTTTTACGTGATAGTGATGGACCAATAACAGCCGAATTACTTCCTGTTGACGTGAACGATTCTTTACCACGTATTCAAATGGATGCGGATGAAAATATCATGGATTTACCATTGCGTGAAGCGCGTGAATTGTTTGAAAGGAGATATTTGGTAGCGCAGATTGAGCGTTTAGGCGGCAATATATCGCGTACTGCTGAATTTATAGGTATGGAACGTTCAGCTTTACATCGTAAGCTTAAAGCGCTTGGGGTTTCATAGAATTATGCGTGTTATTATTTGCGGAGCAGGACAAGTTGGTTATGGGATAGCAGAACGTCTTGCTGCTGAGAACCATGATGTCACTGTTATTGATATTGAAGAAAGGTTGATTGAAAAAATTCGCGATACGTTAGATGTTAGAGGTGTGGTTGGTCATGGTTCACGGCCTGAGGTACTTTTAGCAGCAGGTGCTGATGAGGCTGATATGTTGATTGCGGTGACCTTATTTGATGAAATCAATATGGTTGCTTGCCAAGTGGCGCATTCATTGTTCAATATTCCGACTAAAATAGCACGTATTCGCTCACAATCATATTTGGAGCCATGTTATAAAACTCTTTTTGCGAGAGAGAATATTCCTATCGATGTGGTCATTTCGCCGGAAGTGGAAGTTGGAGAAATGGTTTTGCGTCGTATTGCTTTGCCTGGGGCGATAGATGTTCTTTATTTTTGTAATGATGACATCGTTGCATTGGCTTTGGAATGTATGGAAGATTGTCCGGTTATTAATACGCCGCTGCGTCAATTAACGGAGCTTTTTCCCGATCTACGGACAACGGTTACGGCTGTTAAACGTGGTTCAGAATTATTGGTAGCACATTCAGATACGCAATTGTGTGCAGGAGATATTATTTATCTTGTTGCAGCTCGTGATCAAGTGCGTCGCGCACGTGGGCTTTTTTGTGACAAGGATCAGGATGCGCACCGTATAATTATTGCAGGGGGCGGTCATATCGGTCTTTATGTTGCTCAATCTATTGAAAAGCGTCTGCATAAATTAAGGTTGAAAATTATAGAGGCGCATAGAGATAGAGCGTCGACAATTGCTGATCAACTCAAAAAAACGGCAGTCTTATATGGTAATGTATTAGATCCAGTGATTCTACAAGAAGCAGGAATTGATCAAGCTGATTTAATGATTACATTGACAAATCAGGATCAAGTGAATCTCTTAAGTGCTATTATTGCCAAAAGACTAGGATGCAAAGCCAATATGGTATTGATTAATAATGTTGCTTATCAAGAGTTTAGTCGTGCAGTTGGTGTTGATGCATATCTTAATCCCCATAGCGTCACTATATCAAAAATTTTACAACAAATGCGTCGTGGGCGTATCCGTGCTGTTCATTCGATTTTTAATGGTGAAGCAGAGATTATTGAAGCGGAAGTGATGCAAACGTCTGCACTCGTTGGAGAATCATTGTCTGAGCTTAATTTACCGGATGGCTTAAGAATTGGTGCGATTTACCGCAATAAAACAATTATACAGCTTTTGGCGGATACGCGTATTTTGCCTGGTGATCGAATCGTCATTTTTGCTTTAGCTGACAATGTGCGTGATGTTGAGCAGTTATTCCGCGTAAGTTTGGAATATTTTTAAACCATGGTTAAGATTAGTCTGCTTGTTAGATTTTTTGGCTATGAAAAAGCTAGAAAATGGATTTGTTGATGTTCAATCAATGGAGCCAATTACTTTCTGTTTGATATCTTGCCTTCACTATAGAAGTAGAGCTATTTGAGTCTTATTCAGCGAATTAAAGATTTTTCTTGATTGCTTGCATTTGAAGCGGTGCGTTTTTAGATGTTATTTTGATTAAGGTAACAAAACACTCATTTTATCAGAAAAAGTTTTGAGTTTTGAAGGCAGGAATGATATTCCGCAATTATCCCAAAAGTGTGTTTTTTTGAACAGGTTTATTATTGTTATTTTAACCACTGAGATTCTAATCTTTCTTGAATGTAATTTATTGTGTCTTGCGTAAGAGACTGTTGTTAGCATATGGATAATAAATAATACTGTTGAATGCATGAATAGCGATTCTTAAATTATTATGGAAGTAGAAATATGAGCGATCCAATAAAAACAGTTTTGGGTTTGGTGCCTATGGTCGTCGAGCAGACGAATCGTGGTGAACGCGCCTACGATATTTTTTCCCGTCTTTTGAAAGAGCGGATTATTTTTATTAATGGTCCTGTTGAAGATGGTATGGCGATGCTCGTTTGTGCGCAGTTGCTTTTCTTGGAATCAGAGAATCCTAAAAAAGAAATTAGCCTTTATATTAATTCGCCGGGTGGTGTCGTGACATCCGGTATGGCGATTTATGATACTATGCAGTTTATTCGTCCTCCTGTTTCTACACTGTGTATGGGGCAAGCGGCATCTATGGGATCATTACTGTTAACAGCGGGAGCGAAAGGTCGTCGTTTCACATTGCCGAATTCACGTATTATGGTGCACCAACCATCTGGTGGCTTCCAAGGGCAGGCCTCAGATATTGAACGGCACGCGCAAGATATTATAAAAATAAAGCAGCGTCTGAATGAAATTTATGTTCAACATACAGGCCAGAACTATGAAATTATTGAAAGAACACTTGATCGTGATCATTTTATGACAGCAGATGAAGCCAAGCAATTTGGTTTGGTTGACGAAGTGATACAATATCGCGTAGAAGTTGAAAAAGAAGAAAGAGATTAAGAGTTTTTATAGAAAGAATCTTTATTTATTAAGCGTGTAGGTTTGTCCTTAAAATAGCTATTTTAAAATATAGAGTTTTGTAAAATGATCGCGAAATAATAGAAGGAACACCTTAAAGATATTGCGATACTTGTAGTTTTGTATATGCTTTTCATGGTTGTTATGGAAAATTTTTTGATAAAGGTGAAGTATTCGCGTGTCGTGGTGAAAGGAAAGTAAAATGAGCAAAATCAGCAGTAGCGGGAGCGAAACAAAAAATACTCTCTATTGCTCGTTCTGCGGCAAAAGTCAGCATGAGGTGCGTAAGCTCATCGCGGGACCCACTGTATTCATCTGTGATGAATGCGTAGAGCTTTGCATGGATATTATTCGTGAAGAGAATAAATCTTCTGGGATTAAGGCGCGTGATGGTGTTCCTACTCCACAGGAAATTATAACAGTTCTTGATGATTATGTTATTGGGCAGTGGTATGCAAAGCGTGTCCTTTCTGTGGCTGTCCATAATCATTATAAACGGCTTGCACATCAGTCTAAGAGCAATGATATTGAGTTAGCAAAATCAAATATTCTTCTTGTGGGGCCGACAGGGTGTGGTAAAACCTATCTAGCACAGACACTGGCGCGTATTATTGATGTGCCTTTTACTATGGCGGATGCAACCACTTTGACTGAAGCTGGTTATGTCGGTGAAGATGTTGAGAATATCATTTTGAAACTTCTTCAATCTGCTGACTATAATGTTGAACGTGCACAGCGTGGCATTGTGTATATTGATGAGGTTGATAAAATTTCTCGTAAAGCTGATAACCCTTCTATTACGAGAGATGTTTCTGGTGAAGGTGTTCAGCAAGCGTTGTTAAAAATTATGGAGGGAACGATTGCTTCTGTTCCTCCGCAGGGAGGTCGTAAGCATCCGCAGCAAGAGTTTCTTCAGGTTGATACAACAAATATTTTGTTTATTTGTGGGGGGGCTTTTGCTGGTTTGGAACGGATTATTTCAGGACGTGGTGAAAAGACTTCAATCGGTTTTTCTGCTACTGTTAAGGCGCCCGATGAGCGTTGTGTTGGTGAGATTTTTCGTGATTTAGAGCCTGAAGATCTTATAAAGTTTGGGTTGATACCAGAATTTATTGGTCGTCTTCCCGTTATAGCGACCTTAGAAGATTTGGATATTGATGCACTTGTTCAAATTTTATCGCAGCCAAAAAATGCATTGGTTAAGCAGTATAAACGTCTTTTTGAAATGGAAAATGTTGAGTTATCGTTTCATGAAGATGCTTTACGGGCTATTGCCAAGAAAGCGATTGATCGTAAGACTGGTGCACGTGGTTTACGCTCTATTATGGAGAAAATTCTTCTGGAAACAATGTTCGAATTACCAGCTCTTGAAGGTGTCCAAAAGGTAGTAATCTCAAGCGATGTCGTCGAAGGAAAGTCTCGTCCTCTTTATATTTATTTGGAGCGAACAGAAGGTAAAGAAAACGTATCTGCCTGATATCATGGCTGTGGATAGTAGCAATTAGTACTATTTTAAGATAGATGTATAGACATAAACATTGATTCATATGTACTAACTTGCCATCTTTATTTATTATAGGTCGCTCAAAAGCTTTAAAGGGTCGTTTGTGTGGTGGATGGATTATAAGATCCGGAAAGGAAAGATATGCAATATATAAATGAAAAGGCAGATGAAATAATGGAGAGTGTTTACGCTGTTTTGCCTCTTCGTGATATCGTTGTCTTCCCTCATATGATTGTTTCACTTTTCGTGGGTCGAGAAAAATCGATTCGTGCTCTTGAAGAAACGATGGCTGTAGATAAACAGATATTATTGGTTACACAAAAAAACGCTGCTGATGATGATCCAAAATCGGAAGATATTTATGATATTGGTACTCTTGCTAATGTTCTTCAACTCTTAAAACTTCCAGATGGAACTGTAAAGGTTTTAGTTGAGGGTACTGCACGTGCAAAAATTCGGCACTTTACTTCTAATGAGGATTATCACCAGGCTTGCGTAACTGTTACAGAGGAACCTAAAGAAGATAGTGTCGAGATTGAAGCGCTTTCTCGATCGGTGATTTCTTATTTTGAAAATTATGTAAAACTTAATAAGAAAATTTCTCCTGAGGTTGTGAATGCTATTAGCCAGATTGATGATCCTTCTAAACTTTCCGATACGATTGCTTCACACTTGGTCATTAAGTTGTCAGAAAAGCAAGAAATGTTGGCATTATTGCTTGTCCGTGATCGTCTTGAACGCATTCTGTCCTTTATGGAAGGGGAGATTTCTGTCTTGCAGGTTGAAAAGCGTATTCGTTCGCATGTTAAGCGGCAAATGGAAAAGACCCAGCGTGAATACTATCTCAATGAACAGTTAAAGGCTATTCAGAAGGAATTAGGTGCGGGTGATGATAGCCGCGATGAACTGTCTGAATTAGAGGATTGTATAAAAAAAACTAAACTTTCAAAGGATGCGCGCGAAAAGGCTGGGGCAGAACTCAGAAAATTACGTAACATGTCTCCTATGTCTGCAGAGGCAACAGTTGTACGTAACTATCTTGATTGGCTTTTAGCTATGCCTTGGGGCAAAAAGTCAAAAATTAAAAACGATTTAAACTTTGCTGAAAAAGTCATGAATAATGAGCATTTTGGTCTTGAAAAAGTTAAGGAACGAATCGTTGAATATTTAGCAGTACAAAGTCGAGCATCAAAAATAAGGGGGCCTATTATTTGTTTGTTAGGCCCTCCTGGAGTTGGGAAGACTTCACTTGCACGTTCTATTGCAAAAGCTACAGGTCGCGAATATGTTCGCATCTCATTGGGGGGTGTCCGGGACGAAGCTGAGATTCGCGGACATCGGAGGACTTATATTGGTTCTATGCCGGGAAAAATTATTCAGTCCATGAAAAAGTCTAAAAAGTCTAATCCGCTTTTTTTGCTTGATGAAATTGATAAAATGGGACAGGATTTCCGTGGAGATCCTTCCTCAGCTTTATTAGAAGTGCTTGATCCTGAACAAAATGGTACGTTTGTTGATCACTACTTGGAAGTAGAATATGATCTTTCGGATGTTATGTTTGTTACAACTGCGAATACATTGAATATTCCTGGGCCATTAATGGATCGTATGGAAATTATTCGTATTGCTGGTTATACCGAGTGCGAAAAGATGGAGATCGTTAAGCAGCATCTTTTCCCAAAAGCATTGAAAGAGCATTCTCTGTCTAAAAAAGAGTTCAGTATTTCTGATAGTGCGATAAAATCTATTATTCAATTTTATACGCGTGAAGCGGGGGTTCGTAACCTTGAGCGTGAATTAATGAAGGTAGCACGGAAATCAGTGACAAAAATTCTTAAAACAAATCAAAAGTCTGTGGAAGTTACAGAAAAGAATATTAACGATTTTTTGGGTGTGCGGCGTTATCGCTTTGGTCAGGTTGATGGTGAAAATCAGATTGGTGTTGTTACTGGGCTTGCATGGACTGAAGTTGGTGGAGATCTATTGACCATTGAAGGTGTGATGATGCCTGGTAAAGGTAAAATGACTGTAACCGGAAATTTACGTGATATCATGAAGGAGTCAATCTCTGCTGCAGCATCTTATGTACGTTCCCGTGCTGTTGATTTTGGTATTGAGCCACCGCTTTTTGATAAACGTGATATTCATGTTCATGTTCCAGAAGGTGCTACACCAAAGGATGGGCCATCAGCTGGGATTGCGATGGTGACAGTTATTGTTTCAGTTTTAACGGAAATAGCTATTCATAAAGATATTGCGATGACTGGCGAGATTACTTTGCGTGGGCGTGTTTTACCGATTGGTGGTTTGAAAGAAAAACTGCTTGCAGCTCTTCGAGGGGGGATTAAAAAAGTACTCATTCCTGAAGAGAATGCAAAGGATTTGATTGATATTCCTGATGATGTCAAAAATAATATGGAAATTATTCCAGTAAGTCATGTGAGTGAAGTTCTTAAGCATGCTTTGGTTCGGTTTCCTGAGTCCGTTGAATGGGCAGAGTCTTCCTCTGTATCTACGACTGTCAGGACAGAAGGCGATAATGAAGGAATGCCTGTAGCACACTGATTCACTTTTTGATTTATAATTTCATGTTTAGGAGTGGTAAAAGTTGCTTTTTTATTCGCCGTTCTATTTATTTTGAACAAAAAATAAAAAAAATCCGTGCATAACTTTGATTATTATTAGAAAAATAAGCTTTTGAAGGAAAATAAGGCTTCTGTTTGCTGTGCTTTTCAATAAACTTATTGAGGATTGCCTGAGTTATGTCATCTGGAAATTAGGGAAAGGAAATTTTATGAATAAAAGTGAATTAGTTAGTTCCGTTGCTGAAAAGGCTGGTGTTTCAAAAGCGCAAGCAGGTTCTATTGTAGATGCTTTTCTCGCTTCTGTAACAGAAGCATTGGCTTCGGGAGGTGATGTTCGTATTCCGGGGTTTGGCTCTTTTGAAGTTTCTCATCGTGCTGCAACAAAAGGCCGCAATCCTTCAACAGGTGCCGAAATTGATATTCCTGCACGTTCTGTTCCTAAGTTTACTGCGGGTAAGAGCCTTAAAGAGGCCGTTAATAATAAATAGTTTGGATTGCATTTAAAAAACCTGATTATTTGTAAGCGGGTTTTTTCAAAAAAAGATCTGCGAGGGTTTGTATACAAACCTTTGCGGAATGTATGGTTTTCAATATTGTTGGCGTTATTTAAAAAGCACTCTTTTATATTATATTTATATCGGTAAATGATAATACGACTTAGGTTTTAATTGGGTTGAGTGTATAAACTGATTGGTTTGTATATGTGATTAGCTTTTAGCTATGGGACAGTAAGGGTGTTCATTTGATTTTCTTTATCATTGCAGCATGTGTAATATCATGGGTGGTTTTTATGATTCAAAAGGCGTGTTTTGGATTGGGTTTTTTATCATGAAAACTGTTTCCACTTAACTAGCCTTGACATATTTGGATTTTTTAAGCTGTTGGACAAAATAATCGATTAAATGGTGGTATTTATTGGTATCGACAGTTTGCCAATAATTAAGCCTTTATTTAAAGTGTTCAGTTTCATATTATTTGTGAGAAGTAGATTTCATTCAGCATATCATTTTTTATAATATTATAAAAAATAAAGCAAAGAATAGGACGTTTGATTATTTTAAGGAAATAATTGAGGCTATCCAATAGATCTCAAAGGGTTTTTCAAAATAACAGTTTATCGAAGAATCACTTTATTCTTGACTCGTCAACCATTGAATACAATCATTTAAAGCGCGCTCAATTATAGCTTGTTTTTTTGCTATCTTTTTTTCCTTGCTTGGTAAGCGTTTTTTAGACTGATTCGTGGAATCGATAGGTGGAAAAAGCCCAAAATTGATATTCATAGGTTGAAAGGATTGTTTTCCTATTTCTTCAGTTACAATGTGTCCATTCGTAATATGGTTTAGAAGAGCGCCAAATGCTGTGGTTGCTGGCGGTAAAGAAGGGCAGGTATTGTTATATTCAGCAGCGGCAAAACGCCCAGCAAGAAGCCCGATTGCAGATGATTCTACATAGCCTTCACAACCTGTGATTTGTCCGGCAAACCGCAGTTGGGATCTTTGTTTTAAGCGAAGAGTTTTATCAAGAATGATGGGTGAATTGAGATAAGTATTGCGGTGAATACCACCGAGCCGTGCAAATTCTGCTTTTTCAAGACCTGGGATTGTTCTAAAGATGCGAATTTGTTCACCGTATTTTAATTTTGTTTGAAAGCCAACCATATTATAAAGGGTTCCAAGCTTGTTGTCTTGACGTAATTGTACAACGGCATAAGCTTTAACTGTGGGGTTATGGGCATTTGTGAGACCCATAGGTTTCATGGGGCCATGTCTTAGGGTTTCAAGTCCACGTTCGGCCATAATTTCGATTGGTAGGCATCCATCGAAATAGGGTGTATTTTCAAATTCACGAAATTCTATTTTTTCTCCATTTTTTAAAGCTTGAACAAATGATTCATATTGTTCTTTATCAAGGGGGCAGTTGATGTAATCTTTACCTGTTCCTTCAGGGCCGATTTTATCGTAGCGAGATTGATACCAGCAAACATCCATATTTATACTATCGGTATAAATAATGGGCGCAATGGCATCAAAAAAGGCAAGCGCCTCTGCTCCTGTAATTTTTTGTATAGTTTGGGCAAGTGCTGGTGAAGTAAGAGGACCAGTTGCAATGATAATATTTTGCCAATTCGTGGGCAGATCATGAATTTCTTCACGTTCTATGGTTATGAGGGGGTGCTTTTCGAGTGCTGTTGTAACGGCTTGTGAAAATCCTTCACGATCAACGGCAAGTGCGCTCCCAGCTGGCACTTTATTGGCATCTGCAGCATTCATAATTAGGGATTTAGCTAATCGCATTTCAGCATGTAAAAGCCCTACTGCATTTGTTGAAGAATCATCTGAGCGGAACGAATTTGAACAAACGAGTTCTGCAAGTTTATCTGTTTTATGGGCATCAGAGTTTCTTTTTGGCCGCATTTCATGCAAAATAACAGGGATTCCGGATTGAGCGATCTGCCAGCTTGCTTCACAGCCTGCAAGACCACCGCCAATGATATGGATTGGAGTATTTGATTTATCTAACATGATCTCTTTTTAGCGGAAGTAAAGTTATCTGAAAAGTATAGATTTTTCTTTTCCAATTCGTTTGAAAAGTATGTATTATAGTTAAAAAATCGTTTTATTTGCTTTTTTGCTTTAATTGGTTGAAATTGAGTGGTATAGAGACGCCGCTTGTATAGGTTATTGGCTTACGTGTGTGAGCGGATGTGGCGAAATTGGTAGACGCACCAGATTTAGGTTCTGGCGAGTGATCGTGGGGGTTCGAGTCCCTCCATCCGCACCAAAGTAATTGCCTTGAATGCCGTGGATTTCTGTATATAGCAGTCCGCTTTATGGTGATTTTACGCGCAAGTGTTAGAATGAAATAAGATTATTGGAGTGGATTTATCCATCTCCTCAGGAGAAATAAAGGTTATTCGATGCAGGTTACCGAGACGCTTAATGAAGGACTGAAGCGCGAAATTAAGATCGTGGTTCCGGCGAAAGATTTAGAAGAAAAGTTGAATAAACGGTTGGATGATGCCAAAGATAAGATCAATCTTAAAGGTTTCCGTCCCGGTAAAGTTCCTTCTGGTCATTTACGGAAGATGTACGGTAAATCTTTTATGGCTGAAATTCTTAATGAGATCATGAATGATACTCCACGTTCTATTTTGGCTGATCGCAATGAACGTTCAGCAATGCAGCCGCAAATTGATATAGAGGAAGACGAAAAAATTCTAGATGGCAAAGCTGATCTTGTTTTCAGTTTGAAATATGAAGTTTTGCCAAAATTTGAAGTTAAAGATTTCAAAGATATTGAAATTATCCGTGAAATTGCTGATGTTCCTGAGCAGGAAGTTGAAGAGCAAATAAAGCACATTCTTTCATCTACTCGTAGTTATTCGGAAAAGGATGGTTCTTCTGAAGAGGGTGATCGCGTTACGATTGATTATGTTGGTAAGATTGATGGTGTTCCATTTGATGGTGGAGCAGATAATGGTGCTCAATTGATTCTTGGCTCAAAACAATTTATTCCTGGTTTTGAGGAGCAGTTGATTGGTATAAAAGCGGGTGCTGAAATAACAATTTCTGTTAAGTTTCCTGATGATTATGGGGCTCAGCATTTAGCTGGTAAGGATGCGGAATTTGATATCACTGTTAAGACTGTATCTAAGCCAGATGAATTAAAAGTTGATGACGAAGCTGCTAAAAAACTTGGTTTGGAATCGCTTGAGCGTTTGTATGAAGTTGTTCGTGGGCAGGTTGAGAGTCGATATGGTTCTATGACACGTCAAAAAATCAAGCGTCAGATTCTTGATGCTTTGGATGCTGATTATAATTTTGAAATTCCTGAACGCCTTTTGGAAATTGAGTTTAATAACATATGGGCTCAGGTTAATGATGATTTAGAAAAGGCTGGAAAAAAATTTGAAGATGAGAATATGACAGAAGAGCAGGCGCGGGAAGAATATCGTGTACTTGCGCAACGTCGTGTTCGTCTTGGTTTGGTGCTTTCTGAAATTGGGATACAAGCTGGTGTTCAAGTCAGTGAAGATGAATTGAATGCTGCAGTTTTCGAACAAGTCCGCCAGTATCCTGGTCAGGAGAAAGAGATTATGGATTTTTTCCGTCGCTCGTCAGAGGCTGTTGCGCATTTACGTGCGCCGATTTTTGAGGAAAAAGTCATTGATCATCTGTTGGCACAAATAAAGGTCATAGATAAGAAAGTGACAGTCGAAGAGTTGATGAAAGAATATGACGAATTGGATTTATCTGAGGAAGATCCAGCCAAGAAAAAGACTATGCTTAAGGAAAAAAGTGCCAAAAAAGTTTTAGCCAAAAAAAAGTCAACTAAAAAAGATTAATTTTTGTGCTAAAAGAACAAGCCCGGTAAAACCGGGCTTTTTTTATTTTGGTTTGTATTCTCGGCTTGCACTTATGATGGTTTTGGATTAGCCATTAAACGTATTTTTTATTGATAATGGGTTGGCCATGGAAATCACTGATACTCGTACCCCTGATCCTAAGCGTTTAATCTCTGGAGCTACAGGCGATTGGGAAATTGTCATAGGCATGGAAGTTCATGCACAAATCATATCCGATTCAAAACTTTTTTCAGGGGCGTCTACTAAGTTTGGTGCTGAACCAAACAATCATGTATCACTTGTTGATGTGGCTATGCCTGGTATGTTGCCTGTTATCAATCGGGAATGTGTGCGACAGGCAGTTCGAACCGGTTTAGGATTAAATGCTAAAATTAATTTGAAATCCATTTTTGATCGCAAAAATTATTTTTATCCGGATTTACCACAGGGGTATCAAATTTCACAATTTCAATATCCGATCGTTGGTGAGGGAAAAATTATTGTATCCATTGGGCCAGATTCAAATGGTTTGTTTGAGGATATTGAAATTGGAATTGAGAGGCTTCATCTTGAACAGGATGCAGGAAAATCATTGCACGATCAGCATCCAACAATGTCTTTTGTAGATTTTAATCGTTCTGGTGTAGCTCTTATGGAAATTGTGTCCAAACCCGATATGCGCTCGCCGGATGAGGCTAAAGCATATATGTCAAAATTACGTACGATTGTACGTTATTTAGGCACCTGTGATGGTAATATGGATGAAGGTTCTATGCGCGCTGATGTGAATATATCCGTTCGTCGTCCTGGTGAGGCTTTTGGAACACGCTGTGAAATTAAGAATGTTAATTCTATTCGTTTTATTGGTCAAGCGATTGAATATGAGGCACGTCGTCAAATTGCTATTTTAGAGGATGGTGGTGTGATAGATCAGGAAACGCGCCTTTTTGATGCTTCTAAAGGTGAAACACGGTCTATGCGTTCAAAGGAAGAAGCATATGACTATCGTTATTTCCCTGATCCTGATCTTTTGCCATTGGAACTTGATCAAGAGTTTATAGACGCTTTAGCAGCAGAATTACCGGAATTGCCCGACGATATAAAATCGCGTTTTATCAATGAGATGGGGTTAACTGCGTATGACGCTTCTATTCTTGTAACAGAGAGAGCGATTGCTGATTATTTTGAAGAGGTAGCTCGTGGGCGCGATGGAAAAATGGTGGCCAATTGGGTGATTAATGATCTTTTGGGTGCTTTGAATAAAACTAATCGTGGGATTGAAAATACACCGGTTACACCAGATCAACTGGGGGCAATTATTGATCTTATTAAAGAAGGAACCATTTCTGGGAAAATTGCCAAAGATTTGTTTGAGATTATTTGGAATGAGGGTGGAGATCCGCGTCAGATCGTAGAAGAACGTGATATGAAGCAGGTGACGGATATAGGAGCTATTGAGAGAGCAGTTGATGAAATTGTTGCTAATAATCCTGATAAAGTTGCACAGGTAAAAGCGAAACCTGCTTTAGCTGGTTGGTTTGTCGGACAAGTTATGAAGGCAACAGGGGGAAAGGCAAATCCTCAAACTGTGAATGAATTGGTTAAGATAAAGCTTGGTGTGGATTGATATCATAAGATGGGAAAAACTCTGTAAATGTGATATTTTCTGATCGTATGCAAATGTAAATTGAGGGTTTGTTATTTCAGTAAATTACGATTGGATTTGCTGATAAATTTCTTGCCTTTAGGAGTTTCAAATATCATAATAAATTTATTCTAGTAATTAATCTTTTTGGGTGCCCGCTGAAGAGGTAAAATACGAAATGGCTAATTTTTTAAAGCAGACTTTTACGTGGTGGAGTGGTAATACCATCAATACACGCTTTTTTACATGGCGCAAAGGTAAGCGTATAGGGGAGGATCAGTTTGGTAATGTTTATTATGAGGGTGATTTCCATAAGGATGGCTATCCACGTCGCTGGGTAATCTATAAAGATTATTCTGAGGCTTCTACTATTCCACCAGGTTGGCATGGCTGGATTCACCATCGTTGCGATATACCGCCTACAGAAGAAAATTATCAATTTCGTGAATGGGAGAGACCTCACGTTGCAAACATGACAGGAACAAGCGAAGCTTATCGACCGAAGGGATCTATTTCTTATAAGGGTGAGCGTCCTTGTGTGCATGAAGATTATGATGCGTGGTCACCTAAAACATAAAGCGTTTTGATTGATGTGAGTGAGCGTGTTGCCCCTGTTTTATCGTATGGATATAATTAGAGTTATTTTTTAGATGTGATTGATTTGGTGTTATGAATTTTTTTTTACTGTCAAAATTGAGGCATTTTTTTTATGTTTTTTTCGTAGGGGGTATGGCAGTTTTTTTGTTCGTTGTAGGTGTGCAAGCTGAACGTGTTAGCAATGGAATAGCTGTTTTTGCAGGTCTTGATAAAATTACTGGTCGGACTACTCGTTTTGAAGTCTATATTGGTGAAGTTTATCACTATGGTGCTTTGCAAGTGATACCACGAGTGTGCTACACAAATGCTGAGAATGAACCAGCTCGTACTACAGGTTTTGTTGAAGTTTATGAGGAAACACTAGACGAAAAAACACGCCGCATTTTTACGGGATGGATGTTTGCAGATAGTCCCGGTTTGAATGCTGTAGAGCATCCTATTTATGATGTATGGTTAAAAGGATGCAAGAAAAGTTTTGATAACTTGCGTTCTCAATGAATTTTGGATTGTTTTTCATACAGAAAATTTGAATGTAGAAGACCATTGTATTTTTATGGATATTATTCGTTTATAAGCTTGATGTGGGGGGGTAGCTATAACAGTCAAATTCTAAATGTGATGGCTTATTGATACTTTTAATTTGTATTTGGTGGAGAGACAGAAACATGGGCAACAAATTTGATTGATTTCAATTTAAGTATGATATCGTTCCAAAATTGCGATTGTCACTCTAGGTGAGAAATTTACGGTTATGTGTGTGGTCATTGGATTCATAATGTTGGGTAAAAGTATGTTTATTGATTCTTGAAGATGATTCCCTTGTCATCACGAGGATGTTTTTTGATTTCCATACCCTTCAATGTATTTTATTATTATAAGATGCAAATATTGCAGTGCGAATGATATGCAGCGCTTAGGAATAAAACTGATAGATTATTTGAGATGAATGCTTTTTTATTGTTATACTTGATATGTCTGTGTGGTGCAAAAATAATTGATTTGATAAATAGTGTAAGATTTTATTTAAATGAAAGATGTTGATTTAAAATATAATGATGCTTTGTTGTTATCAAAAAAACCTAGAGAACCACTGTTAAATGTTCCGTTTATTATAATTGTTTTGATAAGTTTTTGTTTCCTTATTTATTTGATTCCACAGTATTTTTTTTCTAATCAGCTATATAGTAAAAGCTTCATGCTTTTTTCATTTATACCAGCGCTTTTTAAGGTCGAGCCTCTGGTGTTTTGTTATACTGTTATTAGTTATTCGTTCATGCATGGTGATTTTGAACACATTGCTATTAACATGATTTGGCTTTTGGCTTTTGGCTCTCCTTTGGTAAAGCGTTTTGGTAATTTATGTTTTTTACTTTTTTGGATGCTTACAGCAGTTATTTCTGCATTAACTTATTTTGCATTTCATCAAGATAGCACGGTGCCACTTGTTGGAGCATCGGGTGCAATTTCTGGAATGATGGGTGCTGCTGCGCGTTATGGTTTTTCTTCTGCTCCTTTTGATTCTAATATGCAAAGTGGGAGATTTTTAGGTTCTTTATGGTCTATCAGGGAAGCACTTTCTTCAAGAACTGTGCTTGTATATATTGGTGTATGGCTGATGGTTAATTTTATCACAGGTATATTTCCGTCTTTGTCTGGAAGAGACGATATATCAATAGCATGGGAGGCTCATATCGGTGGGCTTATTTCAGGTTTTTTGTTGATTGGTATTTTTGATTTTTTATGGCGAAACTCAAAAATTACGATCTAAGATATTTATGTGTCGCATAAAGTGCGATTGTTGCTGCGTTTGAAACGTTTAATGATTTAATGTTTCCAGGCATATCAAGGCGCGCTAATATGCAAGCGGTTGCGCGCGTTTTTGGGCGGAGACCTTTGCCTTCTGCTCCTAGAATGAGGGCAATTTTCTTACCTGTTAGCGCAGTTTCTAAAGGTAGGGCACCTTCTGAATCAAGTCCAAAGCTGATAAAACCTGCTTTATGAAGCTCTTTGAGAGCTTCAGCGAGGTTTCGTACAATGATGTAATCAATAAGTTCTAAAGCTCCAGAGGCTGCTTTAGCCAATACACCACTTTCTTGTGGTGAGTAACGATTGGTTGTGATGAGTGCTCCAGCCTTAAATGCAACTGCAGAACGCATGATAGCTCCGACATTATGGGGATCAGTAATTTGATCCATTACAATGACAAGATCGGTATTCGTAAGTTCAGACAAATGGCGTGGTTTGAGAGGTTCAGTTTCCAAGACAATGCCTTGGTGTACGGCATCGTTTCCCACGAGTGCATCAAGTTGTTTAGGTGAGCATAATTTTACAGGACAAGGCAAATCTGATTCTACTATATCTAATCGTTTTAGAGCATTTTGTGTGATATAGAGGTGCCTAGAAATTCTTTTGGGGTTTTTTAAAGCTGCATTAACTGAATGAACACCGTAAAGACGGATTGCCTCTTGTCTTAATGGAGCGTAACCTTGTCTCTGATAGACTGTATGTGAAGCGGCGAAGGCTTTTTTATCGCGATATTGGCGACGAAGGCGAGCGTAGTGGGAATCTTGATTTGTTTTTTGATTCATATTTTTTTATAGCGTGTTTAGACAAATATGAATAGAAAAAACATGACTTTTACAATTATAAGAGAAAATTTGTAAAGAACCGTATTTATTCTGTTGACAGAAACGATAGTAACCGTCATAACCGCCCAGCAGCCAGATTTGAAATCTAGTGAAAATAGAAATTGGTTGTTGATGCCTTATCGCATGATTCTGCGTGATATAATGGAGGGGTGCCCGAGTGGTTAAAGGGGGCGGACTGTAAATCCGTTGCGTATGCTACGTTGGTTCGAATCCAACCCCCTCCACCATTTATCGCGGATAAAGAATTAAAATGTGCGGGTATAGCTCAATGGTAGAGCAGCAGCCTTCCAAGCTGAATACGCGGGTTCGATTCCCGCTACCCGCTCCAGATGATTCATTTGGCAATGAGATGAGGGGTTATGTGGATAGAGATGGGGTTTTCCATCTTGCGGTTGTGTTATTTAAATTGCAGTTGTATAAAAGGTTAGGCTAATATATTTAATTGGATGGTTTTAGTTATGTCTTTTAGATGCTGCTACATAGAGATTAACGGCG
>NZ_JANHOJ010000019.1 GCF_026930145.1 Bartonella sp. A05 | reverse complement strand
GTCTCATTGTCAGAGGGATTTGTTATAAGTGATTATGCAAACAGGCAGAAATACGCGCAAACACAATATTGAAAACGCTAATATTGCAAAAAAATCTCTGAAAAAACCTGCTTTATCCATAACATAACAAATCTCCGCGTTTTTTATTGAATAGTGCATCTTCCGCTTAAACATTGACTCACTAAAAAACTCCTTGGAAACTGCCCATTTCCTCTTCTCTCATCCCCCTCTCCAGTGCAATTTCGTTGCGACATGACAACGCTCAGAGGATTTGCAATCTCTCTGGTTAGCTGCAATGTGGCAAAAGAAGTAACAGTTGCGCGCCCCTGCCGAGAAAGATAAAATAAAACGCGTTCGATTTCCATTGTTGATGAAGCCTCTTCAGTAAAGCGAGAAAAATCTATGCTCGTATTCGTTGGCATAACAATAAGTCCACGCATAGAACGCAATATTGGAACTGCATGTCTAACCCTCTTTCCATCTGGATATTGACGGGTTATCAAACCGATCCAAACTGCTCCAGGATTTGCACGTAAAAGCTCGCGAATAGCTCCTAAAATTGCATTTTCACCATAAGATACTTCTGACAAAGCCCAATGAAACCGTGGCAACATAACTTGTGCCGTCGCAGCTGCTATTCTAGCGGATATCTGGTCATCCGTTTCTCCTGGATATAAAGGAGCCATATTGCGTTGATGAATAGCATCCACAATTCCAGTGAGTTCAGGATATCTTACACGAAATGAACGAACTGGATTATCATTAAGTCTCGTATTAAAAAAATACCCCCCTTCTGTAAGAGGTCTTCCTGGATAATATGTTTGAAGCTCAGCAACTATTTGAAAAGCATGTAAAAGACACGTACCGCATATGCCTACGCCAAATGGTGTCATGTTTGTGGAGATTGCAATTTGATAAAGCCGTCTAAGCCATGCATCATCCAGTTCAAAATTTGGCGGTAAAGTTCGCTTTACTCTCGTTTTAGCATCCGTCAATTTTTGACCGGGAGCCGGACAGTATGTAAGCGTATCA
>NZ_JANHOJ010000018.1 GCF_026930145.1 Bartonella sp. A05 | reverse complement strand
ATCTCATTGTCAGAGGGATTTGTTATAAGTGATTATGCAAACAGGCAGAAATACGCGCAAACACAATAGTGAAAACGCTCATATTGCAAAAAAAATCTCTGAAAAAACCTGTTTTATCCATAACATAACAAATCTCCGCGTTTTTTATTGAATAGTGCATCTCCCGCTTAAACACTGATTGACCGTAGCGCTTCTCGGAGGCTCTCTGTTGCCTCTTCTATCTTCACCATCTCCAGTGCAGTTGCGTTGCGACATGACAACACTTAAAGGTTCTTCTTCTATCTCGCTGAGCCGGAATGTTACAAAATAACTGATCTCGGCCTGAGGCTGCGGAGCTGTAAGCATCGAATAAAGACGTGCAGTCGTTATAACTTCTCGTGCTCTTTGTACAAAGGTATCATAATTTATGCTCGTATTCGTTGGTATGACATAAGCTCCATTAAGAGTACGGATTATTGGCATCGCGTGCCCTGTTTCACGCCCATCTAGAAAGCGATAGTGCACCACAGCAATCCAAATTGTCCCAGGAGGCGCCATTAAAAGCATGTAAATAGAATTTAAAATATCTTCTTGGCTTCTAGCTATATCTGATGCCTCCCAATTATAATTTGGCAAAATAGCTCGTATCGTTAACTGAATTAATCGACGATCTATTTCATTGCGCCCTTCTCTTAACATTATAGGAAAACTCCTCCATGTCGGAATATTGCGCATAGTACGATAAATATCAGGATATCTTGCTTGAAATGAAATCATCGGATCTCTACCTTCTGCTGTATCAAAAAAATAACCACCACTGGGTAAAGGTCCTGTTGCCTGATATTGTTGAAGCTCAGCAACTATTTGAAAAGCATGTAAAAGACACGTACCGCATATTCCAACCTCAGTTGTCAGAGCAGTTGTGGAAGTCGCAATTTGATACAGTCGTCTAAGCCATGCATCATCCAGTACAAAATTTGGCGGTAAAGTCCGCTTTACTCTCGTTTTAGCATCCGTCAATTTTTGACCGGGAGCCGGACAGTATGTAAGCGTATCG
>NZ_JANHOJ010000017.1 GCF_026930145.1 Bartonella sp. A05 | reverse complement strand
CCAATACGCTATATCCTTTCCTTGCGAAACTATATCCTTACAAAATCTCCACTCTATCCAATCCCAATCACTTGAAGAAGACTGTTTAGAAACCATGCAAGATAGCAAACCAGAACCTGGGTAATAGCTGGCAAGATGACCATTCTCGGGATTATAATAAAAATAAAAAGGTGCCGTCCCTGAGCGAGCATCATCCGTAAGATAATACATCGTAAACCCAGAACTCGAAGCATATCTCCAACCTATGGTGGTTTTAAGACTGATATTCCCAGGGGCTGCAACGGTTTTTTGCCAATCTTTCATCTCAGGTTCTTTGAGAAAATGATCGTCGTAATCCATGGAATATTGTGAAATATAAGTATACCAGTTATAATGCTTAACACGAAACCTTCCATCTGCCGTATAAAAAGCGCCCTCATCGTCTTTGATAATCCAACGTTGGTTGGCATCATTGATGACACAAGGACGGAGTAAAATATAATCCCATCTCGTCTGTCCATCTCCTTCAATGCCCGTCACAGAACCGGGTGCCGTCATACACAACCACACACCATTTATGTTCCAACCAATCCTTTGAAATACATCATAACGGGCAGGAAAATTGCTGGCAGAAGAACAATAGTCGAGATAAATATACCCTTCGCCTTCTAAAAAGGTTGGAACATAGCAATAAACCTTTTCAGTATACATCGTAACATAGATAGGCTTATCAATGGGCGGATCGGGAACCCGTTGAGGAATATCATTACTCATAAACTGAAGCTTACGAAGCGTAATCTCGCTAATAGGCGCCTGCAAAGAAAAAGAGCTGGCATAAAGAGCGCAGACCTGTAAAAAAAAAATGAAAACAAACAAAAAGAACTTCAAATGATCTTGTTTCATAGAACTATAATCCCCTTAATCGAAAAAAGGTGATCTCTCTGTGTATTCAGACACACACAGTTTAGTTCCGCTATTTATACTGTTAGCGCCTAGTTGCTCTTTGAGGCTACTTTAAGGCATAAGGTACATAATGTATTACTCATGTAAAGATGTAAGGCTTTTTAGACGATTATTATCATTTGATCATATTAAGTCTTGTTCTATCTTGCCT
>NZ_JANHOJ010000016.1 GCF_026930145.1 Bartonella sp. A05 | reverse complement strand
CCCATAAGACACCCAAAGAAGCTCCACCAACCAATTGAAGAAGCTGTTCTAAGGGCTTTATTGGCCGTGGCTTGAACATTCTCAGCGGACTTTTCTAAACGTTCTGCTATGGTATTGGCTTTTTGATCCAGTGCCTTAAGCATCTGTTCGGTCTTTGCGCTTGCTGTTTGATAAAGATGGATGGCATTGTCTGCCGTTGCTTCAGCTTCAGCACGTGTTAAGCCATTGTTCATAAGGCCGTGGATGATGTCATCGCGGTCAATCTGATCTGTAATTGCTTGAACACGATTAGAAAGGTTTTGCCCAAGATTTTTCAAGTATGTGCGATAGTGAGAAGGATCCTCCCTCACTGCAGTGATTGCCGCACGGATATCGTGAAGAGCTTCTTTATAAACCCGATTGAGATGTTCAGGATTTAGAGCAGGAATTTCGCTTTTATTGAGTACTATCTGTAAATCTCTACGGAGTTTATTAAAATCTACTCCAGAGCTGTTTTTATCACGAAGCAAGCTATCCAAATGTGCACGGTCTGCTGTGGAGAGGAGTGTCGGTCCTTCTGTTCCAAGCGTCGAGGCAACACCTGATACCGTTTGGGCACCTATGTGGGCGGCCCCTGAAACAAACAGAGTGGTTTGAATTGTCATCAGGATCATAAGCAATGCCCAAGTTAAAAAACCATGAATAGAGCCTGCTCCTTCTGAAAAACGGCCAGCAACAAAACCACCAGCGGCAAGGCTCAAAAAAGCGATAAGGATTGAACCAATGCCCATCGATAAAAAGGCGCCTCCAAAGGGAGCAGAAGAATAAAGGTCAATTTGCCCAAAGCCTAAAGCAGCGATCAAGAGAGAAAAGCAGATTGAAATGGCTAGAGCTGTGAGCATTCCAGCAAAAACAGCTGACCATGAAATGGTTGATTGGACTATAGGATATTGTGTTTCCAATGCTGTTTCTTCTAAAAACTGTGTGTGTAATGGCGTGTCAGTGGGAAAGCGTGTTTCCATGTGTGTATCTCCTTGAATGATGTTGGAGATAAAATGCATTTCTGATCCTTATGTTCCCAAAAGAGAGAGGGAAACGTTACAAAGCGTCATAGCGTCTCTTATCATTATAGCAGAAAGGATATAGGCTGTATCAGCCATAAAATAAAAAACAGAGGAGGGAGCTGTT
>NZ_JANHOJ010000015.1 GCF_026930145.1 Bartonella sp. A05 | reverse complement strand
ATGGCGAAGAGCAAGTTTGAACGTACAAAACCACATGTTAATATTGGTACGATTGGTCACGTTGATCATGGTAAGACGTCGTTAACGGCAGCGATTACGAAATATTTTGGTGAATTTAAAGCATACGATCAAATTGATGCGGCTCCTGAGGAGCGTGCTCGTGGGATTACGATATCCACAGCGCATGTTGAATATGAAACAGAAGATCGCCACTATGCGCATGTTGACTGCCCGGGTCATGCGGATTATGTTAAGAACATGATTACGGGAGCAGCACAAATGGATGGTGCTATTTTGGTTGTTTCTGCTGCCGATGGTCCGATGCCGCAAACGCGTGAGCATATTTTGTTGGCGCGTCAGGTTGGAGTTCCTGCAATTGTTGTTTTTCTGAATAAGGTTGATCAGGTTGATGATGCTGAGCTTTTGGAACTTGTTGAACTTGAAGTTCGGGAGTTGTTGTCCAAATATGACTTTCCCGGTGATGAGATACCAATTGTTAAGGGATCTGCATTAGCAGCACTTGAAGATTCGGATAAAAGTATTGGTGAAGATGCCGTTCGTCTTTTGATGAGTGAAGTTGATAAGTATATACCGACGCCTGAACGTCCGGTTGATCAACCGTTTTTAATGCCTATAGAGGATGTTTTTTCGATTTCTGGTCGTGGAACAGTTGTTACGGGTCGTGTTGAACGTGGAATTATTAAAGTTGGAGAAGAGATTGAAATTATAGGGATTCGTCCAACTTCTAAGACGACAGTAACGGGTGTCGAAATGTTCCGTAAGCTTTTGGATCAAGGACAGGCTGGTGACAATATTGGTGCGTTGCTTCGTGGTGTTGATCGTGAAGGAGTTGAGCGTGGGCAGGTTTTGGCGAAGCCAGGTTCTGTTACACCGCATACCAAGTTTAAGGCTGAGGCGTATATTTTGACGAAGGATGAGGGTGGCCGTCATACTCCGTTTTTTACGAATTATCGTCCTCAATTTTATTTCCGTACTACAGATGTGACAGGGATCGTTACGCTTCCAGAGGGCACAGAAATGGTTATGCCTGGTGATAATGTTGCAATGGATGTTTCTTTGATTGTTCCGATTGCAATGGAAGAGAAGCTTCGCTTTGCTATCCGTGAAGGTGGTCGTACTGTCGGTGCGGGTATCGTTTCTAAAATCATTGAGTAATTAG
>NZ_JANHOJ010000014.1 GCF_026930145.1 Bartonella sp. A05 | reverse complement strand
CAAAAAACCGACCGCTTCATAGTAAATGGTGACGTTTCGGGCTCAACAATGGTCTATGTAAAAATCCATGACAAGAACTCAACAAAAGGCAAAATCGCTTCCAGTTTGCTACAGAGTGATGAGGCTCTTCCTGTCAATGAACGAGGAATTTCAATCATTCAAGTCGCTGGAAAAGCAAATAAAGATTCCTTCAAATTATCCAATAACTACATGACAATGGAGGGAATGCCTTACAAATATACAATCAATGCCTATGAACCAGGGAAAGCCAGTGCGAATCAAAGCCTATTTGGCAATGGTAGTCACGGTGGGAACGGAAATAATTTCTGGGACTTCCGCTTGCAACATGCCTATCTCGATCCCAATGCAAAGGTAAAAGCTCTTTTACCACAAATGGCTAACTATTTGGTCATGCCTAATGCTTTATTCTCTGCAGGCATCTCCGATGTCAGCAACCAAATCGCTCTCTTGGCAAATATGCGTTCGACATCATCAACCATGAATGATCATAAGAATAAGGGCATCTTCGCATCCTCCTATGGGGATAAAGGAACCTTATCTTCCGAACGTGGTGCGCTCAAATATGGTTATGGGGCTGATATGAGCTATGTTGCTGGACAAGCTGGTGTCGCAATAGCGACTCTAGAAAAGCAAAATACCTCAACACACTTCAGGATCTTAGGTAGCTATGGGCAACTCTCCTTTACCCCAAAGGATATGGAAGGGGCTGATAAAAGTACATTAGACAAATGGCTGTTGACAGCTTCTGGTGGTGTATACCATAACAATGGCTTGTATGCAGATACCCTCCTCTCCTATGGTCTCCTAAAAGGAAATATTGCTAGTACCCTCAGTGGAAATACCGCAAAATTTGAGAATGCAAAAACCGTCAGTGTTTCTGCTATCGTTGGTCATAAATTGGCAACGGGTGTTGAAAGCTTGGTATTTGAACCACAAGCACAGGTTATTTATCAGCGCTTAATGTTTAATACCATTTCTGATGCTGATAAATTTGAAGTGGATATGAACAATCCTCAGCAATGGTTGGTGCGTCTCGGCGGACGTGTAACCCAGACGGTTACTCAACAAGCAGAAGACAATATCGTTTCCATCTACGGAAAACTCAATGTTTCCAGAGCTTTTGGCGATGCCGGGACAATACAGGCTGCGAATGCATTCCAACTGGAACCTATAGGATCTTCCATTGAAGGAGGATTGGGTGTCAATGCACAGGTATCTCAAAAAATCATGCTCAATGGTGACGTCAGCTATCAGCACAGACTGCAAAAAGCTGGAATATCTGGAGCTAAATTCTCAGGGGGTGTGAGCTACCGCTTCTAAAAAATACACACTTTCGCAAAAAGGCAGCACACTGTGTTGCCTTTTTTATATTTATAAAAAATAAATTACAAAAATTCTCGAAAAAA
>NZ_JANHOJ010000013.1 GCF_026930145.1 Bartonella sp. A05 | reverse complement strand
AACACCATAGCGGGTTACTCTTAAAAAATTCCCATTACGATCTATAAGAGGACCTTCGCTTCCATTCAAAACAGAAATATCCCAATACGCAATATCCTTTTCCCGAGGAACAATGTCATTGCAAAATCGCCACTCTATCCAATCCCAATCATCAGAAGTTGATTGTTTAGAAACCATGCAGGATAGCAAACCAGAACCCGTGTAATAACTCGCGATGTGGCCATTTTCTGGATTGTAGTACAAATAAAAGGGGGTGGTACTGTAGCTTTCTTTATCCGAGAGATAATATATATAAAAGTTACCGCTCGTGATATACCTCCAACCTATAGACATTTTGAGGCTTATATTCCCCGGAGCAGCAATTGTATTCTTCCATTCCTCCATCTTTTCAAGAGTGTGATCGTAGTAATCGCTCGGGCTTTGTGAAATATAGACATACCACTTATAATCCTTAACACGAAACTTTTCATCTGCCGTATAAAAAGTATTGTCTTTGATAATCCAACGTTGGTTTTTATCATTGGTAACACAGGGACGCAGTTTGACATAATCCCACGTAGCCTTTCCATTCCCGTAAATACCTGTCACAGAGCCGGGAGCTGTCATACACAGCCAAACATTTTTAACTTTCCAAGCCACTCTCTGAAAAACATCATATCGAGCAGAAAGAGCACTGGAATAAGAACATTTATCGATGTAAATATAGCTTTCAGCCTCTGTAAACATCGGCGTATAACAATAAATCTCTTGGGTATGAAGACGAACAGCTATAGGTTTGTCAATGGGCTTATCAGGAGCCTTTTGAAAGACATCTTTGCTCATAATTTGAATCTTACGAAGCGTAGCTCCGCTAATGGGTTCTTTTGAAGAAAAATGACCAGCATAAAGAGTACTGAGCTGTAAGAAAAAGATGCAAAAGAACAGAAATAGCTTCAAAGTATATTTTGTCATAGAACCATAATCCCCTTCATTTTAAGGCGATTCCCTTGTGTACTCAAACACATAGTTCCGCTATTTACGGAGAGCACCTAATCCTTTTTTGAGGCCACTTTAAGGCGTGAAACACATCATGGGATTATTAAGCACGCCCGCAAAAATCATGACAAACATATCAAAACCAAGAAAAGATATGCTGATAAAAAATAATTTCAGGCACGCACCTGAAGTATAGTTATTCTTTTTTTTATAACGTTAGCAAGACTCAATGAACAATTCTATTGCACTTCAAGAAATCTTTTCCGCTTTGAGCATAGCCTGCTCATGCTACCACCTCTGAATGAGTAAATCAGGTGTTCAAAAAAAGCTGGTGAAACTCATGATATATTATTTGGTGAAATTCGCCGCTGCAGAAATCCAGTCTTGGATAAATTGAATCAAGATGATTCTGCTTATATCATATACCGCTATTCACGAACCGCTCAAGAAGAAACTAATGTCCCGCAGTTTAGCAAAATATCCGTCTAGCATTATTTGAGCAGTGCTATTATGCGTCGCGCTATTTAGCTCAGTGCATATTGATTGTCTTGTTAAATAGCTGTGGGCAAGTACTCATCGCAGCTGTTAAAGTAGAGGCAACTATTGAACTAATCCACTGCTTTCAGTTTTGGAGAGCTGTGCTATTTCAGGAACTATTGCGTCGCCTGCTTTATACTCTTAATGTGTTGTATGAGAGAAAGAGATTATGCGCATTCCTGACTGCTTCACGGATTAAGCGAGTGCGGGACAGCGTGCCGTCATTGACAACATTACATATATTGCACA
>NZ_JANHOJ010000012.1 GCF_026930145.1 Bartonella sp. A05 | reverse complement strand
GATGCCGTCTTTAACACGAATTTTTGTATCAGAAAGTGTAACAATATTAGCATTGCGTTCGTTTCCAGCACTTTGAGCTGTTTGCTCTGTTGCTTCTATGTTACTGGTTGGTATGAAAATGATGCCATAAGATTCACGAGCACCTTCAACAGTTACGGTTGAACCATTGAGACTAATTGCACCAGCTCTGCTTAGCAAACCAATTTCTGTTGCTTTCGCATGCACATTTTTAGCGTCAAGGTTCCCACCATTTTTTGTAAAAAATGCAAGAAATCCTGCAGAAATTGTTCCGCCATTTATCGTAACTGTCGAATCTTCTCCTGCAGTTACTGTAATTTTTGAATTTTGAAGATTAGCATCATTCAGAGTAAAAGATTCTTTTTGAGCATAAATCCTAGTGTTATCATACACTTGGAGAGTAGTTTCTGTAGGTGTGGCAGGAACATGAGCCGAATCTGTACGAACAAAAGTTGTAGTAGGAGAGGATGCCGCAATGTCAGCAGAATCTAAACGATCAGAAAGTAAATTTTCAGAATTTGAATGATCTGTAGTTACCGTATCTGAAGGAGCTGGACTTGAAGACACTTGAATTGCAGTATCAGTGGTGGCTACAGTGTTTGAATTAGGCGCTTGCGTTTTAGGAGTTTTATGCAGTAAAACTTGAGATCGAACATGATCTTGAGATTGAGAAGTCTGCAATTGAGGCTCAGAACTTAGATTTGCAGTATCCAAAGAAATAGAAGTTTGAGAAACAGGAATTTCAGAATCTGAATTTTCTTGTTCTGTACGGGCAAGAGCAGGAGAAAGTGTAGTAGTGGGAGATGAAGAAGGAGCGGCACCAACAAGAGCTCCAGAAGAAGTCATTCTTTCAACTTCAACGCTTGAAGGAGAAGAACTCCTAGAAATTTCTTTATCTGAATTCTCTTGTTCTGTACGGGCAAGAGCAGGAGCAGTAGAAAGTGTAGGAGTGGCACCAACAAGAGCTTCAGAAGAAATCACTCTTTCAACTTCAACGCTTGAAGGAGAAGAATTCCTAGAAATTTCTTTTTGTTGAGTTGTCGACACTTGATCTCTAACAGATGTGGAAGTGAGAGGCGCAGCAGTATTCCTAGTATTTGAAGAACGAGTGCTTACAGTAGCTGTAAGATTTGGAGTTGCCGTGCTGGAACCTTTGGCTAAAACATCAGAGGTAGAAGATTGAACTGTAGATTGAGATTCAGAAGACAAACGAATAGTCTCTGCAGAAGCAGTAACTGTATCACTTAAAGGAATTCCATCTGAACGAGCAAGCGTCTGAGTCGTAGGAGCTTGAAATGAAGCAGTACTAAGATTTGGGGCTGAGACACTAGAAATTTCAGAATTCAAATCTACAGGATTTGAAGGAGAAGAACCGGTAGAATCTAAACGGTCTCGAGATCTAGAACGAATATTATTTGGAGATTTACTTTGTTCAATTATCTCCTTAGCCATCTTCTGATGCTCAATATCTTTCTTACGCTGTTGAGTTTGAGCCGATTCTTTCATACGATTCAATTCAGTGATTATTTCTGAATGTAATGTGTGGTTAAAATTATGAGAACCACTTCTAGACGATTCAGTAATAGTTTTCTTTACTTTCTCCAATACTTGTTCAATTAGTTCATTAAACTGCGTATTTTTATCAATATTTCCTCCGGAAGCTATAGATTGAAGATTTTTAGATACTATTTTAGAAATTACACTATCACCATTTGTAAAATTACTTTGGATAAGCTCTTTATTAGCGTCTAGTTGATCTTCAATCTCTTGATTGTATTGTTGAACTCGAGCATTCACCGCTATACGACCCAACATATGTGCTAATACTTGTGTATGCAGAAATGACCCGCGCTGTTTCGTGTCAAATGTTCCATCAACATGCTGCTTTATTCTGTTTAGTTCTTCTCGAAGTGCTTGATCAAATTGTGCATTGTTACCAATCTTTGATCCAGAAGCTAACCGATAAAAAAAATCAAGACTCCCTAAAGATTCTCTATATGAAGGAGAATATGGAGAAGCAACAATCCGAGAAGTTATCTCTGCCACTCGATCATCAGACAAAAGCTTTTTATAAAAAGCTTCATTATCAAAAGCGTTTGCATAAGTTGGACTGTAACAAGAAAAGAATAACGTTCCAGCAACTGTACATAATAAAACATTTTTTTTACTCATAGACATGCCTTTAAATATAATTCCCCTGTTCTTATAACGATTACTACATCAGTGTTTAAATCATTATGTTCTTTGTGTAAAGTGCAATATAAAACATACTGTATTTATATTGTTGTGCTTATGTTTGCATTGCGTATGTTATATCCATAATATTTTTATTATTTTGATGCATTTTGTCTGAGAATTTGGCTATGGATCTATTGTTTTTTTGATCTGTTTTGGATGGAATTAGTGTTAGGCATGACGCATGAATATCAGCCTGCTTGAGTGTTTTACAGAGATAAGATGGAATGTTTTGCTAAGTTATAGTGTAGTCTCTGCTAACACTTATTTTTATCATAGATAAAAACATCAATTTTCTATTATTGTTTATAACAATTTATGTTCAATAATTGCACGCATATTAACTTAATATTCGTATATGAACGAATCATCATTTCAGTCCGTGTTTTCATGAGATTATTACCGTTCAGTTTTGTATGATTTTATCACTAGATTATGAAGCAAAGCTCATTGGTGGTTCAATTTGTATGCAGTGTGCGTACCAGTTGTAGGAAATGCAGGTTACAATGCTGTGAAAACTTTTCAGTTTATAAAGATACGAAT
>NZ_JANHOJ010000011.1 GCF_026930145.1 Bartonella sp. A05 | reverse complement strand
GTTCGTATCTTTATAAACTGAAAAGTTTTCACAGCATTGTAACCTGCATTTCCTACAACTGATATGCACACTGCATACAAAAACCTTCCCTTCATTTAACCACCAATGAGCTTTGCTTCACAATCTAGTGATAAAATCATACAAAACTGAACGGTAATAATCTCACGAGGACACGGACTGAAATGATGATTCGTTCATATACGAATATTAAGTTAATATGCGTGCACTTATTGAACATAAATTGTTATAAACAATAATAGAAAATTGATGTTTTTATCTATGATAAAAATAAGTGTTAGCAGAGACTACGCTATAACTTGGCAAACATTCTATCTTGTCTCTCTAAACACTCAATCAGGCTTGATATTAATGCGTAATGAACAAAGATCATGCCTAACACTAATCTCATCCAAAACAGATCAAAAAAACAATAGATCCATAGCCAGCTTCTCAGACAAAATGCATCAAAATAATAAAAATATTATGGATATAACATACGCAATGCAAACATAATCACAAACAATATAAATACAGTATGTTTTATATTGCGCTTTACACAAAGAACATAATGATTTAAACACTGCTGTAGTAGTCGTTATAAGAACAGAGGAATTATATTAAAGGCATGTCTATGAGTAAAAAAAATCTTTTATTATGTACAGTTGCTGGAACGTTATTCTTTTCTTGTTACAGTTCAACTTATGCAAACAAACCTTCTGCTACAGAACCTTCTTCTCTTCAAGCCCAAAATAATGGAAGAAAACCTTTGACACTTCATAATATAGTTTCTGGAGCAATGGTTGGTCAGGATGACGCGCAGTTTTATACAAAACTTCAAAAAGATCTCGATGATGCTGCAAAGAAAGTGAATATATCATCACTAGTTACAATTCGTGATTATGGAAAACCTACACATGCACAAGCATTGGCAAAAACATTAGGTAATATAGCAGCGAATGCTCAGTTTGAGCAATATAATCAAGCAATTAAAGATCAACTGAATGCTAATAATCTAATGATTAAAAAAAATGGTTCTAAATTTGATGTATCTAAGAATCTTCAATCTATAAGTTCCGGTGATACGCAATTTGGTGCTGCACTTAAACGAGTAATGGATAAAGCGAGGCAAACCATAGCTGAATCCAGTTCTTACAAGTTTTCACAAGAATATAAAGACGCATTTGACAAAGAATTGAGTAGTATAGAAGAGGAAACTAAGAAACGACAGAAAGAAAAAAATGTAGAGTATCAAAAAATAGTTCAAGAGATAATTGATCGAAGTAATGCTGTAGATGCTGTAGATGTTTCTCTTATAGCTCCTAGAGATCTCGGAAATAATAATGTAGAGAAATCTCAGGTACTTCACAATATAGCTTCTGGAACAATGATTGGTCAGGAGAACTTACAGTTCAATACCGAACTTCAAAACAAATTGAATGAAGAGAAAGGAAAAATTGATGCAGTAATGGTTGCAGCTAAGGCATATGGTTCAGAAAAACATATAAAAATGTTAGCAGATACTTTAGGTCGTATAGCAGTAAAAGCTCAAGTTGAACAGTATAATCAAGAGATTGAAGATCAACTAGAAGCTAATAAGCTAATAATGGCTCCAGATAATTCTAAGGTTGTATCTGAAAATCTTGCATCTATAGATCCCCAAAATACGAAGTTTAATGCAGCACTTACACGAGCAGTGGAAACAGTAAAGGAAACATTGACTAAAGCAGATTCTCATGGATGGCTTGAAACGTATAAAACAGTACTTAACAATGAATTTGATAATATAAAAAAAGATGTTCAAGAGCAACATAATGAGAAAAATGCTGAATATAAGAAAAGAGCTGAACAAATAGTTAGTGAAAGTAACTCTGTAGATAATACTCGTTCAACTCCTGAAACTCAAAATCAAAGCCTAAATCATAATGAAGTTTCCCAAAATTCTGCTCCTTTAGATACTAAAGTAGCGCCTTCAACTACTGGAGCTCCTCGTTCAAGTGTAGTTACTCAATCAAGAGGAGTTGCTCGTTCAGATGCTGGAAGCACTCGTTTAGTCGTCTATTCAAGTGGAAATGTTCGTTCAAATTCTTTAAATTCTTCGAGTCAAAGTCCTAGTGTTTCTGGAACCCCTGAAACTCGTTCTGATACTAGTGGGGATAGTGCTACTGTAATTCCTTCTACTTCAGATGCTGCAGCTTCACCTTCTGGGGCTCAAGAACAACTTCAATCTCAAACTTCCGAAGCTACTCTTGCAGATTCTGTAAGCTCAACTTCTGAAACTTCTGTTCTTACCGTTTCTCCTCCTTCCACTTCTGAATCTCAAACTTCATCTTCTAGCCCAGATGTTTCAGCTCAAACTTCTCAGGTTACGGCAAATTCAATTCCTGAATCTTCCGAAAGTTCTGCTCCTTTCAATCCTGAGGCTTCTCTTTCACCAGGTACTGTGATCAACAGTTCAGGAGGAGTTGCTCGTTCAGATACAGTAATACACGTATATTCAGTTCCTAGTTCCTTAACTGTTAGGGATTCTAATCTCAGTCGTTCAGATTCTTCAACTTCTGGTGTTTATGTAGCTTCTGTAGCTCGTCCAAGTTCTGGTGAAGATAATACTTCTGTGATTTCTTCTGGTTCAAGTGTACATTCTGAAACTCAAGAACAATTTCAAACTTCTGAAGATGCTGTTTCTTCAGGTGATGAAGATTCCAGTCCTGTAACTATAGCGTCTGTTAATGCTGATGTAGCCCCTAGTGCTCCAGCTACTGCTACAGTAACTGAAAATTCTGCTCGTTCAGATTCTGAAACAGAAATTCAAATCCCAGATCAGCCTAGAGCTCGCATCCTACTGGCTGAAACTCCTAGCTCTGTTTCTGGATCTAGTTCTTCTGAAAATTCAGTTTCTAGGGATCAAGTTGCCCCAGTTGAAAATTATGAAAACATTAATGTTCAAGATAAAATTCAATCTTTAATTACGCGTACTTCCGAGCTTCAAGAAAGCAGGACAGCAGTAATTGCAAATAACGCTTCCAAAACTACCGTGAAAGAAGGAGAAGTTACTGAAGGTAATTTAGCGTTTTTAGTAAAAGACGGTGGGAAAATTGAGGCTGCAAATATGCAAGCAACAGCAACAAATGTTGGTTTGCTAAGCAACGTTGGTGTAATCAATCTTAAAGGTTCAACCGTAACTGTTACCGGTGATGAAGAGGCTTATGGTATTGTTTTATACAAAAACAAAGACAAAGACGTAGAACAAGCTGCTATAAATAGACAAAGTACTAACGTCATTATACTTGCCGATACAAAAATTAATGTTGAAGACGGTGTTGGTATTTATGGAGATTTCGCACAGGATACAATTACCCTCAACAATTCGGAAATCATTGCAGATATTCTGTTAAAAGCAAAAGGTGATAATGCTTCCAATGGAAATAGCGCTTCCAGCACTCTCACTATAAATGCAAACAATTCTACTTTAGAAGGTGGTACAAGAATAGCTCAAGATGGTAAAACTATTTTCAATTTGAGCGAAGATACTACATGGGTCTTAAAAATCAGTAAAAGTGAGGAACAGAATGGCATAGATTCAGATCTTGATATTGAAAAAAGTGTACAATCTAAAGTTTCTATTCTTAATCTCAGTGATAGTTCCATTGTTTTTGGTGAACCAACAAACGATCTGTATCAAATATTATACATTGTGGGATCTGAGCAATCTAAAATAGTTAATGTGAATGAACAAGATGAACAAACTAGACGTAGTCGAAGGAGAGCTAGATCTGTAGAAGCTACACCAACAGCTTATGCCCCCCAACTACAAGCTGCAAGCGGTAGCCCT
>NZ_JANHOJ010000010.1:5000-6721 GCF_026930145.1 Bartonella sp. A05 | reverse complement strand
ACTGCTTTTATTCTCCGCTGTAGGTTGGAATAACGATTGTTGCAAAATCCTGTTCTTCAGAGTCCTCTGATAACTGGAAACGTGCTTTCTTCATACCAAGCTCCACACAGACTTTCATCTCTAAATTACGACCATAATCAAATAGTCTGATGCGAGGATTAAAAGTATTATGATGTGTTATAGTTGATCTTTTGTATATTTTTTCATCAATTATATGCTGCGATGTGGGGTGTGTTCTTGCACAATTTTAGATTTGAGGAGCTGTCAAGCAAGATTTGGCTGTTTCAAGAGAGTGCTCACCATCTGGGCGAATAAATTCTTTGTCTTTAGGCTCTCTCTTCAATTAGGTGAGTTGTGTTGAATGAAGTACAGCCCATAAATTGCTGATCTTCTTTAAGGAGATAGCAAGGAGATAGCAAAGAGAGTTTTTATGCCAAGAGTATGTTTTTATGTGCGAAGTGTTTTCTGCGCTTATGGTGTTTTGATTATCTTTTTTATGAGGGAAGTATGAGATGTTTTATATGTATTTGTGTGATGATATAATTGGTTGCGGGGGCAGGATTTGAACCTGCGGCCTTCAGGTTATGAGCCTGACGAGCTACCGGGCTGCTCCACCCCGCGCCAATGAGAATTTCTTCATATTGAAGAGAGACACTCTTATACGTTATGTTACGTTATATTTTTATTGATGGTCTATTGTCTTGATTGAGAATTTTCTATGCGCTTAGCAGACCTGGCAGCGACTTACTCTCCCGTGCCTTAAGGCAAAGTACCATCAGCGCAGGAACGTTTCACGGCCGAGTTCGGGATGGGATCGGGTGCAGGCGCTCCGCTATAACCACCAAGTCAGCGAAGAGCATAGAAAAAGAGAGAAGCTGGAATTTTGGGAATGAATATAAGGAATGGGAACGATCAAGCCGATCGAACGATTAGTATCAGTAAGCTTCATGTGTTACCACACTTCCACACCTGACCTATCAACGTGGTGGTCTACCACGGTTCTCAAGGGAATACTCGTTTTCAGGTGGGTTTCCCGCTTAGATGCCTTCAGCGGTTATCCCGTCCGTATATAGCTACCCTGCTATGCGGCTGGCGCCACAACAGGTCCACCAGAGATACGTCCATCCCGGTCCTCTCGTACTAGGGACAGATCCTGTCAATATTCCTACACCCACGGCAGATAGGGACCGAACTGTCTCACGACGTTCTGAACCCAACTCACGTACCGCTTTAAATGGCGAACAGCCATACCCTTGGGACCTGCTCCAGCCCCAGGATGCGATGAGTCGACATCGAGGTGCCAAACAACCCCGTCGATATGGACTCTTGGGGGTCATCAGCCTGTTATCCCCGGCGTACCTTTTATCCGTTGAGCGATGGCCCTTCCACGCGGGACCACCGGATCACTATGACCGTCTTTCGACTCTGTTCGACTTGTCAGTCTCACAGTCAGGCAGGCTTATGCCATTGCACTCAACAAACGATTTCCGACCGTTCTGAGCCTACCTTCGCGCGCCTCCGTTACTCTTTAGGAGGCGACCGCCCCAGTCAAACTACCCACCATACACTGTCCCGGAACCGGATAACGGCCCGCGGTTAGACATCCATATCGGTAAGGGTGGTATTTCAAGGATGACTCCACAAAGGCTGGCGCCCCTGCTTCAAAGTCTACCACCTATCCTACACATACAGACACAAATGCCAGTGTAAAGCTATAGTAA
>NZ_JANHOJ010000001.1 GCF_026930145.1 Bartonella sp. A05 | reverse complement strand
AATATTCACCATATATTTTTATCAAGTTGTATTTTTACTTTGCTGTATCACTCTAAATTAAGGATGATCTCTTTCTACAAAAAACCCACATCTTTTCTATAAAAATAATCAAACTCTTGTCTCAACAGTTCAAGCCGTGTTACTTTTTTGCATTTATATTTAAAATAACAGAGTATGATAAAAATCTATGTGGGACAACAAACATCAGAAAAATGATCCCGGACAAGACCCCGCTCTTGTGGTTCAACGCTCTCTTCCTGCCCGTAGACAGGTCTCTATACGTTGGCTAACAGGAACAGTTCTTACTGGAGCAACCTCTTGTATCCTTATGGGAATTGCGCTACTCACTGCCTTAGATGGACAACATTTACGCGTAACACTCCCACAATGGTTCATTCAGACGAATCTATCCAAAACACTGAATCCTGATGCCAATGGCTATAAAGAAGACCGCATCGTTCCCACATATGCACATCAAAGTCTCGATAGTAAACGCAAATTTGAATTATCCATTCTGCAACAAAAAGGAAATGAAGCAGTCATTCAGACTCAGAATTTTGAATGGATCCGTATGACTTTAGCCGAAGTACGTCCCCATCAATACACCTACCCTAAATTCGATGCGTTAAGTCTTGTTGCAGACAATGAGCCAAATCAACTCATGCAACAACAAAACACAGGATCCATTTACATTGCAAAAGTGCCAACAAAAATAACCCTCCGAAATTATGATTTTCTCTTTGATACAATACACTTTGATGGCACAGATATGCTCACTCATGATGAAGTACAACAGGAATTAAAAAAAGCTGGGTTTCCTTTAGAAAAAACAAGTGAACCTCTCTCAATTTTAACACTGCTTGACCCTTTGGAATGGGAAAACTTATCGTCTGACTCCAATCTTCCTGAAGTGCGCATCATTCAAGAAAATGTTACCATTTCACCCCAAAATCACCGAATCGATCTCGCAAAAAACTATACTGAAGATATTATTCCTATTCATAAAAAACAAACAATATTGGATGCATTCAAAGAGTCCAATTATACAGAAACACAAGTGCAACAAATTGCAAAAACTTTAACGGCATTGAACCAATCAGATACCCTCAAAAAGGGAAGTTTTTTACGCATCGGTATCATCACACAACAACAAAGAGAAGAAAATCATCTTGTGCGTGCAAGCATCTATCAAGGAACTCAGCATATTCTCACAGTTGCAGTCAACGATAAAAACCAATTTGTTAAAAGCACAGAACCAGAAATGTCGCATACACTCAAAACTGCATTTCAAAATGGATTTCCTCATTCTTATGTCAGTTCAGAACAATTGCCTACAGTTTATGATGCGATCTATCATGCTGTCCTCGACCATAATATACCACACACACTCTCTCAGCGCATCATCCGTCTGCTTGCAACCAATATTGATATGAAAAGCCGCATAACACCAACGGATCAGCTCGAAATATTTTATGCCGTGCCACAACAAAAAGACTCTGACCAAAACAACCAAAGCATAAAAAATGGCAAAAAAGAGCCGCAAGAAAAACAACCTGTCACCAACACAGAGCCTGAAATTCGTTATATTAGCGCGACTTTCGGAAATGTAACGCACAAATATTACCGGCATCAATCAAAGGACGGTAGCATTGATTATTATGATGCCGAAGGCAAAAATTCGAGACCTTTTCTGATCCGCAAGCCCACTCCAAACGGCTATATTAGTTCGTCCTTTGGTCCACGAAAACACCCTGTTTTAGGCTATGTGCGTATGCATACGGGAGTGGATTGGGCCGCCCCAAAAGGATCTCCTATTGTTGCAGCTGGTGATGGCGTTGTTACGAAAATGGAAGCAACAAGCGGTTATGGCAACCATACCGTCATTCAACATGCCAATGGTTATACTAGCTCTTATTCACACCAAAATACTTATGCACCAGGTATTAAACCAGGTGTGAAAGTTCGACAAGGGCAAGTCATCGGCTATGTTGGATCAACTGGGCTTGCAACCGGCCCACACTGTCATTTTGAAGTCATTGTCAATGGGAAAAAAGTTGACCCTATGCGTATTCGTCTCCCGGACAGTAAAACTTTAATCGATCAAGAGTTACAAGCATTCTTGCGAGAAAAAAACAATATTGATTCTTTGCTCAACAACCCCACAACTCAATCGGAAGCAGCTTCTTAAACAATACGTAAGATCCGCTAATAATCGAAATATGTGTCTTCCTCTCTTTGAAGTTTGATTCCATAAAAAGCACCAAAGAGCGGGCATAATGAAGCCCAAAGATGTGGGGATTTGATTCTGCCCTGCTCATACAAAGAAAGAAAAAGGCAATCTTGTAAAAAAAATTTTTAAGAAACCAATGGTGAATCATTGGCGTCATCTGAGTCACTCATTATCAGCTTGGGTAAAGGAATTGTGACCTTTGTTCCGCCTAAATCAGATGTTTCAAAAAGTGATTTCTCACCAAATTGCATACAAAGCTGTTCTATAACCAAGCGTCCAATACCTGTTTTTTGCTCAGATTCTTGGCTACACATGCCAATACCATCATCTTCAACGATAAGCATCATTTGGCCATTTTTTTGAGGTCCAAAAGAAATATGAATATGCCCCGAGCGGTGATCTGGAAAAGCATGTTTTAAAGAATTTGTTAAAAGTTCACCCAAAATAATCCCGAGCGTTGTGGCATCTCTTGAAGATAAACGACAATCTTTGAAAGATGTATGAATAGTTATGTTTTCGCGCAATTCAAAAGGCACCGCCAATTCGACATCATGGACAACCGAACTCAAAAACTCTGCCAATAAAGTTGTTTCCATATCATCACTCAAACGCAAACGACGATGCGCAGTAGATATCGTCTGGATACGATCACGGGCAGCACCAAGAACAGAACGAACTTCTTCATTTTTGCTACGATTGAGTTGCAAACCCAGAAGAGAAGAAACCGTGCTCAGAGAATTGCCAATGCGATGGCTGACATCTTGTAAGAGAATTTCAACACGCTGGCGTTCTTTTTCAGCATAATTGCGTGCTTTTTCCAATTCTCGTGTACGCTCTTTCACCCGAGCTTCAAGTGCCGCGTTTTCACTATGAAGCAACAATTGATATAATTTTAAATAGCGAACATCACGGCGAAAACGGTTAATCACAAAATAAGCTGAAATAAAAGTACTAACAACAGAAACAATCGCCGCTAATGTTAAGGCAGCACGCATAATCGCTATACCTTCGCGCTGCTTTTGCCGCATAATATCATCTTCATTAATGAAATTTGTCATCAATTGAACCAAACGTGTAACTTGAGTCTTTGGCATTACAGGAAAAGGGAATTGAACAGATTGACGAGGAGACGCATCAAGAGCACGCATATGAGATCTCATCATGTTTTTACGCGCTTCGACTTCCTTTCTAAACTCCTTAAACCATTCATACCATTGCGGATATGAATAAATAATAAGTGCCGTATAATTAAGGATATTATCCAGATCACGAACCGCATTTTCAAAGTGAGCTTTGTCTTTTTCTTCGCGGCTACTGGCATAACGACGATTGGCTATGGCCAGATCGATCAAACTAACGAGCACTAAATCAGCTTGTTCACGCAGTTCTGCACTTGTATTCAATTGGCTAATCTCTCGATCAACTGCATTCGATAAAAGCATAATAAAGGTCGACGCCAAAAAAGCCATAAGGAGAGAAACAATAATCGCCACCCAACGCCAACGCGACGTCGCTGAATCAATTCTTTTTTCAGGAAGCAAATTCGTCTTTATTGTCATATAATTTCCATTGGCGAACCTGACAATCGTCATTTTTCAACACGGAGGAGACTTGCTCTATCGATCATAACGTAATAAAAAAGTCTGATTGATGCTTTCTGGTGGCTTTCTTATGTTTTACAAAATGCACACCAAGCGCTCTGCATTTCCTCAGAATACTGACTTTCTTTAATAGCTATGACGAGAATAAAAAAAACAAGGCCATTGACCATAATTATTATGCTATTTTAGACACTAAATGAACACAATGTACTTCCTGCTGAATGAGAATCAGGGCCATAATCGGATTCACCGTTCACACCAAGCAGTTCTTGCAAACGATTGCGCGCTCTGCTCACACGACTTTTAATCGTTCCAACGGCACAGCCACAAATAGCTGCGGCATCTTCATAAGAAAAACCCGATGCACCAATGAGAATAATGGCTTCTTTTTGATCAGGAGATAACATATCTAAGGCTTTTTTAAAATCTTGCAAATCCAGGGATCCATATTGTGCAGGATGAACCGCTACACTTTGGAGAAGAGTTCCCTCACTATCTTGAACTTCTCTTCCCCGTTTACGCATTTGACTATAAAATTCATTCCGCAAAATGGTAAAAAGCCAAGCTTTGAGATTTGTTCCCATTTTAAAACTGTCTTGCTTCGCCCATGCCTTCATGATGGTATCTTGTACCAAATCTTCGGCTTTATCATGCTTACCACTTAAAGAAATCGCAAAAGCTCTTAAAGCTGGCAAAACCAAGAGAAGTTCTTGTTTAAAATCTTTTGCGCCCATCGTCATAAAGGATCAAGCCTTTTCTGCACTGTTTAAGCTCGTTTGCTCTACCCGACTCAACTTGTCCAAAAGTTCAAGTAAATGTGTAGGAATAGCTTCTTCCTGAATTTTCATATAAAATTGGCGTAACCTCAGACCTATTTCGCTATTGCTTCCAAGAAGATCATCTTCGAGCGTGAAATAACTGGTGATATTTTTTTCACCACAATTGTTCATTTTTCATCCCCCTAACCCATATAAGTAGTGCAGAGAAAGTTTATCTCTTATAGGTTGTAAATATAGTGCCCTCTAAAAAGTTCCATATAAAAAAGGGAACTTTTTTGTGTGTGGAAAATTTCAATCAAGAAAGCGCTTACAAAGGACGAAGGAGTCACATATTATGTCATTATCAACGCGTATTGCATCACATCTCCCTTATCTTCGACGTTTCGCCCGATCCGTAACAGGTAACCAAGCATCGGGTGATGCTTATGTAGCAGCGATGTTAGAAGCGCTCATTATTGATATCTCTATTTTTCCAACCACATCTAGTGATCGCATTGGGATTTATCGCCTTTTCTGTCACCTGTTTGACCAAACCACACCCAATACTGCTATCCCATTTCCACAGCTTGATCTTGAACACAAAGCGCATGCAAAATTATCGTATCTCACACCACGTGCACGCCAAGCATTTTTGCTGATTGCTGTAGAAGGATTTAACGAACGTGAAGCGAGCGAAATTATGAATCTTGACACAAAAGAATTTCGTCAGCTTCTCAACCAAGCATCCATTGATATTTCTCAACAAATTGCCACAGATGTTATGATTATTGAGGACGAACCTCTCATTGCTATGGATATTGAGCAAATGGTCAAAAGTCTTGGTCATCATGTCGTAGGAATTGCACGTACCCATGATGAAGCTGTGGTCATGTATCATCAGAAAAAGCCACGAATGATTTTGGCCGATATTCAATTAGCAGACAATAGTTCCGGCATTGATGCCGTCAATGACATTTTGAAAAACGATCCTATACCGGTGATCTTTATCACAGCGTTTCCCGAAAGACTGCTGACCGGAAAGCGTCCTGAACCAACTTTTTTGGTAACAAAGCCATTTAATCCCGATATGGTGAAAGCACTCATCTCACAGGCTCTGTTTTTTCAAGAAAACGCTTCCAAAGCCGCCTAACATAAGACAGTATTGATCATGATTATCGCTCCTGTTTCTCCGCTCCCTATGGAAAAATCTCATCTCGATGCCTTAATGCAGGCAATCCGAGGTGCTGATATTTGTGTCTTATATCAAACAACAAATTTGATCTATGTATGGGCAGAAAACCTACCTCAGCATCTGCATAATAAATGGCGGGTGGGGTGTCGTGACAATGACTTCTTTTCGCTCGATCTTGCTGATAATATGGAAACAATTAAATTGCAGGTTTTAGCTACCGGCAAAATGCAGACAATTGAAGCACGATTTGAAGATGTTACCAACCAAACTATTTGGTATAAATTTTCTATTGATTGTCACCGCAATGATAATGGAGAAATTATTGGTATCATTACTACTGGGGTTGATATTTCTGGCTTGCGTCGACGCGAGCAGGTGCTCAAAATCTTACTCCGGGAAGTCAGCCACCGTTCTAAAAATCTTTTAGCAATCATTCAAAGTATCGCCAGCCAAACTGCTCGTTATACAGAATCGCTTCAGGTTTTCTTGCGCAAATTTCAAGGACGTATCCATTCTCTCTCCCATTCCCAAGATCTGGTTACTGATTCTAATTGGCGAGGTGCTCAATTTCGTGAATTGGTGCAATCTCAAGCCTTGGGTTATTTAGCAAAAGAAAGAGAGCGTTTTTCCATCAAGGGGGTAGATCCATATCTCTTCCCAAACGCAGCTTTGCATATTGGTTTGGCGTTTCATGAACTCATTATCAATTCTCTGTCTTGTGGTGCCCTATCACAAGAAAGAGGTAGCGTATCTGTGTGCTGCGACATCCATGAAACAGTGAATGGACGCTCGCAACTTTTAATCACATGGAGCGAAAATTTTGAAGCTGGAATAATTCTCTCTACTCAAAATAAATCCTGTTTTGGCAGTGCCGTTTTGGAAAAAATCGTTCCTATTTCCGTGAATGGTTCAGCCTCTTTTAAATTAACAAAAGAAGGTGTTGTATATTATCTGTATGTTCCTGATACGCATTTTGATACCTTTTGTTGAAAAAAGAAAAATTGCAACATCACAGCATAAAAAGCAGATTATATCTCCAGTATAAAGCCTTGAGCACACTCAACTTCCCTTCTTTAAGCAAAAACGCTCTCCCTGAATCGCTAAGTTTAAAGCCACATACCACCACAATCTCTTAGAACTTTGCACTGAAAATCCATTAAAACCAGTATCCACCAATCTTGGAATAAACAATCTTGGAACAAAGAGAAAGTAAGATCGTTTAGCAGCAAGACCCCCACTTTCTGACAGAACATCGACAAGACTGTCTGCCTCTTATCGAGAAAGGATTTCATGACTCCCTTTGTTTCTATTCTCTTACTCATTTCATGTACAGATGATTTTAAAAGCTGTTATTCCAATGACACAATGGTCAAAATTTACCCAACAGTACTGGCATGTGAACAAGACATAATCCCATTGACCGAAAAATTTGCATTTTATGGAGAACAAATCTTCTCCCAATGCACAAACATACGTGCAAACTTAAATCAACAAGAAGTCGCTCTTACTTGGTCTATCACAAACCGAGGGAATCTTCTGCTGAGAAGCCAAACTATAGATATAACACGCACAGCACCCATATTGTAACACACACAGAGCCCCTGAAACAAACACCTTGACGACAACCATCTCCTTTTCCATACAGAGATCCATTGCATAAAAATTATTAAAAGCATAAGTTCGTCATATCCTGAGAACAAAATAACGAAAAACGTGCAACATGTTAAACAATCAGCAAATCCATTCTTTTAAAAACGATCATGATGAACAAAACTCTTGTCTTCAAGAAGAACCTTTAGATCCTGCAGTGGAACGGGTGAGGAAAAAACTCATGCGTTTGATGATATTTTCCATTTCAATCACGATTATTCTTATTCTCGCTGTTTTGGTTGGAATCGTGTATAAAGTTACAATACATCAAGGAGCACCAAAACAGGAAAGTGTTGTTTCGTCCCAAAGCAATGGTTCAGAAATTGCCAATCACACACTAACGTTCCCAGAAAAAACACAAATTTTATCGCAAAGTCTCTCAGAACAAAATATCGTGTTGAAAATTTTAACACCTGAAGGACAGATCAAATTTATGATTTATAATTATCGTACCGGTGCGCTTATAGCGATTCTTTCCGTTGAAATAACAGAAAAAACATCATGACCCTTTCTTCAAGGGCTATAACACCATCATAAACGCTTAAACAACTGCCTCTATTGAATTCAAAGGGCAGAATTGTAAGCGTTTTTAAACATTCTCTTCAGCTAAGGAAGCCACCATACGACGGCGGCGTGGTTTTTTCTGCACTCCTTCACTTAATAGAGCAACAACCTTTTTTGTTTCTGTTGCTTCATCTTTTTCCCCAGTAAGCTCTTTCATTTCCTGAGAAAGTTCAAGAGATGGAGCTTCTTGAGGCTGCGTAACGCGCCGACGTGAAACACGACGTGGTCTTTTAACAGTTTCTGAAACATCTCCAACAGCGCACTGCTCTTGAGGATCACTCTCAGCCGACAGAGCATTCACATCCAAAGGATTACATGCTTGCCCATTCTTCTCTTGACCTTTTGGTTCATTGCTATTCTTTTGTGATTGCATCTGCAACGCAGAATTATCAGCACTGACATCGCTCCTTTTAATATCTTCAGCGGCGCTTATTTCTCCACATTCCTGTTCACTGTTTTCATCACGCTGAGCATGTTGAGGCATTTGCCCAATGGCCGCCAAGATAATACGCAGATAATGTTCAGCATGTTGCAGATAATTCTCAGCCATAACGCGATCACCAGAACCCTGTGCATCGCGCGCAAGACTTATATATTTATCAGCAATTTGCTGAGCGTTTCCACGAATTTTAACATCTGGACCGTTACTTTCATAATTCCGAGACAACGGATTAGGACCGCGTCTGTTATTGTTGTTATTGCGACCGCGTACCCGTCTATTTTGTTGTGGCCTCATATTTATCCCTTCTGGAGTGTGTTATCTTAATTGACTTTATTATTTATTTGGCAATGTTAATCATATTCAAAATATGTTATCGGATATCCCCGATTAATTTCACTCACATGCCCTCTATCGACATCTGATAAAAGTAAATATTTCTTGAAAATCACAAAAAACAGAAAGGAATATCTAAGCCCAAGATTTCCTCTTCCTCTGTTAACCAGCAGGAACCTAATGATGTTCACAGAAAATGCCAAGTATTTTTTTGAAAATAAGCTATACTTCATTAAAAAAACAATCATCTTGTGGAAAAATAGCAAAAAAATGAAAATCTACACATAAAGTGTCCGAAAACAAACAAATGATTTCCTTTTGCTCTTAAAATAACTGCTCTTTAAAAAACACCAATATACTCTCACTTTTTCGCATATTTAACTCACAAGCGTTGTACCAACATAGCTCCATTCTGCAGGAAAAGAAAACAACCATCAGTTGTTTATACACCCTCCCCTAAAAAATCGCTTCATTTGCGTATAAATGAATACAAGCGCTATAATAGCCAACAAATCATTATTTTGCTCAACTGTCCTGTAGTTCCTGCTCTGTAATTCCCAATTATATAACGACTTACTGGATCTGTTATGCATGACAAACTATCATATCAAGGAAAATCAGAAGATGTTTCTATCTTGCAACAAAGACGACCACATCCCGCTACAAATCATATTCCCATTGAAAATGCCATACACTGACAGAGACTAAAAACGGTATAAATTCTCAAAAATACAAAAGAAATACGTTAGAAATGCGCATAAACATCACCTCCAACGACGACAAGAGAAGCACAAATATTTTAAAAAGACAACCGTATATTGAAAAAAAACGTAAGATTTTTACTTCTGTGTTCATATGAACACAGTAAGTCTCTTCTTATTTGAACCCCGAATATCTTTATCCGTTTCGAATAAAAAAATCATAACCATTGATGGTTTTTCTTTCATAAATACACATAGGAAAAGAAGAGCTAAAGTATTTTCTTTTGCATACTAAACTGATTGCATGCAGATTTCTCCCCGTAGAAAAGCACATGGCTTAAGGAAAATAACACACGATATCCGTCTGTACAAAAACGCAAAACTGCAAACATCAATTTTGAAATTGACCTGCACTCCATACCTATAATATAATCTCATTCCGACAGCTGCTACCGCAACTGCCGGAAAGCTAAGGAGCGGTGATTAGACTGCAATCTTGCTACAGGGAGACGCAGCAAACATGATAACCCTGTTAATCACCTAACTTCGGCCTCTACAAATGCTGAAGCTGAAATGATTATCCAGCAAAAATAAGGCAAATTTATGGTGAAAACTGAATCATTTTGAAAACAACGAGAGTTAAGTATCATTTCCGTTGAAAAATAGATTAAAAGGAGTGGATCCTTTTGTATATTTGCCTTAATTTCAAGGATATAAAGAGGATATCATTCGAGAAATTCGGCACACAAAATCGTACCTCTAACAAGAAAAAAGCACAAAACAACTGAAATAATATCCTTTTTAGTGATTTAATCTATACATAGCGCTTTTCATACATAGTGCTGTAAACGGAGCGAATCTTTTAGGACGACTCAGCTAATTGTTAAAAAAGCGCTTTTTGTACTTGCGTTTTTTTTGCAATAATTCTCCCCAAAACAGTGGGTCGTATAGACTTGAGAAAACCACCAAAAGCACTCTAATTCCTTTTAACATAAAGAAAAAAGGCATCTTTTAAAACCGTAAAAAATCATCAAATAATCGTGAGTGGATCTGATTCCCATCTCCTTCTACCAACCGCATGCGCCATCACGATATGATAAAAAGTTAAAAATATCAGTAAATAAGAAATGTTATCAGCCTAAAAATGATGACGGACTTGATTGAGCTCATCCTGTTTTGCATTCATAAGGCAATCACGTAAGAGAAAATAGTTTCCATCTCCTGGTCGAACAATTTGAACGCATCTTTCCTTTACATCATCAGGAATTGCTTCCCAAATTTTACGAATGGCAAAATAGGCATCACTTTCTGAGTTTATGCAATGCTGATAAACCTCTCTCATTATATTCGGCATAGCCAAAGCAGCAATTTCTGTACAATAAATGCGCAAATCAAATGTTGGAATGACGGGTTTAACCTGCACTTGTTGTACCACTTCTTTTTTGAAAAAAAAATGATTGATAGCCTCTTTAGCGACAAAACAAAAGGAAAACGTACAAAAAAGAATGACACAAATAAAAATCATTTTGCGATATAATTTTCTGCTATAGTTTTTGCGCCTCGCGTGAATTCTTCTTTCCATGAACACCATATCCTTTATTCATCAAGGCAAACTTTTTATAACAGAAAATAATATCAGCATAATAATTTACAAGAATATATCGGGAAACATCCGTTATCAATCTTTTTACATCAAAAAGCAATCACTCCTTTATACAAAACAAAAGGTATCAAGATTCATAACGCATTTTGATAGAAATATTATAATGCGCTTCGGGTGCTAACACTATGGCACTTCGCTTCGTGCATCCGTTCACGCAGTATCAACAGATTGAAAACAAACCACCGCTCCCACTTTATTTATTTACTCTTTATATTTTGAAGTCCCCATAATTCATCCCCTAAACATTGACATCAGATACGTCCATCTGCACGCTGATAGCACATGCACTCTGACGGATATTTTGATCCAACTTCCGCTTGTTTAATTTAAAAAGCAAAGTTTCCACTTAGCTCGCATCTGATGCCAAAATGTCCCTTCACAGCGCACTTTAACCGCTGATCTGCTTGTACAATTCCACATTTATAGGCAACACTACCTTAGTTTTTCCATAAAACGTCTCGAATATAGATGATCTCTCCCTTAATACAAAAAGATATACTTTATAGCGACAATTCACTCAAGTTGGCTCTAGGCACATAATACGAGAAAGAAATGGAAAAACTGTTCATTTTAGTGTATACTAGTTTCTTCTATCCTATTATTGACGGACACAATACTTTTTACCCGAAAGCCAGGCATACCATTTAGAGTTTTTGGATTATCATAATACACCTTTATAAACGTCTTCTCAGTAAGCGCAATACGAGCCATATTCATCACATTTTGCCCGCTTATCGTGTCACAATTCCAAGCTCCTACCATTTTCTCACCTGATTTGTATTCTTTGATCTCTATCAAACAGTTTGACGATGCAAAAGCTTGAACAAGAACTACATTACCAATTACAAAATCTTCTTTTTCATCATCTTGAGCATGAGAAATTTCTGTTATAAGAATGACGGCCATCAGAGCTAAAAATATTTGTTTTAGAAACATTCGCATAATTCATTCCCCTCAACTTTAGCACACGACAGACTCTGATGACTGCTCTGCTGTGCAGTTCTACATTATAGACCTCTACAGAAAAGTCCCTTTCTGGAGTGTCTCAATAAACGCCTATAATGATTTCCTTTAACCTGAAGAACATATTCCATGTTTGTCATCCACTCAAGGGGATACAAGACATATGACACGAAAAGAAGATAAAAAACTGGGGATTTCATCGTAAAGTGATTTCAAAATGCACCTAAACGTGGTTATGCGTGTGGTTTCACGTTGGAAAATTCTGACTATCCGTCGCAATACGCCATGCCACCACGCACACACCATAGCATGCTCAAATAGTAACAAGAGAGAGAGAAGACGAAAAATTCTTTTCTCCCATAAATAGTTTATTTCTTCCCCCTTACGGCTTCCAACAGTTTTGCTGCTGACCAAAACGATCTGTTGCCACAATCCAGCGAGATAAGATTGGCTCTGTTTTGACCAAAAGGGTTGGTTTGTTAATAGCGGGAGGTTTTGTCCATCCCATGCAATAGAGTGGAACACTCGTCTGACAACCCACCAAGAGCAATACAGAGGTGAAAAGGAGAAAGGGCAAAAGTTTCATCATTAATTTTCTCACGATTTTGAAAAGCAACCACCGCTTGGCTTAGCGTTTTAGTATGCTCGAAAGAGCGACCATAAAAAAAGCCGCTTAACGCAGCAGCAATCATAAAAGTAAAAATTAAGCTCAAACGCGATATAATCGTCATAGATGTTCTTTCCTTATCCGATCAACATAGACCCACATCCATACGATCGCGGCCAAAACCATAATTGAGGCTAAAGCCCATTGCACAGGCCCCTCTCCCGTAAAAATCCCCGTTAAACCAGAGAATGCTCCAATGATCGGTGCCCACATTTCAGCGTTCGAAAAAGGAGCAACTGAGGGTTCTTCTACCTCCTGAGAACGAGAAGCAACATAAGCCCCTTTGACCCATAACCCTGCTTCTGCAGCTCGTCGATGAACGAGACCTATCAAGCGTTTTCCATCTGCTTTGGTCCATTTTTGCAATTCAGCAGGCACAGCCTCATAATCGCCTTTATTTAGCTTTTTTAAAAGCGTAGAATTGCAAAAAGCCTCTGTTCCCACATTATAGCAAAAAGACACGAGAGCTGCGAACTGCTCATCGGTTAAGGGGAGAAGAACTGCTTTTTCAACAGTTTCCTCAAATTGTGCTAAATCTTGTTTCAAAATGACATCTGCTTGGCTTGCCGTGATTTTCATACCATCATGCACAATAGGAGCACCTGCTTGTGCCGTATGGCCATAGCCAATTGTCCACACACCAACGGCATCTTGATAAGCATGAAAACGCAGCCCTTCCCACTGTTTAATCAACGCAAGCCCCTCTTTTGATATTTTCCGCATTATCCCCCTCACCTCATAAAAAAAAGCCACCTAAGAGGCTTATGTTGATATCATTTGAGTAATTGCTAACATGCACCATTGGCTTTATCGCCGTTTTCTATTTTTCTATTATTGTCTCTATTGTCATCATCATCTTTGGTACCCCTATTATCATCGATGACAGCTTTTAATTTTTCTTCTAAGACAATGATACGCTGCAACAATTGTGCATAATTTTGATTATGTCTTTTGTCTTCACACCTCATATCTTGATGCATACCCTTACGTATTGGATCAAACAATGCATTTAAAGGAGCGTGTCCCATGCACCCACTTGCATAGAGAACCACACGAATATGTTTTGGATCATCAATGTCTGCAATAGAAAATGGAAAAATCACCATTCCGTTACCTCATATTATTATTTCCTATCAATTGAGAAATATTTGTTGCATTTTTGCCAACGAACTTTGCGTTATCCCGCCCATTGATCGACTGATCATATATGCTCTTGATATCATTATGTGCATTGCATTTTATGCTAAATGAGAGCATACCGCACCAATTGCTTCCACCCCTTAGCGTTTTGGAACCGCACGCACGTACCTCTTCTAAAATATATCAATTCATGCGGGTTATTTGAAGCTTTTGTGCAGAAATGGAACAGGCTCCGTTTTCATGTCTTAATGGCATAAACAACGGCAACATTGACAGGGCGTGTTTCTTCCCCACCTGTTTGATTCAATATTATTTCGTGGCTATGATTACCTGCTCTCGATGTGTTCTTTGTTCTGAACTTACTATAGACGTTCCGCCACTCGGAGTCATCTATAGCCGTCATATTTTCTAAGACAGATAACTCCTCATATGTGTGCGTATGCGCACCCGCTTCCTTTGTTTTCCCTGTATGGGTGTGGGCTTTGAAAGAATCTTCTTGCCTACTCCCTAAAGTACGGCCTTTATCAATCCCCTTCTCATTATCCAATCCGCGCAAAAACATGCCCCGTAAATCAGGAACATTGAATGTTGTTGTTCCGTCACCTTTTCCCCATATTTCCCCAATGGCTGAAAAGAGGTTTGCGAACTGCTTGCGGAGATATGCTTTGCCGTCACATAAAATCCAACCTTCCGGCAATTTTTCCATAGCAAATGTGGCAATAAGGCCTGCTGGAAAACTTGTTGAGAATTCAATGGTTGGATTTGTAAGATACCAACCATCTAGGCTTTTTCCGGTAATGCCCTGATGATAGATGAGTTCATAAATCCCTCCCTTTTGAATTTCACCACCGCTTAAAGGCTCTATACCATTCTGTGTTACCTTATAAACGGGCTGAGCTGATAATTGATTGATCGCAACATTTGTTGCTCCAATATTGACCCCTTGCGATTTGAAGCGAACAACAATATCGTTTGTATAAACGATAATAGGAGACTTTGTTATCAAACGAATTGATGTTTTTTTCTCCTCATTGTTTACGGCAAACTTTGTTTCAATTGCGCCGCCTTGATCCGCCATATATTCTCTGACGCGTTGCATCATTACGCGAGCACTGTCATTCACTGAGCTTGGCGGTTGTCCTTCTGCCCAGTTAATGATTTCATCAGCACGAGCATTTTCTAGCGCTATCAGCGACCAATCATAAATAGAACTCATATGACATGTCCTTTTTTCAGAAAACCACAACGCGCAAAGAAACGAGATAAGATGAGGCTGATTTTGTTTTTAGTGGGTTTAATCATCTCTAGCTCAAAGCCAATTTTTCTATAATTGACATGCAATAAACCTGTTCTTGAATCCAGATGCACAGCATCGGGATTCAAGCGCATCACATCTTGAGCAATCACGCCACGATAGCGTTGGGTATTTCCTTTATAATTGAAATCGTAAATCGGATACCCATTTTTTTCTCCCACCCGCACAATATTTTCTTTAACTCTGAGATCGGAAAGTCCTATGATACTCCCGAATAATCCAAGCAATTTCTGAGCATTTTTTAACGAATTTTGTGTGCCCGAGGATATTGTGGTTGTTTGACCTGTTTTGGTTCTATAATTTCCAGAAGTTGCATTTCCCACGCGCAGTAATTTTTCCAACTGGTTCCATGCCTGATTGTCTTGTTCTATCCACTTGTTACGTTCAACATCTAAAGCATTTTGCCGATCTAGATCGCGAACCATCCCCCCTTTTAAAGCATTGCTTTGAGCGTTGCTTTGTCCTTGATAATAGGCGTTTGCGGCATTAACCTGATCGCGCCTTGAACGATCAATAATCTGATTGGCATTCATCATATTGTTGACATCTTGATTATATTGTTGTGCTATTGCTTTTGTTGCCAAGCCACCTAATTCATCAGCAAGAACACTGGTATGCGCACCGGATCCATATCGACCAGCTCCAGCCATGGACTGGTTGATGGCATCGGACGTTTTATTCAGCGCATTGTTCAGAGCCTCATTAAATTTGCTGTTCTTTCCAATCCAATTTCCCTCTGCCATAGAAGAGAGATTATGAGTACTTTGCGTTGGTTCATTCAGCCACTGATTCAGTGTTGGATTGTTGTGCTGATTGGCTGCATTTTCCAGAGCTGTGATTGCATTTTGTGTTGTATCACTCAAACCGGCGTGTCGTTCTCCTTGATAGACATTCCTCCCAATGCCTTTATTATAAAGGTCAAGAGCGGCTTCGGCAGATTGTTTCAAGATATCTTCTGCCCATATAGGTGGTGCATTTGTTTGTGTTGTTGTTTGTATTCGAGGGCTTGTTTGTCTGCTCATGAGTCAGAACCTTTCTATAATGAATAAGATTAATAGCATATCCATGATGAGCCAGCATTTTAGCCCATCCTGATCTTCCAAGTGTCAGCATTTCATCAGCATTGATTGTTCGCGCCCATTCTTCGACCTTATCGATCAATTGGACCAATTTCAGCCCTCCTTCACCAGCAAGATCCAGAATGACCACGCGTTTTTTTCCATTGTGCGTCATTTCAATTTTGGTGATTCCAAAGGCGCAAAATTGTGTTTCATCTTTTAAGATCACCCACAGTTGTGTTTGACCTTTAGCGATTTCTTCCGCAACCGTTTTCAAACACACATCATCAGGAAATCGCTTAGCATATTTTGTCATTGCCGCATTGATATCTTCTTGATATCGGGCTATTTTTTCCCATGTCCATTGATTTGTAAGATGAATGGAATAAGAACTTTGCCTGTTTTGTTTCCGTGTCATATTTTTGGCTTTTTCAGCTCTCTCTGGGAGAACCCACATCCTCCCTTGTTGGTTATTATAGCATCCTTGTTAAACCGCCTTAATTTCATCGCTTATTGCCTGATACGTTTATGGTTTGTTCTCTGATCTGTTGACCGCATAACTTTTTAGTCATGCTTACCGCCTTCCGGCTGGCTTTAACTCCACATCGAAACCTGTAACATGAGACCAATTTTCCCCTTCAGGGATCCGCAATTGCAAGCGATAAAACCTTGCTCTTGCACGACAATGGATTTGACCTGTATTCTTGGAAGGCTTTTTTGCTGGCAACCACACAATTTTCTCTTCGGAAGATTGCCGCAAACGAATTCCTACGGAGAGGTATACCTCTTTACTGTTCACCTGAGGCATAATATTGTGCAGGCGCGTTATCATGCCATTTGTTTTCCCCATTTCTTGTGATGTCACCACGCAAGCCATTGGTTGTCCAGAAAATGAGCCAAGCCTTCCTTCATGGTCAAAAGCACCAAGAATTGGAGCTTCATTTTGCCAAACTTTACTGTCGAGAGAAAAAGGTAAATCATCTAGGCTTTCAGAAATCCGATCCAAACCTTCTAAACTATATCCCGCTAGGAAAATGGGTAAAATCATTTGCACTTTAACAATTGCTTTTGTCCATTTTTGCAAGCCCCAATCATAAATAAGCAAGGTTCGTTCTTGGATGTTATGATCGGCATCGAGCATCCAATAAACGCGATTATACACCCCATCGATAGCGGCCCACAGAATAGATAAGCGGCTTTGTCCTATTTTTTCGGTTATGGTTCGATCGACTTTTTCAAAACCAATTGGTGTAATTCGTCCATCATTTGTGATTTGGTAGAAACCACCTTCATCGTTGAAAAAGGCAAGATCTCCTCGACAGACGATAGCTTGTGCATTTTTTGCGCCTCGTTTATCATGTATTTTTTGAAAGCTGAAGATCATTTTTGATCCGGGGATAAATGAACCGGCATAGATTGCAGAACGCATAAAGATGAGAGGATTTGTTGTTTCCGTTGCTCCTTGCACATATCCGCCATCGGGGAAATCCTGATAATCGCAACTTTTTTTTCCGACAGTCCAAAATTCTGCATCGTTCAGCCCCGACCAATGCACCCGTCGCGGATATTCTGTTAATTTCATCAAACAGACGAAATCGCCCCAAATACGAACGATACTTGCTTGTGGAGGATTACCGCCTAAATTTCTAAATGTTTCATCTTGATTAATGTCAATGACCTGAGGCTTATCATTGGCATTAACGGCAATGACATAATCACCAAACAAAGCGAATGACCATGGTGCATCCACATTGGCCAGATAGGATTTTTCTTTTCGGCTAATATTTTTCCACTGCATTGTTGTATTATCAAGCAGGTAGATTTTTGTTGGTGTTCCAACGATAACAGACACCCCATTTTTGGTTTTGACAGCGATAGCGCTTAAGATTGTGTCAGGGCAAGGTTGTGATAAAGGTGTAAAACTTGGCATAGGAATATAGGATCCGCCTGCCGGCAGAACATTAACAAGCTCATCAGTAAAAATGCTATTGATATCAGCCACATCGGGTCGATAATCAGCGATTGGGAAAAAAGCCATTTAAAACCCCGTTGGAAGAATGTTTCCGCAGCCCCTCAGGCGCGATGTTTCATAGCGTAACAGTTGGAGCTGTTCTTGAAAGTCGTTGTAAGAGACAGCCGCATACTCAGGATCTTTAAGGATATTTTTGTAGAGTTCGTATTTTGCGCGGGCTTTAATTAAATCAAAAGCACAGAAGAACCAAATATCATCTTTTTGCATTGTAGCTCCCTCGACCAAACGCGGTACACAATAGAGCCAGGCGACACCATCCTTTTGAGGGATTGGGAAAATTCCTATTTTTTGATTCAAGAAGGTATAGGAATCGTGGTATTCTCGCGACGCACGCAGTCCATATTTTTCTTGCAACCTTTCTTCTTCTTCCAACTCTTCCATGGATTTATAGGAAAGTGCTTGTTGTTTTTCAGAATTTGTTTTTAAAAACAATGCCTCAATAACCATGTCTGGTTCAATAAAGATGTTATCCTCTTTTCCGTACCATTGTTTCCCTTTTTGTATTTTAAATGAGATTTTTTCCTTTGTATTAAAGAAAAAAAGTTCTCGTTTACACATTCGAAGAGCACTTATAATTGAATCTTGAATTTGTGGTGAATATTCATCTGTTGTATCATCGATTTCATCTTGGATAAGCGTCATCATACTCTGAAAAGCTTTAGAATAATGAGTATCTGGGATACTCTCTTCGAAGGTATAAGGGTCAAAAGCTGAAACAGTCATGGTCATATAGGTTCCTTTTTTGTATTTCTCCCCCAAAGAAGTTCTTTATTGGGAGAGAAAAGATCAAAACTTTTGCGCATATTTTAAGCAGGTACACCATAGGTTGGTATTACGATTGTACCGAAATCTTGTGCATCTTGAGCACTGCTTGTTGGCAAATTGAAGCATGTTTTTTTCATACCAATGATGGTTTTTGCTGCCACACCGAATTCGCGTTCATAGTCAAAGAGTTCTTCCACCAATTTATAACGCGTTGCTCCCTGATCTTTACCGAAAGCGATAACAGCACTTTGTGCCCCAAGCAAAACAGCACGGCGCACTTTAGACACAACATTTCCTAGAGTTCCTGACTCTACGCCTTCGGTTACATGTTCGGCTTCCCGCAAGATGACCCCATTATACATACCGAGGGATCCATTATAGATTGGGTTTTTCATACGGCTACCGCTGTAGATTGCTTTGGTAATATCGAGCCACTGCCCAGCTTCGGTATTGGTTCTCAATTGTGTAACCTGTGTTGGATGGAGATAAAGCACATAAACATTTTCGCCATCGACACGCACGGGCCTAATTTTTGGATTTGCAAGTTTCGCGCGTTCAACAGCTTTATCGATCAATTTGAGATCAAACAGATCGTTTGCTTTCAAATCTTCATCTTTTATTTTTCCATTGGGTCGCACGACACGTTTATTGGTCGGAGCGGTTGGTGTATTAAATCCGTAATGGACAGGCTTCAATGTAATGGTTCGTCCTTCGAAATGGAGCGTTTTTGCGGTATAACCACAAACATGAATGAAGAACATCATGCTCAAACGATCGGCATACCAATCGACCAACCCATTTTTTGCTTCTGTGCGCAAATTATGTAAGATACGTTGCTGATCGATGGTTCCTTCATTTTTAACCCGAACAGCATGAACGAGTTCATTAATCGCCAATCGGTCATTTAAGAATTGCAAGACTTCTTCTTTGCCTTCAATCTCCTGTCCTTCAGTGACACCATCACCGAATAATTGCGTCCGCAAACTAAAGCTAATTGAATCGCCACTTGCCTTATTGGTTTCATCTTTCAATTGTATAATACTGTTTGAATCTTTTCCAATTAATGGTGCAATAGAAATCGCTTTTGAGACTTCTTGATTGAGTAGTTTAGACCACGAGCGCACAGCCATTGGGTCGTTGAGTTTGATTTGCGTTACAGCCATTTTTCCCCCTTAGAATTATTGATAAAAAAAATCCGGCGAACTGCCGGTTTCTGAGCATCCACATGTCTTATTTTCAAAGCCGTAAATTGCTTGGTTTGTGTTTTTCCTGTTTAGAGTTTTGTCTTGTGTTTATTCACAGCTCTCCTCCTTTAGAGATCGCCTCCCCCCATTAAATGATTAAAAGCGGCTTTATTTTTGGGATCATTAATCCAAGTACTAAATTCTGCTTCTGACATTTTATCGAGCATTTCCAAAGAAATAGTTCCGGTTGGGGTCAAACCGTTATGAGCAGCAAGTGTGCGTGCAGAATTTTGCCTTTCCTGTATAGTTTCAACAGAGTTGCTTTGCAGCGTGTTCGTATAACCAATTTTTTGTGCAATAGTGTAGATCACTTGAGCAGGATTTTGCTTTTTTTGTGCACAATCCCGAATAATCTGCTTTAATTCATTTCCGATTCTTTCATCAATAACTTTTGGATCGGCCATTTCGGGATAGAGTGCAGCACAAGCAGCCAATTGTTTAGCACGCGTATCATAAATGAAGTCTGCGGCTTGATCGAAATCTTGATGCTTTTGTTTGACATCTGCCACAGATTTCTGGAAAAAAGAGCGCAATTGCTCTGCTTCTGAAGGAACAGAACTGTGTTGTGATTGAGCACGTAATAATTCCTGTTTGTGGAGTGTTTTTCCCAACCATTGCATATAACCCATAAAATCTTTTTGCGGATCTGGTGGTGCTTCAATCCCTTCAGCGTTTTGAGACTCTTCTCGATTTTCTCCGATATTTTCTGCCTTTTCCCCCTCCACAGTGTTAACCTCTTCATGGTTTTCACTTTCTTGAAGAGCATTTTGTGTGAATTGGTTTTGTTCTTCCCAGATTAAGTTTTCTTCGTCCATTGTGTCAGCCTTTTTTCTATTCAGACAATAAGATACCGTCTTCTCAACAAATGATGAGATGCTTTGTGTAGAAAATGCCCTTTGCGCATTATCCTGCTTTGGCACCATCCCAGAGCGCCCCCAAACTGCAAATGCCTTTTACAAACGGGTCTTGCTCTTTTTGCTTTGTCCCCAAGCCAATCTTTTTATCCGTCCTGTTGGAATAAGCGGTTTCACCACTATTTCCATGACGTTTTCGGCTTCATTTCTGAGTACAGCAGAGCGTATCCTTGTGTTATAGGAGCACTTGCAGGTTATCCTGTTCTAGATTCTGCTTTTGCGCTTTTGTCGCAATTTTATGAATAAGCGATGCAGGCAATGGTGAATAGTGCAATAAATCGAGCATCATATCTGGTGTTGCGAAATTCTGCATTAAAGGAAGCAATTGTGTAATAACAGCAAATGTCCGTTCTTTTTCATTAGGACTTGTTGGCGCATCATCGACAACAATATCATATTCCAGACTGGTAACCATTTCGCGCGTCAGCGGCACATACTTAGCGTTTTCTTCACCGACGATGCGCACCAATCGCCCATCAGAAAGATAATTTTGAATGAGATAGAGGATAATTTGCCCCTGCCGTTTCCGGTATCGCCGCAAGCCATCAAAAAAGGATGCCAAAAGGTTAAGTGATGATTGGCGTCGTTGTTCTTCAAGAACACCTGGTTGGTTTACCGCGCGTATCCCAATAAATTCGGGAGATAATCCTGTTACTTGAGAAATTGCGCCTTTTGCTTCATTAAAGAGCTGAAAAAATCCATTTGGAAATTGGGCCACTGGTTTTGGCTGGATTCTTCCTCCCGAGACAGCACCACTTTTAAGCCATGTAATACTATCGGCTCTTGCCCAGCTTTCTGCAGCTTGCCGATCATCATCGAAAGCATCACGTTCTGCCATGATTCCGCCTTTTGACTGACTATTGAGCAAATGCATGACTTGACTAAAATATTTATTGGCCCACCGTTGCGGATCTTTTGCTGCTTTGACGATACCATAAAATTGTCTGCTTAGCTTATCAAAATATCCTGTAATACATTCCCACCCCAGTTGATCGGAGGGCACTAATGGCTTATCGGGTGCATCGAGTAGTTTTTTTCCCAAGAATGCACGTTTAACGATTTTTCTAGTCATTTTTGTCGCTTGGATTTGTGGGATATCTTTTTTTATACTTTGAAAGTCCTGTTCTGAATAATCGATAAACTGCCCTGTTTGGGGGTTGAGGACTTTATAATAGACCTCGCGCTCAAACCACCGGCATTCAGCCAAAGTCACCATTTTGGGACCAGAAGAGCTACCACCCTCGCCATATTCGTTGTGAAAGCTTTGGCTTTCGCCATCGCTGGAGTCGTGCAGAAAGCTATGATTTTGTACCCAATCGGCATTGAGTTCACTCCAATGGACATTTGGGAACATTTCCTTAGCCATAGCGAGAGGTTTTTCATCGATATACCATACGCGCTGTGCATCGATCAGATTGGGCTTAATAGCACTTGCATCCCAGACCATTTTCATGGGATCCAATCGCGCGATTACTGGTTTTCCCTTTGGGTCCTCTTCGTAGTCAAGCCGTGTATCTGTCCAGCCCATTCCGCAGATAATTGCATCTTGGAAAGCATCAGAATCTTCAAATTCTCCACCGGCCTCATCGCGAAACCATTCAGCCGCTCCGGTTAAGATTTCATTGGCCAAAGCGGCCCCTTCTTGTCTGGGAATAAATTGCACTTGCCGTTTATTATTTCGCTCAGCCCCAACAACCGCATGAATCAAAGGAGCGATACGGTTAAAGGTCATAACAGGTCTATTCTGTTCCCGTAGCACGGCGAGATCTTGCTCATTCCATTGCCGCCCATTGTAGAAATCATAATCTTCTTGAGCATTCTTGCGCCATTGCTCGGCATGTTTGATATCATCCTGATACCAACCGACAAGTTTTTTAAAAAGCGCTTGATGTTCGAGTGTTTCACTCAAGTCAAAAAAAGCTGTACCGTTGTTCATTAGAAAGCCATCCATGATGTTTGAGAATAGGAAGAAGAGCGATAGATATCTTTTCTGGGTTTGTTGTTGGGTTGTTCATAGGCGATACACATAAGTCCGAAACTATCGGCGCCATGGCTTGCCCAATCATGTTCTGCACCTAATCCGATATTGCGTTGCTCGTCGCGTTTTTCGTGATACCATGCGAGTGCTTTTCGTCCAGCCTCTGTTGTGTCGCGATTAAACCATATGGCCGGAAATAAACGTCTCACCGCTTCGATGCGCATTTTGACGGCTCCCAGTCCTTGATTTGGAATAATTCTGGTTTGAAATCCGGCTTGTTGGAGAGCACTTTCAAAACTAACATTGCAAACCCGATCTTTTGTTGCCCCATCGTGAGGCAAGACCATAAGAGCCTCGTTATATCCCTTATGGCACACCCAGCCAATGTGCTCGGAGAGAGGCTGTCCTTGCGCTTCATAATAATCGAGGACGCGAATTTCACGACCGACGAATTGTGCTACCCATAAGGCCGTTGCATCAGCCTTTGCTCCTGTTCCCCCAATATCCCAAAAGATTTTAATCTGAATGAGCGGATCACGCGGAACATATGTAATCCGTCCTTCCTGTTCAGCTTCGAGGAGTGATTTTTGATAATATGCACCTTGAATGGCTTGCAGATAGTGGCCTTCCCAAATATGCTGATACTGTTCCGGCCTTTGTTCAAAATCAGCTTTTCGATCTCGATTGAGTTTATCAGGAAATTGAGGATTATCGCGCCAATTGATCTCCACCCCCTTAATATTGGGATCGTTTATATTTCTGAATCTTTTTTCAACGGGCGCATTTTCCCGTACGGGGTTCCAAGTGACCCATAATTCAGAATGCCAATTTTTTCCTTCTTCTCGTAATGTTGGAATAAGCGTTTGCCATGCATTGTCTGTGACGGGTTCTGCTTCATCAACCCAACAAATCAGAATGCGTCCCATGGATTTAATGCTTGTGATATTGCGATCAAGCCCAGCAAAAACATAAACGATGCGCCCATCTTTTGATTTGATATATTTATCACCGATCTCATAATAGTCTTGTAAAAAGCGATAAGACTCAATAGCTCGTTTAATTTCTTCCAAGGAACTTTCATTAAGTGAATTTTGGAACTGTCTTGCACATAAAATTATACCTCTTTCCCCTGCCTTTCCGTGCCGATAACCAACCACCGCTGACATCAAAGCAAAGGATCGTGTTTTTCCAGATCCTCGCCCTCCCCAAGCGGCACGCACATCTGCTTTTCCAGCAAAAACAGGGATAAGTTTTGGGATAAGAGCAACTTGAGCTGTTGTCATGAGCGACTTCCTCGTTGCTTTATTTTTCTGTAGATCACGCTTCGTTCCCCCATCAGACCCATTCTCCGATCAAACCTTGTTTTCCACTTAAACCTTGTTTTCCGCTTAAGTCTTGCTTCCTTGTCTTGCCCATAAGCTCCCGCCCCCGCGCCATAATCACGCTTTTCTCACCAGCTTGACTGTTTGATTAAACCTTATTTCTTATCTTTCACGCTGATAACCACCCACAGCCGACATAAAGCCAAGGCGTGTATTTTCTAGAGCTATTTTCAACGCGCTCCATGATTTTCCCCCGCAGCGGCACGCATATCAGCCTTTTTAACATCCCCGCGCTCGAAAGCAGCGTCGACATCAGCGTTTCAGAAAAAGACGCTCCCTTGTTCCGCATTCTTTCCGCAAATGCAGTATCATTTGCGCAGTATCATTTGCGCAGTGTTATATAATTTGTGTGTTTTTGTGCATAAATGGAGTTTTCTCGCATATTGAGCGCTTGAGTGCCCTATCAAAAACCGGTTTGACTTACCGTATGAACGATCATTTATAGCGCTAATCATTACAAGTCGATGCATTATGCTCCTCAAGCGTCGTCTCCTTTGCAATGACCGGCACAATTTCAACACGTGAAACTGTTTTGACATCGCCTCCCCCTTCTCCGGTCACTTGCAGAGGCAAAACCTTTGCCAAAAGCGAGAAAAAAGGCACAGGATTATTGATCGCATGATATTGAAGATAAGATACCAAACCATCAGAACCATAGTGATACCCCGCCTGTGCAGCAGCTGTCAGAATAGCATCTTTGAGCAGTTTTGTTGTTTTATTCAATGCGCCTTTTGGCCGCCCTCTTCTGCATGAAGAGAGACTTTTTTCATTTGTCACCTGAATATTCCTTCAAATTATTTGCTCCATGCGAATCTCTATGCCCCCGAAGGAAGAACAATCACATGACCTCGTGTGTTGCATAAATATTACCGGTAAAAACCGTAAAATAATCTGCACATCTCCTCTGTGGCGATACCAAATTCAGTGCACGCCTCAGCACAGGATCGCATTTTTCAAACCCATGCTTTCACCAAACTGGTGCTTACTTTAGAACATTTCAACATGTATCCCAGCAGCCACCCGCAAGAAAGATGGTTGAGCATTGTTTCCAGATTTTACATATTTTGTTGCATGCTTTACTGCATATTGCTCTGATCATTTTTTTGATTTGATCAAAACTGATCCTTGGGCATAACCGCTCTCTGCATTCACTTTCGGGCATGCAAAAACCCTATTGATCTACGCTTCTCTCCAAAGCGCTGCACAATTCTAAAATGTACGCAATTCTAAAATGTACATTGTGCAAACAGATATATGTTATAAATAAAGACAGGGAGCAATCACACACAAAGGTACCATCCCCCTCGGAATCAAAAACCCCAATGATGAACAGGATAAAATGTAATAGGGTAACATGTCATAAAGAATGTAAATTACGGCGTAGATCGCCTAAAGCATCCCATAAAAACCCGCAGACGTAAAAATCTAAAGACATTCACCTCTGAGGAATATTTCCCCCGCATGCCTACCCTCTAGAAATAAATAGAACCTAAAAAAGAGAAGACTGACAAAATCCGCTTCACTTATTTATGCCCTCTATCTCGGAATAAAAGTACCTTGATAAAGAAACATAGAATTCCGATTATGGATTTATAATATCCATTTAGGTTTACTTTGTCAATTTTTATTTTCTGTTTTCATTGTTTTTGTCCTTTTTTATGCCTCATTTTTTAGGGAGGAAAATGCCAATTTTTCTTCTTTTTTTGTTACCATAATGGTTTCTTCATCTTGAACTGTTCCAAAGAGGATGCTTTCGGCAAGAGGATCTTGAATTTCTTTTTGAATGATTCGTTTTAGCGGCCTCGCGCCATAGAGTGGGTCATATCCTTTATTTGCGAGAAATTCGCGCGCTTCTTGTGTAATTTGCAATGTTATGTTTCGTTCATTGAGCAAATTTTGTAAATATTGTATTTGAATATCAACGATAGCTTCCATATCTTGACGTTGCAATCTTTGAAAGAGAATAATTTCATCAATACGGTTCAAGAATTCAGGTCGGAATGCATCCTTAACGGCGTGCATGACATCCTCTCTGACTGTATCGGTTGTTTGCCCTTCAGGCAGTGCGGTTAAGAAGTCAGCACCAAGATTTGATGTCATAATGAGCAATGTATTTCGAAAATCGACGGTTCGCCCTTGTCCATCTGTTAAGCGCCCTTCATCGAGCACTTGGAGTAAGAGATTAAAGATATCTGGATGTGCTTTTTCAATTTCGTCAAAAAGGATGACTTGATAGGGTCTCCGTCTTACAGCTTCGGTTAGCACGCCCCCTTCTTCGTATCCGATATATCCTGGCGGTGCACCGATGAGTCGTGCACCAGCGTGTTTTTCCATATATTCTGACATATCGATTCGCAGCATTGCATTAGGGTCTTGGAAGAGGAAAGCAGCGAGCGCTTTTGTTAATTCTGTTTTTCCCACGCCTGTTGGCCCTAGGAACATGAAGGATCCGATTGGCCGATTTGGATCTTGTAATCCGGCGCGCGCGCGTCGCACAGCCCGAGCGACGGCTTGAACGGCTTCGCCCTGTCCGACCACTCGTTTACTGATTTCATCTTCCATACGCAATAGTTTATCGCGTTCAGCTTCGAGCATACGATCGACGGGAATTCCTGTCCACCGTGAGACGATTTGCGCGATATGTTCAGCACTTACGACTTCTTCGACTAGATTATTTTTTTGGTCGTCATTTTCTGCAATGTTCAGTTGTTTTTCGAGTTCAGGGATCACACTATAGGCTAGTTCCCCAGCACGTTGAAACTGTCCGTTACGCTGTGCAATAGCTAGAGCATTTCGCGCTTCTTCGAGCTGTTTTTTTAAGTCGGCGGCATGACCTAATTTTTGTTTTTCAGCCTGCCAAGCGCTTGTCATCTCAGTGGATTGTTTTTCCAATGTATTGAGTTCAGTTTCCACAGTTCGCAACCGCTCTTTTGACGTAGGATCGACTTCTGTTTTCAAAGCTTCCCGTTCAATTTTTAACTGCAAAATGCGCCGATCTATTGCATCAAGCTCTTCTGGTTTTGAATCGACCTGCATACGCAATCGTGCAGCAGCTTCATCGATGAGATCAATCGCTTTATCGGGCAGAAATCGATCGGTAATATAGCGATTTGACAAGCGCGCAGCGGCGATCAAAGCACTGTCAGCCAAACGTACTTTGTGATGTTGTTCGTATTTTTCTTTGATGCCGCGTAAGATAGAGATTGTATCCTCAAATGTTGGCTCAGGCACGAAGACGGGTTGGAACCGTCGTGCGAGAGCGGCGTCTTTTTCGACATATTTCCGGTATTCTTCGAGTGTTGTAGCGCCAACACAATGGAGTTCACCGCGTGCGAGAGCGGGCTTCAGCAAATTGGAGGCATCCATAGGGCCATCGGATTTCCCGGCTCCCACGAGATTATGCAATTCATCAATAAAGAGGATAATCTGTCCATTTTCGGCTTGCACCTCTGCTAAGACAGCTTTTAATCGTTCTTCGAATTCCCCCCGATATTTTGCACCAGCAATAAGAGCACCCATATCCAAAGCATAGAGTTGTTTATCGCGCAATGTTTCAGGGACATCCCCATTAACGATACGAAGTACCAAACCCTCTACGATTGCGGTTTTTCCCACACCGGGTTCACCGATAAGAACAGGATTATTTTTTGTTCGGCGTGAGAGAACCTGAATTGTTCGGCGAATTTCTTCTTCCCGTCCAATGACAGGATCAAGCTTTCCTTCGCGTGCATCTTGTGTAAGATTGCGTGCATATTTCTCCAATGCATCATATTGGCTTTCAGCATGCGGGCTTGTTGCTGTTTTTCCTTTTCGCATAGTATTAACTGCTTGATTAAGAGCCTGTTGTGTTAAACCTCCGGTTTTGAGAATATCGGCAGTTTTTGCGGTTTTTTCCATGAGAAGAGCTTGTAACACCCGTTCCACAGTGACAAATTGATCACCCGCTTTCTGCGCGAGATCTTCAGCCATTGTAAAGACTTTTGCGAGCGGCTGCGACATATAAAGCTGTCCATTTCCGCCTTGCACTTTAGGCAAAGCATCGAGTGCTGCTTTGAGTGCTTTTTGAATGCTTGGCAAATCCCCCCCGGCTTTTTGAATCAAGGAAGCCGCCAATCCTTGATTATCATCTAAGAGTATTTTTAAGAAATGTTCAGGCATAAATTGCTGATTGTCGGAAGAAAGGGCGCTATTTTGTGCTGCTTGTAAAAAACCTTGCAGTCGTTCACTATATTTTTCTAGGTTCATGTTGTTCCTTTCTTTGACCGCTATTTCATTTCATCTTTTAAAGCTTTTCTTCAAATTTCCCCAAAAACGATGCGGAATATCATTAACGATGCAGATTGAAAACTGTCTTATATCTACACGCAATATGGGATTTCAAAACAACCATAACAAGAGGAGGGAAGAAGAAGCTCTGGCAAAATGAGCATCCTCTCCCCAAACGCAACATTCCATTTCCAAGGGCAAAGCAACTGCTTCTCTAGAAACTCTTTTTCCTTCAGACTATAGCGATTGTTATTCTTCTTCATCGGTCTGTTGCGGTGGTGGTGGTAAAATATAAGCACCTGAAAGCCAACGATTAAGATCGATAGCCCGACATCGGGATGAACAGAAAGGATATGTATTCTGCTGTGACATTTGGCCACATTCTGGGCACGGACGTGGAATGCGCGCTGGAGACTTCTGCATTGATTGTTCAAGCCGCTTTAATTTTTTTTCTTGTTGTTCCGCCATTCTTTTTGGTTGATTAAGCTTTTTCATTGTGCTCTGCCTGGTTAATCAATCCTTTTGGACGTTTTTTATTCATCGATCTCATTTGTCCAATTTTGGAGAATGGGGTAATGATGGTTTATTAAGAGATCCATTGTTTCAGCGAGTGGCAAACCCACGACATTGGAATAAGATCCCGCAATATTCACGACAAAAGCGCCAGCTTTTCCTTGAATAGCATATCCTCCTGCTTTTCCTTCCCATTCTCCAGAAGCCAAATAAGCATCCATCATCGCGGTGGTCAAACGTCTAAAACGGACACGACTTTCGACCAATTTTATGGTTGATTTTCCGCATTCATTGAGCACACAAATAGCTCCATACACTTGGTGCACACGTCCAGACAGGAAGCGTAAATATTCATAGGCTTCATCTTCTCCTTCTGGTTTAGGAACAATGACGCGCCCGACAGCAACCACGGTATCTGCAGCCAAAATGAGTCTTTTTTTTGCTAACGAATCTTCACCGTTTTTTTGATCGTACCATAACAAGATTTCTCGCGCTTTAAGTGCTTTTTCCTTTGCTAAACGCTTAGCGAGATTTGCGGGATATTCTTTTGCTTTTGGGGTTTCATCGATATCGGCGGCATAAACCTGTTGAGGATCAATGCCCATTTGCGCCAAAAGTGCTAAACGACGCGGTGAAGCGGAAGCAAGCACCAAATCGATTTTCATTGTTGCCCCTTTCAGAGTGATTGTAAGCGTATTCTATGATCTGCTTTTTTTCTACTGATACTGATCTTGTATGATAGCTTATTTAGTTAACACACGTTTTACACGCTCATCTTACACGCTTACTGGGTTATTTGCAAATTCGCTCGTATTTAGATATAGCTTTATTCAACATGAATAGAGTGTGTTCCGTTTGAATACAATCTATGTCTTACCCTATATCTTACCTACATATGATCTTTCTTTGATTTTTCTCGTCCACATATGCGCTTTTCTGCACACAGCCTCACCGACGATCCAAAGCTTTGGAACATCGATTCTGGAGCATATCCTGTTACCAATTTATTTATAGCGATATGTAATCCGCCCTTTTGTCAAATCATAAGGTGTCATTTCAACCATAATTTTATCACCGGCCAAAACACGAATACGGTTTTTGCGCATTCTTCCTGCAGTATGAGCGATAATTTCATGATCGTTTTCCAGTTTTACACGAAACATAGCATTTGGTAAAAGCTCAGTTACAATACCAGAAAATTCCAAAACTTCTTCTTTGGACATAAATAGAGACTTCCTTTATGACTTGCATATTTATTTTATTTTTGCGCTATAAGCGACTGCTCAGCGTTCATATCCTATTTTCTTGTTTTTGTGAACAAGGTTTCGGTACAAAGAGCAAAATTTTGCTTTTACACGTGCTTCCTAACAATCTCAAGAGGATTATTGAGTTTAAGAGAATTTTTGCCACATTTCTGTTTCAAACTCTCTCACTCGTTTGATTTTTTTTAGGCTTTTTCATTTGTTTCATCTAAGATATTTTACCTTTATACGCAATCCTGTCCAATCGTATTTGCCCATTCATGCGCATTGGCTCACCTTTCCTCTCCGATACCATTACTCTACTTTACATCTTATTGTAACAATTTTGATTTCGCCTCCTCCCTTTCTACGACTTTCATTATGGACATTCAAAAGTAGATTAAAAATCTTTTTGCAGGCAAATAAGAAAAGTATTTATCCTTATCGATTGACTTTGCAAAGAGAGTATAAGACTCTTAGAGAATGTAAACTGAATTGCATTTTAGGAACGAAAAAGGATATGCCATGGCTCAAGAATCATATGACGTAGCGATTTTGATGGGGAGCCAATCAGATTGGCCCACTATGCGCCATAGTGCGGATATTTTAACCGGTCTTGGCATTTCTCATATTTCGCGTATTATATCGGCTCACCGCACTCCTGATCGGCTTTACAGCTTTGCACAATCAGCGAAAAGTTCAGGCTTTAAAGTTTTGATAGCAGGAGCTGGCGGTGCTGCGCATCTTCCTGGCATGTTAGCGTCTATGACTCCGTTACCTGTTTTTGGGGTTCCTGTACACACCCAAACTCTATCGGGTCAAGATTCTTTGCTTTCGATTGTGCAAATGCCGGCAGGCATACCAGTTGGTACCTTAGCGATTGGGAAAGCAGGCGCCATTAATGCAGCCCTTTTAGCAGCATCGGTTTTGGCAGTTTATGATGATGATTTGGCTCAACGGTTACAAGACTGGCGCCAACAACAAACAGCCAATGTTGCTGATTGTCCAACGACTGAGGTTTAAGATGGCACATTGGTCTAACGGATTACCACCAGGCAGTATGATAGGTTTGATAGGAGGAGGACAGCTAGCACGCATGCTCGCCATAGCGGCGGCAGAACTTGGCTTTAAAACGGTTATTCTCAGCCCTGAAGCAGATTGTCCAGCATCACAAACGGCCAACGAGCATATTGTTGCCCCTTATGATGATCGTTCAGCCTTAGATCGCCTTATTTCGATGTGCGATGTTGTTACATATGAGTTTGAAAATCTTCCACTTTCAACGATTCAGTATATAGAGAAAATCAATGTTCTTTTTCCACCGTCGAAAGCTTTGGAAATTGCTCAAGATCGTTCACTTGAGAAGCAATTTTTAAATGATCTAGGCATCCGCACGACATCATGGCATTCAGTTGATGACCGTGCCTCTTTGTCTTCAGGATTATCTGCCTTAGGCGGACGTGGTCTTTTAAAAACGCGATGTTTTGGCTATGATGGCAAAAATCAGATTGCGCTTCATCATCCAAGCGAAGAAATCATGGACAAAGCTTTAACCGCTCTTCAATATCAACCATCGATTTTAGAAGAGATTGTTCCCTTTTCGTTAGAAATTTCGGTTTTATCATCGAGCAATCCTCAAGGGGAACATGCTTTTTATGACTGTTCAGAGAATAAGCATCAAAACGGTATTCTTCACAAAACATTTGTTCCGTCGTGCGCTCCACATTTTGTACAAGAAGCGGCCCAAGAGATAAGCGCTATAGTTATGGATGCCTTGCATTATGTTGGTGTACTTTGCATCGAATTTTTTGTCTTAGCAGATGGCCAACTTCTGGTTAATGAGATCGCTCCTCGCGTACATAATTCTGGTCATTGGACGCAAAAGGCGTGCATCACTTCACAATTTGAACAGCATATCCGTTCTATTTGCGCCCTTCCGTTAGGGAGTACAAACCGCCATAGCAATTGCGAGATGACGAATCTTCTTGGCAATAACCTAGGTGATTTCCAATATTTTCTAGGACAAGAGGATACATCGGTGCATTTATATGGCAAAAGCGATATTCAACCGACACGTAAAATGGGGCATGTTATCCAGTTAACAGGAACACCCACGGCCTCTCCTCAACACATAACAGAATAAACACGCCCTAACCCAAGTGCTTTAAGCAAACGCCCTCATACGTTCTTTATGTCCGAATGTATCCATATACTATCGGCATACTATCGGCACATGAATGCACATCACTCCATTGCACAAACTCCATGCTTCACACAACCATACAGGCACACAGGCACACAGGCATCACCCTACCTATTATCATTCCTTCCCTGCTATCATCACAGAAACGATCAATCTATCGGAATTATCCACATCAGGAACAATCTAGAAAAAAGAGCAAAATTTGCACATCGAGAGTTCAGCAATAAGAACTTGAAATCTTCATTCAACATACACAAATAACATCATTTCTCAGTCTCACCCTTCAACGTCTCCCTTTCATTTTATGAGAAATTTTGTGGCAGATGTTCGCTTGACAGAAATAAGGCTTCCTGTTAGAAAGACCGTGATTTTTTTGCAATTTCTACTTGTTTGTTGTACTGATAAACGCTCTTTTGTTATTCAGAAGTGCGTATATTGTGGTAATAGAATAAGGATAGGAATTAAAGAGAAGGTGCGTAATATGACATCCTTGTGTGTAGAATTTGTGTGTAGAACGTTCCAATATATATAAACGGTGAGTATGATGAAAATTAAAAATTCGCTTAAAGCACTTAAAGAACGTCACCGCAACAATCGGTTGGTTCGTCGTAAGGGTCGTATTTATATTCTAAATAAAACCAATCCGCGTTTTAGAGCGCGTCAAGGCTAAACATTTAATGCCTGTTATTTTCTTGCAGGTTTTATATCTTTTAGGTTTTATACAACTCTTTTTCTTTTTGAGTTGGCGTTTTTCTTTTTTTTTCAAAATTTTAAAGCGGCAGAATTTTTTTATTCTTTTCGTAAGTATTTTTTGTTTGACATCTCCTAGTCTTGGTGGCGATCCTCCTTCTTTACTGTTGGATGAATCTCTTCCGCAGTCCCTTTTACCTTCGGATGATCTGATTTTTAGTCAACCACCTTCAGCACCTCATGATCCTGATTCGGCAGCAACTGTTCTTGAGGGTTTTGAGTCGACGCGGAACGCCCATTCTTATACGGTAGAACAGCGCAAAGAAGCAGAAATTATGCGCTTACTCAAAGAATTGAAATATAGTGTTGATATCGATGAAGCCAAAAATATCAGTCAGCAAATTCAACTTTTATGGTCACAATCAGGCAATGAAACCATTGATCTTTTAATGGCTTGGGCCGACGATAGCATCAGTGCAGAGGATTATGGCCTGACACTTGATTATCTTGATACTGCGATAGCACTTTCTCCCACTTATGCAACCGCTTGGGTTAAACGTGCTTGGGTTCATATTCAATTGAGTGACTTTAAACTTGCAATGCTTGACCTTGAACGAGCTATTACGCTTGAACCACGGAACTATATGGCATTTTTTGAGCTTGGAATCACCATGGAAGCAACAGAACGGCCACAGCTTGCCATCAAAGCCTACGAAACAGCACTCTATTACTACCCGCAAATGCAGCAACTCCAAGAGCGCATTGGCATTCTTTTAGAAAAACAATCCAGCCAAGAGGTGTGAAACAACACCTCAGGGATTTCTCTTGCAAGCGCTATGGAAGCAACGGAATGATCCCAGCCTCTCCTCAAAACCTACGAAACAGCACTCTATTACTCTCCGCAAATACAGAAATTGCAAAAGTACATTAGTATGCCTTTATAGAAGAAATCTAACCAAAAACAATCTACTAAGGGATAATTTTGCCAAGCACAATCTATCCCTGGACACTTTAGCCAAGCAATCCAACAAAACCACCTCACCAAGCAATCCAATAAAACCATATAATAAAACCACCCAACCAAGAGGTTTGTATTGATGCAATTTTAGAGTGCCATTATGTCATTTTTATCTAGTCGAAAGAATCAAACTGTTCTATAATGGAGACGGTGTTCTGCGCTTCTCGACAGGAAATAACATATTCCTGAGACCTTATTGATTTCCAAGGGAGCTGTCCCTGAAGAAGCTCGTGGGCTTTTTCATATGGCGCCCACCTACAGCGTAGGTTCTCGGGGTCAACCTTTTCCATCGGTTGTTGTGGTTCACCATTCTTTTTATGTGAGGTTCTTAGGATTTAACCTTTTCTATCGGTTGTTGTAGTCCATCACTTTATGTTATAGATTAAGCAAATCATTCAATATTTTTTGCAATCGATTTGGGGTATCATGAGTTGAGCGATGCCAAACATTACCGATCTAAATTCACACCGAAATTGACTGAGCAAAACACTTCTGCATGCACATCATCGGCTTTATCGGTTCGATCGCGTTTGCGTACTCTTGGTTTATCACGCCGTAATCAGCTTTCAGCACATGATAAGCGTCTTTTTTCACAGCAAGCCTGTTCCCATATGATTCATTACCTTGAACGAATAGTTGAGGATTTTTCAAAAACCATTCTTTCTGGCTATTGGCCAATACGCTCAGAAATAGACCCCCGCCCTGTTTTTCATTTTGTATCATCGCGTGGTGGTTGTTTAGCATTACCGGCAGTGCTGGACCGTACAACGATGGTTTTTCGCAAATTTTCAGAGGGCATGTCCTTAGAGCCGATGCGATTTGGCACGGTTGGCCCCGGAGCTGATAGTGCTATTGTTTCTCCCACTATTATCATTGTGCCTCTTTCCGTTTTTGACCGCCAGTGCCATCGGCTTGGTTACGGTGGAGGATATTATGATCGTGCTGTTGAAAAACTTCAGAAAAATAAATCATCTATCCATTTATTTGGCTTAGGTTTTTCGTGTCAGGAAGTTGAGTCCATTCCCTATGCAGAACATGATCTTGTTTTGCGTGGAATTTTCACAGAAAAAGGTTTTCTCGAACGTTAAACTATGATTAAAACGCTTATGCGATTTTTATTTTTAGGTGACATTGTTGGAAAAACAGGCTGCACAGCTGTCTTTAGAGAGCTTCCGCACTTAATTGAAAGGTGGCGGCTGGATTTTGTTGTCGTCAATGGGGAAAATGCTTCCAATGGTTTTGGCATCACACAAGATGATTATCAAGACCTTTTAGCTGCGGGTGCTAACGTTGTTACAACGGGAAATCATGCTTTTCAATACAAAGAGACACTAAAATTTGCTAACGATAGCGACCATTTTTTACGCCCAGCGAATTTTTCCCAAGGGACAGCTGGCAAAGGTTCTGGTTTATTTATAGCGAAAAATGGCGCGCATGTTCTTGTTGCCAATGTTCTGGGAAATGTTTTTATGCCGTGCGCAGCGGATGACCCTTTTGAAACGGCAGAAAAGATTGTTTCCGCATGCTCTTTGGGTGAGCAAGCCGATGCCATTATTTTTGACTTTCACGCAGAAGCCACAAGCGAGAAGCAATGTTTTGGCCATTTTCTTGATAGTCGTGTGAGTGTTGTTGTGGGAACCCATACGCATATTCCCACGGCGGATGCACAAATTTTAGAGGGTGGCAGCGCCTATATGTCGGATGCGGGCATGTGTGGTGACTATAACTCCTCTCTTGGCATGGACAAGGAAGAACCTTTACACCGTTTTCTTTATAAAAAAAAGCTGGGTCATTTTGAACCCGCACAGGGCTCTGCAACGCTTTGCGGTTTAGCTGTTGAGCTGTCGGATCGCACAGGGCTTGCGGAAAAGGTATCAGCGGTACGCCTTGGGCCTCATTTAAAGCCTGAGGTTCCAGATTTCTGGTAACCTCTCTCTTTACAAGAAAAGCGCTTTGATATACCTCTTAAACGTTCGAGCAAAGACATCTTCGCAGGAACAAAGCAACTCTTCGCAGGAAGCAAACATCGTCCATAGAGACTTTGCGGGCATTAGCGATACACCTTCTTGGGCCTCATGTAAAGCCTGAGGTTCCAGATTTCTGGTAACCTGTTATGAAAATTGCGCATCAAGGATTCCCCACCAAGAATTTCCCGCCAAGAATTTTGGCTTCAGCATTTTTCTTTGAGGATTTTGTACAATAGATGTATTTGCCACAATGATGTTATTATAAAGACGGAAGCGCGCAGATCTGTTGCCATTACTGGTGCGCCCTGTAGGCTATCGGTTCCGTGTATGATTGCGGTTTGCCCATCCAGCTTTATATGCGCACCTAAACGTGTTCATTTCGACATAAGCGATTGATTTCATGCGCAGTTGCGGTCTGCAAACTATCGACACCGTCACCTGCATTTCAGTCACATAGCAATGCGTTGTAGGATAGCTCCACACTGTGCTAATTTTTCTTCCAACCGTTCAAATCCGCGATCAAGATGATACACACGATTGACGATTGTTTCTCCTTTTGCAGCAAGGGCAGCAATAACAAGAGAAACGGAAGCGCGCAGATCTGTTGCCATTACTGGTGCGCCCTGTAGGCTATCGGTTCCGTGTATGATTGCAGTTTGCCCATCCAGCTTTATATGCGCACCTAAACGTGCTAATTCCTGAACATGCATGAAACGATTTTCGAAAATTGTTTCGGTAATATGCGCATCTCCCTGAGCGCGCGTCATGAGCGCCATAAATTGCGCTTGAAGATCGGTTGGGAAAGCAGGATAAGGGCCTGTTTTGATATCGACGGGTATAATTTTTGTTTGATTTTGGTTTCGCTTGACCTGAATTCCTTCGGGTTTCACTTCAATATCGAGCCCTGTTTTTTGGAGGACTTGAAGCACTTCAGTCAGATGATCAGGGTTCGCATTTTTAAGCAAAACATCGCCCCCGGTCATAGCTACAGCCATAGCGTATGTTCCGGCTTCGATTCGATCTGGGATAACCTGTATCCTTGCCCCATGCAGTTTTTCAACACCACTGATTGTTAATGTTGATGTTTCTTCCCCAATGATGTTCGCTCCCATTGCTTTGAGGGCTTGAATAAGATTCGTGATTTCTGGTTCACGCGCAGCATTTTCAAGCACAGTTTTTCCGCGTGCTAAAACAGCTGCCATGAGCATAGTGTGCGTTCCTCCGACAGAGACTTTAGGGAAACGATAATATCCCCCTTTTAATCCTGTTGGAGCTTTGGCATGCACATATCCATTTTCGATATCGAGATTTGCTCCTAAACTTTTGAGTCCTTCGAGGATAAAATCGACAGGTCGTGTTCCAATCGCGCATCCCCCTGGCAGTGAAACGTAAACCTCCCCACATCGTGCAAGCAGTGGCCCAATAACCCAGAAGCTTGCGCGCATTTTTTTCACGAGTTCATAGGGCGCACGTGTTGTTGTTATTGAATGTGCAGTAAAATGGATTGTTCTTGCATCGGTGCAGTCTTGATGTAATTTTCGTCCTTCGACGGCATAATCGACACCATGATTATTTAAGATTCGAATGAGCAGTTCTACATCTGCAAGATGAGGGACATTCTCTAGGGTAAGCGTATCCTCAGTCAGCAAAGAAGCGATCATAAGAGGCAATGCAGCATTTTTTGCTCCCGAAATAGAAATGCTTCCATTGAGAGATTTTCCGCCAATAATTTGAATAGAATCCATAATTCTTTTACTCTTTTTCTGTACATCCCTCTCCGTTTTTCCTGCCAAGGTTTTTACTTTTGGGGACATTATTTTAAATAGCTTTATTTTAAATAGCTTTGAAACGAATCACTGAACAATCTTGTTGCAAAGATGCCGTAAAAATACTCAAACTGGAAGAATTTTTCAGAGTTCTTGTTGTGCCCTTTTTCTGCTTTGCTCTTTGCGTCGTTTAAGATTTTCACGCAATTGCTGCGCAAGCCTATTTTGGCGCTTTTTGTTTTTCTCATCTTGATCGTTTATTTTTTCTTGTTTTTGTTGTTGATATTTTTGTGTCATTGCATAACCTCTTGCACGACATAGAATTTTTGAGCAACTGATGAATATTTTAAAGAGCTTTTGTCATGACATAAGAAGCGTTTTCTTGCAAGGATGGATAAATGCTCTCTTGCGTATTTTATCACAATGTGGCACAAGTCCCATGGTCATGCGGCGTAGGGCAACGTAAAGCTTGAGAAGTGCCGCGACAACGCAATGTTAGAGCACTCTTTTTATAGAACACTCCTTTCATAATTTTATAACAGTGTGTTTATAATGGTGTGGTACAAGGTGGCATAAAAATTGAGAAATGCTGCGGTAGCTCAGTGGCAGAGCACTCCCTTGGTAAGGGAGAGGTCGAGAGTTCAATCCTCTCTCGCAGCACCATTTACCACCGCAATCAATAATATTTTAGCGTGTACGCAGTTTTAACCCTATCAAGCATAATTTTCCCAAAATCCGTTGGGCACTCCCAATAAAAGGAACTAACTTTGTCCATAAAATCTTTTACATTGACCTGACACATTAGCGTATTTCTATCAAATATAATACCTTCAGCTATAACACTTGCAACGATAATACTTGAGGACATAACTTCTTACATGTTGACGTTTGTTTGTAGGATCTGTGGCATACAGAGTTGTTTTTGTTCAAATGATCGCAATCAGAGCTAGAAATATTGTCTTTAAAAGAAACCTTATAATTCCTTCCTAAACACTGATTGAAACAACCATCAAGTCGCTATTCACAGGCACGCTAACAGATTGTTCCACCCCCCAATCCAGATTCACACAGTTTTCTAAGTAAGCACACTAGATATCATAAAATATATATCAAATGAGCTTCTTGTTGATCCCTTCAAGGGATATCTCCCCATCCAAAATAATGATAAGGAAAAAGACTTTACAAAAGAGAAAACAACACAATGCAGTTATTTATTCTCTTCCATGCAACATTATTTATATTTATTTTAACACAATGTCCGGCGCTTCTCTTGAATTTTCTGTTCCTAACAATCAATCACTCATTTGTTTTGCCTACCGCCCTTTTCCTGTTCCGTGAGCATTCCCCTCATGAGCCCTAAGGCATTTCTACACCTCTTACCCAAGATCCTTGCCTTCAAGATCCTTGCCTTCAAGAAGCCTTGTCATTGTTTGATCACTCTCTGCAATTCTTTATCAAAGCTTATATCGGCGTTTTCTCCTGTATAGACATTCTTAAAATGTCGGAATTTTTAATTTGGTGCACCATCATATCCAAAGCATGATTAAAACGACTGATTTCATTTTCGAGCTTACGAATATAGACTTCATCACGGTAGGCACGCTTAATCAAAGGCGGCATATTGGGCCAATAGAGCATCAAATCCACCCATTCACGTTGAGCAATCCATAAACCTCCTTGACACTGTGCCTTATGTTCGGCAGGAAAGCTGTTTTGATAATAATAAGGGATCAAAATTTCAGGTTTTTTGGTTTTAATTTCCAACAGCCCATTTGTTCCGATAAAAGCATCGGGAGAAAAACCTTTCATACGGTCATCAGCCAAGATGAAACCAACACATTCAGGGTTTGTCTTTGTGAGCGTACCATAAAGCTGCCGTGCGCTTGGTTCTAATTCTGTCCCGCGCCGCATAGGAATTGTTGTGCCTTCTTCAACGGGCTTTCCCGTGATTCTTTCTCCAGCAAGTTTCATCATAACGGAATGATATTTTTGGGTTTTTTTCCCATCTTTTTTTCGCGCAATAACCATTTCAAACAAAGAAGCAGTAATCAAGCCATTGCGTGCTTGACGCCATTCAGACGTTCCTTGGACACAATCGATAACAATCGGCATCGTATTTTATAATCCCCCTTTTATAGATTTTTCACCATTGGAAAAATGATATTTTTCACTCAAGTACTTTTCCGTACATTATACGCACAGCACAAAGCCTATTACGCATCGCGCAATCAGCAGCCTTATACTGCACGCACAAATCTTGTGCTTCCTTTGCAAATCCGATTTTCCCTGCATAAAGCCCATTACACACCGCGCAATCAGCAGCCTCCATCACGCACACCAGCCTCGTCATCGCAGTACTTTTCAGAAAAGTATCTTTTCACAACACTTTTAATTCACCTCTCACGAACGCTTGTATTTCTATAGCGAGAGGCTGCTTGTCTTATGGGCATTTCCAGTGAAGCAAAGGAAGGAATCTGATGATAAACAGTTTTGAGATTGCTTTTTCGTCACCACCAATAATCAGCCAACACATCACGCGGACGCAAGCGATGTTGTTCTTCGTAGGATCCATAGAGCTTATTTTCATATTCGCGATCGGCTTGTTGATTTAAACATATGTGATAAGCATCACTATTGAGAATGAATGGCTGAAATTGATTGTCTTCTTTGTCAATTTCGTTATTGTCGATATATAAATCAGCCAATTGTTCACTGACATCATCGGCATGCAAAGTTTTTAAATCGAGGCGTAAAAGTCTCTGCACAGTTTCGTACTCTTCTATGAATTCCAAGATTTCTTCTGGTTGATCGATAGGACCAATATAGACATCACTATTTTCTTTTTCGCAAAGAATGATGAGCATTTCGTCCTCTTTAATGAATGGAATATTTTTCATGTTTTTCCCCCTTGGATAGTTGATAACACTAAGCTTTGTCTTGACATGATCAAATATAGCGTTACCCTTATATCCTCTATTGAGGAGATGTCAATTATTTTGTCATCAATAAAAAATATATTTTGACACTTTGGAGGCGTGGGAGAAACAAAAAGCTGACCATATTTTGTTCATGGATTGTTCTTATATTTTCTCCATTTGTTCTAAATCTAGATACCCAAAAACAGACAGGAGGGCTGAAATGAGTGATTTCAAATTGATACAATATTGGAACACGCTTGACCGTAAAACACAACAAGATATTATTGTTTTACTTCGTCAGTTGACCGCCGTAAAAGAGTCAAAATTGCCTGTCGTTCCTCCGAAGAAAGCTTAGCGATTAGATCAATAAATTCTTGATCTTCAAGACTTGCAGTATGCCCATAAAGGATATAATTCATACTGATATTAATTGTGTGACATATTTTAGAAAGTGATTCAATGGTTGGCTCTTTTCCTTCAGCGAGAATCGAGTGAAGATACCCCGCTCCTTTTCCAGCAGCAAGAGAAATAGATCGCTTCGAGCGTCCACTTTTTTCCAACGCTTCATTCAATCTTTGACGCCAACCATCAATATTCATAGCTTCACCCTATAATTTTTTTTCAAAAAATACATGTCCTTTTATAAAATTGACTTGCATTATCCGCTAAAGAGGATACAATTTAATCAAATAAATTTTATTTTTGAAGGGAAGCTAAATGCCATTTTTGCAATACATAAGCACTTAACCACCCTAAAGAATGCACCAAAATGCCTTTTAAAAACTCCATGCATCTTTAAAATATCGTCTTATCGGTTCTTGGTCCTTTCTGCAACTTAAAATTGTAAAGTTACTTTTTCTCTAAGAGAGAACTCAACTAGCACATCTCAAAAAAGCATTTAACCCACACAATTATTTACAGAACAAAACCGAAACAAACCAGAAACAAACCAGAAACACTTTACCAAATTGTAAACACTGAATCAAATGTCCACGACTTATTGCAAACACTCTTTCAAATTTTCTTTTGCACGTGATCAATCGACAGATAGAAAGCACATTGAATGATGAAACAAGAGCCTCAAGCAGAAACCCCCAACTATGAATCCTCTACTCTTCCTTATGTTTGTTGGTATCAGAATGATTTTCTTGGCGGCGTTCGTGGGATGCGCGCCCATGAGATAGGTATTTACACGATTTTACTCAATGAAATGTATGCTCGGGGACGTCCTCTTGATTTATCTGTTGAGCGTTTAGCGCGTCTTTGTGGTTGTGACAAGCGTACTTTTGTGCACGTTTTAGAGATGTTAATTGCGGAAGGAAAGATTTTAAATTTAGCGAGTGGTTTATGGAATGAACGCTGCGAAAATGTATTTTATGAGCGCGCAAAATTGCTTGAGCAGAAATCCTATGCTGGTCGTTCTTCTGCGAAAAAACGCAAAGAGATCAATATAAAGGTTCAACATCTGCTGAACGCGCATACAGGAGATGCTGAACGTAACTCAGAAGCTCAAAAGGGAGAAGAAAAAGAAACACCTAACGGTGTTTCACAAAAGCATGATTTATCTCTCGATGGTGTTTCCGAGAAGCTTTCCTCTCGACAGGCAGCTCCCATAGCGACCACCTCTCTTAAAAAACGCGGCTCTCCAGAAGGGGGATCGAAAGGGCAACGTCTTCCCTCTGATTGGATAGCAGATATTGATGCGGCCATCGCGGAAGGTTTGAGCGAAGAGCAAGCGCGTTGGCAAGAAAAGAAATTTCGCGATTATTGGCAAGCAAAGAGTGGCAAAGAAGCCCTTAAGGTTGATTGGCAAGCCACGTGGCGCAACTGGTTTCGCCGTGAAATTGAACGTTTAAGAGACACCCGCGAAAAGCTTTCTGTTTTTTCCGCTTCGCGCCATGGTGTATCTTGTAGCCCGGGTGAAGAAATCCTTTACCGCAGCCTTATTAATTACCAAGCGAATGACCATGAGCACAATTTTTGAGATCAAACAGCAGCTTTCAGTTCAAACAGGTACGATTGCAGAAATGCTTCTTCCGCAAGGCCGCAAACGTGGCAATAATTGGGTTGTCGGCAGCACGCGTGGTGAAATGGGTCAAAGTTTGTCGCTCTGTTTAAGCGGCCATAAATCGGGTTTTTGGTATGATTTTGCCGAGGGCATCGGCGGCGATATTTTAGATCTGTGGTGTGCCGTCAAAGGTATCTCTTTGTCTCAGGCGTTGAATGAAGCGCGCGCTTATCTCAATCTATCGCGTCCCCCGGCTTTTATGGCTCCACGTCATCATTATCGTGCCCCCCCGGTTCCTCTAGCAAATGAACCACAGCATTTGGTCAAGACTTATTTACACAAGGAGCGTCATATTCCTCTTGATATTTTAAAGCGTTATCGAATTGGGGAAAATGGCAAGAAGATTATTTTTCCTTTTTATAAGCCGGATGGCACCCTTGCGTTGGTGAAAGAGCGGCTTGCGGAATCTGGTGCAAAATCCAAACCGACAGCCTCGCAATGTGAACCGATTTTGTTTGGCTGGCAGGCTATTTCGCCTACGGCACGGGAACTTGTCATCACGGAAGGAGAGATTGATGCGCTTTCGTTAGCGGCTTATGGCTATCCTGCGGTATCGCTGCCTTTTGGCGGTGGTAAAGGGGGCAAACATAATTGGATTGAAAATGAATTTGATCATTTAGAACCGTTTGAAAAAATTTTTCTGGCCACCGATATGGATAAACCGGGTGAAGAAGCCGCCCTTGAAATTGCGCATCGTCTTGGCCGGCACCGCTGTTACCGTGTGATCCTTCCCCATAAGGATGCCAATGACTGTTTACGTGCTGGCCTTGATCATTCTATTCTCGTAACAGCATTTTCCCAAGCGAAAAATTTTGCACCAGAAGGGTTACACTTTGCGTCAGAGTATAGAGATAAAGTCATTGCACTCTTTTGGCCTAGCTCTGAAGAGCATATAGGCTATACGGTTCCCTATCCGAAATTGAATAGCAAACTTTACTTTCGCCCAGCGGAATTAACGCTCTGGAGCGGAGCGAGTGGCGCGGGCAAAAGCCAGCTTTTATCAGACTGTATACCACATTGGATCATGCAAAAGAGTCGTCTTTGCTTAGCTTCCCTAGAAATGAAAGGGGAACAATCGCTGCGTCGTTTAGTGAAACAAACGGGCGGCTTAGATCAGCCAACGCGTGATATGATTGAACGAATTCTTCATTTTTTAGATGATGGACTGATTCTCTATGAGCATGTTGGCAAATCGAATGTGGATGCTCTTCTTGATGTTTTTGACTATTGCCGTTCGAAATATGGTTGCGATCAGTTTATCATCGACAGTTTGATGCGTCTTGGGATTTCCTCGGATGACTATGCCGGACAAGAACAAGCGGTTTATAAAATGGTTGACTGGGCGGTTTTAAACGGGGTGCATATTCACCTTGTTGCCCATGCCCGTAAAAGTGGTTTGGATAAAGATATCCCGGGCACAGAAGACATAAAAGGAGCTTCAGAAATTGGAGCCAATGCCTTTAATATTATCACGATCTGGCGCAATCGATCTTTAGAGGATAAAATTTTTGCAGCCTCCACTCCAGAAGAGAAAGCGGAATTAGCTACCCGTCCGGGTGTAGTTATGAATATCGCCAAACAGCGTTCCGGTGATTTTGAAGGCAAGATTGGCCTTTGGTTTGATCCCAAAAGCTATCGTTACCGTTGTTCCTCTAGCAATCCCCTATGGCCACGACGCTATATTGAGCGGAAAGACAAAAGACCCCACAGCCAAGAGCACACATATCATCACCCATTGGAAGCAGGATCCCCTCCTGATACACCGCCGACAGCACAAGCACATCCGCACACATCGCAAACACACCCGCACACATCGCAAACACACCCCGGCACCTCGCAAACACATTCGCATCTCACAGACACACCCGACATCCCACTGGCGGCAGCCCCCCCTTCCTTTAAAAATATTCTACATCCTCAATAACGCGTGGATAAATGCGCCTTTTTGAATCTGTCATCACACACATACACAGCCTATACAGCGATCATTTCCGAGGGAAACATCATGCACCATTCAAATAAGAGAATAGCCCAAGATAAACAAAATAAGGACGCTATAACGCACACCCTACCTCATTTTTTAGAAAAGCATAACCTTAATGTGCAAGAAGTGACAATTGAAACAAGTAATCCCTATTTTCAGCAGCAAGCTCCAGAAAGTCCCAGCAACCCACGTACACTCCTTGTCAAAGCCAATGCTCAAAGCACCCCTATTGCGCGTTTATATGCGAAAGGGCACATCAGCCAAGCGCAATATAAAGCAGCAGAGCGTTTTTACATTTACTGGCATCAATGCCAAGGTGATACGCAGATGAGCATTGATTACAGCCGTCAAAAAGTTGATGGCGGTCGTGGTCATATACACAATATTGAACGCCAAATAGATGCTTCTAATCATCTACAAGCAATCAAGATACAACTTGGCGTTCTAGGCTATAACTTGGTTGAGCGGGTTGTTGGTCATGGCCAAGCAGTCAAAGACTTAAGCCCATCAAAACGTAGACAAAATTCTTTTGCCGATCATTTACGGGATTGTTTAGATCTAATGGCAACCCATTGGGGATATTCGAATCGGACCCACGCGCAATGAACACGCGCCCAACTTAACAAACGTAGGATAAAATCATCTTTTCCCAGAGCCTCGCCCTTGCCCACGACATCGCCCCAAAGAACCTATCCCGCGAGACGGCACGACTCCACGAAGCACCAAAGGGTGGTATAACCCAATGGGTCGATAAAAATATCATTCATCAACGATAGCAAACCCCAATAGAAGAAACTGGCAGAGACATATCCTAAAACACTTATAGAAATAAACAAAACTGTAGCGCGCTATCATGCATAAAAGCCATACCTAAGTAAACAACACGTCCAGAGCATCGCCCTGCCCACAACATCGCCCCAAAGAGCCTATCCCGCGATACGGCATGACTCCACGAAGCGCCAAAGGGTGGTATAACCCAATAGGTCAATAAAAATATCATGCATAAACAACACAGAAAAAACAACCAGCACAAACCTAGACTATCTGCTTAATCGATATTTATCTCTTTATATTTTCTTTCATCGGACAAAATCGCATCCCTAGTAGACACACTCGCATACACATTTATTGTCAGAATTTGTTGACAATTATCTATCCTACAAATCTCTATAAATCCATTTTGTTAATAGCAACCATACTATTTAACCAATAAATAAAATAAAAATACAAAGATTTACGCTTATTATAAATGTTATCTTAATAAAAATGTTTTTTTTGTGTTTTTTCATATTTTTGACAATTTTACTATAGCTATTTAAAACGAATTTATGTAAACTCTATTTTGGATATTTATTTCACAAATAAATATGGGAGTATAATTATGAACATGAGATATTTTATTGTCACATTTACTGTTATTGCCAGCTTACTTTCTGTGGGACAGGCATATAGCCACACTGTTATTCATGAACCAAAACCCGTTATTGCCGCTATTTATGAAACAGCTTCGCTCATGAACGAACAACCTAACGGCAAAATATATAGAGTTGCGGGTGATGCAATACAGGCATTACCAGGAAGTTCCCAAAGTAGTACAGACCTTTCTTCAAGCCCTATGAATAATGCGCAAAAATGGTGGAACTACGCGAAAAATATATACATGAAAGGGGAAATGATATTCTCCATCATAGGAAAATTTATGCGCATAATCATCAGTTACGTGGATAGCGAACTTAAATTGTAATGCATTGTAGTATAAACAGACTGAAGGCTTTGTAACGAACAGAGCCTTTATTTATTGCGTATACACTTCTTGTTCTTCTTGATTTTGATTCTTTGATTTTAACCTGTACATTGAAGGTACAGAACGCAACTCCAACATCCTTTAATGCGCTTCTTTTAAAAAGTACTTTTTCGACAAAGTCTCAAGCTCGGCAATCAGAATAAAGCCGTTTATGAATTCATGGATGCATGAACCTATTTCTGCATAATACAACATACATATCTTCACATTGCAATCACATTTCATACACAAGAAAACCATATATCTACACGGAAACTGTCGGCACAAACCTAAAACTATCTTCCTTCTTTTCTTTTATAGTCTATTTCATCTAACAATAAGAACATCTCTTACATGCAGCACCTTTTCCTATACATATATTTTATCATGCATATTTGATTGTCCGTATTTATATAACAAGCAGCCACCTTATCAATTTTGATAAACTCATTATATTAAGAATAACCACATTATTTAACCAATAAATAAAATAAAAATGCAAATATTTAAGCTTTTTTATAAATATTATTTGAAAAAATAATGTCTTTTTGTAGTTTTTTATGTCTGTGACAATTTTACTATAGCCATTTAAAATGAATTTATATAAGTTCTGTTTTGGATATTTATTTCACAAATAAATATGGGAGTATAATTATGAGCATTAGATATTTTGTTGTTATGTTTACTGCCATGGTCAGTTTATTTTTTACAGGACAGGCATATAGTCATACCGTTATTCATAAACCAACCCCCGTTATGGCTACTCTTTATCAAGCAGCTTCGCATGTGAACGGACAACCTACCTGCAAAATGTATAGACTTGGGGATGGGATGGTATGCGCCATAGGAAACTCCAACACAGACTCCTCAAATTATTTCAATAAATTGCAAAAATGGTGGAATTTGGCAAAAAATATATACGCGAAGGGAGAAAGCGTATTATCTGCTATAGGGAAAATTATGCATGTCATTATTAATTTAGTCGATAAAGAGTTTATCAAAAACTAATATGAACGTTAATTTATGACAGAATTAAAACATCGAAGGCTTTGTAACGAACAGAGCCTTTATTTATTGCGTATACACTTCTTGTTCTTCTTTATTTTGATTCTTTGATTTTAACCTGTACATTGAAGGTAAGAATGCAACTCCAATATCCTTTAATGAACTTCTTTTAAAAGTACTTTTTCGACAAAGTCTCAAGCTCGGCAATCAGAATAAAGCCGTTTATGAATTCATGGATGCATGAACCTATTTCTGCATAATACAACATCCATATATTCATATTGCAATCACATTTCATACACAAGAAAACCATATATCTACACAAAAACTGTCAGAACAAACCTAAAGCTAGCTTCCTTCTTTTCTTTTATAGTCTATTTCATCTAACAATAAGAACATCTCTTACATCTGCCACCTTTTCCCATATATATTTTATACATGCATACTTGATTGTCCGTATTTGTATAACAAGCAGCCCCCTTATTAATTTTGATAAACTCATTACGTTGAGTAAATCCATTTTTTACCAGATCAATGAAGCAATGTTTCCAGGATGGACTTTTCTTAAAGAGAAATTTGTCTAATTATGTTTTTTTTATGTCTATAATAATTTTTTTATATCTATTTTAAATGAATTTATATAAACTCTATTTTGGATATTTATTTCACAAATAAATATGGGAGTATAATTATGAACATGAGATATTTTATTGTTACATTTACTGTTATGGCTAGTTTATTTTCTATAGGACAAGCATATAGTCATACCGTTATTCATGAACCAAAACCCGTTATTGCCGCTATTTATGAAACAGCTCCGCTCATGAATGAACAACCTAGCGGCAAAATATATAGAGTTGCGAATGGTACAGCCTGTACCACAGGAATCTGTATCCTAGACTCCTCCTCAAATTATCTCAATAAATTGCAAACATGGTGGAATTCTGCAAAAAACATGTATACGAAGGGAGAAAGCGTATTCTCTTTTATAAAAAAAATCATGCGCGTCATTATCAATTTAGTCGATAATGAATTAATCGGTGACGGACATAAGCATTAATTCGTTACAGATTTAAATTATTGAAGGCTCTATCACGGATAGAGCCTTCACTTTTCATCACTCGTACGCTTTTTGTTATTTTTATTTTACTCTTCTTTGATTTCAACTTTTGCTGTGGAAGCATAAACTGGACTATAAAACAACATTCCATGGTATGTTATTGTTCAAAACATTCCTTCTAACAGAGCCTTAAACCAATTATAGAATTGAAAAACTGCTGGCGAATTCAAGTATGCAATTCATGGGCTAATTCATTTATATATGCTGCCCGTTATATATACTGCCCGTACAACTTCTTTCAGACAATAACCGACGCACTATATACAACTTCCTATATACCTCTCATAAAATATATATGCATCATACAACCTATATCTACCATCAGAAACGAATTATTAACACGGTAATAACATTTCGTACACAAGCACCAAAGCTACATAAATACAAAAAATAGCGCGCACCAACTCAAGTTAATCCTTTAATCTATGCATTCATATTCAATTTTATTGAAAAACTGTATCTATTGCGAGCAATGTCATGGCAGACACATGCCCTTCCAGCCTCAGTTAATTACCAATCTGAAACAGATATCAGCCTTAATTCATGAATTATGTTGCAAAAATCTCACTATTTTATAGAAAAATAGAATAATATTCACGATGATATGCTTATTGTGAATATTCATTGTGCCAATAATGGATATTTTTTGTTTTTTTAGTGAATGTGACATTTTTACTATAGATATTTAAATTAAATTTCTATATATTCCATTTCGGATATTTATTGAAATTAAATAAATATTTAAGTACAACTATGAATATCCAGATATTTTGTTTTATTTTTACGACTATTGGTCGTTTATGCTCTGTATAATACATGATTATATTATGCGGTTTTTTACGATCAAACGCCAGCTGTTGTTTCGTTGCTAAAACAGCTTCGCACTTGGGAGGGATAGTCTGGCAGTCAGTAAAATTTAAAGCAACTGTTTCTGCGGGGAGTATGAAAACGCATACTTGGCAGGGGAAACTGTATTATCTGTCATAGACATAGTTGTACGCTCTGTCATAACAAACCTAATCTCTAGTTTGTTGTAGAATTGAAGTTGTTGTAGAATTGAAAAGCTGTTGAAGGCCCTGTCTTTGATGGGGCCTTTACTTTATAATAGCTTACCCTATTTTTCTGTTCTGATTTTCTTTGGTTTCAACTTTTACAAAAATAGAACAAGTCGAGCTTTAAAGAAACATCCCATTTTTTTCGATTAAGCTCTTTATTTTTGATAAAGCCTCAAACGGATCATTCAGGTAAAAACCTCTCATTTATTTATACAAACAACTATACATAACTTTATTCATACACAGAACAATCTGTGCATCTTACCTACAATAGGCACCAATAGTCTCATTGCATGAACATCATGACAATATCTCATACACATATATCCAACGCTATGCTCACGTAAAAAACAACAGATACAAATTTCTGCCGTCTTTTAACCAATACACCCCCATTCAATTGCACTAAAAACGACATCTATAGCGCAAACTGCATTATAAACACAGACACAGCAGGCGCATATTATAGCAATTTTGAACACTTAAAATCCTGAGACCATTCATTGCAATACATTATGCGATACTTCGTTAATTGCAAATATTTGGACATGAACTATATGAGACGCAAAAAGTTCTTTTACTTATAAATACAATATATTTTCAAAAAACATCTTTATCTATCAATATTCTTTTGACAAAGAATGAATATATTTTGTTTTTTAATAACTGTGATATTTTTACTATAGATATTTAAATTGATTTTATATAAAGTACACTTTGTATATTTATTGACGAAATAAATATAGGAGTATAGTTATGAATATCAGGTATTTTGTTTTTATATGTACTATCATTGCTGGTGTATTAACTGCAGGACAAGCAAATAGTCGTACAGTTATTCTTGAACCCGCACCTGTGGTTGCTGTTTCTAAAACAGCTTCGTACCTATACCTCAGTGGACAATCTGATACTACATTGCATAAAGTTGCAACGCATTATACGACTTCATATGCTCTTAAAACAGCATGGAAAGGCGTGAGAAGCACATACTTTTATGTAGAAAAATTCGTATCCTTTATCCTAAGGATTGTTCGCACATTTGTAAATTTTATAGATGGAAAATCTTCTTAATCCATCATAGGATTAAAAGAAGGCTCTATCCCAGATAGAGCCTTTTTATCGTGTTTCCTTATTGTTCTATCATTTTGCAATCCCACTTTTGACAGGAAAAGCATAAAAAGAAGCTCAAAATATTGTGCACTCTTCTCCTATAGAAACGCGACCAATCCATCAGGAGCTTTTTTTCAATTCGTCATGTATGGTCAACTTCATTTATGCGACGTACCGCACTATACACTTTGATATATACGGCATCACAAACCATATATATACGCATCACGCAATTGACATAGAGCATTATACAACCTGCATTATTACACAGACCATACCATACCGATTACATTATGAACACCGTGCTAATGCTCTACCACATAGACCAAAGCTAAACCAATACGCAGAAAGCAGCTAACACAAGCTTTTTCTGCACCTTGGTTCGATGCAAAGCTGTATTCTAATGTCATAAGGAAATAATCTATTGCAAACATTTACATTGCAGGGATAGCCCTTACAGATCCACCCTAACGACACAATGCCACAGATCTATTACGACAGGAAACACCATTACAAACATCTCTCTCGTAACTTTTCGCCACTTACGAAATTTGTGCATATCTCAAGTTCTGCACCTCTTCTTTGTATATCTCTTGTGAGGCGTCAATTATTTTCTTTTTTGTATAATACAGACAATAAGATTCAAAATAGCCGTTACAAACACAGATCACCACTCTGTATCAATTACAAATATTTGTACAGGAACTATATGAGACGCAAAAAGTTCTTTTATTTATAAATACAATATATTTTCAAAAAACATCTTTATCTATCAATATTCTTTTGACAAAGAATGAATATATTTTGTTTTTTAATAACTGTGATATTTTTACTATAGATATTTAAATTGATTTTATATAAAGTACACTTTGTATATTTATTGACGAAATAAATATAGGAGTATAGTTATGAATATCAGGTATTTTGTTTTTATATGTACTATCATTGCTGGTGTATTAACTGCAGGACAAGCAAATAGTCGTACAGTTATTCTTGAACCCGCACCTGTGGTTGCTGTTTCTAAAACAGCTTCGTACCTATACCTCAGTGGACAATCTGATACTACATTGCATAAAGTTGCAACGCATTATACGACTTCATATGCTCTTAAAACAGCATGGAAAGGCGTGAGAAGCACATACTTTTATGTAGAAAAATTCGTATCCTTTATCCTAAGGATTGTTCGCACATTTGTAAATTTTATAGATGGAAAATCTTCTTAATCCATCATAGGATTAAAAGAAGGCTCTATCCCAGATAGAGCCTTTTTATCGTGTTTCCTTATTGTTCTATCATTTTGCAATCCCACTTTTGACAGGAAAAGCATAAAAAGAAGCTCAAAATATTGTGCACTCTTCTCCTATAGAAACGCGACCAATCCATCAGGAGCTTTTTTTCAATTCGTCATGTATGGTCAACTTCATTTATGCGACGTACCGCACTATACACTTTGATATATACGGCATCACAAACCATATATATACGCATCACGCAATTGACATAGAGCATTATACAACCTGCATTATTACACAGACCATACCATACCGATTACATTATGAACACCGTGCTAATGCTCTACCACATAGACCAAAGCTAAACCAATACGCAGAAAGCAGCTAACACAAGCTTTTTCTGCACCTTGGTTCGATGCAAAGCTGTATTCTAATGTCATAAGGAAATAATCTATTGCAAACATTTACATTGCAGGGATAGCCCTTACAGATCCACCCTAACGACACAATGCCACAGATCTATTACGACAGGAAACACCATTACAAACATCTCTCTCGTAACTTTTCGCCACTTACGAAATTTGTGCATATCTCAAGTTCTGCACCTCTTCTTTGTATATCTCTTGTGAGGCGTCAATTATTTTCTTTTTTGTATAATACAGACAATAAGATTCAAAATAGCCGTTACAAACACAGATCACCACTCTGTATCAATTACAAATATTTGTACAGGAACTATATGAGACGCAAAAAGTTCTTTTATTTATAAATACAATATATTTTCAAAAAACATCTTTATCTATCAATATTCTTTTGACAAAGAATGAATATATTTTGTTTTTTAATAACTGTGATATTTTTACTATAGATATTTAAATTGAATTTATATAAAATGCACTTTGTATATTTATTGACGAAATAAATATAGGAGTATAGTTATGAATATCAGGTATTTTGTTTTTATATGTACTATCATTGCTGGTGTATTAACTGCAGGACAAGCAAATAGTCGTACAGTTATTCTTGAACCCGCACCTGTTGTGGCTGTTTCTCAGACAGCTTCGTACCTATACCTCAATGGACAATCTGACACCGCGTTGTGTGATGCCACGTTACAGAAAGTAGCTCTTCCTGCTATTATTGCGAATGCTGCTGGAATGCTATGGAAAAGTGTCATGGCTGGAGTAGCCTGGAAAGGTGTGAAAGATATGGTTACACAAGGAGATTCTTTCATCTCTTCTGTAATGAATAAGGCACGTGCTTTCATAAGTGACATCGATAATAAACTTGGAATCACATAGATGGCACACTTTTATTAGTCCATTGCAGAACTAAAAACGAAGGCTCTATCTCAGATAGAGCCTTTTCTTTTATCACGGTTTATATTCTTTTTATTGTATCATTCTTTGATCAAACGCTTGTCAAAAAGCATAAAACAAGACTTTAAAGAATATTGAATGCTCCTCCTACATCAGAAACGCAAACTGATGCTTCAACGAGTTCTCAATCCACGCATATAACCCATGCAGCTTCATTCGTGCGACGACAACATACGTACACCATACTATACAACCTATAAAGACGCATCATGCAATCTACATATACATATATACGACAATATATATTGACACTGTGATACCCACGAAGAGCTATGCTCGCGCAAAGAAAAAAGCGGCTAACACAAGCTTTTCTAAAGCTGAGTTCGATGCAAAACTGTATTCAATGACACTAAACCATATGACAGCAAGCAGATGCATTCAAACACAGACTATAAGCACATATCCTGCCAGTCTTCATGACCTAAAATTTTGTACATATCTCAAGTTTCTGTACATCTATTGTGATATAAAATTTCAATCTTTTCCACACGATAAAGATAAAAAAATAAAATACTCTCTCTCTTAGTCGATATTCTTTTGATAAAACATAAATAATTTTTGTTTTTTCGATATCTGTGGCATTTTTACTATAGCCATAAAAAATGAATCTATATAGCTTGAAATGAATTTATATAAATTTTGTTTTGTGCATTTCTTGTTCAATAAGTATTAGGAATATAGCTATGAATATCAGATATTCTGTTCTTATATATTCTATTCTTTTCAGTTTAATCTTTATAGAACTTGTATATAGTCATATCATCATTCAAGAAATAAAATCTATTACTGTTGATGAGACATATTTGCCATCAAATAAACAAGATTGTAACACATTATGTACAGTAATCTCCCTTAGGTCATCTAAATCCTCCTTATCCTAATACCCTCAATAAATCTTTTTCTGATTCTCTAAGTTTTTTTGGCGTGTCGTAAGCAGGACAGAAAATTTATATAAGCCTCGCAAAGCTGCAAAATATACCTTGTAGACTTGTTAAAAGCGGTTATGTGCTTTGTCTTCAAATATTTTTCGTAAATGATCAGACGTAAAATATATAAATGGTAACATATCAATTCTGATATTATGCAATTCAATTGTTAAAGGCTCTATCTTCGATGTAGCCTTTGTTGTTTATTACGCATGATATTATTTTACTTCTGCCCTCTTTTGTTATCAAAGCACAACACAATTTCAAGAACAGTTAAAGTTCTTCTTGCGACACAAAACTGACAATTAATAAAAAAAATCCGTCGTTTCATTCATGCATACAACACGCATTGCCTAAACTGCATGCAACGTACCAACACACGCTCATGTATCATATAAATGTATGAAACACATATGCATTGATATTGATAGCTTCATGGGTGCACAATATTTTACCTAAGCCACAACACTAGATTTAACACAATCTGGATCAGAAAACCCAAACAGCAACAACACATCACCTTTGTTCATTTTTTTCCAATTAAATGGCCAAACTTACGTTTGCATCAATCTTTTTTCAACTTGCTATTTCTTCTTCAATATGCAGCGAAGAAAAATCTTTAGCCTTTTCTAACAAACCCAGCTTCTGTTTTTTGGTATAAGGTTTTTCACGTGTCGTTGGCATGGTTGTGAGTGGCATAATTTTATCTCTTGAATGTTTCTATGTCTCATCAATAAGCAAAAACCATCATTTGTTTGAATCGATTAGAATTCCGTTGATGATCTATATATTGTCTGTCGTAATTTTTGAGGCAATAAAATGAATATTTGAGCTGGTCACACCGTATTCTTTAGCAAGCCGTGGCCATTTGCTGAGAGAGTCTCTGGTTTGTTCGATAATTGCATCAATGGTGGTTTTCGGGAGAGTCGCTTTAAGGCCAAGTTTGATCAGTTCGTCTCGTCCCGGGTGTTTGCCTTCCCCCATAACTACCGTACTTTGCTCACCATTAAATCCCGATGAAAATGTTAGATCATAGGCCGGTGAAAGCTTCCATTCACCAGTCCTATCCATCAAATAACTAAAATTTTTGGCATGGTCATCACGATTATGGGCAAAAACATTGAACACAGCCAATCGATACATTTTTTCAACTTCGCGTATGTCTTTGGTTAAAATCATTGTAAGCGCCATCAGATTGTCATAATCAAGCGACGGAGTTCTAAAATTAGAATGCAGCAACCCGCAAACCGTATGCATATGGAAGCGCCTATTTTCCTTTCTATCAAAGCGCTGAACAGCAAAATATCCACAACCTGTTTGAGCAGGAAATAAATGAACATCCGGCATTTCCAATCCAGCATCTATTGCCATCAAAGCATAAACATATTCAATAGCTCCTGCATCCACACCATCATTAAAATTTGGGAATTTAACGAGCCAAGGCTGATAATCGTCATTCAGCTGATGAGTACCATAGATAATATCCTGCCTGTTTGTATGAAGCCCGATCATCGCTTTCGGTCGTGCACCCGCTGATGAACCATTGAGTGCAATAAGTTCGGTCAATATTTCCGTGGCTTCTCCAGATAAAACCTGCTGTACCTGCTGGGCAAGCACATCAATATTGATTGTGCTATCCATAATCTCATCTGTGTAGTCAGGTTCATAAACCAAGGCACCCATACCTGTAAGGCCGACATGAGCAAGACGATCGAGAGGGGAAAGCTCTTGCGCTAAAATGCCGCGTGTGCGCATCTGACGATCCAACAAAAGGCGCCCCCATCCATCGGGAAGACTGTCATTAAAAACTCCGGGCAATCCTTCAAACAAGAAAGGATCAAAAGAGCACACACCCGGCTTTAACGGACATTTTATTGGCGATATTTCTAATCCTTGCTTAATGAAATTTCTATCATATTCAAAATAGATTTTACGCTCACGTCTCGCCAAACGCCCAACGGGTAACATTTTATCATCAAAGCATAAGGATACTTTAATGTGTGAAATGAACTCAAAACTCATGTACGCCACCCATATTTACGTGGTTTTTGCGAACAACCTTCTAAGACATCATCAATTGATTTAAAATGCTCATCACTATTTTTCAACGCTTGTACAATATCTTCAAGGCATCCAAGCACAACCAAAATTTTGAGAAACGATTCCAAAGAAATTTGGCCTTTTTGCTCAAACTTACGCAAAGTTGGTAAAGGAATACCTGCTCTTTTAGCAAGTCCTTCTTGTGTAAAGCCTTGACTAAGACGTATTGACTTCACTTGTTTGCGTAATTGCTCTTGCGTTTCAGATATTGTCAAAAGTGATACCATTTTATTAATATACCCTTTTTATTGTCCATTATTAATATTATAATATCAGTTTAAAAATCAAGTAGACTCAGTAAAAGGAGCATAAAAAGTTTAAGCTTCAAACAAAATCCATAATGACACAGTTAAGAAAAATAAAGACTCCATCAAGATGGAGCCTCTAAACAACTTAATAGAGAACATATTAGAATTTATAAGCGACACCAACGCGTAAATCATTGGTTTTGTAAGCGAGTTCCATTTTATCTTCTGCAACTTTCTTTTTCCCAAGATCCGAATAACGATATTCCGCACGCATAATCGCATTCTTGGTCATTGCATAATCAATACCAACACCGAAAGTATAACCAAGCATCATCTTGGCTTCATCCGAAATATTAACAGAGTCTTCTTGATCGATCCCTTTTCTTTTAAGTGATACCTCTACAATCTCTTGAAGCTGCGCATAGGAAACTCCACCAACGACATAAGGCATAAAACGATCAAACGCAAAGCCGACACGTGCCCGCGTAGCACCTGCCCACTTTTTTTGCAAAGCAAAATTATTAACGACTTCATCACCAACTTGGAGTGGTGTCTTATCAAATTTGTATCCAATCTCCTGCAATTTCTTTTCAGAATCACTTCTATTCTCTTCTTGAATATGGAATGCATGCGTTTTTGCGTTTTTTTTACCAGACCAAACCATATCCATATCAATCCCTAGGATAAAGTTCTTGCCAAAATCAATATTGGAACCTGCATAAAGACCACCGATAATGCTTGACAGTTCAGGCAACTTATCTTTATGCACCGGCTGACTTACTGTTTTAGCCTGCTGATTTGCTGTTTTAGCAAGCATATCCACTGCCATCTTGCCTAAAAGACTACTAATAAGACCTGGCACTCCAGGCAACATAAGTGTACTCATCGGATGACTTACTGTTCCAGAAAGTATATCTGCTGCTATCTTACTTGAAAATCCCCCCAACTTTCCCCCAACATAAAAACCCGACCAAGAAAAAGCGGAAGCCCCAACACAAGTTTGAGGACCCGTAACGTCTGCTGCTTGTGTTGCAGAAACTGAACCCACAACAAACATAGAGGCCGTTATTAAACGTTTTATATGCATAAATTTGCTCCGTAATGAATGTTTAAGCGTATAATTTTGACAGATCAATCTTTAATATACAATTTATATACATTATATTTAATACATAATGTTTTATATGTTTTCACTTATAAATCTATAAATATTGTAGATATACACTAATTTTATACATAATGTTTACATATTTACACCTAATAAACTGGTGGAAAAGTTGATTGAGGAATTTTTAAGGCGCAAAAAAATATTTAAAAGTTCTGCTTGATCAAATGCAAAAAGGAGATCTTTATTGCAAACCCAGATCACTGTTATTTTAAACAGAATCTGCATTCAATAACATACGCAATCATAAAAGTAGTGCCATATTAGCTTATCTTTTCAGGATTCTTTACCGCGACAAGCTCATAATCCTTCACGACAATACGTTCTTGCCAAGCCTTATGTAAGGGTGGATTTTTATAACAATATAGTTTGGATGTTCTCTGATTCCAGCGAATAATAGAATATCGATTTTCCTTATTCATGCCAAAATAAGGAACAATCATATCACAAGCATTAAATTCATAACGTAATTACATTACAAAAAAGAAAAATCGATTCGCTTCTCTTTTTCTGAGCGCCATTCCAAGAGAAATAATTCGTTATGTGGAATAACTCCCCCTCAGCTGGAATATTTGCCCGACCGAGATCATTTTTCATATCGGCCTATAAGGTATTTTGGGTGTTTTGAAGGTTCATAAAAGAGCTCAAATAAGATTGCCTTATCCTTGCACCAAATACAAACTTGAAAACAACCTTTAATATCCAAAAGGAATAACGGGCTATTCGTCGTAGAATTTCCAAGCAGGTGCACTAAAATCAAGCACTCAATCCAATCAAATAATGAACTGTTTGTGGAACACTCAAATTTGTATAATCATATAAGGATACAATAATATTTGCATTACAAAGGATATGATTTCCTCTATAATTGTAAATGTCTAGAACGTTGCTGAATAACAGTAAGGATTGCATCAAAAACTTTAGAATGTTGCCTTTCAAGCTCTTGTTTTAATTTTACTGCCTCATCATTGATTAAATCGGTTATTTGTTTCTTTTGCTTATTGAAAGCGTTTTGAGCAGTTTTGGTGGTAGCAAACGTCTTATAAAAGTGACGCAAATATACCTTTTGAGGATCATATTCCTCTCCTATTTTCATAGCCATTTTTGAAGATAAATCTGGGTAAATAGCTGTGCTTAACATATCATAAGCAGGAGCGAATTCTGGTTTCTTCTGACGATAAAGGAGCGAGAAGTTTTTACCATGCGCATCAGCGTTACCAATTAAATAATTAAAAATGACCCTATTCATGAAGTTCAGTTGATCAACCGCAGGACGCATTGTATGGCGAGAAATAAGAGCTTGACACTTAGCAATACTGGGGCCTCCTTCCCGTTCATATTTCATTTCTGGCGCAATGCTCAGTGCCTGACAAAAATCTTCCTGATGAATACGCCAAACCGTTCCATCATCAGTTCTCTGACGATCATATCGTTCAATAAGGTAGTAAGGCGTATCATTGACAAAATGTAGGAAGACTTCGGGGACATCAATGCCCATGCGTTTTGCTAATTTCATACAAAAGAATTCATTATGCGCACTATCATCAATATGCCCAATAAACGGTTTTAAAATATGCGTGGTCGGCGCTCCCCCTTTCATGAGCTGAACACGACCATCTTCAAAGCCAACCGCTAGTTTACTTTGCGCCCCAGCGAGAGATAATCTATAACCATCCTCTCCGGCAAGCATCGGATACCGTTTTATCTTCTCAAGAATTTCTTTCAATTGATTATCATCGAGAATTTTTACATCATTATCATTGGTTGAAGCAGATGGAACTTGCCCTTCTGGATACAAAGCAAGCGCTCCCGCACAATCCCCACCAACTTCCTTGAGCAAAGCGAAAGCATTGTCTTCAGAGAGTCCTAAATAAGCTGCTAAGCGCTGCTTTTCATTTTCATCAGGTAAAAGACCAGAGAAAAAAATTTTTACCGATTGGCCTTCATAAGCTTCAACACGGGGAGGAAGAGAAAGAGAAATGCCGGGTAAATTTGCATTCAAATAATCAGCATCGTAACAAAATTTGAGCTTTCCGCTTTTCTTTTGATGCAGTTTACCGACCAATTTTGCCTGTAAGAAAACATTATGGAAATAAACATTATGGAAATAAACATCAAGTGTAAGCGTCATAATTTTTTATCATCAATCTGAATATCAAGACCTAGCATTGCGAGTACATGTAGGATTTTTCCAATCTGACATGATTCTTTGCCGCGTTCTAAATCACGAATAAATCGCACACCAACCCCAGATGCCACTGCCAACTGTTCTTGTGTTAATCCTTGCTCTTTGCGTGCATTTCTCACAAGATGGCTTAGTATTTCTATTCTGCTCTGCATAATAATCTCTTCCAATCATCCCGTACGGGATGATTATACCGTTTTTTACCTTCATTTCAAGAAAATAAACCCTATCGGGATGATTTCACTGTTTTTTATCCTCATTTCAGCTAGATCAACCCGATCGGGACTCTTTTTATTACCCACGTCTTAATTGTGCTCCCAATTTTTGTCAGTCTTAGCGATAAGTAGCTTATCAATATGGTTGGCCATGCTTCTTTATTTATAAGAGATGCGTATTTGGCACTGATTACTTGAAAGATCTTCTAGAACTGACAAGCAAAGCCGCGCTCAAGCAACAGATTGGAATCTCTCAATGACGTGCTCTTAAAAATGATGCAGATAACGATAAAATCGCCAATTTATTGATGATCAACTTATTGGTTATATCATTTGGGTTATATCATATCTTTTGAAATCAAATGGTGCGGGTGGTCGGACTCGAACCGACACTCCTTTCGGAACCAGATTTTGAGTCTGGCGCGTCTACCAGTTCCACCACACCCGCACACTTATAAAGTAAAGAGAACATTTTTGTTCTTCACTCTCCTGCACTATATGAAGAAGTGTAGATTCGTCAACATCGGACTTTTGTTTTTTCAAGAATTCACATCATTTTTACCCCATTTGGTTTATCTGGTACAATTTGAGATGATTGACCTCTTAAACTTACGGACTAGAATCATGATTTTTAGCACCTTAAAGCGTTGGACAGTTTCTTTAGCTGAGCGATATACAGCACAACATTGGCTTGGATTCATTGCTTTTATTGAAAGTTCTGTTTTTCCAATCCCTGCGGATGTTTTATATATCCCGATGTCTCTTGTCCGGCCTCAAAAAGCTTATCATTACGCTTTTATTGCGACAACATGTTCTGTTCTTGGAGGAATTGCCGGTTGGTTCATTGGCTATTTTGCTTATGATAATATCGCCAAACCGATCTTAGAATTTTATAATAAATATGAAAGTTTTCAAACGCTTAAAGATGATACAACATTAGAATTTCTAGTGATTTTACTGATGAGTTCAGGATTCTTTCATCTTCCACCGATCAAAATCGTGACGATTTTGTCAGGAGCCATGGGTGTTCATCTATGGCTTTTTGTGATAGCATGCATCCTCTCACGGGGAGCGCGTTTTTATCTGCTCGCATGGCTTATTCAGCGTTTTGGCCATCAAGCTATAGACTTTCTTTCTCGCCATTTCAAATGGGTTATTCTCGTAGGTTGTATTATGCTCTTGCTATTCTATGGGTTGTACACTGTTTTCTTGAAATAACGCCCTTGACTTTAAAGGAACACACTCAATGACTTTCTGTTGGCCTTTTCAGCACATGTTGCAAAAGCATCTTCATCTGAAACTAAGCAAAAAAGAACAAAGTTTATGGGCTCTTTTTCTCGCTTTTTGCCTATCAGCCACAATAGGTCTCGCACTTGGTTTTGAATATATCGAGGGTTATATTCCTTGTGACTTATGTCTCATTGAGCGTGTCCCTTATTATAGTGCTATCCCACTTTTGATTTTAGCAGGCTTATTGGCATGGTGTTCTCACATGTCTTCTTGGGTACGATTTTTATTTTTGTGCGTTTTCATATTAATGATTAACAGCCTTTTGTTCGCAGTGTATCATGCAGGTGTCGAATATGGTTTTTGGCCTGCTCCTCTTAGTTGCGGTCAAGGGACAACAAAGTTAACAGCAGATGTTAATCAGCTTTTAGCACAATTAAACAACATTCACCCTCCATCCTGTGTCGAAGCACCGGGGCGCTTTCTTTTTCTCTCATTTGCCGGTTGGAATGCCGTCGCCAGTCTATTTTATACATTCATCAGCCTCTATGCTGCTTCAAAAGGGCTTCTAGCAAACCGCCACACATCGTAACCAAAAGATATCATACATCATAACCGCAAAAGAAGGGGTGAAACAGCGCTTAACACTACAAAGCACTTGACACTACAGCACGCAAGCCCCTGATATGCCCAATATCTTTGCCTCACTTCCCATCACACCAGATAATCCAATATCAATATCCTTGCATTTGTCCTACACATATTTCCTCTTTACATAAATGCCTCAAAAATAAAACAAGCATACATTTTGCTGATAGCGCTCATTTTGCTGATTTTGCTTGTCTTAAACCTCTGTACTTAATTGCAATAGTTTGATAGAAACCGCCCATTCAAAAGCGGTAAAAATAAGTCAGGAACTTAACGAACATCTCCTCAGGATCTTGACAAATACGAGTGGTTTGCCATGCCTGAAAATACAAAACCTCTTCTTGCAACTTCAGCAACTATTGTCCCCAAAACAGCAAACCTAGAAAGAGTATATCCAGAAGAATTGCCTGATGGAATGGAGTATGATGCGCAAAATACGGACGAAAGCAATTTCGATACACCCTGCACGTGGCAAGAATATATGCAAAAAAGAGATTTCAACAAGCTCCCTAAAAAGCTGCCACGCATAAAACCACGAATCCGATCGGCTCCGCGCATAAGGCAAGTCTTTTGGTGTGATTTTCCTCATGATGTTATCGTACCTGAATTTTGGAAACAGCGGCTTGTTTTAGTGATTTCTACACATGCGAAACTGCATAGAAATGTTACCATTTTGCCATTGACAACACAATCACAAGCGGACAATCCGGCAGCTTATCCAATACAATCTCCCATAAACAATAAAAAGTCATGGGTTATTTGTGATTATATAACAACGGTTTCCGTCAGCCGTTTAAGCGCTCCATCCCATATCAAGAGATTATCTAAAAAAGAGTTTAATAAAATTATAGCTCTTATGCACAAACATTTACCACGTGAAAACTATTGACTTTTGAAAAAATCAGTGTACATTTTGTATCATAATACGGCACTAAGGTGGCCGCTTCCCCAATAAGGGGAGTTGAAACGGAGGAGTGGGAAACCACTCCTTTCGTCATTTAGGCGCTCAGTATGCCTCTTCCCTTGTTCTATATCAAAGCATGCAGAAAACGTTTTTTCAAAAATTCTTACAAACTGTCCGCATGGAATTTTACAAACAGTTTGACCATGTGGAGCACTTGTTTTTATATCTTCTCGGTCAAATTTTGAGAGTACGCTTTGATAGAATGAGTCACATTTTAAGAAAATAAAGCACCAACACTCCCAAAACGCGGATCAAAAACTTTCGAAACCGTAAGCTTCTTTCTCCTTTAAAAAGATGTTTTTGTCTAACTTCATTGGCCTTCATTTCTACCAATGTACAAGCATCTCTCTCTGTCCAAATCTGAGGAATTATATATATAATTCCTGAACAGTCCCTTTTCATGAATCATCGTCCTTCTTCATCACAACATATTTTTGACTGTACAACTGTAAATTGACTTTCGTTTTTCGCATCCTATATTTTAGAATCATTCTAAATAATAGAGCTATAAACAATGTTGAAGTCCTTCTTTTCATTTGTACCCCGTCACGTTTCTTCCTCTTGTGCACCGCAAGAAATGATCGCACGCACGCTCAAATCAAAAAAGAAACAAGCAGCATTTTATTTAAAGGCAGCAAAAGCTTTACAGCGTAATTCTCCCAATCAAGCAGAACTTTTTGCAGCGATGGGAGTCCACAAGCTTGAAAATTATCAGCGACTTCTTTGCCTCTTTCACAATGCTCATGCAAAAGATATGATTGCAGTGCGTGATAAGCCTTCTTTTGCGGAAACTCCCTCCTCATACACCAGCCTTCAAACGACAACAGAAGTCAATAAAGCTACGCAAGAGCAAGTGCAAACACAGACAGATAAGCAAACACTTTTAACGTGGATTCAACCCGGCCTTGCAGGATTAATGGATGGATCGGTTTCCACCCTTGCCCCCATTTTTGCAGCAGCCTTTGCCACAGGTGATACGCATCAAACCTTTTTAATCGGCCTTTCCGCTTCTGTTGGAGCAGGTCTTTCAATGGGATTCACAGAAGCAGCACATGATGATGGGAAATTGTCAGGCCGTGGTTCTCCGCTTAAAAGAGGCATTGCCAGCGGCGTCATGACAACAGTTGGGGGGCTAGGACATGCTCTTCCTTATTTGATTAATTCTTTTTACTTAGCAACGACTCTTGCATTTATCATCGTGTTTTTTGAATTATGGGCTATTGTTTGGATTCAAAATAAATTTATGTCAACGCCCTTTTGGCGCGCCTCTCTCCAAGTTATTATTGGTGGTGCTTTGGTTTTTGCCACAGGCATTCTTATCGGCAATATCTGAAATAAAAAACAGAAATTATTTTCTATCAATACATCTTTATCAGCTTATTTGATAAAGTATTTGAGACAAATCACTCCCTATTTCTAAAACCTTTCTCAACTTGTTTTGTGGAGAAGCTTTTGTTAAATTGGTGCCTGTGTTTTAATTTTGGGAGATTATTGCTATGTCTTACACGCATACGAATACTCGCCTGAATAACCGGAAGAGGCACGCTTCTTTTCACACCTTCTCTTCCCTTTCACGCAAACTAACTTTTACGACAATAACATTCGTTTTATCTTTTTGGGAACCCTTTCCATGCCTCATTCTCAAACCAATGCTCCCCTCAATAACGAGATTTCTTCTTCTCATGCCTCTTCTTCCCCTCCACAAAAGATGACTTTATTGCTACAACGCCTTGAACACGGGCAAGATTTAGAGCTTCCTAATTATGCCACAGCGGGTTCTGCTGGTTTTGATTTACGCGCCGCACTTGCAGAAGACGAAACTGTTGAACTCGCGCCAGGGCAACGTGCTCTTATTCCAACCGGTTTGGTGTTTCATCTTATGCCCGGTTACGAAGCACAGATACGTTCACGTTCTGGCTTATCTTTGAATCATGGAATTGTCGTGTTAAACGCACCGGGAACAATTGATAGTGATTACCGCGGCGAAGTCAAAGTCATTCTCATCAATTTAGGGCAAGAAACTTTCTCCATTCAGCGTGGAATGCGTATTGCACAAACAATCATCGCACCCGTTATTCAAGTTGATATTTGCACGATTGAAACAGCACAAGAAATATGTACACCAGCGGACACAAAAACCCGTGGAACAGGTGGTTTTGGCTCAACGGGATATGATTAATCACATAGAATAAATATATCCCTTATACGCTGTGAAAGTACGTTACTGAAGAGGGAGCGGTGTATTCACTGTGTTGTATTATGGGGAGTAATGGTGGTAGTGTGAGGAACAGTGTTTACCCCATGATCGCCCACAGACTGAGATGCACCACTTGTTGAACCGCTCATTCCATGATCGCCCACAGGCTGAGACGCACCACTTGTTGAACCACTCATTCCATGATCGCCCACAGACTGAGACGCACCACTTGTTGAACCACTCATTCCATGATCGCCCACAGACTGAGACGCACCACTTGTTGAACCACTCATTCCATGATCGCCCATAGGCTGAGATGCATCATTTGTTGAACCGCTCATTCCATGATTACCCACAGGCTGAGACGCACCACTTGAAAAATTATTTAAAGCCTTTTGTAGTCCCACAAGACCAATTTTGGTATATCCAGCAATGCGCAATTTATTGAGGACATCGACAATAGAGCCATAAGTAATTTCAGTATCTGCTTTAATCAAAATCTTCGTATTGAAATTTCGCTTTGTTTCTTCCAACAAGACTTCGACAAAACGCATTTCACTGACAAGCTTATCTCCAACATAAAGAGAATTATCTTTCTGCACAGTGATATAAAGAGATTCATCAGGCTGGGAGGCAACAGAAGCTTCTTGGGTCATGGAAGGGAGCTGAACAGGAATAACAGATGTCGCCAAAGGTGCAGCCACCATAAACACAATGAGCAAGACCAACACAACATCAATGAAAGGCGTTATATTAATATCATTGTATAACGAACCATCACCTGTATCCCAATCATCATGAGAATTTGTTTTCATTGCTTCCGACTTTTCTGTTGTCTTTGTTTATCAAGTTCACGACTTAAAAGCCTTTCGATAGCAGCTGCAATATCGCCTAAATCGTTTCGATAATCATTGAGCGCACGCATGAGGCTATTATATATAATAACAGCTGGGATAGCGACAAAGAGTCCAATAGCTGTTGCAAGTAAGGCCTCAGCAATTCCCGGAGCAACAACATCCAGCCGCGTTGTCTGGGATTGAGCAATCCCAATAAAAGAATTCATAATACCCCAAACGGTAGCAAAAAGCCCAACAAAAGGTGCAATAGCGCCAATTGTTGCAAGAACAGTACTCCCACGCGCAACGCGCCGCATAGCAGCAAGCAAACAGCGCGATAAAAGTGAATGTACCCGTTTTTCCACGCCCTCATTGACAAAATGCATAACATCTTCACTTGGCGCAACATTCACATACGAGAAAGCCTCCTCACCTTTGCTTTCACCGATCCCTTCAGATCCTACAAAGTTGACATGTCGTGTAGACAGATAAACCTCTTTTAAAGTCTCTTTCAAGAAAACTCCTCCAACGCCTTTTTTATCTTGAAAACTCGCAGACAAACGCGCAAAAGTTTGAGCATTCAGAGCTAACCGAAGCTCACAGCGCGCCCTTCGTTTTGCCAAAGTTATCTCAACAATTTTGACGAAAGCAATCGTCCAAGACACGACCGAAGCACTTAATAAAGCGATAATAACAGCTTTCACCACCCAATCGGCAGCCATAAACATAGAAATAGGGGAAAGATCATGCGTAGGAAATACGGCAAGACTTTGATCTAGATGTACTGTTTCAGGTTCCATTTTCATCTCATAATTGCATTAATAGCCTTCCGTAGCTTTATTGTGTGTCAATTTTAAGGAGTAAAACACAATAACTGCAATATAGTTTTATTTTAGGACATACCCCCCAATTCTTTTCAAAAGAGAAACAGCTTTTGCTGATTGATCGTGCGCTATCTTATATCTCATTGTAACTGTTTCCTCAAGAGGATAGATGTTCCTCCGAGAGACTCTTGATTTTTGTTCTCTCCCATTCTGTTATCTGCTCTAGACAAGCCATATTTATTTAATTTCTGCCCTCTTTTGGATCAACTTCTGTGATGCAAATACAAAATACAAATGCCAGAAATGCTTCGAAACAAGAACAGTTTCAAGAAACATTGATCCATGAAATAAAAATGTGGAACAAAAAAGATTTTGTCGCGTTACCAAAGCAGTAAATGTTTGAAAATGTTTACGTCATAGCAAAATGACGTCCCATATAAAAATAATGAATCCATAGAAAGAAATATGATCATGGCAAATAACAAAACAGCAGAAAAGAATGGAACAGCGACAGAAAAAGACCTTCAAGCACAATTGAAGCAATTACACCATGAAATCGCAGGAATAACCTCAACCATCAGTAATTTTGGTGCAAATCAACTGGACAAAGCCAAACATAAAGCTGAAAAAGTTTACAACTCAGCGAAAGAAAATGGTGAAGAAATGGTCTCGCAAGCAAAAGACACAATAAGCGATCTTGAAAGCACCATGAACCAATGTATTCGCAAAAACCCCGGTAAAAGTGTTCTGTTTGCAGCAGGCATTGGCTTTGTTCTTGCTCAATTGTTGCGTCGTTAATCAATGCAGAAGTTGATCGCACCTCTTATGAGCCACTTAGTTGGCGGTCGAATTAAAAACACCGTCAAACAAATACGCATCCGCACAATTTGCTACGGAATTATCGGAATCTCACTGTTTATGGCTCTGATATTTTTATGCGTTATGGGCTTTATTGCTTTATGTTTGGTAGTGGAACCTCTTGTAGCAGCCAGTATAATGTTTTTCATTTGGCTTTTTATTGCAGGATTAGGAGTCTTACTTGGTCACGTTTTTAGAACGTACCAACGTTATGCGCATCAAAAACAGTTGGAAGAACAGCGCCATCAACTTATGACAGCATCAACACTCTCCGGCATTGCAATGCTGGGTCAAAATCTGCCTTTTACCAAATTAGGTGTGCCTATCCTTGGTCTTGTTGCTTATCTTTTGTGGCAAAAAGATAAAAAAGATCCTTCTTAAAATACAGACTTTTGTTCCCCTCCCCCAAGGTGCTTTTCCTTCATATCAAGGAAAAGCACCTTTTATTTTAACAACAAAACGCGTCCACCCATATCGAAGTTTTCAGCATTTTAAGACAATGATTAAAAACCCCCCTATATCTCTTGCATCACCCTGTGAGCAACAAAACATAGAGCGTATCCCGAGAAAGCACTACAGATAACATATTCCGAGCACCCGTCACAGACCCCGAACACCCATTACTTAATCATGATATGTTTGTTGATTTCTCAAGTTTTATCCGCATGCCCATACCATATGCCTGCCAATATGCCTGCACAACGCAAATCTGTTATAATGCAAATCTGTTATAGAGAGTGTCATATCTCAGACATTGATAGAGCCTAAGCGCATCTCTAATCCAAATTTAAGAATCAACCTACAATTCTTCACTTCCATACGATGTTTACAAAGGAACCCCTAACGCAAATCTATATAGAATGCATGTAAAAATATGGAGCTTTCTTTTAATCAACCTGATTGCGCACAATAACATCGGCCATATCTGCAACAATAGCTTCAAGAGTTTCCTTATCATCACCTTCCGCCATAATACGGATTACCGGCTCAGTTCCAGAAGGACGAATAACCATCCGTGCATTTTTTCCCAAACGCTTTGTTGCCTGTTCAATTGCACTTGTAATTTCAGACTTTTGCAACACATTTTTATCTTTAATTCTGATATTTTTCAAAATTTGTGGCACAGCCTCAAAACGCTGACATAAATGACTCATCGTACATTGACTTTCTTGCATACAAGATAAAATCTGCAAGGCAGCCACCAACCCATCACCGGTTGTTCCAAAATCACTCAGCACAATGTGACCAGAGCTCTCCCCACCAACATTATACCCCTTTTTACGCATTGCATCGACAACATAGCGATCACCAACTTTTGTCCGCACCAGCTCTAATCCTTTGCTGGCTAAAAAGCGCTCAAGTCCCAGATTTGACATAATAGTTGTAACAACGCCGTTATTTTGCAACCGTCCAGAATTGTGCCAATGTTCAGCAAGAACAGCGATCAATTGATCGCCATCAATTGTTTGCGCTTTTTCATCTACCACTAAAACTCGATCACCGTCTCCATCAAGAGCAATCCCCACATCGGCACGCACTTCATGAACTTTCTTTTTTAAAGAGGTCAGATCAGTTGAGCCACATTTGTGATTAATATTGAGACCATTTGGCTCATTATTAATAGCAAAAACCTCTGCGCCTAATTCCCACAAAGCACGTGGTGCAGCTTTATAAGCGGCGCCATTAGCGCAATCGACGACAATACGCAAAGCATCCAAGCGCACATCACGTGGTAGAGTTCGTTTGGCATATTCAATATAGCGGTAAATATCGCCTTCAACCCGTTTTGCGTAGCCAATTTCTGCACTCGCCGCTAAAGATTTTGAAAGATCTGTATCAATTAATTCTTCAATTTTTGTTTCTATTTCATCCGAAAGCTTAAAACCATCAGAACCAAAAAGCTTAATGCCATTGTCATAGAAATGATTATGAGATGCTGAAATCATCACCCCAATATCAGCGCGCAGAGAACGGCACAACATAGCAACAGCAGGTGTTGGTACAGGCCCCAATAAGAAAGTTTCCATCCCAGCAGATGTCAATCCTGAAACCAAAGCATTTTCTAGCATATACCCAGATAACCGCGTATCTTTTCCAATCACCACACGACGCGACTGATGTTGTGAACGAAAAAAAACCCCCACGGCCATTCCCACTTTCATAGCAAAATCTGGCGTCATGGGAAAACAATTGGCTTTACCTCGAATTCCATCTGTACCGAAATATTTTTGCGCCATTTTTTTTCCTTTTTATACCTACTTTATTATCTGCGCAGTCCTAACAACAGACTGGAATTCTTTATGTTCCCTCATCTTATCCAAAGATACATGCCACAAAACACAAAAATCCACCTCAAAATGCACGCCCAAACCTATCAGATCATGAATCTTTCAGAAAAAAACGATACATCTCACAAACTAAGCAATCCTTTCCTTCTGTAAATGTTTTCTCACGCACACAACATTTGAACAACACATCAAAGCACCACCTTTTCGATAAGTCCCCTCTCGAAAATATACCCCTTTCAAACAAAGAAGCGCCTCTCCTAACAAGATCCACCGAATGAACAGACAAACCTCTGAACTACTCATAGAACTGTTGCTGCATTTTTTCAGTCTCGTTAGAACTGCCTATTTTCTTTTGCGTTCAAAAGCATTCAACTTTTTTCACCATCTGTTTTGCTTTTTGGAGTATCCAATGTCTCGGTTTTCTTCTTTGTACGTCGCATATTTTTTTCAGCACTATCGGATTTATCACCATCAGATTTCAAACTCCCAGACTCAGAACCACCAGACGGAGCATTATCAGACTGAGGACTTTCAGGCTCAACACCATTCGGTGTTGTTGTTCTTTTTCCAACTTTTCCTCCTGTTTTAGGGACAGAGGAAGTGCGTGAAAGAATACTCTCGTTGCCCTGTGTGCGTGAAGGAGGTTTTCCTGCAATGATTTCATTAATTTCAGCACCTGTTAATGTCTCATATTCCAATAAGCCCTGAGCAAGTGCTAACCATTGTTTTTCTTTTGTTTTCAGAATTTTTGTTGCACTTTTATAAGCATCATCAATAAGCTTACGCACTTCTGCATCAATCATGCGTGCCGTTTCTTCAGAAATATTCTGTGTTCTAGCAACTGAATGACCTAAAAAGACTTCATCCTGATTATCCCCATAAGCAACATTTCCAAGCAAATCGGAAAATCCCCATCGTGTAATCATAGCACGTGCTAATTTTGTAGCTTGCTCGATATCGGACGCAGCACCAGATGTGATATTTTCTTTCCCAAATTTCAATTCTTCAGCCACTCTTCCACCCATCATAATGGCCAGACGGGAAATCATCCACCGATAGCTCATGGAATAGCGATCACCTTCAGGCAACTGCATAACCATACCCAAAGCCCTTCCCCTTGGTACAATTGTTGCTTTGTGGACAGGATCAGCAGCAGGCACATTTAAGGCCACAATAGCATGTCCTGCCTCGTGATATGCTGTGAGTTCTTTTTCTGCTTGTGTCATGGCTGTCGAACGCCGTTCAGCACCCATCATCACTTTGTCTTTTGCATCTTCAAACTCTTGCATTGTCACCACTCTTTTATTGCGGCTTGCCGCCATTAAAGCAGCTTCATTGACAAGGTTCATAAGATCTGCACCAGAGAATCCCGGCGTTCCTCTTGCTAAGACTTTCAAATCGACATTTGGAGCTAGAGGTACGTTGCGCACATGAACTTTCAAGATTTCTTCACGCCCAGAAACATCAGGGTTTGGCACAACAACTTGTCGGTCAAAACGCCCTGGTCTGAGCAAAGCAGGGTCGAGCACATCGGGGCGGTTTGTTGCAGCAATAAGAATGATGCTTTCATTGGGTTCAAATCCATCCATTTCAACAAGCAGTTGGTTCAATGTCTGTTCCCGTTCATCGTTTCCTCCTCCCAATCCTGCTCCGCGATGTCGTCCTACAGCGTCGATTTCATCGATAAAGATGATACATGGAGCATTTTTTTTAGCCTGCTCAAACATATCACGAACACGGCTTGCCCCAACACCAACAAACATTTCCACAAAATCTGATCCTGAAATTGTGAAGAATGGAACATTGGCTTCACCTGCAACGGAACGCGCGAGCAAGGTTTTTCCGGTTCCCGGAGGTCCAACGAGCAAAACACCACGTGGAATACGCCCCCCTAAGCGTTGAAATTTCTGAGGTTCGCGGAGAAAATCAACAATTTCTTGTAAATCGTGTTTTGCTTCTTCAACACCAGCAACATCTTGAAAAGTGACACGTCCTTGCGCTTCACTCAACAATTTTGCCTTTGATTTACCAAATCCCATTGCACCGCGTGATCCATTTTGCATTTGTCGCATAAAGAAAACCCACGCCCCGACAATAATAATCACAGGAAGTAATGAGAACAATAAATTGAGAAAGATACTATTTCCTGAGCTTTCAGGAACAGCTTTAACATTAACATTTTTGCTTTCCAATTTCTGCACCAAGCTTGGATCTCTTGGCGCATAGGTTGAAATAACGCGATGATCGACAGTTTGTCCCGTTAATTTTTGCCCTTGAATGGTAACGTTTTTAAGCTCATTATTCTCAACTTTTTGTAAAAACTCGGAATAGGATAATTCACCACTTCCAGCACGCTGGTTCCCTCCATTAAAGAAAGAAAATGATACTATTAAAATTAAAGCAATGATTCCCCAAACAAAGAGAGAGCGGTAATTGGAATTCATATTAGATCCATTTCATCAGATATAGATTCTTAAAAATTACTTTTTAACATATAACCTTGTCTGCGCCTTGCCAAGGTATGAGAAGATGTTTATCATCTTTTAGAGTAATTTTTCTTCATCTTTTCTTCAATATTAAAGAATCTTTTCTACGCGATATTAAAAAAAGGCCAAACAACATTGACAAGCGCAGCATCTTCGCATGACAATAACCAGTCAAATGGAGCTATAATTCGCTTTATAATGACTTTGTGCTGCAGAGGGAATGGATAAAAGAGTTCTGGAATATCGATTCTGTTGTTATGTGAGATCATCAGCAGCGATTGCAGAGAGGGAAAATGAGGACGTTCGAGATCAACGATGCCCATATCAAGGCACTCTTTCAAGTGAACAAGATCAGCAGATTTAACCTTTATGGCATTTATACCCTGATTGGTGATTTGATAGCGCCCATCCCATAAAAGCGTTTGTCCCGGGTCAATAATTATCTCTTTAATGTTTCGCGATTCGCGCCAACAAACAATGCTATTTTGATTATATTCGATAACAGATCCAGCCAGAGTAAAGCGCTGTTTTTCTGGATATTGCAGACATAATTTTTGTCTTAAAGCGACCAATTTTTGATACGGAAGCAAATAAGGTCTTCCCCCCATCAGCACTGCAAACAATCCAACGACAAAAGGGAAACCAGGATGTTGGAGTAAAAAAGGCGCAGGCTTTCCAATAAAACATCGCCCATACTCCACCGAGATATCCAATGCTAAAATCAAATCTGCAATTTTTTGTGCTTGTTTACGGCGTTTAAGCGTAGCTTCATTCACTTTTTTAGCAATAGAAACAAATTTTTGCTGAGATATCGAATAACGCACACGCACGCGTTCAAACTTCAAATCTTCATTCGTTGGATCATCAATCCAAGTCGTTTTTCGAAAACATAAATAAGCACGCAATGTTTTGCGCTTTACACCAAGAAGTGGGCGAATCAAACGCACTTTTCGACGCAACAGAGCCTCCCGCGGGATACAAGACAAACCGCGTTCCAGCACTAACGCATCGCTCTTTTCAAAGATGCCTGCGACAGCACTTTCCACACAAGCTCCTTTATCCATGTTTTCAAAGGGTTCTTGTTGCAAAGCACCTGCATTCTTTTGAACATTTCGGCTCCTGCGCATTTGATAAGTTTCAACCTGATCATTGAGCGTATGCCCTGTCATAATCAGCGTTGCACCATGTTTCTCAGCTTCTTTGAAAAGTAAATCATACCGTGCGACACGTGCTTTTTCCAAGACATTTGTCTTTGGCTTTTCACCTTTCCATTGCACAATGACGTGTTTAATCTGTTGGATACAACAAATTTTTGCAACATTTTCTGCTTCAGCGCTGGATTCTTCACGCAATTGGTGATCAACCGTAACGGCAATCATCTCAGGGGGAGAAAGCAAGGTTTTTAAATGATCTTTGACCAGAAACATTAAAGCAAGCGAATCACTGCCTCCTGAGACCGCAAGGATCAATTTTTGACAATGTGCAAAATCGGATTTTTTAAAAAGATTTGCAGCTAATTTAACGGACACTTAGAATGACTCTGCTCTTTTTTAAGACGTTGATAAAAAACACTCTCCAACGTTTTATACCGTTTTTGTATGTCAGCAAAGAGCGCACACGCCGCTCCATGTTGATCCAAAGCAGCCATGCTCATTGCTAATTTTAGCAAAATTTCAGGACCATATAGCGTCTTTTTATCCTCATGCCACACCGTAAGATACATTTGTGCCGCTTCACGATACCGTTTTTGTCCTAACAAAGATTCTGCCAACCAAAAGAGAGCATCACCGCTCAAAGGATCCTGTCGATAAAGATTTTGAAAAGCGCAAAAGACTTTTTCAGCCTCACCATAACGAGCAGAAAGAATAAAATGATAGCCTGTTTTGTACAATGCTTTGGGGGAAGATAGATCGTGAAGGTTTTTACTCCTACGGGCTTCATCAGGACGCCCGTTCTTTTCATACATTCCCCCAGCTTGTTTATTCTCACCATGATTCTTAACATCAAAAGCGGGCTTCTTTGCATCTGATATATCATTCTTGATACCAGAAGAACTCTTCTTTACGCCAGAAATATCATTTTTCTCACCAGCATCATATTTCTGATTTCTATTCCTGAATCGGTTTTCATCCTCACGTTTAAATGTCTGAAATTGCGCATCTAAACGGAAATTATCAGAGGGACACACATAAAAAAGAGCCCCTCCTTTCTCAAAAAACTGGTGTAATTGATTTTCCGTCTTCTCTTGATCGTTATGAACCAACACCATTTGTATCCTATGCAAGAGCCACTCTAAATATTCATCTTTGACAGAAGTAGCATCACGTTCTATAAACCTGTTTTGATCTTGCATGGACCTCTCAACGAAAAGCTGATTGTTTTCATGCATACGACTTTGAGCAGATGAACCGAAACATACCATAAAGATTAACGAAAAATAAACACAAAGCTTTTTGCTCATATCCCCCCATCAAGACTTGTCAACGGCTAACTTAAAGCCAAAGATGCATCAACAGCCTCCTTGGGGCTACTGACCAAATTCTTTTAACGATCTCTCACGGTACTAACTGTCGTCACAGCGCGCCGATTTTGGTTCCAGCAAGAAATATCGTCACAAATTGCCACTGGTCTTTCTTTTCCGTATGAAATTGTTTGCAACCGTTGTGCAGACACCCCAAGAGAAATCAAATAATCGCGTGCGGCAACAGCGCGGCGCTGCCCAAGTGCCAAATTATATTCACGCGTACCGCGTTCATCAGCATGACCTTCAATCGTAACAAAATAGTGAGGATTACGAAGCAACCATTCCGCTTGGCGTTCCAAAATACGTTGAGCATCAGGCTCAATAGAAGAAGAATCAAGACTAAAGAAAATGCGGTCACCAACATTAACAACAAAGTCCTGTACGGAACCTGATACTGCATTCTTAACGTCAGCACCATCCATAGAATAACTGCTCATACTGTTTGTTGCATTGATATCTTTCTTAGCACAACCAACCATAGCCAATAGAAAAAAAAGAACCACTGCAAATGGATGACGAGTAACGCTTTTGATAGAGTCCATAGACTGCTTCTCCTTATAAACAACGTCAAAGTTAAAATAACGCACATTCTTACCACCTCTGCAAGAACATGACCTTAACAGCTCTGCAAGAATAATTGTTAATGTTTAATTAATATAAAAAGCTTTACCACTTTTTATTTTCTATCTCGTTCTCATTTTCTATCAATTGCCTTCACAGCGCCTTTTTCAGAACCGTTTTGAACCATCGCGCAACCCTATATTATTCTATACATCGTCTTGACGATCCTTTTGAAGAGCGTTTAATTTGGCGAAAATTTTATCGGCATCAAAATTTTTATCGACGACTTGTTCAACCTCTGCTTCATTGAAAGCGAAATTTTCTGTCACCGATGCAGGAAGCAAAGTCCTATCTTCCTCCACAGATACGGGACGATTTTTTTCAACGCGCTGGAGTTCAATATTCAAATCCATTTGCGAGCACAAACCAAGCCCCACAGGATCCCGAGGGACTAAATTAGCACTATTCCAATGTGTTCTGTGGCGAATTTGCTCAATGGTTGATTTTGTTGTTCCAATCAATCGTGCAATTTGCGCATCTTTCAACTCAGGATGATTAAGAACGAGCCATAAAATACCATTGGGGCGATCCTGACGCCGAGAAAGAGGGATATAGCGAGCACCCTTGCGTTTTTTTTCAGAAAAATGCACTCTTGACTCAGAGATTCTTAAACGTGCGGTTTTATCGGCTTCAACCCGTGCGATTTCACTCCGCGTCAATTGTCCAGAACTAATTGGATCCAGCCCTCTAATACCGTAGGCAGCTTCGCCATCAGCAATGGCTTTCACTTCCAACACATGTAATTTACAAAACTCTGCAATCTGATCGAAAGAAAGTGCTGTATTATCAACCAGCCAAACAGCTGTTGCTTTGGGCATCAAAAGTTGCATTGCCATTTTTATACCATCCTCTTACTTACCTGTTTTTATAGCAGAGTATTGCCCTCTTTTGAAGCTATAGGTATTTATTTCTATATATTAGATAGCCTTTGACTTAAATGTTAAGACTCTCTCCTTTTCGCTCTCATAAAGCGAAACATAGAGTAAACCAATTCTGCCATGAAATTACTTTATATTATAACGTGATTTTCATGCTACGACAAGATACCTATCTTTTAGTAATTCTAACGAGAATATCTTTACCTTTGGTCAGAATTTTCTTATAAGGGCTTTTAAATCTATTCACCCTACGCAGCGGTACGTTTGTTCTGCTGAAAAAAGCGTTTGATCACCTAAACGGAAAGGTAAGCCTATGGCAGGCCATTCACAATTTAAAAATATTATGCACCGTAAAGGACGTCAAGATGCAATGCGCTCGAAAATATTTTCCAAACTTGCACGTGAAATTACGGTTGCGGCCAAACAAGGCTCTCCTGACCCTGCAATGAATCCGCGCTTAAGGCTCGCTGTCCAAAATGCCAAAGCACAATCAATGCCGAAAGATAATATTGAACGAGCCATTAAAAAAGCCTCCGGCAGTGATGTCGAACATTATGATGAAGTCCGCTACGAAGGATATGGCCCTGGAGGCGTTGCAATCATTGTTGAAGCTTTAACCGATAACCGAAACCGAACCGCTTCAAATGTGCGTGCCGCATTTACCAAATCAGGCGGTGCTTTAGGAGAAACGGGTTCAGTTAGCTTTATGTTTAATCGAATTGGTGAAATCGTCTACAAGCCTGAAGCGGGCACAGCTGATAACATTATGGATGCAGCCATTGAAGCAGGCGCTGAAGATGTCCAAACCGAAGAAACTGGCCACCACATTATTTGCGCATTCGAAGATATTGGTGAAGTTTCAAAAATGCTTGAAACAACACTCGGTGAAGCAGAATCCATCAAAAATATTTGGAAAGCCACCATCCTTGCACCCGTAGATGAAGAAAAAGCTCAATCTGTTTTACGCCTTATTGCAACTTTAGAAGAAGATGATGACGTGCAAAATGTTTATACTAATTTTGATGTTAGCGATGAAATTTTAGCGAAACTATCTGCGTAAATCATCTTTTGCTTTGCTTCAAATGTAGCTTCTTGCCCCCTCTTTTGGGCCTTAGCTATGATTCTATTGCGGACTTCAACATCTCAGCTTCACTTAAAGAGCTGCTATCATCTGCTTGAAATTCAGCTGTTAGTATACCTTAGAAGACAGTTATCGATCGCACTTTGAATGACTATCTGCTGAACTTACTATTCAGCCACCCAGCCTGCTCAGAATTGAGCTATCCGCTTTATTTAGAAGGCAGCCACCATCTCGCCGCAAACTTAAACATCTGCTTGATCTAGAGATCCGCCACCTATTATTCGTTTAGGACCTCGCCACACACCTTATGAGATGAGAGGTTTTTAACCGATTCTTTTCTGAGCTTTTGCAGAAAGTCATAAAGCTGGACACATTAAAAACGCAAAAGAAACGCAAACCTTATCGGGGTTTAAAACTGATTAATCCCAGAGAAATAGACTAATCTTATTGAAGCTTTTGTGTCTTTTACACTCCACAAAAGCCAACACATTTTACAGATCGCAAATTTTAAACACCAAGATTACCAAAGCGATTTTTGAATTTAGAAACGCGCCCACCACGATCTACCAATGTTTGAGAACCGCCCGTCCACGCTGGATGGGTTCTTGGATCAATATCCAAATTAAGGGTATCACCCTCTTTTCCCCAAGTCGAACGCGTTGTATACTGAGTTCCATCAGTCATGACAACGTTAATCATATGATAATTAGGATGAATATTCGCTTTCATACAGTAAACTTTCTGTTTTTATACAACGAAACACCAGCTTATGCGAAACAACAGCTTATGCATCGATATGATACATTGCTTTTGTTTTTGCTTTGGCACGCTGACTTTATATTTTATTACATTGACTTTATTTTATACATTCAATAGGCTGAAAATTTATTATAATTGAATACATAAAAAAAAACAAGTATTTAAGAAATTTAATCAATAAAATCTTTTGAGGCACAAAAGTGCATAAACAACATCACGCAGAATCCCTGAAGAGTTCTACACGACCCGAAAGACCATTAAGCATAAAACATTCTTTAACTTTTCTTGCCAGTTTTGGTCCTTACGTTATACGTTATCGCTGGCTTATGATAAGTGCTTTATTGTCTCTGTCTCTTGCTGCTTTTATTACACTCGTCTTTCCTATCGCTATTCGTCAAATAATGGATCATGATTTTAACGCATCGGAGAGTGGCAGACTCGATTTTTATTTTGGTATTTTGTTGTTGTTAGCCTTACTTATGGCTCTTGCTTCAGCCAGCCGCTACTATTGTGTTACCACTTTGGGTGAACATATTGTCGCAGATTTACGGCGCGATGTTTTTACGCACCTCATGCAACTTTCACCTGCTTTTTTTGACAAATCCCACTCTGGCGCAATTGTTTCGCGGCTTTTAACAGACACAACCCAAATAAAATCAGCACTCGGATCAACAATCTCTATTGCTTTGCGCCATCTGATTGTCATCATCGGAGCAATGATAATGATGGTCATTACGAATGCCAAATTATCCTTACTCGTTCTACTGACCATTCCCTGTGTTACCTTTCCCCTCGTAATCTTTGGGCAAAAGGTTCGCACACACACACGCACAGCACAGGATCGTGTTGCCGATGCAAACGCTTTAGCGACTGAACAGGTCAGTGCTATTCGCACGGTACAAGCCTTCACCGCTGAGAAACTTATTTCTACACGTTTTTCAAACTTAATTGAATCTGCATTTCAAACAGCACGCACTTCAGTTGTCGTGCGTTCCATTTTTACCGCATTTGCCATTTCTTTGGTTTTTAGCAGCGTTGTTGGAGTTTTATGGATCGGATCACGTGATGTTTTGAATGGTAATCTGTCTGTTGGAGCATTAAGTCAATTTTTCCTCTATGCAATATTCGGTGCCAGCACATTCGCACAATTATCAGAAGTCGGTGCAGAATTAGCACAAGCAGCGGGTGCCGCTGAACGGCTTTCAGAACTTCTGCAAGAAAAACCCTCTGTTATGACCCCTAGTATCCCTTTGCCATTGGCAAAACCCGTTCAAGGAGCCATTGTTTTTGACAAAGTCAATTTCAATTATCCTTCCAGAGCAAATGATAAAATTTTACAGAATCTATCCTTTTCGATCAAAGCGGGGGAAACAGTTGCCTTTGTAGGCGCATCTGGTGCAGGAAAAAGTACCATTTTTTCTCTTATTTTCCGTTTCTATGATCCCGAAAGCGGGAATATCCAGTTTGATGGCGTTGAGATTAACCGCCTTTCCCTGCATGATTTACGTTCCTTTATTGCTTATGTCCCACAAGATGTCGACATTTTTGATGGCACATTACGCGATAATATTGCCTTTGGTACTGAAAATGCCACTCATGAACAAATCATCGCCGCAGCCCAAGCTGCCAACGCTTTTGAGTTTATTGAAACCTTACCAGATGGCTTTGATAGTCTGGTTGGAGAACGCGGTATCATGCTTTCCGGTGGACAAAAACAACGTATCGGCATAGCGCGAGCAATTTTAAGAAACGCCCCCTTATTGCTACTGGATGAAGCAACTTCAGCTTTAGACGCATACAGCGAAAAGCTTGTACAAGATGCCTTAGAAAAACTCATGAAAAATCGTACAACTTTGATTATCGCACACCGTTTAGCCACAGTTTTAAAAGCAGATCGTATTCTTGTTCTCGATAAAGGAACTCTTGTTGAAGAAGGGACTCATGCACAGTTGGTCGCACAAAACGGGGTTTATGCGCGCTTGGCTAAACTCCAATTCTCACCAGACAAAGCGTAGTAAAAAGAGAACCACCAAGCACCAAAGCATACCATCATTAAAAAGGATAACCATTATCAATGCTTGAAAACGTATCCTCTGCTCCCGAATATTCTTGTAGGAAGCCTTATACTCTCAAAAATTGAGGATCAGACCTGCTTTAATCAAGCACATTCTTGTTCTTGGTGTCCTACTCCTTCGGATGCTTTTGCGAAAAATCCTGCTCCCTCAAATAGTCTTGAAATCAGGACTTTTCAACAAAAAAACCTTCTAGCATATCATATCCCTCGAATATTTTTGCAAAGAGCTGAAACATTCAAATACCTTTTTTGAGAATTTTCCTTAATTCCGCTTGAACAAATTCATTGCCAGCAACGATATTTTTTGCACAAAAAATATCGTTTTTTCCTTCTTTATCAGTAATAAAACCACCGGCTTCACGAACCATCAATATCCCTGTAGCCATGTCCCAAATTGTAAGATTATTTATCCACAAACCATCTGTTCTTCCCGCAGCCACGTAAGCCAAATCGAGAGAAGCGGCTCCCAAAGAGCGAACACCTGCAACTTCAACCATAACATTACGCAATTCAATCAGATATTGCCCATGTTGGGGAGAACCTAAATGGGGAATTGCCGTCGCAATCATACAATCTTCTAATTTTCTCCGTGCGGCAACACGACAACGTCGATCATTATAGAAAACACCATTTCCGCGTTCAGCAGTAAAAAGTTCATCAAAAACAGGATTATAAATCACAGCAGCAACAATCTGGCCTTGACGTTCCAAAGCTATAGAAACGGAGAAAAAAGGGATACCATGCAAAAAATTTGTTGTTCCATCCAAAGGATTAATAATGAAACGATGCTGGGGATCTACTCCCGTTATTTCTTCATTTTTTTTCATAAGAAAACTGAATTTGGGTCGCGCTTTCATCAAATCCGTGAAAATAATTTTTTCCGCTTTGCGGCCGGCTTTACCGACATAATGCGCTGGACCTTTCAATGATACTTGCAAATTTTGGACTTCACCATAATCACGCACTAAAGAGCGACCAGCTTTAATTGCGGCTTGCACCATAACATGCATGATCGCAGAATGAGCCATATCTTACTTACCTCTTGTTTAATTTGCACGACGCAAATAAATTAATTCATTTGTGTCAACAATCACACGTTCACCCGAATTAATGAAAGGCGGCACAAGAATACGAATACCATTTTCAAGCACTGCGGGCTTATAAGATGATGTAACCGTTTGCCCTTTAATTGCGGGATCGGCCTCAGCAATTGTCACGGTGACTTGATCGGGAAGCGATATACCAATTGGTTTTTCTTGATAGAGTTCAACCGTCACAGTCATCCCATCTTGCAAGAAAGCAGCGCGGTCACCAACAAAATCTTTTTGCAATTCGAGCTGTTCATAAGATTGTGAATCCATAAAGACCAAGACATCACCCTGTTGATAAAGAAAGGTAAAATCCTTTTGTTCGAGTCGAACTCTTTCAACGGTTTCAGCCGCTCGAAACCGCTCATTGAGTTTTGTACCATCGATCACATTTTTCATTTCGACTTGATTAAATGCTCCGCCTTTTCCTGGTTTTACGGCATTGCATTTAACAGCGACCCACAAACCTCCTTGATGCTCGATCACATTTCCGGGTCGAATTTCATTACCATTAATCTTCATCGTTCTTATCCAATTTCGTCTTTGCGGGGAAGAATCCCAATTCTGTCCTTACAGTAGAGAACTCCAATTATGTCTTTAAATAGAGGAAAACCTTTATGAACTCTAGCTTTTGGCTCTTCATAGAGCAGAAAAAGTATCCTGATTATAAACCTTTATCAAGTCCTTATAAAATATTGCCCCAAAATTTGCCAAAAGATTTTCTTTTAGAAATTAGATATTTGCATAAAAGCACTTTGTTTCGCATTGAGCATATCTTTAGAAAGCAAATATGAGTTCCATCGCTTTTTTGGAGGCTTCCTCCAATTGGTCGGCGCTCAAACCTTGCAGCATAATTTCGAGATCGGACACCTGTACTTTTGCTTGCTTTGCAACCATATACCATGCCGCTGCCATGATAATATCGCCTTTTGTCCCGATTCCAGCATGATAAAGCTTTGCCAAATTGATCTGTGCTGGCACAATCATGTTCATTGCATTGTTAAACAGTAAATGAAAAGCCCGTTGAAAATCGGTTTTTCCACCACGGCCTTGAACAAGCCATTCTGCTAAGGTTATTTGAGCCATTATATGATTATTATTGGCTGCAACTTCAATCAATCTTAGCGCATTGTAATCATCTTTCGGTCTTGTTAAAGTTCCTGAAGCAAGAATTTGTGCAGCAGCAAAAGCGGCATCAGAATCACCTAGGGAACTACCTTTTAAAAACCATTTCAAAGCCTGTTCAATGCATTCATGGTCTTGGCTTTGTAAAGAAACACCTGGAAGAGATTGCGTTTTGCGCGAAGCTTTATAAAGAAGCAATTGTCCATAATGGAAATAGGCCTCCGGTAAACCAGCCTGCACAGCTGTTCGGATATATTCTTCGGCTAATTCTTGATTTTGTGTAATAAAACGACCTTCAAATAACATAAGACCATAGCGCAATTGTGCATGCGGTTCGCCTTGTTTTGCAGCACGTCCAAACCATAAAGCTGCACGCGCACCATCACTTGGAACAGCATATCCTTCCAGATATATTCGTCCAACTAAAGTTTGTGCGATTGGATCGCCTTGTTCGGCACGTCTGATCGCTTCCCGAAGAGCAGTTAAATAATAACCTTTAACATAATAATCATAAGCTTCATCATATTGTCCTGCTTGTAAAAACTGAAAAGGTTTTTGATCTTCTTCCACCTCCACTGGCACTGATACCTCTTTCACCTCCGCTGGCACTGGTACCTCTTTCACCTCCGCTGGCACTGGTACCTCTTTCACCTCCGCTGGCACTGGTACCTCTTTCACCTCCGCTGGCACTGGTACCTCTTTCACCTCCACTGGCACTGGCACCTCTTTCACCTCCACTGGCACTGGTACCTCTTTCACCTCTGCTGGCACTGGCACCTCTTTCACCTCCGCTGGCACTGGTACCTCTTTCACCTCCGCTGGCGCTGGCACCTCTTTCACCTCCGCTGGCACTGGTACCTCTTTCACCTCCGCTGGCACTGGCACCTCTTCCACCTCCACTGCCGGCACTAGCACCTCTTTCACCTCCGCTGGCGCTGGCACCTCTTTCACCTCCGCTGGCGCTAGAGCCTCTTTCACCTCTGCTGGCACTGGCACCTCTTTCACCTCTGCCGGCGCTAGAGCCTCTAGTTCCTCTAATTGAATGGTGTTTAAAGTCCTTTTAGATTTCGAAACACTCTCAGATTGTGAGAATATATCAGGGATTTCGACGAAATGGGCGACAGCTGCGATAGACCAGAATACGAGTAAGATCAATAAACCAACGATTCTTTTTATCATGGATATTGCGTCTCCGTAGATAAGGGAGACTGTATACATTTTCTTTTTATCATATCAAGCACACTCAAAGGATCATCATGGGCAAAAATCATTTCTTCAACCGCAATAAATTCACATGCCGTTGCCAAGGTTTCATCAAAAGATGCGGGATCACTCCCAGCTTGAATAATGGCAGGAATTTCCATAATCTCAGCCCACCATTGCGCCAATTGTATATTTCTGGGATGAGAGTGTCGTTTTTTATCAGCACCAAGTTTTCCAAACAGCAGATAATCGCTCCCGGCTTCAGCAGCATTCATAGCAGAATGACGATTACGCAGATTTCCAAAGCCAATGATTTTGCCTTCCTGTTTCCGTTTTTCAAGATTTTTCAGAGCATTAACATTACGATCCAAATGCAAGCCGTCTGCTTTGATTCGACCAGCAATACGGCCTTCATCAGCGATAAGAAGAGCTGCACCGTTTCGCTGAATATCATCAGCATATAATTGAGCATTGTTTTGGAAAAAGACCTCATCCCCCTGATCGATTTGCGAATCGTAAAGGATAACGCATGCAAAAGACTCTGTTTGCAAAATTTGATGCAAAAATGCAGGCTTTAAAGAACGCCGAACATCTAATGTCAAAACTAACTGAGGAAAAAGACAAATCTCACCCGACTTATTCTTTTGTTTTGTCATACAGTATCCTTGAGTCTAAAAAAGGTTCTTTTTATTGTCACATTTTGCTAAAAGAAGCGTTTCTTTATATCGCTTATCAAGGTTCATCTATGGCTCATCCTGGTTCTTTCAATCACGATCTCCCCCCTTCTAACCGTGATACACGCATTGATGTTGTCCGTTCTCTAGCGTTATTGACGATTTTCATCAATCATATTCCTGGCACAATCTATGAACATATAACACATAAAAATTTCGGTTTTTCCGACGCCACAGAAATATTCGTTTTGCTTTCAGGTGTCTCTCTTGGACTTAGCTTCCATGCTCGTTTCCACAAAGAGCGTTTTACTTTGATTGTGCGCAAACTTTGGCGAAGAGCTTTTCAGCTTTATAAAGCGCATCTTTTTGCCACCTTTGCGACTTTAAGCCTTTTTTTAGGAGCATCTTTTCTTTGGAACTCAGAAAAACTTTTATCGATGAATAATATAGGTTTATTTCTGACACAACCTGTTACCGCATTTTTCAGCACACTGAGCTTTGGCCATCAATTAGGTTACAATAATATCCTCCCGCTTTATATTGTTCTCACAATTATTTCTCCCCTTGCACTGTATTTAAGCTGCAAGCATAAAAGGCTTCTTCTTTTCATCTCATTCATAATCTACTTGATATGTGGCTTTTATAAGATTGCACCACCTTCTTATCCTTTACCGGGAAAGTGGTTTTTAAATCCTTTATCATGGCAATTCCTTTTTGTAATTGGATTAACAGGCACTTTATATCTCAAACAAGGAAAAACCATCCCATTTCAGCCTTTTTTATTCATTTTATCAGCTGGTTATATTATCCTCTCGTTATTATGGGTGCGCTTAAATTGGTGGTGGGTTCTCGGTTGGCTTAACTGGTCTTCACCACTCGTTAATTTTAATAAAACTTTTTTAAGCCTTCCTCGTCTACTCCATATTCTTTCCTTATCATTCTTGGTTCTTTGCCTTCCTTGGCTTTATAAGCGATTACGCGTTTCCGAGAAGCACCCCTTAGCTATTTTGGGAAAACACGGCTTACCGGTTTTTGTAATCGGCACTATTTTTGCGATATTTGGACAGATTTTTAAAACATTAGTGCCCAGTAGTTTTTTTTCCGACACCCTCTTAATCATGAGCGGAATTGCAGTACAATTTTTCGTCGCCTATTATTATGAAAATCAAAAATCTCATAGACAAAGCTCTCGTTCTCCCTCGCCATCAGAACATCAAAGAAATGCATAATACCGACTACGCAGGACATGAAACACGCATGTAAAAGCGCATTAACCCTAGTGTAAGAAGCGCATTGCACAATTCTTGAAAAAAAGCTATCCAATTGGAGGAAAAATACTTTATACAACAGTGAAAGGAACTTTTCATCCTTATGTTTGTTGATTACCATAGTTCCATACTTGGGAGTGTAAAATAGCGTGAGTGCACATAAACATCCACATGATGAGCTCATTCTCATGATTGAGCATGATGCCTTTGAGAATGTTTTTAACCGCCTTTGTGAAGAAACAATGATTCTGATTGAAGAAACAGCGGCTTATATTGATACAGAAGGCAAATTAGCAGCTCGTTCCCTTCCGGCAGAAGTCTCTGCACTTTACGCGAAAGAAACTGTGTATTTAAGTACGCGACTTATGCAAGTAGCCTCTCAGCTTTTGCTGCTTCGTGCAGAGCGTGAAGGAGAAATGTCACCGGAACAAATACAGAAAGAAACCGCAAAAATATCCCTTCATACACCATCACTAAGCCAAGAAACCGACCATTGGAAAGAATTACCAGAAATTTTTCGCCACTTTGTGATCCGTTCTCTTCGTATAGAAGAACGGATGCGCTATATAAGCTACAATAAACAACAAGTATCTTCCCATACTTTAGAGAACAACAATCCGGTGAACAAACAAATCCAATTGCTTCAAACAGCTTTTCAGCGTCCTTAAACAATTTTTGTCCCTTGATCCTCTCTCGATCTTCGGTTTCTCACGCCCACGCTTCTAGCCGCGATCTTTTATCCTGTTTGCCCTAATTCTTAAGCCTCTATTCCACTCATTCTTTCAGATGCACCCTCCCCTTTCGGCATTCTTTTTTGGTTCTCCCCTTATTTTTGCACGGGGTTAACTGTCTTATGTTCTAGTTTTGTTGCATCTGTTCAAATAGAAATAAATAGCATAAACTCGCTCTATGGCAGAAACGATTCGTATTATAGGCATTGATCCAGGACTCCGACAAACAGGATGGGGTGTTATTGACCTCTTAGGCAATCGTCTGCACTTTGTCGCAGCAGGAACAATCTACTCTGACGCACAGTGCACCCTCCCCTCCAGATTATATCAACTTTATAAGGGGCTTTCAGATACTGTTCATCAATTTATGCCTCATGAAGCAGCTGTTGAGCATGTTTTTGTGAACAAAGATGCTACGGCCACTTTAAAACTAAGTCAAGCACGCGCCATTGCACTTCTTGTCCCAGCGCAAGAAGGTCTTCCCGTTTCTGAATATGCACCGAACCAAATCAAAAAGTCTGTCATTGGTGTCGGCCATGGTACTAAAGAACAAATTCATATGATGGTAAAAGTTCTTCTTCCACGCGCTGAGTTTGATAGCAATGATGCAGCCGATGCGCTTGCTCTTGCACTCTGCCATAGTACCCACCGTACCAGCTTCTCCTATCTCTCAAAGGTAAGCCCATGATCGGCAAATTAAAGGGCACCCTTGAAAATATCTTTGACGATCATGTTATTCTCGATGTGCAGGGTGTAGGATATATCGTTTTTATATCAAACCGACTTCGTCCTTCTTTACCATCTCTTGGTGAAAATTTAAGCTTGTTTATTGAAACACATGTTCGTGAAGATGCTATCCGCCTTTTTGGTTTTGCAACGAAAACGGAACAAGATTGGTTTTGTCTTCTGCAAAATGTGCCCGGCGTCGGGACAAAAGTTGCCTTAGCAATTTTAGGCACATTATCGCCCGATGAACTCGCACAAGCGATTGCACTCAACGATATTCCAACGATCAGCCGCGCTCCGGGCGTGGGCAAGAAAGTGAGTCAAAGAATTGTAGGCGAACTTAAAAGCAAAACCCTTCCTCTAAGTGAAAACAGCAAAAACAAATTACATTCCGTCTCCAGCTTTCACCCAGAGGCAACAAATCAACCGGTCAACGACGCACTATTGGCTTTAATCAATCTTGGTTATGAGCGCTCTCAAGCAGCCAATGTTTTAGCTTCAGTGATAAACACTCTTGAAGGAGAAACAGTCTCTTCAGCACTCCTTATTCGCCATAGCCTTAAATTGCTTTCCTCTCACTTAGCACAAGGTAAAGATGCATAAAAACGAAGATAAACGGCTTCTTGATGCCGTTCCCCTTCCCAATGATCCTGATCGTTCCTTAAGACCACAAGTGCTCGATGACTTTATTGGTCAAGAAGCGGCACGCGCAAATTTAAAAATATTTATTGAAGCGGCAAAAACACGTAAAGAAGCACTGGATCATGTTTTGTTTGTGGGGCCGCCGGGTTTGGGGAAAACAACACTTTCGCAAATTATGGCTAAGGAATTAGGCGTTAATTTTCGTTCCACATCAGGACCAGTGATTGCCAAAGCAGGAGATTTAGCGGCTCTTTTAACCAATCTGGAAGAACGTGATGTCCTTTTTATTGATGAAATTCATCGTTTAAATCCGGCGATTGAGGAAATTCTTTATCCCGCCATGGAAGACTATCAGCTTGATTTAATCATTGGAGAAGGTCCAGCAGCTCGTTCGGTCAAAATTGACTTAGCTAAATTCACTTTAGTGGCTGCAACCACACGTTTAGGCTTATTGACCACACCATTACGGGATCGTTTTGGCATCCCAATTCGGTTAAATTTTTATACTATAGAGGAATTAGAATATATCGTTCGACGCAATGCGCGCCTTTTTTCGGTTTATATCAGCGAGGATGGGGCTCATGAGATTGCACGCCGCGCACGTGGTACCCCGCGCATTGCAGGACGGCTTTTACGTCGTGTCTGTGACTTTGCTCTCGTCAAACATGCTCAAACCATTGATCGCTCAATTGCTGATGAAGCACTTTCCCGTCTTGAAGTCGATCATTTTGGTCTTGATCCTCTTGATCGACGTTATCTACTACTCATTGCAGAAACTTTTTTAGGCGGCCCCGTAGGCGTTGAAACCATTGCAGCCGCTCTTTCAGAACCGCGTGATGCTATTGAAGATATTATTGAACCTTATCTGCTCCAACAAGGTTTTATTCAACGAACCACCCGTGGGCGGATTCTCACAGAAAAAGCTTGGACACATCTAGGGCTTTGTGCACCTACGTCCGCACTTTCAACACAAAAATGTACTCAACTAACCAACGTACATGTTCAAAATCAGATGCAAACGCATTCATCGATACAAACGACCTTATGGGAAGAAGACGATGGCTGAAATAACATTTGTTGATGACAATCATGCAAACTTTTTTCACGATCTTCAAATACGCGTCTATGTTGCAGATACAGACTTCTCTGGTGTCGTTTACCATGCGCGCTATTTGGAGTTTTTTGAAAGAGGTCGCTCAGAATTTTTGCGTAATACGGGTTTTAATAACAGCGGATTAGCATCAGGAACCCAAGATGAAAAACTGTTTTTCGTCGTGCGGCATATAGACATTCATTTTTGCCGACCAGCACAGATTGATCATCTTTTAACCGTTAAAACACGCCTCACGCGTCTTCAAGGAGCACGTTTTTTCATGGATCAATATATCCTGCACGATGATAAAGTGTTGGTTGATGCGAAGGTTGAAATCGCCATCATTAACCAAGAAGGCAAACCACGGCGTTTACCCCAAGGTCTTTTTTCGACAATCCTTCATAGAAACGATACCGTGTAAAAGCGTCACTGTGCAGTGCTCTTTAAAACACAGAAAACTTATACTTCAAATTTAGCATCTGTAAAATAAATTTAGAAACTGTAAAATAATGCGTGTTATTAGATTTTAAAACATGAATCTTTCATTTAAAGAGGTAGACATTATGCCACACATAGAGCTTACGGCTCCAGAAGCGATTGGAGTGTTAAGCTTGTTTATGCAAGCAAATTGGGTTGTGAAATCTGTTATGATTGGATTATTGCTGGCTTCCATATGGAGCTGGGCGATTATTTTTGATAAAATCTTTACTTACCGAAAAATACGGCATGAAATAAAGTATTTCGAGCGCGTGTTTTGGTCAGGCGAACCCTTAGAAAAACTTTATGAAACCTATAAAAATCAACGTACCAATAGCATGTCGGCCGTTTTTGTAGCAGCAATGATAGAATGGAAAAAATCACTCTCAAAAGGGATTCATACATCATTAAACCTACAGACCAGAATTGACAAAGCGATGGATCTTGCTTTGGGGCGTGAAAGTGCAAAAATAGAATCAAGATTAGGCTTTTTAGCAACCCTTGGATCAGCTGGTCCCTTTATCGGCTTATTCGGAACGGTTGTTGGTATTATGAATTCATTTCTTTCTATTTCAGCATCTCAAAATACATCGCTGGCAATTGTAGCTCCGGGCATTGCAGAAGCACTTTTAGCCACTGCAATTGGTTTGTTTGCAGCAATTCCAGCGGTTATTGCTTATAACAAATTGACCAATGAAAGTGCTTACATCATCACGCAAATAGAGAGATTTGCTGATGAATTTTCAACAATTGTGTCACGGCGCATCGATGAGACGATGACATCTAATTCATCTTTATAGAGAGATCTATCATGGGATTTTCTGTTGCTTCTTCTTCTCAAAAAAACACACGGAGACGGCGTAGCTCAAGCAAGCATCTAATGAGCGAAATTAATGTAACACCTTTTGTTGATGTGATGTTAGTTTTGCTTATCATCTTTATGGTATCGGCTCCACTTCTAGTCAATGGCGTTCCTCTTGATTTACCTCGTAGCCAAGCGGGACCAGTGCACGCCGATAAACCTCCACTCACAATTTCACTTGATGAACAAGGGCGTTTAGCAATCAATCAAGATTATTACGATACCTCTGAAGATCTGATGTCAAAGCTCAAAGCACAACTGGCTATTGATCCGACACAAAAAAATCAACGCATTTTCGTGCGTGCCGCTAAAACTGTCGAATATCAACAAGTATTACAGCTTCTCGCTGATATTCAAAAAGCGGGCTTTTCACAAGTTGCTCTAGCCAGTTTGGCGCAATAAAAACCACTCTTTAGGCAATCGATGCAAAAATGAGCGTTGTGATTGAAAAATAAAAAGGTAAAATGTATAGATGGATAAAAATTCTTATCATAGCATGAAAGGAAGCTTGGCTTTATCCCTTGCAGCGCATATCGTTCTCATCATTTGGGGAGGCGTACATCTTACCAATTCCAACATCCCACCACAACAAAAGCTAGAAGCAGTTCCCATTACCTTAGCTCCTTTTGAAAAAGAACTTGCCCTGCAACAAGGCTCATCCAGTGCTTTGCCTAATGAAAATTCAAAACCAAAACCAACGACCAAACCTCCAGAAAAAGAAGATGTACACCATATCGGTGATGGCATAGTGGATAATATAGCGCCTTTCAAGCCAAAAGAAAAACCGCGGCGAGTTGAGGCAGCATTGTCCACTTCTGGAAAAAAGGATGTTCCAGAAACACCTGTACCACCACTCAAAACAAAAGAATTGCTAGAAGAAAAAGTTGAGGTATTACCAACAGAAATTACGCCGGAAATAATCAAACCAGAAGTAAGCACGCTAAAAGAAGCTGTGCCAAAAGAAACCACATCTGAAATAACCAAGCCAGAAGTAGGCGCACCAGAAGCGAGCACACCAAAAATAAGCAAACCGGAAGTAACTGCTTCGAAAGAAGCTGCGCCCAAAAAAAACATACCCGAAATCATTAAACCAGAAACAACCACACCAAAAGAAATTGCGCCAAAAGAAATCACGCCGGAGATAATCAAACCAGAAGTGAATGCTTCGAAAACAACTCGAAATGAAGTCATAACACCACAGAAGAAACCAGAATCAAGTGCACCAACAAAGCCAGTTAAAGCAATACCAGCACATAAACCATCCAAAGAGGTTGAGCAACTAGAACATACGCCTCTCCCACAGGTCAAACCAAAACAAGACAAACAATCCGTACCCCAAAGAGCGCACGCTCCTGAAAAACAAAGCGAACAAACAATTGAAGATATTTTAGCAATGGAAGAAAAAAATCTTTTGAACCGCATGCGTACTCAAGGAGGTGGAGCAAAGCGATCTGATGAAGAGGAAGCATTAGGAAAGAAAAAAAATATTGGCGATACCACAAAAATGGCGCAAACATTAGTGAATCTTGCTGGTTCATGTATTCAGGAAAAGCTCAAACTTGTTGCCATTGGTAGCAATTTAAAAAACCGTCCAATCGTGCGTTTGCAATTTTCCTTAAACCGCGAGGGAATGGTCATAGGAGATCCGATGATTGAACCACTCAGTGGCGACAGAAGCCAGCAGGACATTATGATGCGGCAAGTGTATGCGGCTGTTTTCTCATGCCAACCTTACGCAAATCTCCCACGCGATCAGTACGATTTGTGGGGACAGGGTTTTGATTTTAATGTTGATCCCCTTCAAGAAACAGATCTATGAAGGAATATCTCTACGTAAAATAAATCTCAAAATGCAACAAAGTTGTCTCTCTATGAAAGGATGCATTCCATTATGACTGTAACAAGACATTCATTTTTTTCTTTGTTTATTGTCACCATGAGTTTGTGGCTTTCAGGGTTTTCCTCTGCCTCTGCGCAGTTGAAAGGCACCATTGTCAACGCTGATTTTAATCCCATACCAATCGCAATTACGGATTTTATCTCCAGCGATTCAATAGGACAAAAGATTTCTGCCGTAGTCTCAGCAGATCTTGAACGATCTGGGCTTTTTGTACCGATTGACAAGGCATCTTTTCTTGAACAAATCATCAATCCCAATAGTCAACCGCGCTTTTCCGATTGGCAGACAATAAAAGCTCAAGGGTTGGTTACTGGACAGGTTGTAAGAGAAACAGATGGACGATTAAGAGTCGATTTTCGTTTATGGGATGTCTTTGGTAATCGACAAATCAAAGGACAACGCTTCTATACAGCAACAGAACGCTGGCGGCGTGTTGCGCATATGATCGCGGATGAGATTTATAGTAAAATGACAGGTGAAAGTGGTTATTTTGATACGCGTATTGTTTTTATCGATGAAACAGGCCCTCTCAATGCACGTATCAAACGCTTAGCAATTATGGATCAAGATGGAGCTAATTTAATCTATCTCTCTAATGGAAAAGAATTGGTGCTCACGCCACGTTTTTCACCCAAGCGACAAGAAATAACCTATATGGCTTATGGCCATAAGAAAACGCCCCACGTTTATCTTCAACAAATTGAAATGGGGCAAAGGGAATTAATAGGGGCTTTTGACAATATGACTATTGCCCCACGTTTTTCGCCTGATGGACAAAAAGTAATTATGAGTTTGTTACAAAATAATGGCAGTGCCAATCTTTACACAATGGATTTACGAACACGTACCATGACACGCCTAACGGCAACTCAGGCTATTGATACATCTGCCTCTTATTCACCGGATGGCAAACAGATTGTCTTTTCATCTGACCGCAACGGAAGACCACAAATTTACACGATGAACGAAGATGGAAGCAATCTTCAGAAAATTTCATCAAACGATAGCAGCTATTCAACACCTATTTGGTCACCGCGTGGTGATTACATCGCTTTTACGAAACAATCTCAGGGACAATTTTCCATTGGTGTTATGCGTCCCGATGGACAAGGGGAGCGGATTTTAACCACAGGTTTTCATAATGAAGGTCCAACCTGGGCGCCAAATGGGCGCGTGCTGATGTTTTTCCGCAAAGATCCCGGCGTAGGACCCAAAATTTACACGATTGATATTAGCGGACGGAATGAACGTCTATTACCAACCCCTAATGATGCCTCTGACCCAGCATGGTCACCCTTGCTCAATCTCCAATAGCTCAATCTCCAATAAAAGAGAACTATACAAAATAATGTTGCTTTCGTGAAACAATTAAAAAAATGACCGCAGTATAGTTTCTCTTATTCAGTGTTTAATGCAAGAAAATAACATGCAAGCGGAAACACTCGACACCAACCGTACCTGTTTATGCTTACTCAAATAATCTATTGATTCTTCAGAAGAAATTGTAAATTTTCCTGCTGTATTGAACCATTTGATATTGTAAGATTTTATCATTTCGTGCACTATTACTGCAAATACTGCAAATCATTAAAAATCACTCAATCGCACATAAAGAAGGTGGATTGGGAGGAGGACTGAATTATAGCGTTTTAAAGATAGATTGGGCATGCAAACGGTAAACCGTTTAAACGCAAGAGTCGTGGCAACACTTAGTGCCGGTAAAGATAATAATGGAACTCGTTTGTGGCTTGACAAGCGTGAGAATGATGGCATTCCATGGAGTTTGCTTTGCTAATCTTTAAAATACACCTCTCCTACACAGCAAAAACACCTCTATGACGACAATCACCGTAATAGAGGTGCTGGAGCATACCAAACTGTTCTTTAAACAAAGGACTCTTCCTCTTCCTTTCTCCATTGTCCTAAAGCTGCAAGATGATTCATCCGAGCACGATGATAAAAAGCCTTTTGTGCAGCCGTAATATTTTCTTCTTTTCCGCCCCATATTTTCAAAGCAGCCGATTGCAACGCACGCCCATAAGAGAAGGTCAATTTCCACGGCAATGTCCCCTGAGCATTCATAGCAGACAAATGAGCTGTTGCCTCTTCATCAGACTGCCCACCTGAAAGAAATGCAATCCCTGGGACAGCAGCAGGAACAGTCTGTTTAAGGACGTAAATAGTCTTTTCAGCAACTTCTTCAAGTGAAGCTTTACGCAAATCTTTGCCATCAATCACCATATTGGGTTTTAAAATCATACCTTCACACAGAACACGAGCCTGAAATAATTCTTCAAACACAGTTTTTAAAACAGCTTTTGTAACATCAAAGCAGCGTGTTATTGAATGCTGGCGCGATGGACCATCCATCAACACTTCTGGCTCTACAATCGGAACAACGCCCACTTCCTGACACAAAGCAGCATAACGTGCTAAAGCTTGTGCATTTTGGTATATTGCACCTTGTGTTGGCAAAGAGTGCTCATCAATTGCAATCACCGCACGCCACTTGGCAAAACGTGCCCCTAACGCATAATACTCTTTTAAACGCTCACGAAGAGCGTCCAATCCTTCTGTAATTGTTTCATGAGCGAAAGCTGCCAATGGCTTAGCACCTGTGTCAACTTTAATGCCTGGCAAAGCACCGGATTCCCGAATGATGTCTGTCAACATTTGACCGGTAGACGCCTTTTGGCGAATAGTTTCATCAAATAAAATAACACCAGAAATAGCGCATTCCATAGCTTCTTTTGCAGTGAAAAGCATTTCACGATAGGCACGACGATTATTTTCGCTTGATTCTATACCAATGCTTTCAAAACGCTTTCCAATCGTAGCGGTACTTTCATCAGCCGCCAAAATACCTTTCCCCGATTCAACCAAAGACAGTGCTATATCTTCAAGACGTTCATTCATAAAAAATTCCTCTTTTTTGTCTTAATTTTCAAAAGTAATTGATTAATCAATACAATATAAACAACATGCTATAAACTACATCATAATCTTCCCAGCCTGCATTAAAGCGAAAACGCCAGGCAGAGTTTTACCCTCCATCCATTCCAAGAAAGCCCCCCCAGCCGTTGAAAGATACGTAAAATCATTGGCAACTCCAGCATGATTCAATGCAAAAGCCGTATCTCCTCCTCCAGCAATTGAGACCAACTTCCCTTCTTTAGTGCGCTCTGCTGCATGGCAAGCAACAGCAATCGTACCCCGATCAAAGGGAGGCATCTCAAAAACACCAAGCGGCCCATTCCACACAAGAGTTGTAGCCTTATCAATTGCAGCATTGATACACGCAATAGAGCGCATACCAATATCCAAAATCATCCCATTTTCAGGGATATCATCAATATCATAAAGGCGATAAGGTGTGTCTTTTGTAAAACGAAATCCAACCACCGCATCAACAGGCAAAAGAAGCGTACATTGGCACTCACGCGCTTTTTCAATAATTTCTTTAACTGTTTCCATGAATGTAGGTTCACAAAGAGATTGACCAATATGGCTACCTTGTGCAGCTAAAAAACTATTAGCCATGCCACCCCCAATCACCAAACAATCAACTTTTTCAACCAAATGATTGAGTACAAAAAGCTTACTTGAAACCTTAGCACCACCCACAACGGCTACCACCGGATGAACTGGATTGCCGAGTCCTTGTTTTAAAGCCTGCAATTCACGCTGCAATGCACGCCCTGCATAAGAAGGCAAAAAACCCGTTATCCCCTCGACAGAAGCATGAGCCCGATGAGATACAGAAAAAGCATCATTCACATAAATATCACCATTGCGCGCTAAAGCTTCTGCAAAAGAACGACTATTTTGTTCTTCGCCTGAATAAAAACGGACATTTTCAAGCAAAAGGATCTCACCCTCTTGCAACGCTTCAACCGCCTCCCGAACTTCTGCACCAATACAATCTTTTACGAAAAAAACCTTCTGATCCATTATGTTTGCGAGGACTTCAGCAACAGGTCGTAATGAAAATTCTGGCATCACCTGCCCTTTCGGGCGACCACAATGCGACAGAAGTATCAGCTTAGCACCCCGTTTTTGAAGTTCCATGAGCGTCTCTTTATGCCGCTCAATACGCGTTACATCACATACCTTCCCCTGAGACATTGGAACATTAAAATCCACCCGCACGAGCACACATTTTCCTGAAACATCAATATCATCAAGTGTATGAAATTCTTTCATTGCTCTCTCCACTGTCTGATCCCCGATTATTGTTGCTATTTTTACGGCTTCTCTGTTTAAAATGCTTTCGCAACGTCCCTCAAACTTCTATTTCTCTACCAAACACCGTAGACTCTTTCTGTGCTTAATCTTGCAGAATGAATCTCATTTTCATTTCCTTGATAGTCACCCCTTTTTGGCTCTGGCTATAATCAACACAAACCAAATGCACGAGCTGCACTCTTCTGCGGAGGGCAGAAAAAGACCCTTTCTATACTTGAGAGGGCAGAATGAATCTCATTCCTGTTTTTTCGACAATATCCTCTTTGATTCTCTATTTCAATCAATACCGACTAAACGCGCTCGTGACACTTTCTGCATAATAAAAAAGAGGACCTTCAGGCCCTCCTCATTTACAAGATCCTGGCTACAATGTCCCGGCAAGAGCTACAGCAGTATCACTCATGCGGTTTGAAAAACCCCATTCATTATCGTACCAAACAAGAACCCGACAAAGCGTACCATCGATCACTTTAGTTTGGTCATTATGAACAATTGCCGAATGTGGATTGTGATTAAAATCACTGCTTACAAGTTTTTCCTCTGTATAGTCTAAAATCCCCTTGAGATGCCCTTGAGCAGCCGAACAAATGGCAGCATTAATTTCAGCCACAGTTGTGGAACGCTTAGCAGTAAATGTAAAATCAACGACAGAAACATTGGGCGTCGGAACGCGAAGAGACACACCATCGAGCAAACCGTTTAATTCTGGCAGAACCAACCCCACAGCTTTAGCGGCACCTGTTGATGTAGGGATCATAGAAAGAGCAGCTGCACGCGCGCGATAAAGATCACGATGCATTGTATCTAAAACAGGTTGATCTCCTGTATAAGAATGAATGGTCGTCATAAAGCCTTTTTCAATCCCAACCGTATTATGAAGCACTTGCGCAACGGGCGCTAAACAATTTGTTGTGCAAGAAGCATTCGAAACAACACGATGCTCTTTATTTAAAGCCTGATGATTGACCCCATAGACCACCGTTAAATCAGCACCCTCAGCAGGCGCGGAAACAAGAACACGCTTTGCACCAGCTGCCAAATGCGCACTTGCTTTGTCACGAGCCGTAAAAAAGCCTGTGCATTCCAGTGCAACATCAATATCCAAATCCTTCCACGGCAATTGTGCAGGATCACGCTCCGCAATAACCTTAATTAAACCAGAACCGACATCAATTGCATCACCAGCAACCTGAACGGGTACAGGAAAACGCCCATGCACCGAATCATAGCGCAATAAATGAGCATTTGTTTCTACTGAACCTAAATCATTCAGTGCAACAACTTCAATATCTTTGCGTCCACTTTCAACAATAGCACGCAAGACATTGCGCCCAATACGCCCAAACCCATTAATTGCAACGCGCACAGTCATTTTTTACCTTTCTCATTGATCTTCTCAAGCTTTTCTTCAACGATCGCTACGACATTCTCAGACGTAATACCAAAATGTGCATAAAGTTCATCAATCGGCCCACTCGCGCCAAATCCGTCCATGCCAATGAATACACCATCACAGCCAATAAAGCGATCCCATCCTTGTTGAACTGCCGCTTCAACAGCAATTTTAATTGGTGCATCACCAATGAGTACACGCTGATACGAAGCAGACTGTTGAGCGAATAATTCAAAACAAGGCACGGATACCACACGCGTAGAAATACCCTTTGCTTCTAACACAGCATGCGCTTTTACAACAATTTGCACTTCTGAACCTGAAGCAAACAGCGTCACTTTCGCATCATCACTGGCCGTCAATAATTCATACGCGCCCAACATGCATAGATTCTCTTCTTCATAGTCTTGACGTAACAATGGTAAATTTTGCCGGCTCAAAGCCAAAGTGGAAGGTGTTCCGCGCGATTTTAAAGCCAATTGCCAACATTCAACTGTTTCTACAGCATCAGCAGGTCGGAAAACAAAATGATTTGGAAGTGCACGCAGTGTAGCCAAATGCTCTACCGGCTGATGAGTCGGACCATCCTCACCCAAACCAATTGAATCATGCGTCATGACATAAATAACCCGCAAGCCCATCAAAGAAGAGAGACGCATTGCGGGGCGCATATAGTCAGAAAAGCATAAAAACGTTCCACCATAGGGAATAAAACCGCCATACAACGCAAGACCATTCATCACTGCGCCCATAGCATGTTCGCGAATCCCATAATGCAGATAGCGGCCTGCAAAATCGTCCGCAGTGATGCTTTTCATTTGGCTGCTTTTTGTATTATTGGAACCTGTTAAATCGGCAGAACCGCCAATGGTTTCTACAACCACTTCATTAATAACATCGAGAGCCATTTCCGAAGCTTTACGCGTTGCAACAACGGGGCAATCTTTTGCCAATTGTTGTTTATACGCATCCAGTGCAGCATCGAAGCTCCCCACGAGATCACCACGCATTAACCGTTCAAACTCAACGCGCTCAGATACAGGCAAAGCAGCAAATTTTGTTTCCCATTCTTGCCGTTTTTTAGCAGCATTCAGACCTGCCAAGCGCCAACTATCGAGAATATCGGACGGGATCACAAAAGGTTCCGCTTCCCACCCCAAAGCTTTACGAGTTTCAGCAATTTCTTGTGCCCCCAAAGGTGAACCATGAACCTTACTGGTTCCACTTTTATTTGGCGCTCCAAAACCAATGGTTGTTTTACATGCGATCAGAGTTGGCTGGTCAGAAACCTTTGCAGTTTCGAGTGCGTGAGCCAAGGATTCTTGGCTGTGGCCATTGACTTTGATTGTATTCCAACCAGATGCCTTAAAGCGCGCTATTTGATCTGTACTATCGGTCAGCGAGATAGCTCCATCGATTGAAATATTGTTATCATCCCATAACACAATCAGCTTGCTGAGTTTTAAATGACCAGCAAGAGATATTGCTTCTTGGGAGATACCTTCCATTAAACATCCATCACCCACCAACGCATAGGTATAATGATTAATCAAATCACCAAAACGCGCATTCAGTAAACGCTCCCCCAGAGCCATACCTACGGCATTAGCCAACCCCTGCCCGAGCGGACCGGTGGTTGTTTCGACTCCCGCAGCATGCCCATATTCTGGATGACCAGCAACTTTGTAACCAAGCTGACGAAAATTGCGGAGATCCTCAAGAGAAATATCTTCATAACCGGAAAGATACATAAGGGCATAAAGCAACATAGACCCATGCCCTGCTGATAAGACAAAGCGATCACGGTTAGGCCAGTGAGGATTTTTCGGATCATGCGCTAAAAATCTTGTATAAAGAACAGTGGCAATATCAGCCGCCCCCATGGGTAAACCAGGATGACCAGAATTTGCTTTTTCAATCGCATCAATAGCAAGAAAACGGATAGCATTGGCCATCTGATTTTGTTGTTTGGTATTTGTCATGAATAATAAACCATTTGTGTTAAGTTGGTTATTTTGTTGATTATCCCTGAATTATATTGTTCACTTGAGAGACACTTTCATAGGGTTTGTATACAAGCTTGCTCGTACACTTTGTTGTAATTTTCTTGATTCTCTTTTCCTTTCCGAGCACCATCCAATGCTCATATCATTTATTCCAACAATATCAAAAAATCCAGCCTTTAATTTACATCGATCCCCCGCTTTGCTTGCTAAAAGATCTTACATATTTAAAAATATACTATATGCAAAAAAAACATTCGTGATTCGTTTTTGCATAAAAGATTGATAAAGGATACAACTGTTATGAAGCAAGGAACTGCTGTTTTATCACAAGATCTTGAACAACTGGAAAAAGCACTCAGAAACTTAGAAATCACCATTATAAAACACAATGCAGTCATTGATAAGAACAACGAATGGGAAGAGGAAATTCAGCGAATGAACGCTGATCGTAGCCGTCTAGCCCAAGAACTGGATAAGGCCGAAGCCCACGCAGAACGGCTAGAAGCTGTTAATAAAGAAATTTCCAAACGACTCATTAAAGCGATGGAAACGATTCGTATTGTGATTGATAGATAAAGGTTTAAACATATGGAAACCGTTTCCGTGACAATTGATGGCAAAGTTTATCGTATGGCGTGCGATGCAGGACAAGAGAGCCATCTTATGGAGCTTGCCGCTCAATTGGATCAATATATTGCGCATCTAAAAGAAAACTTCGGTGAAATTGGCGATCATCGTTTATCCGTAATGGCCGGCATCATGGTTATAGATGAAATGGAAGAAATAAAACGAGAAAACCAGCAATTACGAAAAAGCAATGCAGATCTTTTACGGCAAAATGATGAAATAAACCGCACCATGAGCAGAGTTGTACGCGAAACAACCCAACAAATTGAAAAGCTCACCCATCAACTGCTTCAAGGCGATCACAATAATATAACTCTACAAAAAGAAGACAACTCAGAAACACACGTATAATTCTTACAAGAACAATTAAGTGGTATTTGACTGTTCCACTCTGGCCAAGATGATTATTAAAGTATCTTGCGAACACACAAGAATCATGAAACCTTAAAATACCCTTAAGAGAAAATACATGATCTTGAAAAAAACTATACTTGCCACATTTCCGTTAAACACCTTTTGTCCCATCTTTAGAAACAGAAGCAATACGCAATAAATTTGTAGCCCCCGGTGTTCCAAGTGGAATTCCAGCTGTCACAATAAACCGATCATCCCCACGACAAAAACACTCCCGAAAAGCGATGGCAGCTGCATGATTAACCATATCATCCAAATCACGTGCATCTTCAGTCACCACGCAATGAAGCCCCCAAACCAAGGCTAATCGCCGTGCTGTAGCCACAATGGGTGATAAAGCAATAATTGGCCTGCTTGGACGCTCACGTGATATGCGCACACCCGTTGTACCCGAAGCAGTGTAAGCAACAATGGCTGCTAATTGAAGCGTTTCAGCAATCTGACGCACCGCAAGAGAAATCGCATCAGTTCCTGTCGGCTCTGGCATAGGACGCTGTGCATCAGCCATTGCGGCATAATTGCAATCCTTCTCAATCTGTCGAGCGATCCGATCCATCACAAGCACAGCCTCTTCAGGATACAGCCCAGATGCTGACTCTGCCGATAACATCAGTGCATCAGTTCCAGCATAAACCGCTGTAGCAACATCAGAAACTTCTGCCCGTGTCGGCACAAATGATGCAACCATTGACTCAAGCATTTGTGTAGCCACCACAACGGGTTTTCCGGCTAAACGGCACGCTTTTATAAGCTCTATCTGAAGGGTTGGCACTCTCTCCAGCGGTATTTCCACCCCAAGATCTCCCCGTGCAATCATAACGCCATCTGAAACATCAATAATCTCTTTTATATGCTCCAAGGCTTGAGGTTTTTCTATTTTAGCCATCAACGATACTTTGCCTCGTGTTCGTTTACGAACCGCCACAATATCTTCCGGACGTTGAATAAAAGAAAGCGCTATCCAATCAACCTGCTGTTCCAAAAGAGCTGCAAGATCAGCATCATCTTTTAAAGTCATGGGACCAAAGGGTAAAACCGTATCAGGGAAACTGACCCCTTTTCGATCAGAAATATGGGTTCCAGCAACCACACGACATTGAAGAGAATGACTGTCACACACTTCAGCACGCAATTCTAATTTTCCATCATTAATCAATAATCGATCACCTGGTTTTACAACTGCTAAAATTTCCTTATGTGGTAAAAAAACACGCTGTGAATCGCCAAGAACATCGCAATCGTCCAATGTGAAACGTTGTCCAACAATCAAATCTGCTTGCCCCTTCGCAAAGCATCCGATCCGCAGTTTCGGACCTTGCAGATCTGCAAGAATACCAATTGGTCTATTAACAACTTTTTCTACAGCCCGTATTCGTTCCACCAAATCACGCATTGTAGCATGATCGGTGTGGCTCATATTAATGCGAAAAACATCTGCTCCAGCTCTAAAAAGCTTTTCAATCATCGATAATGAAAAAGAAGAAGGGCCAAGAGTGGCAATGATTTTTACTTTACGCGTGCGCTTCATGGAGAAACCCCTGACAATGAAGGAGCGTTCAGAACCGCATCACTAAGCGAAGACATATCCGTCAGCTGTACCATCCAACTGGTTTGATTCCCTGTATCAATTTCTTGAAATCCAGCCCTTTGAAACCCTCTTGCAAAACAATCATGAACCCCTTTAATCGTAAATTGGCTATCTTTTACACACATAGTCACAGTGCCTGGCCAGCCACCTTTTTTCTGAGCATCTTCTGCATAAAAATAATAAAATCGCGATGTAAGAGGCTCCTCAAGGAGGGTTTTACACTCTGTAACGGGGATAACCCACCACCCCTCACTAACCCAGCCTGAAGGCGTACGGTAACCAAGAGCAACACCAACAGACTCTTGAGTCATATTACAAACACGAAAGTCAGCCCGTGCAAAACCAGCTGCAAAAAATAAAAGAAAAATACTGAGCAGAAAAACCCTAAACCTTCTCTGAAATGTTCCTTCCTGTTTTTTCATAACCATAAGCCCTATCTTACGACAAAAACCTAAAAAAAACATACATCCCTTTTTTATCTTTCCAAAAACACATTCAAGTACACACCTATTAGCATATAAGCATATGCCATTTAATATCATATTTTTTTCTGTCTCTTATTGTCATTTTATCAATGGATACACCTTGCTTTATACAAATTGTTTATACAAATTAGTTAAAATCAGCTTGTAAAAAAATGCACAATGCTTCACTTTTGCTCTTTTTCAGGCACGCAAACAGTGGCTTATTATCAAACAAGCCCAAAAAAAACATACGATTCGGAGAAAATACCATGAGCGATATAACAGAGCAAACACAAGCTATATCAGTCAACCAATTGCGTTCTTTTATCGAACGCATCGAACGATTAGAAGAAGAAAAAAAAACCATTTCTGAGGATATTAAAGACGTTTATACTGAGCTTAAAGGATCTGGTTTTGATAGCAAAGCTGTGCGTAGCATTATACGACTACGTAAAAAAGAAGATCATGAACGACTTGAAGAAGAAGCAATCATCCAACTTTACAAAAATGCACTCGGTATGAATTAACACGAGAATACACGTGATGTTAGCGAACAAGACAATAATATACTGAGTGAATATACTGCGTGAATTAACGAGAACGCTGTTCTTTCTCTATTTCTTCGCGCAAAAGCTCAAGTGCTAACCATTCTTCTTCTTTTTGCGCACATATTTTTTGCTTTTCTGCAAGCACTGTTGATAAACGACCAAAACGGTCTTTATCAAAGCCATAAAGCGTTGGGTCACATAATTCTTCTTCGATTTTTCTAATCTCGCCCTGCAACACAGTGATTTGCTCAGGCAATTTTTCCAGCGCATAAACCTGCTTATAAGATAATTTGCGCGTCATTGTTTGAGGGCGCAAAGATGTTGGTTTTGTATCGTTACGTGCCGTAGACTTTGGCAGTTCTTTACGCTGTGGAAGTTCAATGTTCTTTCTTTGCGCCATCATATCACTATAACCGCCAGCGTACAGAACCCATTTTCCATCACCTTGGGGCACCAGCATATGGGTGACTGTCCTATCTAAAAAATCCCTGTCGTGGCTGACCAACAGCACTGTTCCTGCAAAATCAGCAATAAATTCTTGCAGTAAATCCAATGTTTCTATATCCAGATCATTGGTTGGCTCATCTAAAATCAAAAAGTTTGCAGGTCGAGATAAAAGCCGTGCTAACATTAAACGGGCTTTTTCGCCGCCAGATAATTTCTTAAGAGGCGTACGGGCTTGTTCTGGCAAAAACAAAAAATCCTTCATATAAGAAACAACATGCCGTTCTTGCCCATTGATAAGCAAAGTCTCACCCCGCCCACTTGTTAAATAACACGCTACGGTTTCTTCTTCATTTAAAATGCGTTGCTGATCGAGAAATGCCATGGCTAAATTATGCCCATGCTTAATCACTCCATGGTCTGCCAACTCCTGACCAATCAAGACTGAGAGCAATGTTGTTTTCCCGACACCATTGGGACCAATAAGACCGATCCTATCTCCACGTTGAATACGCAAGGAAAAATCTTTAATAATGACACGATCACCATAACACTTTGAAACCTTTTTGGCTTCAAGAACCAACTGACCAGAATTGTGACTTTTAGAGGCTACTAAAAGCGCTTTTCCCTGTGGTCCTGCATAGGTTTTATGCTGCTTCCGCAGTTCTTTTAATGCATCTAAACGCCGCACATTACGTTTACGTCGCGCTGTTACTCCATAACGCAACCAGTCCTCTTCACGCTTAATCTGACGACCCAATTTATGCTGATCGAGCGCTTCTTCTTCGAGCACCTTATCGCGCCAACGTTCAAACTCAGAGAAACGCTTTTCAAGTCTTTTGGTAACCCCACGATCCAGCCATACCGTTGACTGTGTCACTGTTTCTAAAAAACGTCTATCGTGCGAAATTACTACAATTGCTGAACGCAGAGAACACAAAATGCCTTCAAGCCACTCAATATTTGGTAAATCAAGATGATTGGTTGGTTCATCCAATAAAAGAACATCTGGCTGCGCTGCAATCGCCCGCAACAATGAGGCACGCCGCCTTTCTCCACCAGAAAGCGTTGACAGCTTTTCATTGCCTGAAAAGCCAAGAGTTCTAAAGAGTGTTTTGACCCATTGGATATCATGCGTAGCATTTAAGCTAGATTCTACATACGCATTCATATCATCAAATTCTAAACAATCCGGATTTTGAGATACATAATGCACAGTCGTCCGAGGGTGACGAAAGATTTCGCCTCCACTCGGCTCTAATATTCCCGCTGCAATTTTTAACAGCGTTGATTTTCCACATCCATTACGGCCAACAAGCGCGATACGCTCACCTTGCCCAACACATAAGCATGCCTCGTTGAGCAAAGCTGTTGCCCCAAAAGTTAAGACAATACGATCAAGCCGCAGAAGTGGAACTGTCATCAGCGTGGGTGGCTATGACAAGGTGCCTGAAAAAGCTTACCTGTTCCATCAGTAAAGGTGCATAACTTGTGTGGTGAAACCGGTTGAGGACAAGGTGCTTGATACAATCTACCTCTTCTATCCTGGTAGGTACATAATGCTGGTTGCTGCACAACCGTATGAGGGGGCAGCGTTTGCTGAACCATCATGGAAGAAGGAGCTTGCTGCATAACTATAGGAGCATGCTCTTGAGCTTTTCTTTGCGCTGCAGCAACACCTGTTACTGTACCTGCAATAGCACCAACTGCTGCCCCTCTTCTTGCACCTTCAGCAGTTCCTCCGGTAGCCACTGTTCCTGCTACAGCACCCAGCGCCGCACCACCAACACCATAGTCTGCAACGGTCTGTTCACTAGCAGTACAAGCCACTAAACTCAGACCAACAACTGAAATAGCAGTCATTGTAAAAATTGATTTTAACATACTCAGTCCCTCTTTTTTAAAGTCAAAATAAAGGCGCATCAACTGCACCATCATTTACATTTTTACTCTTCCTCCTAATTTTTATAGACCAGAAGAGATCTATAGAATAGGTATAGATGCTAATAACATAGCTTTTCCAGAATATAAATCACAGTAAAAGGTTCCACAAGCGCGGTTAGAAAGCGTTAAAGAAGATCCAAAAGGCACATTTTTCCGTGATAATGGCCATTTTACACCTGACATTGTTAACCCGTGCAAATCAGAAAACCCAATAATGCTAAAAAGACAATCATCAGGCAAATTACAGGAGAAAGACCCTGGAACAATTGGCCAACCTTCTTCGCCTCCACTGGTCAAGAAAACGGAAATGCCTTTTTCTGCCATTGCAATGGCTTGCGTCATATGAGAAAGGCTATGATCGCACCTTTCGCCTCCAAAAGCACCACATAAAATAAGCTTTTTAGCGCCTTGCTGCAAAGCTTTTTCACATGCCAATGCGCTATCAGTTGCATCTTTATCAGAAGGGAAACACGCACGGGGGACATCACTGTATTTTTGCTGTAAATTCTGATCAGAAGAATCAAAATCTCCTAACCAAAGCTCAGGAATCACACCCAATGCTGCAGCATGGCGCATCCCACCATCGGCTGCAATCACGCGGCTTTTACGAATTTGAGAACGTAAACGATCAGTAACGCAAACATCTCCATTTAACAATATTGTAAATGTTGCCATGATATACTAGGCTTTCCATGAAAATTATTTACACCAATCTTATTAAACTATTAATCATGAAAAAACTAAAATATCCCTTACGATAAAAACCCTTCGATATAAAAAGATCAAAAGATATAAACCGCGTTTTATAGGAATAACACTCAGCAGAGGCGTACAATGATTCGAGGCATTAGATTTGTTCAATTAATATTTTCTTTTCGCTCTCAATTCTTTCTCCACAGTCAAATTTGTATAGCAACTCTCGCAAGCCTGATGCCTTTCCTTTCTGCCTGTCACATCAATCTCACATCGAGCCAGACACCTTTTCCTTTCAGCTCATCTGCAACCACCACACATATGAGTGACAATGATGCCTATGCCCTATTGGGTGCCAAACAACATCCGCGCATCTTAGACATATATGGCGGCGCGTATAATGATCCAAGACTTGAACACATGTTAACAAAAATTGTGGACAAATTAACCGCTGCAGCACAAGATCCCAGCCAAGTCTATTATGTAACCATCTTAGACTCGGCACATGTCAACGCCTTCACCTTGCCAGGGGGATATATCTATGTCACTCGTGGCATGCTGGCATTGGCGAATGACACCTCAGAAGTCGCAGCAGTTTTAGCCCATGAAATAGCGCACCTTACAGCCAATCATGGTATTTTGCGTCTACAACAAAAAGTCGCATTACAGCAGGCAAATCATATGCCCAACGACCTTTTGTATCCTTCCACATCCGAATCCCAACACATTCTTGAGACCAAACGAAAAATGGCGCAGTTTTCACGCAATCAGGAACTGCAAGCTGACTCTATTGCAATCGAAATGCTCCACAAAGCCGGATATAATCCGTTTGCTTCCCCACGCTTCCTACAATCAATGGAAAATTATAGAGCTTTTCACAATATCTCAGGAACCCAAAATACTTCGTTAGATTTTCTAGCAACACACCCGACAACCCCGCAGCGGATTCATCTTGCTATAGAAAAAGCCCGTAAAATCAGCCAATCTTACATTGGAAAGACTGATCACGATCGTTTTTTAAATCGCGATCGTTTTTTAAAAAGCATTGATGGTATGATTTTTGGTGGAAGTTTTCGTGACGGTTATGTAAGAGGAAACCAATTTATCCATCCACAATTGCGTGTCGCTTTTTCTATTCCTAATAATTTTACCATAGAGAATTCACCCCATGCTGTTCTAGCCAGCGGCCCAGACAAAACCGCACTTCGTTTTGATGCAGTGCCACTGCCTGCCAACATGTCTGCAAGCGATTATTTAAAAAGCGGATGGATTGCAGGACTAGATGAATCCTCTGTTCGCCCGATCCTCATTCAAGGCTTATCCGCAGCTCATGCCCGTGCGACCAACGAACATTGGCAATTTGATGTAATGGTCATTCCCATCGAAAACCGTGTCTTTCGCTTTATCACTGCCGCTCCTCATCATTCCAGAAATTTTGATACTGTTGCTAAAAGCACAACGCAAAGTTTTCATTTGCTTTCATCGCCGGAATTAAACAAACTTAAACCCTTGAGAATCCGTGTCGTGCGCGTTAAACAAGGAGAAACCCCTGCAAGCCTTGCAAACAAAATGCAGGATATACCGAATAAAGAAAAACTATTTCGTATTCTTAATGCGCTCTCCCCTGCTCAAACTTTACAAGCAGGAACACACGTCAAAATTATTGCTGAATAAGCGCTACATTTTTAATCATCAGCTTCTGATACAACTCCACATAAACCATTATATGGTTTTTACGGATAAAGACTTATACCTCATAAGCATCTGCTGAATTAGCAGTCAGCAAAGCAGCACGTAATTTTTGTAAAGCGCGCGCTTCAATTTGGCGCACTCGCTCTTTTGAGATTCCTAACTTTTCACCCAAAACCTCTAAAGTAGCCCCTTCTTCATTTAATCGGCGAAAACGGATAATTTCAAGTTCCCGCTCATTAAGAATTTGTAAAGCATCGTAAAGCCATTGTGTCCGCCGTTGACCATCAATCACTTGCTCAATTAAAGCATCAGGCAGAGGATTTTCATCCACTAAAGCATCCATTTTGGCAATTGTATTTTCACCACTCTCAGAAACAGAAACACTCAATGAATTATCAGAACCCGAAAAGCGGAAATCCATCTTTTCAACATCGTTAACTGAAACACCAAGCTTTTCAGCAATCGTGCGAAAGACATCTTGCTTTGTCAAGGCGCTATCATCTTGCACCAATTTAGCCCGTAAGCGCCGAAGATTAAAGAAAAGCGCTTTTTGCGAAGAACTGGTTCCACCTCGAACGATTGACCAATTCCGTAAAATATAATCTTGTATAGAAGCACGTATCCACCACGTTGCATAGGTTGAAAAACGCACTTCACGATCAGGCTCGAAACGCGCAGCTGCCTCCAATAGCCCCACATATCCTTCTTGCACTAAATCCCCTAACGGCATTTTAAAACGTTTAAAACGGTTCGCAATTGAAATAACCAAACGCATATGAGCCGCTGCAATTTGATGCATAGCATCATCATCGCGTTTATCTTTCCACCGCAGAGCTAAATCATGCTCCTTTTGTCGTTCAAGATAAGGCGCCTGCATCGCAGAACGCATCATATTCCTTCCCAAGCTTTTATCAGCATCGCTATAATTTTTACTGCTTTTATAAACAGCACTTGAAAGAGTACCCATACACAACCTCTTGCGATTAAAATTTTAAAGTTGACTTGACAACCACATCACCATTCTTCTGCAAAAAAGAACGTAAAAATTGTACTTTAAAGAATCACTACTTTAACGTGTATTTTTATAATCGCAATTGTTTTTTTTGTGATAACCTTAAAACTTCTTGTCTTAAGGAGCGAACTGGCTTGATAAACCGCTAATAGAAAGATGATTTTACTCCAAGGAACAGTTGAAAATGCTACATTCTCACGTCTTGACGACGTTAAGCAGAAAAAATAAAATCAAAAGCAGAATGAATTTTGTTTTGTGCGCCGCCAGCTAACTTTTTATATTCAAGGCTTTCTGATACAATCATAGATTGCATATACAAATACGCAGATACGTTCAGAGTTCATGCTAAATGATGCAAAAAAGAAACGCTCAAAATCAAAATGCTCTCAAGGGCTATTAAAGAGCATCAGGATGATTGAAGAAAGTGCAACAAACATGCTAAAGAAACAATGTGGATACGGTATTGTCAAAAGTAATCTTTTACCCATAAGGCGCTAAGAAAGAAAACGATCATGGATAGTGAAATTATTCAACAGGATGATATTCTTATTGAAAAACATGGAAATGGTAGATTTGAAGGATTTCGTTTTTACACAAATAAGAACATAACCGGTCAAGAAACGGATACACAGAGTTTAACGGATAACGACAATTTGGTAAGCGCCTTTGCCAAACGTGCAGCGCGTTTTTGCGCTGCTGCTAATGGAGATTTTACACTCAGTTCTGACGGCCTTGTACGCTGGATTGGCCAACCAGTGGGGCAACTTGTTCCAACGGAAGACATTTTAAAACCCAAACCCATTCTTTTCGCAGATGCCCAATTAACTGGAGAAGCCCGTGATAAGGTCATGGCACGGTTAGAGCGTTTTGTCATTTTTCATTTTGAAACAGCTTTAAAACCGCTATTTGATTTGTGTAATGCCGATACTTTAACAGATACAACACGTAGTCTCGCTTTACAGCTTGTAAACTCTTTGGGTGTTTTGCCACGTCGAAAAGTGGCTGAAACAGTTAAAAACCTTGACCAAGAATCCCGAGCAGTGCTCCGGCGTTTAGGTGTGCGCTTTGGAGCTTTTCATATCTACGTTATTGCGATGCTTAAACCAATTCCAGCACAAGCAATTACACTCCTCTGGAGACTTCAAAATGAGAATAGTAACCAAAGCGGTTTGAATGAAATATTGGCAGCTCTAGTTGCTGGGCGTACCTCATTGGTTGTTGATCCAACATATAATCAAAAATTTTATCAGTTAGCAGGTTATCAAGTCCTAGGACGGCGTGCTGTGCGCATTGATATTTTAGAACGTCTTGCCAACCTCATCCGCCCTGCACTGAATTGGAAACCTGAAATGCAACCTAAACCTGATGGCGCTTACGATGGCAAGAGTTTTTTTGTCACGCCAACGATGATGTCTATCCTTGGTGCCAATGGAACTGATATGGAAGAAATTCTCAAAGGGCTTGGCTATCAATCTCAGCCCATTAGTAGCGCTGGACTTGAAAATGCTAGACTTGAACAGACCCTCACACAAGAGAAATCCTCCAACTCTGAGAACATGACAGAACAAAACTATCCTGAAGCAGAATGTATCGGAGATCAATGGCAAGCAATGCAAGGATCAGAAGTGGTACAAAAAAAACATATGGTTTCAACCGCTTCTTTTGAAGAAAACTCTTGTGCAGAAAATTGTTTACCGGCCGCAGAACCCGTTGGCGATTTTTCCGTACAAAAGCCTATCGCAACAACAAAAGAGAAAATTGTTTTATTGTGGCGTTATAATCACCAACACCATCACAGCTCTCATAGAGCCCGCGGTGAATCCAGACAAATGTCGCAAAATAAACATAGAAAAACATTCAAAAAAGAGTTTAACACACGTGATGAGGCTGCTTTCAAAGAACCATCACATGTCAAACGTTCCCATAAAGGCAATAAAACATATATCAATCGCCCAAATACCCTCTCCTCTCAAACACGAAAACGTCTTGATCCCGATTCGCCTTTTGCAAAATTGGCAGCACTCCGCGACCAACTTAAAAATGGATAAGGGCATACGCTGTATTCCTTCCAAAGGTCATAAAAAGAAAAATGGAGTTCAATCTTGGCCTATGTTGTAACCGACAATTGCATTCACTGCAAATATACCGATTGTGTTGCAGTCTGCCCTGTGGATTGTTTTTATGAAGGTGAAAATATGCTCGTCATTCACCCTGATGAATGTATCGATTGTGGTGTATGCGAGCCAGAATGTCCAGCTGAAGCTATTAAGCCTGATACGGAACCAGGACTGGAAGAATGGCTGGAATTGAATCTGAAATACGCGACAAAATGGCCTAATTTAACAACCCCAAAAGACCCTCTTCCACAAGCTAAAGAAATGGATGGTATTCCTAATAAACTAGAAAAGTATTTTTCAGAAAATCCCGGAAGTGATGAGTAATAACGCAATATGCCTCTTAAAAAGCTCAGCTCATATTATGTAGAAATAAAAAATTTCAAGCAGAATGATTGTTTTTTTTGATTTTTTATGTTAACGATTTGCTAGCACAATCGTTCTTTTAAGTATTTTGCCCTTGTTCTTCATTGCGAAAAAGGGTGTTTTTTACTGAATATAAGAGTATGCAGCTTTTATGCTTGATAAATTGATGCAATGTGCTTGGTTGAAGGAAGGTTCTACTTTCAGCCTCTTTTTTGGTATGACTATTGGTCACAAAGGGAGTAAATTAAGATATGGCGTCCCAGCACAACATCCCTTCCGGCGCTAAGGGATTCTCAACCTCTGAATATATCGTCTATCCTACCCATGGGGTAGGACAAATTGTAGCAATCGAAGACCAGGAAGTTGCGGGGCATAAATTAAAACTTTTTGTGATCCATTTTGCTAAAGACAAAATGAATGTAAAAGTACCAATTGCAAAAGCTCTTTCTATCGGAATGCGCAAATTGTCTGCTGTTGATTCTGTTGAGCGTGCATTTAAAATCCTACAAGGAAAAGCACGGATTAAGCGTACAATGTGGTCACGTCGTGCTCAAGAATATGATGCTAAAATTAATTCTGGGGATCTTATCTGTATTGCTGAAGTCGTACGAGATCTCTTTCGCCCAAATGTTCAACCTGAACAATCATACTCTGAACGTCAGCTCTATACTGCTGCGCTTGAGCGGATGGCACGTGAAATTGCTGTCATCAAAAGTTTTTCTGAAACGGAAGCTATTAATTTAATAGAGATGCATCTCATGAACAAGCCAAGGCGCGAATTTAAAACGGATGTAGATGAAACAGATGAAGAAAATAACGCAGTCTATGCTGCATAAGCAATGAGATTTGCATGATTAACAGCATAAAATTAAACGCAAAGATGGTTTTATGCTGCCATAAGTGGATTGCTATATCTTCTTTAATAATTCTGTATCTTCTTTGACAAATTGTTCCATTAAGGTCAGTATTTTATGAACGAGTGAATGCAATCGAGTAGTTTGCTTGTATTGCATTTATTTCTAACCCCTTTTTTAAGTCAATTTTTGCTTTTCCGGATCAGATTTACCTTAAAATCCTACCTCTAAGAGTGATTAGAATTTTCAAACGGTTGTAATAGTTTCCAAAGAAACCAAAACACATAATAGTCTAAAGTTGTAAATTCTATTAAAACTTATAGAAACCACAAAATTGACAACAGAAACAGTTTTCAATAAGCTCTCTCTTTAAACAAACTCATTTATAACAAAAAGCTGCACTAACAATATCATAAATTTCTTTCAACAGATCATTTCAGCTCACTAAACTCTTAAATCTCAAAAATTGCAGAGAGAAAATGCCATAGATGATGAGAATATCTATTGCCTTTGCATAAAATTCATAACATTAAGGTTATTTATCAACACGAATAAGAGAATAAAATCACTCGACCCCTGTTCAAAAGGAAAGCAGGGAAGCGCAGAATTGCATAATTTTTCTGTTTTATTCATAGGACAGTGAAACCGTTTTTATTTCGCTAAAATATGAAGCTCAGAAAAATAAACTTGATCCGACACGTGCCATTTCTCTTTTATTTCACTTGGCGCTTTTCAAAAAATATTGCATGTCATATCTTACCATGCATATCTTGCCATGAGGAAAGAGAGCATTCTGCTTTATATTTCGACCATTCCCATTTTGAAGAGAATTCTACTCTTCATGAGTCGCAATAAATCCCTGCATTTTTTCAAAGATATACTTTTACAAGCGCATAATCCTGTTTCTGCCTGTGCGCTCTCATAAGCATACAGAAAATTATAACCTCTCAGAACCATTCTCGATCGTATAAGAAAAAAGACAGCTCCATCAATGTATTGTGACCTATCATTGACCGATGCCAAGTGGCAATCTATTGTCTAAATTTTATTGATTTATCGTGCAAGTGTACCGATTGTCTGCCAGAGCTGAATGATTATTTTTAAAAATAGGGCTAACCAAGAAAACTGTAAAATAGGCCAACATTAACGATTCATACTATTTATGCCTTTAATTCTTGACACAGATAGCACGAAGAAACGCCTTTTAAAAAGAGCAAAGATACCTTACGCAGATCTGCAGAGATCTGCAACCACACAAGCCTTTGTTGTAAAGAATAATAAAGTGCACAAAAAATCTCCGCATGATTAGATAACCATGCGCAGAAATGATAAATATCTCATGAGAATAATGAGAAAAAGCTTTCTTCCCACACCATCCGTCAAATGAATCTTATCGTTCGAAAATGAATTTTACCACGGATGCCGGATAAAAACCTTAATCCTTAGCAGGTAGAACCGAACGTCCGCGATACATACCCATCTTCAAATCAATATGATGAGGACGCCGCAATTCACCGGAATTTTTATCTTCAATATAAGTCGGTGCTTTAAGGGCATCAGCCGAACGGCGCATACCCCGTTTTGACGGAGAGGTTTTTCGTTTAGGTACAGCCATAGAGGGATACTCCAAATCCACAAAAACAAAATAGACAGTGTCAATAATGACAGTTTCTGTCGATCACATAACAAAATTTGATTTTTCTATACACTGATTAAAGTCTTTTGACTAGACGTTCATTCAATTTTTTGTTTGACTTTATAAAGTGTGTCCTAACACACTCAACGAATACAGTGTGTATACGCGCTTGAAATAGAAATTCGTTTCTGAATAAGCTGGATTAGAGCTAAAAAATGATCTGTAGGTTGATGCGGGTTTCGCAAATAAGGATTTGGCAAGCTCGCCACAAGAGCTGCCGCCTGTTGAATCGTTAGATTCCGTGCAGATTTATTAAAATAATAAAAAGATGCAGCTTCTATCCCGTAAATTCTGGGACCCCATTCTGCAATATTCAAGTAAATTTCCATAATGCGTTTTTTTGATAAAACGGAATCAGCAATGATAGAATAAGGAATTTCAAAAATCTTACGCACATAAGATCGATTGGACCAAAGAAATAAATTTTTGACCATTTGCATTGTGACTGTTGATCCACCTCGCAAACGTTCTACATCATCTTGTAAGATCTCCAAAAACACATCCCAATCAACCCCAGAATGACGGCAAAACTTCCCATCTTCAGACATAACAACCCCTGCTGGCACTGAGAATGCAACATCCGATAGCGCAATCCATTCACGCTTATAACCCTCCATCCTCATGACATCACGCACCATCAAAGTCGAGATGGGATGCACAAAATCAAGACGATAAATCCATAAAAAAACAACTGGTAGAAAAAATAACAACGCCAAAAGCCACACAACGTAACAGCGCCACCTTTTCCAATTGTACCACCCCCTCCGCTTCTTTTTCCTCTTTGCTCTCCACATCTAGCCATTGTCCCGATTTTGCCTAATAGAATGCACGATCACCAAAATAACCATTCCATTCTTTATTTTCCTATCATAAAAAGAACTCCCCTATTTTGCAAAGCATAAAGGAAGTAACAATGCATGAATTCACGACCCTTCTTGCACAACATGCTCATGATGTTGAAAAACGACTCGATATGCTTTTAAATCATAGTGTTCAAGAGGGTGAAATTGCTCGACCTGAAATCTTAATCAAAGCCATGCGTCACGGTGTGCTCAATGGTGGAAAACGCTTACGCCCTTTTCTGGTTATCCAAAGTGCCGCACTTTTTGATGTTCCTCCTGAACAGTCCCTTGATGTCGGAGTAGCGTTAGAATGTCTCCATTGTTATTCACTGATTCATGATGATCTTCCTGCTATGGATAACGATACGCTACGACGCGGACAACCCACTGTTCACACAGCATTTGATGAAGCCACAGCAATTTTGGCAGGAAATGCCCTTCTAACATTCGCTTTTGAAATTATCGCACATAAAGCAGATACCCTCACGCCCGAAACAAGAATTAACCTTATCACAGCTCTATCACAAGCAGCAGGACTTGGCGGTATGGTCGGTGGCCAAATGCTCGACATTGAAGCCGAAAATAAGCCTCAAAATGAGAACACCATCATCACTCTGCAGCGCATGAAAACAGCAGCACTTATAAGCTTTGCCTGCCAAGCAGGCGCCATAATTGGGAATGCTTCTCAAGCACAAATCGAACAACTTGCCACATTTGGAGCACACATTGGTCTTGCTTTTCAATTAGCTGATGATATTCTTGATGTAACCGCCAGCACCCAAATTCTTGGAAAAACTGCTGGTAAAGATCGAACAGCGAATAAAGCTACTCTTATCAATCTTTATGGCATTCAAAAAGCACAAAAAAAACGAGACGACCTCATTGTCGAAGCAGAAGAACTTCTTTACCCTTTTGGCACCAAAGCTCAACCACTCAAACAAGCAGCACGGTTTATTATCACGCGCAAAAATTAAAGTCATTATTTCCTTCTGTACCACGATCTATACGACGATCAGAGCACACGAGAGCAAAGCGTAATTTCGACATATTTTGTTCTCCTGCCCCATCGATAATACCGCCCTGTACAGCACCTTTAAAACCTTCAACACCAAGATATTTATCGCGCCAAATCGGCAATTCTTACATAAATCTGCTTCGATCTTTTACGCAAATTATTGAAAAATCGTTGAGATCGTCAAGCAGAGCAAAATTATAGCTTTGTTTCAGCCTGCCCAAAGCGTGTGTGAATATAGTCACTCAGTATAAGTTCAAACTCTTCAGCAATATGAGGACCACGCAATGTTTTCACTTTTTTGCCCTCAATAAAGACTGGTGCTGCTGGACTTTCACCCGTTCCAGGAAGTGAAATTCCAATGTCGGCATGTTTTGATTCCCCCGGACCATTGACAATACATCCCATGACAGCAACCTTTAAACCTTCAACGCCAGGATATTTATCACGCCAAACCGGCATATTCTTACATAAATCTGCTTCGATCTTTTGCGCTAATTGTTGAAAAACTGTTGATGTCGTACGACCACAGCCAGGACAAGCAGCAACTACGGGTAAAAACTGTCGAAACCCCATAACTTGCAAAAGTTCTTGAGCAACTCTTACTTCCCGTGTTCGATCACCACCCGGCTCAGGCGTCAAAGAAATACGAATTGTATCGCCAATTCCCTGCTGTAGCAAAATTCCCAAAGCTACCGAAGAAGCGACAACACCCTTTGTCCCCATACCCGCTTCGGTTAAACCCAAATGAAGCGCATAATTGCATCGCTCTGCCAATGTGCTATAAACAGCAATAAGATCCTGTACATCACTCACCTTAGCCGAAAGAATTATTTTATCACGCCTCAACCCTACTTCCTCAGCTAACAATGCCGATTGAAGCCCAGACTGAACCACAGCCTCACGCATCACCTCAACCACAGATAAAGGTTTTTCCTGTTTGGCATTCTCATCCATGAGCCGTGTTAATAACACATTATCAAGTGATCCCCAATTCACTCCAATCCGTATTGGTTTATCGTAATGGCAAGCAATCCGAATGATTTCCGTAAATTGCTGATCCTTTTTTGCACCAAAACCAACATTTCCAGGATTAATCCGATATTTCGACAACGCTTCAGCACATGCAGGATGCTCCGCCAGAAGTTTATGACCAATATAATGAAAATCCCCCACTAAAGGCACAAAAATCCCCAACCGTTCCAATCGCTCTCGTATCTTAGGCACAGCCGCAGCCGCTTCATCACGATCAACGGTTATCCGTACCAATTGCGATCCTGCCTGCCAAAGAGCAGCAACTTGTGCAACCGTTGCATCCACATCAGCAGTGTCCGTATTGGTCATAGACTGAACCACTACTGGGCTATCACCACCAACAATCACATCACCGACTGCAACAGCAACAGACCGGCGTCTCTCTAAGGGCTTAGATAAATAATATGCTGTGCTCATTCGTTCCTCAAATCGTCAAAACCTGCACGCCCTATCATCATTATGGCAGCACTTAATCATAGCACAATGCGAAAAAATGAATAAATCAGAACATTATACCATTTGGCACATACTCTTGACGACTAATTGTTCTCCGTAAGAAGAAAAGTCTATGCAACCTTTTCATTTCCAAGCCGTTATGGCAGATCTCAAACACCATTCCGCCTATTCTGAGATACGATTAAATATGAAGGAGTTAAACCTATGTGCATATTTTCCACCCTTTCCAAAGATGCTAAAATAAAAAAACGCATTGCACAATTAAAAAATGAACTCTCAGCAATCAACCATTGGCGTTCTAATGACAAAAACTTGAACAACGTTTCTAATATGCTTAACGCCTGGCAAAAGAAAGGGCGTCATGCTCTTGATCACGTTAACGAACACACTGAAGAATTGAAAAAAAAGGTAAAAGAAAACCCTAAAACAACCATTGCATTGGCCGCAGGAATAGCTCTCGTTGGTTTGTTACTGATACGTAAACATTAAATACACAGATTACTAAAACCCATCAATGCCCACTTTTTAGTGGGCATTTTTCTATGATTTTTTAAAAATCTCATAGTGCACAAGAATCATTTAGAACCAAAGAAAAGTAATGATAAACCAGATGAAATCCTCTATAGTGAATGCCCACTTGCTGTAAGCAAATGGAATAAAAATTAAACTCAAAATAAGCAATGTTTTAACCTCCAGCAACGTGCAATGAAGTGTACACACATAACCACCAATATACCAATAAGCCTCTTCAATATCTTCTACCCTGGATCTAAAGCAATATAAACTGAAATAGTCTGCACCATTTTGATACAACTACCAATGACAATGCCCGCTTTTAATATTGAAAACCCAGACCTCTCGCAGTAGAAAACTGCATCATATGACATGTTAATTTTAATCACTAAACCCATTAACAGAAAAACAACAGAGTGTCCAATACACATATGAGAACGTGATGTTTCTTTTATAATTTTAAAAAATGAATTATTATCAGAAAAAACAAATACAAATTATGAGATAGTTAGAATATATTGTTTACTTGCGCGCCACCTCATATACAACATGCCCAGTACAACCCAGTATAACAATGCATATAATACAAAAAGTGTGATTCAAACTAAAATCAGCAAAATCATATCGCTGATACAAAAACATCTGCCCTATAAAAATACCAGAAGAGACCATTGGTGCTAAGGCAGCAATCAGCTATATGTCAAACAAACGAAAAACCAAGTGACAGGAGCAAGTTTTCAACAAATCCAAAAAATCTGTAACAAATCATTATTGCATAATATAGATAAAAATAGAAATCGATTACTTAGAACAAGCACATAATCCAAACTAATAATAGATTTACTTAATATGATCGTAAAACATATTTTGGAACTAACAAGACAGTACTCAACCCTACAACATCAGTCAATGTCATGTAAAAATTACAAATATATTGAATAATGTTGAGCTAATAAATACTGCACACCATTAAGCAATAGGCTTGCTATACAACAAACAAGGCAAGAATATAATAAACAACACACTCTAACAAAAACCCTGCATAAACAGCACTAAAATAGGAGACATCCCCTAAATATCTTCAGACCAATACGGCCAATCTGCTTTCGCAACGCATACTCTGCTGTTTATATCGTCTTTTTCTGCGTACTGCATTATGCTTCCGTAGACACACCACCAATCGTCGTAAGCTGGTAGAAAAAATCTTTTACCGTATGATCTGTCTTATTACTGGAGCCTGTTTCTAACATTTCCCGCACTTGCGAAATCCGCCGTTCTAAATCCTCAAAGGAAAGATGATCAATAGCAACAACAGTTTCAGCTAAAAGAGAGCAACCCGAAGACGTAATGTCAACCACACCTCCCAAAATAGCAAATAATTTTTCACCCGAAGAAGTAAAAACCCGAATACTGCCCGGCACAATGCTCGCCATTAAAGGCGCATGATGAGCCATAATCGTTAAATAGCCTGAGGCTGAAGGAAGAACGACTGACGTAACCTCCTCTGAAAAAACAAGTTTTTCAGGCGACACAAGCTCAAATAAAAAACGCTCTGCTCTATTATTTTCCACAGATCCCTCTTGTCATTCTACGACAAGCATTCGTTACACAGCTTCCCTTAAGAAGAAGCTTCTGCAATTAAACGCTTTCCTTTTTCAATTGCTTCATCGATTGAACCAACCATATAAAAAGCTGCTTCTGGTAAATCATCATAATCACCAGCACAAAGCCCTTTAAATCCCTTGATAGTATCTTCTAAAGACACCAGCTTTCCAGGTGAACCGGTAAAAGCTTCAGCAACATGGAAAGGCTGCGAAAGGAAACGCTCAATTCTACGCGCCCGCCCTACCAGCAACTTATCTTCTTCAGAAAGTTCATCCATTCCAAGAATAGCAATAATATCCTGCAATGCTTTATAACGTTGCAAAATCGTTTGAACCTGACAAGCCACGGCATAATGTTCTTCACCAACCACCAATGGATCCAACATGCGCGAGAAAGAATCAAGCGGATCAACCGCTGGATAAATCCCCTTTTCAGCAATCGAACGAGACAGAACCGTTGTTGCATCCAAGTGCGCGAAGGATGTAGCAGGTGCTGGATCCGTCAAGTCATCGGCGGGAACATAAATGGCCTGAACAGACGTAATAGAACCTGTTTTTGTACTGGTAATACGCTCTTGCAAAGCACCCATATCCGTAGCCAAAGTTGGCTGATATCCCACAGCAGAAGGAATACGCCCTAAAAGAGCTGAAACTTCCGCACCTGCTTGTGTAAAACGGAAAATATTATCGACGAAGAAAAGAACATCCTGACCTTCATCGCGGAAACTTTCTGCAATTGTCAAACCCGAAAGAGCAACACGTGCACGTGCTCCCGGTGGTTCATTCATTTGCCCATAAACAAGTGCACATTTTGATCCTTCAGTTGAACCATTATTGTCTCTTGGATTTACATTGACACGACTCTCGATCATTTCATAATAAAGATCGTTGCCCTCACGTGTTCGCTCTCCCACACCAGCAAACACAGAATATCCTCCATGCGCCTTTGCAATATTATTGATAAGCTCCATAATCAAAACGGTCTTACCAACACCGGCACCACCAAATAAGCCAACCTTACCACCTTTGGAATAAGGCGCTAACAGATCAACAACTTTAATACCGGTGACAAGAATTTCTGATTCCGTTGATTGCTCAACATATGCAGGTGCTTCTTGGTGAATTGAACGTGTTTTTGTCGTAGGAATTGGCCCAACATTATCAACTGGCTCCCCAATCACATTCATAATACGACCCAGTGTTGCTTCTCCAACAGGAATGCTGATCTGCGCTCCTGTATCAACAACCTCTTGGCCACGTGTCAGACCATCTGTTGTGTCCATAGCAATGGTACGAACTGTATTTTCACCTAAATGCTGTGCCACTTCTAAAACCAGCCTATTGCCTAAATTCTCCGTTTCTAACGCGTTGAGAATATTCGGCAATTCGCCCTCAAACTGCACATCAACGACAGCTCCGATAACCTGCGTAATTTTACCAACTGCGCCCTTTTCATAAACATCTTTAGAAGATGTGCTTACAGAATCAGAAGAATTATCCACCTGTGACTTTGAGGCGGCTTTCTTTACGCCTGAACGAGCAGCTGGTTTTTTTTCCTCAGCTTTTAATGCCCCTTTTTTTGACGCCACTGCTTTTACCATCAATCCTTACCTTCTCAATTTAAAGCGCTTCAGCGCCCGCAATAATTTCGACCAATTCCGTAGTGATCTGCGCTTGACGCTGACGATTATAAGTCACGGTCAATTTATTAATCATTTCACCTGCATTGCGCGATGCATTATCCATAGCACTCATCTTCGCACCCATTTCACCAGCAACATTTTCCAGCAAAGCACGAAAGATTTGCACAGAAAGATTGCGCGGCACAAGTTCATCCAAAAGGGAAGCGGCATCCGGCTCATAATCATAAACTGTTGATTGCAGAATTGCGCTCTTTTCCACTTTTCCCGCAACTTCTGCTTCATAAAGAGAATCTTTTTGAGAGGCAACGGGAATTAAACCTAAAGCTATCGGACGCTGATTAATCACTGAAACAAATTCAGAATAAAAAAGCGTACAAACATCAAATGCACCCTCATTGAATAAATCCGTAATACGCTGGCTGATTGCCGCAGCTTCTGCGAAACCAACACGCTTCACAGAACGCAAATCAACATGATCAATCATAAGCGCTTTAAAATCTCGATGCAAAATATCTGCACCTTTTTTGCCAACAGTCAAGATTTTCACTATTTTACCAGCAGAAAGAAGTGCATCAATATGCTCACGAGCAAGACGCGCGATTTGTGTATTAAAAGCCCCACACAAACCACGTTCAGCTGTACAAACTACCAAAAGATGAATATCATCCCGACCTGTGCCACGCATTAAAGGTGGTGCATCGACCATATCAATATCAGCGGTCACATTCGCTAAAACAGCAGCCATACGTTGAGCATAAGGACGCGCAGATTTAGCCGCCTCTTGTGCACGGTGCAACTTCGCCGCTGCAACCATTTGCATGGCTTTTGTAATCTTCTGTGTTGCCTTAACCGAGGCGATACGGTCTCTAAGATCATTCAGCGACGCCATCTAAGCATTCCACCAATCAATTACGAAAATTTCTTTGCGTAAGTATCAAGGATAGCGACCAGCTTACCCTTAATATCATCTGTTATTTGCTTTTGATCAGCAATAGCATCCAAAAGGTCTTGATGATCACTGCGCAAAATTGTCAAAAGCCCCCGCTCAAACCGACCAACATCAGAAACCTCTAATGCATCAAGATAACCATTCACACCAGCAAAAATAACAACGACTTGTTCTTGTGTCTTAAGTGGCGAAAACTGCGGCTGCTTCAAAAGCTCTGTCAAGCGCGCACCACGATTTAAAAGACGCTGTGTTGATGCATCTAAATCTGAACCAAACTGTGCAAAAGCTGCCATTTCACGATACTGAGCCAATTCACCCTTGATTGAACCTGCAACCTGTTTCATCGCTTTAATTTGTGCAGCAGAACCAACACGCGATACTGAAAGACCAACATTCACTGCCGGACGGATTCCCTGATAAAATAAATTGGTTTCTAGAAAGATCTGACCATCGGTAATCGAAATCACATTGGTTGGAATATAGGCAGAAACATCATTCGCTTGAGTTTCAATAACTGGCAAAGCTGTCAAAGATCCAGAACCATTTTCTGCATTCAATTTTGCAGCCCGTTCTAAAAGACGAGAATGAAGATAGAAAACATCTCCAGGATAAGCCTCACGACCAGGAGGACGACGAAGCAAAAGAGACATCTGACGATAAGCCACAGCTTGTTTTGAAAGATCATCATAACCAATCAAAGCATGCTGACCATTGTCACGGAAATATTCCCCCATAGCACAACCAGCAAGAGGAGCAATAAACTGCATTGGAGCGGGATCAGAAGCTGTTGCTGCCACAACAATCGAATATTCAAGCGCCCCACGTTCTTCCAAGACTTTCACAAATTGCGCAACCGTTGAACGTTTTTGACCAATGGCCACATAAATACAATAAACTTTGTCCTGATCACCCCCTGCATCCTTTTCATGAAAAGGCTTTTGATTCAAAAATGTATCAAGCAAAATTGCTGTTTTACCTGTTTGACGGTCACCAATCACCAACTCACGCTGACCACGCCCAATAGGGATTAATGCATCGATAGCCTTTAACCCTGTTGACATTGGCTCATGAACGGACTGACGTGGAATGATACCGGGCGCTTTCACATCTACACGACGACGGTTCGCCGTTTTAATGGGCCCTTTCCCGTCAATGGGGTTACCGAGTGCATCGACAACACGCCCTAGCAATTCTGGCCCTACGGGAACATCCACAATGGCTCCCAGTCGTTTAACAGCATCACCTTCACGGATATCACGGTCTGATCCAAAAATCACAACACCAACATTATCGATTTCCAAATTCAGCGCCATACCGCGCACACCATTTGGAAAAGCAACCATTTCACCCGCTTGGATATTATCCAAACCATAAACGCGGGCGATACCATCACCCACAGACAAAACCCAACCAATTTCTGAAACTTCAGACTTTTGATCAAAGTTTCTGATTTGTTCTTTTAGGATTTTTGAAATTTCGGATGGTCTAATATCCATCAGCTGACCTCTTTTTTCAATGCAAGCTTAAGCGAAAACAATTTTGCCACAATGGATGTATCAATTTGATACGATCCAAAGCGAACGATAAGTCCCCCGAGAATCGCTGGATCAACAGAGATGCGTAGCAAAACCTTCCCCCCAGTAATATCTTCTAAAGCTGCGCACAACGCTTCCTTTTGCTTTGCATCCAACGGACACGCAGAAACAACCTGTGCTGAAACTTCTCCTCGAGATAGAGCAACACGGCGCTGAAAAGCACGTAAAATACCAGATAAAGCAAAAAGTCGACGGTTTACTGCAACAACACGCAAAAAATTGCGAACAATCTGACCAGCACCTACATCAGCAAATCCAATGCTTTCAAAAACAGAACATAACGCTTTAACTTGCTCTTTTACTGAAAAAAATGGGCTTTGCACAAAGTACTTCAAATCTTTATCTTTATCCAAGATAACCAAAAAAGACGCCAATGCTTTTTCAACATCTTCAACACAACCTTCTTCTTGAACCAAATCAAAAAGTGCTTGCGCATAACGTTGATCTACCAATGGCAGAGGTATAAGAGAACATGAATCTGACACGAATATTGCCTCTTTCCCTTAAGAAAATCTCTGATGACTATCAGATAATAACATAGATAAGATGCTCCAAACTTTAAGAATCTTCTCCTTGAAATTCAGAACAATAAAACTTTCTGGCTTCTAACATAGTCATTACCGACTCGCAACACTCCAAAGCAATGCTTTTTAATTTTTTTTTAAGAAAATAACCAAAATACCCGTAAAAATAATCTTTTGAAAAATAAGAATGAGAAACACATTTTTCTGAGTTGCATATCATTTAAGATACGACCCTATTGTTTCATATCTTCCTTCATGCAAAAGTTCAAACACTGAACAATCAACATCCGACGTAATCTTAGATCAAACATGTCCATCACCACATCCGCTGAACGATCGCATATGTGCGCTTATTCCATCAATCTATGATTGCCTATGTCAATATACTTTCATTGCAAATATGAAAATACTTGAAATCTGTGCTGCACACAATCCGGCCATAGTACCACAAAAACTGAGCGCCTTACTCGAAGCTAAAACGACCAATCAAGCCCAAAACAAATCATCTTGTTTACAACGCCTTCTTCAAAAGGGTTCTTTATAATGAACATAATGAACGCATCTCTCATTTTTTATAGAAATTTTATAGAAAACTTTGCGGATCGATATCAATTTGAACCCGTACCGAACTATGCATCTTTGGCGCATTCGCAAGCATAGCACGAATAAACCCCTGCATATCAAAAGAACGCGACCCGTGCAGCAAAAGCCGAAAACGATAACGCCCACGCACAAGTGCCAACTGTGCTTCCGCTGGCCCCATCAGCGTTATATCTTGTACTGATGGTGCCGCTTGGCGTAACGCACGCGCGTAATTTTCGGCATCTTGGCGATTTTTTGAAGACACAATCAAAGAGGCAAAACGCCCATAGGGTGGTAAATGATAATGCTGACGCATCGCCAGTTCACGCGTATAAAAATCCTCACGCTGTCGCGAAAGCAATGCCTGTATGACGGGATGATCGGGTTGATAAGTTTGCAGCAATCCTAAACTATCCAGCCCTTCACGCCCTGCCCTCCCCGTGACCTGAGATAAAAGCTGAAAGGTACGCTCCCCTGCACGTAAATCGCCATTGGCAAGACCAAGGTCAGCATCAATCACGCCGACCACAGAAAGACCCGGAAAATGGTGCCCTTTGGCCACTAACTGCGTTCCAATAATAATATCAATATCCCTATTAGCAATTGCCTTTAATTCTCGCCGCAATTGACCAATTCCGCCTTTTAAATCCGTAGACAAAATCAACAATCGTGCTTGTGGAAACAGTCTTTTTGTTTCCTCGGCAATTCTTTCCACACCCGGACCACAAGCCACTAAATGATCGAAAGTTCCACATTGAGGGCAGACATCTGGCAAAGGTTCATGATACCCACAATGATGACATTTGAGCTTGCCTTGCAAACGATGCTCAACCAACCAACTCGAACAATCCTCACAATGGAAACGATGTCCACAAACCCGACAGAGAGTTAAAGGGGCATAACCGCGTCGATTCAAAAACAGGAGAGCTTGTTCTCCCTTATCCAATGTTTGTTTGAGAGCATGCTCGAGAGCAAACGAAATAAAACGCCCCTTTTCAACGCCTCCTTGACGCATATCAATAATCTGCAACTGTGGCAGAGCCGCCGCCTTAAAACGTGATGGTAAAGACACCCGTTGATAACGTCCCTTGAAAACATTAGCCTGACTTTCAATCGAAGGGGTAGCTGAAGACAAAATAACAGGGAAATGCTCAAAAGAACCTCTTGCAACAGCCATATCACGCGCGTGATAAAAAATGCGTTCTTCCTGTTTATAAGCACCATCATGTTCTTCATCAACGACAATCAACCCAAGATCTTGAAAAGGAAGAAAAAGCGCCGAACGCGCCCCAGCAACAACACGGATCTTCCCTTCTGCAACTTGCCGCCACACACGTTCCCGACGACGCGGCGCCAAATCAGAATGCCATTCAGCTGCTGAAGCGCCGAAACGCGCATGAAAACGATCTAAGAATTGCTGTGTCAAAGCGATTTCCGGTAACAAAATCAAAATCTGCTTACCACATATTAGTGCTTGAGCAACTGCCTCAAAATACACTTCCGTTTTGCCTGACCCTGTAACCCCATCAAGCAAAAAAACTTGAAATTGAGAAGATAAAACACCTTCCCGCAGAAGAGATGCTGCCGATTTCTGCGCCTCTTCCAAAATGGGTGAACAAAAATTAGGATCAGGCACCGCCATAAGTGCCCCCTGAGCCGGCACCATAACCTCTTCAAAAATCCCGAGTGCTTTTAAACCATCAATAACAGAAGCAGAAGTCCCAGCAGCATGGGCAAGACCGGAACGAGTCCAAACCGCGCCATCGCATACCAATTCTAAAACCCGCGATCGCGCTGGTGTTAAACGGTCAACACTTCCTCCACAATAACGCAAACCTAAAATCTGTGCTTCTGGCTCTAACGCTGCCGGAACACACAAAACCAACCGCGCAACAAGACCAAAAGGCGCCATGGTGTAGTGACTAACAAACCGCAAAAATGCGATCATTTCAGCTTTCAATGATGGACCATTGAAAACATGTGTAATCAAGCGTAATTTTTCACGTGCCACAGGTACTGCCACCTGCCCACCTTCATTTGTCCGATCTCCCATTGCAACCACAAAACCGCAAATCTCACGCCCCGCCACAGGAACACGAACGAAAGACCCAACCTTGACATCCATATGAGCTGGAACCTCATAACTGTAAGCATGAGGAATAGGAAGCGGCACCAAAACTGAAACAATCTGCATTTCTATCACGTTTGATTTAACCTCTTATACCACCATTTTCTTTATATCTTCGCCCTATTATCTCTACGCCCCCCATATTATCTCCCATGTCTTGTTTTCTTTGAACTTTTCTTCTTTGAACAAGCCTTTTGTTTTGACCTTGTTCCTCCCCTTTTGCCAAAGAAAAATTATTTTATACTTATCGATATCGTAATACGCTTTTCTCTTATTTTTCCCGTCTTCCCAACAGTTTTTTACTTACAGCACAGATATTAGCCAACCCTTTGCCTTTGAAATCAAGAATATTGCATAACACAGGGTGGATGAAACCTCAGTGACTTTTAAGAAAAAGTTTTTACAAAACCCGAAAAGGTTTGGAATGATTTTTTGTGGATAGTGCTCATATTTGAGACATCCAGAAGTTACAAAATTTAAACTTGGTAAAGCGCATCATCACCAATCTTTCTCTTTATTCTCAAAGCAATACGCAATATTTTGTGCTCATAAAAGAAATTCATGCACTTATCAAAAATCCTATCTCTGCTGCAATTGTTGCAACCAAATTGAAAATATCATGAAGAAAGCTGCTATTTAAGCAAACATTGCCGATAATTATCGATGAACAACCGTTTAAAATACTTTCTATGGAAAGCGGGAATAAAACCACTGATGTGGAAAGCGACAAGAAAATCATATTTGCATCAAACACCCCTTAACACGCGACGGTTTGAAAGAGTGTAAAGCAATCAACGCACAAAAAATTGAAAACAAATCTCCCCCCTGTTTTCTGCAAATCAAGCTTTGCGCTCTGTAAGAACCGGAGAAACATTTGTTTTTCTTTATTGGAAGAATCGATGATTGCGCATTCTCTTGAACACATATTTGCACACTGATTATTTTTTCATTGTCGTGAATGTTTCTCTTGAATCCATTACAATGAATAATATAATGTGGCTAATATACTATTTCCATTCTCAAATAATAACACAATTTGATATATTACCGTAATTAAGCGGAAAATAGAAATAGTTAATAACTTACCTCGTTCGAAATGTTGTTAAATATTACATCAATCGAAATCGACAGATTGCGTATAAAAAAGAAGAAACAATGATTAGAGCCATTATCATCACAATCGCCCTGTTTTTCTTAGTTGGCGAGGCTTTTGCTAAATGTAATCATTATGGAAACTGTTATTCTAATGGTACGGGTTATAACTCGCGTACCGGTTCAACTTGGAGTTATGGAAGTCATTCTCGAGGTTTATATGGTCGTGATAGCCGTGGTAACTCATGGAGTTACAATCGAAAAACAGGCGAATATCGTAAATACAGAAACGGTAATACGAAAAGCTCTAAATACAAAAAAAGAAAAAAGACTTATAGTAGAAATTACTAGCAATTTGAAACTATAGATACAATGATTCATGTTGCACCGCCTTTATAGGCGATATGATTATGTGTTGAGAATTAACTTTGAGCACGTATTATTTCTTTTCATCTTTTGAAAAAAAGAACGCATTTGCGTTCTATGCGTTACATGGAATACAAAATATTTATAGTAGACAATCATAAATAAGGTGCAGAATCGTCCTAAAATAAGCAAATAAGATCAAAATAAGTCAATCAGATCAATTGATTCGTATTTCCTATAACTTGTATATAAATTATTGATTTTATGTGTTGATTTCGCTCTCGGGCTCCACCTGCAATCTTAAAAGCTCTGATCATCTCCTCTAACCAATCAAGGTTTACACATGTTCTGAGAGGATTAGGACAAAGTAGGTCAAAAGATTGCTCAACCAATAAACTTATAGTTGCAACTAATAGCTTATAGTTTTGAAATATCTTTTAAAAGCAGCATAAAAATCTGTTCAGCCAATTCTTCTAGCCGCTCGCTTTTGTGCATCTTTTTTAACCTGCACCGTTGCATATTCCTGACGGAGCCGCTCAAAAGACGTACTCACAGCTCCTTTTCCTTTCGCAATAAGAACATGATCATATTTTTAGAGTTAGGCTACCTAACTCACCACCAACCCCATAGAAGGGCGCCTTTCTCTATCCATATCCTGCTTCATCTCTATCTGTACAGCCGCATGCGTAAAAACAGATGCCTACAAGGATAATTGATAAACCGGAACAGAAGATGTACTTCCATTTCTGTATAGAAGAAATAACAAATAATTGTGTACCCTTTAGCCGAAACGACTTAAGGTTTCTTCAATAATTACAATCGTTGCAAACTTAGAAAAAAGACCTGTATACGCTCCCTTTGAATAGTTTCTTTAAGACATAGAAGCCACCTCTGTTGAAAGCGACGGCTCCTGTCAATACAGTGGCTCAATTGTGTAACCATAAAAGGTGCGATAATACACGCAAAAACTGTACTCAAAAACTCTTAGACAACGATATTCACGATCCTTTGCGGAACAATAATAACTTTTTTAATCGGCTTTCCTTCCAGTTGTGCTTGCACAAAACCAAGAGCTAAAACTGCTTCTTCAATTGCTGCTTTATCTGCCATCGCAGCAACCGTCACATCACCCCGCTTTTTGCCATTAATCTGTACCGGTAAAGTGATGCATTCTGCAATGGTTAATGCAGGATCATAAACAGGCCAAGCACATTCGGAAATCAGCGTTTTTCCCCCTAAAGCGGCATGACATTCTTCCGCCAAATGAGGCATCATCGGTGCAATCATTGCGAAGAAAAAGTCCAATGCTTGACGCAAAGCAGACTTCATATCCTCATCAGCACGTGCCACCGTATTCACCAATGGCGCCATCGTATTTAATAATTCATAAAGGCGAGCAACTGCCCGGTTAAACGCCAGCTTTTCTAAATCATCTTCCACAGCGCAAAGTGTGCGATGCACTGTTTTTGAAAGTTGTAAAGCAGCACCCTGCTGCCCCGCGCACGGCACAACTTCCTTTAAAACTGGAACGCTCAAAGCCACAAGGCGCCAAACGCGCTGTACAAAGCGATGTGCTCCTTCAATACCCGATTCCGTCCAAATGACATCACGCTCAGGCGGAGAATCCGATAAGACAAACCAACGCACGGTATCTGCTCCATAAGAAGCAATAATATCATCAGGATCAATCACATTCTTTTTTGATTTCGACATTTTTTCAATCGAACCGATCGTCACCTCGCTCTGATCAGTCAATTTATATGCCTGACGTTTTCCATCTTTTTCAACAATTGAAACTTCTGCCGGTGATACCCACCCTTGATCATCCCGATAGGTTTCATGTACCACCATACCTTGCGTAAAAAGCCCTTTAAAAGGTTCATCTACAGTGACATAACCAGCTAACTTCATAGCACGCATAAAAAAACGTGCGTATAAAAGATGGAGAATCGCATGCTCAATCCCACCGATATATTGTTGGGCAGGTAACCATTGGGCTATTGCTTGCTGATCTACCGGCTCTTGCGCCCAAGGCGCGGTAAAACGTGCATAATACCAAGAAGAATCAACAAAAGTATCCATTGTATCGGTTTCACGTTGAGCCAGCTGACCACAAGAAGGGCAAGCAACCGTTTTCCATGTTTCATGACGTGCAAGAGGATTTCCAGGCCGATCAAACGTCACATCCTCAGGCAATACGACCGGCAAATCAACACGTGGAACAGGCACCACACCGCAAGTGGCACAATGGATCATAGGAATTGGGCAGCCCCAATAACGTTGACGTGAAATTCCCCAATCACGCAACCGAAATTGCACTGTTTTTTGCCCCTGAGGTTGACCATTCAAATCTTGTTCTTCAAGACGTTTGGTAACTGCTTCAAAAGCTTCCTGCGGTGTCAAACCATTCAAAAAGTCTGAATTAATCATCACCCCATCACCGGTATAAGCCGTTTCAGAAATCACAAAATCCCGCGCTTCAACATCCTGTGGCAAAACCACGGGCCGTACAGGAAGATTATATTTACGCGCAAAATCCAAATCCCGTTGATCATGGGCAGGACAACCAAAAATAGCCCCTGTTCCATAGTCCATTAACACAAAATTGGCAATATAAACGGGAATACGCAATGCCGAGTCAAATGGATGAACCGCCATCAATGTCGTACAAAATCCTTGTTTTTCAGCTGTTTCCAATGCCATAGTTGTGGTTCCACCGCACCGACAACTTGCGATAAAAGCATCAAGCGCTTTATTCTTTTGTGCCAATGCTTGAGCGATAGGATGATCCACAGAAAGCGCTAAAAAAGACGCTCCAAATAAAGTATCAGGGCGGGTTGAATAGCAGACAACTTCATTAAAAGACTCATCGGAGTTATTAACAGCACTTGTCGCATTATCATCAGTGCTTGCATTGTTCAAAACCCAACGGATGAGCAAACCTTGTGACTTACCAATCCAATTTTTCTGCATGATGCGGACTTTTTCCGGCCATTGATTAAGCTCTTCAAGCCCTACCAATAAATCTTCACTAAAATCACTGATTTTGAAAAACCACTGCGTCAACTCGCGCTGTTCAACCAACGCACCAGATCGCCACCCACGACCATCAACAACCTGCTCATTAGCTAAAACGGTTTGGTCAACAGGATCCCAATTCACCTTGGCCACTTTCCGTGCAATAAGCCCCTTCTGATACAAATCAAGAAACAACATTTGTTGGCGGTGATAATAATTCACATCGCAGGTTGCAAATTCACGCGACCAATCCAAAGAAAGCCCTAACTGTTTTAATTGCGTGCGCATAACTGCAATATTTTGATAGGTCCAAATCTTTGGATGCACTTTATTTTGCATAGCAGCATTTTCAGCCGGCATTCCAAACGCATCCCACCCCATTGGGTGTAAAACATTAAACCCTTTCGCACGCTTATAACGTGCCACAACATCCCCCATGGCATAATTACGCACATGTCCCATGTGAATACGACCCGAAGGATAAGGAAACATCTCTAAAACATAATATTTTTCACGTTTTCCATCATCGGTGGTCTGAAAGAGTTTCTTTTCATCCCAAATCGCTTGCCATTTTTGTTCCTGTGCACGTGGATTATAGCGTTCGACTGTCATTCCCTATATACTCTTTAATAAAATTAAACCTAAAAGCATTCTCGATGATTCACCATGGATTGAAGCCTTCGTCAACCTTTTCGACAAATGTTTTAAAATCTTTTATAAACAATAATCCAATGATGAAACAAAAAACAGAAAGCACACATGCATGAGCAAAAACAATAGCACCTTTATTGAAGCATGGGAAAACCTGAAGCAAGACATTGCTGATACATGTAAAGAGTATCACCGTTCCTTAGAAAGTGTTCAATTGGTTGCGGTTTCAAAAACTGTTGCTATCGACAATATTGTTCCTCTTTTACAAGCCGGACACTCTATCTTTGCTGAAAACCGTGTGCAAGAGGCCGCCGAAAAATGGCCTCTCTTACGCAAACAGTTTAAGAACATTGAACTTCATCTCATCGGTCCCTTGCAATCCAATAAAACAGCAGAAGCAGTCAAAATCTTTGATGTCATTCAAACCATCGACCGAGAAAAAATAGCTCAACACTTAGCTGAAGAAATGCAAAAACAACAAAAATATCTTCCCTGCTACGTTCAGGTCAATATTGGATTAGAGCCACAAAAAAGTGGCATTGCACCGCAAGAAGTCACAACTTTTGTAACCCAGTGTCAAAATCACTATGGGCTTGATATTATCGGCCTCATGGCGATTCCCCCAGTACAAGAAAATCCCGGCCCCTATTTTGCACTTTTAGCAAAATTGGCCAAAGAAGCGAATCTTGCAAAACTGTCTATGGGAATGTCCAATGACTTTAAAACCGCTCTTCAATTCGGTGCAAACACCCTGCGCATTGGCTCAGCTTTGTTTGGAAAACGTCCTATCTAATCATTTTCGTACTGCTCAGGAGCTTTTTGCCATACAAATCAGAGATTGCTTTTTTCTGCAAAACACCCATGCAATAACTGCTTGAACGACAATCGCATCAGGCTTTCAAAAAATAACTATTCAAATCTATATGACTTAGTCTAATCTATAAAGTAAGCTTTTATTCTAAAGGGAACATTTAAAGGAGAGTATACCAGCCCAAATAATATAACCTGATAGCCGCTTTTTTCGACACAATAAAATGGGAGAAGGAATTATGTCTGAAAAAATCTATCCTATACTCGATCATATAAGAAAAAATGCTTTGATCGATCATGATACCTATCAACAATGGTACCAAGACAGTATCCATGATCCAGAAGCCTTCTGGGCACAACATGGCCAACGCATTGAATGGTTTAAACATTACACCACAGTAAAGAACACTTCATTTAACGGCGATGTATCCATTCGATGGTACGAAGACGGAGTAACAAACGTTGCTTATAATTGCATTGATCGCCATTTAACAAACCAGGGTGACCACATCGCATTGATTTGGGAAGGCGATAATCCTTACTATGATAAAACAATAACCTATAACATGCTTTATGAACATGTCTGTCGTTTTGCTAATATCTTAAAAAACAATGGCGTTAAAAAAGGTGACAGGGTTACAATCTATTTGCCAATGATCCCTGAAGCGGCTTACGCAATGCTTGCATGTGCACGCATTGGCGCTATTCACTCCGTCATTTTTGCTGGCTTTTCCCCTGAAGCAATCGCAGGACGTATCATTGATTGCGAATCAACATTCATCATTACAGCCGATCAAGGCTTACGTGGAGGAAAAGCAATTAACTTAAAAAACAATGTGGATCAAGCGATCGATATTGCGGCACGCCAACATGTCCATGTAAAGCACGTCATGATCATACGGCGCACAAATGGTCCAATCAACTGGCTTACAGGACGTGATTTCTGGTATCATGAAGAAGTCCGCCATGCAGAAGCTCACTGCCCACCAGAACACATGAATGCTGAAGATCCGCTTTTTATCCTTTATACCTCAGGATCGACAGGAAAACCAAAAGGCGTTTTGCATACCACCGCTGGCTATCTCATTTATGCAGCGATGACACATCAATATGTTTTTGATTATCATCCTCATGAAATTTACTGGTGTACCGCTGATATTGGCTGGATCACCGGCCACTCTTATCTGATCTATGGGCCTTTATGCAACGGCGCTACCACTTTAATGTTTGAAGGTTCACCAACTTTCCCCGATCAAGGCAGGTTCTGGGAAATTGTCGATAAGCATAAAGTCAACATACTCTATACGGCACCAACCGCTATCCGCACTTTAATGGGTGCAGGAGATTCATTCGTCAAACGCTCTGAAAGAACATCTTTACGTCTCTTAGGCACCGTAGGTGAACCTATTAATCCAGAAGCATGGAAATGGTTTTATCATACGGTTGGAGACAACCGATGCCCTATTCTCGACACCTGGTGGCAAACAGAAACAGGGGGCCATATGATTACCCCTTTACCTGGCGCGACAAAACTCAAAGCTGGCTCAGCTACACGCCCTTTCTTTGGCATTCAGCCTCAAATCGTTGATGCTCAAGGAAATGTGCTGGAAGGCGAAGCAGAAGGCAATCTCTGTATTATCGATTCATGGCCAGGTCAAATGCGCACTCTCTACAATAACCATGAGCACTTTATTCAAACGTATTTTTCTCCCTATAAAGGAAAATATTTTACAGGTGATGGTTGTAAACGCGATAGCGACGGTTATTATTGGATTACAGGACGGGTCGATGACATCCTCAATGTCTCTGGTCACAGACTGGGAACCGCGGAAATTGAATCAGCACTCGTTTCACACGCCGCTGTCTCAGAAGCAGCCGTTGTAGGATATCCCCATCCGATTAAAGGGCAAGGAATCTACAGCTTTGTAACCTTAATGAAAGGAATAACACCCTGTGAAGAGTTGCACCAAAACCTTATTCAACACGTTAGAAAAGAAATTGGACCTATTGCCACGTTAGATAAGATTCAATTTTCCCCTAACCTCCCCAAAACGCGATCGGGAAAAATTATGAGACGCATTTTGCGAAAAATCGCTGAAAATAGTTTTGATAATCTAGGAGATATTTCAACACTTGCCGAACCACAAGTCGTTGACGACCTCATTGCCAACCGCCAAAATACAGAAGTTGAACACTGAAGCAAGCAATGAAATAAAAAAGGAAATATAAATACAGACATAATCGTATTATTGGCCTGTAAAAGCACAAAAATAAATAAAAGAGTAAAAAGAGGGGTATTTCGTAATGTTTCAAGATAAAAACAGAAGTGGGAACAAAGAGTGATTCGCTTTGAAAATGTCGGTCTACGTTATGGAATGGGACCAGAAATTCTACGTGATATTAGCTTTCATATTCCTCGTGGATCATTCCAATTTCTAACAGGTGCTTCTGGTGCAGGGAAGACATCGTTGATGCGTCTCATGTTTCTTGCAATACAACCAACACGTGGCCATATCGATTTGTTTGGAACCGATACAGCATTGCTGAAACGACAAGAGCTTCCTGCTTTACGACAGCGTATAGGGGTAGTTTTGCAAGATTTTCGTTTACTTGACCATATGACCACCTATGAAAACGTATCACTACCTTTACGCATTAAGGGACAAGAAGAAGCTGTTTATCGCAGTGAAGTAGAAGATCTTTTGCAGTGGGTTGGGCTTGGAAATCATATTCATGTTTTGCCACCTGTTCTTTCAGGCGGAGAGAAACAAAGAGTGGCGATTGCACGTGCACTCATTGATCAACCTGAAATCCTTCTGGCTGATGAGCCCACAGGGAATGTCGATCCACCTTTAGCAAAACGTCTATTACGCTTGTTTATTGAATTAAATCGTTTTGGAACAGCTGTTATCATTGCCACTCATGATTTAGCACTCATGGAGCAAGTTGCAGCACGGCGTATGACTCTTCAAAATGGGCGGATGACGATTTATGAATAAATTCTTTTCCATTGTTCGTATTAGAAAACCAATATTTATACGCGATAAAGCAGCCAGAACAGCTATTATTCCAAGCAACAATATTTCTGGACAAGCACTCGTTGCAGTCATTGCTATCATGACATTTCTCTCAAGCCTAGCACTCATCGGTGTTGATTTAGTGCAACATACTGCGAATAATTGGAGCACTCAAATTAACCGCGAAGCAACAATTCAAATACGCCCCGTTGAAAATGTCGACATCGAAAAAACTCTACGCGATGCGGTTCAATTAGTCAAAACATTTCCCAGCGTACAAGATGCCAAAATTGTTGACCAAAAAGCCACCGAAAAATTGCTGGAACCATGGCTTGGAACAGGTTTAACCTTTAGTGCATTACCAATTCCCCGACTCATCATTGTCACTTTGAAAAGGAACAAAATAACCGACCTGCGTGCAATCAGTCAGGCAATCGAAAAACAAATCCCAGGAGGGAAGTTTGACGATCATCGCTTTTGGGTCAACCGTTTTGTAACAATGGCACACACAACAGTTATCATTGGTTTTTCAATTTTGGCACTCGTTCTAGGCTCGCTTATGCTCACGATTATCTTTGCAACACGCAATGCTTTGGCAGAAAACGCGCATATTATCAATGTACTCTACTTCCTCGGCACTGAAATCAATTTCATTGCTCGACAATTTGACTGGCATTTTTTTAAAACTGCTCTGCGTGGCGCTTTGTATGGTGGTGTTACAAGTGCTTTCTTTTTCAGTGCTTTTGCTTTCTGGACAAATCATAATTTAGGTAAAGCCGAAACTAGCCAAATTACCGCATTATTTGGACATTTTTTGATAAGTTTTAACACTTATGGAAAAATGGTTTGTCTTATTCTCTTTGTTTCTTTCATCACCGCGCTTACCAGTCGGATCACTATTCTCGCACAGCTTAAAAAAATCGACCAACGTGAAAACGGCTTATTTTAATCTTATGATTCACAATTTACCTGATTTCTCACCCAAAAAACACCGCCCGTGCAGCAAAGGCCGATCACATACGCACAATAGTATGAGGCATACCCTTCCAAAGCGGACAACACGCATTCCGGAGCGACACAAATGCCTTTTTCATTATTTACCATTGATATGCTTTCTTTTTCCTGTGATTCTAGTCCTGTCTTTTTGCACACATTTTATTATTTTCTCTGAAAAAATTTGGCAGCTTCAACCACCAAATCCTTTACCACAAGCTGATGCAATTATCGTTTTTACAGGAGGAGAAAATAGAATAGAAACAGGGCTAAACCTTCTACAACAAGGACTTGGTTCGCGGCTTTTGATTAGTGGAGTCAACACAAACACTAATCCAAAGAGATTCATGCGCATCACACATATTAATCCGCAGCTCTTTACCTGTTGCGTTGACATTGGATATCAAGCCATAAACACTGAAGGAAACGCTAAAGAAAGTGCAAATTGGATCAAAAAAAATAACTATAAGACAATTTACATCGTTACGCATGATTATCATATGCAGCGATCTTTGATTGAACTCAAACATTTAATGCCGAATATCAATTTTATTGCCTATCCTGTTAAAAAGAATACCTCAGAAAGTATGATACAACAAATCAATCAAATACGCATTCTTGTATCCGAATATATTAAAACGATCTGGCTCCGTATGAGAATCGCATACTAATTTTTGTATACTAACCTTCCACTCATTTTCTGCCTTTATAGTTGCGCTAGAAAATGTTTCCTTGTGATGACTTCCTCAAGAAAAGAAATAATAGTAGCTTGCAAATGGAGAAAAATCGACATAACGATATTCAATCATCAAAGCATCGATTGTTATAGATTGTCTTGTGATGATGCACAAATATAATTATTTTGCATTATATCAATACATCTTATTAACAATCTATAGCTGCTATTAAAAGCATATAACAGCAGCTATAACACTCTAAATAAACAGCCTTTAATCACGTGCGAGAGCAACAACAGGATCAAGCTTTGATGCCTTGCGTGCTGGAGAAAAGCCAAAACACACTCCAATAAATGTTGAAAAGGCAAAGGCCATCATGATTGAACTGATCGTATAAACAAAATGGATAGGCGCATCAAACAGCACAAACAGACTTCCGATAAAAAAAGCAAGCAAGATTCCCAAACCACCACCAATAACACAAACCAAAATTGCTTCGATTAAAAATTGCTGCAAAATATCACTCTGGCGCGCACCAACTGCCATACGCACTCCGATTTCATTAATCCGTTCAGAAACAGTAACCAACATGATATTCATAACCCCAATACCACCCACAATCAGCGAAATTGCCGCAATTGAAGATACCAAAAGCGTTAAAATACGCGTACTATCCATGATACGTTTAAGGAAGATTTCCGAATTTCTAATGAAAAAATCTTCTTCGCCATGCCTCATTGTCAAAAATTTCCGTATCGAAGACTCCGCTAATTTCGAATCGATACCGTCTGCAACCTTAAGCGTAATTGCACGAACAGTTGTTGTACCAAGGAAACGGGTTTGTACTGTTGTGTAAGGTAAATAAATCTGTAACGTATTTGACATCCCCCCAGAACTTTGCGGAGCTACAACACCAATAATACGTGCTGGCACTTGCCCCACATGCACCACTTTCCCGATAGGACTTTCGCGGTTGTGAGGGAAAAGAACAGGAATTGCATCTTTTTCAATCACCAAATCAACTGCTCGATTATGCACGCTTTGTTGATCAAATAACCGCCCTTCGACAGCTTCAAGCCCCTGTGTCTGAAAGAATTGTTCTCCCACACCTGCAATCACAGCATTGGCTTCAACACCACCATAATGTACCGTTGAGCTTGCTGAAATCTGAGGTGTTACACCAGAGACGTAAGGCAATTCAGATAAAGCTTCTGCATCTGCTTCAACCAAGCTGGTTATCTTGTCTGCCTGCGGATCAGAGAAACTTTTACCTGGAAAAATTGTCAATGTATTGGAACCCAAACCTTTAAAATTTTCTAAAATCTTTTCCTGGGTTCCATTACCCAAAGCCACCATTGCAATAATTGCTCCAATACCAATAATCACCCCAAGCATTGTTAAAAACGTTCGCATTCTGTGCGCATTCATTGCCAACAAAGCCATGATAAATGCCTCACGAAAACGATCCGCTAAAGAACGTAAACATCCGAACCGCTTTGCGCTTTTTAGATCTTCTTTCTCATGAAGCGGCGTATTAACAGCCTTTTCCTTTTTATTCTTTGATAAAGTGTCGGCAACAACTTTCCCGTCACTGATCTCAATAATACGCTCTGCTCTTTCCGCCACCTTCATATCGTGCGTTACAATGATAATGGTCCGTCCTTCTTGATGAAGTTCGTCTAAAATACGTAACACTTCGTGACCACTTTGTTTGTCTAACGCACCGGTTGGTTCATCAGCAAGAATGACCTCAGCATTATTCATGAGCGCACGTGCAATCGATACGCGTTGTTGCTGACCACCTGAAAGCTGATTTGGATAATGGCTGATCCGATCACACATACCCAAACGCGTTAACAGGCTTTGTGCACGTTTCTTTCTTGTTTTCGATGCATACCCTGCATAAATAGCTGGAATTTCAACATTACCAAGAGCTGTTAATTCACCTAACAAATGATAACGCTGAAAAATAAACCCAAAATGATTGCGTCGCAAAGCCGACAACTCATCAGCTGAAAGCAAGGATGTTTTTTTTCCTGAAATAAAATAATTCCCTGAACTCGGTCGATCAAGGCAGCCTAAGATATTCATCAACGTGGATTTTCCTGAACCTGAAGGCCCCACAATTGCCACCATTTCACCACGCATAATGGTTAAATTGATGTTTTTTAAGATGGGGACAAGTGTTTCACCAGAATAAAACTCACGCACGACATCTTCTAAAACAAGGACAGCATCTTTTTGCTCTGTTTTCATAACTTCAAATCTCATCTTCACTCTGCACTTCAGAAGACGCAATCACCGTCCCATCACGCGAGCCCGTAATAACCACATCGCCCTCATTAAGTCCCGAAACAATCTCAGCCATTACTTTATTATTCAGGCCCACCGTCACCTGTTTCTCAATAACCTTATTTTTTCCAACCAAAATCTGAACCCATGCTTTACGTTCTTGTGTTTCATCCCTTAAAGCATTACTCGGAACCAACAAAACATTCCGAGAACGGCCTAATATAATATGAACTTGAGCAGTCATATAAGTACGCAGAAAATTGTCCTTATTTTCAACATGCACAATGCCATTATAATAAACAGCCGATGACGCTAAAGCGCTCGAACCTCCCACCATACCAGGATTAATACTGACATCAGACCGTATTGCTTCCGGTGCAGGCTCTACCTTTTCTAGCGTTCCCTCATAGCGACGCTGTGAATTGCCCAAAACCGTGAAATAAAGAGTTTGCCCCGCACGAACTTTCAAAACATCGGCTTCTGAAATCTGTGCTTTAACTGTCATTTTGGATAAATCGCCTAAAATAACAATTGTTGGCGCCGACTGAACCGCATTAATGTTTTGCCCTTCTTCAACAACAGTTGCTAAAACTGTTCCTGATGAAGGTGCCATCACACGCGTATAGCTTAAATTAACCTCTGCACTCTCCACATCAATTTGTGCTTGCGTAATCTGTTCTCGAAGCTGAGCAATTTGTGCTTCGCGTATTTTCACCTGTGTCACAGCATCTTCCAAGTTAGCCTGTGAAATCGCACGTACCTCACTCAAGTTTTTGTAACGCTTTAAATTTTTCTGTGCAAGCGCAAGGTAAGCTTCATGTTCTACCAGGCGCGCAGAATAATGAGCCAATGCTGCTTTTTTGCTTTTCAGATCATTTTCCTGATCTGTGGGATCAATCTCTGCTAATAAATCCCCTTCTTTTACAACACTTCCGGGCGCAACATGCATCGCAACAACACGTCCTGTTGCGCGCGCACCAACAGCAACCAACCGATAAGGACGCACAATACCGGAAGCAAGAACACTTTCTTCAATATCTCCACGCTTCACCACAGCAGTCATGTAAACTGGCGTAGATGGATCAGAAAAAAGAGAGCGAAGCAGCAAGAAAAAAGTAACAAAAGTTGCTCCAGCAAAAAATAGGAAAAGTTTTTTACGTTTTATGATGAAACTTTTTTTCATTAATCTACCTTCGTATGTGAATGCGTAACCCCGTCAACTACCTCTGGGCGAGACACATCAACCATACCATCCCACCCGCCACCTAACGCTTTCATCAGTGCAATGTATTGCGCAACCAAAGCAACATGACTATCTGCAAGAGCCATTTGCGAAGAATAATACGAACGATTGGCATTTAATAATTCAAGGAAGCTTGTATTTCCACTTTCAAAAAGACTCTGTGAAAGTTTCCATGAACGCAAATAGGCAGCATTTGCAGCTGTAATTTTTTTTAAACGCTCATGTTCCTTGGCCAATCCTACAAGTGCATTCTCCACCTCTTCTAAAGCTTGCAACACGGCTGCGCGATAAGTAATAAAAGCTTGATCGCGTTGCGCACGTGCAACCTCAACAGACGCCATCACTTGCCCCCCATTAAACAAAGGCAACCGAAGGCTTGGTCCAAAAGACCAACCAATCGTTGAGTTTTTCCCTAACTGACCAATTTCCGTCGCCGCTGTTGAAATATTACCGCTTAAGCTAAACGATGGATAATGATCCGCCTCACGCTGACCAATCCGCGCAGTAGCTTGAGCATATTGACGCTCTGCCCGCCGTAAATCTGGACGTGTTAATAAAATATCAGCTGGAATTCCTGCGGGAATCGGCCATTCCGGTTGCGGAATTTTAGCTTCTTTAGCGCTCTGCTGCAAAAGATTCTCTAAAGCTGTAGGCACACGACCAGTTAATACGGAAAGACGATGAATGCTCATCGATAAAGCAGCTTCCATTTGCAAAATATCGGCGTCTGTATTAACCATTTGCGCTTGTGCATTTGAAACATCAAGTTCCGAGACCTCACCAGCTGCTAATTTTTTACGAATCAGTGCAAAAGTTTTATAATGTGAGGAAGAAATTTTGCGCACAATGAATAATTTTTGTTGCCAACCACGCACTTCAACATAATTTTTTGCCACCTCCCCTAGTAGGATTACCATTGTGGCTCGCAAATCTTCCACAGTTCCATCATAACCATAACCCGCCGCTTCAATTGCACGTTGGCGTCCCCCAAAAAGGTCAATCTCCCAGACAGCATCAAAACCACCACGATATTGGTTTACAAACATCTCCGAACTGCGACTTCCTGCAATTGATCCAGAAAGACTCGGAGCAAGAGATCCTGTGACTTGCCCTACACCAGCGCGCGCCTCACGAACCCGTGCTTTAGCGACAGCAACACTATTATTTCCAGAAATCGCATAGTTTACCAGCTCATTTAAAACAGGATCATTTAAACGACGCCACCATCCTGGAAGCGCGACTGGTTCCTTAGATACTTGCTCAGAATGTTGCCCCCAATCCGTTGGAACGACAAAAGATGTCTTATGATAATCAGGACCAACAAGACAGCCCGATAGCACCAAAAGATACAGAGAGCTACAACAAAAAAAATACCTCGAAGCAACTCTTTTTAGAGTAGTAATCTGCATCTATTCTCCCGCATTACCCTGAAATAAAGCCACGAAACAAAGCCTTGAAATAAACCAACGAGAATTTCCGACAGGAAAGTTTATTTCAAATCAGAAATATTTATTTCAAATTTTGTGTAAAAAATCAAACACATCCTTAGAAATCAAATGTAATTTTCACAGGAACATGATCTGAAGGCTGAATCCATCCTCGTGCAGTACGAAAAATCGATAAATCAGCAACAAAATGCGCTAAATCTGGAGAAGACCAGATATGATCAAGTCGCCGACCACGGTCAGAAAGCATCCAATCGCGCGCACGATAACTCCACCAAGTATAAAGCTTAGTGGGAGCTGGAATTTTCATTCGCATCAGATCAATCCAACCACCTTCATAACATAAAGCCTGTAAACGCTCTGTTTCGATTGGTGTGTGGCTAACAACTTTTAATAATTGCTTATGAGACCAAACATCATCAACCAAAGGAGCAATATTCAAATCACCCAACAAAACAGAAGATAAACCATCTCCCTGATCCGCTTGGATAGAAGACATTTCTTCTAAAAAATCAAGCTTATGACGAAACTTTTCATTCACATCAGCATCAGGCACATCGCCACCAGCTGGAATATAAAAATTATGAATCCGTATTCTCTTGCCATGCGTTTCAATAACCACAGAAAGATAACGGCAATCTTTCTTTTGACAAAAAAAACGTTTTTCAACGCTTATAAACGGCAAACGCGAAATGATTGCAACACCATTATAAGATTTTTGACCGTTCAAAGCGATATGCCTATAACCTGCCGCTTCAAAAGCTTCACATGGGAACAAATCATCTGGGCATTTTGTCTCTTGTAAACACAAAATATCTGCAGAAAACATATCCAAATACTGAAGAACCTGAGAAAGACGCAAACGAATAGAGTTAATATTCCAAGTAGAAATACAAAAAGACATAAATCTCAATTCCGATTCCGCGATGCAACATTTCTACGGGGAATTGTGAACATTCCATCAACAAACTTAACCCCCATACGCACATTCATGATTTGAACAGTCGTTTCCAAATTTTGCTGATCAACAATTGTCCATTGCCTCAAAGCATAGCTTTTAGAGTCGAAAATCATCTTTATTTGCCCATTACCAATATTTTTATCACGCAGAATAAGCGTTGTTGCCCCTGGATCATCACGAAGTGCCAATAAATTGCCTGAAGATAAATTAATTTCATCACCCAACAGAAGCTTCATCGGCGTTTGAAACAGTTGATGAAAACTCCAAGTATTCAAAGCGCGATTGTTAACGCCCACAAATTCTCCATCAGAAATAATCTGCAAAGGCACTCCTTTGTAAATAAAACGAATCTTACCGGGACGCTCTAAATAAAATGTTCCTTCAGTCATTTTTCCCTGTGGGCTAAACTGCACGAAATCGCCTGTCATCGTTTTTATCGCCGCAAAATGATTAGCAATTTTCTGCGCCCGCGCTACCTGACCGGCTGATTGAGACAAAACAGGAAAGGCCAATAATAAAAAAACAAAGATACAAGAAAGACCCAATGCTCTTCTACGTGAAAAAAAATAAAGATTCATAGATAATGCTCCAAATAGCATCTGTTCACTTGAAATATTAAGTGGCAGAAGATGAATGAACACTTTTTAGAGGATATTTTAAAAGCCATAGAAAGACTTTCAACTTTAAAATGGCTTATCTTCAGCAGTCACTAAAATTTCTCGTTTACCTGCATGGTTAGCTGGGCCAATGATCCCCTCTTCTTCCATACGTTCGATCAATGAAGCAGCACGATTATAGCCAATGCCTAAACGGCGCTGAATATAAGAAGTTGAAGCTTTACGATCACGCAGAACGACCGCGACTGCTTGACTATAAGGATCATCTGGTGAGGAAACCGATGAACACTTCACATCAGTGCCATACTCTTCAGTTTCTTGGGTAATAGTTTCCAAATAATCAGGTCGTGCCTGAGCTTTAAGATGCGCAACAACCTGTTCAACTTCATTATCAGCCACAAACGGCCCATGAACACGCTGGATACGTCCCCCTCCCATCATAAAAAGCATATCTCCTTGTCCCAACAGTTGTTCAGCTCCCTGTTCACCAAGAATTGTCCGACTATCAATCTTTGAACTGACAGAAAAAGAAATCCGAGTAGGAAAATTGGCTTTAATCGTACCCGTAATCACATCCACTGAAGGACGTTGCGTTGCCATAATCACATGAATACCAGCAGCACGCGCCATTTGCGCTAAACGTTGAACTGCTCCTTCAATATCCTTACCAGCAACCATCATCAAATCTGCCATTTCATCAATAATGACAACGATATAGGGCATGGGGCTTAAATCGAGTGTTTCTGTTTCATAAAGTGGCTCTCCTGTCTTATCGTCAAATCCGACTTGTACCGTACGTTTTATCGTTTCGCCTTGGTTGCGCGCTTCCTGTAAACGAGCATTAAAACCATCAATATTACGAACACCAACTTTTGACATTTTACTATAGCGTTCTTCCATTTCACGAACAGCCCACTTAAGTGCTATCACCGCTTTTTTAGGATCTGTTACAACAGGCGTCAACAAATGCGGAATGCCATCATAAACTGAAAGCTCAAGCATTTTAGGATCCACCATAATTAAACGGCATTGTTCAGGTGTCATGCGATAAAGAAGCGACAAAATCATGGTATTAATAGCCACAGATTTCCCCGATCCCGTTGTTCCTGCCACTAAAAGATGCGGCATTTTTGCCAAATCTGCGACCACCGCTTCACCACCAATTGTCTTACCTAAAGCAAGCCCGAGCTTTGCCTTATTGTCCAAAAATTCCTGCGCCTGCAAAATATCTCGCAAATAAACTGTCTCACGCGTTGCATTGGGCAACTCTATTCCAATCACATTGCGCCCCGGAACCACAGCAACACGTGCCGAAATCGCACGCATTGAGCGAGCAATATCATCCGATAAACCTATAATACGGGAAGATTTAATACCTGCAGCTGGCTCAAATTCGTATAAAGTCACAACCGGACCAGGACGTGCATCAATGATCTTTCCCTTGATCCCAAAATCCAATAAAACATTTTCAAGCTCATGAGAATTAACTTTTAAAGCAGCAGGAGACAGTTTTGCATCTTTCATAGCTGGTGGAGAAACAGAGAGATAATCCAACAAAGGAAGGGTAAAACCACCATTAGAAAAAACCAATACAGGCTTAAATTTCTTGTTAGATAAAACAGGTATCTTATTGGTATAATTTTCACATTTCTTTTCTTCATTTGAAAAATCTGGCTCAATCCGATCAAAGTCCTTTTCTTTTTTATGAGATGCTCGATTCAACGAAAAAAAACGACTAAAACGAGCTTGTACAAAATAAATACAATGCAAAATTGCTCCAACAGTTGTCGCAAAGAAACCATGCCGCACATCATCTACAGAATCTTCTGGATCTTCTGAAATATCGAAAACAGGATTCACAACATTAGCCCCCCGAGTCTTTTTCCTTTTTCTTTTATTTGCTGAACGTCGCCACGCCACATTGCCAGCAAGAGCAGCAATCAAAAACCCTAAAGGTGCAAGAGCAACGCCCAAAAGAACACTCTGCACAGAAGAAAGAGAAAAAGATAAAAGCAAATAAGCAGCGTTTATAATTTTATCACCCACAACACCCCCAAGACCAATTGGCAAAGGCCAGCGCGTAAAAGATGCAACAGGTGTTATCAGAGCAAAAACAACTGCAAAATGTGCCGTTGAAATCACCCACAAAAAAAGTCGCAAAATCAAATTATGGATATCTTTTTGTGCCATTAACAAGAATGACCAAAACAACGGTGGTAACAAAATACCAAGGCTTGCCAAACCAAACATCTGTAAGGCAAGATCCGAAAAAACCGCACCAGACCACCCCATAAGATTTGTGACCTTATTCGTATTTGCGTAAGTCAATGATGGATCTGCAACATTCCAAGTTGCCAAGGCTAAAACACAAAAAACAATGGCTCCAAAGAGTCCAAGCCCAATAAAGGCACCAATCTGGCGCAAAAACATTCTCACAAAACTTGAACTTTTATAGCCCTTCGCTCTTGATAGATCCTCTGGCTCAGCCGATAAATCATAAGGAGAAAAACTCTGTTGCATTAATTAATCCTAAATGTAAAATTCTTCAGAGAAAAATTATAGTACAAAAATATTAATATAGTTCAATTATCATAATCATAACAATTTCTCTTTAAAACTACACAAAAAATGATATTGAAGAGAGGTATCAATTTTATTGAAAAATACGCAAAACTGGAAAGAAATGTGGTGTCTTTTGATCTCAATCAAAATATAAAACAATGTGATCTCCTCATTGCAGGAGGTTCTGCGGTTGGTTTAACACTTGCAATAGCACTCAAACAAGCTGCACCTGAACTGAAGATCAATATCGTTGATGCCACTCCCAAAGAAGGTGCACCCACCCAAAATATACAAGCATTCGCCATTACTGCTGCTTCTATTCGTATGTTGCAACAATTACAATGCTGGGAACACCTCAAACCTCATACCCAACCCATTCATTCAATGATCATTACCGATGCGCGCACAGATGATCCTATCAAACCAACTTTTTTAACCTTTGAGGGAGATATTGCACCCAATGAACCTTTTGCCACCATGGTTGAAAAGAAAGAACTCATCAATGTTTTAAAAGACCGTATAAAAAATCTAGATATCATTTTCATCGAAAATGTACGTGTCGTCGATTTTTATCAAGAAGATCAGCATACAACTATCACCTTAAGCAATGGCGAAGCCTGGCAAACAAAATTGCTGATTGCAGCCGATGGAGCACGTTCGAAACTACGAGAAAAAGCAGAAATTAAAACCTTTTCTCACTCCTATAAACAAACAGCTATCATGTGCATTATTGACCACGAATCTCCCCATCATGGTCAAGCGATTCAGCATTTCTTGCCCGCGGGACCTTTCGCTCTTTTGCCTCTTAAAGGCGATCGATCGGCCATTGTATGGAATGAAGAACATAAAACAGCTCAAGATCTTCTCAAAGCCGATGCTTTTATTTTTGAAACTGAAATCGAAAAACGTATTGGTTACCGATTAGGAAAATTCTCTTGGAATGGTCAACGCCAAGCCTTCCCTTTAGTTCTCTCTTTAACACGCAATTGCATTAAACCTCGTTTTGTTCTCATCGGGGATGCTGCTCATACGACTCACCCCATTGCAGGACAAGGTCTTAACTTAGGGTTGCACGATAGCGCCACTTTAGCCGAAATCATTATTGAAACAGCACGATTGGGCCTTGATATTGGATCAATCTCTGCTCTCGAGCGTTATCAAAGCCGTCGGCGTTTTGAAATTGTACGCATGACTCTAAGCAATGATTTTCTGAACCAACTCTTTTCTAATGATATTCTACCCTTGCGCATGCTCCGCGATATCGGCCTTGGAATTGTCAATCGAATGCCGAAAATGAAACAATATTTCATTCAGGAAGCTGCCGGCATTACCCCAAACGCTCCGCGCCTTTTACGTGGTCTCCCACTCTAAACCAAAACAAACTGTATCATTGCGCTTTTTTAACTTATAAAGGGTGTTTTGTATCAAAATAAAACAATAGAAATGCGTTCACCCTTATTTTTAAAAGCATTTTATAATCCTTATGGTTACAACTAAAGTTTTATCATACCTCTTAAAAAAAGTAAGCATTCATTGATCAATCTCATGAAACACACTTTTTTCTAGCCCTTATACACCATAAGGCAATTTTCAACGCACTGATTGTGCTCTCCATTATGCTTGAATACCATTATCAGTGCCCTTTTTGTTATACCTTCCTTTAATGAATTAACAGCAAACGAACTTGCCTTATTTCCCACTATATCCTATGGAGCATCTGCAAAATAGTCTCCCATGCAGCAGAGAAAAAATGGAAAATGGTTTTTGTAAACTGTAAAATATGCATCTATTCCCTTTCTTATAAAACAATAAAAGCGCCGTACTTTTGGCAAAACTCATTCTATCATATGCACTTTCTCTACAGCGGCGTTTCATGAATTGCGGATCCCAGCTGCCTTATCTATCTCGACAAAGCAACGATTGGAGAAAAGCTGAATATTGTTCTCAATTTTCATCCGTGTCATCAATTGATGCATATGATAAGTCTTGATGAAACCTCTTCAAACTTATGTCGTAGCGCCACATCTAAACGAAAACAGACGAAAAATATTCTAAATCGGTATTGTCAACATACGCATGCTTGCACATAGCAGAGAAACATTTTTCGCATAAACACACTGGTGCTAATGCCATTAAGGACTCCTTCATTTCATGCATTTCGCGATTTTTTGCCACTATAACGTTTTAACACGCTAAACATTAAAAATATCCCATCTCCAACTTAACATCCCTTAATATTCCTTCTATTCCCATTCTATGCGTCTTTCATACATATACTGAGAGTATTTCTGCTACTTTTAATGCTTCAAACTAATAACCATTTTTCAACCACTCTTTAGCTCATTTGGGTTTACACCTGCACCCAATTTCCCATTGATAATTAGGATTCCTATAACAACACTTTTTGCTAACAAATTAGCGATATCAATCCCGTATATATGAGTTAATCTCAATAATTTTTCGCCCTATATCTTGTTTTTCCTTCTCTTGCCATTTTTTGAATTCCATACCAATTTGAGCATGCATTTCCGCAGCTCATCAGGGGGCTTGTTTTTAAGATAGTCACATTTTTGCTACCTTCGCTAAAATTTATTCTCTTTGCTCAAAAAGAATTACGATATGCCATATTTTAAACATAATTCTAGACGATTTTTGCCCCTCTAGAGTTTTAAAACCGTGGTATCATTTTCATGGAGATTGGCCTTGAATTACAGAGATTTGCTTGTTTACGCATCAGTTATTGTTGGCACATCTCTTTTTAGCTCAGTAGTTAAAGCTGAGAGTTGGAATCGAGTTCCAATTCCAACGTATGTCTCTGGTTCTTATGGGCTTTTTATCGAGAGTGAATATCAATCGTCAATGGATGAATTATGGCAGCCTTTGCAAGAGGGTAAACCTTACTCAAATGAGGATAGAGTTTCTCTTTTAGAGAGCGGTATTTTTTTTCGTACGAAATCAGTTGACGATTTCTATAGTCACTATCCAACAGAAATGGAGTTGGCAAAGAGTTATGCTATGCAATCCTCTTCGATAGGCAATGTAGAGGGGTTATGGTTTGAGTACAACTCTCTTCCTTACGATCAAGATAATGTTTGCAATGGTTTAGGGCAAGCATTTGGATTGGGTTCGCATATGTATATTGTTGAGTATGTGCTGGCGTATCTCGATAGAGCTTTAGAAATTTACGATTTTTATGACAATGAACAGCAAGATTTCGAGTCAAGTGATTTTGTTGCGCAGATCTGTGATGATTTTGCGTGGCAGCAACCGCAAAATATACGCGAAATTGATGTTTACATTGATAAAGTTCCACAAAATTGGGTGTATAGCTAATGGTTTTTTCAAATTTTACGCAGTTTTTAAGGGTTAAAATGCCTTACTTAGCATCAAGAAAGATAGGAAAGTGCGTTTGTATACAAAATGAGTAGTATTTGCAATGTTTTTATAGCAGCAAATGCCTTTTCTTCTGAAAGGAAAATACCGTGTTTGTGTATTAAATTGCAATTTTGATAAAGTACAATCGTAGAAAATAAGTAAAAATTGGGTTCGGATAATAAGACTGGATCAAATCTATTCTCGTTAAAAGAATAAAAGAAACATGCAAATGGTAACATAATGCAGTGTTGATAGGGCGTTTTCAGGAAGTGATGCGGAAATTACAGTCGTTATGTATCCAGGGAGGGAATGGTACTTTACATTCGTTGCAGACAATTCGGTAACTAAGAAGCCAAGTAAATATGCGCTTCTTACACAGCGGGGGCAACTTAAACCTGAGCTGATCCGAAATGCCTCTTTAGATTCCTTCAGGAGCGAGGAGTTATTTGGGGCAGCCTTTTATTTTATAAGGATAAACAATATGAAACAATCGAATACGCTTCGAGCACAGATTAACAACGGAATCGTCACTGCTTCTGCAGCTATGGCTGTATTTTTTATAACGCATCCTGCATATGCTCAAAGTCTAGATAATGCTAAAAATGCTTTAGAGGGATTAAGAGATCAATTAAAAATCATTATTCCCATTGCGGCCGCTCTCATTCTTTTGGGTTTAGCCATCGGTTATGCAGGGCGTTATATCGAAAAAGATACTTTCATACGATGGGCAATCGGCGTTGTTGTTGCTGGATCAGCAACCCAACTTGCTAATATGTTATTTTCATAGGATTCCTTTCATTAAAAAAGCGATTTACGTCTCAAGTGTTTGGAATATTTCAATAATTTTATTCATACTATTAAATTTTAACAACTTCAGTCTTAACTAGGATACAGAACATGAAACTATCAAATATTTTTCAAGAGAAAATTAATAACAGGATTATTTTTGCCTTTGCAACTGCGATCGTGTTTTTTATGGCACACCCTACATATGCTCAAAATTTGACTGGTGCTAAAACCGTTTTAGAGACATTAACAACGCAGCTAAATGGAATTATTCCTATTGCTGCAGCCCTTATTCTTTTGGGTTTAGCCATCGGTTATGCAGGGCGTTATATTGAAAAAGATACTTTCATACGATGGGCAATCGGCGTTGTTGTTGCTGGCTCGGCAAGCCAACTTGCCATTTTGTTGTTTAAGCAAGCGTAAGGTATTGGGTGTTCCTTCATCTTAAAGAGCGATATGTATTTAAAATTAGGAATGTCTTAATAATCCTACCTCTGCTGTTCAATTTATAGAAACTTCAATGTTAACTAGGATGAATAATTATATGAAACTGTTAGATACTGTTCAAACAAAAGTTAATAATAAAATCATCTCCGTTTTCGCAACTGCATGTGTATTTTTTGTGGTCCAGCCTGCATACGCTCAAGTTGCAGGTTTAGCCAATGTTTCGGGTGTTTTAACTAAGTTTAAGGGGGAACTAGATAAAATTATTCCCATTGCGGCCGCTCTCATTCTTTTGGGTTTAGCTATCGGCTATGCAGGTCGCTATATAGAAAAGGATACATTTATACGGTGGGCAATCGGTGTCATTGTTGCTGGTTCAGCTCTTCAACTTGCTAATATGCTGTTCAAGTCAAATTAGAGTAAATTTGAAACCGCGCAGTATGAAATATTCTTAACAAGTCAAATTAGAGTAAACGGTGAAACTACGCAGCATGAGATTTCATAAAAGGCAAAGAGTTATCTTCCTAGTAACTTGAGATTATCAGTGAGTTTACTCATGCTGCGAAAGATAAGTGTTGTTTATGGCAGTTTTAATCTTAATGAGAATAGAAATTAATCTTAGTGAGAATAGAAACATGAAGAAACAATCAAATACTCTACAAATAAGAATTAGAAACAAAATTACTGCTGCTTTCGTAGCAATAATCATGCTTTTAATGACTCAGACTGCATATGCTCAAACAATATCCTATATCAGAGATGTTATTGAAATACAGTACGCGTTGAATATAATTGTTCCAATTGTCGCTGCATTTATTCTTCTGTGTTTAACAATCGGTTGTCTATTTCGCATCATCGCAAAAAGTACGTTTGTGCGATGGGCAATTAGTGTTGTTATCGCGGGTTCAGCGTTCTTTGTTAGTAATGTTCTATTCAGCGTTACTTGATTGGAGCTGCTTATGAAATCGCAAGCAACAAAGCCGCAAAAACCTAAATCGTTCCCTTTATTCAAAGGCGCTACTCGCGTTCCAACAATTTGGGGAGTGCCAATGATACCGCTTATAATTATGGCAATAGGTGTCGCTATCATTGCTATGACAGTAAGTATATTTTGCTGGGTCATAGCACTACCACTGTGGTTCGTTATGACACAAATCACAAAAAACGATGATAAGGCATTTCGTGTCTGGGGACTGTGGTTTGATACAAAATTTCGAAACCGCAATAAAGGCTTTTGGGGTGCTTCAAGTTATAGCCCCTTTGATTATCGCAAAAGGAGATAAACATGAAGGCTATTGAAAATAGCAAGCTGCTTGCGTCAGAAACACCAGTAAGTCTGTTCATTCCTTATTCACATCACGTTACGGACACCGTTATTTCTACCAAGAATGCTGAGTATTTATCGGTTTGGAAAATTGACGGACGCTCACATCAAAGTGCTTCGGAAGAGGATATTTTCCAATGGACAAGAGAACTCAATAATACTTTGCGCGGTATTGCGTCAGCAAATCTGTCTTTGTGGACGCATATCGTACGTCGTCGTGTTTATGAATATCCTGATTCTACATTCGATAAGGTGTTTTGCTACCAGCTTGATGAAAAATATCGACATAGTTTTACTGGCTACAATCTAATGGTTAACGATTTATATCTAACAGTTGTTTTCCGACCCGTAACCGATAAAATAATGTCGTTTTTTGCTAAATACGAACGCGAAACATTCGAGCAAAAAAAAATACGGCAAGCATCATGTATCAAAGCTCTAAACGAAATTAACCGTACACTGGGTCAATCATTGAAACGTTACGGTGCAGAACTGCTTGGTATTTATGAGAAAAATGGTCACGTTTATTCGTCTGCTCTCGAATTCCTCAGTATGCTGATCAATGGTGAACATTACCCTATACCGGTCTGTCGTGATCGTTTTGCTGATTATATGGCCATCAATCGGCCTTTTTTCTCGAAATGGGGTGCTGTTGGTGAACTCCGCACATCTAACGGAATACGTCGATTTGGAATGATGGAAATTAAAGAATATGATGAATCGACCAAGCCAGGCCAGTTTAATGGGCTTCTAGAAAGCGATTTTGAGTTCATCTTGACACAAAGTTTTTCCATTTTATCACGGCATGCTGCGAAAGATTATTTGCAGCGACATCAGCGTAATCTTATTGATGCTCGGGATGTCGCGACGAGTCAGATTGATCAGATTAGCGAAGCGCTTAATCAGCTTGTCAGTGGGCATTTTGTCATGGGTGAACATCATTGCACCCTCACTATTTATGGTGACACGGTACAAGAGGTTCGCGACTATGTGGCAAAAGCAAATTCGATTATCTTAGATGTTGGAGTTCTGCCGAAACCTATTGACCTCGCCATAGAAGCTGGTTATTGGGCGCAACTCCCTGGAAATTGGCAATGGCGGCCACGTCCTGCGCCGATTACATCGCTTAATTTTTTATCGTTTTCGTCCTTCCATAATTTCATGTCAGGAAAACCGACTGGAAATCCATGGGGTCCAGCAGTTACAATTTTCAAAACAATTAGTAAAACGCCACTTTATTTTAATTTTCATAGCTCTCAACTTGAAGAAGATGCAACAGATAAGAGATTGCTCGGCAATACAGCACTGATTGGACAGTCCGGTTCTGGTAAGACTGTACTGCTTGGTTTTTTATTGGCGCAAGCACAGAAATTCAAACCAACAACTGTTGTTTTTGATAAAGATCGCGGTATGGAAATTATTATTCGAGCCATAGGTGGTCAATATCTACCCCTTAAAACTGGCAGACCAAGCGGCTTCAATCCGTTTCAGCTTCCGCCTACGCAAGACAACATAATTTTCTTGAAACAATTTATCAGAAAGTTGGCGGAAACGGGTGGTGAGATTACGCATCGCGATGAAGAAGAAATTAATCAAGCTATCATGGCCATTATGAGCAGCAGCATTGACAAATCTCTGCGTCGTTTGTCGTTGTTGGTGCAATTCTTACCAAATCCACGTTTAGACGATCATAATGCTCATCCTTCTGTCCACGCTCGTTTGATAAAATGGTGCGAAGGAGGGGATTATGGGTGGTTGTTTGACAATCCAAGTGATAGTCTTGATTTATCGACACATCAAGTTTACGGCTTTGATATTACTGAATTCTTAGATAATACGGAGACACGTACCCCGGTGATGATGTACCTGCTCTATCGTACAGAAGGCATGATTCAGGGGCAGCGTTTCATGTATATCTTTGACGAATTTTGGAAACCTTTGCAAGATACATATTTTGAGGATTTAGCAAAAGATAAACAAAAGACTATCCGTAAACAGAATGGTATTTTTGTTTACGCTACACAAGAACCTAGTGATGCCCTAGAAAGCAATATCGCTAAGACTCTGATTCAGCAATGTGCAACGTATATTTTTCTTGCCAACCCTAAAGCAAATTACGAAGACTATACAAAAGGCTTCAAGTTGACAGATGCTGAGTTTGAGCTGGTCAAAAATCTTGGTGAATTTAGTCGTCGGTTTCTTATTAAACAGGGTGATCAATCCGCACTTGCCGAGCTAGATCTTGGCAAGTTCCAGATGACAATTGATGGACAAACTATAGAGCAGAGTTTTGATGATGAACTCCTTGTTTTGTCGGGAACACCTGACAATGCGGAATTAGTTGAGGCTGTTATCGCTGAAGTTGGCGATAATCCGGCAGTATGGTTGCCGGTCTTTTTACAACGTGTAAAAGCTGAAAGGAGCACAATATGAAAAAGTTAATACTGACTACCACTGTAATGGCTATAATTCTTGGAACACCAAACTTAGCGTTAGCAACCATTTTCCCGCGCGCTAATCATGATATCACAGCCAATTGGTGGGGAAGTGGTCAACGCTCTCAAACAAATTACCATCCCCCTGCTCCTCCTAAACAACCAGGTAAAGGTAAGATATTCAACATACACGCAGATCACGATAATCTTTTTTTACAGGATGCACAATCACTTTTCAATGATGGAAAAACTAAAAGAGCTGTTACTGATCCTAGAGTTCCATTGAGTGAATCGATTGAAAGAATAATTCAAGCCGATAAAGATATGAGTATGAAGACTATTAGCAATGCGGAGGAACGCCATAAGCATCTAAACACTATGTTGAAAGATGCTGAGAGTAAATTAGCTCAAGGCAGCACAAATATGGAAGATCTTGTTAAGTTGCAACTCCAGATGGATAGTGAGCTAGCCCTAATCCAAAATGAGGTAGCAAAACTGCAGATGGTCGTACAGCTGCGCAATGCTGAACAGGCACTGATCGATCAACAAAAGCGTAAGCGTAATCAGAAGATTCTAAGCAGTAGCAATAGAGGTATGCCACGTATAACGGATTATCGGTCACGTATTGAAACTTTGAGGTTCAATCAATTGTCAGATGATTAATAAAATGGCTTTGTTTGTGCTGTTGGTTCTATCTTCTTATAGGGATAAGGAGCGAACGCAGATCTTTCAATTATTTTGTCATCAGGAAGAGCGCACAGAGAGACTTAACTTGATATGAAATGTTTTTGAGATGAAAACTAACTTGTGACGGATACATAAAGGCAAATGCAATATAGATTAATGTGCCAAAATAACAGAATTTTGACAATCAGCTAGACGAGAATGCCATGACCTTTACACTGTTTACAGATCTTTTACGTATATTAGATTCAGTATTGACAAAATATAATCATAGCTCGTCACAAGTGTTTGCCGCGATTGAGCCCTTAGTCTTGTCCAGCTTGACTATTTCTTTCATTGTTTATGGATGGCTTATTTTGCGTGGTGTAATAGATATGCCATTTTCTTATTTTATAAGTCGTAGTTTGCGCATAGGTATCATTACTTCAATTGCTATGGCAGGAGGACTTTATCAAAACAATATTCGAAACGTAGTTGAAACATTGCCTGAATCAGCACTGGCCAGTGCGTACATTAATGATTACAATACTAATTACGATCCTAAAAACCAGTATAAAAAAATGTCTGTAATACTTGATATGACAGCAAACATGGGATTTGATCGTGCAAATTTAGCCTTTGAGGAATCTGCATTTTTGAGTTCTGATGGAACATTGTACGGATTTTTCGGAATTCTCATTTTGCTTATCACAAGCATTCTCGTAGCAATTGGTGGTGTATTTCTTGTGATGACAAAACTCATATTTGGTTTTCTTATAGCTTTTGGACCAATTTTTATCCTTACTTTACTTTGGCAATCAACATATCGATTTTTCGAGCGGTGGGCTGCTCAAACAGTGTGCTATACGATTTTTATTGTATTATTGCACATTATGTTGCCTTACATCTTAAGAATTTTCTACAATTACGTAGATAATATCAAATTCGATGGTTCGCAGAACATAGGTTATACGCTTGGCGGTGCCGTTATTCTATTTATTTTCTTTGTTATGTTTTTGTTTAAGCTCTCGAGTCTAGCGAATACTTTAACAAAAGGTCTTACTCTTGGGCACCTATGGGGAACACAAGCAGTGGGGAGAAAACGCCAGTAATCGCACGGTTAAATGATCAAAGATATGGTCGATTGCATAGCAGATAATCTCATATTGGAGTGGATAATTTTGCAAACAAGAGTGAATTTGAAAGAAACAAAGACGATCGCGCGTTTGGTGTTTTTTCATCATAATAACAGTGGAAGGAAGGGGTTGTGCTGGATTTAAAAGTTAAGGAAGAGGAATAGTGAAGTGAGGTCTATTATTTGTGCAATTTTAATGACAACGATTTTATCGTCCTGCGCATCAGCTCCAAAGCCGAAGAAGCCAGATGTTTTGGATCGAGTGCCTATTAATAAGACGATCCCTGCCGAAATTCAGCGAGGAAAATATGATACAAAATAACTTGAGACCAATTAAAGCAGAACGAATTAACCGTTACTTTGAAGAAAGTCGGGGTCTAGAGCGTGATCTCATTAGCGAGTTTGTTAAGTCGCGTAAAATTGCGTGGCGCGTAGCAGGTGTTGCTTGCATTTTTGGATTTCTTGGCATGATGTGTGGAGTTGTTGGCTTCTCCCAATCGGCTCCTGCTCCTCTTGTATTACGCGTTGATAACGCAACCGGTGCAGTTGATGTTGTTTCTGTGATACGCGAGCATGAAACCAGTTACGGCGAAGTTGTAGACATGTACTGGCTCAATCAGTATGTTCTTAACCGCGAAACCTATGATTATGATACCATTCAGTTGAACTATGATACTGCAGCGCTTTTAAGTGCGCCGGCCGTTCAACAGGAGTTCTATAAAATCTATGATGGTAAAAATGCTCGCGATCAAGTGCTTTCTAACAAAGCACGCATTTTGGTCAAAATACGCTCAATTCAGCCAAACGGACGTGGGCAAGCAACTGTGCGTTTTACAACACAGCAACAAAATATCAACGGATCTAGTGAGCCACAGCAACATCAAATCGCAACAATTGGTTACACCTATATTGATGCACCGATGAAATCATCTGATCGGTTGATTAACCCCCTTGGTTTTCAGGTTACGAGCTACCGCACTGACCCGGAAATACTTTCGAATAATTGAGGAATTAATTATGAAGAAACTAGCGTTTGTTACCTTACTGGCTCCGCTTTATGCGATGCCCGTACAGGCGCTTGTGACCCCAGAAAGTTCGCAAAATGATCATAGAATTCGCTATGTAACCTATGATGCTTCTGATGTGGTTCAAATTGAAACCGTTCTGGGTGTAGCAACACACATCATGCTCGAAGAGGGAGAGCAATATATTACCCATGCATTTGGTGATTCTGATGCCTATGCTTTTGCCAATACTGGACGACATATTTTTATCAAGCCCAAAGCTGAGCTTGCCAATACCAACATGATCGTCGTTACGAATAAACGTAGCTATAAGTTTCGACTACAATTCCGAAATGACCGTGCTGGAGCCATCTATGAATTAGCTTTCAATTATCCCAATGTAGAAGATAAAAAAGCACGCGAACATAGCCAACGCCTTTCCATCGAGCGTGGTTTTTATCAAGGAGTAAAAGCGTATAATCTTAGCTACACCATGAGCGGTGACCAAGATGTTGCTCCGATGAATGTTTGGGACAACGGACAAATCACCTATTTCAAGTTTTCCGCCAACATGGACATGCCATCAATTTATGTGGTGGACGCTAAAGGAAACGAAAGCTTAATACCGCGTACGGTCGTGGGTGATTCCAATAATATTATTGCTGTTCATAAAGTTAATCCAAGATGGATCATACGACTTGGTGACCGCGCTTTGGCTATCTTCAATGAAGCCTATGACCCACATGGTGTGCCAAACACGACGGGTACGATATCCACGGTAGTTCATCGCATCAATAAAGGAGACAAATAATGTTCGGCGACAAGAAAGGAGATGAAATCAACACAGGCCTAGAACTGGATCATGTTGAGCCGCAACATATTGTAGGCGATTATGGAAATTCCAAACTCGATTCGGAAAGCCGTCCAGTAATTCCTGGTGCACGTATATTGTTGCTGATAATGCTCATTGCTGTGATTGTAGTGTCGGCTGGATTAACTTGGAAGGCATGGAAAATACGTAATACCACCGTAGAAGATGATGAGGAAAAAGAACATCAACAGACGGTACAACAAGTTATACCCAGTTATACGCCTCGGATAATCCAAGAGGAGCCAAGCGTTATAGAGGATGTAGAACAAACGTCACAGAATACACCACCAAACTGGTCTAAGCTTATTCAAACAACCATCCCATCGCAATTAATAAGGGATTCCGAAGAGATAGCTCGTAAGCGTATGCTCAATTCAAGTCTAGGTGGATCTGATACAGGCAGCGCACACATTGAAGAAAATCAAGAGTCCAACACTGGAACAACAAACGATGATCTGTTCGGTCAATTGCAGCCTGTACGGTTGAACCCATCACGCGCACGTCAGCTTCATAACCGTGACCTTATTATTACACAGGGAACACAGCTAGATTGTGTGCTTGAAACAAAAATTATCACGACACAGCCGGGTATGACAACATGTCATTTAACACGAAACGTTTATTCTACGAGTGGCCGAGTTGTTTTACTCGATCGTGGTTCCAAAGTTGTCGGTATCTATCAAAGTGGTATACAACAAGGACAGACACGTGTTTTTGTGCAATGGGTGCGTGTTGAAACACCTTCCGGTGTTATTATAAACCTTGACTCGCCAGGAACTGGTCCTCTCGGTGAATCTGGCATCGGTGGTTGGGTTGATGAACATTTTTGGAAACGGTTTGGTGGTGCTATCATGGTAAGCATAATTGGTGGCTCAGGAAACTGGTTGAAAGATAAAACAAGTGAGAAAACCAATAATTTAGTGCCACTACCGGAGATGCAGCAAGGTGCTCAATCTGTCGCTATGGAAACTCTTCAAAATTCTATCAACATTACGCCAACACTTTACAAAAACCAAGGTGAACGGTTGAATATTTTCGTTGCTCGTGATCTGGATTTCAGTGATGTCTATGCCCTCTCTACACATTAACCCAATACAAAAAGATCAAGCGATTGCGCAACTTCTGCGACCACTTGATCGCTTTTTAGAAATTCCGGAAGTGACTGAATTGTCTATCTGTCGCCCCTGTGAATTATGGACGAAAACTTTTGAGGGATGGAAAGCATATGATGTTCCTGAACTGACAGCCTCTTTTTTACAAACGCTTATCACTGCTATTATTGTTTATAATGGTATGTCTCCAAAAAGCATTAATTACGTGATATTACCAGGAGGACAACGTGGTACAATTGTACAAGCACCAACCGTTGTCGATGGCACACTGTCATTTATGATCCGTAAACATACACTAACGGCCAAAACGTTGGAAGAACTCGACGGTGAGGGTGCATTTAGTGTATTTACCGATGTAAGCTTTAATAAACCTACGGAAACCGAAGCAAATAATCTGTTATCTGTGCAAAATTTCGCACGATTGGAACCATTTGAAATCGAGCTATTACAACTCAAGCGCAATGAACAAATACGCGAATTCTTGAAGAAATGCGTATTTTATAAACGCAATATTATCATTGCAGGCAAGACCGGATCGGGGAAAACGACTTTTGCCCGATCTCTGATTGAAAATGTGCCCGTGGAAGAGCGTATTATCACCATTGAAGACGTTCATGAGCTTTTTTTACCAAATCATCCTAATCGTGTGCATATGATTTACGGTAACAGTGAAGGTCGTATCTCAGCTGATGAATGTTTAAATGCGTGTATGCGTCAATCGCCTGATCGTATCTTTCTCGCCGAGCTGCGTAGCGATGAAGCATGGGAATATCTCAATTCGCTCAATACTGGGCATCCTGGTTCTATTACGACGGTACACGCAAACAGTGCTTTGCAAACATTTGAACGATGTGCCGCACTTATCAAGCAATCAGAAATCGGTCGTCAACTTGACATACAAATGATAAAGCAAGTGCTCTACACGACACTTGATGTTGTTTTGTTTTTAAAAGATAGGAAACTCGTTGAAGTTTTTTATGATCCGATTTTTTCTAAATCAAAAATGGTTTAAGCAGGTTTCTTCTTTCAGTAAGACTGTAAAAATCAACAAAAGCTTGTAATAAATCGTTGGGTATTTTTGTATTCTTTATTAAACTTTTTGATTTCTGTCTCCCCTACCCTATTTGGTTTCTTTTGCAAGCTTTTGGCATTTTCGCAGTGCATAACATGAATAAGGAAGTAACCTGCAAAATCTCACAACAAAATCAGCCCAGCTCCATGTAAAACAGAAGACATTGTTACAGAATAAACATCCAACCATTACACCATGCTTTTGGTATAAATATCGACGAAAAACTGCCAAAGTAAGCTCCTGAAAACATCATCACATTGCTACACTATGCTAATGACATATCGATCAGCAATTTCGTGTCCTTTTTTCTCATCCATTACCTTGTGATTTGAGACGTAAAGAACCCTCATACCATCGTTGGTAACAAGTTAGCAGTCTTTATCCTTGCCATAATTTACACTGTATGAGCTACACATAATTGCACATGATACACACTATGATTTGGCAAAATCCACTCTCATTAGAGCATAAACAGCAACGCATATCGACCATCTTATTCATTGCATTTTAGCGCACGAACTTCTAAAATTGCTTCTAAAAACTTCTTTTCCTAATCCAATATATCAAGTGTGAGCAAACAAAATCTCTTCCGCATTCCTTGGATCTTGTCTTGTCACTTTTAATACAATACAGCCCACTTTGTCACTTTTTTCTTGAGATGACTTTGCAAAGATGGGCAATCACTTTTCGATTATTGTAGCTGATTTTCCATGTAAGAGTCCTTTATCAGATAGCTGCATCTAAACTATAGCTCATAACGAAAGGTTGCAAATTAATGAACGCAATAACCAAAATAGCGTGTTTCTTAGTCATCCTATAGTGCCTTGTATAAGAACCAATAAAAACTAACCTTTTTATATCGCGCATAATTTCTGTAAAATTTTATCTTTTATAGAGTGAAAAATAGGATAGGATCACCAAGCATTGTGGCTACCGTTTAAATGGATTTATTGAGCGAATATACAAAGAATGATAATCTGCTTCAATGAAACAGAAATGCAATAAAAATATTGACGCTTTAATCTGAAAAATCCCATTTTCATATGAGGAAAAGTAAAATTTAAAGCCTATAATATTCTATTAGAATTAAGCAGAATTCCTATTCTGGAGTATTCTTCAGCAGATTTAAATTCAAAATATATTTTTTAGTGAAATCATCTATCTGACCGAAATATACATCTCGTTTTTAAATGTAGTTAAAGTTATTTTTGCTTCCTAAGCCATACTTAAGAATGTAACAAATTTTATAACGTCCTTCCCTAGGCAACACCCTAAAAAGAAAACGGAAAATTACAAAATTATACGGATACATCTCATCTGATATTGTAACGTACACGCGCACGCAATATAAAACATGCATATATTCGCTATAATCCTGATTTGCTCCCGTTTAACCGTCTCTCTTTCACAGACAGCGTTCAACCATAAGCTTTTTAATCTCAGCAATTGCCTTAGCTGGATTTAATCCCTTTGGACAAGTTTGCGCGCAATTCATAATTGTATGGCATCGATAAAGCCGAAAAGGATCTTCCAGATTATCAAGACGTTCCCCGCTCATTTCATCACGGGAGTCGGCAATCCAGCGATAAGCCTGAAGCAAAATAGCGGGCCCCAAATAACGATCGCCATTCCACCAATAACTTGGACATGATGTCTGACAACAAGCACAAAGGATACACTCATACAGACCATCAATTTTTTTACGGTCTGTGTAGCTCTGTAACCATTCTTTCGCGGGCTCAGGCGAAACAGTTTGCAACCAAGGTTCAATGACGCGATGCTGCGCGTAAAAGCGCTTCAAATCAGGAACTAAATCTTTAACAATCGGCATAGAAGGAAGCGGATATACCTTGATCGGATGAGCCACATCATCCATACCTTTGGTACAAGCGAGCGTATTTGTTCCATCAATATTCATCGCACACGAACCGCAGATACCTTCACGGCACGAACGGCGAAATGTTAAAGTTGGATCAATATGGTTCTTAATAAACAAAAGACCATCAAGAATCATCGGACCGCAAGCTGAACGATCCACATAATAGGTATCAAGATGGGGATTTTCTTCATCATCCGGTGACCAACGGTAAATATGGAATTCCGTCAGCTGTTTAGCATCTTCAGGTTTAGGCCAAACTTTTCCGGATTTAACCCGAGAATTTTTGGGCAGCCTAATTTGTACCATAGCTCATTTTCCCCTCAATAAACACGTTTTTTAGGCACAATACGCTTCAAGTCAATACCACCGTCCGCTTCAGATGTTAATGGATCCACATGAACAGGACGATACGATAATGTCACCTTCCCATTTTTTGACAAATGTGAAAGCGTATGTTGACGCCAATTTTTATCGTCACGCTCTGGATAATCTTCACGAGCATGTGCCCCACGGCTTTCTAAACGCGCTTCTGCAGAATAAACAGTCGTAATGGCATTTGCCATCAGATTTTCAAGCTCTAATGTTTCGACCAAATCAGAATTCCATACCAGTGAGCGATCTGTCACTTTGAGATCAGAAAGTTCATTCCAGATTTTACTGACCCGCTGACATCCCTGCTTTAAAGAATCTGCTGTACGGAATACCGCAGCATCCTCTTGCATAGCGCGTTGCATTTTTTCACGCAACACAGCTGTTGGTATAGATCCCTGAGCAAAACGCAAGCGATCAAAACGTGTCATAATCTCATCAACAGCCGCTTTATTAATGGGCGGGATCTCTGTATCACGGTTAATGACCTCACCTGCACGAATTGCAGCTGCACGCCCAAACACCACAAGGTCAATTAAGGAATTCGAACCCAAGCGATTGGCGCCATGAACAGACGCACACCCTGCCTCACCTACAGCCATCAAACCTGGTTGAACACGATCAGGAGAATCCGCCGTTGGATTCAAAACTTCTCCATAGTAATTGGTGGGAATTCCGCCCATATTATAATGAACGGTTGGAAGAATAGGGATAGGGTCTTTTGTCAAATCTACCCCCGCAAAAATCCGTGCTGATTCCGAAATCCCCGGTAAACGCTCATGCAATATAGCAGGGTCAATATGATTAAGAACCAAATAGATATGATCTTTCTTCGGACCTACGCCACGCCCTTCACGAATTTCAAGCGTTATACAACGCGAAACCAAATCACGTGAGGCCAAATCTTTAAAAGAGGGTGCATAACGCTCCATAAAACGTTCACCCTCAGAATTAATCAAATAGCCACCTTCACCACGCGCTCCTTCTGTGATTAAGCAGCCAGAACCATAAATGCCTGTGGGATGAAATTGCACAAATTCCATATCCTGAAGCGGCAACCCAGCGCGTGCGATCATCCCGCCCCCATCACCTGTACAAGTATGCGCTGATGTAGCTGAAAAATAAGCACGTCCATAACCACCTGTTGCGAGAACAACCATCTTGGCAGAAAAACGATGAATTGTACCATCATCAAGATTCCAAGCCACAACACCTGTACACACACCATCAGTCATGATTAAATCGAGCGCAAAATATTCAATAAAAAACTGCGCATTATGCTTTAAGCTCTGCCCATAAAGTGTATGCAAAATCGCATGCCCCGTGCGATCAGCTGCCGCACAAGTACGTTGAACCGGTGGTCCTTCTCCAAACTCTGTTGTATGCCCCCCAAAAGGACGCTGATAAATCTTGCCTTCTTGCGTACGTGAAAAAGGAACTCCATAATGTTCTAGTTCATAAACAGCAGCAGGCGCATTACGGACCAAATATTCCATTGCATCGGTATCACCAAGCCAATCAGACCCTTTTACCGTATCGTACAGGTGCCACTGCCAATTATCAGGCCCCATATTCGAAAGCGATGCAGCAATACCACCTTGCGCCGCAACCGTATGCGACCGTGTCGGAAAAACCTTCGTAATACAGGCTGTTTTTAGCCCTTGTTCAGCCATACCAAGAGTTGCACGCAAACCAGCACCGCCTGCACCAACAACAACAACGTCAAATTTATGATCCACGTAGAGATACGGAGCGCTACCCACTTTAACACCCGAAGATGATACTGTGCCCATCATACTGTTTAAACCCCTAATGAAATTTTTAAAAGGGCAAAAATCATCACACCCCCCAGAACAAAACAAAATAGGATATTCAATACCAGAAATAATATCCGCACACTTTCACGCGGAATATAATCTTCAATAACAACCTGCATTCCAAGTTTCATATAATAAAGGCTTGAAATAACCATCAACCCCATTAAAACAGTGACAGCGGGATGGGAAAGACGCGTATGAACAACACTATAGTCCTTCCCAATAAGCGACAGAAAAAGAATCATAAAAAATAGAAAAAACGGCACCATGACAAAACTCATTAAACGCTCTAACCAAAAATGCTCTGTGCCTTCACGTGCGCTCCCAAGACCGCGCACTTTCCCTAGTTCTGTCCGAAAATCTTTTTTCATACGTCTCTCCACCCTTGGCTAGATAACGATATATCCAATAACCCAAATTGCAATCGTAAGAATGGGGGAAATAAAAACTGTTGTCCAAGCAGTTAACGTTGCTTTTTCTTTGGCTAAAAGACAAGGATTCATGTCCCAAACAAGATGACGAATACTCCCGACCATGTGATGAACCCCAGCAAGCGTATAAAGAAATAAAAGACAAAGCCCAGGGAAAGATCCATAAATCCTATTAACGGTTCTAAACGCCTCCTCCCCGCAAGCAATCGCAATCAACCAAATAGCAAGGAACACCATCCCAAAATAAAGGGCTATTCCGGTAATACGGTGAGCAATTGATACTGCCATAGTGCTCGACCAACGATAAATGCTCAAATGAGGAGAACGAGGGCGATCTTTTGTCCTAGTTGTCTCTATCATAAAATATCCTGACCTGGCTTTACTGCAAACTGCATCATGAGCGAGAAAACCCGCATACAACGATCGAGTGCATTACCCGCTTTCACTTGTTTAGCATTCAAAGATGCTCATATTACAGGTCGGTTGTTTAAAATGACGGATTAAAGGTCGCGCATAAAAAAAACCGATTGTCCCACAGACATATAAGCTACGAGACTTTCCTTGTTTAGTACAATTTTATCTGGACGTCAAAGGTCTAACATCTTTTCTGAAGTACAAACGCATTTTTTTTTCGATCTTCTCAATCCCACTCCCAAATATCTCCATGAAATGACTACAGCTGCAAACATTGTGGAAAAATCAAGATACGCATTATTAAGCTTTATTAATAGCTTTCAAATCACGATCGACACGGAAGCACAACTAGCTTCTTCAGTTACCAACGCGCATCATCCGTAGCAATGATATATAGAACACTCAAACACACGCCGATCGGATTCCACTTTGATATAAATTTTACAGAACTTTCTACCTGAATTTTTTCTACAAAACCTAAACCTGAAACTATCATTGCTAAAATTGTTAAAGAAACTTTTTTATTCTGCTCAAGAAGACAATCAGCTGAATATCTTTAATTTTTCCACTGAACAAAAATATATGAACTTAGCCATAGCTGTCTTTATGAAAAACAATTGATCAAAACGATTGACTAGAATGTGAACACTCTTCAATCACTACAAACATCCGTATAATAAGGCCGGAGCAATAAGCCAGCCGCAGTATTCCAAAAGGGAATCCTCCCTTGAGTTTGATCTTACACCTTCACGAACAAGAGAATAATCAACCTTGAAGAAAGCACATTATATCTCTTAAAGAGGATGAAATAAATCTAATCTCTCCAAATTTTATTCACACAGTGCCAATTTTATCATACACTGTTTATAAAAACAGGCTCCTTTATCTTCTTTTATAAGAGACTGTTTTCTTTGGCTAATTTTTTTAACGAAACAGCAAAAAAGCGGCTTTATGCCGCTTTTTCCATGAATCTTATCAATGAGTGCTTATTCAGCAGTTTGTCCTACAGCATCTGCAGCAACAGGCGTGGTTTCTATTCTCTTAGCACTCTTTGCATCTTTTTTACGGTAATCTCTTTTTTCAACGATACGCGCCGCCTTACCTCTTAACTTACGAAGATAATAGAGTTTTGCACGACGAACTTTACCCCGACGCACAAGCTCAACCCCCTCGATCAAAGGAGAATAAACCGGAAACACACGCTCTACACCTTCACCATAAGAAATTTTACGCACTGTAAAGGTCTCATTCAAACCTCCCCCTGAACGCGCAATGCACACGCCCTCGTAAGCCTGAACACGCGTACGCGTACCTTCCGTTACACGCACCATAACACGCACCGTATCACCTGCTTGAAAGGCTGGAAGTTTACGTTTTTCTTCGATTTTTGCACATTGTTCAGCTTCAAGCTGTGCTATAATATTCATTTCTTTCATCCTTATGTTCTTATCGAACAGTCAGAGCGCTCAACCCTCACCGAAAAAAGCTTTCCTGAATATAGAAAAGGCGTTCTTTAGGCTATGCCTTACACAGGAGCGAATACACTATCTTTTATTTTTGTATCCACAGAAAGATCTCTGGAAAGTGCACTGTGCAATACACTATCTTACATAATGAATCAAGTTTTCTGACGATTTTTGTCATAAAGAGCATAGAGATCGGGGCGACGTTGAGATGTTAACACTTCGGCTTGCTTTTGGCGCCAATCCGCTATGGCTTTGTGATGACCTGATACTAATACCTGTGGAATGCCTCGTCCTTCAAAAACAGAAGGGCGCGTATAATGTGGATATTCCAGTAAACCATTTTCAAAACTTTCATATTCCCCAGAAACCCTATTTCCCATAACACCGGGAAGCAGCCGCACAATTGCATCTAAGAGAACAAACGCTGCCGTTTCTCCACCTGAAAGGATATAATCACCAATTGAAACTTCTTCCAGTTTCCGCGCTTCTATCACACGTTCATCCACCCCTTCAAAGCGTCCACAAATCAACGTTACTCCCGAACCCAATGCCAAAGACCGCGCATAAGCCTGGTTAAAAGTCCGCCCGCGCGGACTTAGCAATAATTTTGGCGAATCAGGCGGACAACTATCAATGGCAGCTGCTAAAACATCTGCCCGCATGACCATACCAGCACCACCGCCAGCCGGTGTATCATCAACGCTATGGTGCTTATCCAAAGCAAAATCTCTAATCTGCACTGTATCGAGTGACCATATTCCCCGTTTTAAAGCCTGCCCAGCTAGAGAATAACCCAAAAAACCCGGAAACATTTCAGGATAAAGCGTTAAGACACGCGCTTGAAACTTCATGCTTGCATTCCTTTATCATCGCTCTCTTAAGTTCAAGCGCGTTTCTACTTTAACTTTTTTTCACCACTAGATAAACCGGCAGCCAATGGATCGACAACAAGAAAACCAGAAGCAATGCAAATTTTTGGTACAGCTGCCTTGCTAAAGGGAATGAGCACTGTTTTTCGCGTGTCTAAACGTATTTCTAGCAAATCACCAGCCCCAAAATTAAAAAAACCACTCACTTCACCCAGGATCTGATCTGTACAATCATACACACGAAGCCCAATTAAATCTATTTGATAAAATTCATCCTCACCCAAATCATCTGCCAATTGATCGCGTTCAACGTAAAGATGAATTCCCTTTAAAGCTTCTCCAGCACTGCGCCCTTCAATCCCTTTAAAACGCACAACTACACCCTTATTTTGCGCGCGAAGTGTTACAATTTCATACGAACGCCCCATTTCATCGTAAAGAACTCCATAAGCTTTTAAACGCTTCGGTTCATCACTCAATACCTTAATCCACACATCTCCCTTTATACCATGGGCAGAACCAATGATGGCAAGACAGACTTTATTTTTAAGCTTTTTTTTATTATTCTCCATGTAAAATTTCTATTATGCTCCATGTAAAAATAGTATCTCTTTAAAAACTGTTAATATATCTGTAACTTTCTATTCATTGTTGTTGCCATATCAAAAATCTCTTGAAAAGGCCTTTTTTGGTGACAAAAAACAGATTAACGAAGGATAAAATCTTATGGCAAATATCATGCTTTTTTATAAAAATATTATCCCCATCAACAAAGTCACCCACAAAACCCTTAAATTTAAGCCCTCGAGCGATATGTCCTTCGCTAAGAATACACATTGGGTTCCTTTAGCGAACAGTGAATATTTTACAACTGCATTAGATTATCCTATTTTATTTATGAGTGCACAAGATGAACAAAATAAGCGACACTATACATCTGTTGCTCTAGTTGGTCTTTCTAATAATGAAAATGATTACGTCACGACCAATAAAAACTGGAAAAAAGATACTTATATTCCTGCTTTTATTCGTCGTTATCCTTTTATTCTCGCACAAATACCAAATGAAAAAGAACTTTCTGTTTGCTTTGACCAAGAGTCAGGCATGTTTAATGAAGTTGAAGGCGTAGATCTCTTCAATTCAGATGGGTCTGTTTCTCCTTTTCTGGAAGAGCGTATCCAATTTCTGGAAAAATTTAGAATTGCTATGGACAAGACTTCTGAATTTATTAATACTCTTGCAAGCATGGACCTTTTGAGCGAAAAATCAATCAATGTGACAAACGACAAAGGTCATTCAGCAAAATTAGAACATTTCTGGATTGTTGATGAAGAAAAGCTCAACAAATTATCCGCTAATCAGCTTGCCAAACTGCATAAAAATGGTTTCTTGGGCTGTATTTTTGCACATCTTATGTCAATGAACAATCTTTTAAAAATACTCTCTATGAAAAGCGACAATAAAATCGCCGATGTAAAAAGAGATAATAAAACCACCAATCATAAAGAACAGCCTCCAAAGCAAGGTGATAACCGCTAATACTGCAAAATCTGAAAAATAATAGTACCCTTAAAAGAATGCTCTCAACAGATGACAGAAAAAAAAACAAAAATGTTCCTCTGATTCCAGCAGATCATGCCGTTTTAACCGCAAGAAAAAACTGGTTGGATAGTCTTACACAAACACGTCGGATGTCCGAACGAACAGTGGAATCCTATGAACGGGATACACGACAATTTTTGTCTTTTCTTTGTCGACATCTAGGGAACGAACCAACTTTCAATGACCTTGCTGATTTGCGTGTTGTTGATTTGCGCGCTTATTTAGCCGATCGTCGTACACACAACATAAGCGCACGCTCCTTGAGCCGAGGTATAGCGGGTTTGCGCTCTTTTTTTCGATATTTATCTCGCGAAGGAATTGTTGATGTTCCTGCTGCTCAGCTTATCCGCACACCAAAACACCAAAAGTCTCTTCCAAAACCCTTAACTATAAAAGCAGCACTGAAAATGGTCAAACAAGAAAATCAACAGGAAGATGAACCATGGATCACTGCTCGTAATGCTGCTGTCTTGATTCTCATTTATGGGTGTGGCATGCGGATATCGGAAGCTTTATCGCTTACTCCAGAGCAATTTTCTGATCCCGAGATGATAAGCATATCTGTTATTGGAAAAGGCGGAAAAACACGTCTTATCCCCCTTATCAAAACTGTTTATGAAACAGTTCAACATTATCTCAAATGTTGTCCTTATCCTTTGGTAAATAACCAACCAATGTTTCGTGGCGCCCGAGGAAAGCCTTTGCAGCCAGCTATTATTCAGCGCACCGTTCAAAACTTACGTGCCAGCCTTGGTTTGCCAGAAACTGCCACACCACATGCATTGCGTCATTCTTTCGCCACCCATCTTTTATCGAGAGGAGGAGATTTACGCACGATTCAAGAACTCCTTGGCCATGCTTACCTATCCACAACACAAGTCTATACTCACCTGGAAACAAACCACTTATCGGAAATTTATCAAAAAGCGCATCCACGCGCTTCAAAGATTTGTAAACCGAGAAAAAAATGTTAGATACACTCAACCTCAAGCGCTAAAGCATGTACATTTGCCGCTAACTCTTGCTGCAAAACTTTATAAATTGCCCGATGTATTTCTACGCGCGTCATCCCTGAAAAAAAAGAAGAAGTCATTTTTACTCGAAAATGCGTTTCCCCTTGACCATCGAAAATATGCCTCTCATGATGATGTCCGGCATGAAGATGACTCTCATTAATCACTTCAAGCTTTTGCGGATAGAAAGCGTCATTGAGTTTTGTCTTAATAATTGTCTGAACCGCGGTTGGCATCTTTTTTTCCTTTACAAAAACAGGTATCATGGTTTGCTTTTTTTGATACAAAATGCGTATGAGAACAAATTTTTCAAAAGTCAATTCTTGTCAAACAGATCAATTTTGCATAAGTCAAACACATGACAACAACATCTAAATTATTCGACTCAATTCGTATCAGTTCTAATAGAAAAAAACAGGCTGAATCACAAATACAGCAATGTCAGTGGGAGGGTTGTGAAAAAGCAGGTTCGCACAAAGCACCAGCAGGTCGAAATCGCGAAGGACAATATTTGTACTTCTGTATCAACCATGTGCGCGCTTACAATAAGAATTTTAATTATTTCTCAGGCCTCAGCGATAAAGATATCGCGAAATTTCAAAAAGATGCTCTCACGGGGCATCGTCCAACATGGTCTACCGACTTTAGCAATAGCACATCAACAAAAACATCAGCTGATTATTCTAAGATTCGCTCTGGAACAGCAGCCTATCAAAATCGCATGCGCAACCCATACACAATTTTCACTCAACGCCATGCGACCAATACCAGCTCACGCAAAATAAAACCCTTGGAAGCCAAAGCCTTTGATACGTTAGGATTACAAACGAATGCTTCCGCCGAAGACATTAAAACAAAATATAAAGAATTGGTCAAAAAACATCATCCTGATGCCAATGGTGGCAATCGTTCTTCTGAAGAACGTTTTCGCGAAGTTCTAAGCGCTTATAACTTACTAAAAAAATCTGGTCTGTGTTAAAACCCCATTTATGTGCTAAACAACCCTATTTAAATGTCCATCTAACCATTATTTCTCAAAGCGTTGTGACATAAAATGTACCCAAAATGTACCAATATGTTTCCTTCATACTTAAATACTCTCTTCCATAGAGCATTGCATAAGTGTTCTATGTCTTGTATTCTTTGTTTACTCAGATGATGAACAGCGGATCTCTTTCCAGAAACACAATGACCAAAACAAACTTTGCAAACGAAAATATGCCTGACATCACAATCTGTGCTCGTGATGTGTTCAAAATCGATACGGATATAACAGTGCCTGCTTTTAGCTCAACAAGCCCGCACGTCCCTGATTTAGATCCCGATTATCTTTTTGACCAGCAAACAACCTTAGCCATCTTGGCAGGCTTTTCTTGTAACCGCCGTGTTATGATTTCTGGCTATCATGGCACAGGTAAATCAACGCATATTGAACAAGTTGCTGCACGCCTTAACTGGCCTTGTATTCGGATCAATCTCGATAGTCACGTCAGCCGCATTGATCTCGTAGGCAAAGATGCAATTGTTTTAAAAGATGGTATGCAAATTACTGAATTTAAAGATGGTATTTTACCATGGGCTTATCAACATAATATCGCTCTCGTTTTCGATGAATATGATGCAGGCCGACCGGATGTTATGTTTGTCATCCAACGCGTTCTTGAGGCTTCTGGACGACTCAGCCTGTTAGATCAAAGCCGTGTTATTTCTCCTCATCCAGCATTTCGTCTTTTTGCAACAGCAAATACGATTGGCCTTGGCGATACAACGGGGCTTTATCATGGCACCCAACAGATCAATCAAGCCCAAATGGATCGTTGGTCTATTGTAACCATATTAAATTATTTGCCCCATGACACCGAAGTCGATATCGTTTATTCGAAGGTCAAATATTTTCAAACAACTGAAGGAAGAAAAACAATTTCACAAATGGTGCATGTCGCTAACATGGTACGCCAGGCTTTTGTCAATGGTGATCTTTCAACAGTTATGAGTCCACGTACAGTTATTACTTGGGCAGAAAATACCGAAATTTTTCAAAATATTGGCTTTGCCTTTCGCTTAACCTTTCTCAATAAATGTGATGAACTCGAACGTACAACTGTTGCAGAATTTTATCAACGTGCTTTTGGAAAAGAGCTCTCCGCATCATTTAATTCATGATGTCTGACTCTAAGGAAACCGTCAATCATGGTCGCAGAAGCTGGCGATAACTACCAAAATCTGACAAATCGCTCTCTCAACGACAACCTTGATGTTGAATCTTTCAAAACAGCCACTTCCATCTGTATACGCACAATTGCTGGCACACGCGATCTTGAAATCGTTTTTAGCCATAACAGACCATCACTGAATGGAAATCGCGCTTGTTTACCAGAATTGCCACAACATGCAACAGATGCAGATATTGCTGTCACACGCGGATTAGGAGATTCCATAGCGTTACGAAAAGCGTGGCATAATAGCTATATTCACGCCCAATTCTCCCCAACAGAACCTGAAGCACGTGCCATTTTTGACGCTCTTGAGCAAACACGTGTTGAGGCAATTGGCACTTTAGCAATGGAAGGGATCGCATATAATCTTGATAGAATGCTCGCTGATAAATACAAAAAAGCCCATTATCAAATGATCAGCAGCCAAAGTGAAGCGCCTATCCAGGAAGCGATCGCACTTCTATTACGCGAAAAAATAACAGCACGTCCTCCTCCACCAGAAGCCGGATCGGTACTGGAGCTATGGCGTCAAGAAATCGAGCAAAAAGCCGCTTCAGAACTGTACGAACTCACACACCATATTCATAACCAAGATGCTTTCGCGCGTATTGTACGCCAGATGCTTTTTGCACTAAAGATGGCGGTCAAACTGGAAGATAATTCCGATAATACCAACAACAAAAAATCAAAAAACAGTGATGATATCAAAAATCAAGAAAACGAAGGGAGCGTGAACAAAAAGCATCTCCAAAGTGATGAAAAAAAAATAACTGAACAAAAAAGCGATACACAAGACAAAGGAAAAGCTCGAGCCACCCAATCAAGTGATGATGCTAAAGGTGAGGCAGAACAAGAAAATCTTTGCCAGAAAACAATACATAAATCAAAACCCCCTTTCCATACTTTGCAACAAATGGAGAGGCTTACTGATTACACAATTTTTACCAATCAATTTGATGAAGTTGTGGAAGCAACAGATTTATGTTCTGAAGGCGAATTGAATCGCTTACGTCATTGTCTTGATCAACAATTAAATCATCTTCAAACTATTGTCGGACGTTTAGCAAATCATCTGCAGCGCCGCCTCATGGCACAACAAAATCGCGCTTGGAATTTTGATCTTGAGGAAGGATATCTCGATACAGCACGGCTTTCACGTCTCATTATAGATCCGATGCAATCTCTTTCATTCAAAATGGAATGCGATACACAATTTCGTGATACAGTTGTATCATTACTTATTGATAATTCAGGTTCAATGCGAGGACGGCCGATTACTGTTGCTGCGAGCTGTGCTGATATTTTGGCACAAACACTTGAACGTTGTGGTGTTAAAGTTGAAATTTTGGGCTTTACCACCAAAGCTTGGAAAGGTGGACAAACGCGCAAAGAGTGGATCAATCAAAACAAGCCCGACCATCCAGGACGTCTCAACGATTTGCGCCATATTATCTATAAAAGCGCTGATACACCATGGCGTCGTGCGCGGCGCAATTTAGGTTTGATGATGCAGGAAGGATTGCTGAAAGAAAATATTGATGGTGAAGCACTTATTTGGGCACATCAGCGTCTTTTATTACGACACGAATATCGCCGCATTCTGATGGTTATTTCTGATGGCGCACCCGTTGATGATTCAACACTTTCCGTTAATTCTGGCAATTATCTTGAAAAGCACTTGCGTGCTGTTATTCAAGAAATTCAAGCATATTCACCTATAGAATTAATTGCCATTGGAATTGGTCATGATGTTACACGCTATTATCAACGCGCCGTAACAATTGCAAATGCTGAAGAACTAGCTTGCGCCATCACAAAGCAATTGGCGGCACTCTTTAGTGATAAAAAAGTGCATCCCCTAAGAGCACATGCTTAATCAGCATGTATTCAACATTGAAACATTCGCCATATTAAAATGGCTACATAAAACACACCTTTAAAAGACTATCATTCTACAAACACATTATGAAATTCCACCAACTGCAATAATGGTCAACGATAATGCCATCATTTATACAAGATAAAATCATTATCTTTTCAGTTGTCTTGATAAAGAGTACGCACTAAAACTGCGCAACATCGTACCATAAGGCACAAGCATAATCAGACTCATAACAATTTTTACCATAAAATCGCCAAAAGCGAGTGAAAGCCAAACCGGTATCGTCATTCCCCAAAACATTGTGTTTTCCAGAATAGAACTATCGGAACAACCTGTCATCTGATCGATAAAAGCAAAATGGTAAGAAAAGGCAAGTGCAAAAAACAAAATTGTATCCAAAGCTGATCCAACCAACGCAGCAGCTAAAGGCGCCTTCCACCATGTTTTACGCCGTAAAGGCGTGAAAACAATAATATCAAGCAATTGTCCAAATAAAAACGCCGCACTAGATGCAATCGCCAACCGCGGTGTCGCCAATACCCACGATACAAAACAACCCGTTAAAAAACCAGCATAAACAACACACCGCGCAGCGGCTGGACCATAAAAACGATTAGTAAGGTCATTAATAAGAAAAGCAACCGGATAAGTAAAAGCCCCATAGGTCAATATCTCATTCAAATTAAACCAATGGACAGGATACTGAACCAGAATATTGGAAATAGTCACTGCAACACACATCGCAAAGCTAGAAAAAATAATATATTTTTTCTTTTTCTGCGCGCGCAAAAATCTAAATGTTGATAACATTTTTCTAACCAGAGAATGAAAGTGGAATCAATAAAATACTGTGATCAAACACTGAGGCCACAACATACCATACTCTAAAACAAAAGCAAGTAATCTGACTTTGTTCTGAATTGAAGACATGAAATCTTTATTCAAAGATTTCCTTAATGATCTCTATCTTCCTTAACGAAGTGACATTGAAAGGAAATACATCTGCTGCGATAGTTTTTTATCACAAGCACTTTCTAAAAAATGGATCAAAATAATTGTGACACTCAATCGAACGCAAAACGCTCATCAAAATACACAAACGGCAACATTTCTAAAGCATCTCTAAAGTCAATGTCACATTGCAAAGATTGAAGCAAAAATTGAACAAAACGATACCATGTTTGCCGTTTGCATAGATTAATATTCCTGCCACATTAAATGGCTTAGTCTACTCATGCACAAGTACGATGCTACCAAAGACCTGCACATTAAGAAATTTTACGAAAATAAACCGGGTAAAGTCGTTGTAAAAAAATGATCAACAGATGCAAACCATTTACATAAAATACCCCACGATCTCTTAAAAAGATCTAAAGAATCCATATAAACTCTCCAAAATTAAAGTAAAAAAGAACTTCGGAAGAAACCGAAGCGATTAATCCACTTCTTCAGCTTTGTTTTTAACGTCTGTCATATCAACAAACGCGCATACCACAACACCCCCTCATAAGTCTTAAAAAAAGCTATCAAAACCGACACCCTGCTCAACCCAACACAGAGCATTTGCTGCACCATGCAAATAGAAACATCGCTGAAGTACCCTCCCCAAATCAGTACTACAAAATAAACATCAAAAAATCAACTTTAAATTGTATATTTTCATATAAAACACAATTAAATTGTAAATATTGACGAAAAACAACAATGCATTCACCATTCGCCCCAGAAACATTACGGCTACATTGGATATCTTAGTCTGTCATTGTGCAGAACAGTATGGTCAAAGACTCGTACATTAAAAAATTTTATGAAAAATTGGATAAAGTTGCGATAAAGAATACACGAAATGATTCGCCCTACTTACGCTCACCTTACCTACATAAAATGCTCTATGCATACAGTAGAACTGTAAAAAGAAACCTTTAATACTCTCAAAGTTAAAAGAAAAAACAAATTTCAGAATGAATCAAATCAATTAAACTGCCGATTCGGCCTTTTTAACGAAGGAGCATTTAACAAACACAAACCTTGCGAGAGTTTCCTATCGTCAGTATTTCTTTAAAAGCTATCCAAACAACTGCAATATTCAATTAAACGCAAACCACCCACCTAAGCCTGTAAACGTCAAATTTTCTCAACTACCGAGAAAACCAATCTTACAAAATCAATTGATATCGCAAAAATCTGAAATAAGACAACATACCAGCATCGGCATAATCTCATATCACGCTCATGTGAGAGAGATCATCCTCACTCTGCAGATTCAAGTTTGCACTTTAAAATCTTTATTAAAAATATATGAAGTTGTGCTCTCACATACGAAGAAAATCATGAGATAGAATACGACAACACACTCTCTCAAAACCTACATTTAAATCCAAACCTGCATACGCATCTTATAAAATATGATAACTCTCTACCAACTAAGAAAAAAACACATTTTAATAGACAAAAACAATCAGATAACTTGCTCAGCTTTTTTTTTCATAACCTGATGTTTTAATAAACGCGCACGCTGTGATAATGTCTTATCATCAGCTTTCAGCAAAAAGCTATCAAGACCACCCCGGTGTTCAACCGAACGCAAAGCATTTGCTGAAACACGCAAACGATAACTTTGTTCTAATACTTCTGACATCAATGTTACATTGCAAAGATTTGGTAAAAAACGACGGCGTGTTTTATTGTTGGCATGGCTAACATTGTTGCCATATTGAACCGTTTTTCCTGTCAATTCGCAGGCACGAGACATAAACTTCACCCTTAAACTCTAAGAAACCTTAAATCTCAACACCAGCAAAACAGAATGTATGCACAACACATACAAATATCGCCTTAAACGGGTGTTTCTTTACCCTAAACGGGTGCTTCTAAAAAGCCTTATCTTTGTAAGTTGTTGGCTACAAAAAGTCAAGCCTTTATATAAATCTTCCTCGTTGCTTTATTCAGTCCGTTCTATCATCTTTTTCCACAAAATTGTACAAAACGCTTTTTTTTATTGCTCGACATGTTTAAAGAATTCTTATCATGAATAAAATGAATGACTCCTCAACAAAACGCTCAAGCAAACACATTAATTTTTTTTCCATTTTATTTGGTATTGTATGTGTGTTCTTTTTTCTTGTCTTCAGTGCCCTAGGAATTTGGCAAGTGCAACGACTAAACTGGAAAACAAACCTTATAGCCAATGCTCATCAGCGTATTCATCTCTCTCCTGTCGACGCACCACCCCAAACTCAGTGGGCGTATGTTACCTTTGATAAAGATGAATATCGACCTATCACCATCACAGGAAAACTTCTTACAAACAAAAATATTTTTGTCACTGCTGTAGCCCAAAATACCACAGGCTATTGGGTTTTAACTCCTTTACAAACAGCCGACAACGCTCTCACTTTTGTAAATCGTGGTTTTATTCCCATGGATGCACGTCATCACTTCCAGAAAGAAAATACACCACCTCAAACCGACCTATTGGATCATCAGCCTGATACAGACATGAAGCAAACTACAATTGTCGGTCTTTTACGCATGAGTGAAAAAAACGGCTTTTTTCCACGCAAAAACAATCCCGACAAAAATCTATGGTATACACGACAACTCCCCGCCATGGCACAAAAACTCGGTCTTTCTACGGTTGCGCCTTATTTTATTGATGCTAACAAACCAACGAACCCACAATCCAACTTACCCATTGCCGGTCTGACCGTTGTACAATTTCCAAACAACCACCTCACCTATGCCATCACATGGTTTATCTTAGCTGCTGGCATCCTAGCTGCCTCTCTTTTTCTATTGCTCCATAAAGCCGAAAAAGACACATAACAGATGCAAGTTCCTTATTAGACAGACTTTACAAATATTCTTACTCTAAGCAACAACCGCCTCTCTCCAAAAAGCATTATGACATTCTTGCTCTAAAAATCTCACATGTCTTACCTTTTTTCTCAAAAAAACGACACGCAATAGACCCACAAGCAGATATAAAAGTCCTCAAAGGGAATATAAAACACCCCTCATCGTTCTGGCCTAATGTTATAATCGAAACAAAAAATAGAAAACCGCCTGTTCACAGGAAAAACAAGCGGATTTTCCACAATAAAGCACTCATCTGAGCATCAATTCAAAGTCTTAGATGATTCACGCGCCGAATGCCACGCAATCAAATTAATATCACCACGATTAATACCAAGATCACTGAGTTCATGCGCTGAAAGACTCTTCAATGCATCAACCGTCCGACGATAACGACGCCAACGATTATAAGAACGTAGAATATGCATTTCTCTCACCTCTGTTAAATCCTTATCGTAAGATATAGAACAAATTATCAAAATGAGATATGCTATAATTGCATAACTGGCGTGCATTCATAACAAAGAAGCACGTTAAAATTGTTCTCATTTGGATGATCGATCACAATAAAGAAAGCGGCACATCAAATTAATGGCGAAAATGCCGTACACCTGTGAAAACCATTGCCAGACCATGCGCATTAGCCGCCTCAATGACTTCCTGATCGCGCATAGATCCTCCTGGTTGGATAACTGCTGTCGCACCGGCTTCAGCAGCTGCCAACAAACCATCTGCAAAAGGAAAAAACGCATCAGATGCAACCACTGATCCTTTAGTCAGAGGCTCTGTTATCCCTGCTCTTTGTGCCCCTTCTTCAGCTTTACGCGCTGCAATTTTAGCTGAATCGATTCGGCTTGTTTGACCAGCACCAATACCAACTGTTGCGTTGTTTTTTGCATAAACAATAGCATTTGATTTAACATGTTTAACCACACGAAAAGCAAATTGAAGATCACGCATTTCATCCTGGCTTGGTGCACGCTTTGTGACCACTTGCAATTTAAGATCATCAATAACAGCATTATCACGCGACTGAACCAATAGCCCTCCAGAAAGCGTTTTGGCAATCAATCCATCGCAACGTGGATCAGGCAGGCCACCCGTTATCAATAAACGAAGATTTTTTTTCTGAGTAATGATTTCGCGCGCAGCCATTGTCGCATCAGGAGCGATAATCACTTCCGTAAACAGTTTTACGATCTCTCTCGCACACTCTTCATCAAGGGGTTGATTTAAAGCAATAATCCCACCAAATGCCGACACATTATCACACATAAGGGCTTTCAAATAAGCCTCTTTTAAACTCTTCCCTTCCGCAACGCCGCAAGGATTAGCATGTTTAATAATAGCAACAGCAGCAGTCCTCTGAGGATCAAACTCTGCCACAAGCTCAAACGCCGCATCTGTATCATTCATATTATTATAAGAAAGCGCTTTTCCTTGCAAAAGTGTTGCTGTTGCAACTCCAAAACGTTTATCACGCGAGCGATAAAATGCAGCCTGTTGATGCGGATTTTCCCCATAACGCATCACACTTTCAAGATGACCAGAAAAACTCTGCCAAGACGGTGTTTCAATTTTTAAATCTCGCGTGAACCAAGCAGCTATCGCCGCATCATAAGCGGCTGTACGCTCATAAGCCCGTGCAGCTAATTGACGCCGTAATGAAAAGCTTAAACACCCATCCTGTTTTTTTAATTCAGCCAAAACCAAATCATAATCACAAACTGCTGTCACAACACCAGTATAAGCGTGATTCTTAGCCGCTGCGCGAATCATCGCTGGTCCACCAACATCAATATTTTCAAGAATGGTTTGCGAATCCGCCCCTGACTGCACAGTTTCTTCAAAAGGGTAAAGATTAACAACAAGAAGATCAATGCCACTTATGCTGTTTTCTTCCATTGCCGCAACATGACTTGGATCATTTCTCACTCCTAATAAAGCGCCATGAACCAAGGGATGAAGTGTTTTAACACGTCCATCCATTATTTCCGGAAACCCTGTAACTTCAGAAACATCTTTTACCGGCAAACCAGCATCCATTAGCGCTTTAGATGTTCCTCCCGTTGAAATCAATTCAACGCCATAAACGTGAAGTGCTCGCGCAAACTCTACCAAACCAGTTTTATCAGAAACAGAAAGCAGAGCACGACGAACGTAACAAAGATCAGGTATGGGATTTTTTTTTGCAGTAACAGCCATAACAGAAATCCTAAAAATAACGGCAACCATTTAAGAAAAGCTATATTATAATAACCATAATATAAACTTCTGTCACAGCATATTGCAAGAATACAACGCTTTTCTTCAACACGCGGATACGCATACTATCTTCATCCACCTCATAAAGAAGCGAATTACGACTTCAATTCATGGCGGGTAAAACGCCAACGGACTTTTTCCTGTACTGCAGGACGGAAGTACAAAACAATCTGTTGCGTACGCTGTGAACCTGTTAATCCAGCAAAATCAATCGAGTCTTCAAGACAAATATCAACATCAGGCGATATAAAATGCCACATCTGTTCTCCTACAATCAAACGTACAGAATTGCCATTATGACTAACCTCAACTTGCGGATGAATATGAAACCGAACAGCAACATCGTTGTTTTCATTTTGACTCATTTTATACTTCTTCAACGAACCACTACGCGGCATAAAAAAACGATCAAACCCTTCAATGGTATCCCCATTTGTCGTTAAAACCAGACCACGCTCGTGAAAGAGATTAAAAAGCCGCACATAACCATTATGACGTGCAATAAAGCCAATATTTTCTGAACCTTCTATACGTTGCACTTGAACCTCTGTCGGTCCTTCCAGTAAAAGAGAAGAAGCTCTGTTCCTCTTTTTACGAAAAATACCCACCGAACAATCATTCACTGTTGCCGTTGAATGCGCAGCTGTAACACGTCCAAAATGCTGATATTCCTTACTTCCATAAGAATTAACACCTGCATTGATAATAAAACGGTTACCCTGCGAAGACATTTCAAATGATAAGCACCCCGAACATGCATGCTCTGCAGCAGAACGTGTTGGGAACTTTCCTGTATCAGCAAGCACTGTCGTTTGATTGGCATGCAAACGCTGAAAACCCGAATAACGTGCGTGGCTAAAAGGGTGCCCCACTGTTTCATCTAAATCTAAAACAGCCGATAAACACGCTGGCATAATAGATCCGACCCCATTAAAATGAGCTAATGTTTTATCTTCATGCATAAAAAACCGCAAAGCAGGCAACATACGCTCAACGGAATCAATTAAAATGCGTGGCGCTGTTTCATTGATGTGCATATAGAGCTGACGCAAAGATAATAAATCCGATAATAAACTGAGCAAAATAACAGGACTACGCGAAATATGGCCTCCATCGACAAGAATTTGACGCGAAAGCTCCCCTACGAGATATGTTTGCGCCTTTTTCTTCATCGAAGCCGAAACTGGCAAAGCTAAAGATGCGAATGTTAAAGAAATCGCTGCCAATAAACGCCGATCATTATTTTCCATACTGCGAATCGCTATGCGCAAATAACGAAATTGGAAACCAATCGAGCGTAGAAAGCGCTTTTCAAATCGTTCACTTGCACCATCCAACAACATTTGCGAATGACAAATCCATGAAATCAAACGCCGAGCCACAACAGCTCCACTCCAAGGAACTCCCTTGACTCTTTTGCCATTATGATCAAGCCAATCTTCCAACAAAGAGCGCGCATGCGCGGCAACCAATTCACTACGTGCCGCTGTCATATGCCGCAACCAATGAAAATCATGAAGCGCTGTTTCCCATTCCAACGTTGGAGGCGTTAATGAAAAAGGCGAAGCAGAACCAGAATGAACAATACGACCAGAAAAAGCAAAACGACCATGATAAAATTCACGCGCCATCGTAGGATCAGCGCAACACAAATCAAGAGGATGCGCTAAAATCTTTTGCGGACGAAAACCCGAAAATCGCCAACTAAACAACGGCCCTACCCACAAACGCTTCAAGAATTGATGCATCGTATATGCAACAGCCGATGTTTTTATCTGAGAGCCTATCACTGCAATCGCCACGATCATATCTCCGTACATGTTTTCTCAAACATACCTTCGACTATTTTAATGAAAGAAGCGTTAACTAGGCTACTTTTCGAAAACGTGCCACAAAAAAACCATCCATTCCAGATGGTACTCTTTCCCCAACATCAAAATTTTGACCACAACAGTCCGCAGGCGTTGTGCGCAAGGTGCCATCAGAGGATAGCAAATGCGCCATAGCACCCATTTCCTCTGCCACAATAGGTTCTAAAACAATATCATTGCGTGTTGACAAAATTTTCTTAACAAGATCTTCCCCTTCTTCTCTTGCCAATGAACAATTGGAAAAGACAAGACGTCCATCTTTTTTGACTAAGGCAATTGCAGCGACAAGCAAATCATATTGCAACGCCGCTAATTTAACGACATCATTCATCGACTTTGTCCACAAAATATCGGGATGACGGCGTATTGTTCCAGTAGAAGAACAAGGCGCATCAAGAAGAATCGCATCAAAAAGTTGATGTGGCTCAAAATCTCTCACATCACCAACCCAATAACGCACTGAGAAATGAAGCCGATTCATATTTTCGCTTAAACGCTTTAACCGATTAGCAGAAAGATCAATTGCTGTCACATGCGCCTTTTGCAAAGCCAATTGTGCTGTTTTTCCACCGGGGCAAGCGCAAAGATCTGCCACCTGTTTACCCTGAATATCTCCCAGTAAACAAGCCGGCAATGCTGCTGCCACATCTTGAATCCACCACTCCCCTTCTGCATATCCTGGCAAATCAACAACAGAACAGCCCAAAGCACTCAGCCGCACAGAACCATTGGGTAACACAACTCCCCCAAGCCGCTGTGCCCACCCAACACTATCGGATTTCACAGTCAAATCAAGCGGTGGCGTTGTGCCTTGAATTGCGAGAATTTGACGCGCCCTCTCTGCTCCATATGTAGACACCAAAAGCTGACCAAACCAAGCTGGAACATCTTCAATGGTCGGTGTTTTCACGCGCAATAACACCGCCTCACGCGCTATCTTGCGTAAAATAGCATTCACCAATCCTGAAAAACGGCACAAACGTGGATCAAGTTTTGCCGCACGCACGGCCAAATCAATCGCCGCATGATCGGGAACATCAAGATAAAGAATTTGTGCCGCACTAATATGTAAAAGATGCTGAAGTGAAAATGCTTGCGATGGCAAAGATCGTGTTAAAAACCGAGATAAAGTCGCCGTAATCTGCCCCCGATGGCGCAGTGCTGCCCCTAAAATCGCACGGCATAATAAACGATCTCGATGCGAAAGTTCTAAGTAATGTGGATGTCCATGCTCATTATCTGTCAAGCCAGAAAGAGAAGTACGCTTATCAAGCACCGCACCCAAAAGACGAATACACACTCGGCGTACACGCAACCCAGGAACACTCTCTTCAGAAACATATCCCAATTTTTTACTTTTCAAAATAACGCCTTTATCATTTTGCCTCTTTTAGGCCTTTATGATTGAGACCCTTTTGATCTTTTATGACGAAGCCAAGCGGGGCGATTTGTTACCCGGCGAAGAATATTTTTTTCTTGATCACTGAATGCGTTGTTCTTAGCACTTAATTTCAGATCTTGATAGTCTAAGCTCCCATTTTTCTCAAAAATTCTACTCTCCGCATCCCACTTTATGCCCTGAGCCAATGATCCGCTCATTTCTTCCGCCTGCCGATAAAGAGCTGCAATACGATTTGCGGTCGCTGGATGCGTAGAAAAAAGACTATCAGCTCCCTCACCACGCAAAGGATTAATAATAAACATATGAGCTGTTGCTGGATTATGCTCTGCCTCTTCATTATACACGGCATGTCCACCGCCTGCAATCTTACTTAAAGCCGAAGCCAACCATAAGGGATTGCCGCATATTTCAGCTCCCCGCCGATCTGCGGCATATTCGCGCGTGCGACTAATAGCCATTTGCACAAGCATAGCAGCAAAAGGCGCCACAAACAGGGCAATAACTCCTCCAATCATCCCAGAACCCTGAGACTGATCTGAAGAATTGCGTGATCTTCCCATAAACAAAGCAAAATTACCAAGCATTGAAATTGCCCCTGCAATTGTTGCAGTAAGAGTCATGGTCAACGTATCATGATGTTCAATATGCGCCAACTCATGAGCCATTACACCAGAAATTTCCTCTGTACTCAACTGTTGCAATAGCCCTGTACTCGCCGCAACAGCTGCATTCTGCGGATTGCGCCCCGTCGCAAAAGCATTCGGTTGAGCATTATCAATGATATAAACTTTCGGCTGTGGAAGGGAAGCTTTTTGAGCCAATTCACTCACAATCTTATAATAAACGGGCGACGAATGCTGATCAACCTCACGCGCACCATACATTCTCAAAACAATTTTATCGGAATTCCAATAAGAAAAAAAGTTTAAGCCACCTGCCATTAAAAGCGCAATAACCATACCATTGCCTCCTCCAACGAGGTAACCAACTCCCATAAAAAGAGCGGTCAAAAAAGCTACAAGTATTGCTGTGCGCATGATATTCATTGTCTAAAACTCCATGATAAAATATCATTATTTCTATATGATGGGGTTTTCTTTCTCCTTATTCAATGGAGTATAGATGTAAAATGGATGAGAATATAGGTATAAAATGGATAAAAAAGGCAAAGAAATCAGAAAGTCAATTATTGATGCGTATGCTCCTACACAGCAGAAACATCTCCCCCCAGAAGCACAACGCGCCCTAAAAGAAGCTGCAGAAAGACGCAAAAGCGAAACAAATGACCCCCCCCCCATAGAAAACGGTGGTCGCGGCGGCAAAGACCCTGCACGCTATGGAGACTGGGAACTAAAAGGCCGGGCTATTGATTTTTAAAAAACGCAAAATTAAGAATCCAAACCGCTTTTAAAAATAAGCACATTGCAGCCAAAAAAGGTAAGCACAACACCGATACAGGTCTGCATCACAACCGTAAAAGAGAAATCAGCAGCTTTCACACAAAAATGGAGATGACCGCTGATTATGCATAAGCTCTTAATGCACACTTTGTTGTTACATGTCAATATTACATGTAACTTATTATGCTTCTTGTGATGCAGCTTCTTCGGCAGCTTGTTTTGCTGCAGCCATACGCTCTTGCGCCTTCTTGCCAGGCTCACCTTTGCGTGGATTATTGCGTGCTGGACGCTTTTTCAAACCAGCAGCGTCCAAAAACCGCAAAACGCGATCTGTCGGTTGAGCGCCCTGACCAAGCCAATATTGGATACGTTCTTCCTTAAGTTTCACACGTGGTCCATCTTTAGGCAACATTGGATCCCATGCACCAACACGCTCAAGAAAACGACCATCGCGCGGACTACGGGCATCCGCAACAACAATATGGTAGTAAGGACGCTTTTTTGAACCACCACGGGATAAACGAATTTTCAATGCCATATTTTTCTCCTATTATCAGCTTTAGTTTTCGTCTAAACTAATTCACTGCGTTTTTTGCTTGTCAGCAATTGCTTCATGACGACGAATGACTTCTTTAATGATGATTTTCAAAAACTGTTCTGCAAAATCGGGATCAAGATGGCTATCTATGGCTAATTGTCGCAAACGCACAGTCTGAATTTGTTCGCGCATAGGATCTATCATAGGCAAATCATAACGCGCTTTTAAAACGCCGATCGCCTGCGTACAACGAAAACGCTCTGCTAAAATACACACCAATGCCGCATCCAAATTATCAATGGATGCTCGTAAACGCACCAACTCATCTTGAATCGTTTTCTGCATAAGGCCTGCTCCTCTCTTGACGCCTTATTTTTTCTTAGGAAATTGAGGGAATTTTCCTCCACTATTAGAGAGGCCAGGAAGCTTTAATTTGCTTCCAGGAAGACCGGGCAATACTTTCTCTCCACGACCATTTTCGACCTGCTTTTGCAGTGCTGATAATTGAGCCGGATCAAGCCCTGATAAATCAGGCAATTCACTAGGAGTACCCATACCACCAAATCCCATTTTGGAACCAAGCCCCCCGAACAGCTTTCCCATAAAACTGCCTTTGCCCTTACCCCCCATGGCTTTCACCATATCAGCCATTTGGCGGTACATTTTTAAAAGCTTATTAATATCCGCTGCACTCGTACCGGATCCTTTCGCAATCCTCTGCTTGCGGCTATGTTTCAAAAGCTCAGGGTTAGCACGCTCTTCAGGCGTCATCGACGAAATAATAGCCAATTGACGGTTAAAAAGACGGTCATCAAAACCCGCAGCCATAATTTGATCTTTCAACTTTCCCAAACCCGGCAGCATTCCCATAATGCCCCCCATTCCCCCAAGCTGTTTCATTTTACGTAATTGTTCCGCAAGATCATTCAGATCGAACTGACCAGCCCTCATCTTTTTGGCCAAAGCAGCAGCCTTTTCATGGTCGATCGTTTCTGCAGCTTTTTCAACCAAAGAAACAATATCTCCCATACCGAGAATACGATCTGCAATACGACTGGGATGAAACTCTTCCAAAGCCTCTATTTTTTCACCAACTCCAATCGCTTTAATTGGCTTGCCCGTAACTGCACGCATTGAAAGAGCAGCACCACCGCGGCCATCACTATCCATACGTGTTAAAATAATACCTGTAATTCCTACACGTTCATCAAAAGAACGTGCAAGACGAACCGCATCCTGACCGGTGAGACTGTCAGCAACTAACATAATTTCATGGGGAAGCGAAGAAGCCTTAATCTCGGATAACTCACACATCAAAGCTTCATCAATATGGTTCCGTCCTGCAGTATCAAGAAGCACTACATCATAACCACCTAATTTAGCTGCCTGCACTGCACGTGCAGAAATATCAACAGCCGATTGGCCTTCAATGATGGGTAAGGTTGCAAGTTGCGCCTGTTCCCCTAATTGACGCAACTGTTCTTGCGCAGCAGGACGACGTGTGTCTAAAGACGCCATCAAAACCTTTTTATTTTGTTTATCGGTTAAACGCCTTGCAAGCTTTGCGGTTGTTGTTGTTTTTCCAGAACCTTGCAAACCAACCAACATGATCACAACGGGTGCTGGTGCATTTAGATCACTTAAAACGCCTTCACCTCCCAGCATATTAACAAGTTCATCATGAACAATTTTAACAACCATTTGGCCAGGCTTGATGGATTTAACAATAGCAGATCCAACAGCTTTTTCGCGAACTCTATCCGTGAAAGAACGCACAACATCAAGCGCAACATCGGCTTCCAATAAAGCGCGACGAATTTCGCGCAATGCCGTTGTGACATCCTGATCTGATAAATTCCCACGCCCTGTCAAATTGGACAGAATGGAACCAAGCCGTTCTTGCAAAGACTCAAACATTAATTTACCTCATTTCTGCACAAAGAAACACACAAAAACAGAAACAAACCAAAAGAGCACCCGAGAACGCACCGCGTCGTCGAGTGTTGACCTCTGGGATCTTTTTATACCCGCAAGTGGGGTCCCAGTCGGTGGCTCCAAGTTAGTTCCTGTTACTGAATGCCCATTCTTTCAAACAATAAAAACCTTTCTTTGTCAAGATTTATCACACCGCACCTTTTTGCACAAAAGAATCATAACAAAAAATGTTTTTATGAAATCCCATCTTTAACGCGCAGAAAATTGCCCGTTTCTTGTTCCATACTCCACAATTCACCGCTTGAAATATCAAACCAAGCGCCATGCACTGTTAAAATACCTTGATCTTTGCGCGTTTTCAGCCATGGAAATGTCTCTAAATTCTTCAACGAATAACGAATAGAAATACGCTCTAATGCTGTCTGCCGCTCCGCTGCAGTCAAAAACTCATTGTTGGCAACTGCTTCCCCTGCTGGCGCTAAAAGGCTCATCCACCGCCCAATAAAATCATCCGATGATAAAGACTGACATGCCCCATCAAGAACAGTACTAATCCCCCCACAATGTGCATGTCCTAAAATAACAATATGCTTAACCTCAAGAAATTGCACAGCAAATTCAATGGCTGCTGATGTTGCATGATATTGATTATCAGGAGAAAAAGGTGGAACCAAATTTGCTACATTGCGCAGCACAAAAATTTCACCCGGCCTAGCATCAAAAATCGTTTCTGGTATGATACGTGAATCACAACAAGCAATTACTAAAATATCGGGATTTTGCCCCTCATCCGCCAATTGCCGATAATGATCTATTTTATGAGAAAAATGATTTTTTATAAAGGACTGATAACCGATTAACAGTCTTTTTGGAAAACACGTCATTATATATTGACTTTCATAGTATATTTGAAAGTTATAAAACAATATTGAATAAAAATATCCTTTTATTATAAATAATATCATTCCATCTCTGCAAAATACTTGCTTAGAATATTTAAAATTTTCATTGTAAATATAAAATGGAAAAATAATTTTATATTATCTTAAATAACTATTCCCTTCAAAGAGAAGATGCTACATGATACAAAGATCTAGCATAATGGCCTATTCTTGTGAAGAGAAAAGGCCACCAAAAGCAAAAAAGGGAAGAGTATTGTGTCAAAACAAGAAGCATCAGATGTAAAGAGCAATCCTGATAAAATTAAACAGATTCTCTTTGCTCATACCGATAAAGAAGATATAGTTTGTTATAAAGAAGAAGAACTCCAAAAAGCTGCGATCATCGCTACTGAATCCTTCAATCTACATCAGAGCGGAAAAAACACCATCTGCTTTGAACACAATTTAACCCGCAATGATAAACCCATAACCGTTATCACACTTGTCAATGATAACAAACCCTTCCTGCTTGATTCTATTTTAAATGTATTCAATCAGCATACGAACCACATTTATTTGATTGCACATCCTGTCATTGATTGTGCCTCTGGACAGCGTACCAGTCTGATGCAAATCCACATTGAATCATTAAGCACACAAAAGATCCAAAAACTCAAAGATGAAATTGCTTTGGTACTCGAACAGGTCAATGCCGCTGTGCAAGACTGGAAACCCATGCTTGAAGAAGTCAAAAAGCATATCCATGCCTATCAAACGAGTCTCCCATCAAGCTATCAAAAAGAGGGTGAAAAAACCGTTGAGTTTCTTAAATGGCTTATGGACAATAATTTTATCTTCCTTGGAATGCGCACTTATAACTTCACCAAAGGAAAAAAACCCACAGAAGCTTTTAAAGCAGGAAACACTGAATTGGGTATTCTCACGAATGCCTCTATTCGTATTATCGGTGATGCACGCATAGAAGAACCTCCTCAGGAGATCCTCTCTTTTATGGAAAGCGACAATCTCCTGATTGTGACAAAGGCTAATAGCCGTTCAAAAATTCACCGCCCGACTTGGCTTGATTACGTTGGCATTAAAATCTTTAATAAAGAAAATCATCTATGCGGAGAATTGCGCATTGTCGGATTGTTTACCTCCTCAGCTTACACACATTCAATCTTTCAAATTCCTTTCTTAAAAGAAAAGGCTGAAAATATTATTCAACGTCTTGGATATAATCGTGCTGACTATTCTGGAAAAACACTCATTAACGTCTTAGAAACTTATCCAAGAGATGAAATGTTTCGCTCCAACGTTGATACTTTGACAGAAAATGCCGAACTTATTCTACAATTAGACGAGCGTCCACGTTTACGTGTGCTCGCTCATGCTGATCCTTTTGGACGATTTGTGTCCATACTTGTCTATGTGCCACGCGACCAATATAACAGCACTATTCGCGAGAAGATTGGCGCGTATTTTGTGAGCACATACCAAGGTGATTTTTTTGAATCCTATCCACTCTTTTTAGAAAGCACGCTTATACGTGTTCATTATACCATCCATCGCAAAGGAAGTGATAGCGTTCCTATTATTGAACGCACCACACTTGAACAAAATGTTCGTTCTATAACACAAAGTTGGGAAGATAGTGTTCAAGCTGTAGCTCTTATTCGCCAAGCAACAAACCAACAAACGCTCTTGGCCAGCCAATTTCCTAATAGCTATCACGACTTGTTTTCAGCAGAAAATGCGATTGAAGATGCAAGTTACATTCTAAGTCTTAATGATACAAAGCCTCTTTTCGTTACTTTTTATCATGCCCATAATAAAGAAAAACAAACAATTTCTCTTAGGCTTTTTCACCGCCATAAAGCACTTGCCCTCTCTAAACGCGTCCCACTCCTTGAAAATATGGGCTTTCGCGTCATTGCCGAACAAACGCTTAAACTGCCAGACGGACACGGACAATCCGTCTACCTTCATGATATGCAGCTCGAAAGTGCTTTCCAACTTTGTATCGACCTGGATAAAAACGGCTCAAAACACGCTGAAACATTTGAAGCCGTATGGGCTCAAGATGCCGATAATGATGCCTTTAATGCCCTAACACAAACAGCTCAACTCGATTGGCGTGAAATTGTTATTTTGCGCCATTATGGGCGCTATCTCCAACAAGCTGGCATTCCTTATTCACAAAAACGCGTCGCACAAGCATTAAATACCTATCCCGACATTACGCAAGATCTTTATGCGTTATTTCATTTGAAATTTCATCCAAGCTATACAGAAACAGAACGTATCAACAACGAACAAAGCATTCAACAGCGTATCGAAGAAAAATTACAAAAGGTACCCGGTTTGGATGATGATCTCATTTTACGCCGTTATCGTAATCTCATTGCAGCAAGCTTGAGAACGAATGCTTTTACCCCTCTTCCAAATGGTAGCCCACGGCGTATCTTAGCAACCAAACTGAATCCACGTCAAATTGATGACTTACCTGAACCACGGCCTTACCGAGAAATTTTTGTTTATGGACCAGAAGTTGAAGGGGTTCACTTACGTTTTGGCCCAGTTGCCCGCGGTGGCATTCGCTGGTCAGATCGTGCATTAGATTACCGTACTGAAGTATTAAATTTGGTTAAAGCTCAACAAGTCAAAAATGCAGTTATTATCCCTGTTGGTGCAAAGGGGGGTTTTTATCCCCATTGTCTTCCCCAAACAAACGATCGTGCTATCGTAGCAGAAGCTGCACGGCAAGCGTATATTAGCTATATCACAGCACTGCTTTCCATTACCGATAATCTGATTAATGGCAAAATAACTGCACCTCACAATATCATTCGTCATGACGGTGATGATCCTTACTTTGTTGTTGCTGCAGATAAAGGCACTGCAACATTTTCTGATACTGCAAATGCTATCAGCCAAGCGGAAAACTTTTGGCTTGATGATGCCTTTGCCTCTGGAGGCTCAGCAGGCTATGATCACAAAGCCATAGGCATTACAGCAAAAGGCGCATGGGAAGCTGTCAAGAGACATTTTCGGGAATCGTTTAATCACGATATTCAAACAACACCCTTTACCTGTGTCGGGGTTGGCGATATGTCGGGTGACGTTTTTGGAAATGGAATGTTACTTTCCCAGAAAACAAAGCTGATCGCCGCCTTTGATCATCGCGATATCTTTATCGATCCAGAGCCGAATATAGCTGAAAGCTATGCAGAGCGGATGCGTCTGTTTCAACTCCCTCGCTCAAGTTGGCAAGATTATGACCAAACGAAATTGTCAAAAGGCGGTGGTATTTTCTCACGTACAGCCAAAACCATTACGCTCTCGCCTGAAGCAGCACAAGCTATTGGCTTCGAAAAACAAACAGGAACGCCTTTTGAAATTATCACAGCCATTCTAAAAGCACCCGTTGATCTTTTATGGTTTGGTGGCATTGGTACCTATATACGCGCAACAACAGAAACCAATGCGCAAGTAGGTGATCGTACCAATGATGCTTTGCGCATTACTGGTGAACAAGTGCGCGCTAAAATCATTGGCGAAGGTGCTAATCTTGGTCTAACCCAACGTGGTCGAATTGAATATGTTTTAAACGGCGGGCGCTGCAATACCGATGCCATTGATAATTCCGCAGGCGTCAATTGTTCCGATCTAGAAGTTAACATCAAAATCGTTCTCGCAGCAGCAATGCGTGCAAAAACGCTCACTCGTGAAGTGCGCAATAAGCTATTAAAAGATATGACGCCTCAAGTAGAACAATTAGTCCTACGCAACAATTATTTACAAACTCTTGTTCTTTCCTTAGCCGAAAGTCAAAGTGTTGTTGATTGGCCTTACCAAACGCGCTTCATGCTCGATCTAGAACAAAAAAAACTTCTGGATCGTAGAGTTGAAGTTCTACCGAATGACCAATTTTTGCGTCAAAGAGTCGCCCAGGGCCAAGGTCTTATACGTCCAGAACTCGCTGTTCTTTTGGCTTATGCTAAATTAACTTTGCAAGAAGAAATTACCCATAATCCTATTGTCGATGATAGTTATTTCAACACACACCTTTTAAGCTATTTTCCAATTCAACTCCAAAAAACTTTTGAGAAGGAAATCATTAACCACCAACTGCGTCGCGATATTATTGCAACCCTTCTTGCCAATGATATTGTTAATCGTGGAGGATTTACTTTTGTCCATCGCCTACAAGATACAACAGGACAAAAGATTGAAAACATTATTCGCGTTTTCATCGCCATACGCGATGGTTTTGAAATTCCTGAGCTTTCAGATCAGATTGATAGCCTTGATAATCAAATCCCTGGTCTTATTCAAAATAAATTCTACGCAGCAATTACCTCAATGCTTTTTGAAACAACTGATTGGGGCTTGCGCAATATGGATCTATCTGCCCCATTAGAAGAACTTGTGAAAACAATTAAAAACGCCCGTAACATTATTGAAAAACAAATTACAGACTCCAATGATCAAGATATTCATCAAAAAATTGAAGAAAAAGCAGGACAATACAATGCAGAAGGAGCACCGAAAAATTTAGCGAAACAATTAGCACTCTTGGAAGTTGCCCCAATGATTTGCGATATTTCTTTAGTTGCAAAGCAAAGCAACAGCGACCTTATTAAAACTGCAAAAGTCTATTTCTCTCTTGCACAAATTATTCGTATAAATCGTATTAGCGAAGCAAGCCGTACAATTCCTGTTCTTGATTATTATGACGTTATGGCCTTAAGCCAAGCCAAAGAAAATATTGCTGAAAACTTGCGACAAATCGTTATAAAAATCTTCAGAAATTATGGCAATGCGAACGATCCATTTATAGCTTGGAGTCAAGCAGAAAAAAATCAAATTCATAATGTCGTCAACCGAATTGGTGCACTCATTGAAAATGATCTCAATATTTCTCGCTTTACCTTTGCAGCAAGCATGATTGCTCAGCTCAAAAACGCTACCTTCCAAACTTGAAATGGGATAAAACAGAAAAACTAAAAAACTGTTTTGCCCAATCATGCGTAATAAACAATGTTTGGGCAAATGATGCATCTGTATTTAGGACATAAAATATGAAATAATGCTTAAAGATTTTGACGCATGCAAAAACAGAATGCTGCATAGGGAATGGAAATGCACCATACTAAATGGAAGTGCGTTTTAATTTTGTTATCCGAAATACTTTCATTATAAAAGAAAAAAAACGGATACGAAGAACACAGACCGTACAAAAATCAAAGTATCCGGCTTTAATACACTACTTTTCCGATCTGTAGACTGTACAAGAGCATAAACACAGTGGAAACTTCTCTTTTTGAATCATTAAGCACTGTTCTTAACGCTCATAAGCCATGCAACAAGGGGCACCAAAAATCCGTAGCAATAAATTTTTAAACCATTGACGTAAAGCATTGTCATAAATTAAACGACCTTTTAAATGCGCAATAGCGGGTTGCGCACCTTTTTCGGTCAATTTATCAGCCGAATTCATAACCAAATATTGCATCATGGAACGCGTAAATTCAGCATGGAATTGCAGACCCCATGCATTATTTCCATAACGAAAGGCTTGTGTAGGGTATGCTTGACCTGTTGCTAAAAGAACCGCTTCTTGAGGCAAATCATAAATCCCTTCATCATGAAAATGATAAACCATCTCTGGCCAATCCATAAGCGCTTTACCTTGTGGCGTTGCTGCGAGTGGGTACCAACCAACTTCAACAGTTCCATCGCTTCTCGCACCGACACGCCCACCTAGATTTCGTGCTAACATCTGTGCTCCAAGACAAATACCTAAAAAAGGCTTATCATTTTTTAACGCTAAAGAAATCCAATCAATTTCCTCATAAATATATGCGTCCTTATCATTCACGCTCATCGGGCCGCCTAATATAACAACACCGACATAATGGTCTAATGTGTGTGGAAGCTTCTGCCCTAAAAGAGGACGGTAAACATCAAGAACAAAACCATTATGTTGCAAAAATCGCCCTAAGCGGCCGGTATATACAGATTGACGGTGAATAACCACAGCAATTCTTGGAGGATTATTTTTTTGCCTTTTACCAAGACACGTTTCTACTAAAAACATTTTTCAACCAACCACTTTCACCCCCCAGCTCAATTTATTTTTTAACGCACAAGAAAACACTTCCCATAAACAATATTCACCATAATTCTTTTTTTAAAATAATCGCAATTTCTCTTTCGACAAGGGAGCATCTTCCTCTGTTTTAACCCCTGGATCATCAACATTTAAACGTATCTGATTAAATGTCTTTTTATCCCGTTGTTTTGTTGAAGATTCATGTAAAAAATCATCTTCTATAGGTGGTAATTCTGCAAACGACTTGTCCCCAACAAAAGCTATCTCCGTTACGATATCTTCTTTGCCTTCCTCTTTGAGCATACTGTTATCAGCTTCTAACGTTACAGGAGATTTGCGCGGTAGTGCTTTCCATTCAAAACAGCCCAATTTCCCACTGACTGGAGAAACCACAGACCAAGAAGAGAAAAGAATGCCATCACAAATCCATGTCGGATCACGTTCTGCATGCAATGCCATTGAGAGCCACTGACGCACTAACCCTTGATCATTTCCTCGTGCTTCCTCGATATCTGCCAATAATAAATAAGCGCTTTCACGTGGATGAAAGTGCAGTGCTTTTTGTGCCTGTTCTCTCGCTAATTCGACTTCACCGGCGTCCAGAGCAGCTTTAGCAATAAGAAATGCTGACTCAAATGTGTCCTGATTATGAGAAGCAAGAGCCTTTGCTCTTTTCAAACGCCCAACCGCTCCTTGTCCTCTTTCAAGATAAAGCGATCCAAGATCAGGATGGGGCTCTTTTTTCCAAGCTTGAATAATCATTTTATCGGCTTTTCGGGATTCATTTAATTTATAAAGAATGTCTGTCGTAATCACCGTTATCGGCACAAAATCAGGCTCTAATTTATGTGCTTTTAAAATAATCGTCCGCGCTGCTACAGGGTGGGTCTCAAACAAGTGAAGTGCTTTTCCACTTAACAATAGAGCATGTGTATGATTACGCTCTTCAGTAAAACGAGCAGAACGAGGTAAAGCTTTTTGTGCTTTCTCAAAAATATCAAGCGCTTTGTCCCACTTCCCTTCAGCACTCAATCGATCGAGTACAGCTTGATTAGCCCACAAAAGTGCTGGTGACAAAGCCAGTGCTTCTTCTGCATATTGCTGTGCTGCTTCATAAGCTTTCGTATTGACAGCTTCACGAAATAAACCATAAAGCCCAGCAAGTCTCGTTAGTGGTTCTTTTCGCATTTCCTCATAAAGACCAATGGAACGAAGGGAATTTTGTTGCAAAAAGAAGATTTGAGCTTGTAAAAGTTTAACCAACGGTTCATCATTTTCTATAAGATACTTTAATACACGTGCTTCCATTTTTTGCGCAGTCACATAATCGCCAGCAAAGGCTGCAAGAAGCCCTTGTGAAAGTGCTTCACGACCATGTTTCTGGTGGCGGGTATGAAAATAGTTGGATAAAACTTTGGGTATAGAAAACACAACACACAAAAGCCACCATAAAAACGCTAATATCCCTAAAAATAAGATAAACGCGCCTATTAATGTCGCGAATGAAACTGCAAATCGCGTATTTAAAAATGTTATCACAATAACATTATTATGATTAGCAACCCACCCACAAACGACGCCAAGTACACACACAACAAAAAGATAAATAAAAACACGGATCATTTTAGCCCTATTTACATCTTTGTTACTTTGGAAGCCTCTTGTTGTACAAAAACCAACAATTTCTGAAGAACACGATGAACAGCAAGGGATCGCTCAAGTTTATGGATAAAATCGGCCGAAACATCCTTAGCACTTTGGGGCAATGTTTGCCATTCGGCTAAAGCCTTTTCGTAATCACCCACTTGAATGGCCACTTCCATTCGCGCTGCAATTGCACCAACTGTTGTACCTTCAACATTTCCCACCGGTCGTGAAACAACTAAACCTTTTATCCACGCCCATATTTGTTCAGAAAAATCATCTTTTGACGCAACCATACTTTGCGTGCGCACAATCGCATCCGCAACATCTGCAAAATCAGCCGACAGTTTAGCAGAACTTGGAAGACCTGTGCTTGCTGTTTTTTGCAACAAATCCAGCCCCTCAGCCAACGGTAAAAACTGCTGTACGATTTCCAATTCATTGACATAAGACCCACCCCGATCCACAGCGTTTTTTAACGCAATGATCGCAATAAACATCGCTGTGTTTGTTTCATTTTTCTCAGCACTCTTAGTATCAATTTTTTCCCGCATATTATCTAATTGTTTCTTTAATGCAACAAGATCATTTTGATTGCTTTGTCCAACAAGAAAATCTGACTTCATATCTTGTGTCATTCGAACCAAATTTTGCACTTGCTTTTCAAGAACACTGACTTTGTCTTCTAAAACCGTAAAAGCTTGCTTATTCTCTTCTTGAGAAACCTTATCCTCTTGAAAAGGGTTAAGATGTTGTGATGCAAAAGAATCAAAAGTTGTCTTCAACGTATTCAACTCTTTAGTAACATGACTTACTTTTTCTCTCAACATTTGAAGATCACGCTCATACCGTTCTATCGTTTCTTCAAATTGTTTTTTATAGCTTTCCACCATCTGCAAAGCTTGCTCTCCTGCAACGCGATCACTTGTTACAAAAGAAGGGAGAAAGCTTGCCCATTGAATCCCTATCCACAAACTTAAGGTAATGAGACCACCCATAACTCCTGAAAGCAACAAGCGAATCCAAGATACGCCAGATGTGTATACACACTCTTCACTCTCTTCACTTTTCTTGCTTTGTTTTTCCATCTTGATTGGATCTGCTGGTTTTTGCGTTTGTTGCTTTGAGTCATGGTCTATGGCTTCATGCTCAATCACAGGCACTTTACGATTTACACCGGTATAATGCGGTTTTTTTCTCGTTTTTGAAGAATCTGCCATCATTGTCACCTTTGTCTCACACACTTTAGTTTATAATAAACTAAAGAAAACTTTAAAAACCAAACATTTTTTGAAGAGCTTACTTCATATTTTCTTCATCGTATATTACAGTCAAAAGCTAAAAAAAGCTTTAGCATTGCTGCAACAGTGCATGCTAAAAAATACATGAAAAAGATGTTTAGCTCTTCAACTCCTGTATAAGTTCTATTTCCAAAACTAGATTATGTGAAACTAGGATTTATCATACACCTTAGTAACTATAGCCAACGCCAATTTTAAGAGTAGCTCTTGGCATTTTTGGCTTGCCATGATACCGACATTTTAGAGAATCTTTCAACATAAGGTTTAACCCGAATGCGCCTGTTGGGAATAGAGACGAGTTGCGATGAAACTGCTGCTGCGATTATTGAACGTGATAATGAAGGAATGAGCCGTATTCTGTCCAATATTGTTTGGAGCCAAATTGATAATCACGCACCTTATGGCGGTGTCGTTCCTGAAATCGCTGCTCGTGCCCATGTGGAAATTCTCGATGGTTTGATTCTCAAAGCACTGACAGAAGCCAATACAAAGCTCAAAGAAATTGATGCGATTGCTGCCACAAGTGGCCCTGGCTTAGTCGGAGGACTACTCGTAGGACTTATGAGTGCAAAAGCTCTGGCGCTTGCAACTGGAAAACCTTTTATTGCTATTAATCATCTGGAAGGACATGCTTTAACAGCTGTGCTAACCCATAATGTCAACTTCCCTTATTTATTGCTGCTGGTCTCAGGTGGCCATACACAGATGATCCTTGTCCATGGTGTAGGCAATTATCAGCGTTTAGGAACCACAATTGATGATGCCCTAGGAGAAGCTTTCGACAAAACAGCAAAACTTCTAGGCCTCCCTTATCCTGGAGGCCCCGCACTTGAAAAAGCTGCTCTATCCGGTGATCCAAATCGCATCCCTCTCCCTCGACCTTTAAAAGGAGAAAAACGATTAGATTTTTCTTTTTCCGGTCTAAAAACCGCTGTTCGACAAGCTGCAACAGCTATAGCCCCTCTTACAGAACGTGATATTGCTGACATTGCCGCAAGCTTTCAAGCTGCCGTCACCGATACATTACAAGATCGCGTTGATTTGGCTTTACAACACTTTATCCGCCACTATCCTTTCTCTCATCACCCAAGACAACGCCCACCTGCTTTGGTTGTTGCTGGCGGAGTAGCAGCCAATCAAGCCATTCGTGCTACGTTACAAGCACGTTCTCACCAATATGGCTTTGAATTTATTGCTCCTCCTCTTTCTCTCTGTACGGACAATGCTGCCATGATTGCTTTTGCTGGTGCAGAACGGCTTATACGGGGTCAAACAAGCTCTCTTGATATCGCGCCTCGTTCACGCTGGCCATTGGATGAAAAAGCCACTCCTTTGATCGGAACAGGACGCCGTGGGACAAAAGCATAATAGAACAAAAGCATCTATTATGAACACTGTTTTAAATCCAAAACACCTTTTTGCAGGACCATTCAAACACTCATTATTCACCACATAAATTCTAAACACGCATTATATTGATAGAAAAGGAAATCAAATGGCTTATTGGCTTTTTAAATCTGAACCCCATAAATGGTCGTGGGATATGCAAAAACAAAAAGGCGCTTGTGGCGAACAATGGGATGGCGTGCGCAACTACCAGGCCCGAAACAACATGCGTGCTATGAAATATGGTGATAAAGGCTTTTTTTATCATTCTAATAAAGGATTAGAAATTGTCGGTATTGTAGAAGTCTGTGCAGAAGCACATCCTGATTCTACAACACTTGATCCGCGCTGGGAATGCGTAGATATTCGCGCTGTTTGCGATATGCCAATCCCCGTTTCATTAAAACAGGTCAAAGCGAACCCAAAACTGAACAATATGACTTTGGTCAAAGCCATGCGCTTATCGGTACAACCTGTTACAGAAGATGAATGGAAAGAGGTCTGCGCGATGGGTGGACTTAAACGAGAAATGTTTTAACCTAAAACAGCAATGCTTGTTCTCCTATGAATATAAGGCAAAAGTCGCTCCATATCACGTCGAGACAATGCAATACATCCTTCTGTTGGTGCATAATTATCTCGCGCTAAATGCATAAAGATAGCGCTCCCTCTTGCCATTTTTCGTTCGGTGACGTTCCAATCCAAGATCAAGCCAATAGTGTAAAGACCATCCTCACGCTGCATCTTTTCAGTACTTTTCGGATAAGGAAGACGAACCAAACGATTATAATTGGCATCACCACTGGCATTGCACCAACCATCGTATGTTCGAATGCGGTGAAAAGACAAAACTGTGTGCGGAAAAGAACGATAAAAATTATAGCGAAATCCCCCTAAACAACGCATCCGCGCCAAAGGTGTAGCACCATCCCCCTCGCGCTTCAAAGCAGAAATCCCAGACCGCCCTAAAGCACATAAAAAACGATGCTGACCAACACACAGAATACCCTGCGTACGGATACCTGCCTTTTGACGAACCTCTATAGAAGTCACAAAAGTTGATTTTTTATAGGATTTCTTTTTTAATTTAACTTGCATGAAATCTCATTTTCATGAAATTGCTTTCCACTAATCATAACGCAAACATGCCTTATAGAGGGAAAAAATGAACAATTCTACTCTTCTCATTATTGAGGATGACGATGATCTACGCCCTATTCTGGTAGAACAATTGCAAATACATAATGAATTTGAAGTTCTCCAAGCAAAAACAGCTGTAGCAGGGATCACAATAGCCCAAAAAAAAAATATTGATCTGGTTATTCTTGATATCAGTCTTTCTGATCTTGATGGCCGTGAAGCCGTTAAAAAATTACGCACTCAAGGATTTCGTGCTCCCATTATCATGATTACTGACTGTGACACAGATTGTGATACTATTTTAAACATTGAAGCGGGCGCTAATGATTACGTGACAAAACCTTTTCGCTTTGCTGTACTGTTAGCGCGTATCCGCGCCCAATTGCGTCAATACGAACCCAATGAAGATAAAATTTTTCAAATTGGTTCCTATACTTTCAAACCCGGACAAAAGCTTCTCATTGATCAACATAACAATGAAATTCGCCTCACCGAAAAAGAGACAGCGATTCTGAAATATCTCTATCAGGTTAGAAACCAAATCGTAAGTCGCGAAACATTATTGAAACATATTTGGAGCTACAATGAAGATATTGTCACTCATACATTAGAAACCCATATTTATCGTTTGCGACAAAAAATCGAAAAAGATCCTTCCAATGCACAAATTCTCATTACAGATAACAATGGATACCGCCTTAATCTTTAGGTTTTATCTGCAATCATTGTTGTAAAAACAGCTTTGATACCACTTTTTCTTTATTAGCAATGAGATCAGAGCAAGACAAAATAGACCTCTTACACGCTTGTGGCGACAATGCAGGAATAAAAATACGTCGTGACTGACGACGCTGTAAAAACGATCCTTGATAAATACGTTTTTGCGCCTGACACATTAACAGTCCGCCAAAATAAGGAAAAAGATGACGGATAAATGGCTCATAAAGACACAAAAACAACCGCGATGCGTAGCCTGAAGAAGGCGTATAATGCACAATCTCCTGTACAGATCCGGGAGTAAAATTTGTTTCTTCAAACAAACGAACAACTTGTTGTCGACTATAAGGTTGGCCATAGCCAAAAGGCGTTCGGTCATTGCGCGCCCAAATACTCCTGCGATTGGGAACAATCACAACCAAACGACCATTGGGAGTTAAAACACGCCATATTTCATTCAGTGTTTCGCGTGCATTTTCCGTATATTCAAGTGCATGTACCAACAAAATACAGTCGATTGAAACATCAGGAAGAGGCAAATCTTCTTCAAAAACAAGTGCTGTAGCCACCTTTTCAGAGTCAGGCCAAGGCGAAGCACCCTGAGCAGCAGGCATACAAGCAAAACACAATTGTGTTCGTTTGCGCAATGCAGAAAGATAAGGGAGTGCATAACCAAGACCCATAACCCGTTTATCAACAAGATCCGGCCAACACAAATTTAACTGAGCACAAAGCGTCTCCTGCACCCGACGACCAAGTGCCGAAGCATAAAAATCTCTAAGTGTAACTATATCCAATTTACCGTACCCAGTAGAAACAAATTAAAAGTTGTTATAGATCTGCACACATTCAATTCCACATGCGTTCTTGTCTTTTCTCCTAAAAAGTAAAAATCTTAATATCTTACTCTTTCAAATCAAGTAACCCACCAGCAATCATACCACTCCCGTAATCACACCATTTTTGTGATCACTGCCATCAAAGATATTTTACCATATCTTTGGATTTCTCACCCCATAAAAGCTTCCAATAAACCTTCTCCCATATCGATAAAAAACCAACCGATTAATTAAAACGCAGCAATCTTTCAAGATAGTTCTTTTCTACCTCTGGAATATGCTCTTTGCCCAAGCGTTTACGAATTTCTTCCAAAATCTGCCGTGCACGCGTTCGATCACTGTCTTGAAGTACAGGCGTCTTCCCTTTGTCTTGCTCAGTTTCTGAAGAAAGCGGACGTCCTAATGGGTCTTGAGGGCCAGGCGTAATATTTGGATTATTTCCTGCTTTTTGAAGCGCCTCACGCATTGTTTTCAAAACACTTTGAGCACCTTGCCGCAAAGATTCTAAAGCTCTAGACTGGTTCTGCAATGACATTTCATGATTTCCATGATCGAGATCATTCTTTGCAGAATTCATTTTTTCTTCTGCTTCTTTCAGTGCATCACTCTGTTCAATACCTTGCTCCGACAATTCTCTTTCTAGTGCCAATAATTCAGACTGCAATTCAGCCTGACGATTTTTCAAAGCTTTCCTCCAACTTCTTAAATCTTTCAGCATCATTTCTCCATGTCGTTGTTCAGTTTCTAAACGATGTGTATCATTTAGAATTTCTTGCTGCCGACGCATCAAATCACCAAGCTGATCCATCTTTTCTTTCATCCGATCTGTTTGGCTATTATTCTGCTCTTCTGCTGAATTGCTTTTCCGAACTTGCAAATGATCAAGAGTCTGCTCCATTTCAGCCAAAAGCTGTTCTGCGGCAGAAGAAGAGCCTATTTTGGCCATTTCTTCAATTGAATCGAGCTTTTTGTACAATGTATCCGCAGAAAGATCGGTATCACCAGAATTGCTATTTTCTGGCGCATTTTCAGCCAAAGCACGAATATAATCATCCATAGCTTGGCGCAAATCTGCCATAAGTCGTTCAATTTCTGTATCTGAAGCACCATGACGCAGCGCATCACGCAAAGCGACCTGTGCTTGCTTTAATCTTTTTTGAGCTGATTCAAACTGATCGCCTTCAATGCCTAAGGCAATTTGCCATAAATAATGAACCACATCACGCACTTGGTCTTCTGTTTCTGCCATAGAAAGCCTTGTCCATGCGCTTTGTAAAACAAGGAAATGCGTTGCGTTTTTAAGGCCACGTTCCGGGCGCGCAAGCAAAGCAGAAAGCATATCAAGAACACGCTCTCGTGCACCTGCATCAAGAGCCAATAACCGACGCTGTTCACTCACTGCACGAGCGACAGGGTTCGTAAAAATACGCTGCGGCAATGTCATCACAAAAGTTTTACTGCGTCCCTGCTGACCAGCGCCATCTTCTGCAACCAAAGTGATTTTAACTTCCGCGCCAGCCCACGGATGGCTTGATAAATCTTGTACCATCCGCATTTTTCCTTTTCCATTGTGCGCTAAAAGAAGCTCTATTTCAGGTGCTTTATATAAAGGAACAGCATCTTTGCTCTGATTAAAAAGAGGTTCTATCTCAACAAAAGCTTTCGTAACGCCATAATCATCATCCATTTCATACTGAAGCTCTAATGATCCAGCTAAAATCCGCCCTGGTTTTTCCAACCAACAAATCGTTGGTGACTGATCCTTCATCATCTGTAAATGCCATTTATATTGCTTATGACGCGATGATACAGACAAATTTATTGAACGTTCTAAACGTGTTTCAAAATGAACAACTGGATCGTTTAAAGATGTTTTTTCATGTTTCTCGGCAAGTAAAACCTTGTGCCCATCCTCTTCAGATATAGCCTTTACCGTAACACCTGCATCATTGACAACGCGCACAACCACATCACTGTTTTCAGGAATCGCAAACTGTGTTATTTCACCTCGTGTTAAATAAATGGGAGCAACACCCGTATAAGCAGGTGGAGTAATCCAAGCATCAATCCGCATAGATACTTCATCAACCATAGGATGCAAATCAAAAGCATCTGTTAAACGCCCTCCTGATGGACTAAAAGAAAAACTGAAAGCACATACAAACAGTAAAATAAATAAAGCCCTAATAGCCATAGGATCATAAGAAGCGCTATTGGGATAGACAAAACCGACTTGCAAATGATGTAATTGCTCTGACATACGGCGCTGATGTTCACGCCAAACAATCGCACGAAAACCTTCATCATCTTCAGAGCATAAATGATCTCTTTGAACACTTAAAGGTTGGTGTTTGTGCCCACTTGCGCGCTCAATACGGCGATCAATATCCTTGATTGTGGGCAAGCGGAAACCAAAAAGCGGAAACAAACTCCATACAGCAGCAAAAAACACTAACGCAAGCAATAATAAATGCGACCAATAATTCAGAAGGTTAAAAATGCCAAACCAACTCAATGAACACAGCAGGCTAAGAACCAGCACAAAAGGCAAAAGCCGCAACCATATCCTTTCAAAAAATAGCACACACCAAGCCACAATGCGCACACACAAAAGCTTTATTTTCGAAAAACTTTTGATGCTTCCATCTCCCATAGATACACATTTGTCCTTTTTATAGTCGTGTGTCAGGATCATAAGATCCATATAAAACAATTTCCACCCAATAAATTATCTCATAAAAGTTGAGTGACAATGAGATCAAAGGCATTTAACAGCTCTCAATCCAATCTGGAATACGATCAAATCCTATCAATTGTTCATAATCAAGACGCGGGCGAATCACCGCATGATATGTATTTTGAACCAAAACTTCCGGCACCAAAAGTCGGCTATTGTAAGTACTTGCCATAACTGCCCCGTAAGCTCCCGCTCCTGTGACTACTAAAAGATCCCCTGCCGCCAATACAGGCAAACAATAATCCAATCCTAAATAATCACCGGTTTCACAAACTGGACCGACAATATCTGCACAGATCAGGGGAGCATCTTCCGCCATTTTCTTCACAGGAACCACATTCTGCCAAGCGTCATAAAGTGTTGAACGAATGAAATCATTCATTGCCGCATCAACAATAACAAAACTCCGCCCCTTCCCCTTTTTGATATACAGAACAGATGTTACCAATACACCGGCTGCACCAGCAATACTACGCCCAGGCTCTAAGATAATATTAATTCCTAAAGGTGCAATATATTTCTCCACCAATGCAGCATAATCAAAAGGAGACGGCACAGCATGAGATTCATTTCCATACTGAATACCGAGCCCACCCCCAATATCTACATGGGTTATCGCATAACCATCACTCCATAATTGACGCACAAAATCCGCAGTGATGAGAAATGCATCTTCAAATGGCTTCAAATCACAGATCTGGCTACCAATATGCATATCCACACCACACACATGAAGACCTGGTAATTGAGCTGCTTTTTTGTATACATCCCCTGCTAATGATAGTGGAATACCAAATTTATTTTCGGACTTTCCCGTTGTAATTTTCTTATGCGTCTTTGCATCGACATCGGGATTAATGCGCAATGAAATGCGCGCTGTTTTTGAAAGTGCAACAGCACGTGCTGATAATTGCTCCAGTTCCGGCTCAGATTCGACATTAAAACAATAAATATCGTGCGCCAAGGCAAAATCTATCTCCCCAACTGTTTTGCCAACACCAGAATAAACAATACGATGAGCAGGAATACCAACAGCAAGTGCGCGGCGCAACTCACCCTCCGAAACCACATCAGCCCCAGCTCCATTTGCTGCTAAAAGCCGTAAAACAGCCTGATTAGAATTCGCCTTAACCGCATAAGCAATGAGACTGGGCATATCTCGAAATGCATTCTGATAGTCTTTTAAATGCGCAACCAATGCGCCAGCCGAATAACAATAAAAAGGTGTTCCTATATTCTGTGCAAGAGCAGCAAGCGAAAGACCTTCAGCATGAAGCACACCCTCCTGATAAGAAAAAAAATGCATTAAAACCTCTATTGTATCAACCGATCGAGCACAAAAGGTTTATCTGCTTTGCTTTTGGAAACAAACACCGCCTCTTGCAAAGAATTTACCATCGTTAAAGGAGCAATTCTAATGCTCCTTTACGTCCACGTTCAACTATAACGATACAACCCAAAAGAACAATTATTAAATTTTTTAAAACGGTTTTCATATACCCTTTTTCCTCATATTGATATCATTTGTTCTTTTTTACGTTTCAAATAAAATCACTTAGGCAATTACAAAATATTTGTTTCAATCAACAATTCAGTAAAGCATGTCTCAAAGCACCATTCCACAAAAAGCCTGCAATTCTAGCGGCTTTTAACGGATTACTCAATGACAAAAATATCAAACTGTTGCCCCACTCTTCGAATATATCGTTTGAAATTGAACCCGTAACCAACATTAAGACCGCAACGCTTTTTCCACCAAGATCACAGTACACCAAAACTTAAAAATTCCAACATAAAGTCACACTTCCAAATGCGATCAGTGGCGCCATTTGTTGCATCTTCTCATACATCCATGAATGCAAATCAACGATCTCTTACTCATTGCGCGAACACATCCGTATCTCACGCCCCGTTACAAAACCAATTAATTCACTCAGTCATACACTAATATTCATAGAAATATTTCCACGCATTTTATAAACAATAAATATACTTGCTTCAATTTTTAGGCAGCTCATTCTTAAAATATGAGCACTTTTCTATAATCCGACTGTCAAATAATCTTCAGTTGCGCTAAATAACTCCGTGAAAAAGTAAACCTTTAATATCCTGCTCATAACGTCTTTACTCAAAATTCATTTGATGATGTTAATTTCTATAATGGTGATTCATGGCAGTAGAATCTGCAGCAAATAAGCTATCCCACAGATTTGGTTTTTTCTTTTCTCATCCGTCACATACCGAAGACATTCATTAAAAGGACACAAAGTATGATTCCTCAAATTTCTATCGGCCGAAAAAATAAAAAAGCGCTCTTTTTCATCGCGTCCTTTATCGTTATCTGGAGCTTACACGCAGCAACATACCGCAATAATATGGAAGCATCTTTCTTTTCCAACCTTATTTCAAATGCACAAGCACAAGAAACAAACGCTGATAAAACACAAGCAGACAAAATGATGGCAATAAGGCAAACTGCCAAAGGTTTTTTTGCTCATATGCGATTTGCCGATGTTCCCTATAATACGAACCACCTTTCTTTTCAGGATCCTCAGGGAAAAGAACGTAAATTAGCCGAATTTAACGGAAAACCGATGCTCATCAATCTGTGGGCGATTTGGTGTGCACCCTGCCGTGTGGAAATGCCAGAATTAGCGCAATTAAAACGTGATATGGGTGAAAAACACTTCGATGTCATGGCTATTAATGTCGATAAAGCGGCTTCTCCTGAAAAAATTCAGAAATTCTTAAACGAAGTTCAAGCGGATAATTTGGTTTACTATCGTGATTCAACAATGAATATATTGAGAGAGGTAAGAAAACAGGGATTAGCTTTAGGATTGCCCATCACACTTCTGATCGACAAAGATGGCAACCTCATTGCTTCATTCAATGGTGCAGCACCATGGGCCAATGATGATGCCAAAGCGCTTATACAAGCTGTCATTAAAGAGGAACAATAACTGAATAACTATGCCCTTTTTTAAACGCTGTATAGCTCAATCCAATGCTGACAAAAAATTAAAACGGTTTTTGCAACAAAAAGAACGGAGCCACTCGTTTAATTGCCTTGTCTCCGCAAATCTTCCATGAGATTGCGCACGCTAATGCTGGCCGATTGAACTTGCATTACAAACGCATCCCACTGGCGAAAGACACATGCCCTCAGCCTGTATGACGCATGCTGCTAACAGGATGATATCACTTGTAATAACAACACTGCCCTCATGCAGGAGATCTACATCCAATCATCTGCACAATCAAGCCCTTCAGAAACAATCACCGTTTCAAGAAGCATTTTCATCCGGGAGAAATTGCCACAATGCATGTTTTGAGCTGATAACGGTTCATAACACGATAAATTTCAGTCTTTGCAAGATAAGCATCAGCATCAACCAACAAAGTGATCGCAGGCTGTGTTTTTATATCTGCACCCTTATTTTCACCCAATAAAAAATTATTTTATTTATCTGAATGTCGCAAACGACCGCGATACAACATAATCGCCGCATTCATTTCTCCCCCCAAAATAAAAATTGCACTCAACATGTAGAGAAAAATAATTGCAACCATAATAGAGGTTAACCCTGCATAGGTGGAAATATAATTAAACATTGTTAAATATTGAGCAAAAGCAATTGAAGCACCAAACCAAAGCAACATTGTTATTATAATTCCCGGTAAGATATCTATAAATTTTCGCCGCCCTGCCGGCAACCATTTATGCGTAATAAAAAGGCTTATAAATGAAACAACCAACGCAATCATGTAGCGCCATAGACGAATGGCACCTATATATTCAGCAATAAATGAAAAATGCATTTGCGTAATTTTGATAAGCAAAGGTGCTAAAACCAATACAAAACTGATCACCATAAGGCCGATAGCTCCAGTAAGAACGAAAAACAAACTTTGAAAACGACAAAAAAGAAAACTACGTCGATCAACAACGCGATAAGCCTTATTCAAAGCTGTACGCAAAGCCTCCACTCCATTGGAGGCAAAATAAGCCGCTCCCAAAACAGAAAGTGTCAATAACCCCTTCCGCTGAGTGGTTAAAACATTGACTATTTCCTGAGACAACGGCTCCGCAATCGCATCCGGCAACAACTGCACAAGCGATTGGATCTTTTGCGGCGTATATGCAAAAGTCCCAAGAAAACTGGCAAGAGATGTTCCAAAAATAAAAAAAGGAAAAAACGCTAAAAGTCCCGATAGCGCTACATGGCTTGCAAAAGCACTCCCATTATCGCGAAAATAGTGACTTATGGCATCGGTAAAAATACGATGGCTATACCAAAATATGTCTCTGATCAAATCTTAATACTTTCTGACGACATTTTACTTTAATCTATCCCAGCTGCATCAAAAATCACCAAAGTCTTATAAATAAGAGCCTTTTTATATAAAAAAAGTATGTCTTTTAAGAGTGAAATGAATAGAATTTATATCTAAATTAGCAGTACTAGATCAGAAGTTTATCAATAACACGGATAACTAAAAGCAACGCATCACTCTCTCTGGCTCCGCTGATAGAACAAATGCCCTTCACTGCATGCCTAAAAACATACAGAATAACTTTCTAATCTCTGCCCATCCCCCTCTAAAATCAATCTCAGCACAAATATTTTGAAGACTGTTCATAAACAAATCTTGCTTGCAGAACATAAAAATCAATACCTTGCATATAGTGCACAAACAGCTAATTCTTGATCCGAACTAGCAAATCAGTAATCTCTTTTGCGTATAACATGATATATAATAATACAATGCATGATACCCCTCCATCCGATTGACAAAATCTTTTGCAAAGCGGTTGTTTGCATTCCCTTAATCGTTTGTCTCATCTTTTATTTGAGATAGTTTATACTAAAAATCAACATAGAAAAAGAGGTACATTATAGACGCCTAGAAAAAACCGAATGTAACTTTTCATCAAAGAAAACATGGGAAAATTCACTTTTTCGAAACAAAAAAGGAATAGATACAACCAATAGAAATTTTCCTTTTTAAAGGAAAAACTCTTGAATCTTTCAAAAAAACAACCTCTAAAGAGAAAATTTATTTTATAAAACGCGCTAAAATCACAAAAACGATCTGAAAAGAAAACAATCCAATATTTTAAGAAGCTTTTTGGCGTCGCGCAGTAACCGCCAATCCCAATAAAGCTTGGCGAATGATTGCTTCACCTAAAAGCGGATTTTTCCGACTATCCAAAACAGCACGCTGTATCTTTTCCATAGCATAAAAAATCTTTTCCAGCCCCCAATATTTCAAAGCTTTTTCAACTGTTTGTTTTCGCTGAAAAAAAATTGGTGGCCGCGCCTGAGAGATCACCGTAACAGCAGTTTTACCCTCAATCTCCACTTGATAACGCAAAAGCTGTAATTGTTGAAAATGTCTTTGCGCAGTGCTCAGAATAAAAAAAAGTGAACTTTGTCCAACGGCATGTCGGTTAAAATGAGCCTCAAAACCTGCCACATCCCCCAGTAAAATAGCATCAATCACTTCATCTTGAGAAAGAGCACTCACATCACTGACCACAGCTTTCACATCCTCAAGAGCAATATGCTTTTTTTCTAAACCATAAAGACAAAGCTTTTCCAATTCACTACGAGAAACAAGATGATCTATCCCCAAACTTCCGTGCAACAATTTGCGCGCCTCCAAAGAAATGGTCATCTTAAAACTGTTCAAAACCTCATCAATTAGGGAGTCAAGAGAACGAGCATCATCTGTAAAACAGGGCAAAGCCATAGCTGTCGATGCTGATTCAATAACATTGCGCAGCCCTGTTCCTTTTTTCAAATCTCCTGCCTCAATTAAAATAAAACTCGTTTTTGGCGGCTCCTTAATTAAAGGCTGCAACGCAGCAAGAAAACCTTTTTGATTAGCACCATTAGATACCCATATCAAACGATCCCCACCGAACAGCGATATAGTGTGCACTTCATCTCCCAATCGTGCGGGATCTTTATCAATCTCAGCCGCATCCAAGCGAACCGTTGAAAAAGGATCGTCTATTGCGACCTGTGTAAGCTTTGCAAAACGCTGTGCACGTTCACAAACAAGACCGCGATCGGGTCCGTAAATTAAGATAACAGGAAAAGAACGCGAAAGGCGTGTTAGAAAATGATTAACTTCATGCGCTTTTTTCTGAGCCAAAATATTAATCCATTAAAAGTTTATCATCATCAAGAACTTCACCACGGACTTTTTGAAACATACCAATCAAATCACTCACATGTAAATCTTTACGCTCTTCTTGATGCACATCTAAAATCACTTCTCCCCCATGCAACATCAATGTACGATCTCCATAATCCAGAGCCTGACGCATAGAATGTGTTACCATAACAGTGGTTAATCCATTTTCTTTAATTATTTTTTCGGTCAAACGCATCACAAAATCAGCCATTCCTGGATCTAACGCCGAGGTATGCTCATCAAGCAACAAAACATCCGCATGGGCTAAAGTAGCCATTACAAGGCAAATCACTTGACGTTGTCCACCCGATAAACTATCCATACGATTATGAATACAATTTTCAAGACCAAGCCCCAATTGAGCAATTTTATCTCGAAAAAATTGCCGCTTCTTATGATTTAATGCCGAACGAAAACCACGTCGATACCCCCGAAGAGCTGCAAGAGCTAAATTTTCTTCAATCGTCAAAGGGCCACAGCTTCCCATTAGCGAATCTTGAAAAACACAAGCAACCTTACCAGCGCGCTCACTTATCGATTGACGAGAGACATTCTTCCCATTAATCACAACTTGTCCTTTTGTAGGAAACAGTGAACCTGCTAAAACACTCAGCAAAGTTGATTTACCAGCACCATTCGAACCAATAACCGTAACAAAACTTCCTCGATCAATTTTGAGGTTAATATCAATTAGAGCCTGTTTTTCTAAAGGTGTTTGCGGCTTAAAAGTCATCCCAACATGAGAAAGCTCAATCATGTTTACGCCTTTCTAAATAGCGTGGCACAATAAGAGCGAAAATCACCAAAAGCACTGTAATCAACTGAAGATCCGTCGACGTATCAATGCCGATAGCATTTGCTTCAAATGCAAATTGTAACGCAATACGATAAAGAATAGAGCCTAAAATACAGCTAACAATAATCCAAAAAATATTGCGCGTACGAAATAAAGTTTCACCAATAATAACTGCTGCCAAACCAAAAACAATTGTACCAGCGCCACCTGTAATATCAGTCGCAATAGCTGTTTGGATATAAAGAGAGCCCCCGAGTGCAACACATGCATTTGAAAGACCCATACCCAAATAAATCAATGCTGATGTATGAACACCTTGCGCAGTAGCCATACGCGAATTAGCCCCCATCGCCCGCATAGCAAGACCTATTTCACTTTCTAAAAAACGCCAAACACAAAATGTTACAATCAATAAAATGCAACCAACAAAAAGAGGACGCACAAATATGTCAGGCAAACTAAACAAACCGTAAAAAGGCGTTAAAGCCGTATCAGCAAGCGCCAAATTAACATTTGACCCTCCCATAATCCCCATAATACGCAAATTGACCGTATAAAGTGCCGACATCGTTAGAATTGAAGCCAAAAGATTTAAAATACCAAACTGCAAATTTAACAAAGCTGTTAATAAGCCCGCCGCCATTCCTGCACTAAAAGCGCACAGCATAGCAACCCACGCATTAAAACCCAAAAGGATTAAAACACCACAAACGCACGCCCCAAGAAGAAACGAACCATCGACAGTTAAATCAGGAAAATTCAAAACACGAAACGAAAGATAAACCCCAATAGCAACGAATGCGTAAATAAGGCCTAATTCTATAGCACCAGAAAAAGCAAATACTGTCATTCAGATACCACCTACACAAAAACTCAATGCACTTTACCTTGTTAAAGAAATCTTATTGGATAACTTTTATCGCACGCTCAAAAATTGCTTGTGGTATCATAACACCAGCCTTTTTGGCCACCTGCATATCAATCAGAATATCCTTATTATCGGCCTGTACAATATCAATATCACCTGGCTTTTCACCTTTTAAAATACGCAAAACCAACTTTCCAGTATCAATTCCCATTTTATAATAATCTACGCCCTGCGTCATAAAAGAGCCTCGTCCAATAGCGTTAGAATCAACAGCAAATACAGGAGTATTTGTTTCATGTGTAACTTTTGTTGCTCCTTCTAAAACAGAAATAATTGTATTGTCAGCGGGGACAAAAATAATCTCCACCTTATCGATTAAAGCCCGTGTTGCCGCCTGAACATCGGAAGATTTGGACGCTGATGAAGGAATAACTTCAATTCCAGCTTGATTTGCTAAATCCTTTAATACCTTGAGTGTTACAACAGAATTAGCCTCAGATGCATTATAAAGATAGCCAATTCTTTTCAAATCTGGTTTTACTTCCTGCAAAAGTCTAAGATTTTCTGCAATATCCGGATGATCAGAAACCCCGGTTACATTACCGCCCGGCTTGATAAGAGAAGATACCAATTTTGCTCCTATAGGATCAGAAATAGCAGAAAAAACAATGGGGATTTTTTTGGTTGCTGCCAATACTGTCTGCGCCGAAGGTGTACTAATTGCAACAATTACATCTGGTTTGTCACCAGCAAATTTACGTGCAATCTGCGTTGCAGTAGAAATATTGCCCTGTGCTGAGAAAAAGGTTAATTTTAAATTTTCACCATTTTTATAACCATTTTCAGACAATACATCTTCTATTCCCTTACGGATCGTATCCAAAGCAGAATGTGCAACGATTTGTGTAATTGCTACTTTAACTTGATCTGCTGCTTTTGCGAAATTATTCATTGCTACAATAGCCATAACAGCAATGCACATACTTACTATCCTAAACATTGCTATTTTGCCCTCATTAATCATAACAACAAGGAAGATAATCTATTAAAGAGTACACTTAAAATCAATCTTTATTTCCATTCTTAAACATTGAAAAATAAATCTCGTTGAAATATTATTTTTTTTGTTGCAATTCAAGTCAGCCTACGTCATACAGACAAAAGTTGAATTGAAATGTGTTTCAGTTTAGTGAGCGGGTGTAGCTCAGGGGTAGAGCACAACCTTGCCAAGGTTGGGGTCGTGGGTTCGAATCCCATCGCCCGCTCCATGTAGTTTTTATGCAGATTTACTTTAACGATATAGAATTAATCTTAAAGAAATTATCTTTTTAAAGAAGAATACTTTTATTGATTATAGTTGGAACAAGCATTTTTTGAAACAGTAACTGTATTGCACACTCTCTGCACCTGAAAAACACTTGAAATAGCTAAAATGCTCCTGATATGTTTTCATTCTTTTGCTGCGTTAACCGAAAGCTTGTTAGCAGTAATGCTATAATCACAGTCAAAATGGTACTGTCCCACCATAATCCTTAATGATTATGAAACGAGAGCCTTTAAACATCTCTATACCTAAGATCACAAAGATTTGAGCTAAAATATGAATAAGCAATTTAATCTGTATAAAAAAGACATATCACATCTTGAAAGCACTATACACCCTGTATGTTTATACAACAACAGCTGTTACCAATCTTTATTTTGGATAAATCTTTAAACCGACTTGCAGTCTAGCTGTCATAAGAAAAATAGATCAAAAACCTGAAAAAATATAAATAAAGATGCTTTCTGATATAAAGTGCATTATATACAGAGCCTCCTTACAGATAAAAATGGAAAAATATAGTGCTTATCCTTCGTTCTCTTCTCTTTACGTTCGCTTTTTATACAACAACTTTTTTGCAAATGATTCTTTATGCACCATTCTATTTTCTAATGCCACGCAAAAAAGCATGGATTGTTCCTAAAACTTGGGCACGTGTCACACTGTTTTTACAAAAACACATTGCCGGTACAGATTATGAAATTGAAGGTATAGAAAATTTACCAAAAGGTGCCTGTATTCTTGCTCCAAAACATCAATCCGCATGGGAAACTTTTAGTCTTGTGCCCTATTTCGACGATCCCGTTCTCGTTATAAAACGCGAGCTGATGTGGATCCCCTTCTTTGGTTGGTATATGGCAAAAACACAAATTATTCCGATTAACCGAACAACACCTATTAAAGCCCTTAAAACCATTATTCAAAATGCAAAACAAAAAGCAAAAGAAGGACGGCAAATCCTAATTTTCCCCGAAGGCACACGGAGACAACCTGGCCAAGAACCAGATTATAAACCGGGTATTCTTGCTCTCTATAATGAACTAAAACTTCAAGTTGTTCCCATTGCCCACAATGCTGGTTTATATTGGCCACGCAATAATTTTTGTCGCTATCCAGGTAAAATCCGTGTCCGTATTCTTCCTCCCATAGAAGCAAACTTAAGCAAACACGATTTCCAAAACCAGCTCATCCAAACAACAGAAAAAGCCTGTGATGAATTGCTCTTATTAGCCGCCAAAGACCCTATGCCCCCACCTATGCCACCCTCAGCTGTTCAAAGGCTTCAAGCGCTTGGTCACCATTGGGATGGACCAGTGCGTGATTAAATTGCCAATTCTTCATTTGACGCACTAAAAATTTTTATGTTTTACATTAAAGTCATTATAAATTACTCAAACTGAGAAATGATTGGATTCATTTTATGCGTCAACTGTTCTATAAATTCTTTTTATCTTGCATCTTGGGTATAGTAAATACCTTGGCTTTTGCTCATCCCTTTATCTCCGTTGACGCTGAAACTGGGCGAATTTTAGAACATAACCAAGCGTTTGAACGCTGGTATCCCGCCTCTTTAACAAAATTAATGACCGCTTATGTCATTTTTCGCTCTATGAGCACAGAAGAAATTTCACCCCAACAACATATCATCATCAGCAAAAATGCAGCCAACGCTCCTACCTATAATTCGGGATATAAAGCTGGTTCCATTCTGACACTAGAAACAGCCTTAAGCATAACTTTGGTTAAATCTACCAATGATTTAGCTATTGCTATAAGTGAAGCTGTTGCCGGTTCACAGGAAGCTTTTGTAAAACGAATGAATGCCCATGCCCAACGATTAGGAATGTTTGGAACCCATTTTGCAAATGCAAGTGGACTACCAGATCCAAACAATTACACCACAGCACGCGATATGGCTCTTTTAGCGGTTCAAATTCGTCGAGAATTTCCCCAATATGCTCATTATTTTTCTATTCCAGCCATTGATTTTGGTGACGGCCGAAAAATCGAACCGAATTCAAACAATCTCATTGGTCGTTTTGACGGAATAGATGGTATGAAAACTGGTTTTATTTGTGCCTCTGGCTTCAATCTTGTTGCCTCGGCAACCCGCAATAAACGCACGATTATCGCCGTCATTTTAGGATCACAAGACGTCAAAGCAAGAGAAGAAAAAGCCGCACAACTGCTTGATACAAGCTTTTCGCGCAAAGGATCGCCACAATCAACATTAGCAACATTAGAGCCTTATGGCACTAAAACGCAACGCGTAACCGATATGTGGCAACAAATATGTAGTCCCGAAGCTATAAAAATGCGTATGGATAACTACGATGAAGAAGGAAATATTATTCTTACCTCGCCCTTAATCACTGATTTGCCTTCTTCTATTATTCCTTTACCCGTCAGACTCATTTCCACACCACAGACACATCAAATGAAGGGAAAAATACCACGAAAAATCCCTATTCCGCTTAAACGGCCAGCCTATTTATCTATGATATAAAACAGGCAAACAACAGTTATGATGAAGAGAAACGCAACGCGCATTCCTGTCACCCTCATTACAGGTTTTTTAGGTTCTGGTAAAACAACCTTACTGAACCATCTATTACAGGATCCTTTTTTGACGGATAGTGCTGTTATCATTAATGAATTCGGTGAAGTCAGTATCGATCACCTTCTGGTTGAGAAAGCTACAGAAGGAATCATCGAATTGGCAAATGGCTGTTTATGCTGTACTTTGCGCAGTGATTTAATCGATACAATAACAAATTTGGTTGATTGTATCCAAACAGGGCATCTCAAAAAACTAAACCGCATTATCATTGAGACAACAGGGTTAGCCGATCCTGCTCTTATTTTACAAGCGCTTTTGAGTCACCCTATCTTAAAACAGGCTTTAGCCATTGATACTGTTATTACAACATTTGATACATTGAGCGCACCTGCCATCTTGGAAAAATATTCTGAAGCACAAAAACAAATTGCTTTTGCTGATAAAATTATCCTCACAAAAACCGACCTAAGTGACTCAAAAATTCTTTTAGATACTCTTATCAGCACTCTCAAAACACTTAATCCTACAGCAGAAATCATCAATGCCCATTCAAAGCAATGCTGTGCAAATATGTTAATGAATAAAACATTGTGGAACGAAAAAGGAGAAAATTCACAGCTAAAAAAATGGTTAACCATTATTCCACATGATCATTCTCATCATAAAACTATTCGTGCTTTTTCATTAGAGTGTGATGAACCGATTCATTATGCCACTTTAGAAGCTTTTCTAGATCATCTAAAAAATCTTTATGGTGAAAAATTATTACGCATAAAAGCAATCATTGCATTGCATGATAATCCACATTGTCCGCTCGTTCTGCATGGCATACAGACACTATTCCACCCACCAGTAAGGCTTCCAGCATGGCCAAGCGGGATCACACAAACGCGCTTTGTCATCATTGCAGACGGTATTGAAAAAGAAATGGTTCAAAAACTGTTCGACATTTTTTTAAATAAACCAGCCATAGATACCGCAGACAAAACAGCTCTTTTGGCTAATCCCTTAGCCATTCCGGGAATGAAATTTTAATATCCCTTACAATTTTATAAATCGTTACCTTTAATCATATACTCCCCCTTTATCGCATAACTCTAACGTACGCCAATAGTATTTTATGAAAGACAAAGCAGCACTTCTTACGATAAAAATCGCATTTATGGCGCCATAGAAATTAAAGGTTCATTGCTAATTCGATTGAAAACATAGCGTTTTGCATAAACATCAACTTTGGGAGGCATACGCTCCACCTCAAAGAGATCATAGCCTTCTTTAAGGATTGTCCAGAATTGATAATGAGGATTCTCACGATGGCGCGCCATGTTAGCATTGGTCATACGAAAGGGAAAAGACTGCAATTGAAACTCTCTTTGCCCCCCTCTAAAAGCATCCCGTGCAAAGGCATAAATCTGTGCCATATTTCTATCACTCATTGAATAACAGCCTGCAGAAGAGCAGCCACCATGCACCATAAGATAGCTCCCTGTGCGGCCATGTGCTTGATCATAAAGGTTAGGAAAACCTATATTAAAAGAAAGATAATGTTTCGAATAAGGATTCATTTGATTTGCACTAATGGTATAAAAGCCTTCTGGCGCTTGGAGATCTCCTTCCTTATATTTAGGCCCAAGCTTACCTGACCACTTGCAAATATCATAACGTGCCATAAGGATAAATCGCCCTGTACGAGACTGCTTCCAAACTTCAGCATAATTTTCTTTCTTAAAAAACCGCATCATAATTGGTGCATATTGATCGACATTATGTGCAACCATTCGATCTTCAATTTCTTTAGGCAATCGTTGCTCAACCTTAGCACGAATAGAGGCTGGTAGCCTTTCCTGACACGCTGCCAGCATTCCAGTTGCCAACAAAAGAAATGCCAATAAGAAACGATTTAATTTCATAAAAACTCCAACCCACAAAGCTACCGCACAAACCATATCACATCAAAGAACGGCCAATCTGAAGATATTTTTCCCAACGTTCTTTTTTAATGGTTTCACCATCTTTATCAATCATAGCTTTTAAAGCAGCCGAGATCATATGACCCGCTGCTTCAATCACAGCCTCCTTTCCTCGATGTGCTCCTCCCACAGGCTCAGGAATAATGCCATCAATAATTTTTAGCTGATAAAGATCTTGAGCGGTGATGCGCATATTGGTTGCTGCATCTTTCGCACGGGTTGAATCGCGCCATAAAATAGAAGCCGCACCTTCTGGTGAAATAACCGAATAGATCGAATGCTCCAACATATAAACTTTATTAGCCGCAGCGATTGCTATCGCCCCCCCAGAACCTCCTTCTCCAAGAATGATTGAAATAACAGGAACCCGTAGGCGCAAAGTTGCGGCTGTCGACTGAGCGATTGCTTCTGCTTGCCCACGTTCTTCAGCGCTTACACCCGGATAAGCACCTGCTGTATCCACAAAAGTAAGCAATGGCAAACCAAAACGATCAGCCATTTCCATGATGCGTACAGCTTTGCGATACCCTTCAGGACGAGCAGATCCAAAATTATAACGCAAACGCGTTTTCGTATCGTGGCCTTTTTCTTGGCCTATATAAGCAATCGCCTCACCCTCAAAGCGCGCGAAACCAGCTTGTATAGCCTCATCTTCAGCAAATTTGCGATCACCTGCCAAAGGTGTAACATCACTTAATAATTGCGCTGAATAATCCATAAAATGCGGCCGATCAGGATGGCGTGCTACTTGTGTTTTTTGCCACGGTGATAATTTTTTATAAATATCCCGCAAAGCTGTTTGAGAACGCATTTCAAGACGCGCAATCTCCTCGCTCATATCAAGGCTTCCCTTTTCCTGAGCCATTTTTTTCAATTCAAGAATTTGCACATCAAGATTTGCAACTGGTTTTTCAAAATCAAGATAATTATACATAGAACCCAACTTTTTTTGTATAACTGATACATATTTTATGTAACTTATACACATATAGAAATATTTTCAAAATGTCACACTCTCTCCTTGGTCTTTTGCTAATCGACAAGCGGGTGATGTTCATTGACCAAACGGTAAAGTCCAGCTTCTAGCACATGTGTATAAATCTGGGTGGTAGAAATGTCACAATGACCTAACAACTGTTGAACCGCACGTAAATTAGCACCATTTTGCAAAAGATGACTAGCAAAAGCGTGACGCAACACATGGGGGGAAAAACTGTCACTTCTTATCCCTGCTCTTGTAGCGAGATCTTTTAATCCCCGCGCTACAAATTGGCGAGCAACATATCCTGTCGATGAGCAAGCGGGAAAAAGGTAAGGACTTGCGGCATCTCTTCCTTGATCCCGCAAGACCAACCACTGAGAAAGGACTTCGTGCGCTTTTTCTGATAAAAGAACCATCCGCTCTTTTCCCCCCTTACCACGAACCAAAATAAACTTTTCCTTTCCCCGTACCGCTCGAACCGGAAGACCTACCAATTCACTAATACGCAACCCCGTTGCATAAAGCACTTCAATCAGCACCTGAAGACGCAATGCGCGGAGATGATTCTTGGAGCCATAATCTGCCTGTTTTGCTTCCAACTCAGCACGATCAAGCACTTTCTGCACTGCATCTTCACTCATGATTTTCGGCAAAGAGCGCCCTTGACGCGGCGCATCGATATCAGCAGAAGGATCGTCTGTTCTCAATCCTTCAGCGTAAAGAAATTGATAAAACTGACGCAACGTCGATAAACGACGTGCTTGCGAAGTTGGAGCGAACCCTGCATCATGCATCAGCGCCAAAAGATTGATCAAATCCTCTTTTTGTGCTGAAAAAAGCGAAATAGAGCATGAAGATAATGCATCTTGTGCCCATTGCAAATCATGTTTGTAGGCTGCCAGTGTATGGACAGATGCCCCTCGCTCAGCACTCATCATTTCAAGAAAATGATCTATCATTTTATTAGTCCTTTTTTGAAGGCGCATTCAATGAATCGAGAGGAACATCGATATGCATTTCCGCTGTTATCGGCTCAACCCAAATAACAAGGGCTACCATAATACTGAAAATAATGGCAATAAAAATAAAAATGATCAATAAAAGTCGGGTTAATGTTGGCATAAGACACTAAACTACTAAAAAAAACACTTTATCTCCTATCATGCCGTACAAAGATTAACAGGAATTGACTTTAAGGAAAATAAATGTCGAAATAAAATCATGAAAAATAATCGTTCTCATAATATCCCAATGACACACGTAAAAAAACAGCGATTATCGCGCCTTAACCAACACACACTCGTGTTCGTTGGTCTTATGGGAGCAGGCAAAACAGTTATTGGAAAACGCGTCGCCACCATCCTACATTTACCTTTTTATGATTCCGATCAAGAAATTGAAAAAGCGGCACAAATGACAATCAATGAGATTTTTGAAATTTATGGTGAATCGGAATTTCGTGCTGTTGAACGACGTGTAATTACAAATCTCATTAAAAAGGGCCCTATCGTTCTGGCGACAGGTGGAGGCGCCTATATGAACGAAGACATTCGCAAAACTATTCAGAAAAATGGTATATCCATATGGCTCAAAGCAGACATTAATGTACTCATAGAACGCGTTTCACGACGCTTAACGCGACCATTGCTTCAAACAGAATCTCCTAAAGAAACCATGCAAAAGCTTATGGAACAACGCTACCCTATCTATGCAAAAGCAAATCTAATGATTAATAGTCAAAAGAAATGCTATCATGCAGTAGCGCGAGATGTCGTACGGTCTGTACAACGCTACTTGTACACAGAAATCAACGATAGGAATAATGTGCATGCAGACAAGAACCGTTGCTGTCAAACTCGATAAGCGTTCTTATAATGTTGTTATTGGCTCAGGTCTCATTGCACAAGCTGCAACACAAATGAAGCATTATTTGAACCACAAGAGTCTTCATCAGAAACGTCTCGCTATTATCACGGACAAAAATGTTGCTTCTCTCCATTTAGGTGCATTGCAAACAGAACTAACACACCATAAAATACAGAACATCCCAATTATCGTGGAAGCAGGAGAACAATCAAAATCTTTCTCAACACTACAAGCTATAATCGATAAAATTCTTTCCGCTCGTTTGGAAAGAGGCGATAGCGTTATTGCTTTTGGTGGCGGTGTCATTGGCGATCTAGGAGGATTTGCCGCCAGCATGATACGCAGAGGTATGCGCTTCATTCAGATGCCCACAACACTTCTCGCACAAATTGATTCGTCTATTGGTGGAAAAACTGGGATCAATAGCCGATATGGTAAAAATCTTATTGGTGCATTTTATCAGCCCCAATGCGTTATTGCTGATACTTGTGTTCTTGATACATTACCCTTGCGTGAATTTCGCGCTGGCTATGCAGAAATGGTCAAATACGGCCTCATTAACCAGCCTCATTTTTTTGAATGGCTTGAAAAAAACTGGCAAGAAATTTTTTCAAACAGCCCCACTCGAATAGAAGCAATTACTCGCGCATGTCAATTCAAAGCTGATGTTGTAGCCCGCGATGAATATGAAACTGGAGAACGCGCATTACTAAATCTTGGCCATACATTTGGACATATTCTTGAAGCAGCAACCGCCTATGATTCAAATCGTTTAATCCATGGTGAAGCTGTCGCTATAGGGATGGTTTTAGCTCATCAATTCTCTGTACAACTCAATTTAACAAATCCCATACTAACACAACGCATCGAAGCACATCTCAAAGCTGTTGGCTTGCCTACACAGTTACAAGACATCCCAGGCGAACTGCCAAATGCTGAAAAACTCATGGCCTTTATTGTCCAAGATAAAAAAATTTCGCAAAATAACTTAACCTTCATTCTAACGCGTGGACTCGGTCAAGCATTCATAGCGAAAAACATTGCACCAGATACCGTTTTAACCTTTCTGAAACAAAAATTAGTCAAAACACATTGATTAATATTTGTTGACGAATACTTATATGATTGATTAACTTTTATACTTTCGCTAAAAGGATGGATGTGATAGTGTCTGCGTAGCTCAGTAGGATAGAGCACAGGATTCCTAAAATTGGGCGCTTGAGGAGAAATCTTCAAAGTGGATCTGCTCAAATTCGGGGAAAGCTTCATGGGAAACTATATGCCAATCCCGAGCCAAGTCTCTCTTTACAAAGCGGGGAAAATGTAGAATTAAACTGAGAGAAAGGTGTAGAGACTGTACGGGCAGCGCCTAAAAAGCCTAAGCTTCAAGGTGAAGAGACAGTCCAGACCACGAACAGCCTACATTGATAAGGCTGGCGATGAAAATCGAAGTGGTATGAATCCTGGAGTCGCAGGTTCGAATCCTGCCGTAGACGCCACTATATCCATCGAAGTTGTTATTTTGCATCATAAGGAAATATCATGAAAAAGAACCTACTTATTTTACGATTTTTCACCGCTCTGAGCCTCCTCCCTATCAGTACAATCGGTGCTTTTGCTGACCCTTTAGTCATTGAAATGCCAAACGAGATAAAACCAACGTCACAAGCAATCGCCTATCTATGCGACACAGGAAAAACTAAAGAAAAAGTTACAGCAACCTATCTTAATGCCGATGCTATTTCATTGGTTGATTTCACATGGAAAAATGAACGCGTCATCGGCGCTAATGTCCTTGCCGCTTCAGGAGCAAAATACGCAGGAGCCCAATATATTTGGTGGATGGACAAAGACGACGTTACGCTTTATGACCTTATTAACGATCCCAAGGAAGAAAACCCTATCCACTGCAGTAAAGACACAACCTTATTGTTTTAAACAGATAGTCTCATCCTTTTAAAAATAAGGAAAATGCTTCTTTTTGTTTACAAGGGGTTATTTTGTGGATCCGTTCTTTTAAGTTTCCATGAATATCTGTGCCAGCTTTTTGTTGGCAGACTAAGCAGAGAACTGGGTACGAGCTAATATCACAATCGAAGGAGAAATGAGCATTGAAGTCTCATTCTCAAGAGAGAGCTTTATTCTTTCTTAGAATAGAAGGGATTAATATACTAAGTTGTACAGGTCTTAATCTTGTGATTTTTCTTCCATATTATGCAACAAAAGAGTCAGCGGCTTTTCCGATTTATCTTCTAAATGATCTCGATAAGCCGCTGCCTGTGACAGCAACATAGAAGTTACCGGTACTGTCATAAGCAAAAAAATCATCAATAAGATATTATGAAAAGCAAAAGAATGATCCACAAACGTTGAATAAAGAAATGAAGCAATAAGAATGCTGCCAACGCCCCAGTTTGCACCCAATGAAGGCATATGTAAACGCTCATAAAAATTGGAAAAACGTATGAGCCCTATTGTTCCAATCAGCGCCAAACTGGATCCCAATACTAAAAAAACAGTAATAACAATCGCAATCCAAAGAGAAACATCTTCTTTCATTCAATAATTTCTCCACGCATCAAAAATTTTGCCAAAGCAACACTCGAGATAGAACCCAAAAGGCTAATAATGAGCGCAGCTTCAAAATAAGTGCTTGTTCCTGAACGAATATCAAATGTGAGAAACAAAAGAATAGCCGTTATATAGAGAGAGTCCAAACCAACGACGCGATCTTGCGCCCTTGGACCACGAATTAAGCGAAATAACGCTAAAATCATTGCTAAACTTAAAAAAATCTGTGAGAGAAAAATTCCCCAATAAAGGATAACCATACTCATTAGAAAATCTCCAAAAGCAATTTCTCATATCGTTGCTTAATCAATTGTTGATAATCATCTTCATCCGTTAAATTTAATACATGAATCAGAAGCTCTTTATTTTTGCTATTATATACAACCCAAATAGTCCCTGGAGTAACCGACAAAATGCATGCTAAAATAGCTAAAGCCGTGCGACTCTCAAGCAAAAGCGGTACAACAATAAAGCCAGACCGCTGCCCTTTACGCCTTTTTGTTAAAGTAAAGTAAGCAACCGCAACATTTGAAACTATAGAATCGATAAACACGCGAAAGAATAACCGAAAAACCGCACTCCAATTTTTAATAGTGATTTTTTCCAGCTCAAGCAGCCGCACAATCCAACCACAAAATAAAGCAATCATAATCCCTAAAAACAATTGGCCCAAACTGAAACTGCTTAAGAGCAGCCACATAACAACAATCAAACCACTTAAAAAAGGATAAGGAAAAAAACGATTCATCAATTTCTCTCCGTACTTTTTAAAAAATCATCGGTTAAGACGCTATTAATATAGTTGTGAGGATCGTATAAAGTCTTAACAGTGTCAGACATATATTGTCCAACAGGACCAGCCATAATTGTCACAATAAAACACAGAGAGAGAAGAGCCAAAACAGGTGCAAATTCGATTGCTTGCACGCGTGGAATCTTATCTTCAAGTGATATCCAAAAAGTTCGAATACCTATACGCGTCAATGCAATCAAAGCTGAAAAACCAGAAATGATGACACAAATCACAAAAAGCCAATCCTGTAAAATTGGCATAAAAGAAGACAAACCATTTTCTTTAGGAGTCAAAACTGCCGCAAGCATCATAAATTTCGCAACAAAAACGGAAGAAGGCGGTAACCCAATAATCAAAATTGCACAAATTCCAAAACATCCCCCAAGAATCGCTAAAGTTACTGGCAGATAAGTACCAACTTCATCTTCTGTCTCTTCTTCATCATCACCATACACTTCCATGGTCACAGCCAGAACATTTTCAGCTGTATCTTGAATACGCTCTACCAATTCAACCAAGAGAAAAAAAGCTCCAAGCGCTAAAGTCGAAGAAACAATGTAAAAAAGTACGCCTGTAATCAACGCTGCATTGCCTATTCCAATAGCTGCTAACAATGTACCAGAAGAGACAAGAATACAATAAGACGCCAAACGTCCTAAAACTTGGCTCGCCAAGACTCCAATAAAACCAAAAATCCAGGTCGCAAGTCCACCATAAAACAAAACAATATGACCAAAATCGGCTAAAGCCCCACTCTCAGAGCTACAACATAGCAGTGTTAAACGTAAAATAACGTAAATGCCTACCTTACTCAAAATTGCAAAAGACGCACCAACGGGTGCTGCTGCTGCACTATAAGTGGGCATTAACCAAAAACTGAGTGGCCACATACCAGCTTTGAGCAAAAAAACGATACCTAAAAGTACTGCACCCACTTTAAATAAAACAATATCCTTAGAATCTATGTATTTTATTTTGACCGCTAAATCAGCCATATCAAGTGTGCCGACCACCCCATAAATGAGGGATGCACCAATTAAGAAAAATGACGACGCAACAAGATTAATCACCACATAATGCATACCTGCACGCACACGTGGAGGACCTGAACCATGCAAAGCAAGCCCATAAGAGGCTGTTAACATAATTTCAAAAAATACGAACAAATTGAACAAATCGCCTGTCAAAAAAGAGCCATTTATTCCCACCATTAAGAACTGCATCAATGACTGAAAATGAGGTCCAGCTTTATACCAGTAAGCTTGAGAGAAAACCAATGCAGCAGCAGTCAATAAACTTGAAAGCAAAAGCATCATAGCGCTTAAGCGATCAAGAACTAAAACAATGCTAAAAGGAGAAGGCCAATTACCAAGTCGATAAACATCTGAAGCTGGAGCCACTTCAAGAGCGCGCAGCAGCAATAGAACAGAAATAACAACCAATAAGCTTGTAGAAGAGAGGCTAATCAGTGATTTAAGTTTTGAACGACGTTCATCATAAAAAAGAAGAGCTGCTCCAATGACTAATGGCAAAATAATAGGCAAAATAAGTAAATGATGCGTCCAAGATTCCATCATTTTACCTCTCACGTCCATCAACATGATCTGAACCTGTCAAACCACGTGAAACCAAAAGAATAACCAAGAATAAGGCTGTTGTTGCAAAACCAATGACAATCGCTGTCAAAACCAAAGCCTGTGGCAGAGGATCGGCATAATGATCTGGATTAATCACAATGGAAGGATCCACGATAGGAACTGCATTGCTACGAGGCCTACCCATTGAGAATATAAAAAGATTGACACCGTAAGAGATCAACGACAAACCGAGAATAATCTGAAAAGTTCTCGGACGCAAAAGAAGCCAAATGCCCGATCCAATAAGAACACCGATACCTAAAGAAAGTACAACTTCCATTAATTTTCCTTCTCTTGCGCAACATTTTTTTTACCGATTCGATAGCGGCGGATAGATTGATGCGCCATCGCAATCAAAATTAGAACGGTAGCTCCCAAAACCAGAGAAAATACACCCAAATCAAATAAAAAGGCAGATGCCACAGGAGTTTTTCCAATCCACGGAAGATCAATATATTGAAAAAATGATGTTAAAAAAGGAAATCCGAAAAACCAAGAACCTATACCAGTTGCCACTGACAACAATAAGCCGAAGCCAATCCAAAGCAGAGGTAAAACCCGTAAACGATTTTCCACCCAGCGAATATTGGTTGCAAGATATTGTAAAATAAACCCTATCGCCAAAGTAATTCCACCGGCAAATCCACCTCCTGCAGAATCATGCCCACGTATCAATAAATAAATCGCAAAAGCGATAATAACTGGAAAAAGCCAATGCATAATCATAGCAGGAATAGCTAAATAATCCGATACAGTATCTCCGACTTCACGATCGGGATGTTCCATATCAAAAGCCGTTTGAATACGTTGTTGCGAAGGTGCATCAATACTTTCAGGAGCTGGTCGAAAACGCCGTAAAAGCGCAAAAACAGTAAGCGCAACAACACCCAAAACCACAATTTCGCCCATCGTATCAAATCCACGGAAGTCGACCAACAAAACATTCACAACATTGCGACCACCAGCGTCAGAATACGCATGCGTCAGAAAAAAATCAGAAATAGTACTTCCTTGTGGACGTGTCATGACTGCAAATGATAACCATGCCATACCAGCACCACCCAAAAGCGCTATGATAAAATCACGAACACGACGACAGCGTATAAAAAAACCGACAGGCTGCGGAGTATAATCATGTACACGTTTAGGCAACCATCTCAAACCAAGAAGCAAAAGAACAGTTGTCACAACTTCAACAACCAATTGTGTCACCGCCAAATCAGGGGCAGAAAGCCATAAAAATGTAGCACAAGTCATCAAACCAGCGCCTCCCAACAACATTAACGATGCAAGACGATGAAACTTTGCTTGCCAAGCGACCAAAAATGCACAGCCTCCCCCAATCAACCAAAAAACAATAAAGGGAAAATCAAGTGGAAAAAGCGGCAATGAACCAGCTGAAATCAAACCATCGCACCACAGTAAAAGACCAACAAATGCAAAGCACACCAACAACATCCAATGCAACTGGACTTGCAATCGGCGCGTTGACAAACAAGATTCTGCAGTACGAGCAAATTTCCAAGAAATAATCACGAGAAATCGTTCAAAAATACGTTGTCTGTTTAAATGACGAAAAAATGGCAGTCCGTCCTCACAAGATAGGAAATAACGATGCCCCAAAATATAAAGCACTCCCCCTCCTGATAAAGCAACAAAACTCATAATTAATGGGGTATTAAAACCATGCCAAACGGCCAAATTATAAGAATACGTTATTTCTCCCAAAACAGCCACCACCGCATTATCCAAAATGGGTCCTATTGTGAAATTAGGAAAAATACCCACCGCCAAACAAACAAAAACCAACAATTCTATTGGAAAACGCATAAAATGTGGTGGTTCATGCGGTATTTTGGGTAAATCGGTAGGCTTTTGTCCAAAAAAAACACCATGTATAAAGCGTATAGAATAGGTTACACTAAAAAGGCTAGCAAGCGTTGCCACATAAGGTGCAATCCAATCCAGCCATGATTCCATATGGGTTTCAACGGCTTCAGCAAAAAACATCTCTTTTGATAAAAAACCATTTAGCAAAGGAACACCTGCCATAGCTGCACTTGCAACCAAAGCCAGCGTCCCTGTAATAGGCATATAGCGAAAAAGACCTGTCAGCTTACGCATATCACGTGTGCCCGTTTCATGGTCAATAATGCCCGCAGCCATAAATAAAGACGCTTTAAAAGTCGCATGATTAGCCATATGAAAGATTGCTGCAACACATGCAAATTGGCTTCCAAGACTTAAAAGTGTTGTAATTAAGCCAAGATGACTAATAGTTGAATATGCAAGAAGACCTTTTAAATCTTGCTGAAACATTGAAAAGAAAGCGCCAAGAAGCAGTGTTGTGAGTCCTGAAAAACCCACCAGCCAAAACCAAGCTTCTGTTCCTGATAAAACAGGCCACAATCGCACAAGCAAAAATAACCCTGCTTTCACCATCGTTGCCGAATGCAAATAAGCTGATACTGGAGTTGGAGCAGCCATTGCATTAGGCAACCAAAAATGAAATGGAAATTGTGCACTCTTTGTTATCCCCCCCAATAAAATACAAATCAACACGAGCACATAAAGGGGACTCGACCGAATTAAATCCCCAGACTGCAATACCTTATCTAAATCAAAACTACCAACAATGTAGCCAATCAGCAAAACCCCGATAAGAAGTGCGAAACCACCAAAACCTGTGATTGTTAAAGCCATACGCGCTCCATCACGCGCACTTGCATTATGGTACCAATAACCGATCAATAAAAAGGAAAAAACGCTAGTTAACTCCCAGAAAATGACTAAAAAGACCAGATTTCCTGATAAAACTATTCCTAACATGGATCCCATAAAGGCCAGAAAAAAGGAAAAAAAACGTGGAACTGGATCTGCGGGATTCATATAGTAGCGTGCATAAACAACAACAAGCAGCCCAATTCCTGTAATTAAAAGACAAAAAAGCCACGATAAACCATCCATATGCAAGGTTAAATTAACCCCCCATTCTGGAAGCCAAGGAATATCTAAACGTACTACGCGGTTTCCACGAACCACTGGATAAAGTGCAATCGTAAAAAGAAGACTAAAAAGCGCAATTACTCCAGCAAACCATGCTTCATTATTTTTGGCTGTTGAACGAAAAAAACCTATTACAACACTACCGCAAAAGGGAAGCAAAACCAGCAATATCAACGTTGCCCCCCATATTGTCATTCTATAAACTCCACCCAATTTTATGTATTTTGTTGTCAAAAAATCACAATAAATAGGTGCAATATTATATCGCTACCCTTCATTTTACACTGTTACTATATAAGATTTAATCAAACTTAAAAATATCGAAAATTCTCATAAATCAACTGTTTCATGAGAAAAAACGGCAAAAATGTCGTAAAATGGTTTTTATTGAACACCCTTTACCCTTTAAAAACACGAGAAAGGCATTGTTTGCGTGGTCCATCAAAAGGCTGATAACTATTATCATTTCTATTGTAAGAGCGATAACGAGCTACACAAGAATCAATATGCTCCTTGAACATCCATGGCTCTTTTCTCTTGAAAGAAGAAATCAAAAGCGCCTCTTTTGGGGTAGATGTTGCCTTTAATGGATCGTGTTTTGTATCTAAATCTTCAAACACAACAAATGCCGCCTCAGGATACCACCAATTATCGCTATATTTGCGATAACCACGCCGATAATGACGGTATCCTTTAAAACCATTAATTTCTTTACGTCCTGTAACCATCAAAGGAACCCTGTCTTCTTGAATAGAAGACCGATGAACCACCATTGTCTCAGCACCATTTTTTAGCGCCGAATTAGCAAGATTGGTTGTTATCATGAAAATATTTCCAATGGATAGCACAACCAAAACATAACATAAATTTCGAATAGTACGCATAATATAAATCTCAAATAAAGCGAAAACAAAACGAATGTTCAGAACGTCTTTTTACTGCTCAAAGAAAACAGATTTTCGTTTTATAACTCTTTTTTCCTTGAGACATTCTGTTGCTATATGTACTAAACGTTCATATGAACAATAAGATCCTTCAAAAGAGATTAAATAACAATGATTAGGACTCCCTATTATCTTATAGATAAATCTAAACTCATAAAGAATATGGACGTTATTGCTCGCTTGAGAGAAATGTCGGGAGCCAAAATTTTACTTGCTTTGAAATGCTTTGCTACATGGAGTCTTTTTGATGTCATGTCTGAGTACATGGATGGCACCACATCTTCATCCCTTTATGAACTACGTTTAGGAAGAGAAAAATTTGGCAAAGAAACCCATGCCTATTCTGTTGCTTGGGCAGATCATGAAATTGATGAAGCGTGTGGTTATGCAGATAAAATCATTTTTAATTCAATTCAACAGCTTCAACGTTTTGCGCATTCTACAAAAACCATTGAGCGAGGCTTAAGATTAAACCCCAGGATCAGCGCATCAAATTTTGATCTTGCTAATCCTGCCCGCCCCTTTAGCCGTCTAGGCGAAACAGATCAAAGCGCTATTAAAGAAATTTTGCCCTTAATCAATGGGTTAATGATCCACAATAATTGTGAAAATGCTGATTTTTATCTTTTTGACCGAATGTTAAGCCACATCGAAGAGAAATTTTCAGAACTCTTCGCCGCGGTCAACTGGGTTAGTCTTGGCGGAGGAATTCATTTTACTGCTGCAAATTATCCTTTAGAGCACTTCGCTGAGCGCTTAAAACGTTTTTCTCAAACCCATAATGTAACTGTTTTTCTTGAACCAGGAGAAGCTGCTATCACAAAAAGCACCACATTAGAAGTGAGCGTTCTTGACACATTATATAACGAAAAAAACCTCGCTATCGTTGATAGCTCAATCGAAGCACATATGCTTGATCTTTTAATTTATCGAGAAAATGCAAAATTAGAACCAAATCAAGGACCATATGAAATTATGGTTTGTGGAAAATCCTGCCTTGCAGGTGATATTTTCGGAACATTTCAATTCCCTAAGCCGCTTAAAATAGGAGACAGATTGTCTTTTCAAGACGCCGCAGGCTATACAATGGTCAAGAAAAATTGGTTCAATGGTGTTACAATGCCTTCCATTGTTATCAAAGAATGTGATGGAACATTAATACTTCAACGCCAATTCGATTATAACGACTATCAAAATAGCCTTTCATAATCAAAATAATAGGAAAAATGCCATGATGCAGCAATATGAAAAGGAGATGACCCTACAATGAAGAAAAATGTTCTCATTATTGGTGCTGGAGGTGTTGCGCAAGTCGTCGCGCATAAATGCGCCCAAAACAACGATATTCTCGGTGAAATTCATATCGCTTCACGAACACTTAAAAAATGTGAAGCAATCATTACTTCCATTAAAGACAAAAAAGCAATGAAAGTAGAAGGCGTTCTCAAAAGCCATGCACTTAACGCTATGAATGTGGAAGAAACTATAAAGTTGATCCAAAAAACAAAATGCGAAATTGTCATCAATGTTGGCTCCGCCTTTCTTAATATGTCTGTCCTTTCAGCCTGTATTGAAACAAAATGCGCTTATATTGATACCGCTATTCATGAAGATCCGTTAAAAATTTGTGAAACCCCCCCTTGGTATGGAAATTATGAGTGGCCCCGTCGCCAAGAATGCGAAAAAGCCGGTATAACAGCTATTTTAGGGGCAGGTTTTGACCCTGGTGTTGTTAATGCTTATGCAGCATTGGCGCGCGATAATTATTTCGATACAATCACCGATATTGATATTATCGATATTAACGCTGGAAGCCATGGACGTTGGTTTGCCACAAACTTTGATCCAGAAATTAACTTTCGAGAATTTACAGGGCAAGTATGGTCATGGCAAAATAAAGAATGGGTCTCTAACCAAATGTTCGAAATCAGCCATGAATGGGATCTTCCCGTTGTAGGCAAACAAAAAGCCTATATGACAGGACATGATGAAATCCATTCATTATCTAAAAATCTTGATGTCCCAAACATTCGTTTTTGGATGGGATTTGGTGAACGGTATATCACTGTTTTTACTGTTCTGAAAAATCTTGGACTCTTATCCGAACAGCCTATAAAAACAGCAGAAGGGCAAGAAGTTGTTCCTTTAAAAGTTGTGAAAGCCGTTTTACCAGATCCAGCCTCTTTGGCACCAAACTATACAGGAAAAACTTGTATCGGAAATCGTGTTCAAGGTACAAAAGATGGCTCTCCAAGAGAAGTCTTTATTTATAATATAGCAGATCACAAACAAGCTTTTAATGAAACTGGTGCACAAGGAATTTCTTATACAGCTGGTGTCCCTGCTGCTGCTGCTGCTGTTCTTATTTCTAATGGCACATGGGATATTAAAACAATGGTCAATGTAGAAGAATTACCCCCACTGCCTTTTCTTCAGTGTCTCGACCATATGGGTCTTTCAACCTATATCAGAGAACAACAAGAGGATAAAAAATTAGAGTTTTAACCCATTGATTACATTCTGAAAATGTACAAAAACCACCTTATAAAAAAGGTGGTTTTTTTTAATATATAAGCCCACAGCAACACTTTTGCACCTCTTTTAAAAGATACAATGAAGCCCCCCTAAAAAGCTCCTAGATATGAAGCGGTTTCGCAAATGTCGCTAAAGCAGCTTCTCGCACAGCTTCTGATAAGGTAGGATGTGCATGACAACAACGGCCTAAATCTTCTGATGAACCACCAAACTCCATTAAAACCGCAATTTCATGGATCATTTCACCAGCGCCAAATCCAAGAATATGACCACCTAAAACTCGATCCGTCTTTTTATCAGCGAGTATTTTAACAAACCCATCGCTCTTTTGCATCGCACGAGCACGCCCATTTGCCATGAAAGGAAACTTGCCAATATTATAATCAATTCCAGCAGCTTTAAGCTCTTCCTCTGTCTTGCCCACACTTGCGATTTCCGGCTGCGTATAAACAACACTTGGAATGACATCAAAATTAACATGGCCTTTTTGACCAGCCAAAATTTCAGCTACCGCAACACCTTCTTCTTCAGCCTTATGCGCTAACATGGGTCCTTTGATGACATCACCAATCGCATAAATTCCTGGAATGTTGGTTTGCCAATGCGCATCTGTTGTAATAAAACCGCGTTCATCCACCTGAACACCAGCTTCTACCAAACCCAAACCCTCTGTATACGGAGAACGTCCGGTAGCAATCAAAACAACATCAGCTTCTAAACTTTCAGCTGTACCACCTTTAACCGATTCAAAAGCCACCTGAGCCTCTTTACCAGACTTAGTAACAGCCGTTACCTTTGCGCCAAGCTTATATTCAATTCCTTGCTTTTCCATAAGTTTCTGAAACTGCCGGGAAACTTCCCCATCCATTGTCCCTAACACTTTATCAAGAAACTCAACAATTGTAACTTTAGCTCCCAAGCGACTCCACACAGAACCAAGCTCTGAACCAATAACACCAGCACCAATCACAACCATCCGCGTTGGTACTTTTTCAAGCGCGAGTGCTCCTGTGGAAGACAGGATAACCTTTTCATCAATGTCAACATCCACACCCGGAATACCTGCAACATCTGAGCCAGTAGCAATAATAATATTCTTCGATGCAACCGTCTGTTTGCCACTATCTTTAGACACAACTTCAATTTGACCCGCGCCTAAAATTTTTGCCATGCCTTCAAAAGTGTCAATTTTATTTTTTTTCATCAAAAAAGAAATGCCGCTTGTATTTGCTGCTACCACAGCTTTCTTGTGCATCATCATTTGTTCAAGATTAAGTTTAGGCTTAGCAATAGAAATACCAAGCGCTTCAAAACCATGTTGTGTTTCAGCAAATACTTCTGAGGCATGTAATAACGCTTTAGAAGGAATACAACCAACATTGAGACATGTGCCACCCAACGTCGCACGTTTCTCAATGATTGCAGTTTTAAGACCCAATTGCGCTGCTTTTATCGCTGCTACATAACCGCCTGGACCCGCCCCGATTACAACAACATCATAAGACATATGTCTTTCCTTTCATCTTGAAAACGATGCTTTTACAAATCAAGAACAAGACGTTCCGGATCTTCTAAACTTTCTTTAACACGCACGAGGAAAGTCACAGCCTCTTGCCCATCTACAATACGGTGATCATAAGAAAGTGCTAAATACATCATTGGACGGATCACAACCTGACCTCCAACAACCATTGCGCGTTCTTTAATCGCATGCATACCCAAAATACCAGACTGCGGTGCATTTAAAATTGGTGTCGACATTAACGATCCATAAACACCACCATTGGTAATGGTAAATGTTCCGCCTTGCATATCAGAAACCGCCAATTTCCCATCACGAGCGAGACGCCCTAAACGACCAATCTCTTTTTCAATCTCTGCAATCGACATTTGGTCTGCATCACGAACCACCGGAACAACAAGCCCCTTATCTGTTCCGACAGCAATTCCAGCATTAACATAATTTTTATAAACAATATCTGTTCCATCAATTTCCGCATTAACCGCAGGAAGTTCTTTTAATGCATGGCAAACAGCTTTGGTAAAAAAGCCCATAAAGCCGAGCTTAACACCATGTTTCTTTTCAAAAACATCTTTGTAGCGCTTACGCAAATCCATCACCGCAGACATATCAACCTCATTAAACGTGGTTAACATCGCAGCTGTATTTTGTGCATCCTTAAGGCGTCGAGCAATTGTTTGACGCAATTTCGTCATACGAACACGCTCTTCACGCATTGCATCAACAGGTGTAACTGAAGAAACTGCTGCTGCAGGCGCTTTTACCCCTTGTGCTAATACATCCAGAACATCTCCTTTGAGAATCTGTTCACGCTTTCCAGAACCTGTAACATCGCCTTTTGCGATATTATTTTCAGCCATCAATTTTGCCGCTGAAGGCGCAGGAGGCATCGAATTGTCCGAAGAAGAAAGGCTTGATCCAGATACAACCACAGGTGTTGGTGCAACAGCAGGCGAAGAGGATGAAGCAACCCCTGCTACACCGGATTCAACCAAACCTAAGAGTGCATTCACTTCAACTGTATCACCTTCTTTAGCGATGATCTCAGATAGTTTTCCCGCAACAGGTGAAGGAACTTCAACTGTTACCTTATCAGTCTCTAATTCAACTAAGGGTTCATCCATAGACACAGTTTCACCAAGATGTTTAAACCATTTGCCAATTGTCGCCTCAGTAACCGACTCACCCAAAGTAGGAACACGGATTTCAGTAGCCATAATATTTTTTCCACACAATCAAAGTAATAACGAGTTAAAAACCTAAAGCATCTTCAAGAAACGCAGAAAGTTGTTCAAGATGTTTTACCATCAATCCAGTAGCCGGCGATGCACTTGCAGGACGCCCCGCATAACGTGCACGCGAATATTGCGCTTTAATATGCGTTAAAACCCATTCCAAATAAGGCTCAATAAACGACCACGCCCCCATGTTTTTAGGCTCTTCTTGGCACCAAACAATTTCCGCCTGCAAGAAGCGCGCCAACATATTCACTAAAGCTTTCGCTGGGAAAGGATAAAGCTGTTCAACACGTAATAAATAAACGTCATCAATTCCTCTTTTTTCACGCTCTTCATAAAGGTCGTAATAAACCTTACCTGTACAAAGAACGACACGACGAATTTTATTATCTTTTTGCAATTTGATCGCAGCATCTTTGAAACGCTCTGCATCATCAAGCAATAAACGGTGAAAATTTGTTTCCGGCCCCATTTCACTTAAAGAAGAAACAGCCCTCTTATGACGCAAAAGTGATTTTGGCGTCATTAAAATCAACGGTTTACGGAAGTCACGCCTAATCTGTCTACGCAAAATGTGAAAATAATTCGCAGGTGTAGTGCAATTTGCAACTTGCATATTATCTTCTGCACATAATTGAAGAAAACGTTCTAAACGCGCCGATGAGTGCTCTGGCCCCTGCCCCTCAAAACCATGAGGCAACAGACACACAAGACCTGACATGCGAAGCCACTTACGCTCTGCCGATGAAATAAATTGATCAAAAATAACCTGTGCACCATTAGAGAAATCACCAAATTGTGCTTCCCAAATCGTTAAACCACGCGGTTCAGCAAGCGAATATCCGTACTCGAAACCAAGAACAGCTTCTTCAGAAAGCATAGAATTCACAACTTCATAGATAGCTTGCCCCTTTTTCAAATTATTCAAAGGAATATAACGCGCTTCATTCTCTTGATCATAAAGAACTGAATGACGCTGCGAAAACGTTCCACGCTCAACATCTTCACCAGACAGGCGAATTGGTGCCCCCTCTAAACAAAGCGAACCGAAAGCCAAAGCTTCAGCAGTGGCCCAATCAATTCCTTCACCGGTTTCGAACATTTTAGCGCGGTTCCTTAAAAAACGCTGAATCGTTTTATGAACATAAAAATCTGACGGTATTTCGACAAGCTTTTGTCCAATTTCCCGTAAAGTTTGCAACCCAACACCTGTAACACCACAAGGTTGCTCGTCTGAATCACTAGCAGCTTGAAGACCTGTCCAACTCCCATCAAGCCAATCAGCTTTATTCGGCTTATAAGAAGCACTTGCTTCAAATTCACCTTCAAGCTTATCGCGCCACTCTTTCTTTTGTTGCTCAATATCTTTTGATTCAACCACTCCTTCTGCCACCAACTTGTCACCATAAATTTGAAGAGTCGTTTTATGGCTACGGATCGCTCGATACATAAGCGGTTGTGTGAAAGAAGGTTCATCGCCCTCATTATGCCCATAACGGCGATAACAGAACATATCTATAACCACCGGCTTATGGAAAATTTGTCGAAATTCTGCAGCCACCTTTGCTACAAAAACGACGGCTTCAGGATCATCACCATTCACATGAAAAATCGGCGCATCAATCATTTTTGCTACATCCGATGGATATGGTGAAGAGCGTGAAAAGCGTGGATCAGTTGTAAATCCAATCTGATTGTTGATAATCACATGAATAGATCCTGCAACCCGATAGCCTTTCAAATCTGAAAGCCCAAAAGTTTCCTGAATAACGCCTTGACCTGAAAAAGCTGCATCACCGTGAATTAACAGTGGCATGACTTTTGAACGCTCACTTAATGGTATAACTTCAGTGCGCACGGGACCAACAAGCTGATCTTGCTTAGCACGTGTCTTTCCAATAACAACCGGATCAACGATTTCAAGATGAGATGGATTGGGTAAAAGCGATAAATGAATCTTTTTACCATCACAATCACGATCAGCCGAAGTACCCAAATGATACTTTACATCACCAGATCCCTCCACATCATCAGGCTTATAAGAACCACCTTTAAATTCATGAAAAATAGCGCGATGTGGTTTCTCAAGAATTTGCGAGAGAACATTTAAACGACCACGATGAGCCATTCCAAAAACAATTTCCTGCACACCCAAAGCGCAACCATGCCGAATAATCTGTTCAAGAGCAGGAATAAGTGCCTCACCGCCATCAAGACCAAAACGCTTTGTGCCTTTATACTTTGTATCAAGAAATTGCTCAAAACCTTCTGCCTCAATAAGCTTATTAAGGATGGCTTTTTTGTCTTTTAATGTGAAAGCAGTCTGCTTATCGGAACCTTCAATACGTTCCTGAAGCCATGCTTTTTGAGCAGGATCAGAAATATGCATATATTCCACACCAATTGTCGAACAATAAGTACGGTTGAGAATTTCAAGCATTTGCGGAATAGTTGCATATTCCAACCCTAAAGCATTATCAATAAAAATTGGACGCTCATAATCAGCAGGACTAAAACCATAAGCTTCCGGAGATAATTCTTTATAATCTTCTAGTTTTTCCGCCAATTGAAGTGGATCAAGTTGCGCACGAAGATGCCCACGTGTTCGAAAAGCGCGGATCATCATAAACGCATGAACAGAATCGCGCGTTGCTTGAATAATATCCCGTTGGCTAGAAGCTGTGCCTTTTTGTGCAGCACTCATTGCTGCTTTTTCTTTCAATTTATCACCAAGATGCTTTTCGAGAGCAGACCAATCACCATCTAAAGCAGAAACCAGTTCACCATTTGCCTTTAAAGGCCAATGCTTACATTGCCACGTTGCTCCTTCAGCATTTTTGAAAACATCTTCTTTATTATCTTGAAAAGTTTCAAAAAAAGCATGCCATTGCGGATCCACATTGGCTGGATTCTTTTCATATTCGGCATAAAGTTGATCTATATAATCCGCATTTCCACCATATAGAAATGACGTTTGTGCAAAAAGATTATTCACCTCATCCTGCCTTGCCATACACATTTCCGGAACATCTGTTCCGTCTCCTTATACATCCCTGCCCCATCCAAATTAAGAGCTGAAAAATTACAAAAAAGCTTTTATTTCTTCATTATCAATGTTTCATCTAAATGAACAAACATACCCATCTAAAAAATTTTTCTCTAACCCTTCAAAACCTCAACCAAAGTTTTACCCATCTGTGATGGTGAAGGAGAAACACGAATTCCAGCAGACTCCATTGCAGCAATTTTATCTTCTGCACCACCTTTACCACCAGAAATCACTGCACCAGCATGACCCATTGTACGTCCCGGAGGAGCTGTACGACCAGCAATAAAACCAACCATCGGTTTTTTGCGTCCTTTCTTCGCTTCATCCTTAAGAAACTGTGCTGCCTCTTCTTCAGCAGAACCACCAATTTCACCAATCATAACAATAGATTTGGTTTCATCATCAGCCAAAAACATTTCCAGAACATCAATAAATTCAGTGCCCTTAACAGGATCTCCACCGATACCAATAGCGGTTGTTTGCCCAAAACCTTCACAACTCGTTTGAAAAACAGCCTCGTAAGTCAATGTCCCCGACCGCGAAACAACCCCGACAGAACCCTTTCTAAAAATAGAACCCGGCATAATCCCAATTTTACACTCATCAGGTGTAAGAATACCTGGACAATTAGGTCCAATTAAGCGTGATTTCGACCGCTCTAACTTGGTTTTAACCCGAACCATATCCATAACCGGTATACCTTCCGTAATACAGACAATTAAACCAATTTCAGCGTCAATAGCTTCTATAATGGCTTCTGCAGCCCCCGCAGGAGGAACATAAATAACGGAAGCATTTGCTCCTGTTTTTTCTTTACCCTCCATAACACTCGCAAAAATAGGAAGCGTTTCACCTTTTGAACCTTCCCAAGTTTCTCCCCCCTTTTTGGGGTGAATACCACCAACCATTTGCGTGCCATGATAAGCAAGCGCCTGTTCTGTATGAAACGTTCCTGTTTTCCCCGTAAGCCCCTGAACCAGAACTTTTGTATCCTTATTAACAAGAATCGACATAGACTAGGCTCCCTTCACTGCTGCAACAATTTTCCGAGCAGCATCATCCAAATCATCAGCGGAAATAACATTTAAACCACTGTTACTGATAATCTCTTTACCTTTCTCAACATTAGTACCTTCAAGACGAACAACCAAAGGAACCTTTAAACCAACTTCCTTAACAGCAGCAATCACACCTTCAGCGATAACATCACAGCGCATAATCCCACCAAAAATATTGACCAAAATACCTTTAACATTCCGATCAGCCGTAATAATCTTAAAAGCAGAAGCCACCTTCTCTTTTGAAGCACCACCGCCAACATCAAGAAAATTTGCTGGTTCAGCTCCATAAAGTTTGATGATATCCATCGTTGCCATTGCAAGGCCAGCACCATTCACCATACAGCCAATTGTACCATCAAGAGCTACATAAGCAAGATCATGCTTTGAAGCTTCAATTTCTTTTGGATCTTCTTCTGAAATGTCACGTAATTCCAAAATGTCTGGATGACGGAACAGAGCATTGTTATCAAAAGAAACTTTTGCATCAAGAACACGCAAACGGCCATTTTTCATCACAATAAGCGGATTAATCTCAAGAAGACTCATATCCTTTTCGCAAAAAGCTTTATAAAGTATTGGAAAAAGCTTTTCACCATCTTCCCGTGCACTATCACGCAATTTCAACGCATCACAAAGCTTTACGCAATCGTCAGAAGTCACACCCTGCGTAGAATCTATCGAAAGAGTTAGTATTTTTTCCGGTGTTTCTTCAGCAACCGTTTCAATATCCATACCACCTTCCGTTGAAACAACGAAAGAAACACGACCAACAGCACGATCAACCAAAAGCGAAAGATAAAGCTCCCGCTCAATATCAGCACCATCTTCAATATAAAGACGGTTAACCTGTTTACCTTCTGGACCAGTTTGCTTCGTTACCAGAGTTTTACCAAGCATTTCTTTCACATTGGCAACAACTTCTTCAACTGATTTCGCAAGACGAACACCACCCTTTGCATCAGGATCAAGCTCTTTAAACTTTCCTTTACCGCGTCCACCAGCGTGAATCTGGCTTTTTACCACATAAAGTGGACCAGGCAATTTCTTTGCCCATTTTTCAGCCTGCTCTACAGAATAAACAGCAACACCATTTGCAATCGGTGCACCATATTCATGAAGCAGACGCTTAGCCTGATATTCATGGATATTCATTTACTTGTCCTTCTTCTTTGTATAAACAAAAATTGACTCTCAGATATTCATAACACTTTAGATATTCTGCTCTCAACTCACATAACTCAGCTTAATTTATTTGAGATTAGGTGCAATAGCGACGCAAGCCTTACAAAGCTTCTGCACTGCGTTTACAGATTGTTCAAAAGCGCTCTTCTCGTCTTGATTTAGTTCAATTTCAATCACTCGTTCAACACCACCAGCACCAATAATAACGGGAACACCAACATACATATCATTAACCCCATACTCACCTGAAAGATAAGCAGCAACAGGAACTATACGCTTAGTGTCTTTTAAATAAGCTTCAGCCATAGAGACCGCAGAAGCCGCTGGTGCATAAAAAGCAGAACCTGTTTTTAACAAACTCACAATTTCCGCACCACCATCACGTGTACGCTGAATGATTTGATCAAGTTTTTCCTGTGTGGTCCAGCCCATTTTTACAAGATCGGGCAAAGAAATACCCCCAACCGTTGAATAACGAATCAAGGGCACCATTGTATCGCCATGCCCTCCTAAAACAAACGCTGTCACGTCTTTAACAGAAACACCCAATTCTTCAGATAAAAAATAACGAAAACGCGCTGAATCAAGAACACCGGCCATACCAACAACTTTTTGTGTTGGAAGACCTGAAAATTTTTGCAATGCCCAAACCATCGCATCAAGAGGATTGGTAATACAGATAACAAATGCTGAAGATGCATATTTTTTAATCCCCGCACCAACCTGTTCCATAACTTTTAAATTAATACCCAAAAGATCATCACGGCTCATACCAGGCTTACGTGCAACACCTGCTGTTACAATAACAACGTCAGCTCCCTCTATGACCTCATAAGCATTCGTGCCCACAAAATTGACATCAAAACCGTTAACCGGAGAAGACTCAGCAATATCAAGAGCTTTACCCTGTGGCATTCCCTCCGCGACATCAAATAATACAACATCACCCAGTTCTTTCAGCCCAATAATATGTGCTAAAGTACCACCAATCATACCTGAACCAATAAGAGCTATTTTTTTTCGTGCCATTTTATCTTTCCCTAACTTCTTATAATTTGGTCTAGAATGCTTAGCAAAAATCTGCTGGATATTTCCCTTAAAATCTAATTCTATTCTTAATCATCAAAAATAGAATGATATGAAGTTTGCAAAATTCTTTTCTCCGAAGCAAAACTCCTCATAGAAATTAGTTCTTAGAAACCCATTACATTGTATCGATAAGATGAATTTAAAAAAAGTGCAATAGAATTATTGCAATACTTTTAAATCAGAGCGTTATTGTTTTAGCGGTTTACACAAAGGGACAGTAACAATCACTTTTTCTCACAAAACCGTTCTTCCCAAATATTCAGATACTCTTGGCTTTGCATTTCAAAAAGACGCGATTGTGTTCTTTGAAACTCAAAGGTTTCTGTTGTTTGCGAATGCCCCTTGTATAACTCTTCAATATTTGCTGCCGCAGACATAAACAATCTTGCGTGACGCTCATAAAGAACATCAACGAGCAAAATAAACCGCTTAGTTTCATTACGGTGCGCATCATCCATTACCGGAACGTTATCAATAAAAAACGTATGGTAACGCTCTCCTAACGCTAGATATTCAGCAACAGCCAAAGGTTTTGTACAAAGGTCTTGATAATCAAAGCGCACACAACCCGCACCCGACCGTGGAATATGAATAATACGTCCTCTCACAGAGATATCATCAGACTCTTCTTTCTGATCTTGCAGCACCAACGCCCACGCATGGTCCATGTTTTCTTTTGCCTCCACCCCCAATGATGTTGTATACACACGTTGAGGATTTGATTTTTCAAGACGATAATCTGTTTTTGCATCAAGGTTAATAATACGAACATGCGCTTTTAAAACTTGAATAAAAGGCAAAAAGAGTTCTCGATTCAAACCATTATGATAAAGATTATCAGGAGCAACATTTGAAGTAGCAACAAAAATAACCCCATGATTAAATAAAGTGGCCACAAGGCGACCAAGTATCATGGCATCCGCAATATCTGTTACACTAAATTCATCAAAACAAAGTACTTGTGCTTCTCGCGCAAGATCTTCTGCAACCATTAAAATAGGATCATTTTGTTTAGTTTTTGTGTATTTAAGTGATTGACGATGCGTATTAATACGCTCATGCACATCGGCCATAAAATCATTAAAATGGACGCGCTTTTTACTCTCCTGCGGCAAACAAGAGAAAAACAAATCCATTAACATAGTCTTTCCTCGTCCTACTTCACCATAAATATACAAACCCTGACAAAAATCACCACTGGCATCTTGTTTTGAAACAGGCGAATAAACTCGTTTTTTTCTTCTAAAAAGATGCCAAAACGACTGAGGACGAGAAATATTTCGTGCTGAAATATCTTGCAATAAACGATCAAAATATTCTGTTAAAACCAATTGAGATAAATCTAAACTGATTTCTCCTTTGGAAACAAGTTCCTTATAGTGGGTTGAAACAAAAACCATCAAACGTCCCTTTTTCAAACCATTTTCACTAAAAGTAACATTTTATACGCATATCCATGCATATATATTTCATTTCTATCAAAGGGTTAAAGTGATTTAACGACTTAAAATAACAGGCTTATTATCAAACGTATACCCTTCAAAACGATCTACTTGGAAAGAAAAAAGAGTAACGACAACACGCCCAGTATCATCATAAAAATATAATTTTTTCCCCTTAACATTCCACGATTTAATCCGAGAAATTATTCCTGAACAATTTAAAGGACCAGCACGATATCCTCGTCCAAATTTTGTTTGTGGCGTTGCAATTCGGCACTGTCTGCCGTTCATAGAAAGATTCCACACTCCAGCAATGCTTGCAGGCAATAACTCAATTGCATTACTTGGCAATGGAAGATTACCCATTTGTTCATAACCGCTAGAATCTTCCTCTTCAGACGCCGAAAAATCAGACACCATTTCAGGTACAGACGATTGCTGAACAGGATAATAAACCATTGCCTCGTCACTGCTACGTTTTATGGTGGAACTAGGCCTTACATTAACACTATTATTTGTGTCGGCGCTATCACTCTCCCAAAACCGTAATTTCGCACATCCACTCAGGACGGCCACAACCGATATTGCAACAAAAAATGAAGTTTTTGAAAATGTCATTATCTTTACTCTCTCTTATGATAATGAACAAGCTTAAAATAGACTTACTCAAAAAATCAATAAATATTCTTAGTATTGTATAGTTTTATTTACAAAGATAAATTAATAAACAAAAAAATGAGAAATTCTTATTTAAAACCATAATGCATTTTGCCCCCAATTATCTTTATCAAATACTGGTAATTTGTAAGATTTTCAGTCATATATACTCTATTAACCATTACTAAACTATAGAGAAATTTTATGAAAACGCCATTCAGTAAAATGAACGGTCTTGGAAATCAAATCATTGTCGCTGATATGCGCAAAAGCGCATGTGATATTACACAGCAAGCAATCTTTTCTTTAGCGGCAGATACTCAAATGCATTTTGATCAAATCATGGCTATTCATCCACCAACCCAAAACGAAACTCATTTCCGTATTGCAATATGGAATGCTGATGGTTCAATGGCAAAAGCTTGTGGCAATGGGACCCGTTGCGTCATTGAATGGCTTGCAAATCACAATCTCGGTGAAAAATTTCGATTAGAAACACCTGCTGGAATTATTGAAGGTAAACGTCAAGCCAATGGTCTTATCTCTGTGGATATGGGATGCCCATATCTTAATGCAAAAGATATGCCTGTTTCACGTGAAATATCCGACACTAATCACGTAGAAATTACTGCTGGTCCTCTAAAAGATGCTTCTCTTGTATCTGTTGGCAATCTCCACGCTATTTTTTTTGTTGATAGCAGTATCCAAAATATCCCATTAGAAAAATATGGACCAAAACTCGAATATGATCCACTTTTTCCAGAACGGTGTAATATTTCACTTGCTTACGTAACATCACAGAAAAGCTTAACTTTACGAACATGGGAGCGTGGAGCTGGATTAACAAAAGCATGCGGTAGTGCTGCTTGCGCTAGCGTTGTGGCGGCCTATCGACGTGGATTAACAAAACGCAATATTGAGGTAAATTTACCGGGAGGAGCTCTTTCTATTCTTTATCGAGAAGACAATCATATTGTCATGACAGGCGAAGCAGAATATGAATTTAGTGGTTTTTTGAACCCGTTAACAGGGGCTTACAAAAAGGATCACCTTTAATGGCTGTAGAAATTGTAACTTTTGGTTGTCGACTCAATAGCTATGAATCGGAAATTATACGAAAAGAAAGCAACTCTTCTGGTCTTGGTGATCTCAAAGATGGTGCAATCATCTTTAATACCTGCGCTGTCACTGCCGAAGCCGTGCGACAAGCAAAACAAGCTATCCGAAAAGCGAGACGCGAAAATCCTTATGCACGCATTATTGTCACGGGATGCGCTGCACAAACAGAAGCAAACAATTTTGCTATTATGACAGAAGTCGATCTGGTTTTAGGCAATGAAGAAAAACTTCATGCCCATTCCTACCGCCAACTCCCTGATTTTGGCATTAATCATGATGAAAAGTTACGTGTTAATAACATTATGGAAGTGCACAAAATTGCTCCACATATGGTTAATGCAATGGAAGGGCGCACACGCGCCTTCGTTCAAGTACAAAATGGATGTGATCACAGCTGCACATTCTGTATTATTCCTTACGGCCGTGGTCCATCACGTTCAGTTCCCATGGGCGCCGTCATTGAACAAATTAAACAGCTCATAGGCAATGGTATTCAAGAAATCGTTTTGACAGGTGTTGATCTCACAAGCTATGGACCCGATCTACCTGGAAAAGCCACCTTAGGAAAATTAGTCTCAACCATTTTAAATCATGTTCCTGACTTGCCACGATTACGTCTTTCATCCATCGATTCTATTGAAGCTGACCAAGAATTAATAGATCTCTTAGCCTATGAAGAAAGAATAATGCCTCATTTACATTTATCCTTACAAGCAGGCGATAATATGATTTTAAAAAGAATGAAACGACGGCATCTACGCGAACATGCAATTCAGTTCTGTCAAGATTTACGTGCTAAACGTCCCACAATGGTTTATGGTGCTGACTTGATTGCAGGTTTTCCAACCGAAACAGAAGAGATGTTTCAGAACAGTTTAAATTTGATCGATGACTGTGGTTTAACACATCTCCACGTCTTTCCCTTCAGTCCAAGGAAAGGAACACCTGCTGCCCGCATGCCACAAATCAACCGTAAAACAGTTAAAATTCGAGCAGAAAAATTACGTAAAGCAGGCGAAAAAGCTTATCAAAAACATCTCGCTCATTTACAAAACAGTCAACAAACAATCCTTGTTGAAAAAGATGGGATTGGGCGAACAGAAGATTATACTCTTACACACATTAAAGGTGCTAAAGCTGGAACAATTGTTAAAGCTCTTATTATTGATCATGATGGCAATAAATTAATTGCTGAACACCCTGAATCGAATGCAGCCTAAGTAGGAAAGTTCTTATGACAAAATCTTTTATCAAAAAAATGCTTTCTTTTAATAAGTCTAAAGAACAAACAACCAAACAAAAACAAATTTCTGCTTCTGATGAAGCCAATATAGCAGAAAAAAATCAACACAAAGATGATGCAATACAAAATCATCAGTCCTCTATAGATCTCGAAAAAGAAAAGCAGGAGCAAAAGAAAACGCAAACGACAATATCTATAAAAGACAATGAAAATACCCTACCTCCCGAACAATCTTTCAACAAAATAATCGTCACTGATAAGATTAGTGAAAAAAAAGTTGAAGAGCCTTTATCTGTATATTCAGTTGAACAGAAAAAAGGAACATGGTTTGAGCGACTTAAAAAAGGATTATCTCTTTCTTCACAACAATTAGGCGATTCAATAGGTACCCTCTTCGCCAAAAAAAAACTTGATGACGAAACCTTGCAAGAATTAGAAGATATTCTTATTCAAGCTGATCTTGGCGTAGAAACAGCTACATATATTACCAATAGCTTAGCTTCCAGTCGTTATGGAAAGAATCTATCTTCAGATGATGTCCGTACTATTGTCGCTGACGAAATCAAAAAAATTCTCGAACCTGTTGCAATTCCATTGGAACTTGATCTAAACCATAAACCTCATGTCATTTTGCTGGTGGGTGTCAATGGTACTGGAAAAACAACAACCATTGGAAAACTAGCAGCTAAACTCACTGAGGGAAGATTAAAAATTACACTTGCTGCTGGCGATACGTTTCGCGCCGCTGCTATTGAGCAATTACATATTTGGGGTGAACGCACAGGAGCTTCTGTTGTTTCAAGCAAACTTGGTGCAGATGCAGCAAGCCTAGCTTTCGATGCTTATGAAAAAGCCAAAAAGGAAAATAGTGATGTTTTAATCATTGATACAGCTGGGCGTTTACAAAACAAAACTGAACTAATGGACGAATTAGCAAAAATTATTCGCGTTCTAAAAAAACACAGTCCTCAAGCACCTCATACAGTTCTTCAAACGCTTGATGCAACAACTGGACAAAATACACTCAACCAAGTAGATATTTTCCGTAATGTTGCCAAGGTTAATGGTTTAGTTATGACAAAGCTCGATGGTACTGCACGGGGTGGGATTCTTGTTGCCATTGCGGCAAAATACAAATTACCCGTTTATTTTATCGGCATAGGAGAGAATATTGAGGATCTCGAGCCTTTTTCTGCTTCTGATTTTGCCGAAGCTATTGCAGGAAAACACGCATGAAACAATCTTTCTTTGATCCAAATTCACATAACAGTTCCGATTTGAAAAATACCAATAACAATCAAAAAAATTCTCCTTCACAAACGCTTAAATTTTTCTTAGAAATGGGACCATTAGTCGTCTTTTTTCTTGCAAATTATAAAGGTCAATGGCTGATAAACAATATTGAAGTTTTTAAAAACTTCGATAAACCTATTTTCCCTGCAACTGCTATTTTTATGGTGGCAATCACAATTGCGTTATGCCTATCGTGGATTCTTACGCGTAAAATTCCTATAATGCCGCTTATCTCAGGACTGTTCGTCCTTGTTTTTGGATTTTTGACTCTTTGGCTACATAATGATACATTTATAAAAATGAAACCAACAATCATTAATGGCTTATTTGCTCTTATTCTCTTTGGAGGTCTTCTGTTTAAAAAACCACTATTGCGCTATGCTCTTGATTCAACCTTAAAACTTGATGATTTGGGGTGGAAAAAACTGACTTATCGCTGGGCGTTTTTCTTTGTTTTTCTTGCTACTTTAAATGAAATAATTTGGCGTAATTTTGATGATAATTTCTGGACGAGTTTTAAAGTATTCGGTGTTATGCCCATAACAGTTCTATTTATGCTAACGCAAATGCCTATCATCATCAAACATTCAAACGATCCCTTGATAAAAAAGGATAAATCTAGTTCTTAAATACAATGCATTCACCACAATAGATCTGTTTTATCAATTTATTACACGCATTATTCATGGAGAAAATACGTGTTAATTGAACAATTTATCTGTAGACAAGATAATTTCGGTGTACTCATTCATGATGAAAAAAGCGGTTATACAGCTGCAATTGATGCACCGGAGAGTAAAGCTATCCATGATGCATTAAAGCGGCGTAATTGGACGCTGCAAACTATTTTTGTAACGCATCATCATTATGACCATGTGGAAGCATTAGAAGAATTAAAACAGGTTTATAAAGCTACAATTATTGGACCAGAAGCAGAAAGAAAAAAAATTTCTCTTCTTGACCAGACACTCCAACCTGAAGAAAATGTTTGCTTTGGCACACATATTCTTTCAGCTCTCTCAACACCTGGTCACACACTAGGAGCGTTATCCTATTACTTTTCTCATGCAAATCTCCTATTTGCTGGCGATACACTTTTTTCTCTCGGCTGTGGACGTCTTTTTGAAGGAACGCCGGCACAAATGCTTAATTCTTTAAAAAAGCTTCGTCAGCTTCCCGATGAAACGCTCCTTTACTGTGGCCATGAATATACCAAAACCAATGCTCTTTTTGCATTGACAATTGATCCATACAATCAAAAACTTCACCAGAGAGTAGAAGAAGTTTTCTTGCTACGCGCAAAAAATGCTATGACTTTACCGACAACATTAGGGCAAGAAAAAGCTACAAATCCTTTTCTTCGTTGGGATAATAGCGTTTTGCGAAAAAATCTTGCTATGGAAAATAAAACGGATGAAGAAGTTTTTGCTGAAATTCGAAAAAGAAAAGATAATTTTATACCCTATTAAAATTTTCATTGCGTTTATTTTTGTAATATCCACTCAAAAATCAATAACAAAAAATATGGATGATTATTTTAATCCTAGATTCACTCGATAATCCAAATATCGTTGCAAATTATCCTTTAACAGAAGATTTTCTTGTAAAAATGGAAAAAATTAAAAAAGATATTGAACACTTACCTTCAAAACCAGAAGCGCCTAACACAGGAAACGATAATAGTATTGAAGGACTCATTACTTCTATATCTGGTCGACCACTGCTTAGTAGCATTTTGAAAAAGCATAATCTCATACCAAAGGATTAGTTTGCGTCACAGCACTTCAAGCAACATTAGCAGCAGTATCACCTCTTGAAGATAAAGATACTTTGTTTTACGGAAAACTTGCCATATCTCAAAGCAATTTCAAATTTAGACAAAAATATATCAATAGAATTTGTGCTTTGTTAGATGATTAACTTTGCAAACGTCTACAAATATCATCCAACTGATCCAATGAAGAATAACGAATTTTTAAATCACCACCCTTTTTACTATGCCGAATAGTCACTTTCATTCCGATAAAATCAGAAAGTAACTTTTCTAAAGATTTTGTTTCAGTGTTTTTTTCCGTTAAGGCTTGCCTTTTATTTTTCGGATTTATCTGCTCATGAGCAAGCTTTTCAGCTTGACGTACAGAAAGCCCTTCTTCAATAATTTTTTCTGCTAAACTTTGTGGATCATCAACTGTAATAAGACAACGTGCATGACCAGCTGAAAGTTTACCATCAATTAAAAACTGTTGTACATTTGGTGGAAGTTTTAATAAGCGAAGAGTATTTGTAACATGGCTTCGACTTTTTCCAACAATTTTTGCTAAATCTACTTGTGTATAACCATATTCATTGAGCAACATTTCATATCCCATTCCTTCTTCAATAGGATTAAGATCTGCACGCTGAACATTTTCAACAATTGCTAATTCTAAAGCTGTTTTATCATCTACATCACGAATAATAATTGGCAAATGTTTTAGATTTGCTCGCTGCGCTGCACGCCATCGCCTTTCACCAGCAATTATTTCAAATCTATTAGGATGATCACGTGAAGGTCTCACAATAATAGGTTGAACAACACCATGTTGTAGAATTGATTGAGCTAAACTATCAAGTTCTAAATCAGTAAAATGGCGCCTTGGATTATGGGGATTACGTGAAATAAATTCAATAGACACAAATTGTCCAGAATCTATAGAAACTACATTTTGTTCAGCTGTAGACTTACCAAAATTGGATAAATCTACAGGAGAAATACCTAAGTCTACATCTCCAATCAATGCAGCTAACCCACGTCCCAGTCTTTTTTTAGATTGATCGTCGCTCATAATTTTGCTCTTTGGCTGTGTTTTTAACAATTATTTTTTTGCACTTTCTAAGCTGCCGCTCGTGCTTGTTTTTCTCGTTGAATAACTTCTGATGCCAACCGTAAGTAGGCTTGACTGCCTGCACATTTAAGATCATAAAGCAACACCGGCTTCCCAAAAGAAGGAGCTTCAGACACACGTACATTCCGTGGAATAACAGTACGATAAACTTTTTCTCCCATAAAAGAACGCACATCTTCAACAACTTGATTTGCAAGATTATTACGGCTATCGTACATTGTTAAAACAATCCCTTGAATCTCTAAAGATGGATTAAGAACAGACCGTACTTGCTTTACTGTTTCAAGCAATTGACTCAAACCTTCAAGTGCTAAAAACTCACATTGCATTGGCACCAAAACAGAGTCTGCCGCTCCCATAGCATTTAATGTCAAAAGATTAAGTGAAGGAGGGCAATCTATCAGAACGTAACTAAATTTTTTATCTATCTTTGGATCATTACAGAGGGATTTACGCAACCGTTTAATACGATCTTGCGATGAAGCTATTTCCATTTCAACACCTAAAAGATCAAGTGTAGAAGGAACAACATGTAGATTAGGTACTGCTGTTTCCAAAGCAGCTTCTGCGACAGAAACTCTAGAAACCAAAACATCATAAGATGATAAAGGACGATCATTTCGATCAATTCCCAGTCCAGTACTTGCATTACCTTGTGGATCAATATCCATAATAAGAACATTTTCACCAATAGCAGCCAAAGCTGTTGCAAGATTAATTGCTGTTGTTGTTTTACCCACCCCACCTTTTTGGTTTGCAATCGCGATAATTCTTGTTTCGCTCATCTTGCTTTACCCTTTACATGATTGAACATGAGAAATTTCTAAAATAACCGAGTTTTTATCGATTTTACTTTGATGTTTTAACAGATTAAATTGCCAATGAGCAGAGGCTTTTTTTATTTCTATAGCGTAATCCCGACCTTTTTGCAAAAGAGCAATTGTTTTTTGTGTTACCCAAGGAAATATAAGCTGTAAAATAGTATCCAATGGAGCAAGACCTCGTGCTGTTATAACATCTGGTACATTTATTTTTTGATAAACATCTTCGATTCTACAATGATGAACGGTTGCTGGAAGATTAAGTTGAGCAATGACCGTTCGTAAAAAAGCTGTTTTTTTTCCATTACTTTCAACCAAATCAATATGCCCTTCTTTTTTTTCTTTCAGAAAAATAGCAATAACAATTGCAGGAAATCCTCCTCCTGATCCAAGATCACACCAATGTAAAAATTGACTATGCAAAGGATAAATCTGTGCAGAATCTAAAATATGGCGTGTCCATAAGATTGGTATTGTTGCAGAGGATATCAAATTAATATGTGCATTCCATTGAAGGACAAGAGATTCAAACTGTATTAAATTTTCCATAGTTTCACGTGAAACAGAAGGAACTATTTTTAAAAGTTCCTGATATTTTTGTTCCATAGAAATAACCATTAAACTGATTTAGCCTTCTCACGTCGTTGCCGTTGAATATATGTAATAATTAATGATAATGCTGCTGGTGTCATACCATCTATTTTTTGAGCATCAGCAATTGAACGTGGTGATATTTTTTGAATTTTTGCTTTTAATTCATTAGAAAGACCAGAAATTTCTTGAATATCAAGAGAAGAAGGAATTTCTAAACGTTCATCTCGCTGAAGCGCTGCAATATCCTGCGCTTGTCTTTCTAAATAAACTGCATATTGCGCTTCGATTTCTAAAGCCTCGACTGTTCGTGTATCAATTGATTGCAATTGTGGCCAAAAAGAAGAAAGATGTTCAACACTCATATGCGGATAGGCCAAAAGATCATAAGCTGAACGTCGAATTCCATCACGATTTATTTGCAATCCATAACGCGATGCTTCATTAGGAGATAAAAAAAGCTCTTTACACAGTGATCGTGCTTGATCAAGACGTTGTTGTTTATTTTGATAACAAACCCAACGGGCATTACTTACGATACCCCATTGTTGTGCCAAAGGTGTTAAACGAGCGTCAGCATTATCAGCACGTAAAGATAAACGAAATTCAGCTCGAGATGTAAACATCCGATAAGGTTCAGAAACCCCACGTAATACTAAATCATCGATCATAACACCGATATAGGCTGAAGAACGACTTAAAATAATTTCTTCTAAGCCACCTACTTGACGTGCAGCATTTAAACCAGCCAAAAGACCTTGTGCTGCCGCCTCTTCATATCCTGTTGTCCCATTAATTTGGCCTGCTAAAAATAATCCCGGTAAAGATCGTAATTCTAAGGTTTTTCTCAATTGTTGTGGATTAATAAAATCGTATTCAATAGCATAACCCGGTTGTAAAACCTCTACATTTTCCAACCCTTCAATCGTTTTTAAGAAAGAAACTTGTACATCTTCAGGAAGAGAAGTAGAAATACCATTTGGATAAACAGTATCATCCTCCAATCCTTCTGGTTCTAAAAAAATCTGATGACCATCACGTTCACCAAATTTAATAATTTTATCTTCAATTGAAGGACAATAACGCGGTCCTAATCCTTCAATAGCCCCAGAATATAAAGCAGATTGATAAATATTTTCACGAATAATTTGATGTGTTTTTTCATTTGTCCGTGTTATTGCACATTCAATTTGAGGCTGTTCTATTTTTTCAGTTAACAAAGAAAAAGTTACAGGATTTTCATCTGCTTTTTGTTTTGGAAGTTTATCCCAACAAATTGTTTTTTTACTAAGACGAGCGGGAGTCCCCGTTTTTAATCGTCCAAGATTAATATCATAACTTTTTAAGCGTTCAGCAAGTTGTATACTTGCTTGTTCACCCATACGCCCAGCAGACCACGTTTTATCACCAATATGAATAAGACCACGTAAAAACGTACCTGTCGTTAAAACTACAGCTCCCGAAAAGATACTCCCTTGTTTTTTCAACAATACACCTGAAACACGACCATCTTTAACAATCAGATCAAGTACTTCATCTTCGATAAAAATTAAATTATCTTGTTCTTTTAGAAGCTTTTGTATTTCTTTTTTATACAATTGCCGATCAGCTTGTGTACGCGGTCCTCTTACTGCTGGTCCTTTACGTCTATTAAGAAGCCGGAATTGAATTCCTGCAGCATCTGCTGCTCTTCCCATAAGACCATCTAAAGCATCTATTTCTCGAACCAAATGCCCTTTTCCAAGTCCACCAATTGCAGGGTTACATGACATAGTTCCAAGAGCTGATATTTGATATGTAACAAGAACTGTACGTGCTCCTGTACGTGCTGAAGCAGAAGCAGCTTCACAGCCAGCATGGCCACCTCCTATAACGATGACATCATATGATTGCATTTGATTCATCCTTTACATAACCATTCTGAAATATTGTATGAAATAGGATATATAAAATACACAATCCTATCACTCTGTCTATGATAAATAATCAATGTTTCACGTGAATCATTATTTACCAATACAAAATTGTGAAAAAATAACATCAAGCAAATCTTCAACGTCAATATCACCTGTAATTCGTCCAAGTGCATCACTTGCACGACGAAGATGTTCTGCACGCAAACTTAAATCAAGAGAAACATATTTCACTGAATCATCAATTTCTTTAACAGCTTCTTTTAATAACTGAAGTTGCCTTTTTCGTGCCGGAACAACATTTCCAATTTCAGAAACACGGCGTAAACAAAATGTTTCTATTTCTTTTATAAAATGATCAAAATTTAAGCCACTTAACGCAGAAAATTGTATAAACCAATGCGCTCCATCCCCCTCATAAAGATCAAGTTTATTACCAACATTCCATATTTCAGCTGATGTTTCAGGTAAATCAATCTTTTGAGGATTGTTCATATCATTAACCAAAATGACTAAATCAGCATCCTTAACACACTGTTTTGCAGTTTCTATACCCAATTGTTCAATTTTATTTTCTGTTTCTCTAAAACCAGCCGTATCTGTTAAAAAAACAGGTAAACCACCAAATACTAATCTTATTTCTAAAGCATCACGTGTTGTTCCCGCTTCTTCTGTTACAATAGCAACAGAACGACCAGCTAGACGATTAATAATACTTGATTTTCCAGAATTTGGAGCACCCGCAATAACAATTTTTATCCCATCACGTAAAACACTTGCACGCTCTCCCTCAGCAATGTGTTTACGAAGTGAATGGCAAAGTTCTTCCATATTTTGCCAAACTTTATCAGATACAGAACCGGGAATATCAGCTTCATCAGAAAAATCCAATTCTGCTTCAATCAAAGCACGCGCCGTCATAAGTTTATGACGCCAATCGCGATAAAGCTTTGTTAAAGTACCACTTGTACCCATAACTGCTAAACGTCGCTGACTTTCTGTTTCTGCTTCTATTAAATCAGCAAGACCTTCTGCTTGAACCAGATCTAATTTTCCCTCAGCAAATGCCCGACGTGAAAACTCACCTGCCTCTGCAATACGACATCCAGTAAATAAAGCCAATTCATCAAGAAAACGATTAACGACAGCTTTACCTCCATGCAGATGAAATTCCGCGCAATCCTCACCTGTAAAGCTATAAGGACCAGGAAAAAAAACAGTTAAAGCAGAATCCAAAAAACTACCATCACGGGCAGTAAGATCCCCATAGTGCATAAACCGAGCCTTTGGTAAACAACCGCAAAGCGTCTTAACAATATCAACAACATGAGGGCCAGATAGTCGGATAACAGCAACCCCTGAAGGCAACAACCCACTTGAAACAGCAAAGATTGTATCCACAGGACTAATCCTAATTTAAAAAAACTTAATGATGCTACGTATTCATTGAATCAAAAAATTCACTATTATTTTTTGTTTGTTTTAATTTATCAATTAAAAACTCGATTGCATCCGTCACACTCATGGGTGCCAAAATACGACGAAGCACGAAAATCTTATGCAAGTCTTGACGCGCAACTAAAAGATCTTCTTTACGCGTTCCTGACTTTAAAATATCCATAGCTGGGAAAATACGTTTATCAGCAACTTTACGATCAAGAACAATTTCTGAATTACCCGTTCCTTTAAATTCTTCAAAGATAACCTCATCCATACGGCTACCCGTGTCAATCAAAGCTGTTGCAATGATGGTTAGAGATCCACCTTCTTCAATATTACGCGCTGCACCAAAAAAGCGTTTTGGACGCTGAAGAGCATTTGCATCAACCCCACCTGTTAAAACTTTACCTGATGAAGGAACAACTGTATTATATGCTCGCCCAAGACGCGTAATTGAATCAAGAAGAATAACAACATCACGTCCATATTCAACTAAGCGTTTAGCTTTTTCAATAACCATTTCAGCGACTTGCACATGACGTATTGCTGGCTCATCAAAGGTAGAAGAAACCACCTCTCCTTTTACTGACCGCTGCATATCCGTTACTTCCTCTGGGCGTTCATCAATTAAAAGAACAATCAAGTAACACTCAGGGTGATTAGTAGTAATAGAATGAGCAATATTCTGTAATAAAACTGTTTTTCCTGTTCGAGGAGGAGCTACAATTAATCCTCGTTGACCTTTTCCTAAGGGGGATATTAAATCAATCACCCGCGATGACATATCCCTATCTGTAGGATTTTGTATTTCCATTTGAAAACGTTCATTTGAGTAAAGTGGAGTAAGATTATCAAAGTGAATTTTGTAACGAATTTTTTCAGGATCTTCATAATTAATTGTATTAATTTTAAGAAGAGCAAAATAACGTTCTCCTTCTTTAGGACCACGTATAGGACCTTCAACGGTATCTCCTGTTTTCAAAGAAAAAGATTGGATTTGTGCAGGAGAGAGATAAATATCATCAGGACCAGGAAGGTAATTTGCGTTAGCAGATCTTAAAAAACCAAATCCATCCTGCAAAACTTCAACAACGCCTTCCCCAATAATTTCAACATCTTGCAAAGCAAGTTTTTTCAAAATAGCAAACATCAATTCTTGTTTGCGCATCAAAGAAGCATTCTCAACTTCTAGTGTTTCAGCAAAAGAGACAAGTTCAACTGGGTTCTTACTTTTGAGTTCCTGTAGTTTCATTTTCTGCATGAAATACGCTCTTTGATTTGAATGGGAAATTATTTCTGAAAAAATCAATTAATTCATAGAATGGTGTAGAGGATAGAACACCCCTGTAAGAAGATTTAGTATACACTTAACTCTTTCAAACTGCAAGCATAACTCTTACAATATTATTTTTGTATGTGTTTTAGTAATCTCGCGAAATACTGCTATTCTTAAAAAGAAATAATTTACGAAATATTTATTTATAGCGTTATACATTAGAGAATGTAATTTATTTTTCTAATGATTTTAAGCATAAATTAAATAAAATTATTTATACATAAAATTTTTCCAGTTTTTTTTATAATTATTTTTAGAAAATGAGGATTCTTTTTATTAAAATCTGTGTTTAGTGTGGATTATTATTTATACTTTATTTATCCCCAATTTTTTCCACAAAGAAACAAAAAAAAAGAATAATAACAAGCGTAGCTTAAGCTATTATACTCATTCTTTTTTTGTAAAGTAAATTCTCTAAGCGTAATTATCTAATTTGTGCATAATAATAGAAAGTTTTTCCTGAAACAAAGTTTTATAAAAAATGATGAGACTATATACACATCTATTAACAAGGAGTTAAAATTCCTGTGACAAAAGAAAAAAAATCTTTTCACCTACATATGATTTCTGATGCAACAGGAGAAACATTAATTTCTGCTGGAAGAGCCGTAGCAGCGCAATACGCGATGTTTCATGCGATAGAACATATTTATCCGATGATTCGTAATAAGATGCAGTTGCAGAAAGTTCTTAATGAAATTCAACAAGAGCCGGGTATTGTTCTTTACACAATTATTGATAAAAAAATTAAACAACTTCTTAATAGAACATGTGTAAAAATAGGTATCCCCTGTGTTGATATACTGGATCCTGTTTTGAATGTTTTTCAGTCTTACCTTGGAATGCTGACAAATTTACGTGTTAGTGCTCAACATGATCTTAATGCAGACTATTTTCGCCGCATTGAAGCATTAGATTTCACAATAGAACATGATGATGGACAATCCACCAATAGTTTATTGGATGCAGATGTAATTCTTGTTGGGATTTCAAGAACTTCTAAAACGCCAACGAGTATTTATTTAGCAAATCGTGGAGTAAAAACTGCTAATGTGCCTCTTATTCCAGGAATTGATTTACCAAAAGAGCTTTTGGAAGCAAAAAATACTTTGATTATTGGCTTAATTGCTTCGGCTGAACGAATTTCACATATTCGCCAAAATCGAGATTTGGGAGACGATTTTATTACTGAAAGTTATACCGATCGCATCAGTATAGCTGAAGAATTAATTTATACAAAACGCATCTGTGAGCGTTTTGGTTGGCCTATTATTGATGTTACGAGGCGCTCTATTGAAGAAAATGCTGCAGCGGTGTTTGAACTTTTATCACGATTTCGTGAAGGAAAATGATACAATAAACATGAGTGAAAAAACATTAATATTAGCATCTCTTAGTCCCTATCGTGCTCAATTATTGAGGAAAGCTGGTTTAAACTTTTACGTAGAAGGTGCGTCTTTTGATGAACGGAAAGAGGAAGAAAAGGCAGAAACAAAAACGCCTAAAGAACTTAGTTCTTTTTTAGCAAGTTCTAAAGCAAAAAATGTTTCTTCTCGTTTTCCGAATGCATTTGTAATTGGTTGTGATCAGGTACTTGATTTGGAAGGGCAGATTTTACATAAAGTTGCAGATAATAGAGAAGCACATCAACGTTTACGTATTTTATCAGGGAAGATGCATTCTCTTCATAGTGCGGTTGCTTTATTTCAAAATGGTCAGGAGATTTGGGTTGAAGTTTTTAGTGCTTATATGACAGTACGTTCCCTTTCATCAGAGTTTATCGAACGATATTTAGCGCGTGTGGGAATTGATGTACTAAAGAGTGTGGGAGTATACCAAATTGAAGGAGAGGGAATCCATCTTTTTGAGAAAATCGAAGGGGATTTTTTTACTATTGTTGGTTTGCCGTTGCTGCCTTTATTAATAAAATTACGTCATTTAGGTGTTATTGATGGCTGATCTGACAATAAATTACAAAAAAGAAACGTGTCCGCGTGTTTTTGTTGTTGGTCATCCGATTAACCATTCAAAATCGCCGAAAATTCATAATTTTTGGCTTAAACAGTATAATTTACAGGGTGAATATAGTGCTAAAGATATAAGACCCGAAGAATTTAGCCGTTTTTTTTTCTCTCTAAAAAAAAGAAATTTTTGTGGAGGTAATGTTACTTTACCATACAAGCAAGAGGCTTTTCGTTTAGCAACATACAAAGATGAGATAGCGACAATTATTGGTGCTGCTAATACATTGTGGTTTGAAGGGGATAGGCTTTGTGCCACAAACAGTGATGTCTATGGTTTTGCTGCTAATCTTGATGAATTTGCTCCTGGTTGGGTTGGGGAGATAGCTCTTGTTTTTGGTGCAGGTGGTAGTGCACGCGCTATCCTATATGTTTTAAAAAAACGTGGGTTTAAGCGTATTTATTTGCTTAATCGTACAAGAAAACATGCAGATGATTTGGCTGAATATTTTGGAAAACCTATTAAAGTCCATGATTGGCATAATGCTGATATAATACTTCGTCAGGCTGATTTTATTGTTAATGCAACCTCTGTAGGTATGACAAATTTTAATGATAAAGAAAACAAACCTTTTTTTTGTGATTTTCATAAAGCCAAATCAACAGCAGTGGTTACAGATATTGTTTATACTCCATTAATGACGCCTTTTTTACGTCAAGCAAAAGCTCAGGGTTTAAAAATAGTTGATGGTCTTGGTATGCTTTTGCATCAGGCTGTTCCCGGTTTTGAACGATGGTTTGGAATAAAGCCTGTTGTGACAAAGGCGTTGCGATCGGAAATTTTAGAAAATATGAGTGAAGATAGAATATGAAAATCATAGGGCTAACTGGATCAATAGCTATGGGAAAATCAACAGCTGCTGGTTTTTTTAAACAAGCGGGTATTCCGGTTTTTAGCGCCGATGAGATTGTACACAAACTTTACAGGAATGAGCCAACTTTGTCTCTTATAGCGCGTACTTTTCCTGGCGTTGTTGAAAATGGCCAAGTTAATCGGATAAAACTTTCTAAAATTGTGGTCAATAATTGTGAGAAATTACAAACATTAGAAAAAATGATTCATCCCTTGGTACAAGAAAAAGAAAAAGAATTTATTGATAAGGCACGTCAACAGAAAAAAAAAATAGTTGTTCTTGATATTCCACTTCTTTTTGAAACAAAAGCTGAAAATCGCGTAGATAGTATAGTTGTTGTATCTGCACCTTCGGAAATACAAAAAAAGCGTGTAATGAGTCGTCAGAATATGAACGAAGAAAAATTTGCAATAATCAATGCAAAGCAAATATCCGATGAAAAAAAACGGGAATATGCTGATTTTATTATTGATACAGGAAAATCTCTAGAGAATACGCGTCAACAGGTTTTTGATGTGATAGAGAGTTTGCTAAAGGATATTTCTGTAAAGAATTAAAGCAATGCGTGAAATTATTTTTGATATTGAAACGACGGGTTTAGATAAAGACAGTGATCGCATAATCGAAATTGGCTGTATAGAAATGATTGATCGTTACCTGACAGAGCGCCGATTTCACGTTTATTTGAATCCACAAGGAGTTATTATTCCTGATGAAGTTGTCGCTATTCATGGATTAACCAACGAACGCTTAAAAGATGAAAAAAAATTTAGTGAGATTGCTGATTCTTTTTTAGAGTTTATCGATGGTGCAACGATGATTGCTCATAATGCAAGTTTTGACGTTGGTTTTCTTAATGCTGAATTAGGGCGAGTGAATAAGCCACTTATCGGTGTTGATAATATTCTTGATACATTGGCTCTGGCGCGGCGTAAATATCCTATGGGGCCGAATTCTCTTGATGTTTTATGTAAGCGTTTTGGAATTGATAATAGTCATCGTGTCCTTCATGGTGCTCTTCTTGATGCAGAGATTCTTGCGGATGTTTATATTGAATTAATTGGTGGAAAGCAGGGCACATTTGGTTTTCATGAGGGAAAGAATATTGATGTTGTGGGGATCAAAAATGACAAAGATGTTCTATATAAAGCCAAGATTCGTCCACAAGCACTACCTTCAAGATTAAGCGCACAAGAAAAAAGCATGCATGCTGATTTGATTAAAAAGATAGGCGAAAAAGCTTTATGGAATCGCTTCAAAGTTTCTCAATAAAGATTTTATTGTTTTTTTTGAAAAAATTACTAAAGAAAATCGAAAGTAGACAACAAACATATAAAAAAATATGGCCGCTGTGGGGAGGGGAACACCACAACGACCCTGTCGTTACATCGCACCTCAGCTATCATAGGAGGAGCAAAATGAAAGCTATTATATCCTGTAACAGCAAAGAAAAGCCTTAAGGTACGAGATATAAATCGTAACAACGCCAGCAGTTTAAAAATAAAAAAATGTCTTTTTAAAGGCAAAATGATCAATTTTAGAATAAAATTGAAAAAATATTAAAAGTAAATTTTCTTCGGGTTTAAATGGAGATATAAAATTGTCATGAAAACACAAGATCATCTTTTTTTGGTTGATGGATCAGGCTACGTTTTTCGTGCTTACCATGCTCTTCCTCCCTTAAAGCGCAAAAAGGACGGGCTTCCTGTGGGAGCTGTTGCTGGTTTTTGTAATATGTTATGGAAATTGCTCTGTGATGCCCGTAACACCAATTCTGGTGTGGTTCCAACACACTTTGCTGTTATTTTCGATCATTCATCCGATACATTTCGTAAGCAAATTTATCCTCAATATAAAGCCAATCGAGAGGCACCACCTGAAGATCTTGTTCCTCAATTTGCTTTGATCCGACAGGCAACAAAAGCTTTTAATTTGCCTTGTATCGAAAAAAATGGATTTGAGGCAGATGATTTAATTGCTACCTATGCACAATTGGCAACGCAGGCTGGAGCAAAAACAACCATTATTTCTTCTGATAAAGATTTAATGCAATTGGTGAATACGCATGTGTCTTTATATGATGGTATGAAAAATAAGTATATTGGTGTTTCTGAGGTCATCGAAAAATGGGGTGTAGCACCTGAAAAAATGGTTGATTTACAAGCTTTAACTGGAGATCCAACCGATAATATACCGGGGGTTCCAGGTATTGGCCCTAAAACTGCAGCACAATTATTGGATCAATTTGGTTCTCTTGATCTTTTATTGCAGAACGTTGCAGAAATTAAGCAAACAAAAAGACGTGAGAATATTCAAGTTTATAGTGAAGAAGTAAAAATCTTTCGTGAGTTGGTCAAACTTAAAACAGATGTACCAATAGATAATGATTTAAGTCATTTGGTTTTAGAACCACAAGATGGCCCCCGTTTAATTGCTTTTCTGAAAGCTATGGAATTTACGACACTTACACGCCGTGTGGCAGAGGTAACCTCATGTGATGCAGCAGCTATTGATGCACTTGATATAGATATCAAGTGGGCAGAAAATATAGAGAGGATTGATTTCGATATTGAGAAAACCGATTCAGTATCACCTCATAGTTTTTCTGAAAACTCCCCACAGGTTTTGGCGCAAAAACGTAGAGATCAAGCTCTCTCTCAAAAAGTTATCCAAGATTCTTATAAAACTATCCTTGATGAAGACCTTTTGAAAGATTGGTTGTCTGAAGCACAGGAACAAGGTTATTTTGCTTTTGATACTGAAACAACTTCACTTAATCCTATGCAAGCAAAGCTTGTTGGTTTTTCTTTGGCATTACAGCCAGAAAAAGCAGCCTATATACCACTTGAGCATATTGATGGAGAGAGCGATCTTTTAGGAAATGGGCGTATTGTTGGACAGATTGAGACACAAAAGGCTTTGGCGCTTTTAAAGCCGATATTAGAAAATCCAGCGGTATTAAAAATTGGCCAGAATATGAAATATGATTGGTTGGTGATGAAGCAATACGATATTGTGATACGCTCTTTTGATGATACAATGCTTTTGTCATATGCTTTAGAAGCTGGAGATTTAACACATGGCATGGATGCTTTATCTGAACGCTGGCTTGGACATAAACCAATTTCTTATAAAGATTTAATGTATAATGGAAAAAAAATTTCTTCTTTTGCACAGGTGGATTTGAAACAGGCGACTCTTTATGCCGCGGAGGATGCTGATATAACATTTCGTTTGTGGAAAGTCTTGAAACAACAGCTTGTGGCACAGGGAATGACAAAAATTTATGAACGCCTTGATAAACCACTCGTAGAAGTTCTTGCAAGAATGGAAGAACGTGGGATTCTTGTTGACCGGCAAATTCTATCACGTATTTCGGGTGAATTAGAACAGGCAGCTTTTTCTCTGGAAGAAGAAATTTATCAGCTCGTTGGTGAAAAATTTAACATTGCTTCGCCAAAACAATTAGGTGATATTCTTTTTGATAGAATGGGTTTGCCTGGTGGTGTGAAGACAAAAAGTGGTCAGTGGTCAACTTCCGCACAAACTTTAGAAGAGTTGGCTGTTGAAGGGCATATTTTGCCACGTAAAATTATAGATTGGCGTCAATTGGCAAAACTAAAATCTACCTATGCAGATGCTTTGCCCTCTCACATTTTGCCCACAACAGGGCGTGTTCATACGAGTTATTCTTTAGCAACAACATCAACGGGGCGTTTATCATCATCTGAACCTAATTTACAGAATATTCCAGTGCGGACTGCTGAAGGGCGTAAAATTCGAACAGCCTTTATTGCTCCAGAAGATCATCTATTGTTGTCGGCTGATTATAGCCAGATTGAATTGCGTATTCTTGCTCATATTGCCAATATAACTGCGTTAAAAGAAGCATTTTCACAAGGTCAGGATATTCATGCTATAACCGCATCACAAATGTTTGGAGTTGCAATAGAAGGGATGTCTTCAGATATACGCCGGCGTGCAAAAGCGATTAATTTTGGGATTATTTACGGTATTTCAGCTTTTGGATTAGCAAATCAATTGGGTATTTCACGCAAAGAAGCAGGCTGTTACATTCAGCTTTATTTTAAAAGATTTCCTGGAATTAAAGATTATATGGAAACGACAAAAATATTTGCACGCCAGCATGGATATGTAGAAACCATTTTTGGACGCCGTATCCATTATCCTGAAATAAAAACGTCTAATCCGCAAGTTCGTGCCCTTAATGAACGGGCTGCTATCAATGCACCAATTCAGGGGTCAGCAGCAGACATTATTCGCCGTGCTATGATTAAAATGGAAGATGCTTTGGAAAAAGAAAAACTTTCAGCAAAAATGTTGCTGCAAGTACATGATGAACTTATTTTTGAGGTACCAAAAGCTGAGTGTGAAGAAACTACAGCTCTTGTTAAAAAGGTTATGGAAAATGCTACAATGCCAGTATTATCTTTGTCTGTGCCTCTTGAAGTAAAAGTAATGTCCGCTCAAAACTGGGATGAAGCGCATTAACTTTTTTCATTTATTGTATTCTCAAGAACGGTAATTGCGCTGGCATGGTCAAGATAAGCTTTGATTGGTAAATGATCTGAGGCAATACGTGCCAGTGGTGAATAATGATTTTCAATTTTTGTTACCAATTGATGGGGAAAAGCAAAAATTCTATCAAGAGCTAGAAAGGGAAAACGAGAAGGAAAGCTTGGCACAGTTTCAGAGTTTATATCAAAATAGGGCGAAAAATAATTTAAAGATGAACCTTTTCCTGTGCGCCATTCATTGAGGTCACCAATGAGAAGTGTGGGCATAAGGGGACGTTTTTGTAAAAGTGTAAGAAGCATTTTAACTTGCTGATTACGAGAATGTCGCAATAAGCCAAAATGAGCAGCAATAATACGAATAAGACCTGCATTCATTTCTAATTCTGTAATAACGGCGCCACGTGGCTCAATACCGGGCAAGGTAATTTGCGAGATGTCATGTACACATCCACCATGACGCAAAAATAGGGCGTTTCCATGCCAGCCATGACCATTAGGCGACATAGCGTTAAGGGGCACAGGAATCAGGTTTGTTTCTTCTTTTAAATGCTGAAGATCAATTAAGCCAATGCGGTCACCAAAACGTTTATCTGCTTCTTGAAGAGCAAGAATATCAACTTGCAATTCCGCAATGACACGTACAATGCGGGTAGGATTAAAAACTTTGTCAATACCAACACATTTATGTACATTATAAGAAGCAACAACAAGGTCATAGCTATTGTTGCTGTTGGTGGTGTTTGCTTGATGATTAGAAGAGCACTTCTGGATGGTATTGAATAGAGGACTGCGGAATTTTTTTTTGATAAGTGCGGTGGGCAAGCTGAAATTTTGTTTATTAGGCTTTTTGATCATTTTGTTTTGCTTATTTTTGTTTCCTTTGAATATGGTGTTGAAGGATTAAAGGGCAAGATTTGTGTTAAAAATGAAAAAGCCCTGCTTCTTGAAAGAAACAAGGCTTTTTAATAAAGAAATAACTATTTTTATTAATCGCGGTTCGAACCAAGAAACTGCAACAAAAAAACAAACATATTGATAAAATCAAGATAAAGGTTCAACGCACCCATAATAATTTTACGACCACGGGCATCATTTGCATCACCTTCATAATACATCAATTTAATTGTTTGCGTATCATAAGCTGTCAAACCGGCAAAGATTATAACGCCAATGACTGAAATAGCAAATTGCAAGGCACTCGATGCGAGAAAAATATTAACAATTGTGGAAAGTACTAACCCAATTAAGCCCATAAACAAGAATGAACCCATAGCTGTGAGGTCACGATTTGTTGTGTAACCGTAAAGAGAAAGAGAGCCAAAAGCTGCGGAAGTAATGACAAATGTCTGCACAATACTCTCTGGTGTATAACGCAGAATAATTGATGACAGTGAAAGCCCCACAAGGGTAGCATAACCAAAAAAGAGGCTACGTGCGGCACTTGTACTGAGTGTATTGATTTTGAAACTCAGAAATAACACAGCTACAAGTGGTGCAAACATAACAATATAAGAGAATGGTGACGTATAAAATGTTACTCCGAATGATGTTAAGTAAACACTCCCATTCATTTGAGCAGCTGCTTGATTCATATCGGTTGTAATGGCTAACGATGAAATCACATAAGCGGCAGCAGCTGTAATAAGCAAACCAATAGCCATTGTATTGTAAACGCCCAGCATATAGCTGCGCAATCCCTGATCAATTGATGCATCGGCATGAGAAACAGACGCCGAACGTAAATCTTTTAAATTAGCCATAATACAAAGTTCCTTCGCTTATATTACGCTAGAATTTGTGACAAAACATTCATTCTTTCTTTTTAATGAATTGTATAAGCCTCGATCTAGCGAATACAAAAATTGTACGCGTTATTGTAAAAATTCCAACATACGCCCCCTTATTATGGGGATTTATTTAAAAATTACAAGATACTTTTATCAAGAAGAAATCTTACAAATTAGTAATGAAATGGTCGATTTTAGTTAAAAAACATTGAGTTTTTTGAGTAATTTTTTTGTAAGGTTGGATAAGTCTATTTGGTCATAGCTAAGATAGGCAATTTAAATTTGGATAAATCCAGAATGGGGGATCATTCTTTCAGGGATATCTGATTTGTGAGAAAATGTTAAAAAATTCGCTTGGTTAGGAGTTTTATCTTCTCTGATAAATACTAAGCTTTTATCTACTGAGAGACATCAATAACAATTATAGCCTAATGTACTATCAAGCTGAATTTCATCAATTAATGTTCGTAAGATGTTTGGAGTATTTTAAGATAGTGATAAACCCTTCTGCATCAATATCAATAATATCTCCAGTATTATGCCATCCATCTAGTGATGATAAAAGTACACCAGGTTGTTCAACTGTTAGATAACCTGCCATGATGTTGGGGCCTTTAATGTAAAGGCATCCTCCTTTTTCTATATTTTCCACTGATTCAAGCCGTGATATTAAACTTGGCATTAATTTTCCAACTGTTCCGTTTTTATTATACATGGGTGTATTGAGTGCTAGAATGGAAGAGGCTTCAGTGACGCTATAACCTTCTAAAATTCGAATGCCAAATTTTTCCATCATTAGAGTGCGTGTTGCAACGGTGATAGGTTCTATACTGGAAAAACAATAGCGGATAGAATGTAAATCGTAAGGATGTGCATTGCGGGCATAGTTATTCAGAAAAGTATCTGTACCTAAAATAATGGTTGCATTTGAATTATAAATTATTTCAGGAATAATATTATAATGCAGAGGAGAGGGATAGAAATAGATTGGAACGCCATAAACTAAAGGTAAAATAGTTCCCATCGTTAGGCCAAAAGAATGAAATATAGGCACAACATTAAAAATTTTATCGGATTTGTTAAAATCAACACGTGCAGCTACTTGCGCTGCATTGGAGAGTATATTTGCGTGGGTGAGAACGACACCTTTAGGCACATTCTCTGAATTAGAAGTAAAGAGAATAACAGCCCAATCTTGCGCGTTATTTTGTATAATTGGTTTGCAACGCATGCAAAAAGCCATAAGTTGATCAAATTTAGAAATATTTTTTTTCAGATCATCAAGATAAATGAAATGCATTCCTGAATTTTTTAAAATATCGGCTGTTTCTTCTAAGTTTTCTTGGCGTAAAAAAGTATGTGTCGTGATAATCGTGCGTACTTTAGAGGCTTTAGTTTTTAAAAGCAAAACTGAAGAATTAGCAGAAAAGTCCAATATAGCTGGTACTTTTCCCGCTGATTGTAAAGCAAAAAAGGTTAAGGCTGTGCTATTAGCATTCGGTAGCAACATTCCAACAGTTGTTTCTTTTTGGGTAAGGGCAGCTAATTTTTTAGCTAAAACGCGAATCTTTGAGAGCATAAGCCCATAACTCATGGAACCTGTGAGAGGATCTTCAATGGCTTTTGTGCGCATTCCATTATTGCGGGCAGCTTTAACAAGTTCATTAAAAAGCGTACTGTTTTTATTTGAAGTTGAAAAAACAAGATCAGACATAATGCGATATAGTTCATCTCCAGCAGCTTGGCGGCGAGCACGACTTTTGATATTTGCATGAATATTTAATTTGATGGGTTCAGTGATGGTAATACACACTTTAGGAAAAAGTTTGCGACGTGTGTGAGTGTTAGAAAGACGTGAAAAAAAAGTGCGTTCGAGACCATCAATTTTAATGGGAACAATTTTTGCTCCTGTTTTATCAGCAACCATAGCAGTGCCGTCGTAAACTTTCATAAGGGATCCTGTAATGGTGATACGTCCTTCTGGAAAAATAACAAGCGGTATCCCTTGTGTTATGGTACGTATAAAATCACGGGTTGCTAATGGGTGTGTAGGGTCTATAGGAAAAAAATTGATGTATTTCTGGAAGAGACGAAACCACCAAAATTTTGTAATATCAGCACAAATGGCAAAAGCTGGATTACGCATATTTGTTGTATCACAAACAGCAAATGCCAGAAAGCCATCAAGGAATGATACATGATTAAAAATGAAAATAGGTGCTTTTCCTGCTTTGGAAAAATTTTCTATACCCTTGATCTCTAAACGAAAAAATATGCGAAAAAGAATAAAAATAAAATCGCGTAAAGCAGAAGTGGGTAAATATTTTAGCATAGCAATTGCAGTGATTAAGGAAGAAGCACCAAGCATAAGAATTACTGTATAGAGTGGAGCGCCAAGATATTGAATAAAAGTAACAATACCCATTCCTACAACGATCATTGCAGCATTAATGATATTATTAGCAGCAATAACACGCGCGCGCTGTTTGGGGTTAGCCCAAGCCTGCAATGCAGCAAATCCAGGAACAACAAGCAAGGAAGCAAAAGTTGCGATCAGAGCAAAATCAACCAGAATATGCAATAATTGCGCATGAGAGAAAAAATCGACGAATGTTCTAACTTGTAATTTGGGACTAAGATTTTTTATAACGATGCCTAAGTCAATACAAACAATCCCTAAAACAAAAGTTCCTATAACCGATAGCACTAAGACTATTCGCCCCGCTGAAAGCCACGCTGCTATTCCAGCACCAATGGCAGCAAAAAAGGAAAAAAATATCAAAAACGTAATGTTTCCATAGGGTAAAAAATTGAGAAAAGCAGTCAGTATTGGGATGATTGATAAGAATGCAGCTCCTATAAACCAAAACCAAGAAATTATGAGACTGACGACCAATAAATGTTTTTTTTGAACGCAGTATTTAAGGATGGAGATTGTGGCACGTATAATGTTATGGTCAACAACAAGGTTGGGATGTGCGGGAATATTTTTGGGCATAAAATAGCTTATAACCCATGAAATTACAGCTAAGACAATTATAACAATAGCTGGAATAATTTGTAATTTGTTTTGAAAATTAAAACTAATGCTTGCCCATAATGTTCCTGATAAAATAGCAACAAAAGTTGCAGCTTCTATCCACGCATTGGCACGTGGTAAGTGAGATTTTGCCATGTGATCGGGTAATATAGCATACTTAATGGGTCCAAAAAGTGCTGCAGAAGAACCAAGAAGGAACAAGCATATCATAAGCAAAGTGATCGACGATAAGAGGAGAGAAATCGATGTTGCCAAAGCAATAAAGAGAGTTGAAAATTGAATGAAGCGCGCAACAGCTGCTTTATCATAGCGATCAGCTAGCTGACCACCAGTTGCAGAAAATAAAAGATAAGGAAGCGAAAAAACACCACTTGCTAAGCTGATAAGGCTTGATTGATATTCTAAAGTACTACATGTGACAATAAGAAAAATTAGAGTTTCTTTGATAAAATTATTATTAAAAGCAGAAAAGAATTGGCACCAAAACAAAGGCGCAAAAATGCGCGAACTGAGCAAAGAAGGATCACAGTCTGCATTTAAAAAATCTTGATGCTGTTTTTTTTTATTCATTGCTCTCCCTTCTTTTGTCATTTTTATCATGTAGAGAGACGGAAAAAGAAGCGCTATGCTTTAATAATCTGGAAATAAAAATAAAAGAGAGGAAAAATGTAGTTTTTTTTTGAAGTCAAGTCAACAACAACAGTGTTCCTTAAGTGTTGTGCCTGAATGCAGAGAAGAGTATTAAAGAGCAATATAAGGATATGAGTTTTGTCTTTAGGTAAGATGTTGGTGATTACGTCAAATGTATTAGAGTTCTGTATGAGAGTTCGTATTTTTAGCGTGATATGACAAAATAAGAGATAAATTAATTTGAGTGTATGTTCTGTTGCCTGATCAAGCGGGAATATTGTATTTTGACAATAAGTTAATCACTCGTATGATACAATGAGAGGTGAAGGTTATCATAGAAATTTTTATGGTGGGTTCATTATCGTTTCATTCACAGTTTAAAAGAAAGAAAAATATAAAGGTATAAAAATTTTAGGGAGAAACGAAAAAAATTTTTAAACTTTCGTCCTAAAAATTTTTTTAGTATGCATTTTTTGAATGAAAACAAAAGGGAAGATAGAGTCTTTGTCTGTACTTGTGCAGCAAAAGAGCTTGAATGTTTACGGAGTAAACAATGCTCTTATTCAGATTCAGAAAAGATATTTTTAAGGCGGCGTCTTCCTTTAATCAAGATATACAATTCGTCGGCCATAATAGCAATGGTACCAAACGTAATAGAAGCGTCAGCAAGATTAAAAATAGCAAAAGAAAAGACGCCATCAATGTAAAATAATATATAATCAATGACATAGTGGAAACGGATACGGTCAATGAGATTCCCGAGTGCTCCACCAATGATAAGAACAATACCAAAGCGCGATAAAATTTTAGTGTGTTTGGTATTTTTCCATAAATATAGAAGAAAAAGGATAATGATTAATGTAAGTGCGATGATTCCCATATAATGGAAAGAAGAAAGAAACGAAAATGCAATACCGGAATTATGTACATGATAAAGAGAAACAAAGGGCAGAAGGGAAATTTCTGTTTCGAGTGGTATGGTATGCATAACCCAATATTTTATCGCTTGATCAAGTCCTATTATAATGCACAAACCCAGAAGAAGAAAAGACAGAGATTTGCGTATCATTTTTTCGCCTCGCACGGTTCAAGTGTTAAATGGGAGCGACGGATTTCATACAGCATGATAGCTGTAGCTACTGCCAAATTAAGTGAATCAGCGCGTCCACTTTGCGGAATACGGACGAGTTGATCACAGCGATTTGCAAGAACATCTGGTAACCCCTGTTGTTCGTTGCCCATCAAAAGTATAATAGAGCTACTTTTAAAATCTATTGTGCGATAATCGACAGAGCTTTTAAGATGCGTACCAACAATTATGCCTTTGAAGTGTGTAGACCAATTTAAAAAGGCGTTTTCATCAAGGCGGTACAATGGTACAGAAAAAATTGATCCCATTGTTGCACGTACTGTTTCGGGTGAAAAAGGATCTGTTGTTTCGCCGATCAAAATAACACCTTTGGCTCCGACTGCATCAGCAGTGCGAATAATTGTGCCAAGGTTTCCTGGATCGCGCACGCGATCAAGGGCGATATAGATATTTTCAGTCAGTTCTTTTATTGTTTCGATAGGGTGCCATTGTTGTTTGAAAACGCCAACAACCGTTTGCGGGTTATCACGGCGAGTTATGGATTCCATAATTTTTTGTGAAGTTTTAATGACAAGACCACCACTGGCCACAGTGCGTGCAGCAGTGTTTTCAATGGCTACATTACCAAGTCCATTTTTAGAAAAAATGAGTGTTTGAATTGTCCAGCCAGAATTTAAAGCATCAATGACCAATTTAAGCCCTTCTGCCATAAAGACGCTTTCTCGATTACGGTTCTTCTTTTGATTAAGCGCTTTAAGGTCTTTAATGATAGGATTGCTAAGGGAGGTAATTTCTTTGACTTTACCGGTTTTTTGTGTACACATGTTTAAGCAATCCAACGGCTAAAAAGAGAAGTGGATAAAGCGCGTCCAGCAGTTTCTTCACGCAAGATGAGTTCTCCTGATTCAATTGTACCTCCGAGATTTATAAATTCATCGCGCATTAAAGTATGAAGTGCATAAAAAGAAATGCGAATAGAATAAGCCGTAAGCACGACAGCGAGTGGTTTGTTAGATAAAAGCCTTCGACAATTTGTGATCATTTTTGGTAAGTGATCGAAAAGTTGCCAAATTTCGCCATGAGGTCCACGTCCATAAGCTGGGGGATCAAGAAGAATCATATCATAAGTTTTTTGACGGCGTAGTTCGCGTTTGACAAATTTGACTGCATCGTCGCAGATCCAACGAATGGAACGATCTGATAATCCTGCTTTTGTCTGATTGGCTTTTGCCCAGATGATAGCTTTTTTAGAAGCGTCAACATGAGTAACATCCGCCCCAGCACGTGCAGCAATCAAAGAGGCAATGCCTGTATAACCAAAAAGATTGAGCAATTTAATAGGACGTTTAGCTTTTGTAATTTGTTCTTCTATTGAACGCCAATGAGCATCTTGTTCAGGAAAAACACCCACGTGACGAAAGGAAGTGAAGCGTCCGAGAAAGGGGAGACCATTCCAAGAAAGTGGCCATGTTTCTTCAAGCTGTTTTTTTGGAAAATACCAGCGGCCAACACCTTCTTCATCTCGGTTTCCTGTGAAAATGGCATCAATATTAGCCCATTTCTCTTGTGATAAGGCTGGTTTCCATAGTGCCTGACCTTCTGGTCGAATAATGCGGTAAGAGCCATAACGCTCTAATTTCCGCCCATTGCCAGAATCAATTAAGGCATAATCGGTGCTGGCTTTTGTTTCTAAAATAAGAGGCAGTGTTTCTTTCGGGTATAGACCGCTAGGGTGCAATTGAAAGCATTTTGTAGACATATTCAGCGTCATGATACCCGCGTTGTAAAGGAGGGTTATTCGAAAGGGTTGTTAAATTTCCGTATAGTGCAGAAATCTAACCTTTATTAAAGCATGTATAGAGAAAAAGGAAAAGAGGACTTTAAATTTGCTATCGAACACAATAAGAACAAAATTGTCTTAAAGTTCTGTTATATCAAGTTTTTTAGCTATTAATATTTTTAATTTTTCAAGTTCAGCTTTGTTCTTTTTAAGAGCTTTGCGAGAGTGATATTGTGCAAGCCAATGGATAATGCTGCTCAATAAAATACCAAGGCCTAAAAAAATAAAAAGCCAAACAAATAAAGGAGCTTGATAGGTGAAATGTTCAGAACTGGTTTGAAAAGGATCAATTGTTAATGTAACTGATTGACGGTTTGCTAAGATAAAAGCGATCAAAAAAATGGTAAGAGGAACCAACAATATTGCTAAGAGGATACGCTTGGTTGTCATAAGTTTATTCACTGATTCAATCGATTACGTAAATCTTTTCCGGTTTTGAAAAAAGGAACCCATTTTTCTTCAACCGCAATGGCTTCACCTGTTCGCGGATTGCGTCCGTTACGAGCTGAACGGCTTTTAACAGAAAAAGCTCCGAAACCGCGAAGCTCAACACGATTGCCATTGGCAAGAGCTGTTGAAATTTCTTCAAAAATAGCATTGACAATATTTTCAACATCACGCTGAAAAAGATGCGGATTTTGACGGGTAATAATTTGCACAAGTTCTGATTTAACCAAAATAGCCTCTCTTTCTCATAAAAAAGATTGTCCTTCAAATTGTGCATTATACGCATGCACGTTACAATATATAAATCAGTGAAAGTAAAATAAAACCAAGAAAAGTCAGATTGCAATATACAAAATTTAAAAATACGTATTATGTAGTTTTTTAAGTTCACTTAGTGGAGGTTTTTTTATCCTTCTCTACATTAAATTATGGGCATTTGTTTTTTGCTGATTTACATTTTCGTTCCTGTTCATTCCTGCTTTTTTGATGCCTTAATGAAGAGTGGAGAATAATAAAACAAGCAATGATAAACCTAAAATTAGAAGGCTTAAAAGTTTTATTGGCTAAAAGGGAAAAAGCATTTCAAAGCCCTGTGCGTTTCTGGGGTTATTGAGTTATAAAATATTACAGTTGAGACACTTAATAAATAAACAAAGACAGGTTTTTCAATGTTCAAGGGGAGTTTATGATAATATTAATAACTCTGATGTACGCAGAATTTATTTGGGAAATCAACTTTCTCTTTAACTTCTCAGATCATTATAGGAAAGCTATTTGAGCTTAAAGAAAGCCACTGCTGTTAGTGTAACATCAATTCCACAAGCTATACAGATTTATCTCATGAAGATCAATGAAACTTCATTCTGCTTCCTAATATCAAGTGTTACAAATATACAGATTCATTATGCGACTAGAATTATCATTAGTACTGGTTTGGTGTTATGATGACATCGTTAAGGCATTTAAATGAAACAGAAAACGTGGTGATTTATAAAATTTTCGTGATGGAGTTTCTTGATTGAAGAGAGAAAGAATAATGGTTTTTAGTTCAGTCATGTATGATAGTCATATTCATCAGTTCATTGTTAAAGATTCTTATTTTTGCCAAAATTTCTTTTACAATCACAACACAGAAGCGTAGTAGTTTTATGCTGATTAAAAGAAGGCATTGTCACGATGGTTTTTTTATTGGTTCAGGTTACTTTTAATTGAGCGGGGAAGACATTGTGGGATTAGCTTTATGATGAGTGATAAATGGGGTTGTGATGAGTTTGGAGGCATATTAGATATCGATAAGGTTTTTGCTTCGTATCAAACGGCCGATATATCAGTGATGATATTCTCAAATATTTTGTTAGTAGCGTAATGTACTTGTATTTTGGTTATCAAATGCGATTTCCATTATTCTTTTGAGTGTGTTGTGCAATCAAAAGCGTATGCGCGCTGTTGCGAACACCGTATTAAGATGAGCGGTTTTAATGCAGAAGTTTTAACGTCTGAAATGCGTTTACGCAGGTGCTTTAGGTGGCAAATAATAATCTAAAGTGAAAATGCTATTTAGTCAGATATGTGTATCACGTTATGGGGTTAATTTTTGCAAATGGGATAGGTTTATGGAAAAAATATACCAGTCCTTGTGACTGAGAGATTGATGAATTTACAGATAATGATTGTTATTGACACTGTTGTAGAGTTTGGCTTTACTGATGAAATCGTTTTTGTTTTTTCCAATGTTGCTAATTATAAGCTGAATATTATTTACTACTGAGTTAAGGTAATTATTGGATGGATTGATTCATCACTTGTATCAATTAGAAAGTGAATACGTATTTTATGATGCAAACGATCAACAGAAATTTATGCCGAGTCCTTTGTTAATTCGTGGATGAGCATTTGGGTGAGTAAAAGGAAAATAAAGCATGGATTTAAGTGATTTAATTGCACCGGAAGCCATTATTCCGGAGCTTAAAGCAAATTCGAAAAAACAAGTTTTGAAAATTCTAGCGGAAAAAGCAGCCGATCTGACAGGCCTTGATGAGCGTGTGGTTTTTGATACCATTTTACAACGTGAAAAGTTAGGATCCACGGGTGTGGGAAGTGGTATTGCGATTCCTCACGGAAAACTTCCTGAGATTGACAAAATTATTGGTATTTTTGCTCGCCTTGAACATCCAGTTTATTTTGAAACTCTTGATGATGAGCCGATTGATCTTGTTTTTCTACTTTTGGCACCTGAGCATGCCGGTGTAGATCACTTGAAGGCTTTATCACAAATTGCACGTGTTTTTCGTTGTTCTGATGTTGTTCAAAAATTGCGCAATACACGTGATGCCCATGCGCTTTATGCTTTGTTAATTCAGCATTCAGCGTTAAATGCAGCCTAAGAAGGGTAGTAAATGATGTTTGCAATGGGGCCAAAAACAAAAGAGTAAATACACGACTGATCGTTTCTAGTTGTATTTATTTTTTCATCCAGGATTACTGATTTTATTTTGTTCGATGAGATTTGCCTAGACTTGTTCGGTGTATAGAAATTGCGATGCGCGTTTCAACTAACACGATTATGTGTAAGAGGTTGTGCGAAACATTTTGTTTGAATGTTTTTTTGACAGTAGATAGTTAAAAAGATGGTCGTTTTCATTCCCAATGTGGTCATAAGCGGTTTTTTAATAGTGTTCTGAGTATTCATGAATTTTTGTTTGTGAAAGGAAAGGCTTTTGAAGTTTACGTTGTGTGCAAGGAATATATTTTTTCAGTATTTCATGATAATTTTCTTGCTTGCAGTATGGTTATATGGTTTTTTCTTGACGATTTAATGTGTACTCATTTTATTTGTTTGAAATTAAAATATAGAAGAGTCATATCGTGTTTTTATGTTCTTGTTTTGAATGAATAGAAATATGCTTTTCATGTATGTGGGGTAGGGTTATGTTTTGTGTACAAAAACAAAATTGGCAGAATAAAATCAAAAATCTGGTTGATGAATAGAAAATTCATGTTTTAGTAATATTTAATAAAGACAACAATTAAACGGAAGAATTATTTTAAAACCATTGAAAAAATCATTATGAAAAGAAGTGAGCTGAATGAAAATGTTTAAAGAGGTTTTTGTTGTTGCATCTATGGTGGTTATGGTTGCTTGTGGAGCTGTACAAGCGCAAGTACCAAGCCGTTTGCAGCAATTCGATGCTTGGGGCGTTTATTCTTATAAATCATCAGGAAATACAATTTGCTATGTATTATCAATGCCTTTGAGTGAACTCCCAACAACCGTTAAGCATGGTGATAATTTCTTTTTGGTTACCAAGCACTCTAATTCGCCTGTTTTGTTTGAACCACAATTCTTGGCTGGCTATACACTTAAAGAAGGGTCAAAAGTTACTGTGATCATTGGGGATGAAGATTTTGAATTTTTTACAAAGGATTCATCAGCTTGGCTATCTTCTCCAAAGCTGGAACAACGGTTTGTTTCTGCTATGCGTTCAGGTATGCACATGACGGTGAAGGCTATTTCAAAGCGAGAAACCTATACGACCTATACCTATTCCTTAAAAGGGGTAACTGCTGCATTGAATGCTGCGCAAAAATGCCATTAAGGTAATGATAATTTTACGTAGCTATCGAACTGGAAAACAATGGCCGTTTCATATGATGTTAAATCAATGGGTGTATGCCAAGCACTCAAAAAATGTGGTGCTATAGTACAGGATAGCCCTAAGCTGTCTTTGATTGGTTTGTTACATGATGAAATGATTCATGCTTTAAGAGCAGTCGGTGTGCCAGAGCGTCAAACGCGTATGCGTGTACGCCAGCTTTGGCATTGGCTTTATGTGCGTGGCGTTTCGCATTTTGATGAAATGTTGAATATTGCTAAACCAATGCGAGAAATGCTCAAAGAGCATTTTTCTATTGCGCGTCCGGAAATCGTTGAAGAACAGATATCAGAAGATGGTACGCGTAAATGGCTTTTGCGTTTTCCTGCACGTGGGGCTGGAAAGCCTGTGGAAGTTGAAACAGTATACATCCCTGAAGAGGGGCGGGGTACTTTATGCATTTCATCTCAAGTAGGATGTACATTAACCTGTTCTTTTTGCCATACGGGAACGCAAACGCTTGTTCGTAATTTGACGGCTGAAGAAATTTTGGCGCAATTATTGTTGGCGCGTGATCGTTTGGGTGATTTTCCTGTTGGAGATGCATCTAATGATGCAAGTGTCTCCGTGACAGGGCGCAAAATTACCAATATTGTTATGATGGGTATGGGTGAACCACTCTATAATTTTGAAGCAGTCAAAAAAGCTTTATTAATTGCTTCCGATGGGAATGGACTTTCTTTGTCGAAACGACGCATTACCCTTTCCACTAGTGGAGTAGTTCCTGAAATTATAAAAACTGGAGAAGAAATTGGAGTCATGTTGGCGATTTCACTCCATGCTGTGCATGATGCATTGCGAAACATTTTGGTGCCTATCAATAAAAAATATCCACTTGCTATGTTAATGGATGCTTGTCGTAGATATCCTGGTCTTTCTAATGCTAAACGTATTACCTTTGAATATGTTATGCTAAAAGATGTGAATGACAGTTTGGATGATGCTAGGCAGTTGGTTCAGTTGCTTAAAGGTATTCCTGCCAAGATTAATTTGATTCCTTTTAATCCATGGCCGGGGAGCCGTTATCAATGTTCTGATTGGGAGCAGATTGAACGTTTTGCTGATGTCGTTAATCAAGCCGGTTATGCTTCCCCCATTCGAATGCCACGTGGACGCGACATTTTGGCTGCATGTGGACAGCTCAAATCTGCTTCAAAGCGTTTACACAAGTCTGAACGTTTGCGATTAGAAAATATTATTGGCTGAATGAATTCAATTTAAGAAGTTCTTGTGATAAGTAAGCGTAAGGCAAAGCTGGTAAAAACGCCTGCGATAACCCAATTAAGGATACGCATGTATAAAGGGTTTTGCTTAAGGCGTATGGACAATTTGTGAGCCATAAAAACCATGAAAATTGTAATAGGTAGAGAGATAGGGATATAAGAGAACCCTAAAACAAGCAATTTTTGTGTAGCCATAGGATCATTAGCATTGATAAATTGCGGTAAGAAAGTCATATTAAAGAGGATACTTTTAGGATTTGTGATATTGATTCCAATGCCAGTAAAGTAGTTGCGTGTAAGACTTTTGTGATTTTGAAATGCCTGTTCTAAAGAAAATGCTGAGTGTTTACGCAATGTTTGAAAGGCAAGCCATAAAAGATAAACTGCACCAGTAATCTTAAGGAGAAAAAAAGCGTTTGGTGAGGCCATAATGAGCGCTGATAAGCCAATAGTTACTGCAATAACTTGGATGGCGAAACCCGTCGCACTCCCTAAAGCGCATACAATGCCAGCTGTTTTGTTTTGTGCAATAGTCCGCTCCACTGACAGCATGATATCAGGTCCCGGAATAAGCGCCACAATTAATGCTGTTGAGGCAAATTGTACCATGATAGGCCATTCAGGTAAAAACGACATATAAGTATCTTTCACATTTGAAAAGAGGTTACCATCATTTATACCTCTTACATATATTTTGTATTTTGCTTTATAATTTTTAATATGAGGAATTTTTTCGCGCTGTTTACATGGTTTCTACTTGAAAGTAAAAGAAAAATATACGCTTAGAATAATAAAATGGAAATATGTTAAGAAATTTGTTTAAGAGAGGCTAAAACACCAATTATTCTTAATATGATTGTAGAATAAAATCGGATGCTAATATTATAATCTTCAGTCGAGGAGAAGCATTGAATCTGTCATCGTAAAACAGAAATGCTGGGTTATTAAAATCGATATGAACAATTTTTACAAAGCATTTGTGCGGGGTTTTGTGTTGCCACTGTTGACGTTCTTGAATATGTGCATATGCGCAATCTTATGAAAGATTTTCGGTGATCGTGCAATTGGATAGATGGTATCTGTATTTTGTATTGCAAAGATTGTCTTCGACTTGTAGCAATAGCTGCAACCAATTCAGGAAGGTCGGAGAATGTTTTTGTTAACGCTTGGTTTGGTTATACAGCGTTTAAGAAGCACTATTTTCTTTAAACAAAAACGATGCTGTTTCCCTTAATGGAGAAAAAAGCATTTTTGTCTGCGTTGCTTTTTCGATTAAATGATATGTGCATGGGTATTAGCCGGTTAGGTTTAACGGGAAAATCACTTTATGGGTGTAAAATTTAGCACTATTGATGAGATAGTGGTTGGGTAAGAAACTAATTTTGATAGCTTGTAGTGTATCTTATTTGAAAGATGAATTAATGCTGCGTTTGCAAAACTGATTTATTATAGTTTAACTGGAACGTAAAAACATTGCAAAAGCGTACACTGATCTATTGCAAGAAAATGCTGAAAATAACCCTTATGTAAAACGCTTAATTTGATGTTGTTTTAATGTGTTTGTACAGATAGATACGCTATTTATTTATCTTTAATTCAATTCCAGAAGATTTATTTTCTTGCTGATAAGTATAATAAGAAAAGCCTAGGATAATGGCAACTAAAACACCAATAATTAAAAAAAGTAAATTACGATTCATAATATTTGTACTTTGTTTATATACGAGTAAGAAAGATTGTAACAAAAATAATAGGTCAGGTATTGATAATGACAAGCTTGGGATAAGAATTTTTTTTAGCTTTTCGCCTGCTATTATTGACGAATAAGTTTAAGAATCATACAGCATATCGTTAAAGAGTTTAATGTTAGGATAAAATAATGATGCGTAATCAGTGTGACACTCTCGGCCTTACGCCCGAATTAATAGATGCAGCTGTTCAATCGAAAGCTTGGCCATTTGAAGAGGCGCGCAAGATTATAAAACGTTATGAGAAAACGGGTTATCCAGAGAGTGTTTTATTTGAAACCGGTTATGGGCCTTCTGGTTTACCGCATATTGGTACCTTCGGGGAAGTAGCACGCACAACCATGGTTCGCCATGCATTTCATATTTTAACTGAGAACAAAGTAAAAACGAAACTTCTTTGTTTTTCTGATGATATGGATGGTTTACGCAAAGTTCCTGATAATGTCCCTGACCGTGAAAAAATGGAGTGTTATCTTGGGCAACCGCTCAATCGTGTGCCAGATCCTTTTGGGGATGGTTACTCTTCCTTTGGAGCTGCTAATAATGCACGTTTGTGTGCTTTTCTTGATCGTTTTGGTTTCGATTATGAATTTGCTAGTGCTGCTGATTATTATAATTCTGGCTGTTTTGATGAAACGCTTTTAGAAATACTTGCCTGTTATGACAAGGTTATGGACATTATTCTACCAACATTAGGTGAAGAACGGCGGGCAACTTATTCACTCTTTTTGCCTATTTCTCCTATTTCTGGAAAAGTATTACAGGTACCCATGATTGCTCGTAATGTTAAAAAAGGTACTGTTACCTATATTGAGCCTGAAACGGGCGAAACCATTGAAACAGAGATTACGGGTGGAAAAGTTAAGTGCCAGTGGAAGGTAGATTGGGCAATGCGCTGGAAAGCACTCGGTGTTGATTATGAAATGGCAGGAAAAGATCTGATCGATTCAGTAACCCTCTCTTCTAAAATCTGTAAAACACTTGATGGTAATCCACCCGAAGGGTTTAATTATGAACTCTTTTTGGATGATAAGGGTCAGAAAATTTCTAAATCCAAAGGAAATGGTTTGAGCATTGATGAGTGGTTAACCTATGCACCGACAGAGAGCTTAGCACTCTATATGTTTTTAAAGCCTAAAACGGCGAAACGGCTTTATTTTGACGTCATTCCAAAAGCCGTTGATGAGTATTATGCTCACCTTTCAGCTTATGGTCGTCAGCAGTTGAAAGAGCAGCTTAATAATCCTGTATGGCATATTCATAATGGTTGTCCTCCACAGATTGATTTGCCTGTATCCTTTGCTATGTTACTGAATTTGGTAAGTGCTTCCAATGCTGAGAATAAAGAGGTTCTTTGGGGATTTATTTCTCGTTATGCTAAAGGAGTCACTGTGCAAACTCACCCAATGTTAGATCGGTTAGTGGAATTTGCCATTAAATATTTTGATGTTTTTGTTCAACCAAACAAAAGATTTCGAAATCCTGATGACAGTGAGCGCTCAACATTGGTAAAAATAGATGCACAATTAGCCAGTCTACCGGAAACTGCTGACGGAAATACGATACAAAACGCGCTTCTTGATGTTGCACGTTTAATGGAACGCTATCAAGATCACAGTAAAAAAAGCCCTGAGGGGGGACCGGGTGTTTCAAATGCTTTTTTTCAAATGCTTTATGAAGTGCTTTTAGGACAAGAACGAGGACCTCGATTAGGGTCTTTTATAGCACTGTATGGAATTAATGAAATGCGTGCACTGATTGCTGAAGTACTTGCTCGACCTGTGGGGGAGAATGATGGAAGATAGAACGCAGGAAGTAAAGCGGCGACGTACATTTGCAATCATTGCTCACCCTGATGCAGGAAAGACAACGCTGACAGAAAAGCTTTTATTGTTTGGTGGTGCTATTCAGCTTGCTGGTGAGGTGAAGGCAAAAAAAGATCGTATTCAAACCCGTTCTGATTGGATGAATATTGAACGTGATCGCGGTATTTCGGTTGTGACATCGGTAATGACATTTGAGTATGAAAATCATATCTTTAATTTGTTAGATACTCCAGGTCATGAAGATTTTGCAGATGATACATATCGCACTCTTACGGCTGTTGACAGTGCTATTATGGTGCTGGATGGTGCGCGTGGGATTGAGCCTAGAACACTGAAATTATTTGAAGTGTGCCGAATGCGGGATATTCCTATTCTCACTTTTGTTAACAAAATGGATCGTGAGGCGTGTGATCCATTGGAAATTTTAGATGAAATTGAAGAAAAACTTGCCCTTGATACTGCACCAATTACGTGGCCTATCGGTGCGGGTAAAGATTTTGTTGGCACCTTTGATCTTCATCATAATCGTTTTCGTCAAAAAGACGATGAGATAACCGCACGGACGGTTTCTGGTCCTGATGAGGTAGCAAATTTTCTTCCCGAAAATCAGCGTACGTCTTTTATTGAAGGAGTGGAACTTGCCCGCAATGTTTGCAAGAATTTTGATCTTCAGGCTTTTCGTGAAGGACATATGACGCCGGTTTATTTTGGTTCAGCTTTACGCAATTTTGGTGTTCGTGATTTGATTAATGCCTTGGTTGATTTTGGGCCAAGACCTCGCGATCAGGTGGCAGATCAACGCAATGTGATAGCTACTGAACAAAAAATGACAGGGTTTGTGTTTAAAATTCAAGCCAATATGGATCCAAACCATCGTGACCGTATTGCATTTTTGCGGGTGTGTTCAGGAACGCTTGAACGTGGAATGAAAACAAAATTGGTTCGAACTGGAAAATCAATGACACTTTCGGCGCCACAATTTTTCTTTGCTCGTTCACGCCAAATTGCCGATCAAGCTTATGCCGGTGATATAGTGGGTATTCCCAATCATGGAACTTTGCGTATTGGAGATACCTTGACGGAAGGAGAAGATATTCTCTTTAAAGGTGTGCCAAATTTTGCGCCGGAAATTTTGCGTCGTGTTTGTTTGGGTGACCCCATGAAGGCAAAAAAGCTTAAAGAAGCTTTGCAGCAAATGGCCGAGGAGGGAGTCGTACAATTATTTATCCCCGATGATGGCTCACCTGCTCTTATTGGTGTGATTGGTGCTTTGCAAATTGATGTTTTAAAAGAGAGACTTAAAGTGGAATATTCTTTGCCGGTGAACTTTGAACCAGCACGCTTTAACGTATGTCGATGGATTTCTTCAGAGAGTAAAGAGGAGCTCCAAAATTTTCTCACGAATCATCGCTCTGCTATCGCTTATGATTTAGATGGTGATCCGGTCTTTCTAGCAGAGAATCATTTTTTCTTAAATTATGAAGCAGAACGGGTTCCGAAAATAAAATTTGCAACCTTTAAGGATTACCAGATACGTTCTGACTAAATAGATATTTGTTATGGGCAAAATACATCTAAAAAGATCAAAAAAAGGAGCTTAAAAGAGCTCCTTTTTTGTTATAGGAATTTGTTATGAAAACAGCAGATTTAAATAAGACCATCTTTAATCCATTCAGAAAGACGCCCCTTAGTGGTTGCACCAACCATATTGGATGCAACATTTCCATTTTTGAACATTAATAAAGTGGGAATCGAACGAACTCCATATTGAGTGGCCAGTTCAGGATTTTCATCAATGTTAATTTTAGCAATTTTAACTTGGTTTTTCATTTCTACTGAAATTTCATCAAGTATCGGTGCAATCATTTTGCATGGTCCGCACCATTCTGCCCAAAAATCAACAACGACAGGGATAGAAGAGGCTAGAACTTCATTTTCGAAATTGCTCTTATCAATTTTTATACATGTCATTAATTTATCCTTTATATCCACTTTAATATACTGGTATATCTCTTTACATTAGTCTAATTGTGATTGATGTCAAATAGTTGCAAAAATAAGTGGTCGTGGACTCTTTGGGAAAGAGTTTTCTCCTTTATGAAGCAATTTTATTAAGAAGTGCATCGAGTTTTTCAGGCGCAAGTGTAAAGATCTTTGCGTCTTTGCTATAAATCAAAAGAGCTTGGATATCTTTGTCAGGGTGAATAGTTTGTAGCAATTTTTGATAAAGAGCCATTTGTAACAAATATTGTGGAGCAATATCGGTTTCGTTTGTTGGTGGGATTCCTGTTTTAAAATCGGCAAAAATAATACTGTTTTGGGTGATAACTAAACGGTCAATTTGACCAGAAATCGATTGTTCTTTGCCACGGATTTTGACAATACCCATTAAGGATACTTCAGCTCGTGAAAGGTTAGAAAACAATAGTTTCAGCTGTGGATTGTCTAAGATTCCCAAAACATGATGGAGTGCATCTTCTCTTTGGGTTTCATGCCAGTGAGCAGCCTTAGCATTGAGATAGCGCCGTGCATACTCTCGACGATTTTCAGGAGCACAATTGGGGAGATATTGCAATAATCGGTGAACCAGATTCCCGTATTCAATGGGAAAAGTTTTGTGGGGATCTTTTTCTCCTAAAACAGGTGAGATGCTCAGTTGCTTTTTATTGAAGAAAAGTTCTGTTTCGGCATCAATGGTAAGACTAGAAACAGAAGGCCTCAAAGGTTTTGGTAGCGTTGGTTCTACAGGCACTTTGTGATGAAAAAAAGCAGGCAAAGGTGGGAGCTCTTGGCCAGATTCACAGGGTATTTCCTCATTTGTTGAAATAGAGAGAGGTGGTGTGATCGAATAACGCCAAACTGCAATATCGTCTGCAGGGTCTTGTATAGTTACAGCATGGGGTGTGAGGGCTTTTTTCACTAATTGGAGCCATGTATTAGGATTTTCTTTTTCATTTTTATAACCGCACACAATCAATCGGTCTTCAGCACGTGTCATTCCCACATAAAGAAGGCGCTTATATTCTTCTTCTGCACGCTCTTTTAAATGTGAAATTGCTTTGTCAGAGAGTTTTGTGTCGAATTTTTTGTTTGGACGCCAGATAAAAGCGTGTTTATCACCCAAGGGAAATTTAAGTAATTGTGGTGTATGATGTGTATTGTGCCAGATTGCGCTGCCTGAATCAACCAGAAAAACCACGGCTGCTTCCAGGCCTTTGGCTGCATGAACAGTCATAATGCGCACTTCTTCATGGTGTTGATCAAGTTCACGTTTGATTTCAGGCTTTCTTTCATTTAGTATTTCTAAAAAAGCTTGTAATCCCGGTAAACCGGTTTTTTGAATAGCAAGTGTGTAATCCATAAAAGCATCAAGGACCTCATTCGCTTCAGATCCTAAACGGGAAAGGATTTTTTGTCGTCCTTTATCAGTATTGAGAATATGGCTATAAAACTCAAAAACCGGCATTTTATCAACTAAAGAGCGGTATTTTCTTAATTTTTCAAAGGCATCTTTAAAAACCGCATGCGATGAGGCGTGGGTGCAGAGACTTTGCCAAAGGGATCCTGTGCGTTGTGCTGCAATCTGGTAAAGTTCATCTTCGCTTAGTGCAAAAATTGGACTTTTTAAAACACAGGCAAGAGAAAGGTCATCTTGTGGCTGCAAGACAAAATGCGCAAGTGCCATCAAATCGCGGACACTGATATGGCTGGTAAGCTGTAAGCGGTCGGCACCAGCTACGGGAACATTGCGCAGTTTCAGAGCACGGGAAAGAGCAGGTATGAAGTGATCTCGCTTACGAACCAAAACCATGATATCACTGGCGCGTAGTAAACGCCCTTTTGCAGGGAGCATTTCTCCTTTTTGTAACCAGTTGGCAATGGTGTCGGCAATTTTTTCTGCCAAACGCGTTGCAGGTGTATCCAAATGGTCAACGGCTAAGTGCCAATCATCAGGAAGTTCGTTTTTTTCTTTGGAAATGGCATCCCATAAAATGACTTCACCCGGGCTGTGAACACGAATAGGTTCGTGCACCGTTTTCACATTTTCTGCTGAAAGACCTTTGTAATTTTCTGGTGTTTCAAAGACAAGATCAACACTTTTTAAGACATCAGCAGTAGAACGAAAAGAATAATTCAGCTGTACTTTTTCAAATGTCTGGTTCACTTGTTGTATCTGCTTTTGAAGTATTTGGCCATTTGCAGCAAAATTTTCTGGAGCAGCGTTTTGAAAGGAATAGACAGACTGCTTTTCATCACCAACAGCAAAAATAGTTCTTATATTGGTTCGTTGACTGTTGCCTGTGAAAAATTCTTGCGCTAAAAGTTGAATAATCTGCCACTGTTCAGGATTGGTATCTTGTGCTTCATCAAGTAAAATATGATCAATACCACGATCAAGTTTATACTGCACCCACTGACCTGCGCCTTTACATTGCAATAAGTGTAGTGTGCGTTCAATGAGGTCGTCAAAGTCTAGCAAACCATTGGCTTTTTTTAAATCCGCGTAGATTTGAAGATACAGAGCACAAAGCTGAAAAGCAGCCATATTGAGTTTGACAAGTTTTGCGCATCGGTATTTGTCTAAAAGAACCAAGAGTTGGCTTTGTTTGTCTTCAAGCTCTTTAAGAAGCCACATGTCATTTGATTCTTTTGATTCTTTGGAAAATAAATGTGAAAAGTTACGTGGTTTATCACTGGTTGTAAGATAAATTTTTGAAGCAAGATGAATGATATTGGTGTCATCGGAAGAAGTAACAGCTAACTGTGAAAATTGCGCGATTGTCTTTGTTGCGCGTTTGTTACTGTAGATTTTATAATGCTCGAATATGTTAGGAGAGAGCAAAGCAGTCTGTTTAATTTTTGTCAGCAGCAGTTGGTCTGTTTCATCCGGTGCTAAATTAAAGAATGTACGTAACTGTTCTTCTCCACCTTTAGACAGAATAGATGATAGAAAATCAGAAAGTTTATGCTGTTTTGTGACAGCTTCCTGCAGTAATTCATTGAATGTCTTTTCGCTGATAATTTTTAGGAGCTGTTTTAAAGCCGGTTTTGCTTCACTCTTTGTTAAAAGTTGACAACGCGCTTGCTGTAATAATTTTTTTCTGTTTATATCATCTAAGAGTTCAAAATGACCTGCAATATTGGCTTCCAGTGGAAATTGATGCAATAAAGATTCACAAAATGCATGAATGGTTTGGATTTTGAGGCCACCTGGTGTTTCGAGAGCACGGGCAAAGAGTTGCCGCGCATAAGTAAGTTTTTGTTCTGTGGCTGGTTTTTTTTCAAGGCGCGATAAAACTGTTTGGAGCTGTGCATCATCAAGTTCGTTCCAGTTTGAAAGTGTACGAAAAATGCGTGATTGCATGACAGCAGCAGCTGCTTTGGTATAGGTCAGGCATAAAATGCGTGCTGGAGGGGTGCCATTTAACAGTAAGCGGATGACGCGTTCACTTAAAACATGGGTTTTTCCGGATCCTGCATTTGCAGCAACCCACACACTTTTTGTTGGGTGTGTGGCTTTTGCTTGTGCATCAAGGGCTGCTTCGGGAATAGAAACAATAGTCATGATTAACCTTCTTTATCGAAACCACTGGACCATTCTAATAATCGCGCCAGGTGGTCATAATCACCTTCATACTCTTTATGTGAAGGAACTGAATGTGAAAGATAGCCTTGCTGTGGGTTCTGATAATATTCCATTAATGCAATAAGACGTTTCCAGGCTTCTTCACCAAGAGAAACGGCGCTTATCTGATTTGCATTTTTACCTGAAAGAACTGATTGAGGTTTGATTTCTTCTCTTCCTTTTAGGTGGATGTAAAATAAATTTAAGGGCGTAAGATCTTTAAAATCAACAAAAGCTCCTTGCATGAACAAAGCTGTTTCCAGTGCCAATTGTGGAAATAATAATGTGCGAACCATTTCAGATGAAGGAGGCGTACCGGTTTTAAAATCAATAATTTCAGCCATTTTATCTGGTAAAATATCAATACGATCGGCACGCCCTGAAAGAGTGATGCCTGTTGTGCCTATAGGCGTTTTTTGAGACATCACTTCAGCGTACCGTTTTCTCGATCCAAGACTTTGTTCCCACGTGATAATACAGGGCGCAAGATTTTCAAAGTCTGACCACCAGATTGTTTCTACATCAGCAGGCAAGTTTAATTTATCAAATTCTGTGCGTCCAATGGTTCGTAACTTTTCTAATGCGTTTGTAGTATTTGGATTTTCTATTTGGGTGCTAAAGGCAGCCATAATAGCGTGATAGAGTATACCACGTTCAATAATGCTGGGGTCATGGATGAGTGCTTTAAGCGGTTTGAGACGCAAAATTTTTTTCGCATAAATGGCATAAGGGTCATATCGCAGCGTTTCTATTTCAGTGACTGAAAAGTGGCGTGGGCGCATATCAAGTGGTGGAACAGGGCAGGGTCGTTCTGCAAAGGTAGTCATGTCTGTGTGATCAAGCATTTTTGCCCAATGAAGCAATGTTGCTCCTCGTGCACAGATTTGCTCCCAAACCTGTTTGCCTACGACTGTTTCTAAACGTTGGAGCCAGCGTGAAGGAATGGAAGGAGCGTTATCAACCCGTTTGGCTCGGCTCATTATCACTTTATTCATTCCCATGGCCCATTGGAAATCATGTGCAGAAAGACCTATGCGCTGTTCTGGGGGGTCAAGTGTTAAGATCATTTTCATTGGCCGCGATAAAAAAGCATCATTACGGGTTGTGATCGGCCATGTTCCTTCATTAAGACCACCGATGATGACAGTATCGACTGTTTGAAGGCGCGATTCCAAAGTTCCCCAGATAAATAAACGCGGATGTCCACCAGGGGAAGGCGTCACAGAACGGGTTGCTATGAGCGCTGAAAACATAGCTGGCCATTCGCAAAGACGAAATTTTAATCCTGATTGATCGCTAATCAGTTCATGCAAAAAAGTTGCTAAAGCTTTTCCTGCTTCATCTTGATAAAGATGTGCAAGAGAATTATCGTCATCCCGTCCAAAATTTTCAAAAACCTCAACAGTTGCTATGGCGACTTCATTAATGGTGTATTCTCTATCCTGTTTCATTAGGGATGTTAATGGTTCAACTGCTTGCACTAAAAGGCGACAAAGCAGGCGTGCTTCCTCGCTTTTTTGCAGATTAAGGGCATCGTCATCAGAATTATTATAGACACGTGTTTTTATCCATGTTTCAAGAAATTGATCACATTCGCAAAGAGTGATACGACCTGTACTGCCTCTAAGAACAAATAATTCAAAATTTTCTGCCATCTCACGCAATTGATGGCGATTTTGTTCGAGTGTTGTGAGGGGATGTTTAAGAAGGGAAAGAAAAGCGATTGGGTCGCCGGTCGTAAACACATTCTCTAAAATGAGTCGTAAAAGGGTTGAGGGCAATGTTTGTGCAAGGGGTATTCCACCTGAATCATTCGCTTCAATTCCGAAACGCTGCAATTCAGCTGCGACACGGCGTGCTAAATTGCGGTCATTGGTTATAAGAGCTGCTGTTTTTTGGGGTTCTTTAATGGCATTGCGTAAAGCAACAGAAATTGCTAAAGCTTCTTCGCGTTCATTCATGGCTTCAATCAGCGACCAATCTGCACAAAGGTTTTCATAATCATTGCGTATAATTTGTGCCCATAGATGTGTTGTGGAGGCGGGTCGTAGTGCTTCTGATAAAAGAGCGGCACGTTTCTCCTTGATTGCGCTTCGTTGGCCAATTTCGCGAACTTGGATGCGTTGACATTGCATCAAATATAAAAGTTTTTTTAAGTGATATTGAGGGTGACTAAAAGCAGCGGTGGTATGGTCGGAAAGATCAAAAGCTGTTTTGTCTTCATGGATTTCCCCTAATGCATTCCATTGTGCATCATCCATATGAAGATCAAGACCCGGAAGAACAACGGCTCCTTTTGGTAAGCCAGCGATTACCTTTAAAAGATGGGCAACTGCAGGAATAGACCCTGTCGTTCCAGCAGCGATGATAGGTCTATGAGGTTGTGTGCGGTGTAAAATATCTGCTTGCATGTTAAGCGCTTGATTACGCCATTCAGCTGGATTGCTTCGTTGTCTTTCTTTTAAGATTTGCGGCCAGTTTTGTGTGACAATGGTAAGAAAGTCGAGCGTTATTTGCCACCATTCAGCCACCATATCGGGTGCAATTTCTTGGAGTTTTGACCAATCCGCAGATTCTGTTTCTATTTCATCCATCAAGCGTGCTAAATCTTGAGCAAGCCAAATTGCATCGGCGGTATGAGCTGGAATGAGCACATCTTCTGTACCAAACAATGCACGTAGATGAGCAGGCAGATTTTCACGCCAAGGGCGAATAAGGCGCGCTAAAAGGAGGAGACGTTCACTTTCTCCAATCGGGGGATGACTGGCGAGAGCGCTGGTATGGTTTTCAGAAAAGAAAGAACTGTCTTCATTTAGATCTCCTAAAGGAAGAATTGTTGGTAAAAAACTTGATTGTGTCTGGCTTCTTTCGACGAAGGTTGCGCGTAGGGCACGGGCAGCACGGCGTGTTGGTACATAAATTGTGGTATCCGTAAGAGCTGCTTGGATATCTCCATCTGGTGCAAAGTTCTCAATAAGGGTGCCGGATAGAAGTGCATCAACAAAGTGAGGAAGAAAAGCAACTCCGGAAGAAATAGAAAATATACGTGGCTTAAGGGTCATTTGGACTCGTTTTGGTTGTGTAAAAATGTTCATTTTGATGAACGATTTCACTTGTTTCCATTGAGTAGTAAATGAAAAAGTTATGTTTGCACAATAGCTTTCTCAGAAAAGGGGTTAAAAGAATGGATTATAGAGGTTGTATGAATAACGACTTCTGAAATTGTCACTTTTACGATTTAGTGCAAGCCACGATCTAAAAGCAGATAATAGCCATGCATTTTAATCAAAGAGTTAAGGTGTGTACGGAAGAGAAAGAGGTGCCTATATGCACTAAAATGATTATTTTATTTGGCAATTAAAATTGATTTTTTTGTGGGAGATAGTGTTACGGAGATGAAAATATCTACGATGCTTTTGTAAGAAGGCCAACTTCTTGATAAAAGCTTTGTAAAGGAGCAAGAGTTGGATGAGAAAGATTACGGGCAAGATAGTTTTGCAAATGAGGTAAATATTGGAGATAAGATGATTTTTTATCGCGTTGGTGTAGCCGTACAAAAATTCCTAAAACTTTTGAAGCGCGTTGGGCACCTGCAAATGCATACAGTTTGCGCAATTCATCTTCATCGAAAGGTCGCTGTGCTTGATGGCGAGCACTGCAATAGGCGTTGAGAATTTTTGCTTCAAGTGTTGATGGAATAAAGATGCGTGCATCTTGTGCTAAGGAAACAAGGTCATAGACTGTAGGGCCTTTTAAGCCGTCTTGAAAATCAATAAGCCCAATGCGATCTGTTCCTTCTTTATGCGAACGCCAAATGATGTTGGGCGAATGATAATCGCGCATAACAAAAGTATTTTCTCCTTGGGTTAGACTATCGAGATAAGGCTGCCAACACGTAAAAAAAGCTTTACGTTGTTCTTGGTTCAAGTTTTTTTGCTTCTGAAAAGGTAAATACCAATCTAGCAATAAGCAAAGTTCTGCTTGCATCGTTTGACAATCATAAGAAGGAATCTGAAGTAAAAAAGTTGGAAATTGTTTTTCTGAAGGCCATGACTTTTGATGGAAGGAAGCCAGCAATTCGCTACAAGCGATATAACGCTCTTCTATCGGATGACCGTATTGATCTAAAAGTCCTTCGCGTCCTAAATCTTCTAAAATTAACAGCCCATTTTTCAGATCTTTGACAAAGATATGGGGAGCAGAAAATTGATTGTCTGAGATGAGTTGACAGATCCCTACAAATTGACTGATATCTTTTGCGAGGTGCATTATTTCTGCATCAGAGGAGTTTGTATTTTGTGCCATTTGCATGGTTGGGGCGTCCATAAGAATTTCTTTATGGTTACCATCATCTAAAAGTTCGTAGGAACGTGCTGAAGCATCGCCAGCCAAAAAGCGACGATTGACATAACCACGGCCATGAGCTGTTAAAAAAGTTCGTATTGCAAAAGATCTTTGTAGACGTTCGGTAGAATGTTCTGTTGATGTAAGCGTTATATGACGTCCGCAACCTTCCTGTTGTAGGGTGATAGCAAAAGTAGCAGGTCCTAAAAGATCTGCTCCTTTTTCTGGCCATTCAATCAATAAAATACTTTGTTCACGTGCTTCATCAAGCCCTAACTCATCAATTTCTTCTTCCGTAGAGAGGCGATAAAAATCGGCATGAATAACTTCAAATCGTGGGAGTTGATAGCTTTGAACAAGCGTGAAAGTAGGGCTTGGAACATCCAGAGTGTTATCATTGGCAAGTGTATGAATGAGTGCGCGTGCAAGGGTAGATTTTCCTGCTCCAAGATCACCTTGGAGTGTTATAAGATCACCCGGCTTTAGGGCAAGGGCTAAATCTTGTGCAAATAGTTTGGTTGCTTCTTCATTTTCAAGAAAAAAACTAAAATTCATGAAGATTCCCGCTGAGTTTCTGGAGAGGAAATTTATGAAAATATGGCACAAGGTTAAAGAACTTAATCTCCTTTTGGAGCCGGAAAGAAGCACTTAACTGTTGTTCCTTGCCCCAAACCAGTAAGAATTTCAACGTGTCCACTGTGAAGTTCAACAAAGCTCTTAACAAGGGAAAGGCCGAGACCTGCTCCCGCACGTCCACCATGATGCGAATGAGAAGAAAAACGTTTGAAAATCCGATCAAGGATATCGGTTGGAATATCCGACCCTTCATTATGGACACTGAAAACGATGTTATCTTCTTGCATATTGGCATAAAATTCAATTGTGCTTTCTTCTGTTGCAAAATTAACAGCATTACTGAGAACATTCACAAAGATTTGATGCAAGCGTGTCGCATCAGCAAAAATAAAATTTAAGGAAGGAGAAATTTCTTGTAAAAGTGTTATATGACGCCCGTGGAGACGTTCTTCTATTCGTGCTACCGCTTGTGTCATAGCATCAGCGATATTAACTGGTTTTATATCAAGTTCCATAATTCCAGCATCAAGGGTTGCAAGATCAAGGATATCATTAACAATATTGAGAAGGGTACCTGACTCGGAGTGAATATGGCCAAGATATTCATGTTGGCGCTTATTGATAGAACCGAAAATTTGGTCACGTAAAATATCGGAAAATCCAATAATATTGGTAAGCGGTGTACGCAATTCATAAGAAACATGTTGAACAAATTCGTTGCGCAGACGATCAGCGCTCTCTAAGGCCTCATTTTTTTCTTGAAGTACACGTGCGATATGGACAGTGTCTGTAACATTGACAAAGGTTATCATTGTTTGTCCATTAGGAAGAGGCACCAATGTGTAATCAAGTATCATCCCATTTTTCAGATCCATGCGGCCTGAAAGTGTATCGCGTTTTTCAGCAAAACCAGTAATGAATTGGGTAAATGTGTTCCATTCATCTCCCATTGTTAAAGATGAACAATGAGTTTGTAATTGTGTAATATGGGTGCTTTCTACACGTAAATTACTAGGTAGGGACCACAATGTTGATAAGGCTGGATTTGACAAACGAAGGCGTCCATCAGTACCAAAAACAACGACTCCTTCGGAAAGTTTATCAAGTGTTTCACCTTGAATTCTAATCAGTGTATTATAGCGACGCTCAAGATCAATTTTTTCTGTAAGGTTTTCGTAAAGCCAAGTAATACCTCCTTGTGGGTGAGGGGTAGACATAACACGCACAGTGCGTCCGTCGGGCAAATTCCAAATTTGTTGATTTGATTCTATTTGCTGAGCAGCTTTAAAAAGCTCCTCTTTCCATGCGCGCCAATTAGGGTGTTCACCGATAAATCCTTCTTCACGCAAGCGTTCAAGAAGCAATGTATGGCTTGGTTCACTTTCTAGAAAAGAACTCTCTAAGGGCCATAAAACCTTAAAGGCATGGTTGCAGAACTTTAACTTTTGATTGGCATCAAAAATTGCTACAGCTGTTGAAATTTGATCCAGTGTTTCATAATGGCTTTGGAGGATTCGTTCCATTTCATTGGAAAGATTTTCATAGGCGCTGTTATCACGGGCAAAGGCTGCCATCCCTTCTTCTGTTGTAATCCGAGTGAGGTGAAAATGGCGCCGTTCTCCATCAATTATTGTATGGACATATTCTTGAAAAACTGTTTCTATGTCATCTGTCTTGCGCTGTGTTGTTTCGTTAAAAAGATCAATGATGTTATTGCTGTCTTCTTGAAAACCCGTTATTTCTCGAAAAGCGCGGTTGATAAAACAGATTTTATTTTCACGATCTCGAATCCAGATTGGTTCTTGAATACGATCAAGAAGGTTGCGTTGTATTTTCAGTTCTGTAAGGATTTTTTCAATATCTTTTTGTAGACGAGCATTTTCGTTCTGTTGTGCTGAAATATCTTGGAAACGTGCAATGGCCGCTGTTCCCGCGATTATCCCTGTAACTTGCAACAACATTTTATCTGTAGTCGTAATAGAAAGTTCGAAAGAACAGCCATGATAATGCAAGTGAGTAAGCGCTTGATTGAGTTTTTGCAGAGAAGTTTCTTCAAGCCAGCGTTTAAAACACTGAAAATCTTGTCGATTAATACCTGCTTTTTGCAATGCAGGAATGTTGCCAGCTATGCGTGGTGAGCTTGTCGGATTGTCCCAAATGAGAAGACATTGTCCAGTTTCTTCTAAAAGCCATTCATAATGCTTAAGCTTTTCAGAAAAATCTGCTTGAATTGTTTTTAGAGTCTTTTGTCCAGAACTTTTTGTGCTCACAATAACTGCTATACATGCGAAAAGTGAAGCACAGGAAATACCTCCGAATAGTGCTAAAATAAGCCATGAACTATCTGGCCAAGTGAGGGGGGGCATCAAATGGGGTGTTGATGGTTGGGCAATAGCGTGTGCAGGAAAAAAAAAGGAAAGAAAGCACAAAACACCAGAACAGATTTGGATCATCTTCTGAGCTTTTTCTTTGGGGTTATAGTCACCAAAGCGGAGCACGATACACCTTTCTTTTTTTTAACCAAGGAAACGTTCTAGTAACGGTAATGATTTGACTTATAAGGTCCTTGCAGTGATACGCCAATATAGGCGGCCTGTTCTTCGGATAGAACAGTTAATTTTATTCCTAGCCGATTGAGGTGAAGACGCGCAACTTTTTCATCAAGATGTTTGGGCAAAACAGTCACTTCGTTTTTGTAGTTTTTTGTATTCGTAAAGAGTTCAATTTGCGCTAAAACTTGGTTCGTAAATGAAGCCGACATGACAAAAGAGGGATGACCCGTGGCATTCCCAAGATTCAATAAACGCCCTTCAGATAACAAGATAATACGTTTGCCATCGGGAAAAGTAATCATATCAACTTGCGGTTTAATATTTGTCCATGGCAGATTTCTGAGGGCTGATACTTGGATTTCATTATCAAAATGACCGATATTACCCATAATACACATATCTTTAACTTGTCGCATATGGTCTAATCGGACAATATCTCTGTTGCCAGTGGTTGTGATGATAATATCAGCACTAGAGGCTGCATCATCCAAAGTAACCACTTCATAGCCGTCCATAGCTGCTTGAAGAGCACAAATAGGATCAATTTCTGTTACTTTGACACGTGCTCCAGCGCCTGAAAGAGAAGCTGCTGAACCCTTGCCAACATCGCCATAACCACAAACAATGGCTGTTTTGCCAGCTATCATAACATCTGTTCCACGTCGAATACCGTCGACTAATGATTCTTTACATCCATATTTATTATCAAACTTTGATTTTGTGACGCTATCGTTTACATTAATCGCTGGAAAAGGCAAAAGTCCTTTTTTTTGTAAGTGATAAAGACGATTTACACCTGTTGTTGTTTCTTCACTGACACCTTGGATTGCTGCACATTGGCGCGTAAAAAAACCCGGTGTAGCAGCCATACGCTTTTGAATTTGTTTGAAAAATAAAGCTTCTTCTTCTGTTTTGGGATGAGATAGAATATCTGGATTTGTTTCCGCACGACTGCCAATTAAAATGTAGTTGGTTGCATCAGCTCCATCATCTAATATAAGATTGGAAAGGTTTCCATCAGGCCACTGGAAAATCGCATCTATATGCTCCCAGTACTCTTTGAGTGTTTCCCCTTTGATTGCAAAAATAGGAGTACCCGTTGCTGCAATTGCTGCTGCTGCATGGTCTTGCGTAGAAAAAATATTACTAGAACACCACCGCACATCTGCTCCAATTGCCTTTAGAGTTTCAATCAAAACACCTGTTTGAATGGTCATATGCAATGAACCAGAAATGCGTGCTCCCCGTAAAGGTTGAGAGGAAGAAAATTCTTCACGGCAAGCCATCAAACCAGGCATTTCCGTTTCTGCAATATTAAGCTCTCTACGTCCATAATCAGCAAGTGTGATATCTTTGATTATATAGTTTTGGGCTATCATTTTTATGCCTTCATAACCGATTTTTCCGAAACGGTAGGAGAAATTAAAAAAAAACGCAAGTGAATATAAAAGATTTCTATAATGAAAAGTTATTTTGTGTTTCTATAAGTCTATGCAATGAAATATATATTGCAATAGGGTGTATTATCTATGTGTTGAGTGCTGATATTATCAGCTGGGTATGAAAAATTTCTATGAAGTTCTATTGATAAAAGGAAAGCGTTGTTTGGTTTCTTGATTGCAGAATAAAGTGACAAAAAGGGAGGAATGCAATTGTATTTTGTGGAAGAAGAGATCGACATATAAACCGTGATTTCAGTGCAATCGCTTTTTTGTTTATGGGCTGTAAATTAGTTTGGTTACAAAAAAGAGCGTGCGTTACACGGATGGACTTTTGGAAAACTGCCCTTGTGGACGGAATCGCCATAAATAACTTGGCAAAATAGCTGTCATTGTTTTGGGAATAATCCCTATCCCTTCTAGAGTATATCCATTGTCTATCGCTTCTTGAGAGACAAGATTATTCTGTTGCAAGAAACGTATTTGATGAGCCGTTATAATTGTTGGCACGAGAGGCAATTTGCCAATAGTTCCAAAAACTCCCCCGATGCAGAGTCCGATAGAACGAGGCATAGATAGAATCATTTTTTTACGATGAATAATTTTTAATACGTTTTCAAGTATATTTTGAAATGTAATAATCTGTGACCCACCAAGGTCATAACTTTTTCCAGAGATAGCATGTCCTTCTAAAGCGCGTACAACAAATTCAGCAATATCACCAACATAGACAGGCTGTAATTTGCTTTGTCCGCCACCAAAAAGTGGCATTATCGGCAAGAAACGGGATAAATCTGCTAAAACGTTAAAAAAGCAATCTTCTGGACCAAAAATAACTGATGGGCGCATAATAATTGCTTGAGGATGCTTGTCATACACGATTTGCTCACTTATAGATTTTGCACGAGCATAAAGAAATGAAGCGTTTGGATTGGCGATAAGCGTTGACATGTGGATAAGTGGGATACCAGCTTGTGCGGCTAATTCGGCAACATTTCGTGCGCCATCAACTTGTATATTTTGAAATTTTGGCTGATTTGTTTGTGCCAAACTTCCTGGAAGAAATACCGCGCCATCTGCTCCAAGCAATGCCCGCGCAACAGAAGCACGATGCCTAACGTCGGTTTGAAGCATTTGGGTTTGGCTCACTTCACCTATTTGCAGCATGTAATAAGCTTTTTGAGGAGAGCGAACAGCAATTCGAACACGATATCCTCGCTTGGTTAAAGCCTCTACAACATGCCGCCCCACAAAACCTGAACCACCAAAAACAGTGATAAGCTTAGGGTTTTGATAAAGAGTACAATCAAGTTTCATGGTTAAGATTTCTTATTTTTCAAAGCTTAAGAAAAGGGATTTTTAGCATGGTGGTGTTTCATTGTCACGTAAAATATCGCCAGCAAGGTAAAGAGAGCCTCCAACAAAGAGGATTGCATTTTGATACTCTAAGCGAACATTATTTAGGGCTTCGTGTAGATTTGCTTGTGGTTTAGCAATAAGGTCTGCTTTTTGGGCTGAATCGGCTAAAGCTATTGGACAGAGACCTGCATCGCTGGAGGCTAAGGGGATTGTATACACTTTGTCCACGAGGTTTGTTAAAGGACGAAAATAACCGATATTATCTTTGGTATTAAGCATGCCAGCAATCATAATAATGGGGCGATTAGATTTTTTTTTCCATCGGGTAAGTTCTTCTGCAACAACTTTTCCAGCCGCAGGATTATGGCCACCATCCAGCCACAAAGCCGTATTGGGAGAAAGCTGATCAACCAGTCGACCATGCGTGAGACGTTGCATTCGTGCTGGCCAGTAAATATTTCGCAAAGCTTTGCTTATTGTTTGTTCTGAAAGCTGAAAACCTGCTTGATAAATAGCTTCAATAGAAGCGCCGGCATTTGCAATTTGATGCGCACCAACGAGGTTAGGCAGTGGCAAATCCATTAAACCTTGAGTGTTTTGGAATACCATGCGTCCATGTTCTTCATAACTTTGATAATCTTGCCCAAAAATATGATAGGGCGCTTTGTTTTTATCAGCAATGGCATTTAAGACAGAATGAGTGATCTCATGATTTTGTTTTCCAATGACTACAGGAACTGTTGGTTTGATAATACCTCCTTTTTCAAAAGCGATTTGTGCAATTGAGTTGCCAAGAAATGTTTCATGGTCGTAATCAATGGGCATGATAAGAGATACAGCTGGTTTATGAATCACATTGGTGGCGTCAAAACGTCCTCCTAATCCAACTTCTAAAATTACTGCATCAGCTGGATATGTGCTAAACAGCATAAAAGCAGCTGCTGTGAAAATTTCAAAAATAGTGATTGATTCTTTACGGTTTACGTCTATAACTCCTTGAATTATTTCAGCAAGTTGATTTTCTGGGACAAGTTGTCCATTTCCTGATTGTCCCAGTCTGCAGCGTTCGTTCCAATTGACCAAATGAGGTGAGCTGTATACATGAACACGGTAGCCTGCGCTTTCCAAGAGAGCGCGACAAATAGCTGAAGCAGATCCTTTTCCATTTGTTCCGGCAATATGGATAACAGGCGCAAGTTTTAAATGAGGGTTGCCGAGACGTTCTAGAAGACGGTAAATACGATCTAAAGAAAAATCAAATTTTTTAGGATAATTTTCCAGTAAAGCATCTAGCACCTTTTGCACACGGTTTTGTGTCATAGTTTTTTAAGCTGCTTTTGTTTCAGAAAGCGGTGCTTCGGTCGGAGATGGATTAGAAGGCTCAAGAACTGCGGGACATTTCATCATAAGGCGTAAAAGTCGTGCAATGGTGGTTTTCAATTCTAAACGCGATACAACCATATCAATCATGCCATGCTCAAGTAGATATTCACTACTTTGGAAACCTTCGGGCAATGTTTCACGAATAGTTTGTTGGATGACACGTGGACCTGCAAACCCAATCATGGCGCCAGGCTCAGCAATGTGGATATCACCAAGCATGGCATAAGAAGCAGTAACACCACCTGTGGTAGGGTTTGTTAGAACCACAACATAGGGAAGTTTAGCTTCTTTCATCATTTCAACTGCTACTGTTGTACGAGGCATTTGCATTAGTGATAGTGTTCCTTCTTGCATACGTGCTCCACCTGAAGCAGCAAAAAGAACCAAAGGGCATTTTTCGGCAACGGCAGTTTGCAAAGCTTTTACGATAGCTTCACCTGAGGCCATACCAAGAGAACCACCCATAAAGGCAAAGTCTTGAACAGTCGCAATAATCGGCAGGCCTTCAATGGTGCCCCGCGCGCTTAAAATATTATCATCAACACCAAGTTTGGAACGATAGTCTTTTAATCTGTCAATATAGCGTTTTTCATCGCGGAATTTTAAAGGGTCCGTTACAACTTTTGGATTTTCAAGGAGTGTATAAACACCATCATCAAAAAAATGCATGAGACGATTTTTGGCACTAATGCGCATATGATATCCGGAAGCAGGAAAAACTTGTTGATTAGCCTCCAGATCTTTATGAAACACCATTTCACCACTGGTAGGATCTTTAATCCATAGATTGTCTGGAATTTCGCGGCGCCCTAATATAGAGTTGATTTTAGGACGAACATAATTTGTAATCCAGTTCATCTTTATAGCCTCTTTTGAGATGTTATACACGTGAAAGTATGGTTTGATGGAATATGGGATTGATTGGTTGCATGTATTAGCTGAAAAGTTCGCTTAATCTAATTCTTTCACTTTCATAAGTATACGTACAGCTTTAACTCTATCATCCTTTGTTTATTCAGTGTAGTCAGTAATGATTTGAATAAGAATGCTCCCCATAACGAATCTGCAAGAAATTTTACCGGTATATTTTACTTGTTTTTTTGTTTTAATGTCAATTCTCACTGCAACGGATAAGGATATATGATTTTAGGGGCTGGATAATTGATTGGTAATTGGTAATATAGCTACGAAATAGAACAGAAAAATTTAATTCTGTTTCCTGTTTGCTGGTAGGAAAAGCTTCTTGTCGTGAATCATCAACACGAGCGATATATGCTTAATATGGAGCTATTGGGTGGTTCTATTATTATTATGTGGGAGTGTGATGAGAAAGCATTTTATGTAAATTTGTCATAAGGGTAGCTGCAAAAAGGGGTGTTACTAAATTAAGAACAGGAATGGAAATAAAGAATGCTATCAGCAGCCCCGCGCCAAAAACTGTTATACGATGGAACTGTAAAAAAGCGTGAGCATCTTGCGTGGATCTAAAACGATAGGCGGCAAACGCAAAATATTCACGGCCAAATAAATAGCCATTTATAACATAGAATGCGATCAAATTGATAGCTGGTACGAAAAACAAAATAAGAACGATTCCATTGCCGCAAAGACTTAAAAGAAGAAACTTTAAGGAAAGAATGAGGGAGCGCCCAAACGGCATAGTTTGCCCGATAGGTTCATTTGGATAATCTTTTTTTTCAATGATTTCAGCAACAGCATCAATGAAGAAACTACCAATCATAGCTGTAATTGGAACAATCAAAAATGTTATAAGTAAAGCCAGACCCAGATTAAAAATAAGCAATGAGCTTAATCCTAACCACCCTGCCCAATTTGGTATTTCAGGAAAGAATTGCGCAATCCAAGGCCAAAAATAGGTTATAAAAAGTTGGCGTGCAGATAACCATATGATAACGAGAATAATAAAAGTAAGCCCCAATATTTTCAATATTATAGCGCGATATTGTGGGGTAAAAAGGTATAGTAGAGCGCGATAAGAAGCAGTAAAAATCATAAAAAATAGGTAAGAAAAAAAGAAGAGAAAACAAGAGATCGATCAGTGAAGATGCTCATTATATTTGCTTTGTAAATTATATTCATTATGAATAATAATTGTTTTAGCGCATGAAGCAGAATTTTTGGGTCTTTATGTGTCATAGAAAACCAAAGTAGAAGTTCCTATAAGGCTGATAAAGTGAATTGTATAAGTAACCAAGTAATCGGAACTCACTGTAAGCTCATTCTTCTGAAATTAAATGAAAGCACCTAAATATTTCTGTCTTTTGAGAAAATGGAGGAATGGAAGTCCGTGATATTGGAGTGTGTTATATGCCAGTTTTCTTAAGAGCTACACGTGAAACAATCTTTGGAAGCGTGTGATTTTTGGATTCTCTTTGTGCAAACACTGTCGTTCAGCTAATTCATAACAGGTGTAGATATCTTTAACATCACTAGGGGGGGCGGATATCTTTACATTACATTATTGGGAGAAACGGGCTAGTTTACTATTATGTTTTGTATTTTTCTAACAGCATAAAATCTGACAAAGCACTTTTCTTTCATTTAAAATTAAAAAGATCTTTTTAATTTTAATCAGCAGAAGCAGGAGAGCAGAAAAGGGATACAATAATATTAGCCAATTTTTCAGAAACCTGTTGTTTGCTCATGCTTGGCCATTGTTCAACTTTTTCTTTGCTGACAAAACAGATTTGATTGCTATCAGCACCCATAACGCTTGTGCCATCCGCATGGAAAGAAATATCATTTGCAAGAATGAAATCTGCACCTTTTTGAATACATTTTTTTTGTGCATTGACGATAATATCACAAGTTTCTGCTGCAAACCCAATCACAAGTCTGGGGCGATTTGGAGCATGGCCGATTATTGCTAGAATGTCAGGATTTTCAACCATATGCAAAGATAAAGGCTTTTTATGAGCATCCTTTTTGATTTTTTGTACAGATTTCGTTTGGCTGCGCCAGTCGCAAACGGCGGCAACAAAAATGGCTCCATCAGCTGGCAATGCCGTTTGAACAGCTTGTAACATCTGACAGGCTGTTTCAACATGAATGGTTTTTACTTCTTGTGGATCTGGAAGATCAACCGGACCGCAAATAAGCGTCACTGTTGCGCCTAAATGAGCTAAGGCAGTTGCAATTGCATGACCTTGTTTTCCCGATGAGCGGTTTGCAAGATAACGTACTGGATCAATTGGTTCATGGGTAGGACCAGAAGTAACGATAAAATGGCGGCCGGAAAGTGATTTTTTGTGCGTACTTAAAAGCGCTTCCGCTGCGGCCACAATAGTTAAGGGTTCGCTCATGCGCCCCCAGCCTGCTTCATTTCGTTCTGCCATTTCGCCAATTTCCGGTCCGACCATATGAACCCCATCTGAACGTAATTGTGCAACATTGCGGACAGTTGCAGGGTGAGTCCACATGGCTGGATTCATGGCCGGTGCAATCAAGAGTGGACAGCGTGCAGCTAAAAGAACACAATTAGCCAGATCATCTCCTATGCCAGTGGCTATTTTGGCAATGCGGTTAGCGGTAGCTGGTGCTAAAATAATTAAATCGGCAGCACGTGCTAACCGGATATGCCCAATATCATGTTCTTCTTTGCGTGAAAATAAATCGCTATACACAGTGCTACCGCTCAGGGCTTCAGCGGCTAAAGGGGTAATAAATTTTTGCGCTGCTTTTGTCATAATAACATTTAATCGCGCTCCCCGTTCTTGCAAACGGCGAATGAGGTCCAGTGATTTATAGGCGGCAATACCACCACCGATAATGAGGAGAATAGATTTTGATTGCAATGATTGCATTTCGACAGTGCTTGCTTGAAATACTGGGATGGATGATGGTACGGTGGGATTGCTTAACAGGCGATGCGCTTCTTCTTCCATAGAAATGCCATTTTTTGCGGCACGCATGCGCAAAGATTCTTTTACTTCAGATGAAAGATTGCGAATGGTAATACTGGCCATATAATAATCCAAAGAGATAAAATGATTGCAATGATTTTATCAAGTGTATTTTTTTAACATATTGCGTATATTATAAAAGCTGAAAAAGAAAAAAAGTGATAAAAATGGAACAAAGAGTGATCATGAATAAGCTATAGTGACTAGAACGTTTAGCACGACTTTGTTCGAAGGCAAGTTGTTTGAGGGTGAGAGGAGAAAGATGGAGTCCTGTTTTTGTTATTTGGCAGAGTTCTTCTTCTATCTTTTGAAAGCTGTGTATCAATTGCGGTGTTTTACGCGCTAGAGAAATCAAAGCTTCTGCTCCTTCGCTAAAGTCTTTGAGAAGTCCCACAGGCCCTAAATTTTTTCCTATCCATTCTTTAACAACTGGTTCAGAGGTTTGCCACATATTAAAGTCTGGATCCAATGTACGAGCGACACCTTCCACAACAACCATAGTTTTTTGTAGCAATAAAAGCTCCGGCCGTGTTTGCATATCAAATAATTCAGTGATTTCAAACAAGAGTGTGAGCAATTTGGCCATAGAAATGCTTTGCGCGGGTTGTCCGTGAATGGGTTCACCAATAGCACGGATAGCTTGGGCAAAGTCCTCTATGCTATGATGAGGAGGGACATAACCTGCTTCAAAATGAATGCGTGCCACACGATGGTAATCGCGGGTGATAAAGCCGTAAATAATTTCAGCAAGAAAATGTTTTTCTTTTTTACTAAGCCGTCCTGTAATTCCTAGATCAACGGCAACAATACATCCTTGCGGATCTACAAATAAATTGCCAGGATGCATATCGGCATGAAAAAAGCCATCACGCAAAGCATGACGGAGGAAAGATTGCATAAGTGTCACTGCTAAAGCTTTCAAATCAAAACCAGCTTTTTTGAGTGCTGGAATATCAGACAGTTTTATGCCATCGATCCATTCCATTGTTAGAACATTTCGTCCCGTTCTTTCCCAGTTAATTGCGGGTACCCGGAAGTTAGCATCATGTTTAGTGTTTTCAGCCATTTCCGAAAAGGCGGCTGCTTCTAAACGTAAATCCATTTCAATCCGTATGGTGTGTGCCAAAGTATCAACGACACAAACAGGCCGGAGGCGCTGAGAGGCAGGCACATAACGCTCTTGTAAATTGGCAATGAGATAGAAGCTTTTAAGATCTTTTGCAAAACGTGCTCTGATATTAGGGCGGATAACTTTAACGGCACATTTTTTTTTGCGGCCTGTCTTATCGTAGTATTCAGCTGGATGAACTTGGGCAACAGAAGCGGCGGCAATGGGTGGGTGAAAGTCTATGAATAAATCATTGATAGAGCGGCCAAGAGAATTTTCAATTTGATCAATGGCAGCTGTGCAGGGAAATGTTTGTACACGATCTTGGAGTTGTTCTAGATCTGCTGCAATATCGTGTCCAACAATATCGGGTCTTGTTGCAAGAAATTGACAAAGCTTGACGTAAGAAGGACCAAGCTTATTAATAGCGTGTGTTAGATTTTCAGAACGGTGCTTTTTTTTTGTTTTGCGCCGCGCTAAAGCTTTTGCTACACGATGACACGCTGCTGGGAATCCTTGAAGGTTATCATTTGGGAGAGCGCTAAGAACTCCTTCACGTGCTAAAATCCATCCTGCACGTACCAATTGAAAATAAGTGGAAATTTGCGCCATTTTAGATCTTCCAGCCTGAATGCAATGTTGCAATGGCACCTGTGAGATTGCGATAAGATACTCGTGAAAAGCCTGCATGACTGATCATAGAGGCAAAATCATCCTGCTTAGGAAATTTTCGAATGGATTCAACCAAATAACGATATGCGTCACGATCACCTGCAATTAGTTGGCCAAGTCGAGGAATAGCATGGAAGGACCAAAGATCGTAAACCTTGTCAAGCAAAGGCATTTCAACATTTGAAAATTCTAAACATAAAAAACGCCCACCTGGTTTTAAAACACGAAAGGCTTCAGTAAGAGCTTTATCAATATGTGGTACATTGCGGATTCCAAAGGCAATAGTGTAAGCATCAAAGCTTTGATCCTCAAAAGGAAGATGTTCTGCATTGGCTTCAACAAAGTCAATAAAAGAGGTTAGACCATTTTTTTGTGCACGTTTTTTGCCAATGCTCAGCATTGAGCTATTAATATCAAGCACTGTGGCATGTGCTTTTTGGCGTGAGGCGTTGAAAATGCGAAAAGCGATATCGCCAGTACCGCCAGCCACATCAAGAACTTTCCAGCCAGATAGCGCAGGCGGGGAAAGCCACGCGACCATGGAATTTTTCCACACACGATGTAATCCGAGAGATAAAATATCATTCATTCTGTCATAGTTTTCAGCAACAGAATGAAATACACCATCTACCATGGATTGTTTTTGAGTTTCGTCAACTTTTGTAAAGCCAAAAGAATGCTCCATGCCTCCTTTGACTCCTACACGTTCTGTTTCAGCTGTCATGTATGTGACCTTTCTTATTTTTCTTTATCGTAAATGAAGTATAGAAAAATGCCTACATACGAAAAAGTAATATCAAAACCACGAGGTTTAAACAGCTCAAAATAAGAGTGTCTTTAGATATCAAGATTAGCAACACTTAGGGCATTATCTTGAATAAAGGTTCTACGTGGTTGAACTTCATCACCCATTAAACGAGAAAAGAGTGAATCTGCATCGGTTGCATCATTAATTTTAACTTGCAAAAGAGAACGCGCGTCAGGATCAAGGGTTGTTTCCCAAAGCTGTTCAGCATTCATTTCTCCAAGTCCTTTATAACGCTGTAGAGTGATGCCTTTTTTACCGTTTGTAAAAATGCTTTCTAATAAACTAGTGGGCCCAAAAATGCGTTCTGACTTATCTTTGCGGTGCAGGAGGGGTGGCGGACTATAGATTTCTATAAGGTTTTGGGAAAGGCGATCAATTTGGCGCGCATCTGCTGAATTGATAAGCCCTGCATCGAGAGTAACAGTATCTTTAACGCCACGCAAAATGCGTTCAAAACACAATCCTCCATCTTGTGTGTTATAGCCATTCCAGCCGCGTTCCATATCGTCGGCAATTAAATCAAGACGACGTGATACATTATCTGCTGTGTTCTGTGCTTTTTCTGGTGTTGCAAGAGCTTCAGGCTTGAAAACACCCGCAATAGCTGCTTGCTCAACAATAGTACGATCATAGCGGGTATGAAGACCGTTTAAAAGTTGGCGTAACGTACGGGCATCTTCAGTAAGCCGGCGTAAATCAGTGCCTGCACAAATTTCACCCGTTGATAATTCTAATGTTGTATCTTCCAATCCGGCATCAATCAGAAATTCTTCGAATGCTGCTTCATTTTTGATATATTGGAAGGATTTTCCACGTGATACTTTATAAAGAGGTGGTTGAGCAATATAAAGGTGACCGCGTTCAATGAGTTCAGGCATTTGCCTAAAAAAGAAAGTGAGAAGCAGTGTACGGATATGGGCACCGTCGACGTCCGCATCTGTCATAATGATGATTTTATGATAACGCAATTTATCGGGCGCAAATTCGTCCTTACCGATAGAAGTGCCAAGAGCGGTGATAAGCGTTCCGATCATCTCAGATGAAAGCATCCGGTCGAACCGTGCCCGTTCAACGTTGAGAATTTTACCACGTAAAGGCAAAATTGCTTGATTCTGGCGTGAACGTCCACTTTTAGCTGAACCCCCTGCCGAATCTCCCTCAACAATAAAGATTTCCGATTTTGTAGGATCGCGTTCTTGGCAATCAGCAAGCTTGCCTGGGAGGGACGTGATATCGAGAGCTCCTTTTCTTCGTGTGAGTTCACGTGCTTTGCGTGCTGCTTCGCGTGCTGCTGCGGCTTCTATTACTTTACTAATAAGAATTTTTGCTTCATTAGGATGTTCTTCTAACCATGCTGAAAGTCCCTCATTCACCAAATTTTCAACAACAGGACGCACCTCAGAAGAAACCAATTTATCTTTTGTTTGAGAGGAAAATTTGGGATCAGGAACTTTGACTGAAAGGATAGCTGTTAATCCTTCGCGGCAATCATCACCAGTTAAATTGATTTTTTCTTTTTTTACAATGCCTGAAGATTCAGCATAGCCATTGATTTGGCGTGTTAAGGCGCTGCGGAAACCTGCTAGATGCGTTCCTCCATCACGCTGAGGAATGTTGTTGGTAAAACACAATACTTTTTCATGGTAGGAATCATTCCACCACAGAGCAACGTCAACACTTATCCCGTCTTTTTCGTTTGCAATATAAATAGGATCATCAATTAGCGATTTTTTCGATTGATCAATATATTTGACAAATTCAACAAGTCCACCTTCATAGTGTAATTCTACTGAACAAACATCAGCATGGCGTTGGTCAATAAGAAGAATATGTACACCAGAATTTAAAAAGGCTAATTCGCGTAAACGGCGTTCCAATGTTTCGAAATCAAATTTAATCATGGTGAAGGTTTCGGAACTTGGCAGAAAGCGGATTTCTGTTCCGCTTTCTGCATCACAATCACTAACAATCTTAAGTGGAGCATCGGCAATACCATGGGTAAATGACATTTCATGGATTTTTCCATTTCGCTTGATCTTTAATTGCAACCAAGCTGACAGTGCATTGACAACAGAAACACCAACGCCGTGTAACCCTCCTGAAACTTTATAAGAATTCTGGTCAAATTTTCCACCAGCATGAAGTTGTGTCATAATGACCTCAGCTGCGGAAATACCTTCTGTTGGATGAATATCAGTTGGAATTCCACGCCCATTGTCACGAACAGAACAGGACCCATCTGCATGGAGAGTAACATTTACAAGGGTGGCGTGACCGGCTAAAGCTTCATCAATAGCATTGTCTACGACTTCGTAAACCATATGGTGTAGACCTGAGCCATCATCTGTATCACCGATATACATGCCAGGACGTTTGCGCACAGCGTCAAGACCTTTGAGAACTTTGATGGAAGCGGCACCATAGTCACCACATTCTGGTGAGGTTGTTTCATCACTCATAAGTCAATCCATTTCTGTGTTTAGTTGCATATTTTATCAGCGCATTCCAAGTATTACATCTTATCTGATGGTTTATGGAATAACTCCGTTAAACATGTACCGTATATCGAGACTATATTCAATATTTGTCAAATATATAATAGAGGTTTATATAGTAGATGTTATGATTTTTGTATGCGCAAGTGCTGTTGCGCTATTATTTTTTTTGCGTTTATATATTTCTAAAATATACGGAAATTATTAAATTTTCTGACAATTTTAGAAATGTCAGATTGTCAAACATTTTATCTGAATTGTAAAGAGCCAGATATTTCGGCTAGGCGTATTAGATACTGTCATTGGAGCGGATAGTATTTTAGCTTTGAGGAATCGAGGAGGATGATTTAACAATGAAAAGATTCATAGGCAGATCAAAAACTTTTATTAAAGTTTTATGTATAACCTGTCCATTGTTCTTTCCACCTTTTTTATGGGCTGAAACGGCGGGAAGGCTCCCTTCTTTTTTAAATTCGCATGAACGTTTGGTGCGGCCTGATACAACGGATATAACGCGTTTACGTTTTGTAACCACTTTTGATTTTCCACCTTTTAATTTTCTTGATAAAACAGGACGTATTGCAGGTTATAATATTGATTTATTGCGTGCTATTTGCGAAAAATTGAAGCTTGAAACAGTGTGTGAAGTGGAAGTTCTTCCTTGGGAAGATCTGGTAGATTATGTCAAAAATGGTGGAGCGGAAGCTGTTATTTCTGGGTTAAAAGAAACAGATGCAACATATCAGGATCTTGTTTTTACCCAAACTTATTTACGTTTTCCTGCACGGTTTGTTTCTTCTTTGTCTTTGAGTCTTGCTGAGCCGATAAGCAATAAGCTTGTATATTTAAAAAGTGGATTTATATTCAAGAGTGCTCATGAAAAACTGTTTCATAGTTATTTTCCCAAAGCCAAATGGCAAGGATTTAGGAGTAGGACAGAGCTTTATAAAGCATTACAGAATCATGAAATTGATCTTGTTTTCGACGATGGCTTTGCGTTATCTGTATGGTTAAATGATCCACAATTAGCGCGTTGCTGCTCTTTTGTTGGAGGTGCTTATATGGCTCCGCAATTGTTAGGGGAAGGGATGCGAATTGCTGTTGCAAAAAATAATACAAAATTAGTTGATGTGTTTAATTATGCTCTAAAGGCTTTGGAGCGTGATGGAAAACTTACAGAGCTTTATTTGCGTTATTTTCCGATTAATTTTTATTGAGAAATAATTGGTTAGGCAGTAGCTGTTAATCTTTCATTGCCTAATCGATAGGAAATAGCTTCCGCGAGATGATGGCGTGAGAGATGGTATGATTCATCAAGATCAGCGATAGTGCGTGCAACTTTGAGAATGCGATGATAGGCACGTGCGGAAAGTTGCATTTTTTCACTAACATCTCGCAATAATTTGGCTGCTTTTTTGTCTAGTATAGCAATTTGTTCAATGACTTTGGCAGGGCAATCACCATTGGTGCGAATATGGGCAAAGCCTAGTGTCGTAAAACGTTCGCTTTGGATGGCGCGAGCCCGTGCGACACGTTTTGCAACGTTACAGCTTTTTTCTGATTGTTCGGGTTGCATGAGATCCATAGCTGTTAAAGCAGGGACATCAATACGTAAGTCAATTCTATCAAGTAGAGGACCAGAAATACGAGACTGATAATCGGTTTGACAACGTATTCCTTTGGAACAAACATGGCCTTTTTCACCTGCCATTCCACATCGACAAGGGTTCATAGCAGCAATGAGTTGGATCCGGGCAGGATAGCTAATATGGTGATTGGCACGGGCTATAATACATTCTCCGCTTTCTAAGGGTTGACGAAGAGAATCAAGAACCTGTGGGGAAAATTCAGGCAATTCATCAAGAAATAAAACGCCATTATGAGCAAGCGATACTTCTCCTGGTCGTCCTTTGAGACCACCACCAACCATTGCTGCCATAGAGGCAGAATGATGCGGAGAACGAAAGGGGCAATGGAGTGAAATAGTTTTATGGACTGTTTCTCCTGTGATAGAAGCAATCAAGGAAACATCTAAAAGTTCACGACTATCAAGAGGCGGTAAAATAGAAGGTAATCGTTGGGCTAACATAGACTTTCCTGCTCCAGGAGGGCCAACAAACAAGAGATTATGCCGCCCAGCTGCACAAACTTCTAAAGCACGTTTGGCGGTTTTTTGTCCTTTAATTTCGGAAAGATCTGGTAGTTCAGTTTGGATCGTGTATTGGCGTGGTTGTGGCCGGTTTTGAATTTGAGTTCCTCTAAAATGATTAACCACAGTGAGAAGAGAATTGGGGGCGACAATATTCATTTCTGCATCTGCCCACGCAGCTTCAGGTCCGCATTGGTAAGGACAGATTAATCCTTTATTAAGTGATAAAGCTGTTATTGCGGTTGGTAAAACACCATTAACGGCGTTAATAGAGCCATCTAGAGATAATTCGCCTAGAATGATGTAATCTTGTGCTACTTCAGGGGGTAGAAGCTCCATAGCAAGCATTAAGCCTATCGCAATTGGTAGGTCATAATGTGAACCTTCTTTAGGTAAATCAGCTGGTGCAAGATTGATGGTAATTCGTTTGTTAGGCATAGAAAGCCCACAGGCATGAAGAGCTGCTTGCACGCGTTCACGGCTTTCAGCGATAGCTTTATCTGCCAACCCCACGATAGCCATTCCTATTTTTCCGGATGCAATCATAACCTGTACATCAACAGGAACTGCTTCTAAACCAAGAAAGGCAACTGTCGTGACTCGTGCGATCATCGATTCCCCCTCTCCTTTTATTATGATGGAACAGATCACATATGCGCATAAAAATCAAGATGTAGCTGTATGGTCTTTTGGACAGAGAGATCTATATACGCAGAACATATGTCGGTGTCTTAATCATACGATTATAGAGGAAGAGTTTGCATAAATTTAACCGTATAACATAGGGATCAATAAAACGTTTAGAATTGAGTAGTATAAATGAGTAGTATAAATATGGAGATGTCAGAATTAAAGACTATTTTCACAATAATCTTTAATTGTGTGAGTACGCAAGAAAAGTACAACATTATGCATTTTAGCTATGAATTATGAATATTGTCCGATTTCGTTAAATCATGAAAAACTCTTAAAAGGAGAGGCATGTTTGTTTTTTATTCGACATTATTGGTAGAAAAAACGTTTAGAATGAGTCAGATTAATATGTTAAAGGAAAACTATTTTGTTCTACAGTGCATCCTATGAAAAAGTACAATTATTATGCATCTTAAACGAATAAATATTATCCAATGTCGTTAAACGCATGAAAAACCTGAAAAGAGAGACATGTTTGTCTTTTTTGATGCTATTGATAGAAAACAGTATTAAAGTATTTAATAAGAGTATCTGATTTTATGATATGTCATACAAGAGTTTCGTTGAAATCAGGAATTTTGCCCAAGGTATTTGTAAGCTTATGCTTCATTTTTGCTTTTTCACAGCCGCTTGCGGCGTTTGAGCTTTTTGGTATTCGCTTTTGGGATGGAAAAAAGTCAAATTCATCTCCCTATAATGTTAGTGATACAGCAAAATCCTACAAGGTTGAGGTTGTGGCACGGCCGGGTGCATCGTCTGTGGGCGTAAAAATAGTTAAGGATGTATCTGCTCTTGTTGCTGATAAAGATAAGGTGTTGCCTAATTCTTCTAGCTTATTGGCTAAAGCTCGGTCAGATTATCAGGCAATTCTTTCTGCTCTTCATGCTGATGGGCGTTATGGTGGTGTCATTAGTATTAAAGTTAATGGAGTAGAAGTTGCGGATTTAAATCCTATGACTCAATTGCCGGCTCAATCTCATATTGTCATTCTGATTGATGCTGGCCCTCAGTACGTTTTTAGTTCTGCGCGTATTAATAAAGCTGCTTTACACACAAAAGATAAAACAGGTAAAATGGTATCAATCGAAGATTTAGACTATCAGATTGGCGCTGTTGCGAAATCTGATACCATTCTGAAAGCAGAACGATGGGCAATAGAGGGGTGGCGTCAACAAGGTTATGCTAAGGCGAGCATTATCGGGCGTGATATAGTTGCAGATCACGCTGCACATCTTATTGATACGCAGATTACAATTAATCCTGATCGCAAGACATATTATGGTTTTTTAAATGTGCGTAATGTGAGTGAAAAACCACGTATGGACTTAGCTTATATTGAATGGATGACAGGATTGAAGCCAGGTCAGGAATACAATCCTGATATATTGATCAAAGCTAATGACCGGCTTGCTCGCCTTAATGTTTTTCGAGCTGTGAATATACAAGAGGCTGATACAATTAATCCCGATGGTCGTTTGCCATTGACGCTTGTTTTGGAAGAGCGTAAGCCACAGCGTTTTGGTATTGGTGGCGGCTATTCGACATTAGATGGTGCGGGTTTAGAAGCTTATTTTATACATAGAAATCTTTTTGGCCATGCAGAGAGCCTTAAAATTGAAACTAAAATAAGTGGTGTTAGAAGTAAAAGAGTACAATTGAGAACAATATTTATAAAGCCCGGTATAATCACACCAGATACAGACTTTAGGGCACAGCTGCAAATGCAACAAGATATCCTAGATAATTATGCCACAACAGTTTTTGGAGGAAAGTGGGGTATTACGCATATTTTTAATGATAATTTATCAGGGAACGTTTCCGCATTTATCACAAACGGTTATTCGCACGATGACTATTTTGGGAGTCGTTATTTTACGGCAATGGGGCTATTGGGTGGTTTGACTTATGATAGTCGTGATAACAAATTAGATGCAACAAAAGGTCTGTATGGGGAAGCGGTTCTTGCACCATTTTATGAATTACGATTTGACAATTTTATGACAAAAATAACTATGGAAGGCCGTTCTTATTGGTCATTTGATGCAAAAGATCGTTTTGTTTTTGCAACAAGGGCAAAATTAGGGGCGGTTATTGGAGCTGATGCGGCTCAATTGTCTTCAAATATGCTTTTTTGGGCTGGTGGTGGTGGATCTGTTCGCGGTTACGCTTATCGCAATATTGGTATCAGAAAAGAAAATGATGTGGTTATTGGGGGAAAGGCGCTTGTTGAAGGCTCAGCAGAAGTCCGTTTTGCTTTGAATGATCGAATTGCATTTGTCAGTTTTATTGATGGTGGTTTGGTAGCGGAAAAGATGCGTTTTGATCCTTCAGAAATTAAATGGGGAGCTGGTATTGGAGGTCGTTACGTGACAGGCCTTGGTCCCTTACGGTTTGATTTAGCCTTTCCTCTTAAGCGAGAGGAGGGTGATCCTCGCTTTGGTTTTTATGTGGGTATAGGGCAAGCATTCTAATGAAAAAAATATTGCGTTTGGGAATTTTTTTATTTGGATTTTTTATCCTTTTTATATGCTCCCTTCTTGTTTTGCAGAAAGGCAATATGCCTTTTCGTGAAGCAATAGTAGATGATTCTTCATGGCTTGTTTCTTTTATTGAGCGCAAACTTTCAGCACCTAATCACCAGGTACGTATGCATAATGTGCGGGGGGTATTGTCTTCTCAAGCGTCAATTGGCGTTATTACTATAAGTGATGATCGGGGTGTTTGGCTTGAAATTGCCAATGCTAAGATGAATTGGAGACGCTTAGCATTGATGAGGGGGCGTATAGAGATTGATCAGCTTTCGATGGAACGTATTACGTTTTTACGTAAACCACAGAGCTTTACTTCCACTGAATCTGGTGTGTTTACCATACCAAAATTGCTATTAGATGTGTCTATAAATGCGCTGATCGCTAAGCATGTTGCTTTTAAACAAGACTTTTTTGGTCTTTCTTCCGATGTGTCGTTAAAAGGACATTTAGCCTTAATCAGTGGTGATTTGGATGTGGATATAGCGGTTCATCGCTTAGATGCGCCTGGTTATTTGTTTCTTCTTGCGAAAATATCTAATAACAGTAGCATAGCTAAAATTGATATTACTGCCGATGAGCCACAAAATGGTATCGTAGCTAATGTGCTTAATGTTGAAAAACGTCCTGCATTAAATCTCGCTATTCAAGGTGAGGGCACTTTGGATGATTTAAGCGTTACGCTTCATTTAAAGGCTAATCATCAGCCTGTTTTAGATGGCAGTGTTATTCTTGCGCGTTCTTCAGAAGGTTATAGTCTTTCTACAAAGTTAGCGGGCACCATAGGTCTTTTTATACCAGCTCAATATCGTAGCCAATTTGAATCTGAAGTTGCATTACAAGCACAGGCAATGATGACCAAAGAAGGTGTAATGCGTCTTGATCATATGACACTTCAGAGCCAATTGATGAATTTTATGGCCAATGCTGAAATAACAGCTGATGGCTTTTTGCGGCGGCTTTTTGTTAATGGAAATATGGCTCTCCGTGATAAGGAAAAAGAGTCTGCACATTTACCGCTGGTAGAAAAGAAGATAAGTGCAGATAATCTTACTTTAACAATTGATTATGGTCGTAAAGGGCAACAAACTTGGAAGGGGCAGCTTGTCATGCATCATTTGGGCAATGACAATGTTTTCATTCGTGATGCGGTTTTTGATATGGGAGGGGTGAGCGAAAATCTTGATAATCCGGCTTCTCGTCATGTTGGTATTCAGATTAGTGGAACTCTTCAAGGGGTTACGAATCCTAATGGTGTCCTTACAGGTGATCTAAACCAAACGGTTCATGTGCATTTAGATACGGATATTTTAGCTGGAAAACCAGCACTTATCCATGATTTGAGCGTTACGGCTCAGGGTTTTTCTGTTTGGTTAAAAGGAGAGCTGGATCGTTTGGTTTTTAAAGGCGATCTTGGTTTAAAAGCGCAAACATTAGTACCGTTGAGCTTGTTAAGCGGGCAACCATTATCTGGTAGTGCAGATATTAAAGCTAAGGGAAGTATTAGCTTAATCAGTGGTGTCTTTGATTTCGGACTATCAGGTGTTGCTGATAACGTGAAGATAGGCGTAGAGACTATTGATCCTTTATTAAAAGGAAAGTTCACTCTTTCAAGCAATGCTGCTCGGAATACGACAGGTCTTATTATACTACGCCATTTGCATTTGAAAAATCAGCATGCCCACGTAAATGCCAAAGGCTATTTGTCAAGTAAAGATACTAAGATAGATTTAGATGCGCAAATGTCTGATCTTTCTGTCTGGGATTCGAGAATAGGTGGAGCAGTCACAATACGAGGTGCTGCCAGAGGGCATAATAATCTTATAATGCTTAGTGCGCGTGCTCATGTTTCTGAAGCATTTTTGGTTAGAAAAAAGCTTCAAAATACAACATTAAATATTAATGCACTGATGGATAATACATTACCAGTTTCCCCCTCTTTTATTGGTTTTATTGAAGGTGATGGAACTTTTTCTGAAAAACCATTGCAGCTATCTGCTTCCTTCAACAATTCCAATCATATTTGGAAGTTTCAACATCTCAATGTTAAAGGAGGTCATGCAACGATAACTGGTGGTTTTTCTCAAACAATTAAAGGTTTTATAAAGGGAATCTTGCATATTGATGCTGATGATATCTCAACACTTTCTGCATTATTTTTGCAGGAAGGAAGTGGAAGTGTGAAGGGAGATTTTATCTTAGATGAAAAAAATGGCAGACAAAAAGTCGATTTGAAGGCCAATATTGATCATTTAATATTTGCAGAGAACGAAATCAAAAAATTAACAATACAGGCTGATATATTAGATCCTTTTGGCGCAATACAGTTTGAAGGTTTTGTCAATGCAGAGCATATCCAGACACCGTTGATGATTATCAATCATTTAAATGCTCGCGCCAGTGGTGACAATGGGCAGACGGTTTTTAATGTGCAGCTGATGATGCCTGATGATACAAGTGCACAGCTTGCTGGTCGTGTGCTGACGAAAGAATTGCCGGCAGGCGTGAAACAGACTGTACAGATTGAAACTGTGGATGTGAAGCATTCTAATCTTCACGCAACATTGCTCAAACCAGCGACAATTATTTATAAAGACAACGGGGTGATGGTGAATGAATTGGGGCTATCTGTCAATGAAGGCGAGATTGTGCTTTCGGGCGATTTTTATGATATCCTTAATTTAAATCTTACAATAAGTGCACTTCCTGTTGCTTTAGTCGATTTGTGGAAACTCGATTTCGGAGCTGTTGGTACTTTGTCTGGGCAGGTTATGATTAGTGGTAGTTTTGCAAAACCGGATATAACTTATGATATAAAAGGTCAAGAGCTAACACTAGCTGCTCTTCAAGAAGATCAAATAATGCCCTTTATGCTTTCTGCTAAAGGTAGATTCGCCGATCAGACCCTTACTATGTATACAGATTTAGCAGGAGATAAGCTGCAGATGCAAGCAGAGGGAACTGTGTCTTTAGATAAAGGTACGATTGAGCTGCATGTCGATTTGCAAAAGTTCTCTGCGCATTTGGCCAATAGTTTGATGAAGGGAAAATTTCTTAAAAAAATGGTGATGGATAAAGTTTCTATTGGTGAGACAATAAAGGATTTATCTGAGCATTTGACCAGTAGTTTTATCAAAGAGCAATTTTGGGGAGGAATAATGATTGGTACGGTTGATATTGGTGGAAAATTAAAGGATTTATCTGCTAATTTTGACCTTTCTATTCAAGATTTGGTAGTTATGACGCATAAGGGATCTGCAGCAGTAAGCATAAGTACTCGTGGTTCTTATAAAAATTCGACACTTCATATTGAACATATAAAGGCGAATGGATACAAGGGATTGGATTGCTCCGTAAATGGATATATTTCTCTGAATGATTCAGGAGTTGACTTGAAGGTAAAAGGTACAATGCCTCTTATCTTAATTGATCCCTTCTTAGCTAGGCGTGGAGCATATTTAATGGGAAGTGCAACAATTGATACAGCTATCAGTGGTATGTTCTCCCAGCTGCAGTTGAAAGGACATTTGACCGTGGCAAATGGCAGTTTTTTTGATCCTCAAACAAATTTTGGACTGAAAAATATAGCGATTGAAGGAAAATTGAAGGGATATGATATTACTTTAGAGCGCGCTGATGCTCATTTTTTGGGCGGTGGTTCTGTTTCTGCTTCAGGCCATATTGCTAACGATTTGAAAACAGATTTGGTTCTGCATCTTAAGCACGCCAATTATAATGATGGATCTATGATTTTTATGACGCTAACAGGTGATGCAAATATAACTGGTCATTTTTTGCGTGGGCTTGTTATTGGTGGTGATCTTACAGTTGAAAAAGGAGCGTTTATTTTTCCCGATTCTTTTCAAAAAGGAAAACTTCTTGATATTAAACATAAGAATTTAACCAAACCGATTCAAAAAACGCTTGAACGTGCAGAGGTTCTGAGTAACAGCCAGAATGACGTTGTTGCTAAAGAAACTTTTTCTGTTGTACAGTTGGATATACATCTTAATGCGTACAATAAGTTTCTTGTGCAGGGTCGGGGCTTAGATGTTGAGTTGGGAGGACTCGTTAGTTTTAAGGGTCCATTGAATGATGTACGTCCATTTGGTGAGTTGCAGATGATTCGCGGGCGTTTTGACATTCTTTCACAACGTATCGATTTCGATCAAGGACAAGCGACTTTCAGCGGTAGTTTTATTCCAGTTATTCATTTGGTCGCCAACCATAATAGTGGAGATACGCGTGTTACTGTAACAGTAAGTGGAAATGTTAGTGATCTTGATGTTTATTTTTCTTCACAACCTGTTTTGCCACAGGATGAAGTGTTGGCGCGTTTGATTTTTAATCGCTCTCTTAGCGAACTATCGCCGTTTCAGCTTGCCCAGCTTGCGTCAGCAGCTGCTGAACTTGCAGGTGCTGGTAATACAAATACATCATTATTGAGTTCTTTACGCACAAAAATCGGTCTTGATGATCTTGATGTTGTCATTGATGAAAAGGGTAATACAGGTTTACGTGTTGGGCGCTATATCCATAATAATATTTACTTAGGTTTTGAAGCTGGATCGGATGGAACGACAAAAGGAACAGCGAATTTGGATATTTCAAAAAATCTGAAAGCTAGAGGCGCAATAGGGAATGATAACAATTCTAGTTTTGGTCTGTTCTATGAAAGAGACTATTAAATATTAAAATTTTTAAACATTAATTGCTTAAAATGTTTGCTTTTTGAATGGGATATGATGAAGTTTTTATAGAAATTTTCTTCTTTCGTCAGTAATTCTGGAGAGGATTCCCTGTTCAACAAGTGGTTATTTCGTATCTTTCCAGAGTGATATCGTTTAACATCATTTGTCCATCATCTGTATAGGCAAAAGAAATACGTTCAAAATGAATAGAAGCTTACGTTTTATGAAGATTTCTAGCTTCTTTATGTTTCGTAACAGGAATAAGATATCTAATACTTTTTAATATCGTACTGATACTAACCAAAGCAAATTCAATTTTAACGCGCACATTTGCTAACTTTTTTAGCGGAGTTCATAGGAGAGAAGTAAAGCCATAATTAAAGGACATTAATTCATCTTGAAACCTTTGTTCGTTGGTTTGCGAGGTCGCCGGAAAGACAGATAACCTATATGGCGCTGTTGGTGCGTGTTGCCAATATTAGAGTATTATGACTTCAATCATTGAACGCTATTTGTCTGTTTTTCAACATCAAAAACGGCTTTGTTTATGCGTTTTTGCATTAATTTTTCAAGCAAAAAGCTTTTATCATACGAGTATCAACAGCATTTTCTGTTACTTCTCAGAGAGAGGGAAGTTTTTTCTACGAGGCTACAAACGCGTTTTAAAGCTATTCAAATCCCTACAAATGCTCGTGAGCCTACTTGTTAAGGCTATAGTAATGAACATAAATTTTGAATAAACATAACGTGAACAAGGCTGATAACAGAGAGCAAATCACGTACAAATTGTGATAATGGTATCAATAATATTGCAGGCTACCGTTGTATTATGGGGTACACGGGCAAGAAGATCGGATGAGGTATTATTTTGGTAAAAGAAAACGTTTTGTTTCATAAGACGTGCATAGATTTTGCGCTGTTGTTCAGAGATAAACTATTGCTTTCTTTGCTTATAAAATAAATCTGGGTAGAATTTAAGAATAAAGATGAAAGCAATAGAGAGAGCAAAATAAGCATATTAATCAATAATATGCTTAACAACGTCACACATAATCCGTGTGCTGGCTGTGAAGGCGCAGAAGATGATAATCATTGAAAAAAAGCTGCACTCTGCTAACGTGCATATTTATAAAAATTTTATCTTAAAAGGTAGATGATAAAATGTTTATCAGAGGAGGATATTTGTTTCTGATCATATTTCTATTTTCTATCATTGTTTCATGGAAAACTAAGAGATTTCTTATAGATTGATACTCTTCTGATCAAAAGAACGCTTTCTTATAAAGAAGTTTAACGTCTCAATCTACTGACTCTCAAAGTGCTATAAAAAACTATTTATGGCACTTGTGAGATCTTTTGCGTTCTAAATTGTAACGAGCTGCGTATATGTACTACGTTAATATAATAAGGTCATTTAGGTGCTATCACCATCATTATTTGACGACCTTCAAGTTTAGGTTCCGATTCAATTTTAGCAATATTACCTGTGTCTTCTTTAATCCGCTGAAGGAGCTTCATTCCAAGGTCTTGGTGTGCCATCTCACGACCACGAAAGCGCAAAGTAATTTTCACTTTATCACCATTATCAATAAAACGATGGATAGCTTTAAGCTTGACTTCATAATCATGAACATCAACATTTGGTCTCATCTTAATTTCTTTTATTTCGATGATTTTTTGCTTTTTTCGTATTTCAGCAGCTTTTTTTTGATTCTGATATTTTAGTTTGCCCAGATCGATGATTTTGCACACAGGTGGTTCTGCATTTGGTACAATCTCAACCAAATCAAGCCCCACTTCTGCAGCCATAGCGAGTGCTTCTTGTGTTGGAACAATCCCTTGATGTTGCCCTTCATCATTAATAAGCTGAACACAGGGAACACGAATATCTTGATTTGAACGTGGCCCATCTTTCTGAGTAGGCGTTATTTTAGATGGTCGACGAATGGCTTATTCTCCTTGATTCCAATTTATCGATAACATTTTAATATATAATTATCTATGGAAAAACAACTGAAATTTATATAGGAAAACAACTGGTATTTGTACTTTTTTGCACTATGCCTTTATAAAAGGTTCTTGATTATTATTGAGTTTAGAGATTTTCTTTTTGTGAGAAGAATATTTCATGGAGAAAATAGAATGATTGATAAAGATGTTCCTTGTCAATATTTTTTGTTTGAAGATACAGCTCTTGCTGTACGTCATTACAAAGGCAATCGTTCTCCTGGTTTGGTTTGGCTTTCTGGTTATAGATCCGATATGCTGGGGAGCAAAGCAATGACTGTTGATGCTTTTGCTCAAAAGAATGATTTGTCTTGTTTGCGTTTTGATTATTCTGGCCATGGAGAGTCTAAAGGAGATTTTTTCCAAGGGACGATTTCTCGTTGGGTGAAAGAAAGTTTAGCGGTCTTTGAAGCTTATTGTGAAGAGCCGCAAATTTTGATTGGTTCCTCTATGGGCGGATGGATTGCTCTCAGACTTGCCATGATGCTTGCGCAGAAAAACAAAGCGCTTGCAGGCATGGTATTAATTGCGCCAGCTCCTGATTTTACGCAAACCTTGGTGGAACCAGCTTTGGGTGCGGAGGAATGGAAAATGTTGGAAGAAAAAGGCTATGTTGAACACCTTGTGTCTGGTGATACGGAACCATTTTCTTTTACAAAAGCATTGATTGAAGACGGACGAAACAATTGTGTAATGAAAGAATGCATTGATATTGGATGTCCAATTCATATTTTGCAAGGGATGGAGGATAATAAAATTCCCTATCAACATACATTGACTCTTCTTGATTATTTACCTTTGCATGATGTAACATTGACGCTTGTTCGTGATGCTGATCACCGGTTTTCGCGTCCGCAGGACTTAGAATGTCTTGAAAAAGTGTTGATGTCATTTGTTGATCGGATTAACGTAGCATAAGGGTTAAGTTCATTTATTATAAGAGATAAAGATACGGTGTATGGCTGTTTATGAACAAGACTTTATTCTGTGTGATCGCATTGTGCCTTTGCAAGTAAGAGAACATAAATCCGCATGCCGTTTCACTTTACGCATTGATTCTGGAGGGCAGAGGATTTACGTGACGACCCCCCCAGCGGTAAGTTTCCATGAGGTACAATATTTCATTGATAAGCATCGATTTTGGATTGAGTTGCAACTTGCGCGTATATTCGTTTCTTCTGAGCATTGTTATCTTAAAGAGGGTGCAACGATTCCTTTATTAGGCGTTGCACATCTCATAACGCGTAAAGAAGGGCGTGGAGTGACTGAAATCATTGCAGGTGGTGCGCTGCAAAAACCACAAATTATTGTCTATAGTCGATTAGAATCTCTGCCAAGGCGTATTGCTGATGTTTTGAAAAAACAGGCAAAGATCATTATAACACCATTGGTAGAACATTATACATATAAAGTCGGACGCAAGGTTAAATCAATTCGCTATAAAGATACAAAAAGTCGCTGGGGATCATGTTCAGCAGATGGACGTCTATCTTTTTCATGGCGTCTTGTTATGGCACCAAAAGAAATTATTCAATATGTTGTTGCGCATGAGGTGGCTCACCTTATTGAAATGAATCATGGAGAAAAATTTTGGGCCATTTGCGAAAGTCTATGTCCTGGTAGTAAAACTTATCGAGCTTGGTTGAAGAAAAACGGTCACACGCTGCATGCAATCAATTTTAAATAATGTCAAAAGATATGATGTTTATTTGAAGAGCTATTTGTATTTAAAAATTATTATATATCCATTTATGGTATATCCCAATTACAGAAAATAATAAGATTTTTCATTTTTTACGACCATTTAAAAATATATTTTATTCTTTATTTTAAGCTTAGTGATTTTCCTTTTTAAGAAGGATATTACATGGGGGAAAAATAATGAGGGATCAAAATATTCTTAGTCAGTTTTTTTCATTTGAAGATACGGCTCTTGCGGTACGTCATCGTAAAGGTAGTTGCTCTCCAGGTTTGGTTTTGTGGTTATCGAGGCAGTATGTTGAGTGATAAGGCGATGATGATTGATGCTTTTGCTCAAAAAAATGATTTGTCTTGTTTGCGTTTTGATTATTCTGGCCATGGCGAATCTGAAGGAAATTTTTTCCAGGGATCGGTTTCACGTTGGACAAAAGAAAGTTTAGCGGTTTTTGAAAATTATTGTGAGGGATCGCAGATTTTGATTGGTTTCTCTATGGGAGGGTGGATTTCGATAAAGCTTGCTGTGATGCTTGCTCAAAAAAACAAAGTACTTGCTGGTTTGATGTTGATTGCACCTGCGGCGGATTTTACGCGAATCTTGGTAGAACCAAATTTGAGTGAAATGGAGTGGAAGACTTTGGAAGAAAAGGGCTATATTGAGCAGCCTGCGATTAAAGATAATCAACCTATGCCTTTTTCAAAAGCGTTGATTGAAGATGGACGCAACAGTTGTGTAATGAAAGGATACAATGATGTTCGGTGTCCAGTGCATATTGTGCACGGAATGGAAGATAAGGAGATTCCTTATCAGAATACATTGAATCTCCTTGATTATTGACCTGTGCATGATGTGAAAGCAACATTCATTCGTGATGCAGATCATTATTTATCGCGTCCACAAGATTTAGAGTATCTTGAAAAAAGTTTGATGTCATTCATTGACTAGATCAATGTAAATAAAGATTTAGTTTATTTATTGTAATAGTGTGAATATATGATGCATAGCCGTTGTGAACAAAATTTTGTTTCTCTGATCGTATCGTACCTTTACATGCCGTAAGAACACAAATGCACGCATCGTGTCACATTCCGCATTGATATTGTGGAGGGAGGAGGATTTACGTAACGAATACCACTGCGATAAGTTTCCGGGTAGTTTAATGTTCTATACATAGATTGGTAATGAATTGGCTGTTGATTAAGTTTCTGTACATTCTGGATTGTTTTTCTGTGGAGCGAAATATGAAAAAATATACGTTGCCTCTGGAATAGGTCTTAAATTGTAAAAGAGTGCAGCCAAAAATATAATGATATAACATTACTGTATTCTTTTGAGAGGTGAAAAATATATTCAATGGAACTTTTTCTTTGATATTTCATTCTGTGTGTGCATAACCACGTAGTGTTGAGGTTCCAATAGCCCTCAACACGGTTGTTCTTTTTCTTACGTGTTCTACTGAAAACTTTCGATATTTTTACTTTATCTTTTTGGTCATTCAGTTTAGCATTTCTTGATAATTCTTAATTTCAATTGGAATAGCGCCAATGCCTATCCTTACAGATCCTATTCAATTCTTACAGGCGCTTATTCGTTGCCCTTCTGTTACACCTCATGAAGCGGGTGCTTTATCTGTGTTGGAGCAATTTTTGCGAAAAATGGGATTGAGTGTTGAGCGCCCCGTTTTTGTGGATAAAAATACAGAAGATGTTGAAAATCTTTATGCCAAGATAGGCAATGAAGGACCACATCTTATGTTTGCTGGCCACAGTGATGTGGTGCCGCCTGGTAAACAGGAAGACTGGAGTTTTCCCCCTTTTGAGGGAGTAATCCATCAAGGGAAATTGTATGGGCGGGGTGCTGTTGATATGAAGGGTGGGATCGCTTGTTTTATAGCAGCATTGGCTCGGTTTCTTGAAAAAAAAACAATAAAAGGAACAGTAAGCCTTTTAATAACTGGTGATGAAGAAGGTCCTGCGATCAATGGTACTGTAAAACTTTTAAAATGGGCGGTGCAAAAAGGCGAAAAATGGGATGCAGCCCTTGTTGGTGAACCAACAAGTGTGAAAGTGGTTGGTGATATGATAAAAATCGGTCGCCGAGGATCACTTTCAGGTATTATTACAGTTAAAGGCTGTCAAGGTCATGTTGCTTTTCCTGAGAGGGCAGCTAACCCATTACCTTTGGCAAGTAAGCTTATTCAAGCATTGACACAAACAGAATTGGATCAAGGAACACAGAATTTTCAAGCAAGTAATTTGGAATTAACAACCATTGATACAGGCAATTCTGCGGTCAATATTATTCCAGCGCAAACAATAATCCGTTTCAATATACGCTACAATGATCTTTGGACAAGAGAAACGCTCATTGATGAAATCGAAAATCGTCTTGCTTCGGTGCAAGCAAAAAATGATCATGGTCAATTGCCATATTATCAACTCGAATGGATGCCAAGTTCGGGGAGCGTTTTCTTGACCAAAAATGATAAATTGGTTGAAACTTTATCAAACGCTATTGAAAGCGTAACAGGAAAAAAACCAGAATATTCGACCTCTGGAGGGACTTCTGATGCACGGTTTATTAAAGATTATTGTCCCGTTGTTGAATTTGGTTTGCCGGGACAAACGATGCACATGGTGGACGAATACGTAGCTCTTGATGCAATGGAAAGCCTCACCTCTATTTATGAACGCTTCATTGCTGATTTTTTTGCATAAAGAAATGATTCTTATTGGTGAAAATAGTAGGCTAAAATTATTGAAGTTTTAGTTGGCGAGTTGGCAAATGATATGATCAAGAAGAATGCGTCCTGTGGTCGTTGCTCTTAGGCGCTGGTTGCTCACCATTTCTACCAGTCCTTGTTGTTGTAAATGTATGAGTTTTGTCAGCGATAATCCTTTAGGGTTTAAGGTTTCATAACGTACAAGATCTAGGCCTTCTGAAAGACGTAAGCTCATGAGCAGCATTTCATCGGCTTGTTGCTCGTTATTCAAGTATTCTGTTTCGACACAGCCGTGACCTGTGGTTTCTACCAATTCAAGCCAATGTTCAGGATGTTTTTCATTTATGGTAACGTAACGCTCAGGGGTTTCAATTTTGGTTGGTGACATTTCCAAAAAAACAGAGGTATTTTTCAGTGTTTTCTTGATAAAACGTCCATGGGCACCTGGTCCAAAGCCTGCATATTCATGATAACGCCAATAAAGAAGATTATGACGTGATTCGGCTCCGGGAATTGCATGGTTTGAAATCTCATAGGCTGGAAGACCATGCATAGTGGTTATTTCTTGAGTAAGATTATAAAGGTTTGCTGCAAGTTTTGATACTGGGAGAACCAGTTTTCCTGCGGCATGAAGACGTTTGAATGCGGTTCCTTCTTCGATGGTGAGTTGGTAAAGGGAAAGATGATCTGCTGCTAAATCAATAGCTTGAGAAAGTTCACATTCCCACTCTTTGAGTGTTTGTTCGGGGCGAGCATAGATTAAATCAAAGGATAAACGTTCAAAGATTTCACGCGCTAAAGAAATGGCATGAAGAGCTTGTTTAACATCATGGCGACGACCCAGTTGTTTCAGTGCTTTGTCGTTGAGTGCTTGTACGCCTAACGATAAGCGATTAACGCCTGCTGTGCGATAGCCGCGAAAACGCTCTGCTTCCACACTTGAGGGATTCGCTTCCAGTGTGATTTCAGTTTTTTTGTCAATTGTCCAGTTTTTTGCCACGGCTTGTAATAAGGCATCGACAGTTTGGGGTGTCATAAGGGAAGGGGTACCACCTCCAATAAAAATACTCGCAATATGACGTGGACCTATGTCATGATATTGTGTTGACATTTCGCGTTCAATGGCGGCTGCAAAACGTAGCTGATCCACTTCCTTTGTACGCACGTGCGAATTAAAGTCACAATATGGACATTTGGCAGCACAAAAAGGCCAATGAATGTAAATACCGAAGGGTTCAATCATGAGAGTTCTAAAAGGTTTTCTGCGAGAAGTTTAAAAGCGCGGGCGCGATGTGAAAGAGGTGTTTCATCATTGAGTTTCCAGTTATGTTTTTGTTCTGTTGGCATTTCGCCAAATGTCTTCTCATATCCATCTGGTAAAAAAATAGGATCAAAACCAAAACCTTTGTTTCCGCGAGGTGGCCAAATTAATGTACCTTCAACGCTGCCACGAAAATAATCTGCATAGCCATCGGGCCAAGCAACACAGATTATCGATATAAACCGACCTTTTCGTTGTTTTTTTTCAATGGATCCGGCTTTTTGTAGTTCATCTTCTACTTTTTGCATAGCTTTTGCAAAATTACGTGTACCATCGGGTTGAAAAGCCCAATCAGCTGTATAAACGCCTGGTGCTCCGCCCAATGCATCAATTTCTAGGCCAGAATCATCAGATAAAGCAGGTAGTCCTGTAGCTTTTGCCGCTGCAAAGGCTTTGATATAAGCATTCTCTTCAAATGTTATTCCTGTTTCTTTTGGTTCGGGTAAGTCAAGCTCTTTTGCTGATTGTGTTGTTAAACCGAAAGGAGCAACCAAAGTGGTGATTTCGCGTAATTTGCCAGTATTATGTGTAGCAATGACGAGTTTTTCAACTTCTATTATACTTCTCATGTGTATCGCTCCTGAAATGAAGGATTAATTGTTTGTGTGATCAAGTATCGGTTGAGATCGGTTAAGCGGGATGATAAGTCCGATGATGCCAATTTTGCAAATTCCAACAAAAGGATAAATACAATATCATCGAAAGGTTTGGCTTTAGTAAGTGCTTGAATTTTTGCAAAGTAATGTAATTCATGGTAACAAAATTAATATTGATGTTAGCTTATAAATTTTCATAGTTGAAATCAATCATCAGTGTACTTTTGGAGATATTGCATAAAATGGCATAAACTTTGGTTTTAAGATTTTGTTACAGAGCATTGTTTGCTGTGCTTGAAATCAATTGAAGCAATTATAAAACATAGATATTACCACACTTATATGAGATATGATTCTTCTGCACGTTGTTGATATTTGTGCACAGCAAGTATTCGTATTGAATAAAAGAAGAGAGTGGATAAATGCACAAAATGACCTTTACTTTTTGACGATGGTATTTTTACGATAAGTTATATGATATTCTTTTGCACTGCTTTAGACTATTTGACCAGACCTTGACAAAACTTATATAAGAAGACAATGTTTTTGAAGTAGTGAACCAGTTGTGATGAAACACAAACCTATTGATGATGAACTAAAAGGCCTTGATGAACGTTCATGTGATATTTTTCGTCATATTGTTGAAGCTTATCTAAATGATGGTGAGCCGGTTGGTTCACGTAATCTTTCGCGGCTTTTACAACAAACTTTATCGCCTGCGACAATTCGCAATGTGATGAGTGATCTTGAACATCTTGGTCTGATTTATGCTCCCCATGTATCTGCAGGCCGAATGCCAACACAATCGGGCCTAAGGTTTTTTGTTGATGCATTTATGGAAGTGGATGATTTACCAACTGAGGAGCGTGAAAATATTGAAACTCAAGTTAAAGAATCTGCTCATGCACAATCCGTTGAGCATGTTCTGAGCCAGGCAAGCCAAATTCTTTCAGGTCTTTCGCGTGGGGCAGGGGTGGTCTTAGCAACGAAACAAGAAGGTATATTGAAGCATATTGAATTTGTGCGTCTTGATGAGGATCATGCTCTTGCGATTTTAGTGATGCAAACAGGTGAGGTTGAAAATCGTATCGTTCATTTACCGGAAGATGTCACTACTACACAATTGACAGAGGCAACGAATTTTTTGAATATGCATATTCAGGGACGTACACTGAGCGAAGCAAAAGCGGAAATTGCGTGTTTATGTGTGGAAATGCGGAGTGCACTAGATCAATTGTCTCATCATATCATTGAAACTGGATTAGCTCTTTGGGAAAAAGAAGGGACTGATCATAAAATGCATCTTATTGTTCGTGGGCGGAGCAATTTGCTTGAAGATGTCAAGGCAGAAAAAGATTTGGAACGATTGCGCCATTTATTTGATGATCTTGAAACACGTGAAAGTATGGCACAGTTGCTTGATATGGCAGATGAAGGTTCAGGAGTACGTATTTTCATTGGTTCGGAAAATAAGTTGTTCTCGCTTTCTGGCTCTTCTTTAGTGGTGGCGCCTTATTGCGATTCGCAGCGAAGGGTAATTGGTGCTTTGGGTGTTATTGGGCCAACACGGCTGAATTATGCGAAGATCGTGCCTATGGTTGATTATACAGCTCAACTTGTATCGCAGTTGCTGCGTTAGCACGATCAGATATTTTTTGTAGATATTCATTGTGTTAAGATGAATAAATATTACTTGATTTTTGTTTACAAAATTTCAATATCGAGAATAACAAATCTTATGAAGGAATAAAACTTGTATGTCTGACGAAAAAAATAAATTTGCTGACGCTTCATTTGAAAATCGCGATTTGAAAAATCCAGCTGATCGCAATGCACTTAAACAGGCAGCTGATGAATTTTTAAAAATGCGTAAAGAAGAGGCTTACGCAGAGGTTGAAGAAGAAAAAGAACCTGTCGATCCGTTAGTTGCTTTACAGGATGAAAATCAAGAACTGAAAAATCAACTTTTGCGTTTTGCTGCGGATATGGAAAATCTTAGGCGCAGAACTGCGCGTGATGTGGCTGATGCAAAAGCCTATTCGATTGCTAATTTCGCTCGTGATATGTTATCTGTTTCCGATAATCTTAATCGTGCCTTGGAGGCTATTCCAGCAGGTGCACGCGAAAGTGATGCTGGTTTGAAAACATTGGCTGAGGGTGTTGAAATGACAGAGCGTGCAATGATGGCTGCTTTGGAACGCCATGGGGTTAAGAAAATTAACCCAGAGGGGCAAAAATTCGATCCGCATTTTCATCAAGCAATGTTTGAAATTCCTAACTCCGACGTTCCAGATAATACTGTTCAGCAGGTTGTCCAAGCGGGTTATATCATTGGTGAGCGTGTTTTACGTCCAGCGATCGTTGGTGTTGCCAAAGGTGGCTTCAAAGAATCTTCTGGATCTGATATGGAATGAACATATCAGCCATAACAATTGGAATATAAAACCGTGCGCCGCCACGGTCAGTTCCCGTGCTATTAACATTGTACGAGATCGCTTTAGAAGACGCTTGTAAAAAACACTTTTACGCTTGAAGCGGCCAGCTTCCTTTTACGATATAGGGAGTATCGTTTAAGGGGTTTTCCGACGATAGCAGAACAAAATGATTGACCTCAAAAGAAGGAACAGCAAAATCACCTCGAGAAGCTAGATAAGAAGGGAGATCATCGGGTTGAATATCAAGCAGTCGTGCAAGAGTGATATGCGGTGTAAAGGGTGTTTTATCGGGAGTTAATCCTAAGCAATCTCGGGTGTGTTGTATTTTTTCGTGTAAAAGGCTGAGAGCTTCACAAGATGTAATGCGTATAACAAGAGAATGGGGAGCATTTTTTGAACCAAAAACCTCAAAACCCTCAGAACTTAGCATAAAAGGTGGGCATTTTATTGTGTTAAAGGCATGAATAATCCTCTCCTCTATGGAGGAGTCAATTTCACCAAAAAAAGACAAGGTGATATGAAAATTTTGCGGATTTATCCACTGTGCTTTTTTCAAGCCATTTTGTATAGAGACAAGTGCTTCCGTTGTTTTTTGAGGAATCTGAAGTGCACTGAACAAACGCAGCATGGTACCTCCTTGTGATTATAAGATATCACTATAAATGTGACGATGGGACAATTTATAATGAAACCACGTCGCTAAAAGACATGCAATGATGTAGAGAGAGAATGGCTAAAAAATGACTATTATAATATAAGTTGATTGCATAAACTCGGTTGCATTGAGAGAATAATATTGATCACTTCATAAGAACAGTGCTTGTATGAAGTACAGAAAAAAATCGCATATGCATGATTTATAAGACAATCGTGTCTGCTTCACACCCACCTATATTAATGCGACCTAGAATAAGAAAAATTTAATGCTTTTCATAATGAATATCTTATCATGTACAGATACCGTGAATAAAGAATGCTCTTATCACGAGTATTCATATCTAGAAAAATCGTTTGGAGATAATACGCGAAGTATAATACTTTTTGTCGTCATATTTTTTTATTTTGTTTAGCAAAGGGAAGCACGATAATAAATCGTGCACCGGTTTTTTTGTTTTTAAGTGATGGATCAAAAATATTTTCAGCTGTGAGCGTCCCATTATGAGCTTCAATAATTTGCCGACTGATGGAAAGCCCAAGGCCTGAATTTTGCCCAAACGCATCTTCATTTGGTCTATCAGTGTAGAAACGTTCAAAAATGTGATCGATATTCTCTGAACGAATACCAGGGCCGTTATCTTCAACAGTCAAAATGAGCATTGAATCTTGACTTTTCATAGTAATATCAATTTTACCATTGTTAAGAGGAATGAATGAACGCGCATTTTCAATGAGATTGGAAATGACTTGACCTAAACGTAATTCATGTCCCAAAACAAGATAATGTTTCCCATTAAGGCGCGGTATAATATTGAGATTTATATCGATAGTTTGTTTATTACGGTATACTTCACGAATAGCATGAATGAGACTTTCCAAAAGCACGCTCATATCAACGATCTGAGCGGTTTCGCGGGCTAGCTCTGCATCTAGCCTTGAGGCGTCGGAAATATCGGTAATTAAACGATCAAGACGGCGCACATCATGTTGGATAATTTCAAGCAATTGTTGTTGAGCGGCTTCATTTTTAGTCAGTGGTAGCGTTTCAACAGCACTACGCAGTGAAGTGAGAGGATTTTTTAATTCATGGCTTACATCAGCGGCAAAGCGTTCAATGGCTTCAATGCGCATATAAAGAGCGTTGGTCATATCGCGGATAGAGGTTGAAAGATGACCAATTTCATCTTCACGTTCTGAAAAATCAGGAATTTCTACGCGCTTATTGTTGCCATTGCGTACACGATTAGCAGAGGCAGATAATTTACTCAAGGGATTAGCAATCGTATGCGCTAAAAACATGGAAAGTACTAAAAGCACACTGCCAACAACAGAAAAGACTTTAAAAATAACTAATCTTTCTCCTTTTACGATATTATCAATATCTGAACCGATGGTTGAAAGAAGAAGAGCACCTACCACTGCACGATAACGTTGAACAGGTACTGCAACTGAAACAATTAATTGTCCTTGCTTGTTCCGTCGTTTTGCGGTTGCAGAAAAACCATTTAATGCTCGGTAAACTTCCGGATAAATAGCGCCATTGCTTTTTGTTTGCTCTCTATCAAGGGTAAGACCATTGCCGTAGATTGTATTTGAAAACCATGAAGAGAAGCGTTCCCACAGATTTTTCTTAATTTTGATTGGTGGTAAATCATAGCTGAAAATTTCACCACTGGAATAAAGAACACGCGAATCTAGAAGCAAAGTGGCATCACGATCGTAGATACGTGCTCTTGTCGTTTTCGGTGTGATAAGCCGGCGTAGAAGCGGAGCCACTTGTTCGGGATTAATAGGAAAATCCCAAGTGTCGGTTGATTGAGGTGTAGGTGTAATGCTTTCTCCAGCTTGTAGTTCCAAAAGTTTTTGAGGATCAATGAGAATAGAATTCGTATCGACTGTTGCAGAAGCAGCAATGGCTCCAGCAATAATTTTTCCTTGAGTGCGTAGACTTTCGATTTTCGCTTCAATCAAACCATCGCGAAATTGGTTAAGATATGAAATGCTTGTAACCAGAACACCAAGGGCAGCAAGATTTAAAATGACGATGCGGCGCGTAAGACTGGAAAAAAACAATTGCCTAAATAGACGTTGTACTCGAGAATACAAATGAACAAGCGTAGGAAATCGTGTTGAAGGAATGTCATTTGGTATTTTGTTTTGTAGTGTTACCAGTTGAAAATTATTTGTCATTAATTTGATCGCCGTTCAAATTTTCGCGACAAAATGATTTTACACTTCATGAAAACGATAGCCTACACCATAAAGTGTTTCAATCATTGCAAAATCATCATCCACTTGTTTAAACTTTTTACGCAAACGCTTAATGTGACTATCAATGGTACGATCGTCTACATAGACTTGGTCATTATAGGCGGCATCCATCAAAGCATCACGACTTTTTACAACGCCTGGTCGTTGTGCTAAAGTTTGAAGAATTAAAAACTCTGTAACTGTTAGGATAACAGGTTTATCTTTCCATGTACAGGTATGACGTTCTTGATCCATAACAAGATCTCCACGTTTAAGAGAGGAGGCGGGTGATGTTCCTGTCGAAAGTGGTTGATTTCGAGCGTTTGAACGGCGCAAAATAGCTCTCACTCTCTCAATAAGAAGGCGCTGAGAGAAGGGTTTAGTGATAAAATCATCAGCACCCATTTTGAGACCGAAAAGTTCATCAATTTCGTCATCTTTAGAGGTTAGAAAAATGACAGGGATATCGGATTTTTGACGCAATCGGCGCAAAAGTTCCATACCATCCATCCGCGGCATTTTAATATCAAAAATAGCTAAATGCGGGGGATGCAGCGTTAAACCTTTAAGTGCAGATGCTCCATCCGTGTAGCTTTCAACTCGATAGCCCTCTGTTTCAAGTGCAAAAGATAAGGATGTCAAAATATTGCGGTCATCATCAACAAGTACAATCGTTTGGGTGACTGTTGGAGTATCCTTCATGGCTTCTTAGACCTTTCTATTGCGGTGGCAGCAAATCGCCCACGCTATTTATATGGGAGTTCACATTTTTTTTGCAAAACAAATATGGTACAAATTGTAGCAAAGCAAAAAACCTTTCATTTTCACGGTAAAAGCGGTTTGGTTTTTTCGATTTTATAATGCTTTTATGTGCACTAGGATCCCTCCTCTCGGGAAAAATTTTCATTGAGGCCGTTTTCTTATTAAAGTTTACTACTGTTTGTGTCTAAGAGATGAGCAGGCTTATTTTCGATTATTGAAGTTTATAAAACCCACTTATCTATTTAAATGATTAAGAAAAAACATTGTGATGATACATGGGCAAAAAATGGGCTTTTATTGTACAAAAGGAAATTAAAATGGGACTCTCTAGCTTTGTTTAAACAGTTTGTAAAAAGCTTGGTATTGGCGATCATGAAGCGAAAGGAAGAATTCTTAAAGATACTCTTAATAATTTGCATGGTATTTCTTTTGTTGATGTTGATCAATTAAAGGATGCACGAAGTTGCTTTTACAAAAAATCCTTACTTTTATGAGGTGAGGTTTGATGATAGTCTTTGAAAAATCGCTGAATAAGTTTATGGAAAAGGACAAGGCGATAAAAATACGTTCATCTTTAAATCTAGTAAGTCGGTGTTTACAGTGATTTACAAAATTATCCCCCGTAAGCTTTACGTATTCCTAAACTCGACCGAGGTTTATTGGATTGAAAGTACGCTCTTTAGTCTTTTGCGGTAGTTTACAGAGAATTTTACAAGGTTAAGAAAAAGCGTGAAAAAGCTTTTCGCGCTTTTTATTGTATATCATTGGTTGCTCGAATTGACTGAATGATACTACAGTATCTCATTGGGAAGAGATTTTTTTAGATGGTATTTTCCCCATAGTATCTACGCAAAAGTTCACATTAATTTCACCAGCTTTTTCAAATATCAGTTTCGCAGCAACTTGATCACCTGGTTGAAATGGCTGTGAAAGTCCCATGAACATGATATGATTACCACCAGGCTTAAGTATAATTTCACCATTGCCTGGAATTTCAATACCATTGGGCATTTTTTCCATTTTCATAATATCGTTTATTACTGACATGGAATGAATTTCTGTTTCCTGCACACCATCCATTGAAACGGCAATCAATCGGTCAGGGATATTGCTGTGATTAATGATGTAGAGATAGCCGCTGCTAATTTTTGAGCCTTTAAGCGTTGCTCGTGTCCAAGGGTGAAGAATTTCTAAGTTGCCAAGTTTATATTGGTGGGCGGTTGTAGGAAAAGCTATAGAAGCAAAAATTAAAACATACGGAATGTGGGTGATAAATTTTTTTAGTAAATGTTTTGCGCAGGTAGTATGTGTAGACATAAAACCTTTTATCCTTTTAGCAATAAGTGTCATAATCGAGTATCCTCATCCATTATTGATGCTTTCTGTCAATTTTAGCAGAATTTTTGCTGAAAATAAAAGGAAACATTGCTCAAAATGATGTTAATAAATGATATATTTAATTTATGCGGTGAGAGAATGAGAATGCTTTGCGTAATGACTCCTTGTAATGTAAGGAAAGTCTAATGTTATTAGGAAGTATATGGGAAAAGAAAAAGTGGTTCGCTTTTGTATATTTGCAAACTTATGAAAGGAACAGGTAAGAAAAAGTTCAAGGCGGTTTTATTTAGAATGCAAGTTCTCTTAAAACTATGAGAGGAATCACTCTATAACAAGAGTAAATTATTGAATGTTTAGAAGCAGAGTTCTTGAAGTTAAATTTGTAGATAACATTCCTATAGGGATGAGGTATTTTAGAGGGTGGGTTTCATGTGATAATCGATGCGGGAATATTATGTTTAAAATTGAATAAAGATCTCTGTGAAAGTTTAATAAAGGCGCTTGTTGTATTTGTTGATATCCGTCCTTAATACACGAAAATACTTTCGAAACGTTCTACTGGAGTGTTTTATGTGGCTATGAGCGATAAGGTACCAAGCAAAAATTTTTCTTTCTTTCTTCAATTTTTACGGTGCAATGCATTTTTATGAGCATCAAAAAAGGTGCGCTATTGTATCTCTATCTACTATAAAAGTGGTGTTTTTACGTATGTGTTAAGAGTGAAAATGCTTATTTTTTAAAGAAAAATTTTTATTTTAGAAATGTTTCTTTCTTTATTCTCTTGTAGGTAAAGAAAGCTGTTCTTATATAGCAAACAACAAAGCTTGTTATGGTTTTTGATTTATTATTTGTGTAACTTGAAATTAAACGCAAGTTTTGAATGTGATGAGGAGCTGTCTTGGGAAGATGCTTGATGAAGGTTGAGGCAGCTTGCTGAATGGAGATTAAAATATGGCAAAAGTAATTGGTATTGATTTGGGGACGACCAACTCGTGTGTTTCTGTTATGGATGGCAAAAATGCAAAGGTCATTGAAAATTCAGAAGGAGCGCGGACAACGCCTTCTGTTGTTGCTTTTACTGATGGTGGTGAACGACTTGTTGGGCAACCTGCTAAACGGCAGGCAGTCACAAATCCTGAAGGAACAGTTTTTGCAGTGAAACGTCTGATTGGACGTCGCTTTGATGATCCGATGGTTGAGAAAGATAAGGCGCTTGTCCCTTATAAAATTGTTAAAGGTGATAATGGCGACGCATGGATTGAAGAAGCAGGTAAAAAATATTCTCCATCGCAAATTTCAGCTATGATTTTGCAAAAGATGAAAGAAACTGCAGAATCTTATCTTGGTGAAAAGGTTGAACAAGCAGTCATCACTGTTCCTGCTTATTTTAATGATGCACAACGTCAGGCCACTAAAGATGCTGGTAAAATTGCAGGGCTTGAGGTTCTGCGGATTATCAATGAGCCTACAGCGGCTGCTTTGGCTTATGGTTTGGATAAGAAAGATGGTAAAACGATAGCTGTTTATGATCTTGGTGGTGGTACATTTGACATTTCTGTACTTGAAATTGGAGACGGTGTTTTTGAAGTTAAGTCAACCAATGGAGATACATTCTTAGGTGGTGAAGACTTCGATATGCGCTTAGTTAGCTATTTTGCGGATGAATTCAAGAAAGAACAAGGGATTGATCTGAAAAATGATAAACTGGCTTTGCAGCGTTTGAAAGAAGCTGCTGAAAAAGCAAAGATTGAACTTTCTTCTTCACAACAAACAGAAGTCAATTTGCCATTTATTACAGCTGATCAGTCTGGCCCTAAGCACTTAACAATGAAATTGACTCGTGCAAAATTTGAATCTTTAGTTGATGATTTGGTGCAGCGTACTATCGAGCCTTGTAGAGCAGCATTAAAAGATGCAGGATTAAGTGCTGGTGAGATTGATGAAGTTGTTTTAGTTGGTGGTATGACACGCATGCCTAAGATTCAAGAAGTAGTGCAGAGCTTCTTTGGTAAAGATCCACATAAAGGCGTTAATCCTGACGAAGTTGTTGCTATGGGTGCGGCGATCCAAGGTGGTGTGTTGCAGGGTGATGTAAAGGACGTTTTGCTGTTAGATGTAACACCTTTGTCTTTGGGTATTGAAACCTTAGGGGGGGTATTTACACGTCTTATTGAACGCAATACCACTATTCCAACAAAAAAATCGCAGACTTTTTCAACAGCTGACGATAATCAAAATGCTGTGACTATTCGTGTTTTCCAAGGTGAACGCGAGATGGCTAATGATAACAAGTTGTTGGCTCAGTTTGATCTTGTTGGTATTCCACCGGCACCGCGTGGTGTTCCTCAAATTGAGGTTACCTTTGACATTGATGCAAACGGTATTGTTAATGTTTCAGCCAAAGATAAAGGAACCGGTAAGGAACATCAGATTCGTATTCAAGCATCAGGCGGTTTAAGTGATGCTGACATTGAAAAGATGGTCAAGGATGCAGAGGCGCATGCTGCTGAGGATAAGAAGCGTCGTGAAAGTGTTGAAGCTAAAAATCAGGCAGAAGCTCTTATCCACTCAACTGAGAAGTCACTGAAAGAATATGGCGATAAAGTATCGTCTGAAGATAAGGGACAAATTGAAGCAGCTATAGCTGATTTGAAGGCTGTACTTGAAGGTAATGATACTGAAGAGATGACAGCAAAGATGCAAAAATTAGCAGAGGTTAGCATGAAGCTTGGACAGGCTATGTATGAAGCTTCGGCAGCTGCAGAAGAGACAAATGCTGAAACAGATACAAAAAGTGAAGATGTTGTTGACGCTGATTTTGAAGAAATCAATGATAAGAAGAAATAGTTGAAGCAAATGTTTTATTAAGGTAATAAACCCGGCCTTTGAGATATAAGGCCGGGCTTTATTGTTCGAAAGTGGTTGTAACTCTGTTGCTTAAAAAATATAAATTGAAAATAAATGTTATCTTGAGATAGATAGATGACAGAAAATTTATCAGGAATACATGATGAAGGTTGATTATTATGAAATTCTTGGCGTAACGCGCGACTGTGATGATAAAAAGCTAAAATCTGCTTTTCGCAAATTGGCTATGCAATATCATCCTGATCGTAATGCAGGGGATAAAGAGGCAGAGCGGAAATTCAAAGAAATTGGCGAAGCCTATGAAATTCTGAAAGATCCTCAAAAGCGAGCTGCTTATGATCGGTTTGGACATGCAGCTTTTGAAAATAATGGTCGCGAAGGAGCTGGTCCATTTAGTGGGTTTTCTGCAAGCGGTGGATTTGCAGATATTTTTGAAGATTTTTTTGGCGAGATCATGGGAGGTGGGCATCGTAAACGCAGTGATGGTCGTGAACGTGGAGCAGATTTGAGCTATAGTATGGAGGTAACTTTAGAAGAAGCCTTTTTAGGAAAAACTGCTCAAATTAATATTCCAAGTGCCGTTATGTGTGATGTTTGTGATGGATCAGGTGCAAAAAAAGGTTCCAAACCACAAACATGTGGAACTTGTCATGGATCTGGGCGTGTGCGTGCTGCACAAGGCTTTTTTTCCATTGAGCGAACATGTCCGATGTGTCATGGTCGAGGAGAAACAATCACAGATCCATGTTCGAAATGCCATGGTAAAAGGCGCGTAGAAGAAAATCGTTCGTTGCGCGTTAATATTCCAGCGGGTATTGAAGATGGTACCCGTATTCGTCTTTCCGGTGAGGGGAATGCCGGTCTCCGTGGTGGATCTGCTGGCGATCTTTATATTTTTCTCTCTATTAAGCCGCATGAATTTTTTCAGCGAGAAGGTGCTGATCTTCACTGTAGTGTGCCTATTTCAATGATTACAGCTGCTTTGGGAGGTGAATTTGAGGTTTCTGGTCTCGATGGTGTCAAAGCACGGGTTAGGGTGCCAGAAGGAACACAAAATGGGCGCCAGTTTCGCCTTAAAGGTAAGGGAATGCCCATTTTGCGTCAGCAAGCGAAAGGTGATCTTTATATTCATATCACGATTGAAACGCCACAGAAATTAACGCAAAAGCAACGTGAATTGTTACAAGAATTTGATAGGCTTTCAAACCATGAAAATTCACCGCAATCCCATGGTTTTTTTGCGCGGATGAAAGAGCTTTTTGAAAATATTGCTGGTCAAAATTCATAAGGGAGCAAGGAGAGCGCATTAAACAGATTCTCTTAAGAAATTTTTCTATTTTAATCCATGTTGTATAAAAATTTTATGAGATGGATCAGTAAAACAGAGTTTGCTCTGCTTCCTTACGAGATTGATTGTTACCCATTTCTAGGATGTATGTATGTCTCTGTTGAGGAGGAATGCAGGTGCCGGCGTATTATCAACTGCATAACGTGTATTGTGTGGATTATGCTTTCGAGTGGATTTATTCTAACGAGTTACATTAGGTGATATCTCATCTAAAGGATAGAAATCTTCAATTATATCCTTAATTAATTAATGGTACTCTTATTCATTAAGTCAACAAAACACTGTTTATTCCGTTATCATATCAATTCTTTGGAAAGGATATTCTGATTGTTTTCGCAGCATTTCATTGTTACCCTCGGGAGAGGATTGTGATCAAGCGAGATAGTCAACAAAGGTTGTTATTGTACAAGTTTATAGATTGTTTCAATGTGGTTTATACAGTTTTATAAGGGAAGCATGCTATATAGGGTGTTATTTATTTCTTACTGTCTGTATTGTCGTGAAAAAATAGGCTGAAGTGTTCAATGATGTGCGTTATTTATGTGAAATTATGTCAGTCGTGAAGGGTGAAGACAGATATTTGCGCTATTCATTTCCATTATGCTTTGGTTTAAAGAACAGACCGTAGATCGCTTATATCAGATGGTGATATGGCCGATTTTGCTTCTCATGTTTTTTATAAAATTTTGAGAGAAATTAATAAATTTCAATGTGTTAAATAGAAATAAATTTATTTTAAACTTATTTTCATTTTTTTCAAACTTCCTTAAGAAAGGGTAAAAAATGATGAGGAGATTCTTTTGATGGATGATGTTGCAAGCACGAATGCAGATGTTTTTGAGAAACAAGCAGCATTTTTATCTTCTGCTTTGCCTTATATGCAAAAATATGAAAATGAAACGGTTGTGGTAAAATATGGTGGGCATGCTATGGGTGATCCTGCTTTAGGGCGGGTGTTTGCGCGTGATATTGCTTTATTGAAGCAGTCCGGCATTAATCCTATTGTGGTTCATGGTGGTGGTCCTCAAATTGCTGAAATCCTAATGAAAATGGGGATCGAATCGCGGTTTGAAAATGGCTTGCGTGTGACTGATAAAAAGATCGTTGAAATAGTTGAAATGGTTTTGGCAGGCTCTATCAATAAGGAAATTGTAGCTCTCATCAATGCTGAAGGTGAATGGGCCATTGGGCTTTGTGGCAAGGATGGAAATATGGTTTTTGCTGAAAAAGCGCGTAAGACTGTTATAGATCCTGATTCGCATATTGAACGTGTTCTGGATTTGGGATTTGTGGGTGAACCCGTTGAAATTGATCGAACATTGTTGGATCTTTTGGCGTGTTCTGCAATGATTCCAGTTATTGCTCCTGTTGCTCCAGGTCGCGATGGCAAAACTTATAATATTAATGCCGATACTTTTGCTGGAGCAATTGCTGGAGCTTTAGAAGCGAAACGTCTTTTGTTTTTGACCGATGTTCCTGGTGTATTGGATAAAGAAGGTAAGCTTTTAAAGAAATTGACAATTACCGAAGCTAAAGACCTTATCAGGGATGGAACGATTTCAGGTGGTATGATTCCAAAGGTAGAAAATTGTATTACAGCTGTTCAAAATGGCGTAGAAGGCGTTGTTATTTTGAATGGCAAATCTCCCCATACTGTTTTGATTGAATTGTTTACTGAACATGGGGCTGGAACGCTTATTGTTCCGTAGAACATACTAATAAATTAAAGAATGGATCTTTTTTATGGCTGTAAGAAAACAGTTAAATCACCCTTTTTTCAGAAATCCGGAATTGGCATTGTTTGCTGCTACAATACTTTGGGGTATTACATTTTTAATTATTCATATTGCAGTACGTTATAGTGGTCCTCTCTTTTTTGTAGGTTTTCGTTTCATTGTTGCTGCATGCATATGTGGGGTGATTTTTTGGCGATCTATGAGAAATATAACCGTTTATGAGATCTTCGCTGGCATGAGCATCGGTTTAGGAATGTTTCTTGGTTATGCTTTACAAGCAGCGGGGCTCCAGACTATTATTAGTAGCCAGTCTGCTTTCATTTCAGCACTTTATGTGCCGATGGTTCCAATATTGCAATGGATTTTTTTAAAAAAACCACCTCATTTTGCTTGTTGGATAGGTATTATTTTTGCTTTTATTGGGCTTATATTTGTTTCTGGACAAGGGTTCAAAGGTATTGATTTTTCGACCGGCGAAATTCTCACTTTGCTAGGGGCTTTAGCAATTGCTGGAGAAATTATTCTAATCGGACTTTTTGCAAGTAAGGTTGATAGTCGGCGTATAACGATTATACAATTATTTTTTGCAGGTCTTTTTTCATTTCTCTGTATGCCTTTGATGGGTGAAAGTATACCCGAATTTTCATGGGTGTGGTTGAATGTAGGTATAGGGTTGGCCTTGATGAGCTCAGTGATACAATTAGTTATGAACTGGGCACAGAAATCCATTTCACCTACACGCGCAACCCTTATTTATGCGGGCGAGCCTGTGTGGGCTGGTCTTGTTGGGCGTTTGGCAGGTGAGCGTTTATCCGCTTCAGCTCTGTTCGGAGGGGTGCTTATTCTGATTGGAATTGTGGTGGCGCAATTGCGATTCTCACTATGGCGGAAAAAGGATAAAATTCTTGAAAAATCTAATTAGCTTGTTCTTTCTCTTTTCTGAGATGCAAGGAATATGATGGAAATTTTAATCTTTTTTCACTCGAAAAGTTTTGTTCTTCTAAGACCAATTTTTACCTATATTCTTTTAAAGGTTGGCACGAGTGTGTAATTGGTCTTTGCGTTTTGTGCTATTCTTTGCTAAATCGCCTTATATGACAATAGATCGCAAATATATCCGTAATTTCTCCATTGTGGCTCATATCGACCATGGAAAGTCAACTTTGGCTGACCGCTTGATTCAAATGACTGGTGGCCTTGAAACACGAGAGATGAAGGATCAAGTTCTTGATTCCATGGATATTGAGCGTGAACGTGGGATCACCATTAAAGCACAGACAGTGCGCTTGCACTATAAAGCAAAGAATGGTGAACTATATATCTTAAATCTTATTGATACACCTGGCCATGTTGATTTTGCCTATGAGGTATCGCGTTCGTTGGCAGCGTGTGAAGGGTCGTTGCTGGTGGTCGATGCAAGCCAAGGAGTGGAGGCACAAACCTTGGCAAATGTTTATCAAGCTATTGATAATTCTCATGAATTGGTTGTTGTGCTCAATAAGGTAGATCTTCCAGCTGCAGAACCTGAGCGCGTGAAAGAGCAAATTGAAGATGTAATCGGAATTGATGCATCTGGAGCTTTGGAAATATCAGCAAAAACAGGTATTGGTATTGTTGATGTCTTGGAAGCAATTGTAACACAGTTGCCATCTCCACATATGGGTGATGTTACAAAACCTTTAAAGGCAATGTTGGTTGATAGCTGGTATGATTCTTATCTTGGCGTTATCGTTTTAGTACGGGTGATTGATGGTGTTTTGAAAAAGGGTCAGGCCATTCGTATGATGGGTACAGGGGCAAAATATCCAGTTGAACGAGTTGGAGTATTCACCCCGAAAATGGTACAGATTGATGAATTAGGACCAGGGGAGATTGGCTTTATCACTGCTTCTATTAAAGAGGTGGCTGATACCCGCGTTGGGGATACCATTACTGAAGATCGCCGCTCTTGTGAAAATGCATTGCCTGGTTTTAAACCTGCGCAACCGGTAGTTTTTTGTGGTCTTTTTCCAGTTGATGCAGCTGATTTTGATGATTTGCGCGCTGCCATGGGTAAATTGCGTTTAAATGATGCGAGTTTTTCCTTTGAAGTGGAAACATCAGCTGCTTTAGGTTTTGGCTTTCGTTGTGGTTTTTTAGGGCTTCTCCATCTTGAAATTATTCAAGAACGGTTAGAGCGTGAATTTAATTTGGATCTGATTGCGACAGCACCTTCGGTTGTTTATCGCATGAAGATGAATGATGGTTCCGTCAAGGAATTGCACAATCCAGCTGATATGCCTGATATTGTTAAAATTGCTGCTATTGAAGAGCCATGGATTCGGGCAACAATTATGACACCTAGTGATTATCTTGGGGCAATTTTAGAACTTTGCCAAGAACGTCGCGGATTACAGGCTGGTTTGTCCTATGTAGGAACACGCGCTATGGTGACGTATGATCTACCTCTCAATGAGGTGGTTTTTGATTTTTATGATCGTTTAAAGTCAATTTCAAAAGGATATGCTTCGTTTGACTATCAGATGACGGATTATTCTGAGGGTGATCTGGTTAAAATGTCTATTCTAGTGAATTCAGAACCTATAGATGCATTATCGATGCTTGTACATCGCAGCATAGCGGAAAAGCGCGGACGCGCACTGTGTGAAAAACTGAAAGATCTTATTCCTCAACATATGTTTCAAATTCCAGTTCAAGCGGCAGTTGGTGGTAAAATTATTGCTCGTGAAACAATTCGTGCTTTGCGCAAAGATGTAACAGCTAAATGTTATGGCGGTGACGTAACTCGTAAACGCAAACTTTTGGAAAAGCAAAAAGAGGGCAAAAAACGGATGCGTCAGTTCGGTAAGGTGGAAATTCCGCAATCTGCCTTTATTCAAGCACTTAAGATGAGTAAATAATTTAAAAAGAGGAATATTTCCTTTTTTTTATGTAATGGGTGCTTTATAGTTTATGTGTGAAAAGCTTGAGAAAGCATTTTTAATCGCGTAAGAGATCATTAATAGATGTTTTTTCACGTGTTTTTTGATCAACCCGTTTTACAATGACGGCGCAATAAAGATTGGGGCCTGCTTCACCATTTGGTAATGGTTTTCCCGGCAATGAGCCTGAAACAACAACAGAATAGGCGGGAACTTCACCTATAAAAACTTCGCCTGTTGTACGGTCAATAATTTTTGTAGACTTACCAATAAAAACGCCCATACCTAAAACAGCTCCTTCACGGATAATACAACCTTCAACAATTTCAGAACGTGCACCGATAAAGCAATTGTCTTCAATAATTGTTGGGTTTGCTTGGAGTGGTTCTAAAACACCTCCAATGCCGACACCCCCAGAAAGATGAACATGTTTACCAATTTGCGCACAGGAACCAACAGTAGCCCATGTGTCAATCATTGTTCTTTCATCTACATAGGCACCAAGATTAACAAAGGATGGCATCAATATGACATTGGATGCAATATAGGCAGAATGGCGTACGATAGCTCCAGGAACAGAGCGGAAATCAGCTTTTTTGAAATCAGCTTCTTTCCAACCAGAAAATTTGGAAGATACTTTATCCCACCAATAGGATTCATTAGCACCTCCAGCAATAAGATTCGTAGGATTGAGACGAAAAGAGAGAAGAATGGCCTTTTTTAACCATTGATGAACATGCCATTGGCCGTCTTTTTGGCGGTTTGCTACGCGGATGTCACCTTTGTCGAGAAGATTTAATGTGTATTCAACACTGTCACGGATTTCACCTTTTGTAGAGGTGTTGATAGAAGCGCAATCATCAAATGCTTTTTCAATAATTGTTTTCAGTTGTATGAGATTGGTCATTACTAGGGTTCCGTTAAACAAGTTAGAAGCATAAAATTATTATTTATGACCTACGCGAAGAAATATGTATAGTCAATAAAGGGATAGAAAAGACCGTAGGAGGGGGTACGTAGACAAAAGGTATAGTGGAATGGTGAAAGAAGAAACAAATGGTACGTCATTACTTCGTGCGGAAGAGGTAGTACAACAGATGAGCGAAGTAGCTGATACAGAACAAACGTGCTCGCCAACTTATCGTTTGGCTTATATGGATCAAGAATTTATGATGCGTCCTGAATTGCGTTCACAGCGCATTGGCCTTGAGCTTTTAAAACCAGAAATAATTCTTCAAGAATGTGGCATTCAATCGACTGTCGTGCTGTTTGGTGGAGCGCGTATTCCTGAGCCTGAGCAAGAGGCATGGGCAGCGCACAATGAAGCGCAAGAGAAAAATTTACAAATGATGTCGCGCTATTATAATGAAGCAAGAGAATTTGCGCGTTTGTGTTCGCACTATTCTGCTACCACTGAATATCGTGAATTTGTGATTGCTACGGGAGGGGGACCTGGAGTGATGGAAGCAGGAAATCGCGGTGCCACTGATGTCGGTGCGCCCTCGATTGGTTTGAATATTGTTCTACCTCATGAGCAAATCCCCAATGCTTATATAACTCCGCATTTGTGTTTTAATTTTCATTATTTTGGGATACGCAAAATGCATGCTTTAATGCGGGCGAAGGCGTTGGCAATTTTTCCGGGAGGATTGGGCACCTTGGATGAGTTGTTTGAAGCGTTAACTTTAGTGCAAACGGGATGTGTTAAACGCATTCCAATTTTAATGTTTGGTGAGGAATTTTGGAAAAATGTTATCAATTTTGATTATTTATCCGCGCAAGGGACAATTTCTCCTTCCGATGTTTCTCTCATGACATTTGTCAATACAGCAGCAGAAGCTTTTGAAAAAATTCGCTCCTTTTATAATCTTACTTAACAGCTTTTGGAGAAGAAACTTCTTAAGGGGTATTTAATAGTCAATTTTTGTCAAATAAAGGCCTGAAGGAGGAGCAACCATACCGCAGCGTGCGCGATCTTTGGCATGGAGCGCGTCTTCAAGATCTTGAGCTGTCCAGCGTCCGATGCCCACTTCCATAAGGCTTCCTGCAAATGAACGGATTTGATGATGAAGAAAAGAACGCGCTTGTGCATATAAAAAAATTTCTTCTCCTTCTTTTTGAATATCTAAGCGTTCAAGAGTGCGAATAGGACTTGTGGCTTGACAATGGGCTGAGCGGAAAGTCGTAAAATCGTGCCGCCCTACAAGTCTTTGAGCCGCTTCGTGCATAGCTTCAGCATTGAGGGGTTTTGGCAACCACCACACGCGTTTGGCGTTGAGAGCTGGTTGTGAACGGCGATTAAGAATTTTAAAAAGATAATAGCGTTTGGTTGCACAAAATCGTGCATCAAAGCTATCAGGGACGTTTTGTACATTTAAAATGGCAATATCTTCGCCCTGTTGTCGCAGATGAGCATTGATTGCATCGCGTACGGTATGTGGATGCCAATTTTTTGTTAAATCGACATGAGCAACCTGTCCTGTTGCATGCACACCAGCGTCAGTTCTGCCAGCTGCGGTGATGGTTCGTTGTTGACCACTAAAATGACAAATAGCTTGTTCAATGGTTCCTTGTATAGTGCGAAGATCTGCTTGACGTTGCCAGCCCGCATAATTTGAGCCATCATATTCAATGGTAAGTTTAAAACGCGGCATATCAAAAAATTGCAGAAATATTGGCACCCCGCAAGAATGTTTGGCTATCAAGAATTTTGCCGCCCGATCTTTGCAGATGTGTTATTTCTATACGTCCTTGTCCACAGTGGATAATCAGATTATCTGGTTCTATACGACCGATTTTGAGAGAGATTCCTTCTGCTAAACGACTTCCAAGAATTTTAACGCGTTCTTGTTTCCCACTGATACTCATTTCGCACCAGCTTCCAGGAGAGGAAGAAAGAGCACATATTTGCTTGTGAATGGATTCTGCAGATTGTGTCCAATCAATACGGGTTTCGTCTTTACTTATTTTTGAAGCATAGGTCACGCCTTCCTGCGATTGCGGAGTAAGTTTAAGTTGTCCTTTTTCAAGAGCAGACAGAGCTTCGACCATGAGTTCTGCTCCTATATGTGAAAGCTTTTCTGAAAGTTCACAGGCTGTGATATTCTCTGTGATGACGATTGAACGGGATAAAGCGACAGGTCCTGTATCAAGTCCTTCATCCATTTTCATAATTATCATTCCGGTTTCCTGGTCACCAGCCATGATTGCACGCTGAATAGGTGCAGCACCACGCCAGCGTGGTAAGAGTGAAGCATGTGCATTCAAACAACCAAAGCGCGGTGTTTCAAGAATGGTTTTTGGTAAGAGCAATCCATAGGCGACAACAACAGCAACATCGACAGAAAGTGCTGCAAATTTAGCTTGTTCTTCAGCTGTTTTAAAACTTTGAGGCGTGAAAACAGGGATAGATTTTGCTTCTGCTGCGCTTTGAACAGGAGAAGGGATTAATTTAAGACCACGCCGTCCTGCTGGACGAGGCGGTTGGCTGTAGACTGCTGCAATATCATGTCCTGCATCTAATAAAGCATGTAAAATGGGAACAGAAAAAGCAGGTGTTCCCATAAAACTTAACCGTAATGCCATTACAAAATTGCTTCCTGTATGTTTTTTTCTTTTGCTCGTTTTTTTAATTTGCGTATCACCATATCGCGCTTGATTTTGGAAATGTGATCAATAAAAAGATGGCCATTTAAATGATCAATTTCATGTTGCAAGCAAGTGGCTAAGAGATCATTGGCTTCAATTTCCATTTGCTTTCCTGCATGATCTCTATAGCGCATGCGAAGTTGTTTTGGACGTTCAACTTCCGCATAATATTCAGGAATAGAAAGGCACCCCTCTTTGTAAATATTGCGTTCATCCGATAGCCATAAGATTTCTGGATTAATAATAATGAGCGGCTCTTTGAGAGTCTCTTTTTCAGAAACATCTATGACCAACATACGCAAGGGCACACCAATTTGGATAGCGGCAAGGCCAATACCTTGAGCATCATACATTGTTTGCAACATATCGTCAGCGAGTTTTTGGACATTTGAATCGATATGCTCGATTGGTTTTGAAACTTCACGTAAAATCGGATCAGGTAAAAGAACTAAAGGTTGTATTGACATACAGATAAGTTAATGAATGGTTTGTTTCTGGTCAATATTGAATAAGCGATTTGTGCGCTTTTTTACAGTAAAACCGCTATATTGTTTTTTATGTTTGATTCGTTTTTTTCTTTAATGCCCTTTAGTGGGTATTTAGTTCAGCTAATGATCCTGTTTCTGTTAGCTGGTGTGGTGCTTTTTATGATTCTGCAGAGTAACCGGAAAAGGGCACTCTGGGAAAGTGAAGCGGCTGAACGTGCCCGTGAGGCGCAAATGCAGATGGCTACATTGTTGAAAACGCAGGCTGAAATGCAAGGGCGTATGCAGACAATGACAGAAATTTTTGGTCAAAGACAGGCTGAACTCAATCAGTCTATCTGTGAGAAACTCAATGGGATGACAACCAATTTGGGTCAAACTCTTCAGGTGCAAACCAAATCTACTTATGAAAATTTGGCTCGTTTGCAAGAACGTTTAGCGGTGATTGATGCTGCGCAAAATAATATTCAGTCGCTTACTGGGCAGGTTGTTCAGCTACAGGCCATTTTAAACAATAAGCAGACGCGTGGTGCTTTTGGTCAGGGGCGAATGGAAGCGATCATTGCCGATGCTTTACCAGCCAAAGCTTATGTTTTTCAGGCGGTTCTCTCAAACGGAAAACGCCCGGATTGTCTCATTCATATGCCTAATAAGGCACCTTCTCTTGTTGTTGATGCTAAATTTCCTCTGGAGGCTTGGAATGCAATTCGTCAGGCCGCATCATCTCAGGAACGCCAGGAAGCAGAACGTCAATTTCGCACCAATATGGATGTTCATATTCGTGATATTGCGCAAAAATATTTAATTCCTGGCGAAACGCATGATACCGCTTTTCTCTTTGTTCCATCGGAATCGATTTTTGCAACAATCTATGAAGATTTTGAGCCACTGGTACAAAAAGCCAATCGGTCACATGTAATTATTGTATCGCCCTCTTTGCTGATGTTATCTGTTCAAGTTGTACAAACAATTATGAAGGATGCGAAAATGCGTGAACAAACGCATTTGATCCAGTCTGAAGTGGCAAAATTGATGGAAGATCTCGGGCGGATGGATACGCGTGTTCGTGCTTTGCAGAAACATTTTTATAAAATGGGTGAAGATATCGAGGCGATTTTGATATCTTCCTCTAAAATTATGAAGCGGGGTAGTCGCATAGACGCTTTCGATTTAAAAGAAAATGATACAACCTCAATGCCGGTAACAGCTCCTGTTCAGCCGCAAAAATTGCGTTTCATTGATGAGGAGTAGAGCCAATGCTTAGATAGAATTCATAAGATACAGAGTGTGGTGATATCCTTCATTTATTCGTAAGAATTTTTGAGTATTTAGGCTTGGTTTGCTCTCTAATCAGAGGAAAAAATTGTGCGATACCTTGTGTTTTTAGGAGCATTAGCGTTTTTGCTGAGTGCTTGTGCAACAAAACCTCCTATGCATACAAATAATGCTTGCGCTGTTTTTGCTCAGAAAGATGGTTTTTTTGATAATTGGGAAAAAGCTTCTAAGAATGCAGAAATGCGTCATGGGATTCCTATGCCCATTATTCTTGCAACCATTAATATGGAATCAAGCTTTCGTCATGATGCGCGTCCTTCACGTACAAAACTCCTTGGTTTTATTCCATGGAAGCGTCGTTCGACGGCTTATGGCTATTCTCAAGCACTTGATGGTTCATGGGAAATGTACCTCCGTTCCACAGGAAAGTCTTCTGCGCGGCGTACAAGTTTTTCAGATTCAGCGGATTTTGTTGCTTGGTATCATAGTCAAAGTGTTCGACGCAATGGCGTTCACCCTCATGATGCATATAATCTTTATTTAAATTATCATATGGGACATGGTGGTTATGCGCGTGGAAATCGCCCAACTGCGGCGCTTGCAGCGGCTGCACAACGTATGGAAAAAATGTCTAGACTTTATGATCAGCAGTTAAAAGCATGTGGACGGCGCTAGAGAAGGTTATCAAATCTGATCGGATATCGTTTAGGTAAGGAAGATCGACTGGCTGATTGATTTCTTTACAAAATAACGGTGTTGTTTTTCTGAACGTGATTGACAGAAGAGACAGAACATTAATAACTACCGTAGACTTATTGGAAGAGCTAATAGCAGGGGGGACAATATGCTCACTATTGCAGGCGGAATCATATTAGCGGTTATAATACTTGCATGTGCACCTATTATACTGGGTATTGCAGTTATTGCTGCAGTTATTGCTAGTCTGGTATTTATAACATTTTTGCTTGGAGAAGGTATTGTTAAGTTTATTAATATTGTTAAGTTTATTAATTCTGAGGTTTTTATTATCACTTCCTATTATATTTTATTAATACTACTTATCCCATACTGTCTTAGAAAAATTGAACAAAAAATTAAAAAGAAAATCAATAACAATTCTGATGATAACAAATAATTCATTCTTCATTAGATACTTTAGATACTGAATATATCTGTAGATTCAGCTTATATCGAATGAGAGTTAAGGTTTCGTCATTATTTTAGAGTTTCTATTCTGAAACTATTTTCTGTCTGTGATTTTTTCTTTGCTTGGGTGGTAGATAAATAACAATAAGCGTTGCGGGTGGAACTCGGTAATTGACTGGTCACACAAAAAGACATCACCCTCACGCATAGAAAGATGATTTTATAGTTTTTCTTAAAGAGACTTTAGTGCAGGGTTACGATTTGTAACTCATGCTCATTAGCTCCTGCGAGAGCGGCAGAACGTTCATCAGACAAAAGTATCGGATAACCCGTTTCGCCAAAAATAGCCCATAATGTAATACCTGGTGTCATTGGCGGGAGATCTGGAAAACTTTTAGCTAGATCATCCGTACACACTTTTTTTAAATACGCAATTTGTCCTTCATCAGACAAGCTCATATCGTGTAATGACAAGGTTTGTTTATGTTCTCTCATCGTATATTTTACTCAATTCACTTAGTAGAGATTAACTGATCTGAGATTATTTTGCAACTTAGCATTTGCGCTATGCATATACTCTGTGTCAATAGGTATATTGGAATGCAGGTAAAGTGATGCTACAACGTAAGCTACACACATATGATTTTGTTATCATTTTTGTAACGACTTTGAATATGATATGCTGGATAAGCTTTGTTCTTTATTCCAATATGTTGACCGCTTTTTTCATTATTTTAAACTCTAAAATAATGGGTTTGGTGAAAGCTATCAATGTATCATTGTGATCGTTCTTTTCAAAGCAACTATTTGACAAAACTTTAAATTTGCATGTTCTCTTCCCGTATGGCAGGCTTAAACGATTTCAAGAGAGAAGCCAGAGAGTTTAATGACTGAAAGAAAAACAAAATTGCAAAAAGCGCGAACAATTGCCGGAACATTGTATACAAACGCTGAGATTGAAGAAATATTTCGCCGTTTTTCTGTACAACGTCCTTCCCCTAAAAGCGATCTTGTATATACAAATGTATTCACTCTTTTGGTTGCGGTTATTCTGTCTGCTCAAGCCACAGACTCTGGTGTTAACAAAGCAACGCAAGAATTGTTTCGTCTTGCTGACCGACCTGAAAAAATGGCTGCATTAGGAGAAGAGGGAATTGCGCATTATATTCGTACTATTGGTCTTTGGCGTGCAAAATCGCGCAATGTTTATGCACTTTGTTGTATTTTGATTGACCAATATGGCGGTCAAGTGCCGAGTAGTCGTGAAGCTCTTATGACGTTGCCTGGTGTAGGGCGCAAAACTGCCAATGTAATTTTAAATGTTGCTTTTGGCCAGCCCACTATGGCGGTGGATACACATATTTTTCGTTTTGGAAATCGCCTTGGTTTAGCTCCGGGAAAAACACCCGAGGAGGTTGAAGAAAAGTTGGTGGAGATTATTCCTGCGCATTATATGCATCATGCACATCATTGGCTCATTCTACATGGCCGTTACATTTGTAAAGCGCGTAAAGCAGAGTGCATGCAGTGCATTATTGCTGATCTTTGCAAGGCTGCAATTAAAACGAATGCAATTCCAGCGCCTTTAATTGAGGTAAAAGGTAATGGAGCACCGGTTTTTTTGTGATATGCCCCCTTGCTATTTTATGCACACTGGCTTATTAAGAATAAGGTTAACCGCCCGGCAGGGCATGCCGTGGCTGTTGAGTTGCTTATTCAAGCTTTGGTCCGCTTGATGAAATTTAATGTATGGAGTAGCAAAATGCCCAAAATGAAGACCAAATCATCCGCTAAAAAGCGGTTCAAAATCACTGCGACAGGCAAAGTTAAGGCAGCAGCTGCTGGTAAACGTCATGGCATGATTAAACGTTCTAATAAGTTTATTCGTGATGCACGTGGAACAATGGTTCTCTCTGAGCCAGATGCTAAAAAAGTCATTCAGTGTTATTTGCCGAATGGCCTTTAAGCCTTGCGCTTTTGATTTTTAGGAGATTGTCATATGGCACGTGTAAAAAGAGGTGTTACAGCTCACGCTAAGCACAAAAAAGTTCTTAAACAGGCTGAAGGTTTTTACGGTCGGCGTAAAAATACGATTCGTGCAGCCAAAGCAGCAGTTGATCGTTCGAAGCAATATGCTTATCGTGATCGTAAAAACCGCAAACGCACTTTCCGCGCTTTGTGGATCCAGCGGATTAATGCGGCTGTTCGTATGGAAGGCTTAACTTATGGGCGTTTTATTGACGGCTTATCAAAGGCTGGTATTGAAGTCGATCGTAAGGTTCTTTCTGATATAGCTATTCATGAGCCTACAGCGTTTTCTGCTTTGGTGGCTTCTGCAAAGAAAGCTCTAGAATATTTGAAAGATACAACGCCTAATGCTTTTGAAAGCGCTGTCAAGTAAGCCAGCCGCGTTCTCTTAAAGCATTGTTTATTCGGGATCCCGCGTTGGCTATTGCTGGCGCGGTTTTTTTATTTAAAAATAGGCAGAAATATAGAAATATGAACGATATTAAGCGTCTGGAACAAGAAATTTGTTTAGCTTTAGAAGCAGCACAGGATGAACAAGAACTTGAAACGGTGCGTGTTGCGGCATTGGGTAAAAAAGGCAGCATTTCTGAAAAATTAAAAGCGCTGGGAACTATGAGCGCTGATGAACGTCATCAAATTGGGCCAGTACTTAATGGATTAAAAAACCGCATTTTAGCATTATATGCGCAAAAGCGTGATTTTTTTAAACGTCAAGCACTGGCTTTGCAGCTTTCTAGTGAAACAGTTGATGTGACTTTGCCTGTTCGCTCTTCACCTATGGAAAGGGGGCGTATTCATCCTATTTCGCATGTGATCGATGAAATCATAGCCATTTATGCAGGTATGGGTTTTTCGATTGCAGAGGGGCCAGATATTGAAACGGATTATTATAATTTCACAGCGTTAAATTTTCCTCAAGGTCATCCTGCGCGCGAAATGCATGATACTTTCTTTTTTGACGTAGATGAAACAGGAAATCGGAAATTGTTGCGTACGCATACATCGCCTGTTCAAATTCGCACAATGGAAAAGCAGCAGGCACCGATACGCATTATTATTCCTGGAAAAACTTATCGTATGGATTCTGATGCGACACATTCTCCGATGTTTCATCAGGTGGAAGGATTGGTGATTGATAAAGTTTCGAACATTGCAAATATGATGTGGCTGCATGAAATGTTTTGTAAAGCCTTTTTCGAAGTATCTTCGGTGAAGATGCGTTTTCGTCCCTCTTTCTTTCCTTTTACTGAACCATCTATGGAGGTGGATATTCAATGTGACCGTTCTGGTTCGGAAGTGAAGTTTGGGGAAGGTCGTGATTGGCTAGAAATTTTAGGGTGTGGAATGGTGCATCCGCATGTCTTGAAAAATGTTGGTTTTGATCCTGATGAATATCAAGGATTTGCGTGGGGTATGGGTATTGATCGTATTGCAATGTTAAAATATGGCATGTCTGATTTGCGGGCTTTTTTTGATGCTGATTTGCGTTGGTTGGATCATTATGGCTTTCGTTGTCTTGATATACCCAGTCTTTTTGCTGGTTTACGCAATTTGTGATCTTGTAACGGTTTTCATGTGAGGTTTTAAAATGAAATTTACATTGTCCTGGTTGAAGGATCACCTAGATATAGATGCATCTTTGGATGAAATTTGCGATAAACTAACAGCTATTGGCCTTGAGGTTGATCATGTTGAGGATCGTTCTTCTTTAGCAGGTTTTGTGATTAGCAAGGTTTTAACGGCCACTAAGCACCCTGATGCTGATAAATTACAGGTTTTGTCAGTTGATAACGGCTCTGGTGCACCTGTACAAGTTGTCTGTGGAGCGCCAAATGCACGTGCTGGGCTTGTTGGCGTTCTTGCATTGCCAGGAACTTATGTGCCTGGGCTTGATGTGACATTATCTGTGGGAAAAATTCGAGGTGTCGAAAGTTTTGGTATGATGTGCTCACAATCAGAACTTGCGTTGTTGGATGAGCATGATGGGATTATTGAACTTCCAGAAGATGCACCTATTGGGGGCTCATTTGCGACTTATGCGGGTTTAGATGATCCAGTGATTGATGTTGGTTTAACGCCCAATCGTTCTGATTGCACAGGTGTTCGCGGAATTGCTCGTGACTTAGCTGCAACTGGAATTGGGCGATTAAAAAAATTGTCTTTGCCGCAATTGACCACTTCCTTTGAAACGCCGGTTCAAGTGTCTTTGGATTTTGTGCAGGATGCATCATTATGTTTAGGTTTTGCTTGGCGTGAAGTGCGCAATGTGCACAATGGGGCATCGCCGCAATGGATGCAACGGCGTTTGATCGCAATCGGTTTGAGGCCGATTAATGCATTGGTTGATATGACAAACTATATCAGTTTTGACCTTGGTCGTCCGCTTCATGTTTTTGATGCAGATAAGATTAAAGGACATTTAAGTATCCGTCGTGGTCGTGAAGGTGAACAAATTCAGGCGCTTAATGGAAAAACCTATCGTTTGGGAGATAAAGATTGTGTCATTGCCGATGAAGAGGGGGTTGTTTCCATTGCTGGTATCATGGGTGGTGAAAGAACGCGCTGTGATGAAACGACACGTCGCGTTGTTATTGAATCAGCGCTTTGGGATTCGCAGAGTATTGCGCAGACGGGTCGTGCATTAGGAATTATTAGCGATGCGCGTTATCGATTTGAGCGTGGCGTTGATCCGGCTTTTATGGAATCAGGGCTTGAGATTGCAACAGAGTTGGTCCTGCGTCTTTGTGGCGGTGAGGCGTCGGTAGCGCAGGTCATTGGTTATCAGAAGCCAGAAATCAAAGAGATTGTTTTTCCCTTTGCTGAAATAAAACGTTTAACGAATTTAGATATAGATCATGGACAAGCTATGACTATTTTAGCACAGCTTGGATTTAGCGTTGAAGGAGAAGGGGATGTGGTGACGGTTAAAGTACCGACATGGCGCCACGATCTTGCTGGTAAAGCTGATTTAGTAGAAGAAGTGATGCGAATTCATGGGCTGGATAAGATTGAGCCTATACCGTTGAAAGACTTTACAGAGGGAAAAGGTCCGATTTTAACTTTCTCGCAGATTTGTTCACGTGCTGCGCGTCAGGTTTTAGCTTATCGGGGTATGATGGAAGCTGTAACCTGGTCATTTATTTCTGAAAATCAGGCACTTACTTTTGGAGGTGATCAGGCGCAACTGAAATTGGTGAATCCTATTGCTACGGATATGTCGGTAATGCGTCCTTCTCTTTTACCTGGCTTGCTTATGGCTGCACAGCGAAATGTTGATCGTGGTTTTTCGGATATGGCTTTGTTTGAAGTTTCAAGCATCTATGAAGGTGATACACCCGATAAGCAACAGTCTGTTGCTTGTGGTATTCGTCGTGGTACAGAAAGATTTGAAGGAGCTGGACGTTTTTGGAATGGAAATGCAAAAGTCGTTGATGTTTTTGATGCCAAAGCAGATGCATTTGCAGTTTTGGAAGCATGTGGTATGGATATCAGCAAAGTGCAAATTGAGGCAGGTGCGCCCAATTGGTATCATCCGGGTTGTTCAGGGGTTATCAAGCTTGGGCCAAAGGTTATTTTGGGCTTTTTTGGTGTTTTTCATCCTGAGACATTGGGAAAATTAGATGTTAGTGGTCCTTTATGCGGTTTCGAAGTTTTTCTTGATCGGATTCCAGAGCCAAAGAAAAAGGCAACTAAGAATCGTCCTCCTTTAAATCTAGCACCTTTTCAAATGGTGCGACGTGATTTTGCATTTGTGGTTGATAAAGCTGTTGCATCCTCTCTCATTGTTCGCGCTGCGAAGGGGGCGGATAAAAAGCTTATTCATTCAGTGCAGGTTTTTGATCTTTTTGAAGATCCCATTCTTGGTGATGATAAGAAGTCGGTAGCAATTGAAGTTGCACTTCAGCCCATTGAAAGAACTTTGACAGATGAAGATCTTGAGGAACTTGCTTTGAAGGTTGTGGAGAGCGTCGCTAAAGCAACAGGTGGACATTTGCGTTGTTGATGATTGTAGCTCTTATCGAGCTGCACATCATTCTTTTAGGATGTTATGAATAGGATATGCATTTAAATATAAATGCAGTCAGTATGAGCGTTAAGATCTGAGTGGTTTTTTGAAATTAGCCACCTATCCATTTTTATCCAACAGAAAAACAGTTCAATCATAAGCATTTTTGAAAGTAGTAAAGATATAATTTTAAGTGGCGAAAGAAATTATCATTTTGAAATAATCTTTTATTGCCAAGGAGAAAATTAGCTGCTATTTATAGATGTTAATGCAAATCATTAGCAATAGAAAGAAAATCAATGCCATTAAAAGCGTTTTTTGCCACAGTTTTTTGTGGGATAGTTTTTTTTGCACCTGGCTCAGCTTTGAGTGCGAACAAATTTAAAGCTGTTACAACTTTTACAATCATTGCTGATATGGCGCGTAATGTGGCTGGTGATGCTGCTGAGGTTGAATCCATTACCAAACCTGGTGCTGAGATTCATGAATATCAGCCTACGCCGCGTGATCTTATGCGTGCGCAAGGAGCTAATCTTATTTTATGGAATGGGTTAGGGTTGGAGCTTTGGTTTGAGAAATTTTTCCAAAATATCAAAGATGTTCCAAGTGTTGTTGTTTCAGAAAGTGTTGTGCCGATCAACATTGGTGACGGACCTTACAGTGGTAAACCGAATCCCCATGCTTGGATGTCACCGACTGCGGCTTTGATTTATGTGGATAATATTCGCGATGCTTTTGTCAAATACGATCCTGAGAATGCTGCCACTTATAAAGAAAATGCTGAAAACTATAAGCAAAAAATTCGCTCAATCATTGATCCGATAAGAGCTGAATTTGAAGCATTGCCAGAAGATAAACGTTGGCTTGTGACAAGTGAGGGTGCATTTAGTTATTTGGCGCGTGATTTTAATTTAAAAGAACTCTATTTATGGCCAATTAACGCTGATCAGCAGGGAACACCGAAGCAGGTTAAGCATGTTGTTGATATGGTTCGGAAATATAATATTCAAGCGATCTTTTCTGAGAGTACCATTTCTCCTGCACCTGCTCAGCAGGTTGCAAGAGAAACAGGCGCTAAATATGGCGGTGTGCTTTATGTTGACTCCTTGAGTGAGCAAGATGGTGAGGTTCCGACCTATGTTGATTTGTTGCGTGTTACCAGCGCACGTATTGCCGCTGTCTTATCCGATGGGGCAAAGGGGCAATGACTAAATCTGGAATATCTGCTCAAGGGGTAACGGTGACTTATCGCAATGGGCATACCGCTTTGCGTGAAGTCAGTTTTCAGAGTCCGGTTGGTTCTATTACGGCATTGATTGGCGTTAATGGATCTGGAAAATCAACGTTATTTAAAGCCATTATGGGATTTGTACAGCCTTCAAAAGGAAAAATTAACATTTTTGATTTGCCGGTTGAAAAGGCTTTGAAACAAAACCTTGTCGCTTATGTACCACAGAGTGAGGACGTTGATTGGGATTTTCCTGTTCTTGTTGAAGATGTTGTATTGATGGGACGCTATGGCCATATGAATTTCTTCCGCTATGCACGGCCGCAAGATTATGAAGCTGTCCGTGTTGCGTTAGAACGTGTTGATATGTGGGAGTTTGCTAAGCGGCAAATTGGTGAACTTTCTGGCGGTCAGAAAAAGCGTGTCTTTCTGGCACGTGCGCTTGCACAACAAGCAAAAGCTATTTTATTAGACGAGCCGTTTACCGGTGTTGATGTTAAGACAGAAGATAAGATCATTGCTCTATTGCGAGAATTGCGAACAGAAGGTGCTGCGATATTGGTTTCTACCCACAATCTAGGCTCTGTTCGTGAATTTTGTGATCGCACGGTTTTAATAAAGGGAACCGTTTTGGCTTCTGGATTAACCAAAGCAGTCTTTACACAAAAAAATCTTGAACAAACTTTTGATGGTACTTTGCATCATCATATTTTTGATCTCCAAGGTGCAAAAACAAATGATGTTTTGACAGATGACGACAAGCCTGTATTGTGTGATGGCAATCAGAATTTGGAGCGCATTGTATGATTTTGTGGTTGCTTGAGCCATTTAGCTATCAATATATGGTTAATGCGATGTGGGTTTCGGGGTTGGTTGGGTGTGTTTGTGCCTTTCTTTCTGCTTTTTTAATGTTGAAAGGTTGGTCTCTGATTGGTGATGCTCTTTCTCATTCAATTGTGCCCGGAGTAGCTGGAGCTTATCTTTTAGGATTACCTTTTTCGTTTGGAGCTTTTTTCTCTGGTGGATTAGCTGCGGCAGCGATGTTATTTTTTAATCATCGAACAAAATTAAAGGAAGACACTATTATTGGTTTAATTTTTTCATCCTTTTTTGCTTTTGGATTGTTTTTAAAATCACTCAAACCAATGTCTGTCAATATTGATACGATTGTTCTTGGAAATGTTTTAGCAGTGAGTTCATTAGATATTATACAGCTGGCTTGTATAGGCTTTATTTCTTTATTTATATTGCTTTTAAAGTGGAAAGATTTACTGCTTGCTTTGTTTGATGAAAATCATGCGCGCGCCGTTGGGTTGAACGTAAAGCACTTAAAAATTCTCTTTTTTACATTGCTTGCGGCTTGCACTGTTGCTGCAATGCAGACGGTAGGAGCTTTTCTGGTTATTTGTCTTGTAGTGACACCTGGAGCAACTGCCTATCTTTTAAGTGATCGCTTTGCAAACCTTTTGGTGATTGCGGTTGTGATTGGAACAATTACAAGTGTATTGGGTGTTTATGTGAGTTATTTTTTAAATGCACAAACCGGTGGTGTTGTTGTGCTTTTTCAAGCTCTTTTGTTTATTTTGGCTTTTGTTTTTGCTCCTAAACACGGTTTTATTGCTGCACGTTTACGTGTAAGAGCAGCGAAAAAAGGTGCGATGATATCATGATTGATCAATTACTGCTTCCTTTCCAGTTTTCTTTTATGATTAAGGGTATCATTATTACCATTATTCTTGCTATTCCCATGGCTGTACTTTCCTGTTTTCTTATTTTGAAAGGATGGGCGCTTTTAGGAGATGCAATTTCCCATGCCGTTTTTCCAGGTGTAGTTATGGGTTATATGGTAACGCCGTGGGTGATGACATTTTTGGCTTCTTTACCGTTTGCTTATGTTCAGCATATGAATCCGAACAATGTCACAATGACTTTGATTGCTTGCGGTGCTTTTGTTGCTGGTATGATCTGTGCCATCATAACAGGCTTTTTGGGGAGCAATAGCCGTATTAAGCAGGATACAGTCATGGGAGTCGTTTTTTCGTCTATGTTTGGTTTGGGGCTTGTTTTGGCAACGGCGATTTATAGTGATGTGGATCTAAACCACATTCTATTTGGAAATCTTTTGGGCGTTAATTGGCTTGATATTACGCAGACAGCGGTAATTTCTACAATTGTTACTTTGATTCTGGGAGCAAAATGGCGCGATTTTATGTTGTACATTTTTGATTCAGTGCAGGGACGTGCGATTGGGTTACGGGTATCACTGCTTCATTATACCCTTTTAACAATGATTTCTCTTACGATTGTTGCAGCTTTAAAAGCTATTGGCATTATTTTAGTTATTTCTTTACTGATTGCACCAGGAGCAATTTCTTATCTCGTCACAAAGCGCTTTTCTTCTATGCTTTTGATTTCTATATGTGTTGCAGTTGTTTCTAGTTTTTTAGGTATTTATTTAAGCTTATTCATTGGTTCTGATTCTGCTTCCACGATTGTATTAATTTTAACGCTTATTTTTATCATCATTATTACGTCAATTTTCTTTCATCGGAGTGCGATTCAGAAAATTTGAGTGTAGTAATTTATGCATAGCAGTCATGCGTTTTTGTATATTGTTTCGATGGTTTTTTATTATTAAAGAATTGCGCGCTAGATTATTTTCCTCCCAACATCTAGCGGATGGATGCAGTATTTCCTCCTCCCAACGCTGCATTCGTAATTAAAAGGCTGCATTATTTATTATGCAGCCTTTTTATCTTTTTCTTCATTGAAAGACTTGTTTTGGTAGTTAAAAATTTTGAAATGATTATTATATCACGAAACTGCTTTATACTTTTGCAAGAGTCGTTACTGAAAATTGCTGATTGAGAGTATGCTTATGAATGAACGAGAGGATTGAGCAGTGATTGTGTGCAAAATACAGGGAGTTGATTTGTCTACGGGATTTTATATAAAAAAGCTTTATATATAATATTTGCAGAATAAGAGGAGTGTTGGCGCTAGAGGATGAAAAAAAGACTTAAGATGTCCCGCACTGTGCGTATTTGTTGTTTGATATTGGGTTGGGTAATGGTTGTGTTGGGTGTTATCGGTGCAGTCTTACCTATTATGCCGACAGTACCTTTTCTTCTGGTTGCTTCATGGTGTTTTGCTCGTTCATCACCGCGTTTTCACCAGTGGTTGTATCATCACCGTGTTTTTGGTCAGCACATTAAACAATGGGAAGAACATGGAGCTATTCCGCTTTTTGTTAAAATTTTTGCTACGGTTAGCATGGCTGTAGGCTTTTTATTGTTTTTGATAGTGGTGCATCCTGCTTTGTGGCTTGCCTTATTGGTTGCAACTGTTTTGTTGGCCATTGCTATTTATATGATTACACGCCCATCTTCACCTATGTCATCATCCTCATCAATACCAGAATAGAAAATTTATGAATCAAACGCATTTTATGTTATGGGAATTTGATAGAAGGTTGTGGGGCAAATAATAACTAGGATACTATCCATAATATTTAGCTCGTGCATTTTCGCAAAATGTTATGTTATAATAGTTATGTATTCATTGGCTAGGATGATATGCGGGTGAAAGCATTGGCACGGAGAGACTATATGTTCGTATATTATTAAGGATGCTAGAAATACTTTTACAGCATGATAGGATAGATCGCGCACAAAAAGACTATCTCACAGAATATCACATTCTTTTCGTGTACTAAGAGAAATCAATAGTCTTTGTATGTTGTATTGTTTGGAAATTAATTTATTTCACAGGAGTTTGTCTCTCATTTATACGAATTAGTTTATATTTCAGTCCTAAAGAGTATGTTTTAATTGCTAAAAAGATTGAGATAGCGTTGTATTTCTTGAGGATCACCCATAGTTTTTTCAGGATTATCTGAAAGTTTTACAGCTGGTCGATCATTTACTTGGGTGACTTTGCAGACAAGAGAAATAGCATCAAGGTTTGCGATTTTTTTGGGTGCACAACCCTCAAAGTCATTGGTGAGATTGGTTCCCCAGCCAAAACTCATACGCACTTTGTCATGGAAATGATGATAGGTTTTTTCAATTGTATCTACATCGAGCGCATCGGAAAAAATCAATAATTTTTCACGTGGTTTTTTTCCTTTTTCTTGCCACCATTTGATAATGCGTTCACCTCCTTCAATAGGTGGAGCGCTATCGGGTCTGAAACCTGTCCAGTCTGCCACCCATTCTGGCGCATTACGTAAAAATGCTTCTGTGCCGAAAGCATCTGGTAAAACAATCAAAAGGTTTCCACCGTAATATTGGTTCCAATCTCGTAGAACTTGGTAAGGTGCATTGCGTAAGTCATCATCATTTTCAGCAAGAGCTGCAATAACCATAGGGAGTTCATGTGCGTTTGTACCAATGGCCTCTAAATCTGTGTCCATGGCTAGAAGGATATTAGAAGTGCCCATAAGAGAATTTCCAAGGCCTTCTTTTAATGCTTCAACACACCAGCGTTGCCATAAAAAAGAATGGCGACGTCTGGTGCCAAAATCAGATATTTTAATATCAGGAAGTTTTTGAAGGCGTTCAATTTTGCTCCACATTTTTGCTTTTGCACGGGCATAAAGCACATCCAGTGCAAAACGACCAAGGTTTTTTAGAGCAGCGCGTGAGCGTAATTCATTGATAATAGCAAGGGCAGGAATTTCCCACATAGAGCTGTATGCCCATGGGCCATAAAAATGTAAAATATATTGGCCATCCTTCTGGGTTAGCTCATATTCGGGAAGTTGAAATTTCTCAAGCCAATTAAGAAAATCCGGTTTAAAAATTTTTTTGCGACCATAAAATGTATTGCCAGCAAGCCATATCATTTCTTTTTTTGTAAAGCGCAAACTGATGGCATGATCAAGTTGAGCACGCAGCTCACCTTCATTAATATCATTGGCAAGATGAACTGTTTTGGTACGGTTAATGAGCGAGAAAGTAGCATGAACATTTGGATAAAGCCTCCAAATCATCTGCACCATAAGAAGCTTATAAAAATCCGTATCGAGAAGCGAACGAATGATCGGATCAAGTTTCCATGTATGGTTATAAACACGTTTAGCAATATCTGTACGATTCATGATCTCTTCTCTTTCGGTTTAATGAGATCTAATATTGTTTTCATACTAAGGTGATATATTACGAACAATATAAAAATGTAACAAATATAACAGCTTAGAGCAATATAAAAAAGTTTTTTACTTGTTGTTATCTTTAGATTTTAGGGTGCGTACAATTTCATGGTGTCCTGTTTTCTTTAGTTGTATTCCGGTATCAATTTTTGCATATACCTTTCCATTAATACTAAGTATATTGTCTTCTGCCCATTTAACTTTAATGGTATAAACAGCATTATGGAACTTCATTTTTACTTCGTATTCAGGCCAGTCAGAGGGCAAGTGTGGGCGTAAAAATAACTGATCAGCTTGGCAGTGGATTCCAAGAATCGTCTGTATTGCGGCTCGGTAAAACCAGCCTGCTGAGCCTGTATACCATGTCCAACCGCCTTGTCCACGGTGTGGTTCAACGGCATAGATATCTGCGGCCATGACATAAGGCTCGACACGATAAATTTCGGGATTGTGAGCATGAGTAATAGGATTTATCATAGAGAACAAAGAGTAGGCTTTGTCTACTTCACCAATTTCAGCCAATGCTATAATGCTCCAAACAGCACCATGGGTATATTGGCCACCATTCTCACGAACTCCTGGTGGATAACCTTTAATATAACCCGGTTCAAGAGGACTTTTGTTAAAAGGTGGCCAGAAAAGGCGTAAAAGTCTGCCTTTTTCGTCACATAGAAGATCAAGCATCGATGTCATTGCTTGTTTTTGACGGTGAGGAGAGGCCATTTTAGAAATTACAGCCCAAGATTGAGCAATGGTATCAATTTGGCATTCAACATTTTTTTGGGAGCCAAGAGGAGTGGCGTCATCAAAATAACCACGTCGGTACCAAGCACCATCCCAACCGCTTTCTTCTAAAGCTTTGGTCAAACGTTCAAGGTATGTATGCCACGTTTCAGCGTGACTGTGGTCACCACGGTTTTGGGCTAGAGGAATGAATTCTTTTAGTGTCGTTCCAAGGAACCATCCCAACCAAACGCTTTCTCCTTTTCCTTCAATTCCCACTAAATTCATGCCATCATTCCAATCACCGCCTAAAATGAGTGGAAGATTGTGTGGGCCACAGCGTTTGATGGCAAGGTCTAAGGCTAAAGCACAATGTTCATAGAGGGTTGCAGTTTTTACAGATTGTGTAGGTTGAAAATAAGAATCATGTTGCCCTTTTTCTAGAGGAGCTCCTTCAATGAAGGAAATTAAGGTATCAAGAAATGTATATTCGCCAGTAGTGTTTACATAAAGAGCTGTTCCATACGCAAGCCAGACAATATCATCAGAAATAAGGGTTCGAACACCAGAATTAGTGTTCGGAAGCCACCAATGTTGTACATCTCCTTCAGGAAATTGATGCATTGCAGCATTTAATAATTGCTCACGTGCGAGTTGTGGCTTCAGCAGTAATAAAGACAAGCTATCTTGTAATTGATCACGAAAACCAAATGCACCACTGGCTTGATAAAAAGCTGTGCGAGCCAGTATGCGGCAGGCGTAGATTTGATAAGGGAGCCAGCGATTGACCATAATATCAAAAGAGGGATCAGGGGTTTTAACTTGTAGCGATGAAACAAGATCATCCCATTGTTGTTTTTGTTGCGCAAGAAGATCATTAAAGTCGTCTATTCGCGCTTGATCCAGCAGTTTTTCAGCTTCTTGCATATTTTCAGCACTGCCAAGGTAAAAGATGATTTCTTTTGTTTGGCCGGGGAGCAGATCAAGATCATAGGCTAATGCTGAACAAGGATCGCGACCTGCTTCAACGAGATTTGAAAGAGCTTCAGCTTGACGAATAGCACGTGGATGGTGAACAGTTCCTGTCGGACCAATAAACTCGGTGCGATCTGTGGTAACGCTGGTTGGCATTTCAGATGCTGATAAAAAAGTGACTTGTTCAGATCTCTCGGTGTGGTAGGGGTTTCGAATAAAATGTGCACCACGTTTAGGATCGTGATAAGGGACAATAAAGGGAGCATATTTTGTACGAATATTGCCTAAAACCCATTCAACGTAATTATAAAGGCGTAGGCTGCGTTGTGTTTTTCCCTCATTTTTGATGATGAGACGTGAAATGCGCACAGGCCTTTTATGGTCGAGGGTATGGGTAAAATGCAACGCGATATCCGAATGAGTGGATTGAAAGGTTGAGAATCCAAAGCCATGGCAGGCTTCGTAAACAACACTATCATCACATTCAACAGCGGAAACTGGAGAAAAACATTTCAAAGAATGGCGATCAACAATATACAGCGCTTCCCCAGGGCGGTTGGAAACGGGATCATTTGTCCAAGGGGTTAATTGATAATCTCTGCTATTGTTAGCCCAGGTGAAGATTGCACCTTCAGCCGATACATGAAAGCCAAAGCCGTTATTGGCAATGACATTAATCCATGGATGCGGTGTGGTTGTCTGTCCGTTAAGACGCACAACATAATGGTTTTCGTGATTAAAACCACCATAACCATTCCAATACTGCAAATCTTCGCCATTGACGAGGGGAAGTGGTGGCTTTTGTTGCTCAGTGCCAATGGAGGAAAAATGGCTTCGTTCAGTGGTGGTGGCTGTTTGCTTGCTTTTGTGATGCTGATTGCGGTGCGAGCAATAATTGGATTCTTTACTGTACTTGCGGGTTGTTAGATCGGAATCATTATTTTCAATATGTTTGAGCTGTTCAGACAGAGATCCATTCTGAGCATGAAGGACAATGCGGGCTGATGCAAGAAGTGTCTTAAAACTTTGCTCATTCATTTGATCACGCCGCAGGGTAAAAATATGTTGGCATCCATTTTTGTCCTTGGCATGATGACGGTAAGATTCGCACACCCATTCAACGGAGTGTTGCGTATCCTGTATATAGGAAAATGTCCGCTCATTAAGAATGACTAGATCAACAATGAGGCCCCGCATACGCCAATATTCATGTGCTTTAAGTAGTTCACGGAGCACAGTTATATCTGTTTCATTATCTATTCTAAGAAGGCAGATAGGATAGTCTCCTGAAAGAGACATTGGCCAGAGATCAGATTGCTTGCCAAGGGTTTTTGCCAAGATTTCAGGAGGAAGACGCCATGTTCTATCAGGATAGATAAGAGATGTTGCATATTTTTGATAAACAATAGCTTCTCTTGGCTGGATACCGCTTTGGTACATTGAAATTTGCGAACGTGTCCATGCCATCGACAATTCACGCTGGAATATATCGGGTTGTCGATAATACCTAATATGATTTTGCAGAGTTTCTTTTGAATTGTCCGCGAAAGTCCAAAAGATAAGTTCTACTTTTTCATGTGCTGGGACTTTTACGCGACAGCGGATTGATATAATCGGATCAAGGACGCATCCCTGACGACTTTTGAAATGAGTATTCTGATCAAATGCAGCAGCATGGTGGATTGATCGTCCACGGCCTATAAAAAGATAACGGTCTGTTTCAGCTTCTGTTTCTTGGATGATATTCGATGTATCGGTAATAAAATGGGCAATATGGATATCAGGATCGCTGGGAGCACGTTTGCGTCTTTTAGCAAAAATTGTTTGACCTAAATCAGCGATTTCTGTTTCTATAAACATACGTGAAAAAACAGGATGAGCGTAATCAGTTTCCATTGTTGCGAGCGCCAGTTCAGCATAAGAAGTAACTTCAATCAGGCGATCTTGACTGGTTGTATTTGTAAGTTGGAGACGTCTTCCTTCGCCGTTACCTTCAGATGCAACAAGACATTCGAGAGTTGACTTTATGCCATCAACTATTTTTGTATATTCCGCTTTTTCATCCGTAAAAATGCTGATCAATTCTTCTTCGGAAACACGTGTTGGTTCACCGGTGGCAGACCACCAATGTCCGCTTTGTATATCACGCAGGAAAAACAAAGTGCCTTGTTGATCTTCTGTAGCATCAGGGATAAAACGCGTGATAGCATAATCATGCCAACGGCTATAGCCGGAACCATTGGCTGTTAGCATGGCGGAATAAGCACCATTTGATAAGAGTAAAGTTTCACGGGGTTTGAGAAGCGGATTTGTGATAATGCGGATAGGAGCATCATCAAGTTTTCCAAAATGATTGCACAGAGGATTGGCAACTTTTGTATGAATGATGGGGATTTGGCTCGGAGCTCTTTCCTGTAATAATAACTGTGCTGCTTCAATGATGGGATCTTGGTGAAAACGATTACGCATCCGACCTTCAAAAATGACATTGTTGACAGCAAGAATGGACATACCATGATGGTGTGCATAATAATTACGCACAATAGCGTATTCTTCCCCTTCTTGCACACGTGAAGGGGTAAAATCAACGGAGTCATAGTAACCATATTCTCCTAAAGCGCCGAGCTCACGCAGGCGTTTTAAATTAGTTACGGCTTGGGTTGGCATATATTGTGCAGCTAAGAGGCTGGCATAAGGAGCAATAACAGCATTGCGTGATAATCCGCGTTGGAGTCCAAGACTTGGGGCACCAAAATTTGAATATTGGTAATTCATTAAGTGATCGCGGGCATTAAATGCAGCTTCTGAAATTCCCCAAGGTAATCCTTGTGTGTGAGCGTATTGTATTTGGTGACGAATAATTAATCGATTGGTTTGATCCAGTATGGATCCTAAGGGTTCGTGCATAACCAGCGAGGGCATTAGATATTCGAACATGGATCCCGACCATGAGAGGAGAGCACCTTTCCAACCAATTGGAGTGAGCAATCGGCCTAAATGAAACCAATGTTTTAATTTGATATCGCCTTTCGCAATGGCAAAAAGACTAGAGAGACGTGCTTCTGAAGCCAGAAGATCATAGCAGCTTTCATCTAATTTATTTTCTTGAACACGGTAGCCGATGGATAAGAGTTGTCGTTCAGGACATTCCAAAAAGTCAAATTTCATATCAAAGGCTATTTGCCGTGCTTTTTCAGCTAAAGCAGTTAATTTTTTGTACAGTTTTTTGGTATTGTCGCTACCAGTGGCATCATGATTATGGATTTTGCACGTTTCTAAAAGGCATGTGGCCCAAGACAGAGTACGAGCGGATTCGGCTGTTTGAATTTTTTGATTGAGTTCATCTGTTAGTTGTACAATATCATGGACTGTTGGCAAAAGATGCGTAGTCTGTAAAGTTATAGTTTCTGGTTTTTCTATGAGAGTACTGATGGTACGATGAAAATTGGCAATATGTTCTCTGATCCGTCGGCGTAAGGAGCACACAATATTTTGACTATCTGGAATTTCTTCTAAAGTTTCTTTAAGAATATCATTGACATCTAATAGGCCCGTTAGATTGCTTTGTAAAAAAAGACTCGGGGTTTCAGCCCATTCCCTTAAGGCAGAGGAGAGTGTTATCAAATGGCCGGCAAGATTCCCTGAATCAACAGTTGAAACATAGGTAGGTAATAAAGGTCTAAGTGTATCCGTTTCATACCAATTATAGAGGTGACCACGGAATTTTTCCATTTTTTCAAGAGTGCTTAACGTGTGCTCGATGCGTATAATCGTCTCTTCAAAGCTGATCCAGCCAAAATCACGTGAGGCAATAGTGGAAAGAAGATAAACGCCAATATTAGTTGGTGATGTGCGTTGGGCAACAAGGGGTTCAGGATCTTCTTGAAAATTATCGGGTGGCAAATAATTGCTTTGTGCATTAACAAAAGTTACATAATAAAGCCATGTCCGTCGTGCAATACGCTGTAGCGCTCTTTTATCTTCTTGAGATATATCAAGAGTATCTTGAAATGTGGTTGGTTGGCTGACAAGCCATGCAATCAGCGGTGAAAAGAACCACATTATCCCAAAAGGTAAAGCGATAAAGCTTGTTAGATTATAAAAGGATACAGGGATTGCTACAGCGATAATGCCTATAAGCGATGCTGGCCACATTGTGAAAACATAGAAGCCTAAACTATTAGGGATTGATTTTGTTGCGGCTGATGTTTTCCATTCAAGAAGATGTTGTTTCGAAATAATCATACGATAAAGCGTGCGGACAATTGCATCAGTCATAAAATAAGCTGAATGGGCAATAAACGTAATTCTAAGAAAGATATTCGCTATCGTGGATGCAATAGTGTTTAAAATCGATTGCAAATGACCGCGCAAAGAATAATGGATACGGATTGGAATGAGTGTCTGAAGTACACCTAGAATTGGGGAAATAAATAGGCTAAGAAACAAAAATGTTTGCCAGATGATTGCTGTTTTAAATGGCAAAACAGACCACCCCGTGATTGTTGCGATCAACCACATAAGTGGTGTGAGGGAACGACGCAGATTATCTTGCATTTTCCAACGTGCCGTGAGGTTAATTTGACGTCGGTTAATGAGATAGGGCAATAATTGCCAATCACCGCGAACCCAACGATGATGACGAGCAACATCAACATTATAGGCTGTTGGATAGTCTTCAATTACTTCGCTGTCACTTACCAGTGCGGCACGCGCATAACTTCCTTCCAAAAGATCATGACTGAGAACAGTATTTTCTTTGATTTTTCCTTCAAGAGCTTGTTCAAATATATCAATATTATAAAGGCCTTTGCCGGTAAAAGTTCCTTCTCCTAAAAGATCTTGATAGGTATCAGATACGGCAAAGACATAAGGATCGATGCCGCGATTGGTAGAAAAAACCCGTTGCAGAATTGATGTGTTTTCTCCTGCTGAGAGAGAAGGCGTAATACGAGGTTGTAAAATACTGTAGCCTTTAACAATCTTTCCATTTTTGGGATCAAAAATGGGATGATTGAGCGGATGGTTGAGCTTCCCGACGAGTTTAGGGACACTTTCAGGCGTTAGACGTGTATCTGAATCAAGTGTCATAACAAAACGGCAATCCATGGGAAGACGTGGATCTGGAGTATAGAAGCTTGTATTTTGATTGCCTCGTAATAAGAGGTTGAGTTCATGAAGTTTACCGCGTTTACGTTCCCATCCCATCCAGCATTTTTCACCGGCATTATAAAGACGCCGGCGGTGTAGAAGAAAAAATAAAGGAATATCATCCCTATGATAGCGGTGGTTAAGTTCAGCAATACCCTTTTGTGCGTACTGTAGAAGATCAAGATCGTCCTGTGTTGCTTCTAACGATGCATCTGCCCAGTCTGTGATAAGCGCAAAATGAATAGCGCCTTGAGGATTAGAAAGATAGTGCACTTCAAGATTGCGTATTTGCTCATCAATATAATCATGTGATGTGATTAAAGTGGGGACAACAACCATTGTACGGGCGTGTTTAGGAATACCCTCTTTATAGTCATAACCAATGAGCTGATGGGGTGGTACAAACCATGAAATGACAGTGTTAAAGAAAGAAAAGGCAGCATCCATTGCAGGAAAGAGTGCCAATACGGTAAAGATAAAAGTCATCAATGGTGTTAGACCAGATGTTCGTAGTAGCGTGTAAACTGCGAGCAAAAAAGCGAGCGTTAAAAGAGAGACAGGGATTGCAATGATTCCTATCTTTAAGCGACGATAGGCACGTATCCATCGCATGAAAAGGGATGGATTGTATTGACAGGCTTTTTCAAAAGCATAACGCCCATCATCAACAAGATACCATCCAATAGAAGAATTGTTGTAATGGGGAGTCTCTTCAGAGAAGGATTGCGTTATTTCTATAGCTTTATGTGTAACTTCCAGTTCACTAAGAGGTGAATGGCGTGCAATTTTTTCGATCACTTGCCGATAAGCATTGCGTGAATGAGAATCAATTTCGGCAAAATCACTGTTATTACGCAAGACAAAATCTACGCAGCTGACAGTTTCAAACCATACAGTCCAATCAATATCATTAATGGTTTTGAGAGAGCGAATAATATGTCCCATGGTCATTCCGTCTTTTACTTGACAGGTATGTTCATGAGCTGTTGCCATTTCTGGACTGCTGCCATGGTGATGCAACTGCTTTTCAAGCCAAGTCAATGCCACCGTTGAATCAACGGATGTGCCTCGCAAACGATAAAACAAACGAGATGAAAAAATTGGATCGGCAGTTAACTTTTCATAAAAAGTGAAAAGATTGGATAATTGGGATTCGTCTTCCGCAAGAGTAATTTTATCTGCTGCTTGATTGGCAAAAAGGGACATATGTCGCGCTTGCTCAATACGCAATGAAAGGCGACGGACATTTTCAATTAAAATCATGCGAATAACAAAAGGCAGTGCCCATAATTCGCCAATGTTGAGGGTACAAATTTCTTGAAAGCCATTGATGATAGCTGTGAGTGTTTCTTGTGAAAATCTGCTATCTGTATGGGCGATATACAGCCAAGCTAAAACGAAAATACGTGGAATTTCTGCCTTTTTTTCATAAGGGGGGAGCTGTTTAATGAAAGATTTTGAGAAGTTACAGCGTAGCTGTTGTATAGTTTGGTCAATGGTATAATGATTATCGATAAGCCATTGGGCAGATGGTGCAATAGTTTCGTTGTTACGTGCTGCAACGTCATTGGTGCGAAAAGCATGGAGAATAATTTTAGCGTTTTCTATTAATCGTCCATGGAAATTGCTTTCTTCTTCATATGCAGGAAGTACTATTTCTTTGCCATAGGCTATATCATGGCCTAATTTATAAAGCTCTTCTTGCGTTTTATCTGTTGAACGAATGGGATAAACGGTTTTGGTGAAGGAGCAGGTTTTTATTTTCTGAGAAAAAAAATGTCTCACGTAAGATATTGTGGATGCCATCATATTCTATTGTTATGCAATTATGCAGCATTTTTATTGATTCAAAAACAGACTGTTGGCATTTTATCCTAATAATGAGCGGTTCATAGAAAAAAATAAGTTTTTTATTCGAAAAGTGTTTGAATTTTTTACCAAATGATTGATGGAATCAAAATAGTGATTTTATTGAGAAATAAAAAAGGCCGTCAGAAAAATGAACGGCCTTGAGTGAACGATTAATCTTGTTCTTGCTTTTTCAAAGCTGCACCAAGGATGTCACCAAGAGAAGCACCTGAATCCGCTGAACCATATTGAGCAACCGCGTCTTTTTCTTCTGCAATCTCTAAAGCTTTGATGGATACAGAAAGCTTACGCGTTTTTTTGTCGAACACAGTAATACGGGCATCAACTTTTTGTCCAATCGAGAAACGTTCAGGGCGTTGTTCATCACGATCACGCGCTAAATCAGAACGACGAATGGTTGTTTCAAGATTATGGTCAATTAATTTCACATCAACGCCATTATCATTAATTCCAGTGACTTCACAGGTAATGATAGCACCTTTGCGCAATTCACCAGAAGCTGCTGCTTCTCCTACCTTATCATCGGAAAGTTGTTTAATTCCGAGAGAGATACGTTCTTTTTCAATATCAACATCCAAAACAACAGCCTTAACGACATCACCTTTGTTGTACATATCAATAACTTGTTCACCAGGACGGTTCCAATCAAGATCAGAAAGATGAACCATGCCGTCCACATCACCTTCAAGACCGATGAAGAGACCAAATTCTGTTTTGTTCTTAACTTCTCCTTCGATTTGTGAATTTACGGGGAATTTATTAGAAAAAGCTACCCATGGATTTTCAAATGTTTGTTTTAATCCAAGGGAAATACGCCGTTTAGAAGGATCAACTTCAAGAATAACAACTTCCACTTCTTGTGATGTAGAAAGAAGTTTTCCAGGATGGATATTTTTCTTTGTCCAGCTCATTTCGGAAACGTGGATAAGTCCTTCGATTCCTGGTTCAATTTCAACGAAACCACCGTAATCAGTAATGTTGGTGACAGCACCAGTGATTTTTTTACCGATTGGATATTTGGCGCTAATGCTATCCCAAGGATCACTTTCGAGCTGTTTCATTCCGAGAGAGATGCGGTGAGTATCTTGGTTAATACGAATAATCTGAACTTTAATTGTTTGACCAATTGTGAGGATTTCAGATGGGTGGTTAACACGCCGCCAAGCCATATCGGTGACATGCAAGAGTCCGTCAATTCCACCAAGATCAACGAAAGCACCATAATCAGTGATATTTTTAACAACACCTTCAACAATTTGGGTTTCTTCAAGGTTTTGGACGATTTCTGAACGCTGTTCAGCTCGACTTTCTTCTAAGACTGTGCGGCGTGAGACAACAATATTTCCACGACGACGATCCATTTTCAGAATTTCAAAAGGTTGTGGGTTGTTCATTAAAGGTGCAACATCACGAATAGGGCGAATGTCAACTTGGCTGCGTGGCAAGAAAGCAATGGCACCATCAAGATCAACTGTAAAGCCGCCTTTAACTTGGCTAAAGATAACTCCGTCCACACGTGCACCAGCATTGAATTTCTCTTCAAGACGAATCCAACTTTCTTCGCGGCGTGCTTTTTCGCGTGATAAAACAGCTTCACCCATCGCATTCTCAATGCGCTCAATGTAAACTTCCACTTCGTCACCAACTTGCAAAGAACCATCTTTTCCTTTGGTTCCAAATTCTTTAAGTGGAATACGCCCTTCTACTTTAAGACCAGCATCAATAATGGCCATATCTTTTTCGATTGCAATAACGCGACCTTTAACAACCGATCCTTCATTGAGATCGTTTGTTTGAAATGATTCTGTTAAAAGAGCTTCAAAATCCGCTGTTGTGGGATTGTATTGTGACATAAGAACTCCTAAATATATACCTTTACGGGAAAAGGTATAGGCGCTGGGTTAGTGTTAATATAGGGTCATTCCATACCTTTCTCTTTATTAAAGAGAAATTAGCGCTAGGTTGAAATCACCTTGACGGTTTCATTTAACAGCGTGAGCTTTTATGACAGGATCAATAAAGGCACGAGCTGCTATTAATGTAGCTTCTATACTCAATTCTGTCGTGTCAAGCAAGAGGGCGTTTTGCGCTGGTTTGAGGGGGCTTTGTTTGCGTGTCATGTCGCGTATGTCGCGCCGTTCAAGATTCGCTAAGATTTCATTATAATCTGCCGGTATTCCTTGTGCTAAGATTTCTTGATAACGGCGTTGTGCGCGTATTTGAACGTTGGCTAAAACATAAAGTTTGATATTCGCATTGGGGCATACGACAGTGCCAATATCGCGGCCATCAAGCACACTGCCGGGTAAGATTTTGGCAAAGTTGCGTTGTTTTGCGACAAGAATTTCACGTACAGCGGGTATGATTGCTATTTTTGAGGCTGCATCGCCAATTTCGTGGGCTGAGAGAAGAGCGGGATTTAAAGTGTTGAGGTCAAGTTTTTTGGCGTATGCAATCGCGCTGATTTCATCATCAAGAGATAGTCCTTGTTGTAAAAGTGCGTGGGCAACGCCACGATAAGTAAGACCGGTATCCAAATGCTGAAGATTATAATGGGCAGCAATTTTGCGGGCTAATGTTCCTTTGCCAGAGGCTGCTGGTCCATCAATTGCAATGACAAAAGGTTTCAACGGATTTGACCTCCAAGCTGCTGCATTAAGGGGATGAAATCAGGAAAACTGGTGGCGATCATCCTTGTATCATCGATGGTAACGGGTTTCTCTGATGCTAAACCAAAAATAAGAAAGCACATCGCAATTCGATGGTCAAGGTGTGTGGTGATGTGTCCTCCACCTAAATTTTTTGTTGCGCTATTCCCATGGACAATGAGAAAATCCATGCCTTCTTTACAGTCGACATGATTGGCTTTTAGTCCTTGGGCGATAGCAGAAAGTCTATCAGATTCTTTAACACGTAATTCTTCAATCCCGAGCATAATCGTTGTGCCTTCAGCAAAAGCTGCGGCTACCGCTAAAATGGGATATTCATCAATCATTGATGGAGCACGCTCTTTTGGTACAGTTACGCTTTTTAACTCTGATGATCTGATTCGCAGGTCTGCAACATCTTCTCCACTTGTTTTTCGTTGATTCAAAAGTTCAATCTTAGCTCCCATTTCCCACAATGTTTGAATAAGCCCCATTCTGGAGTTGCTTATGAGAACATTTTCAATGATGATATCGGAATCTGCCACAAGGAGTGCTGCAATGAGTGGAAAAGCAGCAGAAGAAGGGTCGCCCGGAATATCAATAATTTGTCCGGTAAGATATGGTTGGCCATTCAGATGAATGAAATGTGAGCCTTTTTTATCCATTTCGATGTCAAGTTCAGCACCAAATGTCCTTAACATTTTTTCTGTATGATCTCGCGTGAGTGTTGATTCAATAACAGTTGTGGTGCCAGGAGTGTTGAGGCCAGCAAGAAGAATTGCTGATTTAACTTGGGCGGAAGCCATAGGGACACGGTAGCGAATTGGGTTGGCTGTTTTGGGACCACACAGCGTTACAGGCAATAGATCTTCAGATGTTGCTTCAATTTCTGCACCCATTAAACGCAATGGATCAAGAATACGCCCCATTGGACGTTTGGACAAGGAGGTATCACCGATAAAAGTTGTTTTCATGTGATAAGAGCCGACCATCCCCATAATCAGGCGGGCACCTGTTCCAGAATTGCCAAAATTTAGTGGTGTTTGTGCTTGTAATAGGCAGCCATTCCCTGTTCCATGAACAATCCAAAGGTTGTGCTCCTTATGAATATGTGCGCCCATAGCTTGCATGGCCACAGCTGTATGCAATACGTCATCACTTTCAAGAAGTCCGTAAATACGCGTTTCACCATGTGCGAGTCCCCCCAATATAAGAGATCGATGGGAGATTGATTTATCGCCTGGCACTTTAATTTTGCCAGAAAGATTGGTAGATTTGTGAGCAGTTGTGGATATTGCTTTTTGCATAGAAGCTTCTAAACTTAATCTAAATTTTACAAAATTTAAGCATTTTTTATCATATGCTGTAATAAGCGTCATGAGAAAATCCGTGTAGAACGGTGCATTTATCTTTGACAAATGCATTGTTTTTCGCTTAAGCACCTTAAAATTCGTCCTTAAAATGAAATTATAACTAACTTAAAGAGGCACGGTCCATGGCAAAGCAAGAACTTGGAACCAAACGTGTTGACCCAGAAACGGGGAAAAAATTTTATGATCTAAATCGTGACCCTATTGTGTCACCTTATACAGGGCTTTCTTATCCGCGCTCTTATTTTGAGGTTGCGGCAGCAGAAGCTAATAACGAAGAAGAAGTTGACGCTGAAGAACTTGATACAGCGCTTGAAAAGTCAGCCTTCATGTTACTTGAAGAGGATATTGACGATTCTAAAGATGATGATTTACCTGATTTGGGGGATAGTGATGTGGATCTCGGAGATGATGATGATGCATTCTTATCTCACGATGAAGGCGATGAAGATGACGATGTGACTGATATCCTCGGTGGTGGTGTTTCTAACGATGATGATGCTTAAGACAAAGCAAGAGGAAGTTGTATTCTTTTCATCGAATATAAATTTCTCTTGATCTTGAGTTTTTCTCATTCTAAAAAATCTATAGATTGTTATCTTCCTTTAGGGAAAGTCATTCGTCTTTTTGTAAGGGGCTATAGCTCAGCTGGGAGAGCGCTTGCATGGCATGCAAGAGGTCAGCGGTTCGATCCCGCTTAGCTCCACCAAAGATCTATATATTTTTTCATAATTATATATGTACAGTTCAAAATTTATGGCGAACAGTAATAGTTTAGAATCTATGTTCGAATATCTAGATAGTGTGCATTTTTCTGTTTTTGACGTTAAATCTCTTTATTTTTAAGATTATGTTGTAGCACAGCAGAGAAAAGTAGAATTATGCTAGGGGGGGAAAATCATGCCTTATTATCGTTCGAGAACATCGACTCATGGCCGCAATATGGCTGGAGCACGCGGTCTTTGGCGTGCAACAGGAATGAAAGATGCTGATTTTGGTAAGCCCATTATTGCAATTGCAAATTCTTTTACACAATTTGTGCCGGGGCATGTCCATTTGAAAGATCTTGGACAACTGGTGGCACAAGAGATAGAGGCTGCTGGCGGTGTTGCAAAAGAATTTAATACGATTGCAATCGATGATGGGATCGCTATGGGGCATGATGGTATGCTTTATTCTTTGCCTTCACGTGAAATTATTGCAGATTCTGTTGAATATATGGTCAATGCCCATTGTGCGGATGCTCTTGTGTGTATTTCTAATTGCGACAAGATCACGCCAGGCATGTTAATGGCTTCCTTGCGGTTAAATATTCCAACGATTTTTGTTTCAGGTGGTCCTATGGAGGCCGGTAAAATTAAATGGAAAAATCAGGATATTGCCGTTGATTTAGTTGATGCAATGATTGTTGCGGCCTCTGATCAGCATTCAGAGGAAGAAGTTTTTGAAATGGAGCAGGCTGCTTGTCCGACATGTGGTTCTTGTTCAGGAATGTTTACGGCTAATTCTATGAATTGTCTTACCGAAGCATTAGGGCTTTCTCTCCCAGGAAATGGTTCAATGTTGGCTACACATGCAGATCGTCAAATGCTTTTTGAAGAAGCAGGACGAAGAATTGTGACATTGACCAAGCGCTATTATGAACAAGATGATGAGACAGTTTTACCGCGTTCTATTGCTTCGCGCAAAGCTTTTGAAAATGCAATGGCTGTGGATATTGCCATGGGCGGGTCAACTAATACTGTATTGCATCTTTTAGCAGCAGCACAGGAAGGTGAGGTCGATTTTACCATGGCGGATATTGATCGTCTTTCGCGTCATGTTCCTGTTTTGTGCAAGGTTGCGCCTGCTGTTGCCAATGTGCATATGGAAGATGTTCATCGTGCGGGTGGCATTATGGGACTTCTAGGTGAATTGGATGCAGCTGGACTTATTGATACATCGACTTATACAGTGCATGCAAAAACGATGAAAGAGGCTCTTTATCAGTGGAATGTGAAACAGACTGATGAAACAGCCATTCATGAATTCTATCGTGCTGCACCAGGTGGTATAGCAACACAGAAGGCATTTAGTCAGTTCTGTCGCTATGATACCCTTGATCTGGATCGTGAAAAAGGTGTGATTCGTGATATTGAACATGCCTATTCAAAAGATGGAGGATTGGCGGTTCTTTATGGGAATATTGCGCAAGATGGCTGTATTGTGAAGACAGCAGGTGTTGATCAGTCAATTCTAACCTTTAAAGGTTTTGCAAGGATTTTTGAAAGTCAGGATTCCGCTGTTTCAGCGATTTTGACCGATCAAATTAAATCGGGTGATATTGTATTGATTCGGTATGAAGGCCCACGCGGTGGACCTGGAATGCAAGAAATGCTTTATCCAACCAGCTATCTTAAATCTAAAGGGTTAGGGAAGGTCTGTGCACTTGTGACAGATGGCCGTTTTTCTGGAGGGTCTTCAGGGTTATCTATAGGTCATATTTCGCCAGAGGCTGCTGAAGGAGGGGCTATTGCTCTGGTGGAAGAGGGCGATATCATAGAAATTGATATTCCTAACCGTACCATTGATATAATGGTTGATGATGTTGAGATTATGCGCCGTCGTGCCAAGATGGAAGAAAAGGGAAATGCAGCTTGGAAACCAGTTGAGGAGCGTAAACGCAAAGTTTCGAAGGCTCTTAAAGCTTATGCTGCGATGACGACTTCTGCCGCTAAGGGTGCAGTTCGTAATATTTTATGAGTGAAGAATCGCGTTTTGAGAAAGAAAAAGAAAAAGAATAAGAGAAGATTTCTGAGCCTTTTGCGTTTTTTATAATATTTTGAGTTAATAGAATCATAGACTTTGTCGTCTTATTTTGAGCCATTCTGATTAAGGATTTTTGGAATTAAAAGATGTTGTGATACGCTTTTTAGGATTTTGCATATTTTTTGTTTTTACTGCGTAGAAAAATAAGCAAGCTTCTACGAAAAGGTTATCAATAAGCTTTGTCTGTATATAAGCTGTGCTTATCCTAATAAATTGAATGATATTAAAGCAGTGTAAACAATATATGTTGCAGGTATGCGTTAGCCATAATGAGAGTGTGCCTTCTTTGATTCTTATGAAACAGAGGGATGCGTTCATTAAAATGGCCTATTTCGTTTATCGTATCGATAAATACCAGAAATGAGCAAAACAATAGGTTTGTGAAGATCAAACAATCAAAAGATTGAAATTCAGGTGGGCTACCTTTAGAATATAGAGTGAATAATTATAGTGGATTCTATTTTTGATGTGTTATAAGATGTTCATTGTTTATCAAGTTGTTTGAGGTGATAGAGTTCTTCTAAAGCATCTTTGGGCGATAATTCATCAGGATGGATATTTTTAAGAGCCTTTTTGATTGCGCAACATTCGTTTGTTTCGTCATTTTTGAGATGTGTTGTTTTAAGAGTAAATAGCGGCAAATCATCAATGAATTGATGTCCTTTTCCAGCTATTTCACCTTGTTCCAATTGGTGTAAAACATCTGTAGCACGGGTAATAACGGCTGCAGGAAGCCCAGCGAGCTTCGCAACTTGCACTCCATAGGATCGGTCAGCGGCTCCTTTAATGACTTCATGAAGAAAAATAACATCGCCATCCCAATTTTTTACTTTCATCGTTACGTTATGCAGGCGGTCAAGCTTTTTAGTGAGTGCTGTCATTTCATGAAAATGTGTGGCAAGAATGGCACGACAGTGGTTAACTTCATGAAGATATTCAACTGCAGCCCAAGCAATTGAAAGGCCATCAAAGGTTGATGTTCCTCGTCCAATTTCATCAAGGATCACAAGGGAATGGCTACTGGCATGATTGAGAATGGTTGCTGTTTCGACCATTTCTATCATAAAGGTAGAGCGCCCCCGCGCAAGATCGTCAGAAGCACCGACACGACTAAATAAGCGATCAACAACACCGATATGGGCTGAAGCAGCTGGAACAAAGGAACCCATTTGCGCCATAATTGCAATGAGAGCATTCTGTCGTAAAAAAGTTGATTTTCCCCCCATATTGGGACCAGTCAACAACCAGATTGCTGCATATTGATGATTTTGTTGCGCAGATAAGTCGCAGTCATTGGCAACGAATGGTTTTTCTGCTTGCTTTCGTAATGCTTGTTCTACAACAGGATGGCGTCCCGCAATGATATTAAAGGTCAGTGAATTATCCACTTTGGGACGACAATATCCTTGTTCTTCAGCTAAATGAGCTAAAGCAATGGATACATCCAAAGTAGCCAGTGCTTCAGCAGCTTTACGAATGAAGTCGACTTGAGTAGTAATTTCATTAACAAGAGAGTCAAAGATTTCTAGCTCAAGCGTCAAGGCGTGGTTCGCTGCATGAGCAATACGGCCTTCGAGTTCAGCAAGTTCTGTTGTTGTGAAACGCATGGCATTGGCCATTGTTTGCCGATGGATAAAACGTGCTTTTGCTTCCGGGCTATTGGTGAGAGCTGGTGCCTGTAGGCTTGTGACTTCAATGAAGTAGCCTAAGATGTTGTTATGCTTAATTTTGAGCGTTTTGATGTCTGTTTCTTGGGCATATTGTGCTTGAAGTTTAGCAATGACACAGCGTGATTCATCGCGTAGACTACGCATTTCGTCGAGTTCTTGATGATAATTTAAGCGAACAAATCCACCATCACGTTTGAGAAGTGGGAGATCATCTGCTAAGGCTTGTTCTAGATGACAATGTAAGGCTGTGGGTAAGTGCGAGAACACTTCTCGCACATCGTTGATTTCCTGGGGAAGCAATTCATCATTAAAAAGCTGATTCAATCCATGAATGATTTTAAAACCGCGCTGGATTGCGCCTATATCACGCGGACCTCCTCGTCCAAGAGCTAAACGTGAAACTGCGCGTGGCATGTCTGGCCCTCCTTTTAAAATAAGCTTGATAGCTTCAGCTAGGGACGTATTGCGCAGAAAAAAATCGATTGAATCAAGACGCTGATCAATGGCTGTGGGAGTGGTTAGAGGAGAAATTAAGCGGTCGATGAGGAGACGTGAACCACCTCCTGTAACAGTACGATCAATAGCTTTGAGTAAGCTTCCATCGCGTTGGCCGGATGTGGTTCGAATAAGTTCCAGACTGAGTCTTGTAGCTGCATCAATGAAAAGAGTGGCGCTTTCATTTTGGCGCTCGGGTCGCATGAGAGGGGGGCGATGAGTAATTTGCGTTTTTTCGATATAGCGAATAGCTGCAGCAATTGCTGAAAGTTCTGAGCGCGAATAATCAGCAATGCCTTCAAGAGTTGACAGTTTGAAATAATGACAAATATCGCGTTCAGCAGTCACTGTGTCAAAGAGATTAGCTGGTTGAGGTGAAGTAACTCGGCCGAGGACATTAAAAAGTGATTTGTGAGATTTATCATGGAAAAGTGAATCTGCTACAATTACTTCTTGTGGGTCCACACGCATAATGTCTGTCAAGAGTTTGTCATGATGACTTTCTGTAACACGAAATATACCCGTGGAAATATCAATCCAAGAAAGCGCAAATTCTTCTCCATCACGGGTTTTTATGCGGGCAAGTGTCATCAAATAATTCGCGCGTGTTGGATCAAGGAGCTTTTCTTCTGTTATAGTTCCTGGGGTAACAAGACGAACGACATCGCGTTGAACAATTGATTTTGAGCCGCGCTTTTTTGCTTCTGCAGGATCTTCTGTTTGTTCGCAGACAGCAACGCGATAGCCACAAGCGATTAGTTTTTGCAAATAATCATCTGCAGAATGAACGGGAACACCACACATAGGAATATCTTCACCTAAATGTTTTCCACGTGTTGTAAGTGTGATTCCTAAAGCTTGAGCTGCTTCAACTGCATCATTAAAAAACAGTTCATAAAAGTCACCCATACGATAAAAAAGCAGTGAATCGCTGTTAACGGCTTTGATTTCTATATATTGCTTCATCATGGGTGTAAGGTGCTCTTGAGCTGTACTGGATAAGTAGGAAAACTGTGAGCTTAAATTATTTTTATGTTCGGTCTCCTTTTCCATTTTACGCGTTTGTTCCTTTCAATATAGAGCCTGTGCTCTTTGTTTATTTACTTCAATGTTTCTCTTTATTATTTCTGGATTGAAAGGCATAATGAAGCCGACTACTAAGGAGAGCATAACGACTTTTTACCTATGAATCAAATTGTAAAATCAAATAACGATACATGATTATCAAGCAGGATTTATACTGTTTTTGGAGAGAATGAGTAATATGAAAAAAAGTGAGCAGAAGCAGAAAATAGTCTATAGTGCAAGTGAACAAGAAGCCCTTGATTTTCACAGTCGTGGTCGGCCTGGAAAGCTTGCAGTTATTGCTACAAAATCTCTGGAAACTCAGCATGATCTAGCGCTTGCTTATTCGCCGGGAGTTGCTGTTCCAGTTCACGCAATTGCTGACAATCCAGAGTTGGCTTATGACTATACAGCAAAAGGTAATCTGGTTGCTGTGATATCAAATGGGACTGCTATTTTGGGTTTAGGCAATTTGGGTGCATTGGCCTCTAAGCCGGTGATGGAAGGAAAAGCAGTACTTTTCAAGCATTTTGCGGGTATTGATTCAATAGATTTGGAAATTGATATAAATGATCCGGATAGTTTTATTAATCTGGTTCGTCATTTGGAGCCATCTTTTGGTGGTATTAATCTTGAAGACATTAAAGCGCCTGATTGTTTTATAATTGAAAGTCGTTTGCGTGAAATCATGAATATCCCTGTTTTTCATGATGATCAGCATGGGACGGCAATTGCGGTGGCTGCTGGTGTACTTAATGCTTTACATTTAACTGGGCGTGATATGAAGAATACGCGGTTAGTTTGTAATGGTGCTGGTTCTGCAGGAATTGCTTGTCTTGAGCTTATTAAAGCGATGGGGTTTCCGGCTGAGAACATTATTTTATGTGATACCAAGGGTGTTGTTTATGAAGGTCGTGAAGAAGGGATGAATCAGTGGAAGTCTGCTCATGCCATAAAAACGGATAAACGCACTCTGGTTGAGGCGATGGAAGGCGTTGATATGTTTTTCGGGGTTTCAGTTAAAGGTGCACTAACTCCAGAAATGGTAAAATCAATGGCTCCTCAGCCGGTCATTTTTGCTATGGCTAATCCCGATCCAGAAATTACACCAGAAGCCGTTCTGCAAGTACGTGATGATGCTATTATGGCAACAGGACGATCGGATTATCCCAATCAAATTAATAATGTTCTTTGTTTTCCATATATATTTCGTGGTGCGCTTGATGTCCGTGCGACGGTCATTAATGACAGCATGAAAATTGCTGCAGCAAAAGCTATTGCAGGTTTGGCGCGTGAGGAGGTGCCTGATAGTGTTGCAAAAGCTTATCGCGATCATTCATTGAAGTTTGGTCCAAACTATATCATACCCGTTCCATTTGATTCACGTTTGCTTACGGTTGTTTCAATCGCGGTGGCAAAAGCCGCGATGGAGACGGGTGTTGCGCGAAAGCATATTGATTTATGGGCTTATGAGCATGATTTGAAGAGTAGACGTCCAGAGGTTACGATATGAGCGAGTTATAATCATGTTCGTTCAATGCTAAAGAAAATGATTTATGGATAAGCAAGAGGAATAGGATGATTGAGTAAAGGCTTCTTACGGTTCATTAAAGGCTGGGTTAGACAACAGGAATGTGCTGTAAAGAACAAATTGAAGAGACTGTTGTGCTGGGAGTGATTTTCGACGTGAAGGGATTTTTTGTAAATGCCAGGCTATGTTGTCATATGGATGCTTGTTGCTCGTTCTCTTGATATAAAGATGTAGTGCTAAAAGTCTGATTGTTGTATCAAAAATGATCGCACTTATTGTGTGTCGTTTGTTAGGATGGCATTGGACGATTATTTTCAAGTATGATCCACAATTATAAAGGCTTTTGCGGGTATATACTTGGTGATTAATGAGAAATGAGAAGAGCTATTGATTAGATACATCAATGCTTGTTCTTATACTGTTTCTGATACTGTTGAATAGACGGCTTTTTTATTTGTGTTGTTGGAATATCAGCTACGAGCGGCGCATTTAGCAGTTGATATCTTGGCTATATGACAATGCAGTTTTCTCTAGTGTATATTCAGGTTTCTATTGCTATTTTGCATGAATGCGGGTTCATCAGTTGTATTTGATGAAGAAATGGGGCTAACATGTCTTTCAATGGGTGATTGATACAGAAATATCTTTTTATAAGATGAATAAAACCCAGTAATATTGTAGTGATGTCTGGGTATCACTCATCTTTAATTTTAAGCCAAATATTACAAAAGCTTGGTGAAGCGACCATTATTGATATTATCCGAATGGGACAGAAAAAATCTGTCCAAATTGGATCGTTGAGTGGGACACAACGAGCATCGTCAATAGTGCAATGCTGGCCGCTTAAAAAATCGTTATAAAACCCCCGAAACTTTAGGATTTTTATAATGAAGGAAGTAAAAATAAATCTCGCTTGATTTTGCGAACAAGTTTTTAGGATGGTTTTGTTTGGGTATTTTTTGTTTCTTCGGAAAGCCGCTTTTGAAACATTGCTGCAAAATCAATCGGATGAAGCCACAAAGGGGGAAATCCACCATTTTGTGTGGCATCAGATATAATTTGTCGTGCAAAGGGAAACAAAAGACGAGGACATTCAATAAAAACAAGCGGCATAACATGTTCTTGAGGAATGTTTTCAATATGAAAAATACCACCATAAACCAATTCTACATGAAACAACACTCCAGTGTCATCATTGGCTTTGACAGAAAGAGATAACATAACATCATAATTATCATCACCAACTGGATTAGCGTTGATATCAACGTTGATATCGATTTGTGGTGCTTTTTCTCGTGGGCGCAGTGAGTTAGGAGCATTTGGATTTTCGAATGAAAAATCTTTTAAATATTGAGTTAATACGGCAAAAACCGGTTCTTTACCATTGTTATTGATTTCACCTTCAGCCATACTAAAGCCTTTCGTTATGATACATCTATTTCTATATTTAGGTTCAAAGGTAAGTTGGTTATCATGCCTTGCAATAGGTTGCAAGAAATGCTCTCCTCATCTTTTCTACTTTTTATGTGTCTTTTACAGCTTTTTTTCATTTCAATCATTATCATCACTTTTGTACCAGGGAGATTTTTTTGCATCGTAGCTTTGATAATCTTCTGCATTAAGCTCAATTATTTTTTGAGATTCATTGCGAGCATTGGGATGAGTTCTAGCATTAGCCTTTTTATTGTATTTCAATGATAGAAAAAGAGACCTGACAACAGTCTGTACTGGTTTTATAAGAAGTAGTATTCCCAAAATATCGCTTGCAAAACCGGGGAGAATGAGAAAAATTGCGCTAATAATGATGAGAGCATTATCGGCCATATAATATTCTGGTGTATGCCTTTGGATGGGATCTCGTTGTATATTTTTTAAAAAGCTAACACCTTGGATGCGCAATAAAGTGATTCCAATCATCATTGTTAACAGGGTTAAACTCAGAGTTGCTAAAACCCCAATTTTTTCTCCAACGAGGATAAAACCAGTGATTTCAACACAGAGAACGCTGAGGATAGTAACTACAAAAAAGCGAAGTTTTATATGATGAAATTGTGTCACACGAAAATTCCTTTTTCAATGTTTTTTGTAAACATTGTACTTGCTCTTCTTTTAACTTAAATTAAAGTTCTATGAACATTATTTAAATGGTAGATTTACTTATTTTACATGTTGGTTCATAGGTGATATTAATTATGACGTTGATGATAGATCATTTTAGGCTTGGAGATTGATAGCGCTTATGGAATTTGATGTTGTACTTATAATAGCTCTTATTATTATGGTTGTTGTTTTTGTGCAACTGCGTAGTGTATTAGGAAAACGAGTTGGTTTTGAAAAGCCTCCTTTTGATCCTTATTCGGATTGTTCTAAAAAACTGACAGAAGCAGAAACAACCGATGATATTGTTTCATTCCCTAATCAGGTGAATGTACAGAAAGACAATTTTAGCGAAATTGATGCAATTGCACCAGAGGGGAGTGAATTAAACGATGGTTTGCGTGCTGTGCGTCGAGCGGATCCTCATTTTTCTCCTCAATTTTTTGTCAATGGTGTTCGGACTGCTTATGAAATGATTGTGACAGCTTTTGCACAAGGTGATCGTGGTCAACTTAAGGAATTACTTTCTTCTGATGTTTTTGAGAGTTTTAGTGCGGCCATTGCGCAGCGAGAAGAAAGAAATGAAAGAGTTCAGTTTACTTTTGTGGGGATTAATAAGGTTGAGTTTGTTGCGGCAGAAATGCAAGACAAAGAAGAATTTTTGACTATGCGTATTGTCAGTGAAATTATTTCTGTAACCTACAATGAGCAAGAAGAATGTATCGATGGTGATCCCGAAACAATTATAGAAATTAAAGATGTATGGACTTTTGTGCGTAATAGCATGTCGCAAGATCCAAATTGGAAGCTTTTTGCAACGGAAGATGAAAGTTAAGATGATTTTTTCTGATTAGTAGCGTATTGAAAGGAGGTTTCAGGAGCAAATGGCCAGGAGTGAATGGGGCAAAAAAGATGATCGATTAACTCCACAGGATCGTTTTTTGTGGGAGATGGTTTGTCGTACTACAATACCACTTCGTGATGTGTTCCATCCTCTTATTCAGGAAAATACTGAAAATATCGACAATAAAAAAATGCAAGCTGTACGAAGTATCAAATTTTCGCAAGAAAATCAGCAGAAGCCAATAATAGTTAAAGAGCCAAAGAGGCTGATGGCACAAAAAGACAAGATACATGTATTCGATCGTACAACGTATCGTAAAATTGCAAAGGGTCATTTTCCTATTGAAGCACGTCTTGATCTTCATGGCCTTATGCAAGAAGAAGCCTATTTTTTTTTGAAGAAATTTTTACAATCGTCTCAACAGTCTGGGTTACGCTATGTTTTAGTGATAACAGGAAGGGGTCGATCATATGGAAGTGATGGTGTTTTATATCAATTTGTTCCATATTGGCTAAAAACGCCGATTTTTCGATATTATGTTCATGCATTTGAGCCAGCATCTCGACGGCATGGCGGTAGTGGCGCGCTTTATATTCGGTTACGCTGTTTAACATCAAGGAAAGGGGTGTGATGTCATGCGGGTTGTTTCGTGCTTGTGTATAAAGTTGGAAGGGGCGGTCAGCTTCAGACGCTGGAAGGAAGAAATGTTTTGCAGGATGTTTTAATTGTCGTTGCGTTTCAGTAGCCTGTTTGAATTAGGGTTGGAAGCCATGAGCATTTCCGTAAAGTGACCAAAATCTCTATTTTCATCAATATAATTTCATACTATATTGCCCTTATTTTAGTCTTTTGACAGAATAGCAAAGCCTTACTTACTTATTTATTCGATGCATAAACATCTCTTTTTGTTTTTATGATGGTTGGGTTTGATTAATATATGAAAAACATAACTGTTTTTTAACAGCTTTGTCGTTTCTAAAAGTAAAAGCGATTATTTAAGAGAAAGAGCACTTCTTTATCATAAAAGGAGGGGGAATTATGCTTTTTCTTCAGAAAGTTCTTCTGGTTTGAAATGATAGATTGTTGAGCAAAATTCACACGTAACGGAAATTTTTTGGTTTTCGATCATTTTGGAACGTTCTTCAGTGGAAAATTTGTCTAGGATGTTTTTAATTTTTTCACGTGAACAGGAACATTGATCCGTAATAATAGAGGTTTTAAAAACTTTGATATCCCGTTCGTGAAAGAGACGGAACAGTAATTGTTCCGTGTTGACTTGGGGGTCAGTAAGTTCTGCATTTTCGATGGTTCCAATGAGCGCTTTAACTTCTCGCCATTGATCTTCAAGTTGGGTACGGGTTTTGGGTTCTGCTGATTTTTGATTGGCTTCGTGTGTTTTATGATGGGATGATGCTTGGGGTAAGAATTGTGTCAAAATACCTCCGGCTCGCCAACTTTTTTTTGGTTTTCCCTGTTGATCACGATCAATTAATCTTGCCACTGCGAGGCGGATATTGGTAGGAATTTGTTCTGATTGTTTAAAATAGGTATGGGCAACTTCCTGTAGATTTGATCCATCTAATGCAACGATCCCCTGATAATTCTGCGTATAGGCACCTTGATCAATTGTGAAGGCCAAAGTTCCTTTTCCAAGGAGCATTTCTGGTGATGTTTGGCCAGTGGTAATTGCTTGTTCTAATCTTTCTTTATCAAAATGAGCGTATCCGCGGAGACTGAAGGGGGTGGTAAAATCACAGACCAACATGCTTACTGGTCCATCAGAATGGGTTTGTAAAATGAATTTTCCCTCAAATTTAAGTGATGTCCCAAGCAAAACGGTTAAAACTAAAGTTTCTGCTAGAAGGTAAGAGACAGGTTCAGGATATTGATGCCTTGTGAGGATAGAATTTAAAGTGTCTCCAAGTTGTACAGCACGTCCACGGGTATCTAGTTCTTCAACTTGAAAGGGAACAACGGCATCATCTCTATTTAAGTAGACTTTATTAAAAGAGGCTTCATTATGGGCTGTTTCGTATTTTTCAGTCATATTTCTGTCTTTTTTTATTTGTCTGCGAAAGATGAGCAATTGCTTTTTCAATACGGTGCAAGCCTTCACACATTTCTTCTTCAGTGATAATAAGAGGAGGTAATAAGCGTACTATATTATTACCGGCACCAACACTCAAAATATATTCATTTTCTAATGCGTTGATGACATCATTTTGGGGAACTACGCACTGAATACCCACCATAAGCCCCATACCTTGAATTGAGCAAATAACGTCAGGATAAGAGTCGAGGATGATGGAAAGTCCTTGTTTTAGCTTATTACCCATGTCTTGAACATGATTCAAAAAGCTTGGTTCTGAGATAATATCCAAAATGCTGTTGCCCACAGCCATGCCAAGAAGATTTCCTCCGAATGTTGAGCCATGGGTTCCTGGTGTCATGCTTTTTGCAGCTTTTTCGGTTGCAAGACAAGCTCCTAATGGAAATCCGCTACCTAATCCTTTTGCGAGAGTAAGAATATCAGGTGTAATATTGCTCCATTCATAGGCAAAAAGTTTTCCTGTCCGTCCAATGCCGGTCTGTACTTCGTCTAAAATTAATAACAGATTATTTTCATCACATAATTTGCGTAAAAGTCTTAGAGTTTCATGAGATACTGTCCGAATGCCTCCTTCTCCTTGAATGGGTTCAATAAGGATAGCAGCAGTTTTTTCATTGATGGCCTCACGTAAAGCTTTTTCATCCCCAAAGGGAACTTGAATAAAGCCACCTGCTTTGGGACCAAAACCTTCAAGATATTTGTCTTGTCCGCTGGCTGCAATTGTTGCGAGCGTCCGGCCATGAAATGCACCTTCAAAAGTGATGATTTCAACGCGTGTTGGCTGATTGGATGCATAATGATAGCGACGAGCTGTTTTGAATGCGCATTCCAATGCTTCTGCTCCAGAGTTGCAGAAAAAAACCTTATCCGCAAAGCTGTTTGCACAAAGACGCGCAGCAAATATTTCTTGTTCAGGTGATTGAAAAAGATTGGAAACATGCCAAAGTTTTTCAGCTTGTACTCTAATAGCATCAATCAGTTTCGGATGAGCATACCCTAAAGAATTGACAGAAATACCAGATGTGAAATCAAGATAACGCTCTCTTTTATTAGAAATAAGCCATACTCCATGCCCGCGTTCGAAATGTAAATTGCGTCGAGCAAAGACATTATAAAGTGATTGCATAGAGGTTGTACACATTATTATTTCCTTTGTTTTTAAGTGCTGCAACACAACAAAAAAACAACGCTAAATTTATTTTCGTAGTGTGTGGTCAGTGCCGCGCTGTAATAGATTATCGCTCCAATTTATAAAAATCAATTTAAGGTTTCGAAAATGTGTATTTGTATGTAAATTTCAGAGCAAGAGTAAGAGATTTTTTCTATGCTTGATTCGCAAGTTGGGGAAAACATTTTTAAAAGTACTCTTCGAGGAGTAAATACTCTTGTCATAGAGTGAGTGCATATTGTAGTTTAAGCAACTGAATGAGGATTGTATTTCTGTTTGTAAATTCCATGGGTTGAATGAGGTCTGATGGTGCTTGGCTAGAGCATAGAGTTTTTCACTTGGCGATTAAAATAGAGTTAAGGCATTTGAAGTGCTACTTGAGCATCTCAATGCGGTGATTAAGATGGAGTTCTGTATGAGTTGGACAGATGAACGTGTTGAGCTTCTTAAGAAGTTTTGGAGTGAAGGTTTAAGTGCTAGCCAGATTGCAGCTCAATTAGGTGGGGTTAGTAGAAATGCAGTGATTGGTAAGGTGCACCGGCTGAAATTGCCAGGACGTGGTAAAACAACACAAGTCGTATCACGCACGCAAAAAATACTCTCTGGTGTCAGTTCAACAGTGCCTAGAACACGCCGTTCTGTACCACCAGTATTGCCAGAAAATGCTCTCTCTACTAGCTCTGAAGATATGGCTTTAAAGATAGATTTTATCGCTGAAGAGGTGGTAGAAAGTGATGTTCCTGTACAATCAAATGTTGTTATGCCTGTGTCGCGCCATTTGAATCTTTTACAACTGAGTGAGCATACATGTAGATGGCCAGTTGGAGACCCTTTGTTATCAGATTTTCATTTTTGTGGTGCTGATTCTGGTGAAAGCAATCCTTATTGCGCTTTTCATGCTAAACTAGCATTTCAGCCTTTTTCAGAGAGACGCCGGATGAGAATATAATATTTCAAAAGATGTTTAGTATTGGAATATATTTCATAATTCCTTTTATTTCAGAGTATAAAATTTCTGTTTTATGAAATGATAAATCAGCTCCGATTTTGATCAGACTCTTTAAAGTAAACATCAGCAAGCCGCTTTAAATCACGCTATCTTCTAACACAAAACTGTGGCTTGCTCCGTAATAAAACCAAACATTAAAAATATTGCGTCATTGTTTTTATAATCAAGATTTATGATTTCTGGGGGGTATAGAGATATATTTCTCAATATGTGTTAGAGTATTTTTACTTGTTTTTTCCCGATGGGTTATTGATTGTTGAAATTTTTTCTATAAGAGCTGTTTCAATTTTGGGCAGGAGTTGTTGCTGAAAAGTTTGCCAAGTTAAGGGGCCAGTATGTTTAGCGATGATGATATTCTTTTTGTTCAAAATAAAGGTTTCTGGTGGTCCATATACACCCCAGTTAATGCCTGTATGACCTGACACATCCAAACCAATAAATTTAAAAGGATTGCCAAAATTGGTTAAAAAACGTTGAGCATTATTTTTGTTATCCTTGTAATTAATTCCAATAAGATTAAAGCGTTTATCTTTTGCAATTTGCATAAGAGTCGCGTGTTCTTCATGACAGGATAGACACCAAGAACCCCAAAAATGAATGAGTGTCACGTGTCCTTTAAATTGTTCTAAATTTAAAAAGCCCTCATTGTTTAATAAGGGGAGATTGATTTTTGGAGCTGGTTTTCCTTCTAATGCATTTTGGGTGATAGAACGATCATAGGTATGTTGGCTGTTCATAGATTTAAAGAGCAGCATAATCAAAAGGAGAAAAAGAAAAAACGGTCCAAACAGGACACATAAAATTGGTAAAGGTATATTTTTTTTAAGTTTTAGATGTGTGATTTTCACTATATTTGGCTTTCCAAGTCAGCTCTTTTGTCTGCAGCTGTCTTAGGATTTTTTTTTGGCGTATACCTTTATGAAGAATATGCCCCACAAAACAAAGCAGAATAATTGCAGATAACATGTAACTTAAAACAACAATTTGCTCATGATGAAGGGTTCCAAGGAAAAAATCAATTCTCTGGGAGAAATTTCCTAAAAATTCGCTTTGGTTGTTATTTATGTTGGGCATGATGATTAGGAATCCTGGTGTCGGGCGCGATGAGCTGCTTTGGTTTGAAGCATTTGGATATGACGACGGGTGATTTCATTTTGCATAGCCATGAGATGCAATAGGATGAATAGAAAGGTAAAGCAAAACATCATGACTATAAGCGGCCATAGCATGGTTTTATCAATGGTGGTGCCACCTGAACGTAAAAGTGATGCTGATTGGTGAAGCGTGTTCCACCAATTAACGGAGAATTTTATAATGGGGATATTGACTGATCCAACCAGTGTTAGAATTGCTGTGGCGCGTGCAGCTTTGATTCGGTTATCGAAAGCACATGAAAGTGAGACGATGGCAAGGTAGATAAAAAACAGGATCAAAAACGATGTTAGTCTCGCATCCCATACCCACCATGTTCCCCATGTGGGACGGCCCCATAGAGCTCCTGTTATCAAAGTTAAAACTGTAAACATTGCTCCAATGGGTGCACCACATTTGAGTGCTATATCAGCAAGATAATAATCCCAAAACAGACTGCTCAGTGCGGCGACACTCATCATAGTGTAACAGAATAGGGATAGCCACGCGAATGGTACATGAAGATACATAATTCTGACGGTGATTCCTTGTTGATAGTCATCGGGGGAGTTTATAATCAAGACAAGCCCTAAGCTCAGAAAAAATAATGTGGTGCCGGTTAACCAAGGTAAAGCAAAACTGCTTATTTTCATAAAACGGTTGGAATTTATGAGGGAAGGTTTCGTTTTTTGTGTGTATGATAATTCATTCATGGATTTATAATAAGCAGACTTTAGTTTTGCGGCAATTATCTTTTATTATTCGGATAAATATTTGAGTGTTATAGCGGTAACAAAAGAGCTGAAGATACTCCAAAAGAGAGAACAAGCAAGAAGAAGAGCTAAAGCAGAGAGAAAGGAAACATTGGGCATTGTTGGAGCTCTAGCAGCCGAAACGCCAAAAATGATGATTGGAATTGCCCATGGTAAGATGATAATAAAGATGAGAAGAGTATTGTGTAGCAATGATGTTGCTAATGCTGCACCAATAGCTCCGATAAAAGTGATGGCAGGTGTTCCACATAAGAGGGTCAGCATTGTTGCAAAAGTTGTTGTGGCATCTAAATGGAGCATAAACGCCAAGATCGGAGTAACAAAAATAAGAGGAAGCATAGTTCCTGCCCAATGAGCAAAACATTTTATGAAAACAATCAGTGTTAGACTTTGTCTTTGATCGGAGAGGATGAATTGGTCGAGATTTCCGTCATCACGATCATTTTGAAAAAGTGTATTAAGGTTGAGAAGACTTGCGAGAAGGGCGCCAAGCCATAATATTCCAGGGCCTATTCGTGCAAGAATGTTTGAATCTGGCCCAATTGCAAAAGGGGTTATCAGGATGACGGCAATAAAAAATAAGAGTTCTGTGAACAAAGAAGCTTGTGGCGTTAAAGCTAATTTAAAATCGCGCCAGAAGAGTGCTTTCATTTTATTCCCTCTTGAGAAGGTAGAAAATGTTCTAGAGCGATCGCACGGTTTTCTGGAAGGCCGAGGGGCATATGGGTTGCAGCAATAATCATTCCGCCTTGGTTAAGATGTTTCTGGAAAAGATTGGTACAGAGAGCTTGAGCATGGTTATCCAGTCCATATGTTGGTTCATCTAAAATCCAAATAGGGCGATAGGATAGTAAAAGGCGGGCGATGGCAACACATCTTTGTTGCCCGTTTGATAGAACTCTGAAGGGTAAGTGTCCAAGATCAGCAAGGCCAACATCTGCGAGAGCTTGATAAGGATGACGAAGTTGTTGTCCGTAGAACGCAGCCCAAAATTGCAAATTATCGATAACGGATAAAGAGGATTTCATGGCATTTTGTGTGCTGAGATAATGACATGCTGCTGCTAAAGGGTATGTTTGTTCATTATCCTGAAGCATGACATGACCTTCAGTGGCTTTAAGAAGACCGACAATGATTCGAAGTAATGTCGATTTTCCGATACCATTAGGGCCTGTGATTGTCATAAGTTGTTGTGGGAGTAGACAAAAGGAAAGATCTTGAAAAAGGATTTTTTCATTTCTGTGTACCGTCAGATTTTTGCCCGATAATATCATGTAATTATCTGTTGTCCGTTATTTCGTATGACATTTATTGTATTATAAGGCAAAAAACACGTTAATTTTTATGCAATTGTATCTAGAATAATTCTAGGAATAGTTCTATAAAGCGTATATTACATCTGTATCCGGTATAAAATGGATTTTTATGTTGATCTCCGAATATGCCGATGAAAAGACGGGGAATGGATGGTGAAGATGATTTCACCCGCGCTCAAGCTGTGATAGTGATGTGTAGTTTGTGTTGTTCATTCCAGGAAATGGGTGGCTTGTAATATAAGGGCGGACGTCATGTCTCGAATTGATAGTTTTAATTGTCGCAAAACTTTAAAAGTTGGTGACAAGGAATATGTTTATTATAGCTTGATCGCAGCAGAACAGAATGGACTTGAAGGTGCTTCCCGTTTGCCATTTTCAATGAAAGTTCTTCTTGAAAATTTATTAAGGTTTGAAGATGGTCGTACTGTCAAGAAAGAAGATATTTTAAATGTCATTAAGTGGTTCAATGATAAAGGCAGTGCTGGTGCTGAAATTGCTTATCGACCTGCGCGTGTTCTAATGCAAGATTTTACCGGTGTTCCTGCCGTTGTTGATCTTTCTGCGATGCGGGATGCTATGGTTAATCTTGGGGAAGATCCTAAAAAGATTAATCCGCTTATTCCCGTTGATCTCGTCATTGATCATTCAATTATCGTTGATAATTTTGGAAATTCGATGGCATTCAAACAGAATGTCGATCACGAATATGAGCGTAATAGTGAGCGCTATCGTTTTCTTAAGTGGGGACAGCAGGCTTTTCAAAACTTTCGCGTTGTTCCTCCGGGTACAGGAATTTGCCATCAGGTCAATCTGGAATATTTAGCACAATGTGTATGGATGAAAGATGATGGCGTTTGTAAAACTGTTTATCCTGACACATGTGTAGGAACTGACTCGCATACAACTATGGTGAATGGTTTGGGTGTTTTGGGTTGGGGTGTTGGTGGTATTGAAGCAGAAGCAGCAATGTTAGGGCAGCCAGTTTCAATGCTATTACCTGAAGTTATTGGTTTTCGTTTAACAGGTAAACTTAAGGAAGGTGTAACGGCTACCGATTTGGTATTAGTCGTTACGCAAATGTTGCGCAAAAAAGGTGTTGTTGGCAAATTTGTTGAATTTTTTGGTCCTGGTCTGGAACATATGAAGCTCGCTGATCGGGCGACAATTGCGAATATGGCACCTGAGTATGGGGCGACGTGTGGTTTTTTCCCAATTGATGAAGAAACAGTGCGTTATCTTAGTATGACGGGGCGTGATGAACATCGGATTGCTTTGGTGGAAGCCTATTCTAAGGCACAGGGGATGTGGCATGAAGAGAAAACGGTTGATCCTATCTTTAGTGACACAATTGAATTAGATATGGGAAGTGTTGTGTCCTCTATGGCTGGGCCTAAACGACCTGAAGGGCGGATTGCATTGGAAAATGTCGGGCAGGGGTTTGAGGCGGCATTGGTCACTGATTATAAGAAGACAAAAGGGCAAAATGACCGTTATAAGGTTGAAGGTGAGGGGTATGATCTTGGTCATGGGGATGTGGTGATCGCTGCCATTACTTCTTGTACCAATACATCAAATCCAAGTGTTCTTATTGCAGCAGGTCTTTTGGCGCGTAATGCTGTGAAGAAAGGTCTCAAAAGCAAACCGTGGGTGAAGACTTCTCTTGCTCCTGGTTCGCAGGTGGTTGAGGCTTATCTTCTCAATTCAGGTCTGCAGAAAGATTTAGATGCATTAGGATTTAATTTGGTGGGGTTTGGATGTACGACGTGTATCGGGAATTCTGGTCCTTTGCATCCAGCCATTTCCAGAACAATTAATGAGAATGGTTTAATTTCTGCGGCCGTTCTTTCTGGCAACCGTAACTTTGAAGGGCGTGTATCGCCTGATGTACAGGCGAACTATTTGGCTTCACCACCGTTAGTTGTGGTGCATGCTTTGGTGGGAACAGTGCGTAAGGATTTAACCAAGGAACCTATAGGCCAAGGTTTGGATGGTCAACCAGTTTACTTAAAAGATATTTGGCCAACTTCTGCAGAAATACAGGCGTTCATTGAAAACAATGTCACTCGTGATATTTTTGTTGAGAAGTATGCAGATGTGTTTAAGGGAGACGAAAACTGGCAAAAAGTTCAGGTCCCTGCGGGGGTTACCTATGCTTGGGATGATCAGTCAACTTATGTACGTAATCCACCTTATTTCGATGGTATGCTGAAAGTTCCTGGCGCATTAGCAGATATTAAGAATGCGCGGATCTTAGGATTGTTTGGGGATAAAATTACAACTGATCACATTTCTCCTGCTGGATCCATTAAGGTCGATTCGCCTGCTGGAAAATATTTGACCGATCACGGTGTTAAAGTGGCTGATTTTAACCAGTATGGAACGCGTCGTGGGAATCATGAAGTTATGATGCGTGGAACATTTGCCAATATTCGTATTCGTAATTTTATGTTGGGCGAAAATGGTTGTGAAGGAGGCTATACAGTTCATTATCCATCGCAGAATGAAGAAACAATTTATGATGCCGCAATGGCCTATAAGCGTGAAGAGGTTCCGCTTGTTGTTTTCGCTGGTATTGAATATGGGAATGGGTCATCTCGTGATTGGGCAGCTAAAGGCACTAATCTTCTTGGTGTCAAGGCAGTGATTGCTCAATCTTTCGAGCGTATTCATCGGTCTAATCTTGTTGGTATGGGAATCGTTCCTTTTGTGTTTGAAGCAGGTCAAAGTTGGCAATCATTTGGTTTGAAAGGGGATGAGCAGGTAACGATTGAAGGGATCAACCATTTGAGGCCTCGTCAGAAGACTATCGCTACAATTACTTTTTCTGATGGAGTTGTAAAAACGATTCCATTATTGTGTCGTGTCGATACTGAGGATGAGTTGGATTATCTGCATCATGGTGGTATTTTGCAATATGTTTTGCGTAATTTAGCAGTTTAGACCATTTTATCTGCTTAAGAGCTTGTATAAAGGGGGTATTAAGGGGAGGGGCTTTGTTGATTTTTTGTATTTATTTGTGAGAATTCAATTGACGTCAGCTTTATGGTTACGTTATAAGCTCGCTGGAGATAAATAGCTTTATCATTTGAATTTGTTTTATTATGGTATCAATGTCTCTGGAGATGTTGTTGCCAGTCAGTTTGAAAGAAAGAGATAGATTTATGGCGAATACACCTTCGGCCAAGAAAGCTGTGCGCAAGGTCGCAGCGCGCACGCAGGTCAACAAGGCCCGCCGTTCACGCGTTCGTACTTTTATTCGTAAATTTGATGACGCTTTAGCTGGTGGAGATAGGGCATTTGCGGAAGCGGCGTTTAAGAATTTTGAACCCGAAATCATGCGTGCGGTTTCTAAGGGGGTTTTTCACAAAAATGCTGCGGCACGAAAAGTGTCACGTTTGGCAAAACGCTTGAAAACTCTTAGCATTTAAGCTTTAATACCTTCTATAGGTTAAGCCAGTATTCATATGGATGCTGGCTTTTATTTTTTTTTGTAGTCATTTTGTAAGGGACTACCCAGAGTTATTTTTACTGAAAAATACAGGAAATTTATAGTATTTAGATAGTTATCCACAAGCTCTGTGGATTTTAAAAGAGTCTTTTCTGTCAAGCTTTTTTTTATTTTTTTTTTTATGAATTGGATTCTTTAATGGTTGGTAAATTTGGTGCAAAAAAAGTGAATTGAATCAATTAGCTTTCCCATTTGTCTTTTACTCTTGCATGCTTATGATGATTTTTTGTGGCATTTTGACTGTATTTGAACCTCTTGCATTTTACCTGTTCTGTTTTGTATTGTTCCTATGGAAACTGAAAAATCACAAAGTTTAATCAGTTAAGCGCTATACGTAAAAATTATACGTAAGAGTTTTAGTTTACGTGAATTGTAAACTGTGTAAATCTTTAAGCGGGTTGGGTTCTATAACGGTTTTTTTGGGTTTCTTTTGTTGGTGTGTTCCATTCTGAGGGACATATTATACAATCAGTGCAAAATGAATTTTATTGGTATTTTTGTTCGTTGGATTGTAATGAGTCTATCCTAAGGGGGGGATAAATCTTATTTGGGAAGGAGTGTTTGCCTTCGCTAAGTGGATTTTTAGCTGTTTGGCAGGACAAGATTGTAGTTTTTATCGGGATGAAATATGGTGGATAAATTAGACGTTAAAACTAGTTCCTTTAAAAAGGTTTCTATGGATCTCCTGTCGACAGAGAGAATGATAAATAGAATGACAAATGTGAATGAAACAGTTAGCACAAGCCCGGCTGTAGGACATACGGTTGTTTCCGAAGAGGAAGGTGCAGCTGCTTTTGCGCGTGTGATGGCGCAATTAAAAGTGCAAGTTGGCATTGAGGCTTATACCAGTTGGTTTGGTCGTTTGAAGCTTGCCGAGTATAATCGTAACCTTGTGAAGCTTTCTGTTCCTACAGCATTTTTGCGTTCGTGGATTAATAATCATTACGGTTCTCTTCTAACCAATTTATGGAAACAGGAGAATTCAGCGGTTCTACGCGTTGAAGTTATTGTTCGGGGTATGAAGCGCGTTTCAAAAGATGTTGTCTGTGGGACGGTTGGGAATCCTGTTGTTATTGATTCTGAAGAGCGGGTTCCTTCATCTTTTGTTGAGAATTATTCTGAGCCTTCAGTGAAGGATGTTCAAATGGGCGTTTTTGGTTCACCGCTTGATTCTCGCTATACTTTTGAGAGTTTTGTCGAAGGAGCTTCTAACCGTGTTGCTTTAGCTGCAGCGCGTTCGATTGCAGAGGGACATAAAAGTGCTTTGCGATTTAATCCTCTTTTTATCCATGCATCTGTTGGTTTGGGAAAAACGCATTTGCTTCAAGCTATTGCAGCTGCTGCACTAAAACGTTTGACATCTGTTCGAGTTATTTATTTGACCGCTGAATATTTTATGTGGCGTTTTGCTACGGCTATTCGTGATAATGATGCTCTTTCTTTTAAAGAGCAGCTTCGTGACATTGATATTTTAATTATTGATGATATGCAATTTTTACAAGGGAAGTCGATTCAGCATGAATTTTGCCATTTGCTCAACATGTTGCTTGATAGTGCAAAGCAAGTTGTTGTTGCTGCTGATCGTCCACCAGCAGAGCTAGAATCGCTTGATCTTCGAGTTCGGTCTCGTCTTCAGGGGGGAGTTGCCCTTGAAATTGAAGCACCAGATTATGAAATGCGTTTGAGAATGTTGCGCCAACGGTTGAAGGTAGCACAGCGAGATGACAATACGGTAGCAATTTCTGATGATATTTTGGAGTATATTGCTAAAGCAGTTTTAGGATCGGGTCGTGATCTTGAAGGAGCATTTAATCAGCTATTATTCCGTCAGTCGTTTGAGTCTGATTTGTCTTTAGAGCGGATTGATGAATTATTGGGTCACTTAACGCGTTCAGGTGAGCCTAAGCGTATTCGAATTGAAGAAATTCAACGTGCGGTTGCTCGTCATTATAATGTTTCTAAGCAGGATTTATTATCTAATCGTCGAACGCGTACAGTTGTTAAGCCGCGACAAGTTGCAATGTATTTGGCCAAAGTGTTGACGTCTCGCTCATTGCCTGAAATTGGACGTCGTTTTGGAGGGCGTGATCACACGACAGTTTTACACGCTGTGCGCAAAATTGAAGATTTGGTTTGTGATGATCAAACTTTAGCTAAGGAGCTTGAATTGCTTAAGCGTTTGATTGGAGAACAGGTTGCATAGGATTTGTTTTTGTTCATTCATCTATCGAAAATGCTGGAGAGATGGATAAAGGGAATGATTTTTGTTTATAGGGTTTTCTGTTGCCATTTTTGTGCAGGTTGAATAGACTTAAAATTCTGATTCTTTTAAGTGAATTGATTGATTTTGGGTTGTTTACAGGTGTTGTGGAAGTGTTAAAGAGGGATTTTTATGCGCATTACAGTTGATCGCAGTCGATTTCTCAAATCTCTTGGTCGTGTTCACCGTGTGGTCGAGCGTCGTAATGTTATTCCTATTTTGTCGAATGTACTGATTGATGCAGGCAATGACGGTGTGCAATTAAAAGCGACAGATCTTGATCTGGAAGTAATAGAGTCTTGCGTTGCTAATATTGAGCAGTCAGGAGCGACGACTGTTCCTGCGCATTTGCTTTATGATATTGTTCGTAAGTTTCCTGATGGTAGTGAGATTACGTTAGCCGTTGACGAAAAAAAACAGGCGAAGACAATGTCTGTGGTCTCTGGTCGTGCAAATTTTCATCTACAGTGTCTTCCTAAGGAAGACTTTCCGGAGTCGCTTCCGGGGCAGTTTAATAGCCGTTTTGCTTTATTGGCATCGAGTTTAAAGCGTTTGCTTGATTGTACACAATTTGCGATGTCTACTGAGGAAACGCGTTATTATCTTAATGGTATTTATTTTCACGTTGTTGACGATGGCGCTTTAAAATTACGTTTGGTTGCTACTGATGGTCATCGTTTAGCGCAAGTTGATATGAATGCACCTTCAGGGATTGATGATATGCCGGGTGTTATCATCCCCCGTAAAACTGTAGGAGAATTACAAAAGCTTTTTGCAGAGGAAGCTGATAGCGACGTGTGTATAGAGCTATCAGAAACGAAGATTCGTTTTTCCGTAGGCTCTGTGATTCTGACATCAAAATTAATTGATGGGCAATTTCCGGAATATCAGCGTGTTATTCCTCATGGAAATGATAAGAAATTGACTGTAAATCGGCAGGATTTTTCTTCTGCAGTTGATCGTGTTTCAACAATTTCAAGTGATCGCGGGCGTGCAGTGAAATTAACGATTGAAAATGGGTTGTTGAAGCTTGTGGTTAGTAATCCAGATTCGGGAAGTGCAGAGGATCAATTGGTTGCAGATTATACATCTGATCCGCTTGAGATAGGTTTTAATTCACGTTATCTTTTGGATATTGCTGCGCAACTTTCAAGTGATGAGATCGTTTTTATGCTGGCTGAGCCTGGAGCGCCAGCTCTGATTTGTGATAATGGTGATGCAGATGCGCTTTATGTGCTTATGCCCATTCGTGTTTAAGGGTGATACGTTTTGCAATGCATTACTGACCATGTGCATAAGGTGTCAGTAAGGCAGTTAAAGTTAGCGCATTATCGCAATTATTGCTCTCTCAATATTCATTTCTCAGGTCAGCATGTCGTTTTTACTGGTCATAATGGTGCTGGTAAGACCAATCTTTTGGAAGCATTATCTTTTCTTTCACCTGGTCGCGGTTTGCGGCGTGCGGCTTATTCTGATGTCAATTTTTCTGAGGGTGGAGGTGCAGGGTTTGTTGTGTTTGCTCATCTTCAATGTGCGCTTTATGGTGAAGTGGATATTGGTACGGCTTTAAAGGATGGTGATAGCGGTCGAAAAATACATATCAACGGTGTATATGGGGCAAGTGATTGTTTAACAGAATATTGTCATATTAGTGTATTGACTCCTGCTATGGATGGTCTTTTTACTGGGGCTTCGCTTGATCGACGCCGTTTTTTGGATCGTATGGTTTTGTCTATTGATCCTTCACATGGTCGTCGTATAGCGGATTATGAGAAAGTTATGCGCGCGCGCAATCGTTTATTTGCGGATGGAAATGGAGATCGTGCTTGGTTTGAGGCTTTAGAAATGCAGATGGCTGAACTTGCAACAGCTATTGCAGCAGCACGAATTGATGTGATTCGCCTTTTAAATGATATGTTTGCACCAACATTGGTTGGTACACCTTTTCCACGGGCTTTTCTACAAATTGATGGGTTTTTGGAAATAGCTCTTGAAGAGATGTCGGCGATTGAGGTTGAAGAGCAATTTTTTAATCGATTGCGTAACAATCGTGCGGTGGATTGTGCTGCAGGGCGAGCATTGGAGGGGCCACATCGTACAGATTTGCAGGTTTTTTATGCAGATAAGAATATAGCTGCGGCATCTTGTTCAACGGGTGAACAGAAAGCTTTGCTGATAGGTTTGATTTTGTGTCACGCACGCTTAACAGGTATGATATCAAATATGGCGCCTATTCTCCTTTTTGATGAAATTGCTGCTCATCTTGATTCTTATCGGCGTTCTGCTTTATTTGATATTCTTGATGATTTAGGAGGGCAAACATTTATGACAGGAACGGATCGCATTTTATTTGATTCTTTGAAAGGGCGGGCAGAGTTCTTTGAGATTGAGAATGGAGCTTTATTTCAGCTCGAAACATGCTAATCGTTTTTTGATGGGGTAGTGATTGAGAAGAAGAGGCTTATCGTGTCTACTATTGTAACGGTTTTAAATGGTCCTAATTTGAATTATCTTGGTAGACGTGAGCAAGAAATTTATGGCACTGAAACTTTGGAAGATATTAGACAACTTTGCAAGGAGTGTGCAACGAGACTAGGTATTACGTTGCAATTCCACCAAAGTAATTGCGAAGGTCAATTAATAGATTGGATACAGGAAGCCATTGGAGTAAGTGCTGGTTTGGTAATTAATCCAGCTGCTTATAGTCATACGTCTATTGCTATTCTTGATGCATTAAAGGCATTTTCAGGACCGATAGTAGAAGTGCATTTGTCGAATATTTATCAGCGTGAAGTTTTTCGTCACCATTCTTATGTTTCCATGGCCGTGGATGCAGTTCTTGCTGGATGTGGGAGTGAAGGATATCGGTTTGCACTTGAATATATTGCTAAGCGGTTTAAGTGTGCTATAAAGGCATCAGAAATTGGATAATATAGGTATTAAATTTACTGAATGATTGTTTCGGATAAGTAGTGGTGCTTATAAGGTGCTATCATTATATTTACATGTTGAAGGGCAATTTCTAGTGCATATAGTGGGTCAGATAAGAATGAGAAACTTTGTTGAACAAATAAGGATACTCGTAGTTTTAGTGGCAGCACTGCTTTTATCTGGTTGTAATATTGATGTTCTTCAGCCAGCGGGATATGTTGCACGCCAACAACTTACATTAATTATTGTGTGTGTTGTTGTTATGCTTTGCGTTGTTATTCCAGTGATGATTGCGGTGGTATTTTTGGCTATTAAATATCGAGCGTCTAAAACAACAGAAGACTATTTACCCGATTGGGGGCATTCAAATAAGATTGAAGCTTTTATGTGGGGTGTCCCGATTATAATTGTAACGGTTTTAGGTTTATTGACAGCCTATTATACTTATAAGCTTGAGCCTTCGAATGCGCTTCCAGTGGATGTTGCCGGTGAAGAGAAGCCGCTGCAAGTAAATGCTGTTGCTCTCGATTGGAAGTGGTTATTCATTTACCCTGAATATGGTGTTGCATCGATCAATGAAATGTATGTGCCAGAAGGTCGTCAAGTATTGTTGCAGTTAACATCAGAGAGTTCTGTTAATGCATTTTGGGTACCAAAACTTGGTACGGTTCTTTATGCTATGCCACAGATGAATTCTAAGTTGCATTTGGTGGCTGATGAAACAGGGGTATTCAAGGGAAGCTCAGCGAATTATAGTGGTGATGGTTTTGCAAATATGCGTTTCCTATGGCATTCTGTATCTTTGAAGGATTTCGATGATTGGATTGCTAAGGTTCGAGCCAATGGTCAGAAACTTGATCGCGTATCTTATCGTCAGCTTTCTATCTCGCCGCGTATGGGTGATATTGCTGCAAAAGAAAAGGATGCTAAAGTACGTTATTTTGCGCCTGTTGAAAAGCGGCTTTATTATCGGATTGTCAATCGGTGTGTTGATGAAAATACGACATGTAATGAAGATTTAATGAAGCGTGCTGCAGCGCAGACACTTTGGGGTACACTTTGTTCTGTTTTTGATCCGAGTGTTATTTAGAGAGTATCAATCGAGAAAGATCCCTTTTTTAACAATAAGGTTTTTTTTAAATGAAATTCATTTGATATGGGTTAAGAAATGTTTGGAAGACTTACAGATCCTACGGCTGGTGCTTTTCATGCACTTACACATGAGCCAATCGTTCTTTACACGTGTATTGCAATTGTTTTAGGTGGCTTATTCGCTGTTATTGCTTTAACAGTGCTGGGATGGTGGGGAGCGCTTTGGCGAAATTGGATTACGACCGTTGACCATAAACGTATCGGTGTTATGTACATCATTCTTGGTATTGTTATGCTTGTTCGTGGTTTTGCTGATGCAATTATGATGCGAACACATCAGGCTTTGGCGCTTGGGAATGAAACGGCAGGTTATTTGCCACCTGAGCATTTCGACCAAATTTTTTCTGCTCATGGCGTTATTATGATTTTCTTTATGGCTACGCCGATTTTATTTGGTCTTTTCAATTATCTTTTACCGCTCCAGATTGGTGCTCGTGATGTTGCGTTTCCATTTGCAAATAATTTAGGGTTTTGGATGACGGTTGCGGCAGCGATATTAATTAATATATCGTTAGGTATTGGTAATTTTGGTCGTGGTGGTTGGCTGATGTATCCACCTTTTTCAGAGTTGCAAAATAGTCCAGATACAGGAGTGGATTATTATTTGTGGTCGCTTCAGCTTGCTGGTATCGCGACAACAATGGGAGCGATCAATATGGTCGTAACCATTATTAAACTGCGTGCTCCTGGAATGACAATGATGAGATTGCCCGTTTTTTGTTGGGCTGCTTTTGTTAGTAATGTTCTTATTTTGATTATTTATCCTGTTTTGACTGTAGCATTTGCATTGTTGACAGGTGATCGTTATTTGGGCATGAATTTTTTCACCAATACTGCTGGTGGTAATCCGATGGTGTGGATTAATTATGTTTGGATTTTTGGTCACCCTGAGGTTTATGTTTTGGTCATTCCTGCTTTTGGAATTGTTTCTGAAATTGTCCCCACCTTTTCTTCAAAGCGCTTGTTTGGCTACCCCTCAATGGTATGGGCTATTTTGGTTATTTTACTTCTTTCTCTTGTGGTTTGGGGTCACCATTTTTTCACAATGGGTGGAGGTGAAGCTGTAAATACCTTTTTTGGGGTTGCAACGATGATAATTGCAGTGCCGACAGGTGTTAAAGTCTTTAATTGGTTGTTCACTATGTACAAGGGGCGCATTCGTTTTGAGCCTCCAATGCTTTGGTGTCTTGGAATGATCTTTACATTTGTTGGTGGTGGGTTAACGGGTGTTTTGATGGCGATTGTGCCTGCTGATTGGCAGTTCCATAATTCCTTATTTTTGATAGCTCACTTTCACCATACGATTATCGGAGGTGTGATTTTTGCTTATTTGGCTGGGTTGGCTTTTTGGTTCCCGAAAGTTTTTGGCTTTAAACCAAACCGTATATTGGGTATTGCATCTTTCTGGTGCTGGTTTATTGGCTTTTACCTTGCATTCTTCCCAGTTTATGCACTTGGTTTGATGGGAGCTACACGTCGTCTTCAACATTATGTTGAGCCTGGTTGGCAGCCATTGTTTATTGTTGCTGCGGTAGGTGCTTTCATTATTTTTCTTGGTATAGTTTGCTTTATTCTGCAAGTAGTTTTAGCGGTTTGGTATGGTATTAAGCATAAAGGATGCTTGCCAGTAACAACGAATGATCCTTGGGGAGATGCACGTACGCTTGAATGGTCTGTCTCTTCACCTCCGCCTGCTTATAATTTTGCAGTTATTCCAAAGGTGAATGATGAGGATGCTTATTGGGATATGAAAAAGAAAGGTGTTCAGCGTCAAACAAGTGGATTTGCAAAAATCCATATGCCATCCAATACATCGGCTGGAGTTATCGCAGGCTTTTTCTCCTTAGTTCTTAGTTTTGCGCTCGTATGGCATATTTGGTGGCTTGTTGCGATTGGATTTATTGGCTTTATGGCAACGATCATTTGTCATTCATTAACAGGTGATCACCATGGTTATTATATTCCAGCTGAAGAGGTGCAGAAAACAGAAGATGCCTTTACAGCTGTTCTTGAACAACAGGGAGTCAAAGCATGAGCGTGGTAACAATGAATAGTGCTGAGAATAACGCTGATATGGATCATCATCATGACAGTAGCTCAATAATGACATTTGGGTTCTGGATCTACATCCTTTCTGACTTAATCTTGTTCGCAACACTTTTTTCAAGTTTTGCAGTGTTTTCTGCCTCTTATGGTGGAGGTAAAGCTGGAAATGAATTTATTAATTTAAATTTTGTTTTGGTTGAAACCGCTATTTTGTTATTGTCATCAATTACTTATGGATTCGTAATGGTACAAGTCCATAAAAACAATCTTTCTGGTGTTCGCTTATGGATGGCTCTTACCTTTGTGCTTGGAGCTTGTTTTATTGCCATGGAAATCTATGAATTCCATGAACTTTTGCACGAGGTATACTATTACGATTCTGGTGCTTATGCCGGGATTGATCCTGTAACGGGTGTACAGTTTTTTGGACGAGAAGTTTTATCCGCTTATTGGTCAGCATTTTTTGTTTTGGTTGGTACTCACGGTCTTCATGTGAGTGCTGGCTTGCTTTGGATGATTGTGATGTTTTTTCATCTGTGTCGTAAAGGTTTAGATCAAGATAACAAGACACGCTTAGCATGCCTTTCAATTTTCTGGCATTTGCTTGATATTGTTTGGATTGGTGTTTTTACCATGGTTTATTTATTAGGAGCAATGTAAATGAGTACACATCATAAAACACATGATCCAAGTACAGGTTCCTATATCGTTGGTTTTATTCTTGCTGTCATTTTTACTTTGGCCTCTTTCATCCCAGTCATGTATGGGATGTTAGAAGGTTGGGCAGTTAGTACGAAAGTCATTTATCTTATTGGGATGGCTCTCATCCAGATCGTTATACAGATTGTTTTCTTTTTGCACTTGAATTCTGGTCCAGATGCTAAGTGGAATCTGATTTCTTTGTGTTTTGGGGCTATGTGTGTTTTCATTATCATTGGAGGCACGTGGTGGGCTATTTCCTATTTGAATTATAATATGATGGGTGGCTCAGGAAGAATTGTTGAGCCAAAAATCTCAGAAGAAGTGCATGAGATTTTACCAGGATCACAATCATCAGAAACGCAAGTGCCGCTGGAACAGCCCTCTGATGTGCAGTAAGTGCCTGTAGAACAACTATCGGAAACGCAAGTATTTACGGTCATTGTCGAGAGATGTATCATTTTTTAATAAAAAAAGAGTGTTAATTCTAAAAATAGGAAACCAGCTTCGCTGCTTGCGAAGTTATTTTAGAGCTGACATCTTGTAAATTTAAATATTATTCAGAATTTATAGCTTTTCTTAAAGCAAGCGGTTCTATAGTTTTTTAGGAGTTATTCTTCCTGAGCCTCTTCGCTTTGCTTTAGTTCTTTAAGTGTTGGCATAGACATAATGTTATAGCCTGAATCAACATAATGAATCTCACCAGTAACGCCTGATGATAAATCAGAAAGCAAGTAAAGAGCAGATTTACCAATTTCATCAATGTTCACAGTACGACGTAGTGGTGCATTACGGCGTTGATATGAAAAGATTACGCGTGCAGCTGCAATACCATTGCCCGCTAAGGTTCGGACAGGACCAGCTGAAATAGCATTGACACGAATATTTTGAGGGCCAAAATCTGCAGCTAAATAGCGTACCATTGCTTCTAAAGCCGCTTTAGCGATACCCATAACATTATAATTAGGAACAACTTGCTGCGAAGCTCCATAAGTGAGCGTTAAAAGTGCACCGCCGTTGGGCATGAGTTTACCTGCGCGTTGAGCAACTTCAGTGAAAGAATAGGCTGAAATGACCATTGTGCGATTAAAGTTTTCACGCGTTGTAACATCAACATAACGCCCTTTTAGCTGTGTTTTATCTGAAAATCCAATAGCATGAACGACGAAATCAATCGTTTTCCATTTTTTTTCAAGATGTTCAAAAACACGGTCAATATCTTCAATTTTTTCAACATCACACTCAAGCAATAATTTACAACCAAGCTTTTCTGCCAATGGTTGAACGCGTTTTCCGAAAGCACTTCCTTGATAAGTAAATGCTAACTCAGCTCCTGCTTGTGCGAGCTGACATGCAATACCCCAAGCAATTGAATGGTCGTTTGCAACCCCCATAATAAGGCCACGTTTGCCCACCATCAAACCTTTCATATTATTCTCCGTAAAGACCGTACTAATTTCAATTAGCTAAAAAATCACTTACTATAAAAAACATTTATATATAACGTTGGAAAACGAGCGTTGCATTGGTTCCACCAAAACCAAATGTATTTGATAATACAGTATTAAGTTCCTGATAATCTCGACGTTCACGTACAATTGGCATATCGGTAAAAGCTGAATCAAGTTCTTCAATATGAGCGCTTTTGCAAATAAAATTATGATTCATCATGAGCAGTGTATAAATTGATTCTTGAACACCTGCTGCACCTAAGGAATGGCCAGTTAGAGATTTTGTCGCAGAAATTGGAGGGCACTGATCGCCTGTTCCGAAGATACGACGAATTGCTTCTATTTCAGGAGGATCTCCAACGGGCGTTGATGTCGCATGGGGATTGATGTAATCGATTTTATTTTTGACGGTTGCGAGAGCCATACGCATACAACGTTCAGCACCTTCACCAGAAGGAGCAACCATATCGTGTCCATCAGATGTAGCACCATAACCAATAATTTCTCCATAGATTTTTGCGCCACGTGCTTTAGCTAATTCCATCTCTTCGAGAACCAAAACGCCTGCACCACCAGCAATGACAAATCCATCACGATTGATATCATAGGCTCGAGAAGCATTTTCCGGCGTGTCATTATATTTACTGGACATAGCACCCATGGCATCAAACAAAACAGACAATGTCCAATCCAAATCTTCACAGCCTCCTGCAAAGATACGATTTTGTTTGCCATATTGTATCATCTCATAAGCATTGCCAATGCAATGGTTAGATGTAGCACAGGCCGAAGAGATTGAATAGTTCACACCTTTAATTTTGAAAAAAGTTGCAAGAGTTGCTGAGGCTGTGGAACTCATCGCTTTAGGAACCACAAAAGGGCCAATGCGTTTGGGGCCTTTTTGGCGTGTAATATCAGCAGCATCAACGATTGACTGAGTTGACGGCCCCCCAGAGCCCATAATAATACCAGTATGCTCATTGGATACCTCTCTAGGTTCTAGACCTGCATCAGTAATTGCTTGTTGCATGGCAATATGACACCAGGCTGTACCACGGCCGTGAAAACGCAAATCTCGTCGATCAACGAAGTCTTCTATATTAATATTTGGTTTGGCATAAACTCTGCTACGGAAGCCTAATTCAGCATATTCAGGTGCGTAAGAAATCCCTGATTTTGCTTCATACAAATTAGTTAAAACGGTTTGAGGTTCATTTCCAATTGCAGAAACGATTCCCATTCCGGTTACAACAACTCGACGCATTTATACCTCCTTGTTTCATACAGAGTAACAAAACGTCTTTTCTGATTGAAATAATGCTTAGTTTTCTTTGAACAAAGCAACGCGTAAGTCACTCGCTTTATAGATGGCTTCTCCATCTGCTTTTACCCATCCATCGGCTATTCCTAAGACCAAATTCCCACGTCGAATACGTTTAAAATCTATTCCGTATTCAAGCAGTTTAGTTTGTGGAGTTACCATACCTGATAATTTCACTTCACCTGTTGATATTGCTCGCCCTTTTCCTTGTTCACCTAACCAACCAAGAAAAAAACCTGTTAATTGCCACAGACCATCTAAGCCCAGACATCCTGGCATAACAGGGTCGTCAATAAAGTGACAATCAAAAAACCACAGGTTTGGAGTGATGTCAAACTCTGCACGAACCATTCCTTTATTATATTCACCACCAGTTTCACTGATTTGAGTGATTCGATGAACCATCAACATTGGTGGTGCAGGTAACTGCGCATTACCTGTACCAAACATTTCGCCGCGAGCGCAACAGAGAAGCTCTTCGTAAGTGTAGCGAGACTTTTGTTCAGCCATTATTACTCCATTTATTTACGTATATTTTTACCTCTACGCTTTTTACCAATTCGCTTTTAGAGCAAATTTTTAGGAGAGGGAAATGATTTTATCTCATTTTTAATGACAAAAAACCTTTTTTATGTATCCTATACCGTATGCCTTTGTTAATAGAAAAAATTTATATTCTATACTTTATCAATTTTGCTGAATTTTAACTTTGTTTAGATGTAAATATAGTGCGGTTTGAATATATTAGTGAATGCAAATGATTTAATATTGAATGAAGAGGAGCGGTCCATGAAAGGCCGTAAGAAAGTTGTGAATTATTATTCCGCATCTGAATTAGAAAGACATTTGCGTCAAAATGGTTTACGGCTAACGCGTCAGCGATTAGAACTTGCCAATATGATTTTTTCTCAGGGAAATCGTCATATTGCCGCTGAAGAGTTATATGAAGAGGCAATACAATCTGGTGTTCCTGTATCTTTAGCGACGGTTTATAATACACTTCACCAATTTACGGACGCTGGCTTGCTACGAATTATCGCTGTAGAAGGTTCAAAAACTTGGTTTGATACCAATACGTCTGACCATTATCACTTTTACATTGAGGGCGAAAATCGTATTCTTGATATTCCTTATAATTTGGATGAATTTCCTATTATCGAGAATCTACCTCAGCCACCGGAAGGTATGGAAATTTCGCATGTTGATCTAATCATTCGAGTGAAATCAAAGAGTCTTGCCTAACTTTAAGAATGAAGTTGTTCGATAAAGGATAAAAATCAAACGCGGTTGATTTGAAGCTTCTTTAATTTTTGATTTTTTCGTCAGGATAAATTCCCCATAATTGGGTTTGGGGAAGCCAGCCGCGGGTGTTATGAATATCAAGTTCGCACCAGAGTCCGTTACATTGGTGAATGTTCCCAATAATGTTGGGTTCTACCTCTGCAATAAGGTTCGCATCATCTGTTGGGGCTTTGCGAAACTTAAGTCTTTTTGTTTTATCTTTTTGCCACGGAATAGTTATTGCTGTCCGTTTTCCTGATAAAAGCGATTGGTAAACCCATCCTTCGTCGCCTTCAGCATCGCGAATTTTGCGCCATTGATCATATTCTTGGATGATTTCAACAGGCAGGCCTTGCTTTTGGTAAGTAAAGACAATAGCATAATTGCTTCCTGGTCCGACCCGTACATTAACGCGAGCAGGTTTAATTGAAGCAAATCGTGGAAGTGGTAAACCACTTGATCCCAAATTATTATTGCGTGCTTGTGCGTGCGGAGAAACGAGAAAATTTAACAAAAATAATCCTGTTATTAACACACATGATAAAGGTGCTGAAAATCGGAACAAGTTAGAACGTTTCACAATTAAACCTATTGTTTTTTGTATGTTTGTTATCCAAAATTCAGATAATATACTCAAAATTTCATTCAAGTTATAGCGCACTGCTTATTAAAGATATCTAAACAAATTTGTAGATACTTATAAAATAATTCAAATATACAACATCACATCTTTCTAGTTTGTAGATTTTTATATAGTCAGTCGTCTATATTGGAAATGCGGCATGGGATGAGAGGATCAGAGAAATGCTTTGGTTGATCTGTTTCTAGAGACTTTTAACGCGCTATAGATGTGATGTGAAGAAATATTACCAATTAATCTAGTTTTGCGGAAATGTGTGTTAAGAAAAATCACTCTTTTTTTGCATATGAGAGCAGTAATGATCGCGTATGACATTTTGCCAGCTACTGGGGGAGTGGATCTTTATAGCGCAATGTATAACAGAAAGATATGCGTATATAATTTTATATGCTGAGATATATTATGTTGCTTGAATGGGACGACGTTTTGCTACGGGATATTTATGCATCATAGCAATACGTGTGATTGCTTTTTCTAGAGGTTCGATTATGACATTCATAGAATGGCCATTTGCGTGAATAATATTGATATGATCAACCATAATGGCGACGTGACCTTCCCAAAAAATGAGATCACCTCGCTGAAGAGTATCACTTTCTGCGAGCTGCTTTCCTATCGTTTTTTGCTGCATGCTGGTATCGCGTGAAACTATATGGCCAGCCATCATCATGGAAAGTTGAACTAGCCCTGAGCAATCAATGCCAAAACCACTGACACCACCCCAAAGATAAGGTGTGAGAAGAAAAGTTTGTGCTACTGTGACATAATCTTCAAATACGTATCCTATAGGGTTGAGATGACAAGAAACAATGGCTTGTCCATTTTCAAGGATAGAATACATTGTGCCCCGTATTTCAGTTTCCTCAACAACACTTATTTTACTGCCCATAGATAAAGCGCTTTTGACTGATCCACGTAGGTCGGCTTGTAAATATAGAAAGGTACGCGGCACTGAAACAATATGCGTTTGTTTTGTAGTTGGTGTACTCAGAATTGTTGTATCAATATATCCCATATATCCGTCTTTGAGTGATTGGCTCCATGACATAGCTTCTTCTGGTTCAAAGATGAGTATTTCTTCTCCAAATAGATATTCCGTTTGCATTTCACTGGTTTTACTTCTCTCTTTGAATAAGCCCGCAACAGCTGTATTGATGCGTTTTTTTTCTCCTTGAACACAGGGTAGAACTGTCATTTCTTTTTCAATGTGCGGATCAGTGAGATCATCCCTAGATGTGTACAATTGTCGATCCTCTTTACGTGTCATTTGTATTCAACCTGATCTTTGAAAAGGTTATAGAGTGCACGGATAGCTTGTGCGGAACCACCGACAGGATAGCCTGGTTTTTCTTTTGGGGTCCATCCATAAAGATCAAAATGAGCAAAATATTCAGTTTTTTCAACAAAAGAATTAAGAAATAAAGCCGCTGTTATAGAACCAGCAAAGCTATGTCCTGTTATATTATTGAGATCAGCAATCGGTGATGATAATGCTTTCTTATAGGGCTTCCAAAGGGGCATTTGCCAAAGAGGGTCGGCAACGGCATTGGCAGATTGAGAAATTTTTTGTGCCCACATTGAGTCATTACAATAAAATGCAGGAAGATCAGGACCTAATGCTACGTTCGCTGCACCTGTTAAAGTAGCCATACAAAGCATGAATTGCGGGCTTTGTTCATCACCATAGGTTAATGCATCAGCAAGAATAAGTCGACCTTCAGCATCTGTATTGCCAACTTCAACACTTAAGCCTTTCCGACTTTGAAGAATATCATTTGGCCGGAAAGCATTAGCAGAAATTGCATTTTCCACAGCTGGGATTAGTACACGTAGACGGAAGGGAAGTTTTGCATCCATGATAAGTCTAGCTAGTCCTAAAACATGTGCTCCACCACCCATATCTTTTTTCATTAAGAGCATGTTATTTGCTGATTTAATGTCTAATCCTCCAGTATCAAAGGTTACTCCTTTTCCAACCAATGTTATTTGAGGATGGTTTTCTTGACCCCATTCGAGCTCAATGAGGCGTGGAGCGGAGCTGCTTGCTCGGCCTACGGCGTGAATCATTGGAAAATTATGTGTTAAAAGTTCATCGCCACAAATGCTTTTGACATGAGCGTTATAAACCTGTCCCAGTTGGTGCGCTGTTATCTCGATGGTTTCAGGGGTCATATCATTGGCTGGAATATTAATAAGATCACGAACCAAAAAAACAGTTTCATAAATTCGTTTGAGTTCATCTAGATCAATTGTGTCATGTACATGGATGGACAATGATTTGAGAGAAGGATTTTTGCGATAGCGGTTAAATTGGTAGCTTCCCAATGCTAATCCAAGATAGGTATTTATTTGATTTGCGGCTGTTCCTTCTAAGTGCCAATGGCCGGTGGGAAGGTTTTTGGCTAGGAGACCAGTGATAAAAGCTTCTTCACCATTGCCGAGACCAAATAAAACTTTTTTTAATTGCCCTGTTTCGTGAGGAACAAATAATATTTGCCCTGCTTTACCGGTAAAATTATTGACTGTCATCCATGCAGTTGTTGATGTATCAAACGATAAATCAGCAAGATTTTTTTGATTAACTAAGAGGATTGGACAGCTATTGTTAGCACGTGTTGAGGTGAAATTGATTTGGGGTTTGTGCATATTATTGTATCCTTATAATTTTCGAAGTGCGACATATTCAACCAAATGGTTGTTCCCTTTTCGTAGAATAAGGTCAGCCCGCGGCCGTGTTGGTAGTATATTTTCTTGTAAATTTTTTAGATTAATCGTTTGCCAAAGGTTTTCAGCGATTTGAGTGGCTTCTTCTTCATTTAATAACGCATAACGATGAAAGTAAGATTCAGGATTTTGAAAAGCTGTTTTTCGTAGACGCTTAAAACGTTTCAGATACCAGCTGCGAATGATTTCTGTTTCAGCATCTACATAGATTGAGAAATCAAAAAAATCTGAAACGAAAGGCACGATTTTTCCATCTTTTGGACAATCACAAACCTGAAGCACATTGAGACCTTCAACAATTAAAATATCGGGTTGGTTAATGATAATTTGTTGATTTTCTAAAACATCATAGGTCATATGCGAATAAAGTGGTGCGGTGATATTGCTAATGCCAGCTTTTACAGAAGAAAGAAAATGGAGCAATTTTTTAATGTTATAGGAATCAGGAAAACCTTTGCGATTCATACGATTTTTTTTCTGCAGCACTGCGTTGGGATAGAGAAAGCCATCGGTTGTAATCAGATCGACTTTAAGACTGGATGTCCAACGTTTTAGAAGTTCTTGGAGAATGCGTGCAGTGGTTGATTTTCCTACTGCGACAGAGCCAGAAATTCCAATAATAAAGGGAGTTTTTCTTGTATTTTCTTGATGCAAAAATTGTTTACGTTTTTGGAAAAGTCTCTGCATAGCCTCAACATGGCATGATAAAAGACGGGATAAAGAGAGATAAATGCGCTGCACTTCTTCAAGATCAATTGGATCGTCCATTGATCGTAAACGCTTAATTTCATCCAAGGTCAAAGTAAGCGGTGTATCTGCACGAAACAGAGACCATTCTTTTGCTGTAAAGACACTATAGGGGGAATAGTGCTCAGAATTGCGATTGACAAGATGATTGTCGTGATTGACTTGTGACATAATAACGTTAATGATTTCTTGTGGGGTAAGCGTTTTTTGTACAGAGTGTTTTTCTGGTCATAGTGATGCTTAGGGATGAAAAGGTGGATTGCTTGATGGCCAAAAAGATTGTATTTTGCATGTTGTTTTCTTCAAGATAAATAATGTTTTTCAGCTTATAGTCCAATTATTCCAATGCGTATTAATTTGTTTCTGCGATAGGCCTTGTGCTAGAAAAGCCCATAAAAGCAGGCGTGCTTTCACTGCTGATAAATAGCCAGACATCAGGGCACCAGAAGTGATCAGGTCGATTTCTGCGCCTTTATAACCATAAGTTGTTCGGACTGTTGAGCCATTATAAGAACGGCTAGCGATAACAATTGGTATTTTTCTAGCATATTGTCGCACAATATCTGCTTCTTGAAAACTGCAGTGTCCTGCACCAAAACCAGCGATAACAAGACCTGCATAATATCCACTTTCAAGGCAGAACCTTAATAAATGCGTATCAGATGATAGGGAGGAATGCAGGAGTGCGACTTTGTGATTATCTTTTTGGGGTAGTGCAAAAGCTGTAGGGAAGAAATTTCGATCATTGAAATAAATTGGTTTTCCTTCCAAAATTGTTCCTAAAGATCCTACTAGACCTGACTGAAATGTTTCGACTTTAACGGTATGACTTTTCTGTACCCAGTAGGGTGAATGAATTGTGTCGTTTATGACAACCAAAACACCTCTGTTGCGACTTTGTTGATCGGAAGCGACGCGGGTTGCAGCCAAAAGATTAGCAGGACCATCGGCGCCTGCTTCACATGGTATACGCATAGCACCAGTCACAATAAGTGGTTCGGCATGATTCCAGTAAAGTGAAAGAAAAAAAGCTGTTTCTTCCAATGTATCAGTGCCTTGTGTTATGACGATACCATCTGCACCGGACTTGATTTGCTGAGTCGCCCATTCTATTGTTTCAAAAAGAACTTTAAAAGTCAAAGATCCACTTGGCAATTGTTGTAATGTTTGCGTATGAATATCAGCAATATTTTGTAAACCAGGAACATTTTTTATGAGCACATCTGAAGTTAGAGTCGGTTGAGTTTGGCCAAAGTCATCGAGGGCCATTGCAATCGTTCCTCCCAATGTTCCTATGGTTATTTTTTTCATGGTTTTTCCTTTAAAGATGCAGATATTGACAACTTCTTACAAAAGTTATGTAGCAACAATTTAAATTTATAACAATGATATCATTTTCTCTCACATTTAAACAAATTGAGTTGTGCTAAGTTTGTGCTAAGTTATTGTGTTTTGCAGTATATGTTTTTAAATAGAGAAAGTGATTATTAGATTCTATTCAGTATAATAAGGGAAAGCAATATTAAGGAGTTTTCTTATGGCAGAACATAAGCCTGACATAATGTATGGTACGACCATTGTTACTGTACGAAAAGGTGATAAAGTGGTTATAGCCGGCGATGGTCAGGTTTCACTTGGGCAAACGATCATGAAAGGCAACGCACGCAAAGTGCGCCGTCTTGGAAAGGGGGGAGCAGTGATTGCTGGCTTCGCTGGTGCTACAGCAGATGCTTTCACATTGTTGGAAAGGTTAGAAACAAAGCTTGAGCAATATCCTGATCAGCTTATGCGTGCATGCGTAGAGCTTGCAAAAGATTGGCGCACTGATCGTTATTTACGTCGTCTTGAAGCTATGATGCTGGTGGCTGATAAAAAAGTAACTTTGGCTTTGACAGGTCTTGGTGATGTATTGGAACCAGAAGATGGCGTTATGGCAATTGGTTCTGGAGGCAATTTTGCTTTGTCAGCTGCGCGGGCACTTATAGATATGGATTTAGATGCAGAAGCCATTGCGTGTAAAGCCATGAGTATTGCCGCTAAAATTTGTGTTTACACCAATGACAATTTTACGATTGAAACGTTGGATGCTGAGTTATCTTCTTTGTAGAAAGCTATTTGAATGTGTGTTGTATTTTCTCCTCGCGAAACTGTTTCTGAACTCGATCGTTTTATTATTGGTCAAACGGATGCGAAACGTTCTGTTGCTATTGCTTTGCGTAATCGATGGCGTCGGCAACAACTTGAAGAATCTATGCGTGAAGAGGTTATGCCAAAAAATATTTTGATGATAGGACCAACCGGTGTCGGTAAAACAGGCATAGCACGTCGATTAGCAAAGCTTTCTGGGGCACCTTTCGTTAAAGTCGAAGCGACTAAATTTACCGAAGTTGGTTATGTTGGACGTGATGTTGAGCAAATTATTCGTGATCTTGTTGAAATAGCGATTTCTCTTGTTCGCGAGAGAAAACGAGATGAGATCAAAGCGAAGGCTCACATTAATGCTGAAGAGCGGATTTTAGATGCTCTTGTTGGTAAAACGGCAAGTCCTGCTACCCGTGATAGTTTTCGTAAAAAATTGCGTGAAGGTGAATTGGATAGCAGAGAGATTGAAATTGAAGTAGCCGATAATAGCAATAATGGCGCTCCAACATTTGATATTCCTGGTATGCCTGGTGCACAAATGGGTATTATGAATTTATCAGATATTTTTGGCAAAATGGGTGGTCGTACAAAGATACGCAAAACGACTGTACGGGATGCTTTTAAACCATTAATTGACGATGAATCTGAAAAACTTCTTGATCAGGATCAAATCATTCAAGAGGCATTGCGTGTCACTGAAAATGATGGGATTGTTTTCATTGATGAGATTGATAAAATTGCAACCCGAGATGGTGGTGCTGGTGCTGCTGTTTCGCGTGAGGGGGTTCAACGAGATCTTTTGCCTTTGGTTGAAGGAACAACCGTTGCAACCAAATATGGGCAAATTAAAACAGATCACATCCTTTTTATTGCTTCTGGTGCATTTCATGTCTCTAAGCCATCTGATTTGTTGCCAGAACTTCAAGGTCGTTTACCTATCCGTGTGGAATTAAATGCTTTAACAAGGGAAGATTTAAGGCGCATTCTTACCGAACCTGAAGCTAGTCTGATTAAGCAATATATTGCTTTAATGGCAACAGAGGAAGTTCATCTAGAAATTACAGATGATGCTATTGATGCTTTAGCAGATATCGCTGTTGACTTAAACGCAAGGATTGAGAATATTGGAGCACGTCGTTTGCAAACAGTAATGGAACGTGTCTTGGATGAAATTTCTTTCACGGCACCTGATAAAGCTGGTACATCGTTTAGAATTGATGCTGCCTATGTCAGACAAGCAATAGGTGATCTTGCTTCTGATATTGACCTTTCACGTTTCATTCTTTAGGAGTTAGATTACTATCTTTGTTTATCGGCATGCTTCGATAACTTTGAAGCACTGTGCTTCTTCATGGATAGTAACTGTACGGAAGATATTGTTTAATAATGTTTCATAAGGCAGGTGGTGGTTAGCAACGAGAAGCAAGCTGCCTCCTGATCTGAGATGTTGTGCTGCCTTTGTAATAAAATGTTTCCCTAAAGCAACATCTGTAGTTCGTTGGGTGTGAAACGGTGGGTTTGAAATAACAGTATCGTAAAGACCTTTGATAGGTTCATGAATCAAATCATGCCAGTGAAAACTGATTGGAAGAGAAGTTGTTATGTGTTTCATATGCTTTTTTGCTGCTTCTAAAGCATTATAGTCGGCTTCATACAGATCGAGTGCAGTTAAATTCTTGCTCGTTTCAAGTGCAGCGTGAGAAAGGAAACCCCAACCGGCACCAAAATCAGCAGTTTTTCCAGAAATAATTTTGTGCAGATAAGGAATAAGCATAGCAGATCCTGGATCGATACGACCATGAGAGAACATGCCAGAAGTTGTCTGAAATTTATTTTCAAAACTGAGAGGTGGTGAGCGGAAATATAAAATATTTTGTTTATCTATTTGTTGAGGCACTTGAATCCAGAACACGACGCCATGATTTTTGGATAATTTATCGTTGATGGGAACAATGGATTTGACCCATTTCATCATTGAGGCTGCTCCAACAGTTTTGTCGCCACTAATGACAATCCATCCGTTGGGTTTAACGCATTCTAATAAATCAAGGAAACGATTCTGATTGAGACCACGATATTTGCTAAGTTGTAAAAGCGCCCCATCATAGGTGTAAGTTTGATCTATTTGGGGATAACAGCGGAATTTGGCATTGGTAAATTTTAAGAAATCTGGTCGCCAAGGGGTTATAATTTCAAGGCTTTGTGTCCATTGCTCATCTGGGACTTCAGTTAAACCAAAGCCCAACCAAGACTGACCCGAATTAGGTTGAGGGAGGTCGTAGCTTTTAAAGGGCAAAAACAGCGACATTTTTGGTTCTTTCAAAGAAAAATGCCACTCCGACATTGGAATGGCATTTTGTTTTATGATAGGATAAAAAGATTAATCTTCTTTTTTCTTACGACGAGGCTTTTTTTCAGGTTGCATGTTTTCATCAGCGCTACTGTCTTTTTCTGTATTTGTCGAATCAGTACGGGAAATCTCTTCTCCAGTTTGTTGGTTAACAACTTTCATTGATAACCGGACTTTCCCACGTTCATCAAAACCCATTAATTTGACCCATACTTTATCGCCTTCTTTGACGACATCAGTTGTTTTTGCTACGCGTTCTGAGGCGAGTTGGGAGATGTGAACAAGTCCATCGCGCGAGCCAAAAAAGTTAACAAATGCACCAAAATCTGCGGTTTTCACAACCGTTCCTTGATAGATGGCACCGATTTCAGGTTCATCAACAATCGAATGGATCCAACGTTTTGCTGCTTCAATGGTTTTAGTATTCGCAGAAGCAATCTTAATTGTTCCATCATCTTCAATATTAATTTTAGCTCCAGTTTGTTCAACAATTTCTCGGATCACTTTACCGCCAGAGCCGATAACATCGCGGATTTTTTCCATAGGAATACTCATTATTTCTATACGTGGAGAAAATTCACTGAGTTCATTCCGTGCACTGGTTAATGCTTTTGCCATTTCACTGAGAATATGGATCCGACCGCCTTTGGCTTGCTCAAGAGCAATTTTCATAATTTCTTCAGTAATACCGTCAATTTTGATATCCATTTGCAAAGCAGTGATACCTTTTTCCGTGCCCGCTACTTTGAAATCCATATCACCAAGGTGATCTTCATCACCTAAAATATCGGACAGAACAGCAAAGCGTTCACCTTCCTTAATCAAGCCCATTGCAATACCAGCAACGGGACGTGCCAAAGGAACACCAGCATCCATCAATGCAAGTGAAGTGCCACAAACGGTTGCCATTGAAGAAGATCCATTTGATTCAGTAATTTCTGATACAGAGCGAATGGTATAGGGAAAGGCTTCCTGTGTTGGCAACATTGGATGAATTGCTCGCCATGCAAGCTTACCATGACCAATTTCACGTCGTCCAGGAGAACCAATCCGCCCTGTTTCGCCTACTGAAAAAGGTGGAAAATTGTAATGGAGTAGGAATGTTTCTTTATGGGTTCCTGTTAATGTGTCGATATATTGCTCATCTTCACCGGTTCCTAATGTTGCAACGACAAGTGCTTGTGTTTCACCACGTGTAAATAATGCTGATCCATGTGTACGTGGTAAAATACCAACTTCTGATAGAATTGGACGCACGGTTGAGAGATCCCGTCCATCAATACGTTTACCTGTCTCAAGAATGTTCCAACGCACAATTTTTGCTTGCAAATGCTTGAAAACAGTTGCTATTTGATCTGCGCTAAAAGCACAGTTTTCTTCTTTTTCTAGCATAAATTTATCGCTGACTTTTGTTTTTATAGCGTCAATTGCAGCGTTACGTTCTTGTTTATCTGTGATTTCATAAGCTTTTCGCAGATCCTGTTCGATGATTTCAAGCATATTTTTTTCAAGATCAGACAGATCTTCTGGAACAAATTCGCGTGGTTCTTTTGCGGCTACTTCGGCAAGCTTAATGATGGCATCAATAACGGGTTGAAAACTCTTTTGCCCAAACATGACAGCGCCCAACATCACATCTTCAGGCAATTCGTGTGCTTCTGACTCCACCATCAACACAGCGCTGTCGGTTCCAGCAACGACAAGATCAAGCTTTGATTCAGTCATTTCATCAATGTTTGGGTTGAGAACATATTGCCCATTGCAATAGCCAACACGGGCACCGGCAATGGGGCCCATAAAAGGAACTCCTGATAGGGTTAATGCAGCAGAAGATGCAATCATGGAAAGAATATCAGGATTATTCTCTAAATCATGCTGTATAACGGAGACAATTACCTGTGTATCATTTTTATAACCGTCGACAAACAGAGGACGGATTGGACGATCAATTAAACGTGAAATCAGAGTTTCGCTTTCACTTGGGCGACCTTCACGTTTGAAATAGCCACCCGGTATTTTACCGACAGCGTAGGTTTTTTCTTGATAATTGACGGTGAGTGGGAAAAAGTCTTGATCTGGTTTCTGGCTCTTTGCTGAAACAACGGTTGCTAATACAACGGTTTCACCGTAGCTGGCAATGACTGCGCCGTCGGCTTGACGCGCAATTTTTCCTGTTTCTAGGATCAGTGGCCGACCGGCCCATTCAATTTCTACCTTATGGATTTTAAACATTTTTTATCCTTAATGGCCAGTGTTTACATTCTGGTTTTGTGCATTATGTTTCAGATCTATGGACAAGACAACGAGGTGCTTGTGTCTTTTGCAGAGAACAAAAAATTGCAATTTTATACATAAAGCAACTAGCACTCCTGTCCCATAATAGTTTTCTATACAGTCATTGACTGAAAGCAGTGCGTTAAATAAGCGGATGGGTTTTTGTTGAGAACACCCACCCACTTTGTTTTAGCGACGCAATCCTAACTTTTCGATAAGTTTCTGATAGCGAGCCTGATCAACATCTTTAAGATAATCAAGGAGGCGACGGCGTTGAGAAACCATCTTTAAAAGACCACGACGGGAATGGTTATCTTTTTTGTGAGATTTAAAGTGATTAGTCAAATTAGCGATGCGCTCTGAAAGAACAGCAACCTGCACTTCTGGCGATCCTGTGTCACCGGCCTTCGTTGCATATTCTGTGATAAGAGCTTGTTTACGGTCAGCTGTAATCGACATCGTATTATCCTTTCAAAAAAACAAAGAAATATAAGGTCGCCCATCGCCGAGATGTCGTTCAGCAAGGGCCTGTGAATTTATAAGAAGAGTGGAGGCACTCCTATTTATTTTTGATGCTTATATAGGAAAGAAAGTTAAAATGCTAGCCCTCGAAAGTATCTCGTAGATCTGCTTTAGCAAGTCTTTATTTTGAAAATATTTAATTTAGTGATGTTATGTGAAAGATTTAAAAAGAATTATGCATTTGTTGAATGGACAAGTTGTCGTTTATACGGTGTGTTTATGGTCAGGAGAAGAACAAACTGTCAATTTGGAGGTGAAGGATGCAGAAAATTTCAACATTAGAGCTTTTTCATAATTCAACATTTCGAAGGTTATGGTTAGCCACCCTTGTATCTAATTTAGGAGGATTTATGCAGGCGGTGGGAGCAGGTTGGTTGATGACGTTAATTAGTTCTTCGCATTCTATGGTCGGACTTGTTCAAAGTGCTGCGACATTACCGCTTGTTATGTTTTCTCTGATGGCAGGAGCATTAGCTGATAATTTTAATCGTCGTCATATTATGTTTTGTGCACAGATTATGATGATGATTGTATCAATCATTTTGGCAATTTTATCTTATGTGGGATTGATGACACCTTGGCTTTTATTGGGTTTGACGTTTTTGATTGGGTGTGGAAGCGCCTTTTATAATCCTTCTTGGCAGGCTACAGTAGGGGATATTGTGGACAGAGAAAATATTCCTGCTGCCGTAAGCTTAAACAGTGTTGGTCTCAATCTCATGCGCAGTATAGGCCCTGCTATAGGAGGCGTTATTATTGCTATTCTAGGTGGATCTGCTGTTTTTTTGTTCAATGCTATGAGTTATATTCCTTTAATTAGTGCTTTGTTTTTATGGAAGCCAAATTATAAAAATAACACATTGCCACGAGAGAAACTGTTTGGGGCTGTAGCAGATGGTTTGCGTTATGTTGCGATGTCACCAAATCTTCTGAGTATTATGACTAGGGCGTTTCTTTTTGGTATTGGAGCCATTTCGATTTTAGCCTTGTTACCAATTGTGACGCGTGAAATCCTTGGGGGAGGGTCTCCTCTTTATGGTACATTGCTTGGTTGTTTTGGTCTGGGAGCGATTACAGCGGGTATTATTAATTCATATATACGGAAACATTTTAGTTCAGAAACAATTATTGCGAGCTCATTTGTTGGTTTTTCCTGTTCCTGCTTTTTTTTGGCAATAAGTCGTTCATTGATTGTAAGCCATCTTATTTTATTTCCTGCTGGTGTGTGTTGGGTTTTGGCGTTATCATTATTTAATACATCTGTACAGCTTTCCACACCACGTTGGGTTGTTGCACGCGCTTTAGCGATTTATCAAACGGCATCTTTTGGTGGTATGGCAGTTGGAAGTGCAATTTGGGGGACATTGGCTGATGGTTATTCTCCAACTGTCGCTTTGAGTGTTTGTGCACTATTCTTGATTTTTGGAGCATTTGCGGGGATAAAGTTTAAGATACAAGAAATCCCACAGATAAATCTTGAGCCGCTTGATCAATTTAGAGAACCAGAACTTTTACTCAACCTAGAAGCACGAAGTGGTCCAATTATGATTATGATTGATTATAAAATCAATGAAGAGGATCTCAAAGAATTTCTTGAAATTATGGCGCGTCGTCGCCACATCCGTAGACGCGATGGTGCACGCCAATGGGTTTTATTACGTGATCTTGAAAAGCCAGAATATTGGACAGAAGCTTATCATATGCCAACTTGGGTGGATTATGTGCGTCATAATCATCGTCACACAAAAGCAGATGCAGAGGTGCATAAGCATCTTGATCGATTAAACCGTGCATCTAGCGGTATAAAGGTACGCCGTATGATTGAACGACAAACAATTCCTCACGCCAATGAGATGCATGTGAAACTTTCCATTGACCAATAATATTTTTTTTGTGGTAAGAACAAGTTTGGGCAATGAGAATTGGCTTCATCGCTTATTTGTGCGAAAAAATATTTTTCCGCAAAAGCTGTTGTTTTAGGCAATAGCTCATTAAATTGTAAAAATCCGTTTAGGCTTAAACTGACTCTTGTCAATGAAACCTATAGCAAGGAGTTGGCCTTTGTAGGTTACACAAACCTCATTTTCATCAATAGGTGTATTTTGATTATAGAGGAGTACTGAATTTCCCATTTTTATTTTCTGCACTTGAATTTCGTTGAGTGCATAATGAGAAAGACAATTTAATGCGGTGTCTGTTCCAATTAAGAGTTCATCAAGTGCGGAAAAGTTTCGTGTGGCATATTCACACTGTTCATCTGTTTTATTTTTTTGGAATGCTGCTTCTTTTAGTTCATTCCACGTAATAAGATCATTTTCATCAAAAGGTGCCACTGCGATACGGCGCAAGTCAGCAATATATCCATAACAACCAAGGTCACGTCCCATATCGCGTGCTAAAGAGCGTACATAGGTTCCTTTTCCACACGTTATTTCAAAGATAGAATGTCCTTGTGGGGAGGCTCCAACAAGCTTGAGCGTATCAATTTCTACTTGGCGGGGGGGAATTTCAACAGTTTTACCCTCACGTGCCAAATCATAGGCGCGATTGCCTGCAATTTTAATTGCTGAAAACTGCGGAGGTGTTTGCAAAATAACACCTGTATATTTCGGTAAAAGAGCAAGGATATCTTCTTGGGTTGGGCGTTTAATAGACGTTCTTGTAATATCGCCTTCTAGATCATCTGTAGAACGCTCTTCTCCCCAAGCTATATGAAAATGGTAAGTTTTCATGCCTTCCATAACATAGGGAACAGTTTTTGTTGCTTCACCTAATGCAATAGGCAATAAACCAGAAGCTAGGGGATCAAGTGTACCTGCATGTCCTGCTTTTTGTGCATTAAAAAGCCATTTTATTTGTGAAACAGCTTCTGTGGATTTCATTCCTTTTGGTTTATCAAGGATTATCCAGCCAGAGATAGAACGACCTTTTTTCTTGTGTTGTTGTGTCATATTTTTTTATCCTCAGGCTCAATAGGCTCAATAGGCTCAATAGGCTCAATAGGCTCAATAGGCTCAATAGGCTCAATAGGCTCAATAGGCTCAACGTTATTATTAAGAAGATCGCGTGCTACTTCAGGCGATCGGAGCAGGGCATCGATTTTTGAAAAATTATCAAAACTGCTATCAAGCTGAAAACGTAGCTCTGGCATATATTTCATTTGCCGCAACTGATGACTAATTTCTCTACGGATAAAACGGCTATGTTTATTAAAGACTTTAATGATAGCAACATTAGAAGCGTTATCAACAGTACTGAGAAGGGAAACAAAGCAGGTGGCAATTTTCAGATCTGGTGACATGCGTACTTCGGAGATAGAAAGAACAACACCTTTTAAAACATCATCAAACAAAATACCTCGTTGCAACGTATGGGCAACTGCGTGGCGAACCTGTTCTCCTACTCTTAATTGCCGTTGTGATGGGCCTGTATTTTTCATTGGAAGATACCTTTGTTACAAGCCATCTTGCTCTGTTATTTCAAAGGATAAGGACAGATAGAGGCATGATACGTAAAGTTCACTCACTTTCCTAATTCGACAGAAAGGAAAGCTGTTGGTTGATTTTATAATGTGCGATTAATCTGCTCGATTCGGAAAGTTTCAATGGTATCACCTGCACGAATGTCTTCATAATTTTCGAATGCTATCCCACACTCTTGGCTGACTTGTACTTCATTGACTTCATCTTTGAAACGTTTGAGTGTTTTAAGCTTCCCTTCATGAATGACAATATTGTCTCGGATAAGGCGAACGCCTGCGCCTCTTTCTATTTTTCCTTCTGTGACCCGACAGCCAGCAACTTTTCCAATTTTTGTAATATTAAAGACTTCCAGAATTTCAGCACTACCGAGGAAAGTTTCACGATGCTCAGGAGAAAGTAACCCTGACATAGCTGCTTTTATATCATCAACAAGATCATAAATGATGTTATAATAGCGAATTTCAATTCCTTGCGTTTTTGCTGAATCACGCGCTTGTTTATTGGCGCGAACATTAAAACCAATAACGGCAGAATTGGAAGCTTCAGCGAGAGAAATATCACTCTCAGTAATTCCTCCGGCACCAGAATGAACGATGCGGGCACGCACTTCCTGATTTCCTAATTTTTCTAAGGCTGAAATAATTGCTTCTATTGATCCCTGAACATCTCCCTTAATGATAAGCGGGAATTCTTTGACACCGGTGGTTTGTAATTTTGTCATCATTTGTTCAAGAGAGCCACGTGAGCTTGTTTGACGCGCTACAGCTTTATCCCGTGCTAATCGTTGGCGATATTCGGCGATTTCGCGCGCTTTTGCTTCATTTGCAACAACAGAAAAGCGGTCACCAGCTTGTGGTGTTCCTTGCATCCCTAAGATTTCAATTGGTGTAGAAGGAGTTGCTGCTTTGACATGACGACCATGATCATCAATCAATGCACGAACGCGACCCCATTCATTGCCGGCTACGATAATATCGGAAGGATGTAATGTTCCTTTTTGAATGAGAACAGTTGCAACAGATCCACGTCCCCGATCAAGCTTGGCTTCAATAACAATACCCTCTGCAGTTCGTTCTGGATCTGCTTTCAGATCAAGAATTTCCGCTTGCAGGAGAATGGCTTCCAGAAGTTTGGCAAGGTTTTGACCGGTTTTAGCAGAAACCTCGACTTCCAAAGTTTCACCACCCATGGTTTCAACAAAAACTTCGTGTTGCAGTAACTCCGTACGCACCTTTTGAGCGTCGGCAGCAGGCTTATCAATTTTGTTGATGGCAACAATAATAGGTACACCAGCAGCTTTTGCATGATTAATTGATTCAATTGTTTGCGGCATGACACTATCATCAGCAGCCACGACCAGAACGGCAATATCGGTAACATGAGCACCACGAGCACGCATTGCTGTGAATGCGGCGTGTCCAGGTGTATCGATAAAGGTAATTTTCTGACCGTTTTGTTCTACTTGATAAGCACCGATATGTTGTGTAATGCCACCTGCTTCACCAGAAACAACATTCGCTTTACGAATTGCATCAAGAAGAGAGGTTTTGCCATGGTCAACGTGCCCCATAATTGTTACGACTGGTGGACGTGATCGCATTTTTTGAGGATCATCTTCTATATTGAAGATACCTTCTTCTACGTCAGATTCTGAGACACGCTTAACCGTATGGCCAAATTCAACGGCGATGATTTCTGCAATATCTGCATCGATGATATCACCGGGTTTCATCATTTGTCCCTGTTTCATCAGAAATTTAATAACATCAACAGAGCGTTCAGCCATACGCTGTGCAAGTTCTTGTATGGTAATGGTTTCAGGAAGCACAACTTCGCGAGAAATTTTTTCCCGTGGTTCTTGGTTTTGTGCGCGTTTAAATTTTTCCTGTCGGCGACGCATTGCAGCCATGGAACGACCACGTGCGTTGCCTTCTTCATCCAATGCACTATTAAGAGTAATTTTCCCACGGCGACGCTCTTCTGCACCTTTTACAGCTTTGGGTGCACGCATTTCTGATTTGGAAAGATTAGCGCGTCGGCCATGTTTATCTTCATTATCTTTTTCATTGATGGAGCGTTTTTCAACTCCAGTTGTATTTTTGACAGGAAGAACAGTTTCTATTGATTCTACAGGCTCTATCGGTATGATTTCAGGGGCAGGGATTGGAGTTTGTATTATGGTATCTTGATTTTCTTGTTCTATTTTTGTTTCTTGAACAGTTTGCAAAGACAAGCTTTCTTCACGTTCTTTAGCGAGTCTTTCTTTTTCTTCAGCCTGTTTACGCATTATCTGTTCTTGGATATGTGCTTCTTCTAAAGCGCGAAACCTTGCTTCTATTTCAGCTGATGAAAGATTGCTTTGCGTTACAGTTTTCTCTGGTGCCACTTCTTCGAATCGTGGTTTTGGACGAGGTGCTACATGTGGTTTAGTAATTGACTGCGGTGCCTCAACTTTTTCATCTGGACGCGTAATTTTACGTCGTTTGGTTTCGACAACAACCGCTTTTTTACGACCATGACCAAAATTTTGTTTGACCGTATTAGTTTCTAGGCCCGACCGTTTTAGGGTAAGTGTTCTCTTGACTGTTAGCTTGTCATTATTATCTTCACTCATTGTATTTCCTTCACGGCTTTTGCGGTCATTTCACTAGGCTTATAGTGTTTGCCATTACGATAGGAGACCAGTTTGTATATCGTTTTGAGAGACCCGTCGGCAGCTTTCGTATTCAACAAGGCTGCATGTATCACAGGATTAGCTCCGAAAGCCATACTCATTTCATCACTTGTTAATAAAGATATGGTTTTTACATCCTGATTTGTTTTTTGCTTTATTGCATGGATCGCTTGCGCAATTTTTCGTTTTCCGTCTTCAGCTGCTTCTTGTGCATGAAGCACAAGAGCAACTCGACCAGAGCGGATTGCTGCATCCACTTTGGTTGCACCCATAACAATTGCACCTGCTTTTCGCGCCATAGATAAGCTGCTAAGAGTGGATCTCAGAAAAAGTTTGTCTACAATATTAGCAAGGTCTGAAGCAACCTCAACATCTGTTTTAAGACTTTTGCTAAAAGCTTTGCGTTTAATTGCTTCTTCAATGGTTGTTCGGTAAGCAGAAACCCATACACCACGTCCGGGCAAATTAGCTTTCAGATCTGGAACAATTTGACGGTTTGGATCGATGACAAAACGGATCAGGGTTGTTGCTGATGCAGTTTTTTTTGTCACAATGCAGGTCCGTTCATTCATTTAAAATGTACCCATATCTCAATTGTCTATTTTTTCATTTTCTGCAAGATCTTCTGTAATAAGATCATTTTGGTCTATCCAGCCTGCTTGCACACGTGCAGCTAGAATCATGGCTTCTGCGTCAATGCGTGTAATATCAAAAGGAGTCAGAATACCAGGAAAATTCTGTGTTTGCCCTTCTTTGCGTTCTCGCCAGCCAGCCAAATCGTCGACTGCATAACCTGCAAAATCTTCTATCGTTTTGACACCATCTTCGCCAACAGCAACCAACATAGCACTCGTCATGCCAGGAAGTGCACGCAATTCATCAGAAACACCTAGCTTTTTACGCTTTTCATCGAGTTCTTTGTCTTTACGTTCTAAATATTCGCGTGCGCGATTTTGTATTTCTGTGGCAGTTTCATGATCAAAACCATCAATAGAAGCAATTTCCTCAAGACCAACATAAGCGATTTCTTCAATGGAAGCAAACCCTTCTGAAGCCATAACTTGTCCGATCATTTCGTCGACATCTAAAGATTCCATAAAAAGTTTACTGCGTTCAGTAAATTCTTTTTGGCGGTTTTCAGATTCCTCCTGTTCTGTTAAAATATCAATATTCCACCCTGTTAATTGCGAAGCTAAACGAACATTTTGACCACGTCGTCCAATAGCAAGACTGAGTTGGTCATCAGGAACAACAACTTCAATACGTTCAGCGTCTTCATCGAGGACGACTTTAGAGACTTCGGCAGGTTGTAGTGCGTTGACGATAAATGTTGCAGCATCTGGGGACCAAGGAATAATATCGATTTTTTCGCCTTGTAATTCTGCAACAACAGCTTGGACGCGACTTCCCCGCATTCCAACACATGCTCCAACGGGATCAATCGAGCCATCCCGTGAGACAACGGCGATTTTAGCACGTGAACCTGGATCACGGGCGACGGACTTAATTTCTATAATCCCATCGTAAATTTCTGGAACTTCCATGGTAAAAAGTTTTGCCATGAATTGAGGGTGTGTCCGTGAGAGGAAAATTTGTGGACCTCTTAGTTCACGATGAACATCACTGACGAAAGCACGAATACGATCTCCATATCGGAAGGATTCACGCGGGATTAATTCATCACGCCGTACAATAGCTTCTCCACGTCCTAAATCAACAATAACATTCCCATATTCTACACGTTTAACTGTGCCGGAAAGAATTTCACCAATTTTATTTTTATATTCTTCGAATTGTTGTTCGCGTTCTGCATCACGCACTTTTTGCACAATAACTTGTTTGGCAGATTGCGCTGCAATGCGTCCAAAGTCCATGGGAGGCAAAGGGTCGGCAAGAAAATCCCCTGCTTTTGAGTCGGCTTGGCGTTTTAACGCGTCAGATAAAGCAATTTCAGTTGTATAATCTTCAACGACATCAACAATTTTCAGCAGACGTTGTAATTTAATTTCACCTGTTTTGGAGTTGATTTCAGCACGGATATTGGTTTCTTGACCATAACGAGAACGCGCCGCTTTCTGAATAGCATCAGCCATTGCAGAAATGACAATTTCACGGTCGATCGATTTTTCGCGTGCAACAGCATCTGCAATTTGCAGAAGTTCAAGCCTGTTAGCGCTTGTTACCATCGATTTTCTCCTTTTTTGTGCCACATGAGGGATATTGGTTCTATGTGATATTAATTTTTACAGTTTGTTTCTGGTTTTGAGATGTTGAGATTATCTTTGGAGGCTGATTGTTGATATAATTCCTTTGTTTTTTTCAATGCGTCTCGAATAAGTTCATTGGTAAGCACGAGACGTGCATTGGTAATGTCCGTAAAGGGAATAAAAACACGCATTGCTTCTCCATAGGCAGCTTTATCGGCATTTAAAGTAAAGCCGTTTTGTGTGATATTTGCAATTGTACCACGAAATCTTCGGCGTCCATCAATTATCGTGTTGGTTTCAATTTTTGCAATATGCCCCTGCCAATGAAAAAAATCAGATTTCCTTACGAGTGGGCGGTCAATGCCAGGGGATGAGATTTCTAAATGATATTTGCGTTCAATAACATTTTGCACATCAAGAAGCGGCGAAATAGTTTTACTAACAGTTTCGCAATCTTCTATTGTCATGCTACCATCAGCACGTTCAACCATAATCTGAAGCGTTAAACCATTTAAACCAAGAAGTCTTACACGAACCAAACGAAAACCCAAGGGTTTGAGCAATGGTGTGATAAGGGTAGCGACGCGCATTTCAATACCATCTTCTTCAAACAGACGCGGTTCGTTAATGTTACCCATTCTTTCAGTTTCGTTCATATGCTTTATCCAGGTTATTCTTATTGGTCTTATGATATTAAAAAAGAGCGGATCCAAACGACCCACTCCTCACCACAAGATCAAGAATTTGATTATTTTGTACTCTTAAATTCAAAGTTTTTCAAGTTGTTTGTGGTAAAAGCATTTTATCCCTTATTTTTTAATAAAAGTTAGATAAGTGGGCATTCTGCCTTCGCGCAAAGCTTTTGCTTCATATCGGGTGCTTGGCCATAGCGGATATGGGGTTTTCCAATCTTTAGGATTTTCTGCTTGCCATTCAAAATCGCTATGGCGTGTGCAATAGTATAATGTCCAGTTTACATAAGTATCTATATCGCTGGCAAAGCGAAATTTTTTACCTGTTTTAAGAACGCGAGAAAAACGGTTGAGATTTTTTACATTGATAAAGCGCCGTTTCCAATGCTTTTTTTTAGGCCATGGATCAGGATAGAATAAATCTATTCCATCAAGTGATGCTTGGGGAAGCCAATCAAGAAGGCGTGTGGCGTCATCATCATAAAGACGAAGATGATTTTGATATTGTTTGTGTTTTTCAATGTGTGTCAATATTTTTGCCATACCATTGATAAAAGGCTCTACGCCAATAAAACCTGTTTGTGGAAACCGCTCCATTTCATGGAGCAAATGTTCTCCTCCACCAAAGCCAATTTCAAGTCGGACTTCTTTGATTTTATTTGTGAATAAAGATGTTAGCTCTAGAGGTACAGGTTTATTTAAATCAATATTGAGAGTAGGAAGAAGCGTTTTTATCCGCGCAAGTTGGCTGTCCCGTAGCCGTTTGCCTTGTCGACGACCGAAAAAAGCTTCATTCATACGCGATTTATGTTTCCTCATGGTATTTTTATCATTGTTTTAAGCGTATTGATGAGATCGGTTTTTTCCCATGAAAATGAACCATCGCGTTCTGGTTCACGCCCGAAATGACCATAAGCAGCTGTTTTTGTATAAATGGGTTTGTTGAGATCAAGATGTTTTCGAATGCCTGTTGGTGAAAGATCCATGATTTTTCGGATTACGGCTTCAAGAACATTTTCTTCAACTTTCCCTGTTCCATGGAGGTTCAGATAAACAGATAAGGGTTGTGAAATGCCAATTGCGTAAGAAAGTTGAATGGTGCATCGCTCTGCTAAATTCGCTGCAACAATATTTTTAGCGAGATAACGTGCGGCATAAGCTGCAGAACGATCAACTTTTGTCGTGTCTTTCCCTGAAAAAGCTCCACCACCGTGGGGTGCTGCGCCTCCATAAGTATCGACAATAATTTTTCGTCCTGTTACTCCTGCATCACTTTTAGGGCCGCCAATAACAAATTTTCCTGTTGGGTTAATGTACCAACTACATTGATTAGAAATGGGAATACTCTGTAAAGCTTGACGAATATAGGGTTCAACCACTGTACGTACTTTATTCGAATCCCAACTTTCATCTAAATGCTGCGTTGAAAGAACAATGGATGTGACTTCTATAGGTTTTCCATTTTTATATCGTATTGTTATTTGGCTTTTGGCGTCTGGTCCTAGTTTGCCGGTCTCTCCTTCATTTTTATGACGAGCCACGGCAAGAAGCTTTAAAATCTTATGCGCGTAATAAATTGGTGCGGGCATGAGATCTGGTGTTTCACGGCAGGCATATCCAAACATGATACCTTGATCGCCTGCGCCTTCTTCACCTTGGCAATCCATGGCATTATCGACGCCTTGTGCGATATCAGCTGATTGTGGCCGCAAAAGAACATCAATTTTAACAGTTTTCCAATGGAAGCCTGCTTGTTCATAACCAATCGCACGAATAGCACGACGTGCGACTTTGCGAAAATGCGTAGGATTAATAATAGGAGCTCCAGCTTCATCATGGATTAACTCCCCGTTTTTATCTTTTTTTAAGAGTGTATCAGGAACACGTACTTCACCAGCGATCACAACACGATTGACACTGACTAAAGTTTCACAAGCAATTCGCACTAACCACGGATCGGTACCTGTTCTCATAGCCTCTTTATAGATCATGTCGACGATTTCATCAGAAATACGATCACAAATTTTGTCGGGATGCCCTTCAGATACCGATTCACTGGTAAAAAAATAATCTTGATGCGGCATAAGAACTCCATCGACAAAAAAACTGACAGTTTGTTAACTGTATATTAAAGGCTTTTTTATTTGCCAACCTTACGACAAATCGTCAACACTGATTTATGAGATAATATAAAGAAAGTAATTTTTATTTTTATAACTTATTGAGTGGATCTTCTTCAGAAAGAGCTCTTGCCAAATCAATTATTTTTCGACGCACTTTTGCATCGGATATATTGGTAAAAGCGCGCATTAACTGGATCCCTTCGTTGCTAGAGCAAAAATCCATAAAATCGCTATCGCTTTCAGCAAAGCCTTCCATAGGTTGGATTCCTATACCTTTATCAAAAAAGTAAGAAACAGGGACATCCATAATTTCTGCAATTGCTTGAAGGCGACTCGCACCAACACGATTTGTACCTTTTTCATATTTCTGAACTTGCTGAAAAGTAATGCCTAGTTTCTCACCTAGTTTTTCTTGGGTAAGACCTAATATATTACGACGTAAACGAATACGGGTTCCAACATAGACATCTATGGGATCAGGTTTTTTTCTAGTCTCGGTCATAATGCAACTCTTTATTTCCAGTACTTCGTTTCCAAACTAACATTAGGTACATGCGAGGTTAGTCTATCATAGAATTAAGATAATATATCAACTTTTTCCCAATATTACTGGTACATATAAAATGATATTGTACATGAGAACCCAATCATTAAAGTTGTTTTGTAGAACCAAAACTAACGTAGCACGATAGCATAATAATGAATAAGATGAAAGTAGAGAATATTCTATATTCACTATTCCATCTGGATGTGATTGGTAATGGAATTGGCGAATCGATAACGCCGATAGCATTTTGCTCAAGAGAGGCAACAATGCGTCCATAAGGATCAAGTACGGCTGATATTCCGTTATTGGCTGCTCTGATAACAGGAATCCCTAGTTCTATGGCGCGCAGTTGTGCTTGTTGGAAATGTTGATATGGTCCAGGTGTTATACCAAACCACGCATCATTTGTGACATTAATAATTGCTTGAGGTGGGGGACCTTTAAAAGTCATTTCATTGGGAAATATAACTTCATAACAAATCAATGGAAGATAAGAAAATTTGTTTGGCATCGTAACAGTCTTGCGCACAGTTTCGGCACTATATCCACCAATGTTATCTGCAAGGGCATGCAGTCCAATTTTATTCAATAAGTTTTGATAGGGAAGATATTCACCAAAAGGAACCAGATGCAATTTATCAGAAGTGTTGAGAAGATTACCCTTGGCATCAATGACTGCAATTGTATTAAAAAATTGTGTTGGAGCGTTAGGGGAATCATTACTGGCTCGTGTCGCACCGACAATAGCCCATTGTTGAGGCTTCAGAAAAGAGGCGATGCGCATTGTGACAGCAGAGGAATTATTGAGAATGTACGGAACTGATGCTTCAGGCCATACGATAAAGTCGGGCTCTGGATTCTGATCAGTTGTTGGAGTTACACTTAGGTTTACATAGGTTGTAAATATTTCTTCTTGTGTAGCATGGCTCAATTTTTCGTTTTGTGGGATGGAAGGTTGAATGATCCGCACCCAATGGAGATTTTTTTGATAATCATCTATGTTTTGTGCTGCATTCAGACGATAAAATCCAAAGCAGCAATGAGCAAATATAAGAAGAAGACAAAGAAAAAGTGCTAATCGCTTTTTTTCACCTGTTAATAAAACAGTGGGAAAACTGTAGACTAAGACAGCAAGAATATTCATGCCGTACAGCCCTACGATAGCGTCTGATTGCATGAGCATTGGAGTTGGCATGGCTGTGTAACCAAGAGAATTCCATGGGAAACCTGTGAACAGAATAGCACGCAGTAATTCTGCTAACCCTAGTGCAAAAGCCAAAACAAAAAAGCGTGCGATTCCCTTTGTCCAGAACAAACCAGCAATGACACCAGCAAAAGCCCAATAAAGAGCAAGATAGGCAGGAAGACCAAAAATGGCAAAAGGTATTGTCCAAGCAAAAATGCTTGGTTCTATCAATAAAGCATTGCTTAGCCACCAAAGATTACTAACAAAATAACCGAAGCCAAAGTTTCCACAGGTCAGAGCAGTTTTCAGAAGGCGTTTTTTGTTATTTTGAATGGCATTGATTGCATCCAATAAAACAATGAAGACAGGAAAAGTTAAAAAACTAATGGGCGTTAGATAAAAGGGTGGGAGCGCAAAGGATGTCAATGCACCACATAAAAACGCACAGACTTGTCGTTGCCAGCTCGATATGGAAAGCAGAAAAAATGTTATCCTTTTTAAATACACATTGTTATTCCTTGGGGACAACATTTTCCTGAGATTGTTTGTTTGCTTGGATACGAACAATACGTAATCGCTTAATCCGACGTTTGTCGGCTTCTAAAATACGGAATCGGAAACCAGGAATAGCTTCAATGATTTCACCTTTTGAAGGAATGCGATCAAGAATAGAAACAATTAAACCACCAATTGTATCAACTTCATCAGCGTATTCTCCTACGATGAAATCAGGACCAAGAGCCTTTTTTACATCTCCCAATTCGGTTTTTGCATCAACAAGCCATTTATTATCATGTTCGCATACAATAGCATTATCGTCATTGTCATGTTCATCTTCAATATCACCAACAACCAATTCGACAATATCTTCCATGGAGACTAAACCATCTGTGCCACCATATTCATCAATGACCAAAGCCATTTGGGTTCGTGTTGTTTGCATACGTGTTAATAATTTGCTTGCAAGCATGGAGCTAGGAACGAATAGAACTGTTCGAATGAGGTTCAGCTCTCCGATTGGGTGATTTAAGTCTGTATGGTTTAATTGAAGAGAATTGGACTTTTTCTCATTTTGAGCTGAGTTTGTAATAAAGCGTGTTATATAGTTGAGAATGTCGCGGATATGGATCATGCCTCGGGGATCGTCTAAGGTTTCAGCATAAACAGGCATACGGGAATGACCAATTTTTCCAAAACATTCAAGAGCCTCTCCAAGAGGGGTATTGATTTCCAATGCTTCGATTTCAGAACGTGGGATCATAACATCATCAACGCGTGCTTCGCGCAAGCGCAAAATATTATAAAGCATGATACGCTCTTCAGGAGAGAAGAGATCCGTATCCTTCTCATTGTCAGCAGTGAGAGCATCAGTCAGATCATCGCGCAGTGACGTGGAATTGCGACCCCGTAAAAAAGAAAATAACTGGCTCAGTAAAGAGTTTTTTTCTGTATGATTTTCTCGTTGAGAAGGCTGTTCTTCCAGATTAGAAGATATTTGACTATTATTTGGTATATTAATTTTATCTGTCATGATTTTAAAATCTTCTCAATTCCTTTTGTATAACAGATGTATAAATAAGCTAATTGAATTTTCTAGCATTTTAAGGCAACTCAGTATAGGGGTCTTTTATGGAAAGCTTTCGGAGAATTTCTTTTTCTAGCTCTTCCATTTGATGAGCTTCTTCATGTGTTTCATGATCATAACCAAGAAGATGGAGGACACCATGGACGACCATATGTGTCAAATGATCATGAAATGATTTTCCTTCTTGCTTTGCTTCACGCATAACAGTTTCTCGTGCAATAACGATATCGCCAAGCATAGATCTAGGGTTTTGTCCCGCTTTAAGAGGAAAAGCAGGAAAAGATAAAACATTGGTGGGGTTGTTTTTATTACGCCACTGTGCGTTAATTTGTGCCATATGCTCGTCATTAGTAAAAAGCAAACTCAGTTCGCTTGTGATATTATCTAATGAACAGTGTTGAATTGTTGCAGTTAATGCTTTTTCAGCGATATTATAGAGCACTTTCTCCTCTCCCCACTCGGCACTTTCAATGGTCATATCAATAATAATCATGATGAATTTTGCTCATTTTTTTGCTGAGAAGCATTAGAGCTGTATTTTTTTGTTTGTTTACTTGAATCGCGATTGTAAGCATGAACAATGGCAGCAACAAGGGGATGACGCACAACATCTTTTTCATTAAAACGAACGATCACAATATTCTCTATATCTGATAAAATACGGATTGCTTCTACTAAACCTGATTTTTGTCCTGTAGGCAAATCAATTTGACTTATATCACCTGTTACGATCATTCGTGCTCCTTCTCCAAGACGCGTGAGGAACATTTTCATCTGCATGGGTGTTGTATTTTGTGCTTCATCAAGAATAATGGCTGAGTGCGTAAGTGTTCGTCCGCGCATGAAAGCAAGAGGAGCAATTTCTACGACACCAGAAGTTAAAACACGTTCCACTTTTTCAGCGGGCATCATATCATAAAGAGCATCATAAAGTGGTCGTAAGTAAGGAGCAACTTTTTCTTTGAGGTCGCCGGGAAGGAAACCAAGATGTTCTCCGGCCTCAACGGCAGGACGTGAGAGAATTATTCGTTCTATGATACCACGTTCTAGGAGCATTGCAGCATGAGCAACGGCAAGATATGTTTTACCAGTTCCTGCCGGTCCCACACCAAAAACAAGTTCAGAACGTTCCATTGCTCGCATATATGCATCTTGTGTTGGGGTACGAGCAAGTATTGTTTTTTTGTGGGTACTCAATTGTGCTGGTACGCGTTTTGTTATAGATTGGGTTGCATTGATTGATTTTTGCTGTTCATTTGGCAAGTTTGCCATAGCGATTGCACCTTCTATATCTGATAACGTGAGTTCTTGATGCGTTTTTGCTCGTTCATAGAGGTGATTTAGTATGTATTCTGCACAGTTGATAGCAGTGGCTTCTCCACGGATTGCAATTTCGTTGCCACGTGGACGAATATCAAGTCCGAGCTTTTGTTCAATAAGAGCAAGATTTTCATCAAATTTACCAAACACAGCTTTTGCATAGCCGTTATTTTCAAAAGTTAAAACAACGTGATTAATATCCGATATACCGGCTTTTTCAAAGACGTTTATATTTTCTGGCAAGGCACTTATTTTCTTTTGGATGCGTTTTGATTTCTCGGTTGAGGTTTTCAACCTATTCTCCTACATTGTTGAGTATGACATACTTTTGGGCATGAACTTTAAAAAGCAATATTCACTTTTTATAGAATTCACATTTCAAATATAATCTCTTTCTTTGAAAGTGAAATAGCTTCTTAAAAGTTTATGCTTTGAATAAAATCTGAAGAGTTTTTTATATATTCGCTTATTTTATACGTTCGCTTGTTCTCCAACGAAACTGTTTGAGCTTACATTTTTTATATGAATTGTCATCATAGCACCAGTAGAAGCTTGTGTATCGACTACGACTGGTAAGAGCCAAGGAGAACGACCCACCATTTGTCCAGAATGGCGCCCCGCTTTTTCGATGAGGATATCGGTTTTTTGACCAATTTTAGAGCGTAAAAATGCATTTTGCTGTTCAAGAAGCAGTGTTTGTAAACGTTGAAGGCGTATATTTTTTACGACTTCATCGACATGATTTTTCATTTTTGCACCAACTGTTCCAGGGCGAGGTGAATATTTGAAAGAGTAGGCTGAACTGTAGCCTACTTGTTCAACTAGTTTAATAGTATCTTCAAAATCCTCATCAGTTTCCCCCGGAAATCCTACAATGAAATCACCTGAGAATGCAATATCAGGCCGTGCGGTACGAATTTTCTCAATGAGATGAAGATAATGAATGCTTTTATGTTGGCGATTCATTGCTTTTAGAATACGATCGGATCCTGACTGGACAGGGAGATGCAGATAAGGCATCAATATATCGAGATCTCGGTGTGCAGCGATAAGACTTTCATCCATGTCACGCGGATGACTGGTTGTATAACGCAGGCGTTTTAAGCCATCAAGCTTAGCAAGATGATAAAGCAGATCTCCAAGACGCCATGTCTTACCGTCAGTACTTTGTCCGTGCCAGCCATTGACGTTTTGTCCAAGAAGCGTAATTTCTTTAACACCAGCTTCAATGAGTTGGAGAGCTTCATCAGTAATTTGTTCAACTGATCGCGATATTTCAGCGCCCCGTGTGTAAGGAACAACACAAAAGGTACAAAATTTGTCACAACCTTCCTGGACTGTTAAAAATGCGCTAACGCCTCGTTTTTGTACTGCACGTTTATTATGAGGAGGCAAATAAGCGAATTTATCTTCGACGGCATAGTCCGTTTTGACAATCTTTTTTCCTTGTTTCGCTTGTTCCAACAATTCCGGCAAACGATGATACATTTGCGGCCCAATGACGAGATCAACCGTTGGTGCACGACGTAAGATTTCATTTCCTTCAGCTTGTGCGACACAGCCGGTAACGCCAATCATCAAAGGTTTTTCAGGTGCACGTTCTTGGCGAATCATTCGCAAACGGCCAAGATCGGAATAGAGCTTTTCTGCTGCTTTTTCACGAATGTGGCAGGTGTTAACAAGAATAAGATCGGCATCATCTGGTGTTTGTGTTGCAATATAACCGTGAGTATTGAGACTGTCGTTCATTCGTTGACTGTCATAAACATTCATTTGACAGCCGTAGGTTTTGATAAAAACCTTTTTAGGAATAACGGAAAGCGTTTTTTTAGGATCTGGTTGATTCATAGAATGTTTTTAGACGTTTTTTACACAAATCTCAATCTATTTGCTCAAAAGTTTTTTGCATGATGATTGCATCTGTACGATCATTTTGTGATTGATAGTAGGCAGTGCGTTTGGAGATTTTTTTAAATTCGAAACGCTGATAAAGAGCTAAAGCAGAAAAATTATTTTCTTCTACTTCTAGGAATAGTTTTGTAGCACGTTCATGATGAAGATGGCGAAGTATACTATCCATCAGCAAATAGCCAACGCCTTGTTGACGGTAATGAGGATGAACAGCAATGGTAATGACTTCGGCTTCATCCAGAATGAGACGGCATAGACAAAATCCTACAATCTGGAGAGGTTTCCCAATAAAGCAGGCTTTGTAGCCAAAGATAGAGCGATCTTTAAAAAAAGTATCAAATGTGTATTTATCCCAATATGGGACAAAACACGCGTAATGAATTTGATGTAGGGAGGCACTGTCATCAGCTTGTAGCGGCGCAATCCAAAATTGCTTTTTGATTAATGAAAGTTTGGTCATTATTTTTTTCGTGGTAAAGCAAAATTGGTTTGTTGCTTTGCATCGGCATCGCGGAGATAAAGTGGGTGGGGTGGCGTTTGGGTTTGTTTGTTTGCAGCAAGATATGCATAGATTGCAATATCAGCTGCCTCGCATGGGATTTGATCGAAGATAAGTTTATCTATCTTATTATTTTTAAGGTGCAGCATAATGATATCGGTTGCGGGGCCGGTTAGTATGGTTTGTTGTGGCAGATCTGAGGTGATCTGCTCAAGCGTTTTTAAGCCAGGTGCACTCATAGCTGTAAGATCATTATTGAAATTTTGATGATAAAACATTCCTCTGCCAGCTTCTATAACAACAGTAACTGTCGATGTGGGATGTTGTTTATTTGTTTGTGCTGCTAATGCTTCCAGTGCGCTTACCCCAATCGCTGGTATTTCCAATGCCAGCGCTAAAGCCCTGGCTGTTGAAACACCTACACGTACACCTGTAAATGATCCAGGTCCAATATTGACAGCAATACGGTCAACTTGATCTAGTGTGATGTTGGCTTGGTTGGTGACTTCTGCAATTTGTCCAATAAGCTTTTCAGCATGACCTTTGCTCATGCGCTCACTGATGCATGAAACAACGGATTGATGATGAATAAGTGCAACAGCACAATAAATTGAAGCAGTGTCTATGGCAAGAATAAGCATAAAACTATCGTATATGAATAAAGTAAAAAACAAAAGGTGGCTGTGTTTTTTTTGTATTTTTTATTTTATTTTTGCAATTTGTACTGTTTGAAAACAGGGAAGGATTAGTAGGAAAATATTATTTTAAGATATTTAAGCGTGATTCAATCCGTTTTTACAGGGCATGAAAAGTCTGTACAAAAGCATTATAAAACGTATCCTATGGAGGTACAGCTCAGATATGCATAGTAATATATGGTAATATAAAGGCGCTAAAGAAATTCGAATTTTGAGCTGTGACATATGAGATGAAGGTTATAAAATACTACAATGGAATGAGAATAAAAGTTGTTATCAAGAATGAAGAATGATTTATGTTCTTTTATCTGCTGGTTAAGATCTATCGTTTTCATTGGCTTGTTACAAAAAACTTTGATTTTATTAAAAAGAACTAAAATCAATCATGACAGATCATTTTTTATTCAGCATTTTAATACTTCTTTACGAAAATGAAATGATGAATAAGATAAAGCTGATAGATGAGAAAAGAGAGTTTTAAAGATTAGTTCTTGCTTGTAAGGCTGCAGCTAAAGTTCCATCATCAAGATAATCCAATTCGCCACCTACCGGCACCCCGTGGGCCAGTCGAGTAATTTTAATGGAGAAATCGGAGAGTTGATCGGTGATGTAATGCGCCGTTGTTTGTCCTTCAACAGTAGCATTCACGGCAAGAATAATCTCTGTAATTGAACCATTGCTAACACGGTTTATTAAGGAAGAAATGTTGAGTTCATCAGGACCTATCCCATCTAACGGAGATAGTCGTCCACCTAAGACATGATAACGTGCGAGCAAAGTTCTTGCACGTTCGAGGGCCCAAAGATCAGAGATGTCTTCAACAACAATAATTGTTGTATCATCTCGGCGAGGATCTGTACAAATTGAACAGGGATGGACTGTATCTACATTTCCGCAAACAGAACAAATGCAAACTTTGTTGAGGGCTTCCTGCATTGCAAGTCCTAATGGCTCAAGCAGTGTTTCTTTTTTCTTGATAAGGTGAAGTGCAGCACGACGTGCCGAACGCGGGCCAAGACCTGGTATCCGTGCTAAAAGTTGAATGAGACGTTCAATTTCAGGGCCTGCAATGTGTTTAGACATGATATTATTTCAACAGATTAAATCAAAGTTCTTCCATTAAAATGGCAGTTTAAATCCTGGTGGGATAGGTAGACCTGCTGTCATGCTTTGCGTTTTCTCTGCCATGGCTGTTTCAATTTTTGCTTTGGCTTCATTATGAGCTGCCATGATGAGATCTTCAAGAATTTCAGCTTCTTCAGGTTTAAATAACGAAGGATCAATTTTGATGGCCGTTATGGCATTTTTCCCATTTAAAGTGACATTAACGAGCCCACCTCCAGCTGTTCCTGTTATCTGCAGATTAGCCATTTCATCTTGAAGTTTCTGCATTTTTTCTTGCATTTCTTTGGCTTTTTTCATTATACCCATCATATCACGCATAGGGATTAGTTTCCTTATTCATCATGTATATTATTACACTGTTTTTCATTATTAAAGTTATGTAGATGCGAAACAAGATCGCTCTCTTGTTTATTTTGCCGAATATCGACAATTTTTGCTCCTGGGAAGTGGTTAAGGATTTTTGCAATATCAGGATCTTTTTGTGCATCGGAAAAAAGAGTTTTCTGCACAGATTCATTTTCTTCCTGTAATGTTGGTCCACCTCCTTCATTAACAAAGTTTATGATCCATTGTTTTCCAATCCATTGATGCAGCACTTTTTTGATATCGTGAGCAAGTAAACGTGGAGCATTTTCAGAAAGTCTTAAGGTGATATTCCCTGGTTTAAAAGAAATAGGGTGAACAAATTCTTTGATAAGTAATTTGAAATGCGTATCACGATGCTGCTCAGCGAGATTAACAAGATCATGTAAGGAATTTATGATCAACGTTTCTTGTTTTGCATTTTTCGTTTCTGATAGAGTCGTTTCCGTGTCTGATTGGATAGGGGCATACGTTGAATTTACGGCATTTTCAGAGGATACGACAGGTTGAGAAGCGTCAAGATCTTTTGTTGTTTCAGGAGAGTTTGTATTCTCAGAAATTTGAACTCTTAATGGTTTTTCCGGTTGTAAGGAAATGCCGGACTGATTTTCTGAGGATGTTTTGAAATTTTGTTGGATTTGCGGTGAATTGAAAATTTGTGAAGAATGATAAGCTGGTACCGCTTCCTCTGTTACTGTATTATTTATACTTTTTTTCTCGTTATGAGAATGGTTTTGAACGATTGTGAGAGGTGCTTTTTCTTGTGTGAGATTTTTTAAAGCTTCATCAAGTGTTGGTAGATCAGCAGCATGGGTAAGACGAATTAATAACATTTCAGCAGCTTGAATAGGACGTGCCGCTTGATTAACTTCCTGTAAGCCTTTGAGTAACATTTGCCAGTTTCGAGAAAGAACGCGGATGGAAAGTTTTTGTGAAAACTCTAAGCTTCGTAGTCGTTCATTTTCTGTAAGCGATAGATCTTCTGTTATCTTTGGTATCACATGTAATCGGGTGACAAGATGGTTGAAATCAGCTAATTCTGTTAATATAACGAAGGGGTCAGCGCCGGCATCATATTGGCTGCGTAATTCATGCAGTGCGTTTACAATGTCTCCTTTCATAATAAATTCAAAGAGGTCGATAATACGTGTTTGATCAGCTAATCCTAGCATTGTGCGCATTGCAGCGGCACTCACATTGCCATTGCTATGGGCGATTGCTTGATCAAAAATGGAAAGTGCATCACGTGCGGATCCTTCCGCAGCACGAGCAATCATTGATAGTGCTTGATCTTCCACTGTAACTTTTTCATGTTGGGCAATTTTGCGCAAATGATCTACTAAAATTGCTGTTTCAATGCGTCGTAAATCAAAACGCTGACAGCGTGAAAGGATTGTAATAGGAACTTTGCGAATTTCTGTTGTTGCAAAAATAAATTTTACATGTGGTGGTGGTTCTTCAAGTGTTTTCAATAAACCATTAAATGCTTGTGTTGAAAGCATGTGAACTTCGTCAATAATATAAACTTTATAACGTGCTGAAACAGGACGATAACGTATTTGTTCAATGATGTCACGAATATCGTCTATGCCAGTATGCGAAGCAGCATCCATTTCTATGACATCGATATGATGGCCTGAAATAATTTGCGCACAATGTTCACCAAGTGTGTTTAATATGGTAGTTGGTTGATCGATGTCTGGTGTTTTGTAGTTAAGTGCACGTGCTAAAATACGAGCTGTTGTGGTTTTTCCCACTCCGCGAATTCCTGTCAATATCCATGCTTGCGCAATACGTCCTGTTTCAAAGGCATTTGTAAGTGTACGCACCATTGCTTTTTGACCAATGAGGTCGGAGAAATTTTGAGGCCGATATTTGCGAGCGAGAACGCGATAGGCCGTTTCTGCTGGCATATTTTTCATCAATGGTTTCCAATATCTGAAGCTCTTTATGGGATATTTCAATAATAGAGAGCATAGGTTAAAGGGATACACTTTAATATAAAAGGATTTTTTCTCAATCAATTTATTTTTTTAAGAGGATAAAGTATTTATTCTAAAAATACCTGTTCCCTATTCAATAGATACCACGCACCACTTTCAAGATATTACACTTAAAGGAAATAGGAATATAATTTACATAAGAGATTAGGAGGTTGATACAATGACCCGTACTAGGCTCGTTGGGGCTGCTTCCTTCCAGACCTGACCCGGTTGGCGAGTAGTTCGTCCACTACCAACCTCCCAACGCTATATTGTCGATTTAAAATAAAAAATCAAGCTAAGAAACAAACAATATAGAAAGGATCATTGAAATTTTTTCTTTTGGATCTCGATATGCATTGTGATTGCAGTATAGGAATTATGAAGCTGTGTTTTTTCTGAAAAGAGATTTTATTGATTTTCATGATTATTTTTATGTTAAAATCGTGCATATTTTTTCAAGATCTATTGTATATCGATATGTTATGTATTTGATGTTTTATAATATTTTGTACGTTACAGGAAAAAAGTTTAAACTAGCAACGATAATTAAGGATAAGGGCATTTGAATTTCTAATGAGGCGGTCGGTATTCACCTATTTCATTTTTGCTTGTCTATTAGGCGTGATTGTTTTTGTAGGAATGATTATGCTCAGTGGTGTTATTGACAATAATTCTGCGCGGCTTCAAAGTTCTCCTAATGCTGTGGAAAGTGATACGCTTGAAGAAGTACAACATATGTTGAGTAAGCGTCTTCAACAAGGCGATGTTGAAAATGGACGTAAGATTTTTAAGCAGTGTGCGGCATGCCATACTTCTGGGCGTAATCAATCTCATCGCGTTGGTCCAACGCTTTGGGAGATTGTTGATCGTCCTTTTGCGATTATAGAAGGTTTTACTTATTCACGGGCGTTGCGTGCAAATTCTGATAAGAAATGGGATTTTTTGACACTGGATCGCTATATACAATCACCGCGTAAAGCGATTCCAGGAACCATTATGTCTTTTCGTGGACTAAAAAATGATCAAGATCGTGCCGATCTTTTACTTTATTTGCGTAGCTTATCTAATAATCCTGTTTCTTTGCCCGTTGATAATGAAGATGGTGAGGAAGATTAGTGTATGTCAGAAAGTACCACTATACAGTGATCGTGTATAATAGATTGTTTCGGTCATTTTAATTCCATAGGTTTGTTATACCGTTATCAATGCATCATTGGGAATTGATTTGGTGTAACTTTATCAAAAGGTGAAAACAAAAAATGGTGACCTATATCCTGCGACGTCTTTTTCTGATTATACCGACACTGATTGGTATTTTAACAGTAACATTTATTATTGTTCAATTTACGCCGGGTGGACCTATTGAAAGCATTATTGCTCAATTACAGGGTACAGGAGGTGACGCTGTAGGACGTGTGGCAGGAGCTAGTGATCTTGGTTCTCCTACTGATGTCGTTATGGATGCTGCTCATGTTGAGACGTCTACCTATAGAAATTCTAAATATCGTGGTGCACAAGGATTAGATCCAGAATTTATTGCCAAACTTGAGAAACAGTTTGGTTTTGATAAGCCGCCTTTGGAACGTTATTTGACGATGCTTGGTAATTATTTGCGTTTTGATTTTGGGGAGTCTTATATACAAGGACGTTCAGTGATTGAGCTTATCAAGAATGCTTTACCTGTCTCTCTTTCACTTGGCTTTTTACAATTGCTGATTTCCTATACTATTTCTATACCGTTGGGAATACGTAAAGCTCTTAAAGAAGGGTCTTCTTTTGATGCATGGACAAGTGCTGTTATTGTTATTGGTTATGCTATTCCAAATTTTCTCTTTGGTATTTTTTTAATGGTTTTCTTTGCAGGAGGGTCTTTTTTTGATTGGTTTCCATTGGGGCATTTAACATCCGATAATTTTGATAAATTATCCTTGGGAGGTAAAATATTAGATTATTTTTATCATTTAGCTCTTCCGTTGACCGCAATGGTCATTTCTGCTTTTGCTACAACGACTTTACTGACAAAAAATTGTTTTCTAGAAGAAATTCGCCAGCAATATGTTATTACAGCCCGGGCTAAGGGATTAAGCGAGTGGTCGGTTCTTTATGGACATGTTTTTCGCAATGCAATTTTGGTCGTTATCGCTAGTTTTCCTGCGACTTTTATGGGATCATTCTTTAATGGATCGTTGTTGATTGAAATGCTCTATTCATTAAATGGTTTAGGGTTGTTAAGTTATACGTCTATTGTCAATCGTGATTATTCCGTTGTGTTTGCTTCTCTTTATATTTTTTCGTTGATTGGTCTCATTGTTAGCCTGATTTCTGATGTTATTTATATGCTGGTTGATCCACGTATTGATTTTGACAAAAAGGATTTATGATGGACAAAGTAGAACATAATAGATTGTGTGACACTCAATTTCAGAAAAAACCTTTTCTTTCTCCATTGAATGCGCGTCGTTGGCGTAATTTTAAACAAAATCGTCGTGGGTTATGGTCCTTGTGGCTCTTTTTGTTTTTATGTTTTTGTTCTTTTTCAGCAGAGTTTATTGCCAATGATCGTCCGATTGTCGCTGCTTACAAAGGAGAATTGCTTTTTCCTGTTTTTTTTGACTATTCCGATGAAAAGTTTGGGGGAAATCTTGCAATAGCAGATTTCCGCGATCCTTTGATTCAAAATGAAATTGCAAAACATGGTTGGGCAGTGTGGCCGCTTGTGCACTATTCTTATCATACGATCGTAGGGAATAAAACTGTCGCTTTAGCGCCTCCTTTTTGGCTTCAAAGCAAAGAGGAACGTTGTGTTAATTATGCGCAAGGAAGTGCTGATCCAGAATGTACAATAAGCCGATGGAATTGGCTTGGAACAGATGATCTGACACGTGATGTTTTTGCGCGGGTTTTATATGGTTTTCGCGTATCGATCATTTTTAGCATTCTTTTGACAGCTATTTCTACGATTATTGGTGTTACAGCGGGAGCGATTCAAGGTTATTTCGGTGGTTGGGTTGATTTGATCTTTCAGCGTTTAATTGAGATATGGTCTTCTGTACCATCGCTTTATTTGGTTATTATTATGGCTGCTGTTTTAGCACAAGGTTTTTGGATGTTATTGGGAGTTATGCTTCTTTTCCAATGGGTGACATTGGTTGGTGTCGTGCGTGCGGAATTTTTGCGTGCACGCAATTTTACTTATGTTAGTGCTGCGCGTGCTTTAGGTGTCCCGAATAGCACGATTATGATACGTCATTTATTGCCAAATGCTATGGTTGCTGCTTTAACCTATATGCCATTTTTATTAACATCGGGGATTTCATTATTGACGTCGCTTGATTATTTGGGGTTTGGTCTTCCCCCTGGTTATGCTTCTTTGGGTGAGTTGATGCGTCAGGCTACTTCGAATTTAAACGCCCCTTGGATTGGTATTACAGGTTTTGTTGTTATTGCTGTTATGTTGTCGCTTCTTGCATTTATTGGTGAGGCAGCGCGCGATGCATTTGATCCACGAAAGACACTACAATGACAGAATTGCTTTCAGTTCGTGATTTTTCTGTTGCATTTCGCCAGGAAGAAGAAAAAAAATATATTCTTGAACACATTTCTTTCGATATTGAGGAAGGAGAAACTGTTGCGTTGGTAGGAGAATCAGGCTCAGGAAAATCAGTAACAGCATTATCGATTTTGCAATTATTGCCTTTTTTGAAAACATCTTATCAATCGGGTGAGATTCTTTTTAAGAATCAGAATTTACTTCAACAGAAAGAAGAGGATTTGCGTAAAGTGCGTGGCAAAGATATTGCCATGATTTTTCAGGAGCCGATGACCGCTCTTAATCCTTTGCATAATGTAGAACGCCAGATAGGCGAAGTTCTGAAAATGCATTCGAATGTGTCTGATAAACCATTGCGTGTGCGTGTTATTGATTTGCTGACACAAGTTGGAATTCGCGAACCAGAAAAACGTTTGGGTGCGTTTCCGCATCAATTGTCTGGTGGCCAACGACAACGTGTGATGATTGCGATGGCGCTTGCGAATAGCCCACAATTATTAATTGCCGATGAGCCAACAACAGCACTTGATGTGACTGTTCAAGCGCAAATTCTTGAGCTGTTCGTGCAGCTTAAGAAGAGCTACAATATGTCAATGCTTTTTATCACCCATGATTTAGCGATTGTGCGTCGTATTGCGGATCGTGTTTATGTAATGAGGAAGGGGAAAATCGTTGAAAATGGTTCAGTAAACGAAATTTTTACAAATCCTCAACATTCCTATACAAAAAAATTGTTAGCATCAGAGCTTAAAGGTCATCCTCTTCAAGCTGATAGTAATATGCCTGTTTTGATGCAAGGTCAGAAAGTAAGCGTTTGGTTTCCAATTAAAAATGGCTTGTTGCGCCGGACAGTTGATTATGTGAAGGCTGTTCAGGATATCAATATTACAGTTCGTTCTGGGCAAACAGTTGGTGTTGTGGGGGAATCTGGTTCAGGCAAGACAACATTGGGGCTTGCTCTGACACGGATGCTTTCGTCTACAGGTCAGATCTATTTTGATGGGACTGATATTGGTCATTTTAATTTTAAGCAGATGCGTCCTTTGCGTCGTCATATCCAGATTGTTTTCCAAGATCCTTTTGGTTCGCTTTCTCCGCGTATGTCTGTTAATGAAATTATTGCTGAGGGATTATCGATTCATGAGCCACAGCTTTCTTATTCTGAACGTGATGATCGTGTGATTGAGGCTTTGTATGAGGTTGATCTTGATCCTGCTACGCGCTATCGTTATCCACATGAGTTTTCTGGCGGGCAGAGACAGCGGATTGCTCTTGCACGTGCAATCATTCTGAAGCCACGTTTTATTATGTTGGATGAACCGACGTCTTCTCTTGATATGAGTGCGCAAGCTCAGATTGTTGATCTTTTACGTCATTTACAACAAAAATATCATTTGGGTTATTTGTTTATTAGTCATGATTTGAAAGTTATTAAGACGCTCGCGCATGAGGTGATTGTTATGCACCATGGGAAAATGGTTGAGTATGATTCTTCTGATCGTATTTTTTCTTCCCCAAAGAATTCTTATACGCAAACTTTAATGGCTGCAGCATTTGCTTTGGAAGCTGGCCGTTTATAGGAAATTATATTAAATTGCGCTGATAATCCGTTATATAGGAGTATTTTCCCCACCAATGGCTCACCAACATTTGTGATGAGTTTAATGGCTTCCATTGCTTGCAGTGTACCGATGACACCAGGTAAAACACCGATGATACCCACTTCGGCACATGTGGGGATAACGCCAGCGTCGGGTGGATTAGGAAATAAATCGCGATAATGAGGATTGTTATCTTTATAAGGCATAAGCACTGTCAGTGAGCCATCGAACCGTCCTACAGCACCGCTGATTAAAGGCTTGGCACAGGAGGCAGCATGGTCAGCAAGCAGATAGCGTGTAGCAAAATTATCACTGCCATCAATAATGATATGATAGGCATTCAGTAATTCATCGATATTATTTTCATCTAAATGTAAACTATGTTTTTCAACAGTGACATGTGGATTAATGCCTTTTATAGTGTTTTCTGCGCTAACGGTTTTACGTTGGTTAATCGCGCTTGTTTTATGAAGGACTTGGCGTTGTAAATTGGAAAGAGAAACGATATCATCATCAACAATTCCGAGGGTCCCAACACCTGCTGCTGCAAGATAGGTTAAAACAGGGGAACCAAGACCACCTGCGCCGACGACAAGTACACGAGCAGCTTTAAGCTTTTGTTGTCCCATACCACCAATTTCGGGCAAAATAATATGACGTGCGTAGCGTTCGATTTCTTCCGAGTTTAATGGTTCATTAGCTTCTTGTATCATAGTCTCTCTCTTGTCATAGTTCCTTTATTGTTTAATAAGTTTGTGGCTCTAAGACCAGTATGCTTTTAGTGATAAGAGGTTTTATTTATGAAAATTGCTATTCAGATGGATCATATTTCAACGCTTCGGATCCAAGGAGATACTACGTTTGCACTTGCTTTGGCTGCACAGACACGTGGACACTCTCTTTTCCATTATACACCGGATTGCTTATCTATGCGATATGGTTGTGTGATTGCGCGGCTAGAGCCATTGACTGTACGTGATGAAGAAGGTCACCATTATCAATTAGGGGAACCTGTGCGTACGGAACTGACGGATATGGATGTCGTGCTGTTACGACAAGATCCACCTTTCGACATGAATTATATCACGACAACACATTTTTTAGAGCGCATTCATCCTAAGACTCTTGTTGTGAATGATCCGGCATGGGTACGCAATAATCCAGAAAAGATTTTTGTGACGGAATTTTCTGATTTGATGCCAGAAACATTAATTACAAAAGATTTTGAAGAAGTAAGAGACTTTAGGGCGACATTTGGGGACATTATTCTTAAACCACTCTATGGCAATGGAGGTATGGGTATTTTTCATCTGAAACAGGATGATCGTAATTTGGCATCGCTATTGGAAATGTTTGTACAAAGCTATCGCGAGCCTTTTATTGTTCAGCGTTATTTAGATGCAGTGCGAAAAGGTGATAAACGGATTATTTTACTTGATGGTAAACCTGTGGGGGCGATTAATCGAATTCCGGCAGAAATGGATGTCCGTTCTAATATGCATGTTGGAGGACGAGCAGAAAATATTGATTTAACAAAACGTGATTATGAGATTTGCAATCGTATTGGTCCATCTTTGAAAGAACGTGGTTTGCTGCTTGTGGGGATTGATGTGATTGGAGATTATATAACAGAAATTAATGTTACATCTCCTACGGGAATTCGTGAAATTAAACGTTTTGGTGGGGCGGATATTGCTTCTTTGTTTTGGGATATCATTGAATTCAAGCGTTCGAATTAAATTTATTGAAACGGCAAGCTAAAATATAATTTTGTTATGGAAATTATTTATGCCCCCTTTTTTATTTTGTCATGCTATAAACGTAAATTAGGATTCAAATTCAGCTTATCACAATGATGAATAATAAAAATGAGTGCGAATTTGTGGGAGGTGTAATTTAGGGAGTTTTTAGATTGAGCAAATTGGTATCAGTTAGAATAGTGCTGATGTTCGTTGCTGTGTTGTTCGCTGATGTTAGCAATGCGCGCGATCAAATTCAAATTTCCGGCTCATCTACCATTTTACCTTATGAAAAAATTGTTGCTGAGATATTTGGAGACATTTACCCTAATTTTAGGATTCCAGTTATCGAATCGGGTGGATCAGGCGCAGGTATTAAGGAATTTTGTCGTGGTATTGGGAATAATACAATTGATATCGTGAATGCTTCGCGGGCCATGAAGACAAGTGAATTACAATCTTGTTTTGATGCTGGTGTAAAAGATATTGAGGAAATGCTTATCGGGTATGATAGTATTGTTTTCGCGACAGATATTGATGCCCCTGATTGGAAATTACAGATTGTAGATATTTATAAGGCGTTAGCTGCTCAGGTTATTGTTGACGGGAAATTGCAGCCAAATACAGTTTCGAAATGGAAGGCAGTTAATAATGCTCTTCCTGATTGGATAATTACGGCGTATATTCCCGGAGAAAAGCATGGAACCCGTGAAGTTTTTGAAGAAAAGGTGCTTGTTGCGGGTTGTCAGGCCAGTGGTGCAATTGAGGCGATGCAAGCTTTAGGGATGAATGATAAGGAGATTCATGCAGCTTGTATTGCTGTGCGTAAGGATGGGAAAGCCATTGATATTGATGGCGATTATTCTGAGACCTTTGCTCGTCTTACCTCTCATAAAACAGCTGTTGGTATTTTGAGTTTGTCTTTTTATGAAAATAATGCAGATAAGCTGAAGGTCGTGTGGATTAATGGTGTTTATCCAAGTGTTGAAACAATTTCCAGTGGTGAATATTTGATTTTTCGTCCACTTTTTTTCTATGTTAAGAAAGCACATTTAGATGTCATTCCAGGTTTGCGAGAATATGTTGATTTTTTTCTTTCTGATCAAATGATTGGTCCAGATGGCCCTTTGGCTGAATATGGTTTGGTGGCTGCTTCTGAACGTGAGCGGCAGTTACAACGTGATGCTTTTTCTGCTGGTACAGTGATGACTTTGAAATAATTTTCTGAAACTTTGGTGCAGGGACTTTCTGGGCTGCATTGTGATAAAAATTGAAAGATATATGCGCATTTCCTTTGTTCTTTTTTTGCTCTTTATTTTTGGTTTTTTCGGCTTTTGCATTTCTTATATGCGTGCTCGCTTTTTTGAATATGCAGGATGCAAGATGCATTCTCGTGCGCATTATTATGGCTGGTGGACATTTTTAATAACTGTTCTTCCAGCTCTTATTTTTTTAGTTTTTTGGGATAGTGGGAGTGCAATTTATTTGGAGCATAGAGCCTCGCGGGAGATTGAGGTATGCCTCACGCAAATGACGGAAATTGTTAATCATGATCTTGTTTTGGGAATTATTCGTAGTCTGGTCAAAATTATTCACCACTTTGAAGGATCCCTTGTCACTGCTTCTTATGAGGATGTGCAGAAACAATTATTCGCGAAGGGTTTTGTTTTGCCTATAAAGGCACCGAATGATGTGGTTAGAATAGCACAGTCATGGTATACTTCTGCTGAAAAGCTGAAATTTATTGGTCATATTTTATTGTTTATGATTGCGTTTTTTGGCTTTATCTCTGGGATTATGCATATTGCTCCGCGCCAGCGTGCACGCGATAAAGTTGAGCGTTTGATCGTTATTGGATTGGTTTGTGCATCTGCGGTTGCGATTTTGACAACAGTTGGCATTGCAATTTCCATGTTATTTCAGACCATTAGTTTTTTTCAGTCTGTACCATTTTCAAATTTCTTTTTGGGAACGGTTTGGGATCCTCGTTTTTCATCCGGTGGCTCGGATGGTGAAATGGGACAGTTTGGTTTTATACCGCTACTTGCTGGAACGCTTTATATTGCGCTTGTAGCAATGCTTTTTGCTGTTCCTATCGGGTTATTTTCTGCATTTTATATGGCTGAATATGCACCTGCTCGATTACGCTCGATTGTAAAACCATTATTGGAGGTTCTTGCTGGTATTCCGACCATTGTTTATGGGTTTTTTGCTTTGAAGATTGTTGGGCCTTTTTTGCGGGATCTCTCTATTTCTCTTTCTGGTGGGGTTGGTTTTATTATGACTCAAAGTGTTTTGACCGCTGGTTTGGTGATGGGCATTATGTTGATCCCTTTTGTTTCATCTTTATCCGATGATGTCATTACTGCTATTCCGCGTTCGTTGCGCGAAGGTTCTTACGCCTTAGGAGCAACGCGATCTGAAACAATTAAAAAAGTGATTATGCCGGCAGCACTTCCAGGTGTTATAGGAGCGCTTTTGTTGACTGCATCGCGTGCGATTGGGGAGACGATGATTGTGGTTTTGGCGGCAGGTGTTTCAGCCAATTTGACTCTGAATCCATTTGAAGCAATGACCACGATGACGGTTAAAATTGTTAATCAATTGACGGGTGATTTTGAATTTAATTCTCTACAAACTCTTGTAGCTTTTGCTTTGGGGATGACACTTTTTATTTTAACACTTTTAATGAATATTTTTGCTCTTTACATAGTGCGTAAATATCGGGAGCAATATGAATGAATGGAGCTTCTCTTTCGCATCGTCGTAATATTGGATTGAAACGCCGTTATAGAGCTGAGCTTCGTTTCCGTGCTTATGGCCTGATTGCAATTGTGATAGGCTTATTTTTTTTGGTTACTCTTTTATGGTCTGTAGTTAGCCAAGGTTATACAGCTTTTTTTCACAGTGAAATGACATTATCGATTTATTTGGATGAAAAAGTCATTGATCCAATGCATCAACGAGAGATTAATCCCAAGGTTTTAATAACTGCAAATTACCCACTTCTTGTGCGCAATGCTTTGGCTACAAAGTTAGGTGTGGATCGCAATGATAGAACCTCTATGCGTGATGTTAATCGCATGTTTTCAAGTGGTGTGCGTGTTCAGTTGCGTGATATGGTGACAAAGAATCCAAAGCTGATTGGGACAACGCAAAAAATAAAAGTTTTAACAGCAGCAAATATTGATTCAGCTTATAAGGGGCAGATTGATTTGCATATTGCAGAACAAAAACGCAAAGTTTCTGATCGGCAGATAGAGTGGATAAAGCGCTTGGCTGATGATGGTACGCTTTATCAAGCGTTCAATTGTGGTCTTTTTACGTTTGGTGCATCAAGTCGTCCTGAGACTGCAGGATTAGGTGCTGCCATGGTTGGTTCTTTTTATATGATGGTTATTGTATTGATAGGTTCGCTGCCAATAGGGGTTGCAACGGCTATTTATCTTGAAGAATATGCGCGTAAAAGTAAGTTTACAGATTTTATTGAGATTAATATCAATAATCTTGCTGCTGTTCCTTCGATTGTTTTTGGTCTTTTAGGGCTTGCTGTTTTTATTAATTTTTGGGGGATGCCGCGTTCAGCATCTTTGGTTGGTGCTCTTGTCTTGATCCTTATGACATTGCCAACAATTATTATTGCTACACGTTCTGCTTTGCGAGCTGTTCCTCCTTCTATTCGTGCGGCGGCTTTAGGTTTAGGGGCATCGAAAACACAAATGGTTTTCCATCATGTTGTTCCTTTGGCTACGCCTGGTATTTTAACTGGTACGATTATTGGTTTGGCTCAGGCGCTCGGTGAAACTGCACCTTTGCTTTTGATTGGAATGGTTGCTTTTGTTGTAAATATTCCCACTACCCCAATGGATCCGGCGACGGCTTTGCCTGTTCAGATTTTTATGTGGATGGGTGAAGCAGAACGCGCTTTTGTTGAAAAGACATCGGGTGCCATTATTGTATTAATGATTTTTCTTGCTGTCATGAATATTTCAGCTGTTCTTTTGCGTCGACGATTTGAACGGCGTTGGTAATTTCGGTAAGGTTTTTGCGTCAAAAAAGGGAGGCTAAGTCTGCAATGAAGATCAAAATGCGTGGTCAAGATGTTAGGGTTTCTTATGGAAGCAAGGAAGTACTTCACGGCATTACTCTTGATATCCCTGAACATAAAGTTACTGCATTGATTGGCCCTTCAGGTTGCGGAAAGTCAACTTTTTTGCGTTGTTTTAACCGTATGAATGATACAATTGAAGGTGCTCAAATAACAGGTCTTATTACCTTAGATGAGGATAATATTTATGACTCGCGGATTGATGTTGTAGAGTTACGTGCGCGTGTTGGTATGGTTTTTCAAAAACCAAATCCCTTTCCAAAGTCTATTTTTGAGAATATCGCTTATGGACCACGTATTCACGGTTTGGTCAAGTCGCGTGCCGAATTACGTGATGTGGTTGAAAAGAGTTTAATACAGGCGGGGTTATTTGAAGAAGTTAAAGATCGCCTTCATGAAGCAGGAACGAGTTTGTCAGGAGGGCAGCAACAACGCTTGTGTATTGCACGTGCTATTGCGGTTAGTCCTGAAGTTATTTTGATGGATGAGCCCTGTTCGGCTCTTGATCCGATTGCAACAGCGCGTATTGAAGAGCTTATCGATGCGTTACGACAAAATTATACAATTGCTATTGTGACACATTCGATGCAACAAGCTGCACGTGTTTCTCAATATACAGCTATGTTTCATATGGGACATTTGGTAGAAGTTGGTGAAACTGAAATGATGTTCACCTCACCAAAAGAGCAACGTACGCAAGATTACATTACAGGACGTTTTGGCTAAGTAAACAGAGTGTTTTTTAAGTAAAGTGAGGAGTATAGGATATGTCTACGAACCATACGGTCCGTTCTTATGATGCAGAGCTGAAATATTTGGCAGCAAAGATTACGGAAATGGGTGGTTACGCGGCAAAGATGATTGAACGTTCTGTGGCATCAATTGTTCATGATGACCTTCAGCTTGCAGCTATGGTTATTGCTGATGATTTATTTTTGGATAAAGCAGAACGCGATATTAATGAAAAAGCGATTACCATTATCTGCAAACGTCAACCGATGGCTGTTGATCTGCGTGAAATTGTTGGTGCCATTCGCATTTCTTCTGATCTTGAGCGGATTGGAGATATGGCAAAAAATATTGCTAAGCGGACTGTTGCTATTTCAGAAACGCGTCAACATACAGCCTGTTATCGTGGCCTTGAAACAATTGCAGCTTTGGCGCTCAATCAGTTACAGGAAGTATTAGATGCTCATGTTAGTCGATCATTGGATAGCATTGAGGCGGTACGCGAACGTGATGATGAAATTGATACGCTGTATACCTCTCTTTTTCGTGAGCTTTTGACTTATATGATGGAAGATATGCGGAATATTACAGTTTGTACGCATTTACTTTTTTGTGCAAAGAATATCGAACGGATTGGTGATCATGTTACCAATATTGCTGAAACGTTGCACTATATTGTAACAGGTTATCATATGTCTTCTGATCGCCCCCGTGATGATCTTACATATGAAGTTGGAATAGATGGGAAGAAAACAGATTGAGGTTTACTGCATTTTGCTTCGACAACGGTTTTTTGTTCATTCGCTAAGATGTATTGTTTTTCATACACAACGTTTCCCAATATTTGGGGTGCAATACTCTATTGGTGATCGAAATGTATGAATGTTGATATTAAACAATTATGTCTAGCAATATCGATTAAATGCAAACAGTATTTTAATTAAGACTTTTTTATTCTTTTTTATGCATACATGATTTGTAATCAAATTTCATTTGAATTTCTCATGCTGAAAAGACATAGGAACGCATTGCATAGGATGGAAAAAACTCGGGGGATTGTTTTTGTGAGCTTTTTTGTAGCTCAATTGGTTATTGCGGGTTGCTTCTCGAATCATTTGGGTAGTAAGAAGGCTGAAGATCATCAGAAAGCAAAAGCAGTGGAATATCCATTGACGGAGCGCCAATGCCTTATGCGTGCTATGTATTTTGAATCCAGTCGTTCAAGTCGTGAGGGAATGATTGCAGTAGGAACGGTTGTTATGAACCGTGTTAATTCCACTGCTTATCCAAAGACAATTTGTGGTGTTGTTGGTCAGCGCAAACAGTTTGCTCCGGGTGTTTTAACGCGCCCTATGACAGAACCAGCATCTGTTGAACGTGTTAAAGAGGCCGCTGATGCTGTTTTACGCGGCGAGCGGGATAAAAAAGTTAAAGACGCTATGTTTTTTCATACTGCAGGTTTATCTTTCCCTTATAAGAATATGCATTATGTTCGTGTTGCTGGGGGTAATGCTTTTTATGAGAAACGGGGGCGTGATGGTTTACGCCAGATTCCTGCGAATAACCGTCCTTATGATGTTGCTTTTGCTTTTGCCCAAGAACGTTCTGGCAATGTGCCGAATTTTATGGATTCAGACTTAGAAAGTGAGGGAACAAAAGCAGAGGGAAACCAAAATGCGCCAATTTTAACAGAAATAGCACAAATGAAGCAGATGAATGCTGCTCCTTTTGTTATTGCGCGACTTGATAAGGTTCCCATTCCCACACGTGCACCTGACCGTATAGATATGATGCAGGAAACCACAGTTGTTGTAGCATATGCTCAGGAACATGCTAGCAATGGATCGAATTTTATAGATTCAGATGTAGGAAGTAGAGAAACCAAGGCAGGGGAAATACAAAATGCGTATTCAATAGAAGTTGCTCAGATGAACAAAACGAACGCGACACCTTTTGTTGTTGCACAACTTGATAGGATTCCCATTCCTACACGTGCACCTGATCGTATGAATATGACAAAGGAACCCAAAGCAATTGTGGCGTATGCTACACCTTTGCCGGATCAGTTAAATGCAGTTGTTGCGATGTTAGAGGCACGGCATAAAAATCAGTAATATTTTGATAGCCAAAGAAGGGTATTGGTCATGTCTTTTGATATCCATGAGGCGATTTCGCCTGAAATGCTTGATCGTCTTGCAGAAGTAACAATAAAAGTAGGGCTGAATTTACAAGAAGGGCAGGATCTTGTTCTCACTGCTCCGGTGATGGCTTTACCCTTAGTCCGGCGTATTGCTTATTATGCCTATAAAGCTGGTGCTGGTGTTATTACACCACTTTTGAGTGATGAAGTACTGTCGCTTATGCGTTTTGAAAGTGCGCATGCTACCAGTTTTGATTGTGCGCCTTCGTGGCTGTATGAAGGGATGGCAAAAGCTTTTGCAAATGGGGCTGCGCGTTTAGCGATCGTTGGTGATGATCCTTTGCTTTTTTTGAATCAAGATTTGAATAAGGTAGCGCGTTTAAATAAGGCGACTTCTATGGCTTATCAGCCTGCTCTTAAGCAAATATCAAAATTTGCTATGAATTGGTCGATTGTTGCTTATCCAACAGTGGGATGGGCTGCAGCGATGTTTCCTGATTTGCCAATTAATAAAGCGATTAAGAAATTAGCTGATGCGATTTTTGCTGCTTCACGCGTTACAGGAGAAAATCCGGTGCATGCATGGAAGGAGCATAATGCAACTTTGAAGCAACGGTCTTCTTGGCTTAATGAGCAGCGTTTTTCCGCTTTGCACTTTACAGGACCAGGTACTGATTTAACAGTTGGTTTGGCAGATGAGCATGAATGGCATGGAGGTGCTTCAACTGCTCAAAACGGTGTTATTTGTAATCCTAATATCCCGACTGAAGAAGTGTTCACGACGCCTCATGCTTATAAGGTTGAAGGTTGTGTTCGTTCGACGAAGCCACTTTCATATCAAGGAGCATTGATTGATAATATAGAGGTACGTTTCGAAGCGGGGCGTATTGTTGATGCATGTGCGTCGACAGGTCAGCAAGTTTTGCAACAGGTTTTACAAAGTGATGAGGGGGCTTGTCGATTAGGCGAAGTCGCTCTTGTTCCACATTCTTCCCCCATTTCTAAGAGTGGTTTACTTTTTTATAATACATTATTTGATGAAAATGCTGCATGTCATATTGCTTTAGGGCAGTGTTATTCCAAGTGTTTTCTGAGTGGGGCATCGCTCACTGCTGAGGAGATTGCGGCGCGTGGTGGCAATAAAAGTGTGATTCATATTGACTGGATGATTGGATCAAGTGAAATAAACATAGATGGTATTACGCAAACTGGCACGAGAATTCCTGTGTTTCGGCAAGGTGAGTGGGCTTAATATCGTTGATTTGTGCAACAGAACTTTGTTTGAAAATGCGTAATGATTAAAAAGATGTATGCCTGAACTTCCTGAAGTAGAAACTGTCCGTCGCGGACTTGAACCGGTTGTGACTGGCGCAAAAATTATATCTGTTACACTCAATCGTAAAGATTTGCGGTTTCCTTTTCCGGAAGCATTTTCCGAGCGTCTTGTGGGTAAGACGATTATAGAGCTTGGTCGGCGGGCGAAATATTTATTGTTCCATCTGTCTCAAAATGAAACAATTTTAAGTCATTTGGGTATGTCGGGATCATGGCGTGTAGAGAATGATTTTTTAAGAGATGAGCATTGTTCTACGGGAAAATTGGTGGCGCATGATCATTTTGTAATGGATATTCAAGCTAAGGACAGTAAAATTTATCGTCTCATTTATAACGATATTCGTCGTTTTGGATTTATGCTTTTGGTGGAAGCAGCGAGGCTTTATGAGCATCCAATGTTAAAGAAGCTTGGTCTTGAGCCTACGGGGAATGCGCTTTCTGGTGCTTATTTACAAAAGGCTTTTATGAATAAGAAAGCACCTCTTAAAGCGGCTTTGCTTGATCAGTCTATCGTTGCAGGTCTTGGGAATATTTATGTTTGTGAAGCACTTTGGCGCAGCCACCTATCCCCACAGCGTGGTGCGTTTACCTTGGCACTGAAAAAAGTGCATGCACGTGAAGCAGCAGATTGTTTAGCACAAAATATACGCGATGTGATTTCTGAAGCAATAGACTCTGGTGGATCTTCTTTGCGTGATTATATTCACACGGATGGGTCTCTTGGTTATTTTCAAAACAATTTTGCGGTTTATGGACGAAAAGGCAAGGAATGCTTGCAATGTGGAACACTGATTGTACGTATTTCGCAGTCTGGGCGTTCAAGCTTTTACTGTCCACAGTGTCAAAAATGAAGAGAGACGTCTTGCAAAATTTTACAACAGGCTTAAAGTCGTATCTGGAGTGCACGAAGATGGAGAGGTTTTTATGCTAAATAAAGTGCTCACACATATTGATGAGAATATAGAAAAGAGCCTTGAACGTCTTTTTTCTCTCTTGCGTTTTGAATCCATTTCTACAGATCCAGTTTATAAGGATGCATGCCGTAGAACAGCTGATTGGATCGTGGAAGATTTGAGAACTATTGGCTTTGAAGCTTCGCGCCGCGATACGCCTGGTCATCCGATGGTTGTTGGACATCATCCAGGACCTTCCGATGATTGTCTGCACGTATTGTTTTATGGGCATTATGATGTTCAGCCCGTTGATCCACTGAATTTATGGGAAGATGGGCCGTTTGAGCCTTCTTTAAAAGAGCGGGATGGAGAAAAGGTCATTTGTGCCCGTGGTGCTTCAGATGATAAAGGTCAGCTTATGACTTTTCTTGAAGCATGCCGTGCGTTTAAAAAAGAGACAGGTCAACTTCCTATTAAAGTGACTGTTTTATTTGAGGGTGAAGAAGAAAGTGGCTCTTCTTCTCTTGTTCCTTTTTTAAAAGAAAATGTTTCTGAACTTAAAGCTGATTGTGCGTTGGTTTGCGATACATCCATGTGGGATGCGGATACACCGTCGATAGCTATTGGTCTTCGGGGGCTTTTGGGAGAAGAGATCATAATCACGGCAGCTAATTGTGATTTACACTCTGGTTATTTTGGAGGAGCAGCAGCCAATCCCATTCGTATTTTAGCTCAAATTTTGGCAGGTCTTCATGATGAAAATGGTCGAATAACATTGCCTGGATTCTATGATGGTGTAGAAGAAACGCCTCCACAGGTTTTGCAAGCCTGGAATGAACTTAATTGCAATGCTGATATATTTCTCAACCCCGTTGGTCTTTCCATTGCTGCTGGCGAAAAGGGACGTAGTGTTTTAGAACAAGTGTGGGCACGTCCTACAGCAGAAATTAATGGTATTAGTGGTGGTTATGAGGGTGAGGGGTTTAAAACAGTTATAGCTTCTCAAGCATGTGCAAAAGTTTCTTTTCGTTTGGTTCATAAACAAAACCCAGAAAAAATACGTCAAGTTTTTCGCAATTATGTGCGTCGTTTTATTCCCGCTGACTGTACAGTTGACTTTAAGGAATATGGCGCTTCTCCAGCTATTCAGGTTTCTTATGATTCTCCTTTCATTGAGGCAGCGAAGGATGCATTATCACAGGAATGGGGAAGGCCTGCTTTATTAACTGCTATGGGTGGTTCAATCCCAGTTGTTGGAGATTTTAAGTCGATTCTTGATATGGAAACTGTTTTGGTTGGATTTGCATTAGCTGATGACCGTATCCATTCTCCTAATGAAAAATATAATCTAAAATCGTTTCACAAGGGACAGCGCTCTTGGGCGCGTATTCTTGCAACCTTAGCAAATAGGAGGATAGATGACAGAAATTCGTGTGCACCAAGGTGATTTACCGAATTTGGACAGTTATTGTGTCGAGGCTGTTGCGGTTGATACCGAAACTTTGGGATTGCAACCATACCGTGATCGCTTATGTGTGGTTCAGCTTTCTTCTGGAGATGGTTCTGCTGACATTATACAGATTGCCAAAGGACAAAACAGCGCTCCCAATTTGGTTAAATTGCTTGAAGATCAAGCAATCACCAAAATATTTCATTTTGGGCGTTTTGATCTTGCTATTTTAGCCCATACATTTGGTGTTATGCCAGAATCTGTCTTTTGTACAAAGATTGCATCAAAACTCACGCGCACATATACAGATCGTCATGGATTGAAAGAAATTTGTAGCGAATTGCTGAATATTAATATTTCTAAACAGCAACAGTCATCGGATTGGGCTGCAGAAACTTTATCGCGTGCACAAATTGAATATGCAGCATCTGATGTTTTATATCTACATCGATTAAAAGATGTGTTGGAAGAACGTCTAAGGCGCGAAGAGCGGGAACATGTTGCAAAGGCATGTTTTCAATTTTTGCCTATGAGGGCAAAACTTGATCTTTTGGGATGGCCGGAGGTTGATATTTTTGCCCATAGCTGAGCTTGAAGGTTTGTTTTTCATCTGAAAACAGGGAAAATGATTGGTGCTGTAGAATAGAAGGTTTATATCATAGATATTTTTTCTTTATTTATGGTTTCATCATCTATTGCTCTCATAGCAATTTATGGTGCAATTCATTTATGAATGATGCGCTTTAATTTGAAGATTGCATAGGGCAGTGCATTTATAAGTATGCAGCTTTGTGGCTTCGTCTGTCTTCATTTTCGTTGAGTTAAAAGGGCAAAGCAGGGGATGAAGTAGAAAAATGGGGCCATTGTTGCGCTCATTAAAGCCTAAAAAGCCTAAGCGTCTTCATGCTGTCAGGATTCCAGTTGGCGATATGGAAGTGAGATATGATGTTTAGAGAAATGGACAGACAAGCACTTAGGTATAATGTGGTTTTGCTGATAGCATAATCTTTGGGGCATGCGCCCTTTCAAGGTATTATTTCACTTTTGATTAAGTGAAACTTAGTATATTGCTCATTTGACAAATAAACAAAGAGACAGGTTGACTATATATCTGTGGTTTAATGCTGAATGCAATAATTGATCATGTTCGTTTGTGTACATAATGTAATATATTATACGGATTTTGATCAAAGAATTTTCCAGGAATAAGTTTGAGATTGGTTATAAAACAAATAATTTCCACGTTATTATAGCTTAAAAGTTCCCATTTATATGTGAGATTAAATTGTTAAAAGGCTCTGTCGTTGATGGAGCCTTTGTTCTTTTTATCATTTTATCATTTTATCATTTTTACCATAGATACTTGAAAAGAGAGTTACAATGAAGTATATCAATAAAACACATTTTGGATATTTAATATGGAGGTTAAGTTATGAACGTAAAATGTTTTTTTGCAGCATCTGCTTTTGCTTTGTTTTCAGTTTCTTCTGCTCAGGGTTCTGGTTTTGTGACACTTAAAGAAGTGATGCAAAGTATTGTTTCCTTAGTTTCTTCTGTAAATCTTCGCTCAAGCGGACAGGTGGATGGTTTTTTGAAGGATGTTGTTCAAGTAAGGTCTTTTTATACTGCTAGGGGGCATGGCTTATGGTCACGGTTTAGCGCGTTAAACTATTTGGGTAAGTCACATACGCCCTCACATACGCACTTACATGAGAGACCACATACTACGCACTCACATGAGAAGAAACCACATCATAGACCTAAGAAAAGAACAAATTGGCCAAGGTTATCGCGAGGTCCAATGAGTTTTTAGCAAACGCTAAGGAAGCTTCAAAGCATTGTTTCCACACTGTTAGTGAGGGGAGGCGAGTGATTGAAGTTTTTTAGGCAACTTGACAACTGAAATTAAAGTTGAGTTGCATTTTTGGCTGAGGTTATTCATTTTATGCAAAATGTAAGCTCCTAGATTTTGATAAAAGAAGTGCACCATAAAGAAGGTGCTTGATTACAAAATCAGTACATTTCGCAAAACGCTCAAACCGACACATTATTGCACAATTAAATTGTTAAGTAAATCTCTAAGAGGCTTCCTCTTTGAAGGAAGCCGTTATTTTTTTTGTAACTGTGTTATTTTTGCTACAGATGTTTATTGGAAGGGCACTATATGGGCAAATATGTTTAAATGTTATGGAGAAATTTATGAATATGAAATGTTTAATGACGGCCTCTATTTTTGCTTTGGTTTCAGCTTCTGCTGCACAGGCAGCTGATATTATGGTTCATCATCAACCAGAACCAATTATTTCATCCGTTGTTCCATCCGTTGTTGTTGCACCTACTTTTTCTTGGACAGGTGTGTATTTTGGTGGTCAGATTGGTGGTTTTTCGAGTAAGACTAGCCTAGAAGGTGAGAAGCTAATCGACACAATACGCAAAAGTTCATTGCCTAAACTTTCAGGTTTTGTAGGGGGGCTTTATGCGGGTTACGATGTTGATCTCGGTAATGGTCTTATTCTAGGGTTTGATACAGATTGGGTCTGGTCTGATAAGAAAGACACAACAGTAGTAGAGAAGTATACTCTTGGTCCAGCTGATTTAGCTGTTGCTAAGAAAATCTTGCAAGACGCAGGAATCAAAATTGAAGGCAATGTAGAACTTAAAGCGGGTGATAAAGGAGTTGATAGTTTGTCTTTAGAAGAAAATTGGGCTGGTGCTACGCGTGCACGTATTGGTTTTGGTATTAATCGTATTATGCCTTATATTGCTGGCGGTGTTGCCTATGCGCAGCTTAAAGATGTTGCATCGATATCAATACAAGATAAGGATACAGGTAATGTAATTGCTCAGGGAGATTTGTCTGATGAGACAAAAACAATGATTGGTTATACACTTGGTGCTGGTGTTGCTTTTGCAATGACTGACAATATTGTTGCGCGTGCGGAGTATCGTTACTCAGACTTTGGCAAAAAGAAACTTATAAAGGACAACTTTGAATTGGGTTACAAGACTAACAATTTCCGCGTTGGTGTTGCTTACAAATTCTAATTGGTTGCATAATTAAATCGTTAAGAGGCCCTATCTCTGATAGGGCTTTTATTTTTTTATATGTGTGACATTTTTACTACAGATTTTTTGAACGTAGATGTGTAGTATCAAACAATGAGTATGAGATAATTGTATATCTCAACTATTAACTATGGAGCAATTTATGAATATGAAATATTTAGTAGCGGCATCTGTTGCTGCTATAATCTCAATGTCTGTCGCACAAGCTGCGGACACTATGATCCCTCAAGAAGTAGCATCAAAGGTACCATCAGAAGTACCATCAGAGGTAGAATCAATAGTTGTCGCCCCTGATTTTTCTTGGACAGGTGTGTATTTTGGTGGTCAAATTGGTTGGGCTTTTGGTGATGCTAAGGTGGTCAAAGATAAGTCTGAAAAGCAGGAAAACAGTGCGGATCGTACACAGGATCTTTCAGGTTTGAATCGTACACAGGATCTTTCAGGTTTGATCGGTGGGGCGTATGCAGGTTACAATGTTGATCTTGGTAGAAACTTTGTGCTGGGTGTTGATACAGATGTAATTTTGTCTGGCAAAAAGAGTTCATCTTTCCCAGAGACGCCAGAGAGGAAAGAGATAGAGACTGGTAAGACAGAAGAGGTAAAGGCACAATTAGAGGAATTAGGATTCTCCAAAGAGAAAATTGGAAACGCAAAATTTGAGGAAGGCAGTTCAGTAGAACTAAAAAACAGTGTCTCTCTAAAAGAAAAGTGGGCTGGTGCAACACGGGTGGTTGTTGGTTATGCTCTTGATCGTATGATGCCTTATGTTGCTGGGGGTGTTGCTTATGGGCAGATTGAAAGTTCAGGGCAAGCAGCAGCGCAAGTGCGGGCAGCAGAGAAAAAGTTAGAGAAAGATGGAGAAGACGCTGAGCAAGGAGCAGAACCTGAGAAAGGTGAGTATGATCTCGGTTCTTCTTCTAAGCCATGGGATAAGACGAATACACTGGCGGGTTTCACGCTTGGTGCGGGTGTTGCTTATGCAGTGACTGACAATATTGTTGCGCGTGTGGAATATCGTTACACGGATTATTCGAGTTTTGGTAAAGGTAAATTCCAAAAGGATATATTAAATAAAACTGAAGAAGAATATTCTTACAAAACCAATGATTTCCGCGTTGGTGTTGCTTACAAATTCTAATTTTTGCAATTAAAGCGTTAAAAGTCCTATCTTTGATAGGGCTTTTGTTTTGCTTATAGCTGTTATTTTGCCACAGATTTTTATGTGTCACATAAAAACGAACGGAGGTGTGCGGTAATTATACATCTCAAATATTACTATGGAGCAAATTTATGAATATGAAATATTTAATGGCGGTCTCTGTTGCTGCTGTGATTTCGGTATCTGCTGCACAGGCGGCAGATACTATCCTTCGAGAAGGAGTACCATCAGAGGCGCTATCCTCACAGGAAGGAGTACCATCAGAGGTGCTATCCTCACGAGAAGTACCATCAGAGGCACTATCATCAGTAGTAGGATCGGTTGTTGCTACCGTAGAACAGCCGGTTCTTGCTGCTCCTGATTTTTCTTGGACAGGTGTTTATGTTGGTGGTCAGATTGGTTGGGCTTTCAGTGATATAAAAGAGGTAGAAAATAAGTCTGCTGGTGAGCTGAAAAAAAGTTCGGATTCAATTTCAGGTTTAATAAGCGGTTTATATGCGGGTTATAATTTTGATCTTAGCGAAAGCCTCGTCTTGGGTGTTGATACGGATATTACTTTTTCTGCCGATTTAGATTCAAAAAAGTGGAAACCAGAGGCCAAAACGGTTGATTCTTTAGCTTTGGCACCTGCCATCAAGGAAAAATTAGATGAGCTGAAACTCGATGTTAAAGGGGAAACATTGGAAGAAGGTGATAAAATAACCTTGGGTGGTAGTAGTACTGTGAAAGAAAATTGGGGTGGGGCGACACGATTGGTTGTTGGTTATGCTCTTGATCGTATGATGCCTTATGTTGCTGGTGGTATTGCTTATGGGCAGATTCAAGATAAGGCATTGGTATCGATGTCTTTGGAGAAAAAGAATCCAGGAAAAGATGAAGCACCTGTTCCCTCAAAAAAAGATTCTGCTATTGCATGGGATGATGTAGATACACTAGTCGGTTATACTGTTGGTGGTGGTGTTGCTTATGCAGTGACTAACGATATTGTCGCGCGTGTGGAATATCGTTACACGGATTATACGGGTTTTGGTAAGCTTAAACTCGGAAAAGATGTATCAGGTAAATTGGAACATGAGACATCCGTGTTAGATATAAAAAGTAAATCTGAAAATTCTTATACGAATCACGTTCTCCGCGTTGGAGTTGCTTACAAATTCTAATTGCTTGAAGAATTAAATCGCTAAAAAGCCCTATATTTGATGGGGCTTTTGTTTTTTTTATGGCTGTGTTATTTTACTACAGATTTTTTGAGTGTAAGTGTAGATGTGTAGTATTAAACATTGGGTATGCGATATTATACATCTCAAACATTGGCTATGGAGTAGATTTATGAATATGAAACATTTAGTAGTGGCTTTTGTTGTTGCTGTGGTTTCGACATCTACAGTACAGGCAGCAGATGTTATAATTCCTCAAGAAGTAACATCAGAAGAAGTAGTGTCAGGAGTAACATCATCAGAAGTGGTGTCAGGAGTAGAGCCAGTGAATACTATCGCTCCTGCTTTTTCGTGGACAGGTTTTTATATTGGTGGTCAGATAGGTTGGTCTCTCGGTGATGCAAAAGAATTAGAAAATAAGTCTGGTGATGAGCAGCAAAACAATTCAAATCTTAACTCACGTACACTTTCAGGTTTCATAGGCGGGGTATACGCGGGTTACGATATTGAGCTTGGCGGAAATCTTATCCTGGGTGCTGATACGGATATAGTTTTGTCAGGCAAGAAAGATACAAAAGAAGAAGAGCCATATACTTTGACTACAGCAAATGCGCCTCATTTTAAGTACAAATTAGAGGAAACGAAAGTCTCTTTTAGCAACGAGATAACATTTAAAGATGGTGATAAAGTAACGGAGAGTCTCACTTTAAAAGAAAAGTGGTCAGGTGCTACACGCGTGCGTATTGGTTATGCTCTCGATCGTATGATGCCTTATGTTTCTGGTGGTGTTGCTTATGCGCAGATACAAGATATGGCATCGATATTCGTTGAAAGAGAGGGTAGATCTGAATCAACAGCTGAAACAATTGTTTCTGGTGACACGTTGGATAAGACGGATACACTGTTTGGTTATACGCTTGGTGGTGGTGTTGCTTATGCTGTGACGGACAATCTTGTTGCGCTTGCGGAATATCGCTATACCGATTTTGGTAAAAGTAAATTCGTAACAAATGCATTAGATGTAGAAAAACAATCTGAATATTCTTATAAAACTAATGATTTTCGCGTTGGAGTTGCTTTCAAATTTTAGTCTTTTGCCCAATCAATCGTTGAAAAAGTCCTATCTTTGATGGGGCTTTTAAGTTTTTTATTTCTGTGGCATTTTTACTACAGATTTTTTGAGTATTAATGTATAGCATTAAACGAAAGATGTGCGATAATTGTACATCTCAAATATTATCTATGGAGTGAATTTATGAATATGAGATATTTAGTAGCGGCATCTGTTGCCGCTGTAGTTTCTGTGTCTGTAGCACAGGCACAAAGCTTTACGATCTCTACAGGAAAAGCAGCAGCTTTTTCATGGGCAGGTCTTTATATTGGTGTTCAGGGTGGTCATTCTTCGTTTTCTAAGCCGGCTGATTCTGAAGCATCGAGTGTCCCAGATAAGAAACTAGGCGATGAAACAAAAAAGTCAGATCTGTTGTCAAATGTAGTAGGTGGTATATATGCTGGTTACAATTTTGATTTGGGTGGTAACCTCATCCTAGGTGTTGATACGGATGCAGTGTTGTCTGGTAGCGCTTTTACAAAGGGTAAAAATGGTACAGACAGAAAAATGCAAGAAAACTGGTCTGGGGCAACACGTGCACGTGTAGGTTTTTCTTTTGGTCGTATGATGCCTTATGCGGCTGGTGGTATTGTTTATGCACAGCTTAAAGCCGCTGCAGAGGATAACGATTTGGCAGATGCTGGCGATAAGATTAAAATGGGTTATACTCTTGGTGGTGGTCTTGAGTTTGCAGCTATTGACAATGTTATTGTGCGTGGAGAATATCGTCATTCTGGCTTTGGTGATTTCAAATTAACAACGTCTATGAGCGAGCTATATAAAGCTTCCTATACAACTAATGATTTCCGCGTTGGTGTTGCTTTCAAATTCTAATTGATTGAATACTTCAATTATTAAAAGGTCCTGTCTTTGATGGGACTTTTATTTTTTTATGATTGTGGCATTTTTATCACGTTTTTTAGAATATTTTTAGAATATTTTTAGAATGTTAATGTATAACATTCGGTATAGGTGTGCGGTGATGATGCATCTCAGATATTATCTATGGAGTAAATTTATGAAGATAAAATATTTAGTAGCGGCATCTTTTGCTGCTGTGGTTTCCATGTCTGTAGCGCAGGCACAAGGCTTTATGCTTTCTACAGGAAAAGCAGCAGCTTTTTCATGGACAGGTATTTATATTGGTTCTCAGGTGGGAAGCTCTAAGATTGTGAAAGATTCGAAGTTGGGGGAAACGAAAAAAACACAGATGGAATCAGATTCGAACGATTCATCTCTGTTTGCATCTCTGTTTTCAAATTTGGGAGGTGGTATATATGCTGGTTACAATATGGATTTTGGCAGTGGTGGTATTGTCTTCGGTCTTGATACGGATGTGTCTGTGTTGAGCAAAAAAGGTATAAAATATGATGATGTAGACAATATAATAAAAATCTTAACTGAAAACTGGTCTGGTGCGACACGGTTTCGTGCTGGTTTTTCTCTTGGTCGTATGATGCCTTATGCTGCTGCTGGTATTACCTATACGCAGCTTCAAGTGGCAGAAGAGGATAAGGATAGTGATGATCTGGTAAAGAGTGATCAGGTGAAGGTTGGTTATACTCTTGGTGGAGGTTTTGATTTTGCAGTGACTGATGGTGTTATTGTACGTGGGGAATATCGTCATTCGGCTTTTGGTAAAGTCAAACTAAAACCAGACTTAAATAATTTAACAGATCTCAGCAATCTATATGAAACTTCTTATAAAACCAATGATTTCCGCGTTGGTGTTGCTTTTAAATTCTAATTTGTTGAATATTAAGTCTCTAAAGGGCTCTGTCTTTGACAGAGCTTTTGCTATTTTTGTGGCATTTTTTACAGATTTTTGAGTATTTAGTGTATAGCATTAAACGATAGATGTACGATAATAGGACATCTCGAATATCATCTATGGAGCAAATTTATGAATATGAAATATTGGGGTGTGGCATCTGTTGCTGCAGTTGTTTCATTGTCTGCAGCACAGGCGCAGGTTTTTACTATCTCTAAAAGAGCAGAAACAAAATCGAATTTTTCTTGGTCGGGTTTTTATGTTGGTGCTCAGGGGGGGGATGTTTCCTCTGACCTAAAAGGCCCACTTCCTATTTTTGATGGAGCTAATGAGGATTTGTCCGGTTTAGCAGTTGGCTTATATGCTGGTTACAATACGAATTTTAACAATTCCTTTGTTCTCGGTATTGATACAGATGTGCTTTTGTTAAGCAAAAAACATGAGTACATCCAAAGGAAGACGAAGACAAGAGAAGAGGTCACAAAGAAACTGGGGATCACGTCGGTAGAGGGTGCAAAATTGGGAGGGAATAATGCTGTTCATCCAATATTATCGACTCAAGTCAATTTTACTGGTGCGACATCGACTCAAGTCAATTTTACTGGTGCGACGCGGGTGCGTGTTGGTTTTTCTTTTGGTCGTCTTATGCCTTATGTTGCTGGCGGTGTTGCTTATGCACAGCTTCAAAATACAGCACCGAAATTAATTGAAGAAAAGGAGCAAGTTAAACCACTTGTTTCTACTAACACATCGGATAAGACAGAAACAATGGTGGGCTATACTCTTGGTGGGGGTATTGCTTTTGCAGTGATTCACAATATTGTTGTGCGGGCAGAATATCGCTATTCAGATTTTGGTAAAAGAAAATTGCACGGGGATGTATTCGTCTTAGATAATATAGCTGAACATTCTTATAAAACCAACGATTTCCGTGCTGGTATTGCTTTCAAATTCTAATTGATTGAACAATGAAATTGCTAGGAAGCTCTGTCTTTGACGGGGCTTTTTCTATTTTTGTGATATTTTTATTACAGATTTTTGAGCGTGTTTGTGTAATACTAAATTTTAGATTTGCGTATTACATCTCAAATATCATCTATGGAGCAAATTTATGAATATGAAATGTTGGGGAGTGGCATTTATTGCTGCGGTTGTTTCATTGTCTGCAGCACAGGCGCAGGTTTCTACGACCTCTAAAAGAGCAGAATCAAATTTTTCTTGGTTGGGTTTTTATGTTGGTGCTCAGGGGGGGTATGTTGCCACTGACCTAAAAAGCCCGATTCTTAATTTCAGTAGAGCTAGTAAGGATTTGTCAGGTTTAGCAGCTGGCGTATATGCTGGTTACAATGTGAATTTTAGCAATTCCTTTGTTCTCGGTATTGATACAGATGTGCTTTTGTCAAGCAAAAAACATGAGTACACCAGATTGAAGACGCAGGCAAAAGAAGAGGTCATAAAGCAACTGGGGATCACGTTGGTAGAGGGTGCAAAATTGGGAGACGATAGTGCTGTCCATCAAGTATTATCGACTCAAGTCAATTTTACCGGTGCGACGCGGGTGCGTGCTGGTTTTTCTCTTGGTCATCTTATGCCTTATGTTGCTGGCGGTGTTGCTTATGCGGGGGTGCCGCAGACAGGGGTTTATCAAGTTACACAAGAAGGATACAGAGGCCCATTTGACCCAGAAGGTAAAGTTGTGGGTGGGGAAGTAATCGGTACTGCTGTTGTTTGGCCTACTAAGTCTCAGATGAAGATTGGTTATACGCTTGGTGGTGGTCTTGATGTTGCAGTGACTGACCATATTGCTGTGCGTGCAGAATATCGTTATACGGATTTTGGTAAAGTTACACTCGTATATGATGTATATTTTCCAGACAACACGAAGGAGCTAGATTATAAAATCAATGATTTCCATGCTGGTGTTGCTTTCAAATTCTAATTTGTTGAATAATTTAGTCTCTAAAGGGCTCTGTCTTTGACGGGGCTTTTTCTATTTTTGTGATATTTTTATTACAGATTTTTGAGCGTGTTTGTGTAATACTAAATTTTAGATTTGCGTATTACATCTCGAATATCATCTATGGAGCAAATTTATGAATATGAAATATTGGGGAGTGGCATTTATTGCTGCGGTTGTTTCATTGTCTGCAGCACAGGCGCAGGTTTCTACGACCTCTAAAAGAGCAGAATCGAATTTTTCTTGGTCGGGTTTGTATGTTGGTGCTCAGGGGGGGGATGTTTTCTCTGACCTAAAAGGCCTGCATTCTATTTTTAATAGATCTAGTAAGGATTTGTCAGGTTTAGCAGCTGGCGTATATGCTGGTAAAAATATGAATTTTAGCGATTACTTTGTTCTCGGTATTGATACAGATGTGCTTTTGTTAAGCAAAAAACATGAGTACACCAGATTGAAGACGCAGGCAAAAGAAGAGGTCATAAAGCAACTGGGGATCACGTTGGTAGAGGGTGCAAAATTGGGAGACGATAGTGCTGTCCATCAAGTATTATCGACTCAAGTCAATTTTACCGGTGCGACGCGGGTGCGTGCTGGTTTTTCTCTTGGTCATCTTATGCCTTATGTTGCTGGCGGTGTTGCTTATGCGGGGGTGCCGCAGACAGGGGTTTATCAAGTTACACAAGAAGGATACAGAGGCCCATTTGACCCAGAAGGTAAAGTTGTGGGTGGGGAAGTAATCGGTACTGCTGTTGTTTGGCCTACTAAGTCTCAGATGAAGATTGGTTATACGCTTGGTGGTGGTCTTGATGTTGCAGTGACTGACCATATTGCTGTGCGTGCAGAATATCGTTATACGGATTTTGGTAAAGTTACACTCGTATATGATGTATATTTTCCAGACAACACGAAGGAGCTAGATTATAAAATCAATGATTTCCATGCTGGTGTTGCTTTCAAATTCTAATTTGTTGAATAATTTAGTCTCTAAAGGGCTCTGTCTTTGACGGGGCTTTTTCTATTTTTGTGATATTTTTATTACAGATTTTTGAGCGTGTTTGTGTAATACTAAATTTTAGATTTGCGTATTACATCTCGAATATCATCTATGGAGCAAATTTATGAATATGAAATATTGGGGAGTGGCATTTATTGCTGCGGTTGTTTCATTGTCTGCAGCACAGGCGCAGGTTTCTACGACCTCTAAAAGAGCAGAATCGAATTTTTCTTGGTCGGGTTTGTATGTTGGTGCTCAGGGGGGGGATGTTTTCTCTGACCTAAAAGGCCTGCATTCTATTTTTAATAGATCTAGTAAGGATTTGTCAGGTTTAGCAGCTGGCGTATATGCTGGTAAAAATATGAATTTTAGCGATTACTTTGTTCTCGGTATTGATACAGATGTGCTTTTGTTAAGCAAAAAACATGAGTACACCAGATTGAAGACGCAGGCAAAAGAAGAGGTCATAAAGCAACTGGGGATCACGTTGGTAGAGGGTGCAAAATTGGGAGACGATAGTGCTGTCCATCAAGTATTATCGACTCAAGTCAATTTTACCGGTGCGACGCGGGTGCGTGCTGGTTTTTCTCTTGGTCATCTTATGCCTTATGTTGCTGGCGGTGTTGCTTATGCGGGGGTGCCGCAGACAGGGGTTTATCAAGTTACACAAGAAGGATACAGAGGCCCATTTGACCCAGAAGGTAAAGTTGTGGGTGGGGAAGTAATCGGTACTGCTGTTGTTTGGCCTACTAAGTCTCAGATGAAGATTGGTTATACGCTTGGTGGTGGTCTTGATGTTGCAGTGACTGACCATATTGCTGTGCGTGCAGAATATCGTTATACGGATTTTGGTAAAGTTACACTCGTATATGATGTATATTTTCCAGACAACACGAAGGAGCTAGATTATAAAATCAATGATTTCCATGCTGGTGTTGCTTTCAAATTCTAATTTGTTGAATAATTTAGTCTCTAAAGGGCTCTGTCTTTGACGGGGCTTTTTCTATTTTTGTGATATTTTTATTACAGATTTTTGAGCGTGTTTGTGTAATACTAAATTTTAGATTTGCGTATTACATCTCGAATATCATCTATGGAGCAAATTTATGAATATGAAATATTGGGGAGTGGCATTTATTGCTGCGGTTGTTTCATTGTCTGCAGCACAGGCGCAGGTTTCTACGACCTCTAAAAGAGCAGAATCGAATTTTTCTTGGTCGGGTTTGTATGTTGGTGCTCAGGGGGGGGATGTTTTCTCTGACCTAAAAGGCCTGCATTCTATTTTTAATAGATCTAGTAAGGATTTGTCAGGTTTAGCAGCTGGCGTATATGCTGGTAAAAATATGAATTTTAGCGATTACTTTGTTCTCGGTATTGATACAGATGTGCTTTTGTTAAGCAAAAAACATGAGTACACCAGATTGAAGACGCAGGCAAAAGAAGAGGTCATAAAGCAACTGGGGATCACGTTGGTAGAGGGTGCAAAATTGGGAGACGATAGTGCTGTCCATCACGTATTATCGACTCAAGTCAATTTTACTGGTGCGACGCGGGTGCGTGCTGGTTTTTCTCTTGGCCATCTTATGCTTTATGTTGCTGGCGGTGTTGCTTATACGGGGGTGCAGCAGACAGGATTTTATCAAGTTACACAAGAAGGACACAGAGGCCCATTTGACCCAGAGGGTAAAGTTGTGGGTGGGAAAGTAATCGGTACTGGTATTGTTTGGCCTACCGAGATACAGATAAAGATTGGTTATATTCTTAGTGGTGGTCTTGATGTTGCAGTGACTGACCATATTGCTATGCGTGCAGAATATCGTTATACGGATTTTGGTAAATTTGCACTCGTATATGACATATATTTTCCAGACAAAACGAAGGAGATAAGTTATAAAATCAATGATTTCCGCGTTGGTATTGCTTTCAAATTCTAATTGATTGAACAATGAAATTGCTAGGAAGCTCTATCTTTGATGGGGCTTTTTTTATTTTTGTGACATTTTTATTGCAGATATTTGAGCGTGTTTGTGTAATACTAAATTTATTACATCTCAAATATCATCTATGGAGCAAATTTATGAATATGAAATCTTGGATAGCGGCATCTGTTGTTGCTGTGCTTTCATTGTCAGCAGCACAGGCGCAGGTTTCTGCGACCTATAAAAGAGCAGAATCAAAATCAAATTTTGCTTGGTCGGGTTTTTATGTTGGTGCTCAGGGGGGGTATGTTGCCACTGATCTAAAATACCAGTTTCCTTATGGTCTTAGTGTTAGTGAGGATTTGTCAGGTTTAGCATCTGGCGTATATGCTGGTTACAATGTGAATTTTAGCAATTCCTTTGTTCTCGGTATTGATACAGATGTGCTTTTGTTAAGCAAAAAACATGAGTCCACCAGATTGAGGTCGCAGGCAACAGAAGAGGTCATAAAGCAACTGGGGATCACGTTGGTAGAGGGTGCACAATTGGGAAAGAATAGTGCTCTCTATGAAGCATTATCGACTCAAGTCAATTTTACTGGTGCGACGCGGGTGCGTGCTGGCTTTTCTTTTGGTCGTATGATGCCTTATGTTGCTGGCGGTGTTGCTTATGTGGGGCTGCAGCAGACAGGAGTTTATCAAGTTACACAAGAAGGATACATCCGCCCAGCTAACCTAGAAGGTAAAGTTGTGGGTGGGGAAGTAATCGGTACTGCTGTTTATTGGCCTACTCAGTCACAGATGCAGATTGGTTATACTCTTGGTGGTGGTCTTGATGTTGCAGTGATTGACAATATTGCTGTGCGTGCAGAATATCGCTATTCAGATTTTGGTAAAATTACACCCGCATATGACGCAGCTTATCCAGACAGAATGAAAAAGGTAAGTTATAAAACCAATGATTTCCGTGCTGGTGTTGCTTTCAAATTCTAATTGATTGAACAATGAAATTGCTAGGAAGCTCTGTCTTTGATGGAGCTTTTTCTATTTTTGTGACATTTTTATTGCAGATATTTGAGCGTGTTTGTGTAATACTAAATTTTAGATTTGCGTATTACATCTCGAATATCATCTATGGAGCAAATTTATGAATATGAAAGATTGGGGAGTGGCATTTATTGCTGCGGTTGTTTCATTGTCTGCAGCACAGGCGCAGGTTTCTACTACTTCTAAAAGAGCAGACTCAAATTTTTCTTGGTCGGGTTTTTATGTTGGTGCTCAGCAGGGGTATGTTTCCACTGACTTAAAAGACCCGTTTCCTTATTACATTAGAGCTAGTAAGGATTTGTCAGGTTTAGCAGCTGGCGTATATGCTGGTTACAATATGAATTTTAGCAATTATTTTGTTCTCGGTATTGATACAGATGTGCTTTTGTCAAGCAAAAAACATGAGTCCACAGGCGAGATGGTGAGGGTAGGAGAAGATTTCTTAAAGCAACTGGGGATCACGTTGGTAGAGGGTGCAAAATTGGGAAAGGATAGTGCTGTCGATACAGTATTATCGACTCAAGTCGATTTTACTGGTGCGACGCGGGTGTGTGCTGGCTTTTCTCTTGGTCGTATGATGCCTTATGTTGCTGGTGGTGTTGCTTATGTGGAGATGCAGCAGGCAGGACTTTATCAAGTTACACAAGAAGGATTCAGTATCCCATTTGACCCAGAAGGTAAAGTTGTGGGTGGGGAAGTAATCGGTACTGGTGTTCGTTGGCCTGCTAAGTCACAGATGAAGATTGGTTATACGCTTGGTGGTGGTCTTGATGTTGCAGTGACTGACAATATTGCTGTGCGTGCAGAATATCGTTATACGGATTTTGGTGAAATTCCATTCGTATATGACGCAGCTTATCCAGATAGAATGAAAAAGGGAAGTTATAAAACCAATGATTTCCGTGCTGGTGTTGCTTTCAAATTCTAATTGATTGAACAATGAAATTGCTAGGAAGCTCTGTCTTTGATGGGGGTTTTATTTTTTCTATAGCTGTTTCATTTTTGCTACAGATATTTGAGGTTCGAGATTTATATAGGCTATGTATTCGGATACTTACGGAGTAAATTTATGAATACAAAATGTTTTATTACGGTCTCTATTTCCGCTTTTATTTTATCTTCGGCCGCGCAGGCAGCAGATGTGAAGATCTCTCATAAAGTAATACCGGTTGTTTCATCGATTGTTGAAGCGCCTATTTTTTCTTGGACAGGGTTTTATCTTGGAGGTCAGTTTGGTGATTTTTCAAGTCGGCCTTCTTTAAGTCTTCTTGGGGATGCTAATGCATTGGCCTTAATGCGTAAAAATGCAGTGCCACAACCGTCCGGTTTAATAAGTGGTGTTTATGCCGGTTCTAATGTTGATGTTGGGAATGGCTTAATTCTGGGTATTGATACGGATATTAATTGGGTTGAACGAGAGGATACAAAAACTGTTTTTATTGAAAAAATTGGTGATGACAACGCTCAGAAAGGCGATGTTATCCATCGTAATCATACTTTAAAACAAAAGTGGACTGGTGCTACGCGGATGCGTGTTGGTTTTGCTATTAATCGTATGATGCCTTATGTCTCTGCTGGTATTGCCTATACGCGGCTTCAAAATATCATTTCAACATCGATTAAAGAAACAGTTCTTCCTAAGAACGTGGTAGATTCAACAAAAGCAATGGTTGGTTATACGCTTGCTGCAGGGGTTGATTTTGTTATGACCGACAATTTTATTGCGCGTGCGGAATATCGTTATGCGGATTTTGGTAAAAAGAAATTTGTAAAGAACGCAGAGAAACTTGGTTACAAGACTAATGATTTCCGTATTGGTGTCGCTTATAAATTCTAATTTATTGCTTTCTAATTTATTACAAGATTCAATTGCTTAGTAGCTCCATCTTTGATGGGGTCTTTACTTTTTTCTCTTCTGTATCATTTTTACTACAGATATTTGCAATAATATCTTTTATAAAATACATTTTGTATATTTGGAGATAAATTTATGAATATGAAATGTTTAATAACAGCCTCTATTTTCGCTTTGGTTTCAACTTCAGCGGTATGGGCGGCAGATATTATTACCCCTCAACAGTCAGAACTATTTATTCCTCAAGTCATTGTTGATCCTGGTTTTTCTTGGTCGGGTTTTTATTTTGGGGGCCAGATCGGTGGCTTTTCGAGTAAGAGTAAAATGAATGTTGTTGGTGAGGAGCTCAGCATTCCGGTTGGTAAAGATTTGGTTCCTAAGCTTTCAGGTTTTACAGGTGGCCTTTATGCCGGTTCTAATGTTGATGTTGGTAGTGGCCTTATTCTCGGTGTTGATACGGATATGGTTTGGGTTGGACGAAAAAACACAAAAACTGTAACTTACAACATTGAAGATGGAGCGGGAGTTGGTATTCCTGGAGTTGGTGTTCCGGGAGCAGGTGTGCCGGGAGTTGGTGCTGCAAGGGTAGTCTTGCCTGGATATGGTATTCCAGAATTGACAGGATGGCCTATTCCAGCAGAAGGCGTAGCAAGAGTTGATGTTCCAGGGGTAGGGGGTAATCAGGAAGATAAGTTTAGAGTTGCTAAGCATACTTTAAAACAAAAATGGTCTGGTGCAACACGTATGCGTATTGGTTTTACTGTGGATCGCATTATGCCGTATGTTGCTGGTGGTGTTGCTTATACGCGGCTTCGAGATATTCTCTCAGAGAGTCGAGAAGGAAAGGAAGAAAGTTCTCCTCATTCGTTGGATGAGACCAAAACATTGATTGGTTATACACTTGGTGCTGGCGTTAATTTAGCGATGACCGACAATATTATCATGCGTGCAGAATATCGTTATTCGGATTTTGGTAAAAAGAAATTCGCAAAGGATAAACTTGACCTTAGCTACAAGACAAATGACTTCCGCCTTGGTTTAGCTTATAAATTTTAGAGTTTTTCTAGATTAAATTTCTAACGGATCCTATTTTATAGGATCCTAGTTTTTTTTAAATTGTGTTATTTTTACTACAGATATTTGAAATAGAATATCTTATATAGGGTTCGTTTCTGATTCTTATATAATTACATTTCAGATATTTGGAGATAAATTTATGAATATGAAATGTTTAATGACGGCCTCTATTTTTGCTTTTGTTTCAGCTTCAGCGGCTCATGCAGCGGATGTTATAGTTTCTCAAAGATCAGGATCATCAGGATCAGTTGTTCCACAAGTTTCAGTTGTTCCACAAGTTGTTGTGTCTCCTAATTTTTCTTGGTCTGGTTTTTATTTTGGTGTTCAAGCTGGTGGTATTACGAATAAGGCTAAGGCAGATGTTCTTGAAGGAAGCTCAACGGCTTCGGCTTCGGATAATGAAGATTCATTGCTAAAATTTTCTGATTTTTTAGGTGGAATTTACACAGGTTACAATGTTGATTTCGGTGATGGTTTTGTTCTAGGTGTTGATACAGATATTGTTTGGTCTGGGCAAAAGGATATAAAAACAATCGCTTTGGAGAAGAATGATACAACTGCCAATAGAAGCAGTTATGGTGCAAGCACTTTTAGTGCTTCTTCTGTTAAAGCTAACGATGCAGAAAACTCAGAACCAAGTTATACTTTAAAGCAAAAATGGTCTGGTGCAACACGGTTACGTGTTGGTTTTGCTGTTGATCGCTTTATGCCCTATGCTGACGGTGGTGTTGCTTATGCACAGATTCAAAACGCTATTTCAGAGATGGAAGATAGTAAAAGAGAAAGTTCTTCTGAAGCAGATGAAACTAAAACATTGATTGGTTATACACTTGGTGCTGGCGTTAATTTAGCGATGACCGACAATATTATCATGCGTGCAGAATATCGTTATTCGGATTTTGGTAAGAAGAAATTCGCAAAGGATAAAGTTGAGCTTGATTACAAAACGAATGATTTCCGCGTTGGTGTAGCTTACAAGTTTTAATTTATTTTAAAGAGTTATTTTGGGGAGGCTCTGTCTTTGGCAGAGCCTTTAATTTTTTCGTATGTTCATTTTGGGGTTTCTTTTTTTGACGATTTCATGTTAAAGCTTTGACATAATAATATATTTTATTGATCTCTGCTTAATATGAGCTACTAGCTCACCTTTTCCTGTAGATTAAATAACCTGGATTGAGAGATATTATGCAAAGATAAAATCATAAAAGTAGACAGGAACATTTCACAATGTCTGTGAAAAATGAAATAGAAACAATAGATTACTCAAAGACTCTTTATTTACCACAAACAGCTTTTCCTATGCGCGCAGGGTTGCCGCAAAAAGAGCTTGAGCTCGTGGCGCGGTGGGAAAATCTGGATCTTTATGCCCAATTGCGTCAACAATCAAAAGACCGTCCACTTTATGTTCTCCACGATGGTCCGCCTTATGCGAATGGTAATATTCATATTGGGCACGCTTTAAATAAAGTTTTAAAGGATGTGGTTGTTCGTTCATTTCAAATGCGCGGTTTTAATGCAAATTATGTCCCTGGTTGGGATTGTCATGGACTTCCGATTGAATGGAAAATTGAAGAAAAATATCGGGCACAGGGTAAGAATAAGGATGATGTGCCTCTTAATGAATTTCGTCAAGAATGTCGTGAATTTGCACAACATTGGATAGCCGTTCAGAGTGAAGAGTTTAAGCGTCTTGGCATCGTTGGGGATTTTAAAAATCCTTACACGACAATGGCTTTTCATGCGGAAGCACGTATTGCTGGTGAATTGATGAAGTTTGCTATGTCAGATCAGATTTATTGTGGCTCAAAGCCTGTTATGTGGTCTGTTGTTGAACGCACAGCTTTAGCTGAGGCAGAGATTGAATATCACGATCATGAATCGGAAGTTATATGGGTTAAATTTCCTGTTTCTGAAACAAAATCCGATGATTTATATGATGCTTGTGTTGTGATTTGGACAACAACACCATGGACAATTCCTGGTAACCGTGCAGTCAGTTATTCTTCGCAGATTGTTTATAGTGTTTATGAGGTTGAAAGCGCGGAAAATGATTTTGGTCCTCAAATTGGGGAAAAACTTCTTTTTGCTGATGCCTTAGCAGAGAGTTGTGCAGAGAAAGCAAAACTTGTTTTAAAGCGTTTACGCGTTGTTTCTTCTGATGAGCTTAAAGTTCTTGTTCTTGCTCATCCATTGAAAGGTTTTGCTGGAGGTTATCACTATAAGATTGCGATGCTCGATGGAGCCCATGTGACGGATAATGCTGGTACAGGTTTTGTCCATACAGCGCCTAGCCATGGACGCGAAGATTTTGAAATTTGGAATAGTTATAAGTCTACATTAGAACAGGCTGGTATTGATACGATGATACCTTTTCCCGTTGATGATGCTGGTTTTTATACAAAAGATGCTCCAGGTTTTGGGCCAGATCGTGAAGAAGGATCAGCTCGCGTTATTGACGATAATGGAAAAATGGGGAATGCTAATAGAGAGGTTATTAACGCTTTAATTGCAGCAGATCGATTATTTGCACGTGGTCGTTTGAAACATTCATATCCTCATAGTTGGCGTTCGAAAAAACCGGTCATTTTTCGCAATACACCGCAATGGTTTATTTCAATGGACAAAGACCTAGGGGATGGTTCAACTTTGCGCAGTCGAGCTTTACAAGCGGTTATGGAAACGCGTTTTGTTCCTTCTTCTGGTCAAAACCGTTTGGCTTCCATGATAGAAGATCGTCCCGATTGGGTTCTTTCTCGTCAGCGTGCTTGGGGTGTTCCGATTTGTATTTTTGCTAATGAAGACGGCGTTATTCTTAAAGATGAAGAGGTGAATGAGCGTATTTTGCAGGCTTTTGAAGCTGAAGGAGCGGATGCGTGGTTTGCAGAAGGAGCGCGTGAACGTTTTTTAGGTGAGCGTGCGCATGAGTCTTGGTATCAGGTACGTGATATTCTTGATGTGTGGTTTGATTCTGGGGCAAGTCACAGTTTCGTTTTAGAAGATCGTGCTGATTTGCAGTGGCCTGCTGATGTTTATTTTGAAGGCTCTGATCAACATCGTGGCTGGTTTCAGTCTTCTCTTTTAGAAAGTTGTGGTACACGCGCTTGTGCGCCTTATAAGGCGGTGATTACACACGGCTTTACTTTGGACGAAAAAGGCAAGAAAATGTCTAAGTCTTTGGGGAATACGGTTGTTCCACAAGATGTTATTAAAACGTCTGGAGCCGATATTTTCCGTCTTTGGGTGATGACGACAGATTATTGGGAAGATCAGCGTTTGGGCGCAAAGATTCTTCAGACAAATGTAGATTCTTATCGTAAATTGCGTAATGCAATTCGTTGGATGCTTGGAACTTTGGTCCATGATGAAGGTGATGAAGTACCTTATTGTGAGCTACCAGATCTTGAAAAATTTATATTGCATCGTCTTTATGAACTCGATCAGTTGATTAATCGATCCTATGATGCATTTGATTTTAAAAGGATTATGCGTGCGTTATTGGATTTTTCGATTATTGAATTATCTGCATTTTATTTTGATATCCGCAAGGATTCTCTTTACTGTGATGCACCTTCATCAAAAAAACGTAAGGCTTCTTTGCAAGTGGTCCGTGAGATTTTTGATCGAATGGTCACGTGGCTTGCTCCTATGTTACCTTTTACAATGGAGGAAGCTTGGTTGGAGTGTTATCCGGAGAGCCGCTCAGTGCATTTGGAACAATTTCGTCCAGTGCTAGAGGAATGGAAGAATGAACTTTTAGCGGAACGTTGGAAAAATATTCGGAAAGTTCGTAAAGTTGTTACAGGTGCTTTAGAGCTAGAACGTGCAGATAAGCGTATTGGGTCTTCTTTGGAAGCTGCACCTGTAGTTCTTATTTCTAATCCGGTTTTATTGGAATCGCTGAACGATTTGGATATGGCAGAAATTTGTATCACCAGTGCTATAACAATACTTCAAGATGTACCGCCTTCAGATGCTTTTATGTTAAATGATGTTGAAGGTGTTGGAGTGTGTGTGGAAAAGGCATTGGGTGTAAAATGTGCACGATCGTGGCGTTACACACAGGATGTTGGGAGTGATCCAGCTTATCCAGATGTGTCAGCTCGTGATGCAGCTGCTTTGCGAGAATTGAAGGCGCTTGGTAAAATTTAAGAGGTTTTGGATCAGAGGGACGGTGTTCAATAGATGGTTATCGTTTTAGGTTGATTATTGCTGAAAATAACCTTTTATATTGGCAGTGAAATGCATTCTTTGGTTCATGAAGAGGCGCGTTTACATGGGGAACAGTTCCAAGTAGGCCACAGTTGCGTAAGAGGGCTGTTTCTTTAAAGACAATGAAAGCAATAGAGAAATGTAGAGTAAGAATATTTTTGTGAGTAATTTTATCGCTGCTTTTTTAAATGGGATGTCATTTTCTACTTATGGTGCCGATAAGGCAGATTTACCGTAATTTTTCATTATATTGCTCTTCTTTCCTCGTTAAAATAATAAGAAAGAAGAGTTAGCTCGTTGCAAATGGAGTTAGAAACTTCAATCGAATGTGCGTGCAATGTGACTTATGTTTTAAGCAGATCGTATATAGATTGGTTTTTGTTGTAATTTATCGTCAGTTGGTAAAAACAGCGACTGTTGACCAAATGAGTGAAAGAAAAACAATATAAATGAAGAAAAGTGCTTTAAAAGTGAGGTTTGATAGAAAGTATTTGGGGTCTTCAAAGAAAAAGTGTTGTCGTTTGTTTAAGTGGTCGGTATTTGGGGAAAGAAGGACGAAATTTATTTCTGATATCGTTTTTGTGCAAAAAAATCTTTGAGCAATTGAGCTGCGTCTCTTTCCTTAAACCCAGAATAAACTTCAGGGATATGATGACAGGTTGGCTGTTGATAAAAGCGTGGGCCGTGTTCGATAGCTCCTCCCTTGGGATCGCTTGTGGCATAATAAAGGCGCCGTATTCGTGTGAATGAAATGGCAGCAGCACACATAGCACAAGGTTCAAGTGTTACATAAAGATCGCAATCAGGAAGCCTTTCATTTTGAAATATTTGACAAGCCATACGAATAACACGCATTTCTGCATGTCCTGTAGGATCATGTGGTTTTCTTATGAAATTACCGGCACGTGCAATGATCGTTTTTCCATGCGTGATAACCGCACCCACGGGAATTTCATCTTGTTTTGCTGCTTCTTGTGCTTTTAAAAGAGCTATTTCCATAGGAGTAAGTATCATATTATGCTTTCTGTTTAGAGTGCTAATAACCAAAAGTTTATATAAAGGCTTGTTATGAAGTGAGTGAGCTTATTATGATTAGTTTTATGATGAAAGCTGTTGCCATAAGTTTTTATACGTGCCTAGAGTTTATTTGAAGGTAAATGGGTACCATTATGATTACAGAGTCTGGAAAAAGATGAGCTGTTGCACCACTCTTCCTTTTTAGAATAAACGTGATAGGAAATATGATGAATTTATCAAATGGCCGAAAAGAGGCTGGGATGAAAAGAAAATGAATGAAAATAATGAGAGCGAACGGATTGCTAAAAGGTTAGCGCGTGCTGGTGTAGCGTCGCGTCGCGATGCAGAAATGATGATCGTTGCGGGCCGTATTGTTGTTAATGGTACGGTTGTGACTACACCTGCTTTTAATGTGACGCGCTCTGATGTCATTACAGTTGATGGAAAGCTCTTGCCTCCTATAGAACGTACGCGGTTATGGCTTTATCATAAGCCGGCAGGATTGGTTACGACCAATCGAGATCCTGAAGGAAGACCGACAGTGTTTGACAATGTGCCGGAGGGGATGCCTCGTGTTCTTTCAGTGGGTAGGCTTGATATTAATACGGAAGGGCTTTTACTGTTAACAAATGATGGTGGTTTAGCGCGTGTATTAGAGCTACCTATAACAGGATGGGTTCGCAAATATCGGGTTCGTGCTCATGGAAAAATTAAACAAAGTGAGCTTGATAGTCTGAAAAATGGCATTGCAATTGATGGTATTTTCTATGGTTCAATTGAAGCATCCATTGAACGTGAGCAGGGGTCGAATATTTGGCTTTCTGTAGCTTTGCGTGAAGGAAAAAATCGTGAAATAAAGAATGTGTTGGGGGCGTTAGGGTTATCAGTTAATCGCTTGATTCGTGTATCTTATGGTCCATTTCATCTATCTGATTTGGAAGTAGGGGCGGTTCGCGAGTTAAAAGGTCGAATGTTGCGTGATCAATTGGGTGAACGCTTGATTGCACAAGCCAATGCAGATTTTGATGCTCCTATTCTTAAGCCATTTTCAAATTCTATAGTTGTTGCGGAAAAACAAAGCAGTAAAAAGCCTATTTTAAAGGATAATGGCTGGATTTTTTCGAGTGAAAGTATTGCACAGCGTAGAAAGAAAGGCAGCGTTGCTGAACGTGGTCGGGAACGGTTAAGTACGAAACTTGATGAGAAATTTATGCGTAAGGATAAGAATGCGGATGGGAAGGCAGAGCGTTTTCTTTTGCGTTCGCGTCGTTCTAACGTGTGGATGGCTCCTGGTGCACGTCCGCAAAGTGTGCGTAAAAAATTTTACTATAATGACGATAATCATTATGAGAATAGAAGTGATTTTTCTGGTCAGAGATCATTTGATCGAGAGAAGGAAAGACCAAAAGCAGTTTCATTACGCCGAGACTGGCAAGAAAGTCCATTACGTGGGAAGCAGCAAGAAGGTTCGTTACGCAAAGAGAGACAGGAAGGTCAGTTACGAAAAGATAGGTATGGTGGTTTTGATCAAAAACGTGGCAAAACGTTTGAGAGTGAAGCTCGTGTTATTGGCAAAAAAGACAAGTTTTCTAAGAAAGCTACATTTTCTAAAAGAGCAGAGAAGGTTTTCAAAGGTGATTATGATGAACATTTTTTGGAGAGAAAGAAAAAAAAGGTTAAGCCGTTTGACGGGAATGTAAAAAAATCTAAGCCATCTAGTCATCGTGCAAGAACATCTAAGTCATTGGGAGAAACGCGTGCGGGTTATCGGCGGTAAGTTTGCAGGGCGTGTTTTATCGGTGCCTATCGGTCAATCTATTCGCCCGACCAGTGACCGTACGCGTGAAAGCCTTTTTAATATTCTTGCTAGTCGAGAAGAACACTTTTGGACAAATAAGCGTATTCTTGACCTTTTTGCTGGCACTGGTGCTTTGGGAATTGAAGCGCTTTCGCGTGGTGCAAAAGCTGCTATTTTTGTTGAAAATTCCGTTGAGGGGCGTGGCTTAATTCACAAAAACATTGAATCTTTTGGTTTGCAAGGAGTTGGACGAATCTTACGTCGTGATGCAACAAAACTTGGTGTTGTTGGGACAATATTGCCGTTTGATGTTATTTTTGCAGATCCTCCTTATGGCTATGGCTTAGGTGAACAGGCTTTTATGTCGGCTTTTAAAGGAGGATGGGCAAAAGACAAAACACTTTTTATACTTGAAGAAAAAAAAGAAGCGATTATTGATTTACCTGATATATTTTACTTAGATGATGAGCGTTTTTATGGTGAGACAGCCATACGCCTTTATAAACTTAAATCGTAATTTTAAACGTGAAAAATAGCTTATTTTTGTTTGATAGAGTTAAAAAAATTATTTGGTACAGTTCTTTCACTGCATTTTATTCTACGGATACGTTGTTTTGCGACTGTATAATTTTCTTTCAGCTATTTGTGGCCTCTCACGCTAAAGAAAATAAGCTTCGCCTGTAATGAAACAAGAGAGAGATGTTGCAGTCTTTATCAAAATTCGTGGGTAAAAAGGGTCAAAATTGCAGATTATTATACTTTAGTTGTTCAATAGATGAAGATACAAATTTTAAATTTTTGAAAACGAAAGCACAGACACAATAAGTCATGTTTTTCTGTGGAGAAGCGAAAAGGAAAACTTTTCGATTGGTTAAAAGAAAAATAATGCATGAATTGCCTATAATTTTAGACGAATGGCATGTAAAAATTATTTTTTTGATGAAATTGCCAGATTATTCACTAATGTGAATCATCAATATTTTAAGGAGTCTATAATGACTGATGAAAACCAGATTGATAAGGCGGCTTCATTAGTGGAGGCAGCAAAGCGTTCTGGAGCTGATGCTGCTGATGCTGTTATTATCCGCTCGCATTCTGTTCGTGTATCGGTTCGTCTTGGTAAAGTCGAAACGACAGAAGCTTCAGAGAGTGATGATTTTACATTAAGGGTTTTTGTTGGAAAAAAAGTCGCAAGTGTTTCTGCGAATTTGTCTGCTTATCCGCAGGATTTGGCAGAACGTGCTGTTGCGATGGCTAAGGCTTCACCTGATAGTTTATTTGAGGGGTTGGCCGATAAAGAACGTTTGGTTACGTGTCCTAAAGAGCTTGATCTTTTTGATGATTTTGTTCCACAAAGTCATTTTTTAACAGAAGATGCTTTGAAAATGGAAGCAGCAGCTCTTGATGTTAAGGGAGTCAGCAATTCTGGTGGAGCTGCAACAACTTATGGCAGTGGTGGACTTGTTCTTGTAACCAGCGATGGTTTTTGCGGGTCTTACCGTTCCAGTTGTTTTTCACGTTCTTGTAGCGCACTTGCGGGTGAAGGTACAGCAATGGAGCGAGATTATGATTATACCACTTCTTTACATTTTTCCGATTTGGAGGCTGCAGAAACTATAGGAAGAAATGCGGGATTAGGTGCGGTTCGACGGTTGGGGGCAGTTCGTGCTGCTACTGGGGTTGTTAATGTTATTTTTGATCCGCGTATGGCTCGCGGAATTGCTGGGCATATTGCAAGTATGGTCAATGGAGCATTGGTTGCTCGCAAAACGAGCCTTTTACAAAATTTAAGGGGGAAAAGGGTGATGAAACCTGATGTCAATGTGACGGATCAACCCTTGAAATTGCGTGGGAATGCTTCTCGACCTTTTGATGGTGAGGGGGTAGAAGGACAAGCACTGAATATTATTGAGAATGGCGTTTTGCAAAATTGGCTTCTTTCCTCATCATCCGCGCGGGAACTGGGGCTTGAAACCAATGGACGTGGTGTGCGTTCGGCATCGTTGGTTCAGCCATCAAGTACAAATTTTGCTATTGAACCGGGTTTGGTATCACCTCACGATATGGTAAAAGATGTGCAGAATGGTTTTTACGTTACAGAATTATTTGGGCATGGCATTGATTTTGTGACAGGCCAATATAGTCGCGGTGCTGCTGGTTTTTGGATTGAAAATGGCGAAATTGCCTATCCAGTGAGTGAAGTAACGCTAGGTTCTGATTTGCTTCATATGTTGGCGCATTTAACACCTGCGAGTGATATTGATCGGCGTTATGGTACCGCTGCTCCGACATTATTAATTGAAGGAATGACACTTGCAGGAAAATAACGTACATTATTATTCTGACCTTAATCTTTTGCTTGATGTTTGTTGGGAAGCAGGAGATTTAGCAATGAAGTATTTTGGAAGTGATTTGGGTGTCTGGTTTAAAAATGGCAATTCTCCAGTTAGTGAAGCAGATATTGCAGTTGATCACTTTTTAAAGGAAAAACTTCTTAGAGCGCGACCGAATTATGGTTGGATTTCGGAGGAGACGGTAGATGATAGGGAACAACAGACTTATGAGCGCTATTTTGTCGTTGATCCCATTGATGGAACACGTGGTTTTCTTTCTGGCAGTGCTTATTGGTGTATTTCTGTTGCTATTATTGAGAATAAGCGTCCTGTTGTTGGTATTGTGCAGTGTCCTGCTAAAAGTGCCGTTTATGCAGCTATTACTGGTGAAGGGGCAACATTAAATGGTGTAGGGCTGCCTCGTTTAACGTTTCAAGCTAATCGAAAATATAGAGTCTCATTTGATGCATCGATAGCTCAAAAATTGCCATATGATTTTTGCAATCAAATTAGTTTTTATCGTTACATTCCTTCTCTAGCATATCGTATTGTTCTTGCTGCTCGAGGTGAGATTGATATTGTGTTTGTTCGGCCGAATTGTCACGATTGGGATATTGCTGCTTCTGATCTCATTCTGCAGGAGTGTGGTGGCTGTTTTTCGCCGATTGACGCACCATCTATTTTTTATGGGATTAAACCCTATCGATATGGGCTTTTAATTGCTGGTGAAAATAATTGCTGTCAAAAGATGATAGATATTGTTCGTCAAGCAAAGTTAGTCTAATCACATACAAATATTTTAAAATTTCGTGATGATACGGAGGCAAAAATGATTGAAGCCAACGAGAAAAAACAATTATTGCATCTTGTGTTTGGAGGAGAATTAAAAAATCTTAATGGTAACCAATTTAAGGATCTTAACGCTTTGGATGTAGTTGGTATCTTTCCAGATTATCAATCAGCACAAGAAGCATGGCGAGCGAAAGCGCAAAGCAGTGTAGATAACGCATTACAACGTTATTATATCGTGAATTTGCATCGGTTTCTTGACCCTGAAACAAGTGATGCATCGTAAAGTTTAAACATTCTTCCACTCTATTTTCTGAATTATGCTGATGTAGAAAGAGTGAATTTGCGAGGTTTGATATCAAGATGAGTGAAAGAAATCAAAAAAAGAAGGAGAGCGTTTTAAGGCGGTTTTGATAAAAAATCGTCGTTTACTGATTCAAATTTGGTTTTTACAGATTTTTGCCATATGTTGTTGGAAAAGTGATGGTTCATTTTAATAAACGAAAACATCCCTTTTAATTTGTGATTTTAAAAGCAAGAGCAATTGTTTTATCAGTTGCGAGTCAGCTATTTTCTGTGTTTTGTAACAATTGGCTGAGATGAGGATTGCACTCAAGTTCGCGCTGGTAAGAAAGCTCACAACTGGCGTATGCTTCTTGGCGATGATGATTCCAATATTTGAGTTCATCTAGAGGAATTTTTTGTCCGCTGACAGCACAAAGAGTATAGGTTCCATATTTTATAAGTTTATATCCATTACTAGAATAATGAATAGTTGCTTCGCATTCGTTATTAGCAAACATTCTCTATAGACCCTTTCCATTTTTATGCAGAGATAACATTAAAACATTATAAGATGCTGTATAAAGTTAAAAAATATTTCTTTCCAGATAGAATAGTTAATGAGACTTTATTTTCTGCCAAAAAGACGTTCTATATCTGCGAGCTTGAGTTCAATATAAGTAGGGCGGCCGTGATTACATGTTCCTGAATTAGGTGTTTCTTCTATTTGTCGTAAAAGTGCATTCATCTCTTCAGGACGCAAAAGACGCCCTGAACGTATTGAGCTATGGCAGGCCATCGTTGCTGCAACATAATCAAGGGTTGCTTTTAAATTGTCTGTTGTATCATATTCAGCTGCTTCATCCGCAAGGGCTTTGATTAGGGATTGTGCATCTATTTCTCCTAGCATTGCAGGAGTTTCGCGCACAGCGATTGCACCGGGTCCAAATGGTTCAATGTTTAAGCCAAATTTTTGTAAAGTATCCTTGTGTGTTAAAAGGCATATCGCATCTTCTTCAGAGAGTTCTACAATTTCAGGAATGAGCAATAATTGTGAAGGCAGTGGTTTAGAATAAAGTGCGTTTTTGAGCGCTTCATAAACCAGTCTTTCATGCGCAGCATGCTGATCTACAATGACGAGACTGTCTTGTGTTTGAGCGACAATATAATTTTTATGAATTTGTGCTTTTGCAGCACCTAATGGATAATCTAACTTTTCCGGTGTAGAGATAGTGTTTGTAGCACGTGTATCACCACTTGGCACGTTTAAGCTTTTTATTACAGGGGTAATATCTTCTTGATAGCTGACAGAATTGTCAATATCTAACGGTTTATGAACCATTGATACGGTTGATGATGCGGGATGATATGATTGTGGATGAGAAGAAAAAGATTGGTGTGCGTTCTTGAAAGTTTCCAATGGTTGCGTTTGAAATGCAGATAGCATTGCATCAGAGCGCGTTGAAGTCGGGCGAATACCCGATTGATGCAATGCTTCACGGATTGCTCCAATGATTAAGCCACGAATTAAACCCGGATCGCGGAATCGTACGTCAGCTTTTGCTGGATGAACATTAACATCGACATCAGTAGGAGGTAAATCAATAAAGAGGATAGAGACAGCATGACGATCTCGAGCAATGACATCAGCATAAGCTCCACGGATTGCACTCCATAACAGTTTATCACGGACTGGGCGTCCATTAATATAAGCAAATTGATGAAGGCTATTGCTGCGATTGAAAGATGGTACGCCGGTAAAACCTGTTAAACGAACCGCTTCGCGTTCAGCGTTAAGCACGATACTGTTAGAAGCAAATTCTTTTCCCATAATTTGTGTAATACGCTGCAATCGCCCTTGGGTATTGTTTTCCAAAGCAGGTAATTCTAGAGGTGTGCGATCTGTACCAGAAAGAGAAAAGCGGATATGTGGAAATGCAATAGCAATTCGTTTAATCATATCCGTGATGGCATTTGCTTCAGCGCGATCAGTTTTCATAAATTTGAGGCGTGCTGGAGTAATAAAAAAAAGATCACGAACTTCTACGATAGTTCCAGGATTGGATGCAGCTGGTTTTGGTCCTACGATTTTTCCTGCTGTCACGATAATTTCGGCAGCGCTATTAGTGTTCTGCGTTCGTGATGTGAGTTTAAGTTTTGCAATGGAACCAATGGAGGGTAAAGCTTCCCCCCGAAAACCAAGAAAGCAGATATTATGCACGTCATCGACAATTTTGGATGTGCAGTGGCGAGAAATTGCCAAAGTTAATTGATTTTCAGGAATACCGCAGCCATTGTCACTCACCCTGATAAAGTTTTTTCCACCGTTTGCTGTGACAATTTCGATACGAGACGCTCCTGCATCAATAGCATTTTCAACAAGCTCTTTGACAACATTGGCTGGTCGTTCAATAACTTCACCGGCGGCAATTTGATTAATAATAGTTTCGCTAAGATGTCGTATGGTCATAGTTCAATTGTGTTGTTGTGTAGAAACTGTGGATCGTACTAACGAAATTTTCTCAAAATTTAAGAATAAAAGAAGGCTGAAGCTATTATTTTGGGAAGAACAGATTATTTTCAATGGAAAATTCATATACAATTCCAATATTCAGTTTTCTCCTCTTAGATAATGCTTTGTTTGCTCTATTATTTATAGTTTATATGATTGATTTTAGTTGCCAAATCAATTGGAAAAATCGGTAAAGAGTAAGTGTTTGTTCTTAAAATAGCTTGCGCCAATCAATGATCTAGGTCAAAAAGAGGCAGGTATAAAGAGGAAGGAAAAATATATGGTGCGTACAAATGGTATCCTTGCAGATCGTGATATACAAGCCTTAATTGATCATGATATTCTTAAAGCCATTTGTGCATTTGATGCGGATCAAATACAACCTGCAAGTCTCGATTTACGTTTAGGGAATAAAGCGTATCGTATACGTGCTTCCTTTATGCCAGGATCTAACACAAAAGTTTCTGATAAGCTTGAACGGTTAAAGTTGCATGAATTTGATTTGCAGGATGGGGCGGTTTTAGAAACGGGCTGTGTTTATCTTGTTCCTCTTTTGGAAAATTTGGCTTTGCCACGAACTTTGTCTGCTGTTGCCAATCCAAAAAGCTCTACGGGGCGGTTAGATATTTTTACACGTGTGATTACGGATAATGCTCAAGAGTTTGATAAAATTTGTATTGGCTATCATGGTCCGCTTTATCTTGAAATTAGTCCACGCACATTTCCGATTTTAGTGCGTACAGGCTCGCGTTTATCACAACTTCGATTTCGTCAAGGGAAAAGCTATCTAAATGAAGTTGATTTGCATGATTTACATAAATCTGAAATGCTTGTATCGGAAGATTTTCCTAATATTGATGATGGTGGTATTGGACTTTCCATTGATTTGCAAGGGAATGAAAACAGGCTTGTCGGTTATCGGGGTAAACACCATACGAGTGTCATTGATGTTGATAAACGCGCTGTTGCTAATGTTTTGGATTTTTGGGAACCTATTTATGCTCATGATGACAAGACACTGATTCTTGATCCTGAAGAGTTTTATATCTTAGTTTCGCGAGAAGCAGTTCGTGTTCCTCCTCTTTATGCCGCTGAAATGACTCCTTTTGATCCCTTAGTGGGTGAATTTAGAGTACATTATGCAGGTTTTTTTGATCCAGGATTTGGACATATGGAGGCAGGTGGAAAAGGGGCACGAGCTGTTTTGGAAGTGCGCAGCTATAAGGTTCCATTTATCTTGGAGCATGGCCAAATTATTGGTCGTTTGATGTATGAGCATATGCTTAATCGGCCATGTGCACTTTATGGGCATGATGTTGGTTCACATTATCAAGCGCAGGGATTAAAATTATCTAAGCATTTTAAATGATTTTGAAATTACAGATTGTGATAAAAATATATTAAACATCTCGTTTTTTCAGGAAAAACTTCATTTTCATAGTGGTGATGTGATTGTGTTTATTTCCAAAATTAAAAATGCGAATTCGATTTTTATGTTACGCTTCAGAAACAAAGCTACAAATAACAGTTTTTATATATTTTTACATATTTAAAGTAGAAGAAAACGGCAAATGCGAGAAGGAGTCTCAATATTCTTCAATCATAACGCAGGAATATTTTTTGCAAAAGCCGAAAATATTCTGGCTGAGTTCTGTTAATAAGTTTCTTAATCTAATATCAGATCGATCTGTAATTTTAATATTATGATTAAAATATTCATTATAAGTAATATTAATTTCTATAAACTATTAAAAACTGTCTAAATAATTGAAGATTTTTTTCTTAGATATTCTGATATTTGAAAACCTTTGAATATTCTACACAAGGCATGAATGCATATTTAAATGATTTTTTGTTACGAACAGGCTATTAATTCGGGTGAAAAATCGCAAGATTTTTTGATGTTGGAGTGTTGATGAATGTATTAACAACTTCATTCAACTATATTGATTGCTTTTTTATTTTTATAAATGCATTCTATATATGTACGCAGTGATTAAAGATGCGCTATTCAGACGCAATTTAGAATTATTCTATCTTAATATAAAGTACCAAAATGATGTATTAAAAAAATCTAATTAATTTCAAAAAATATATATTGTAAATAACAAAAAATATTGAATGTTGGTGCTTAAATATATTAGATCATATTAATTTTTGTGTTGTGTATTAAAGTCAAACATTATCAAATGCCTGATGTGAAAAATAAAAATCAAGGCTCTGCTTTATTTATTGGGTTTTGGGATTGCAATTATATTCCCTAAAACTACCTTGATGTAGTGTGCTATTGGGACGTTAATATGAGGCATTTGGGTTGGATTGACTAGTTTTTAAAGTACTTGGCTTTTCATTTATGGAGCAATTATATTATTATGATTATTTCCTCAACATTAGATTACCGCGAAGCGGCAAGGCGTCGGTTACCTCCTTTTTTATTTCATTATATTGATGGGGGGGCGTATGCTGAGGAAACGTTACGGCGTAATTGTACAGATCTTCATGCACTTGCGTTGCGTCAACGGATTCTTAAGGAGGTTGGAGAGGTTGATCTTTCAACGAATATCTTCGATCAGGCACTTGATATGCCGGTTGTGCTTGCACCTGTTGGGCTAACTGGTATGTATGCTCGTCGTGGTGAGGTGCAGGCTGCGCGTGCGGCAGTTGCGAAGGGTATACCATTTACTTTATCTTCAGTTTCAGTTTGCCCTATTGCAGAAGTACATGCTGCAGTTGGAAGCGCGTTTTGGTTTCAACTTTATGTTCTCAAAGATCGTGGCTTTATGCGTGATGTGTTGGAGCGGTCTTGGGCCGCTGGTGTGCGTACATTGGTTTTTACGGTTGATATGCCGGTTCCTGGTGCTCGTTATCGTGATGCTCATTCGGGGATGTCTGGACCTTATGCTGGTTTACGCCGTATTTTACAGGCTTTTACTCATCCGCATTGGGCTTGGAATGTTGGTGTTATGGGGCATCCGCATGATCTTGGAAATGTTTCCACTTATCGTAAAAAAAAGATTTCATTAGAAGATTATATTGGTTGGCTTGGTCAAAATTTTGATCCATCAATTGGGTGGCGTGACTTGCAATGGATTCGAGATTTTTGGAAAGGGAAAATGGTTATAAAAGGGATTCTTGATCCGCGAGATGCACGTGAAGCAGTACAATTTGGTGCTGATGGTATTGTTGTTTCCAATCATGGGGGGCGTCAGCTTGATGGCGTGTTGTCAACTGCACGGGCATTGCCAACAATTGCAGAGGCTGTAAAAGGTGATTTAACTATTTTAGCTGATTCTGGTATTCGCTCTGGTCTTGATGTTGTACGCATGGTGGCACAAGGTGCGGATGCCGTTATGATTGGTCGCGCTTTTGCCTATGCTCTTGCTGCTGCAGGTGAAAAAGGTGTTTCTCATCTCCTTGATCTTTTTGCTAAAGAAATGCAGGTAGCTATGACATTGACTGGTGCGCGTTCAATTCGAGAAATCACACGTGAGAGCCTTGTTTATGAGATATCTAGAAAGAATACTGATTAGTAAAAAGTGTGTGCTGTATTATCCTTTTAGAAAAAAGTTGGTTATTGAATGCAGGGAAATCGTAATTTAGTGTGCTTTATATGCTTTATCGTTTTTTTAGTGTCTTCAATAATTTCTCGTGTCTTTTTATAAATGTTTTCAAATAGACTATTTCATAAATCAACTTTAGATCGTGAAGAGGCTTTTTATTTTTACGAAGCATAATTTAGGTTTATCATGTTCAATGATGAGGTGACTTTGTAACGATTGTCGAAATATTCTTGGTCGTAACCACAATTGATCAATTCTATTAGAGATCTATTTCGAATAGTTATTCAAAATATTGCACTGTTTGTTGATGTTAAATCCTATAAGGATGAAGGATTTTGATATGCGTAACAGAAATAGATTTGTTACTATAATTTTCAATTTGTTATAATATCCTTATTTAAAAAAATTAAATACGTATTAGGATCTAAATGGTATTCTTATCGTTAGGGATGATTTAAAATATAATAAATACAAAAAGTTATTTATTATTCCACTATATTTATAGATTATAAATGCTGTTTTAATATTTTTCTGCGGCTAGCAAATAGAGAGGGTGCATAGGTCTATTTTTAAGAGTATGTCATTTGTACATGATATTATCGCAGTTATTTTTACGCGTCTAATGCATTCTGCTCGTTTTTAAAGAGCTATCTGTTTTAATTTAATGTTGAGATGCGATGCAGCCATAAAATCGCAGTAAAGACTTCAATGATCCTTGAATTTAAGTAGAGAGTAATGGTTTTGATATCTCTGTAGATCAAGAGAGTAATAACAATCATCGGGTTATCTATAATGTATTTTGTTCGGTTTTTTATAATTTATAATTTATGATAGATAATTTCGACAATGAATAAAAACGCAAGCTCTATAAAACAATTTAAGGCAATATTTGTATTTTATTATTCTTAGAAAGTATAATAATATTTTAATTACTAATTGTATTAATTATTATTGTATATTATAGGGATATAATGATACATTTGCGAATATTTCATAAAAACTATGCATTCAAAATAAAACTTATAGATTGTATAAAAAATTTTGTTGTACAATATTAGTAAGCAGTTGATTTTTCAATATAAATAGTAATTTTTTTATGCTTTATTAAACCATTTGATATTGCAAGATTTAATCATTTCGTGCATTATTGCCACAAACAATCAAAAATTATTCAATCATATGCCAAAAGGTGGATTGGAAGAGGGGATTAAACAGTAGCGTTTTTAGTGTGGATTGGGCATGCAAACGATGGAGCTTTTAAGCGCAAGAGCCGTAGCAACGCTTGGTGTCGGTAAATATAATGATGGAGCTGGTTTGTGGCTTTACAAGCGTGAAGATAGCGGTGTCCAATGGATCTTGCACTATATCATTCATGAACGACGCAGAGAAATGAGATTGGGCGCCTGCAAAGATGTATCTTTGAAGCAAGTACGTGGATTAGTTGAACAATGGCGTGCTGTTATCAGAGAAGGGCGTGATCCCATTAAAGAACGTGAAAAGCTCAAATGTGAGGCTGCGCGTAATCTTCATTTATTGAAAGATATTGCTTTAGATGCCTTTGAAAGCCGTAAAGCTGAATTAAAGGGAGAGGATAAAGCAGGGCGTTGGTTTACACCTTTACAACTGCATATTTTATCTAAACTGGGTAAAGAGCCTGTTTCAGAGATTAATCAAACAGATATACGCGATACATTAGCTCCAATTTGGCATACAAAAGCTGATACAGCTCGTAAGGCCATGAACCGCTTGAATATTTGCTTGAAACATGCCGCTGCACTTGGATTGGATGTTGATTTACAGGCAGCAGATAAAGCACGTGCCTTACTTGGAAAACAGCGTCATAAAGCTCAAAACATACCGGCAATGGATTGGCGTGATGTTCCAGATTTTTACGCAACACTTAATAAAACAACAATAACGCATTTGGCTTTACGCCTTCTTATTTTAACAGGTGTTCGCTTTGGTCCTTTGCGTCATATTCATGAAGATCAAATTGATGGTCATATTTGGACAATCCTTGGCGAATCTATGAAAGGCAGACGCGATGCTACGGCAGATTTTCGCGTGCCATTATCTGGTGAAGTCATGAAGGTTATTGAACGAGCTCGTTTTTTTGCTCGTCATGGTTTTTTGTTTCCAGGTGTTAGGCGTGGAGTTATTTCCGATATGTCCATGTCAAAGCATATGGAATGTGCTGGATGTTAAAGGTGCCAATGGTCAGATTTTGCAGATAAAAAAAGGAACAGTGCATGGAAATTGATAAAGATATAGAAGTTTGGCGAGATAGAAAGAAGCTTATATTACTTCATGCAGCTTTATTGATCGCGGGCATGAATCCAGATAAATGCACGTTTTCTAAGATATGCGATCTGGAAAATAGCGAAATTTATTACAATGGTTCAAATCCTGTATCAACAGATGAATTTCGAGAAATTTACCGTTGTATAGTTCAAGAAGCGGAAGAAAATCGATTACAAGTGGAATGGAAGTGGACAATGAAAGATAATAAATGTGTTCATGATGCATTTATTTCGCGTGTCGATGTTAAAGATTTACAAGAATGGCTTTCATCGTCATATATGAAAGAATGGTTTACAATAAAAAATATACAACCTAAATTTTTTTCATCCAAGCCTGATTTAGATTCATGGAAACCACTGACTGAGGTTAGAAAAAATAAAACCGTTAAACAGACGCTTATAAACTGTATTAAACCGAAGATTGATATCCGTGAATTTAAACATCAACAAAATGTATTTCAAAACTCACAGCACCCGCGTTATACTCTAAAGGATATTTATACTGTTTGTCAGATCGCTTCAGCTGTTGCTACTGTCGTTGGGGTTATTGCTACTATCGTGTGGTATCTGAGCCAGACTGACTGAAACAGAATGTTGTTCAGTATGGGTTATTAAATAAAATAATCAGCCAAAAACAGAAGCAATCAAGGAATTTAACAAGTGTTTCCATTGAGAAGCTACCGGATGAGTGTCTTGAACTCTCGGAGGTTTTCTTTTGCAAAAGACAAGAACACTATTTGGAAAAATAAAAAAGATAGTCCAAATTTTGCTTCATTGAGTAATTTATGAAATGATGGCCTACATTTTAGGGGGAGAAGTCGTAAAGCCTCCCTTATTTTTAACTTTTTGTTTTTCAATGAAAAATCTTTTTTGTGTGCTCATCACATTGTTTTTAAAACGGTGACGACTTGGACATAAAAATAGAGGAGTTTAGATGTAAGTTCTCTTAACATCAGTCTCTATTATTTCCTGTTTTGTTATATTGCAATCATGTTTAACAACAATTAGAGACAAAACATGATACTTCATGATTCTTTTTTAACCTTTCATGAGAGTGCACAGATTTTTCAAATTAGCGTGCAAACATTCTGGTGATTTGTTACTGATAGAACTGTTCCGAAATCCTTAAAAATTGGCGCGTTACGCATTATCACGTTGGCCAAAATTTGAAATTATCGCTGCTATTGAAAAAGTTAAAGTCCAACGCCATGCGTTTGAGATTCTGTAAAAGACCCTGTCACGAATGCACGAGCAGGCTTTCTTAAGTTGCATCTAGAACGTAGACAATCTGTTCTGTGGCGCAATCTCATGAAGACAAATGTCATTTACTATGAAAATGCAGATCACAATCAATATCGCTTTCTATCAAAGAAAAACTTTGAACAGATTTCATTTTCTGAAGTAGAGAAGGAGGCTGACAGAGTGCAAGAAATCCGGAAAAAATCTAAACTATCAAGAATAGTCTCATGGAAATCAATCTGTGATATTTTCCCATGTTGTACTGATTAGAATGTGCTTTTATGAAGCAAGTTTTCATTCGTTGAATGTTGTTTTCCTACTATGGTTGCTGCAACATTTCTCTTATAGAAGGGGAAGAATCTTTTGCTGTTCACAGAACTAATTTTGCGAAGTAATAGTGCTAAAGCTGGTATAATTGCCTTCACAAGCGATGTTGAGATCTATAAGAGAGGTTGCAGTGCATCTAAGAGTTATGGCAGTAGACAAAGTGATATGTCATTTGTAAAGATATAGAGACTGGCTTTGCATTGATCCGGTTTGTTACTGGAAACTCCATTGATCTATAGATTGCTCTTTCTAGCAGTAGGATGATGCAGTTCAACTGATGATCAGATATAAAAGTACGCTTTACTATATCAAAGAGAGTGTTATTACCTTTTTTCGGTAGCTCTATTGAAAAACATATAATTGCACATTGATTGCTTAGCATATCAACCACAATATCAGGGCTAAGCAGCTTGAAACATATTTTGCAGAACATTTCATGAATATTTGTGTCGATAAAGAGAAGCTGAAAAAAACAGCTTGAAAACCATAATATTCTTTATTATGCACAATTATGTACAATTTGTTTTAAAATTGGAAACAATTTGTTTTAAATAGTGATAATGATTTTATAGCCAAACAAACGGAGATCATCGAACAGGAAATGCGGGAATTATGTCAGATTGATCTTGGTTGGATAAACAATGGCTAAAAAATTAATTGAAGTTGCACTCCCCCTTGAAGCAATTAATGCTGCATCTGTTAGAGAAAAATCGATACGGCATGGCCATCCTTCTGCTTTACATTTATGGTGGTCGCGTAAGCCACTTGCTACATGCCGTGCTATTCTCTTTGCTCAGCTTGTTGATGATCCTTCAAGTCATCCAGAGATTTTTCCTACAGAAGAAGCACAAGAACAAGAGCGCAGCCGCTTATTTGCCATTATTGAAGATCTCATAAAGTGGGAAAACTCAACAAATAGCGTAATCCTTAAAAAGGCTTGTGCAGAAATTGTAAAAAACTGTAGCGAATTACCAGTAATTTATGATCCATTTTCAGGAGGTGGATCTATTCCGCTTGAAGCTCAACGTCTCGGTCTCTCCGTATATGGTTCTGATCTTAATCCTGTTGCCGTTATGATAGGCAAGGCCATGATTGAAATTCCTACGAAGTTTAAGGATATGCACCCTGTTCACCCTGGTGGCCATGAACAAAATCATTATCGTCATGCCGAGGGATTGGCTGAAGATATGAGATATTATGGTGAATGGATGCGTAAGAAAGCTTTTGAGCGTACCGGTTACCTCTATCCGCAGGTGGATCTCCCTTCTCATTTGGGTGGTGGTAAAGCAACGGTTATTGCTTGGCTTTGGGTACGTACTGTTCCCAGTCCTGATCCTGCTTTTTCTGATGTTCATGTCCCTTTGACAACATCTTTTCTCTTAAGCTCTAAAGTCGGAAAGGAAGTTTGGGTTGAGCCTGTTGTAGATAGAAAAAAAAGAACCATTCAATATAAAATTCATTATGGTGGTACAAAAGAGCAACTTGTTCGAGCCAAGACAGGAACAAGTGTTGGTCGTGGTAATTTTGTTTGCTTACTATCCAATGCTGCTATCACACCAGCTTACATTAAAGAAGCTGGAAGAAATAGAAATATGCAAAGGACATTAATTGCGATCGTGGTAGAAGGTAAGAGGAGACGTCATTATATAGAGCCTGATTCAAAACAAGAAAAAATTGCTATCTCGTGTGTTGCTAAAGAAAAACCCGAGACTGAATTACCAAATAATCCTCAATATTGTTCAATTGGTAAGTACGGTTTGAAAACTTTCGGTGACCTTTTTACCAGTCGCCAATTGGTTGTGTTAAATACTTTTACTGATTTGGTTGATGAAACGCGAGAGCAGATAGAGCAAGATGCAATAGAAGCAGGATTACCAAATGATAAAATATCCTTACGCGATGGTGGTACTGGTGCTAAAGCCTATGCTGAAGCAGTGAGTGTTTATCTTTCTTTCAGTGTTAGTAAATTAGCTGATCGCAGTAGTGCAAATTGTAGTTGGAATGCAACACCTCAAGCTTTACGAAATACATTTGGACGCCAAGCATTACCAATGATATGGGATTTTGCGGAAGCAAATCCTTTTTCTGATTCAACTGGTAATTTCAAATCGTGTATTGAAGGGATTTATAAAGTTATTTCTAAATTACCGGCTTGCGGCGTTGCAAGGGAATACCAGCGAGATGCGCAAACGGTTAAATATCCGCCAAACACGGTTATCTCTACAGATCCTCCCTATTATGATAATATTGGTTACGCTGATTTATCTGATTTTTTTTATGTTTGGTTGCGGCGTAATTTAAAAAATATTTATCCTGATATTTTTGGTGTTTTAGCAACACCAAAACAGGATGAATTAGTTGCAGATTCTTATCGCCATGGTGGACGTGGTAAAGCTGAAAATTTCTTTCTTAAAGGTATGCGTAAAGCTATCTACAACATGGCAAATCAAGCATCTCCAGATCATCCTGCAACCATTTATTATGCTTTTAAACAAAGCGAAGCATCAAAAGAAGGGGTTAGCTCAAGAGGGTGGGCTACTTTTTTACAGGCGATGATGGATGCTGGATACAGCATTACGGGAACATGGCCAATGCGTACGGAAAGAGCCGGTCGTATGACTGCATTGAATGCAAATGTGTTGGCTAATTCAGTTGTTTTGGTGTGTCGTAAACGCAGTAAAACAGCTGAAACTATCTTCCGCGGCGAATTTATTCGTGCGCTTGATTCTGAATTTCCAGATGCTGTAGAAAAGCTGAAATCTTCTAATATTTCTGCAACCGATCTACGCCAATCGGCAATTGGCCCTGGTATGGCGATATTTTCACGCTATAAGGCTGTTTTAGAAACTGATGATACTGCCATGAGCGTAAACACCGCTTTACAAATTATCAATCAAAAATTGGATCAACATAATGATGATCTTCAAGGTGATTTTGATGATGAAACTCGTTTTGCGATAACGTGGTTTACACAATTTGGTATGAATAAGGGGGATTTCGGTGCTGCTAATTCGTTGGCGCAAGCAAGAGGTATTTCAGTTGAGCAGGTCAAACATGCCGGTATTATTGAGAGCGTTGCAGGAAAAGTGCGCCTTTTAAAACGCTGTGAGTTGGCTATTGATTGGAGCCCTGAGCGAGATCAACATTTAACCATTTGGGAATGTTGTCAATATTTAATTTTCTTCCATGAAAAAAATGGCATCAATGACAAAACCGCTTACATACTTCAGAGAATTAGTCGGTATGTTGAAGCTGTTCGTGATTTGGCTTATTGCCTTTATGATATAGCAGCAAACACAAGACAGGACGCCAAAGAAGCATTACCCTATAATGCACTGATTGCTGATTGGTCTGAATTAACAAGATTGGCAACCCAGGCTGATTCTTCACAAAATATACAACAGTTGAACTTTTTATAAGGGATAAGAATCGTGTCCAAAAGTGTGCGTGGGACGGTCTTGGAGGTACTGGAAATTTCGCTCAATACTTTAAAACCTTTTATAGAAAAAAGATTGAGAAGTGCTTTTAAAACCGATTGGCCACTTAAAGTTTTGGAAAAAATGCCTAATGTGCAACGAGGTTTAAATGGCAAGATAAATTGGGATAACCAGTCTCTCTTACAAGTTATGGATCGTTTTTGGGGCGATGTTTTTAAAACAGTTTTAGGAAAAGAACATCGCTCTATTATCCATGAGCTTATTGTTGTCTGCAATAAAGTAGCTCGTGATGAAGCGTTTAGTTATGATGATGCCGAGTGCGTGCTTGATAGTATGTTTTGCTTGATGGATGTAATTTCAGCAGGTGATGAAGCAGTTCAGATTCTTAAGGCACGCAATGAAATTGTGCGCATAAAACAAACAGAATTAGTTCGCAATGAAGAGCGACACAAAACTCAAAAACTTGAACTCAATATAGAAATGCCAGCTGGCCTTTTGCCTTGGCGTGAAGTTGTAGAGCCTTATAGTGATGTGGCTACAGGTGAATTTCAACAAGCAGAATTTGCAGCTGATTTATCTGCTGTTCATAATGGAACTGCTTCATCTGAATATTGTAATCCTATTGATTTTTTCAGTCGTACATATTTAACAGAAGGGCTGAAAACACTCCTTCTTAATGCAGCGAAAAGGCTTTCTGGCATTGGAGGTGATCCAGTTGTTGAATTACAGACCAATTTTGGTGGTGGAAAAACGCATTCCATGCTGGCACTTTATCATATGGCTAGTTCTGAACTTGCCAGCAGATTGGCTAATTTATATCAGCTTTTACAACAGAATAACATAGAGTTGCCCTCAAAGATAAATCGCGCAATTATTGTGGGAACAAAACGTGCGCCGCAAAATCCGTTTTCACCCAAAAATGGCGTTAACATATATACCACTTGGGGAGAAATAGCTTGGCAACTTGGTGGTGAAGAAGCTTTTGCCATGGTTGCAGACAATGAAAAAACCGGTATTGCTCCAGGTTCCGATTTGCTTACGGATTTATTTAACCGCCATTCACCAGCACTTATTCTTATTGATGAATGGATCGCTTATCTGCGTCAAATTTATAAAATAAATAATTTACTTTCAGGTAATTTTGACGCAAATCTAACCTTCGTTCAATCCTTAACTGAAGCTGTTAAAAACTGTTCACGAACGGTGCTTGTTGCTTCTTTGCCTGTTGCAGAAATTGAGGTGGGTGGTGAAGGTGGGCAAGAAGCATTGCGTTGCCTAAAACAAACATTTTCACGAATTGAGACATGTTGGCGACCTGCAACTCAAGAAGAAGACTATGAGATTGTTCGTAACCGTCTGTTTCAAGATATTTCAAGCAATAAAGCACATCATAAAGAGAATACAATCAAACAATTTGTTCAATTTTATCAGAGCAATAAGAATAATTTTCCTCAGGAAGTTGAAAGAGTGGATTATAGGCGAAAACTGGCTAAAGCCTATCCAATCCATCCAGAGCTTTTTAATCAGCTGTACACAAGCTGGGTGGCATCGGAAAGATTTCAGCGTATCCGTGGTGTTTTGCGCCTTATGGCGCAAATTATTCATGAATTATGGACGAGTGGTGATTGCTCAGCAATGATTATGCCTGGAAATATTGCGGTTGGATCGCTGCGTGTTGAATCTGAACTGTGTCGTTATCTCGACGTAAACTGGCAATCGATCATTGCAACTGATGTATATGGCGCAGATTCTACACCTTTTAAAATCGATCAACAGGCGCCTAATCTCTATAAATATTCTGCTACACAGCGTATTGCACATGCTGTATTTATGGCAACAGCCCCAAGCACGGGATATCAAAATCACGGTTTAGATGATAAACAAATTAATCTTGGTGTCATTCAACCTGGTGAAAATCTCAATCTTTTTAAAGATGCATTACGTCGTCTTGTTAATCAAGCGAAATATATGCATGGTGATAACGGGCGTTATTGGTATTCAACGGATCCCAGTTTGAACCATATGGCAGCAGAGAGAGCAGAGCAAATCGAAGAAGCTCTTGTTATTTCTCACCTTAATACAGAGCTTATAGTCTATATTAAAAGCATTCCCAATTGTTTTAATTTTCGATCTGTTCAAATTGCTCCCAATCATTCTGCTGAAATTCCTGATGATTTAGGTGGTGTGCGCATGGTTGTTTTAGGACCGTCTCATGCACATCGCATGAATAGCACCCAGTCAGAAGCGAAGCGTGAAGCATATTCTATGCTAGAAATGCATGGTGCTATACCACGCAAATATAAGAATACATTAGTATTTTTAGCCGCGGATTACAAAGGGTTGCAGTCTATTAAAAACGCTATACGTTTTATGTTAGCATGGCAAGGAATAATACGCGATAAAGATAGGCTTGATTTAAAACAGAGTGCTGAAACATTAGCAAAGAGTAGAGTGAATGAAGCGACGGATAGAGTTAAAGCCTCAATTAGAGAGGCATGGTGCTATCTCATTAATCCATTTCAAAAAAATCCTGAAGCAGCAATTGAGTTAAGTATCAATCGTATTGCAGTTCAAAACAATCTCTTTGAAGCAGCAGGAAAAAAGCTTGTGGCTGATGAAGGGTTATATTCTAAGCTCGTGGGCAACAGACTTAACCGTTTTCTTGAACGCTACATTTGGGATAAGAAACAGCATATTCTCTTAAAAGATTTATGGCAGTATTTAAATCGTTATCCCTATTTGCCGCGATTAAGTAGCGATGAGGTTTTGATAGAAACTGTCAGAGATGCTCTATCACAAAAGGTTTCTGGATCGTTTGCCTATGCTGATTATTTTGATGAAACAACGGGTCAATATCATGGCTTATTGTTTGAAAACACAAGTAACGTTGCCATTACGCTTGATAAGAGTAGTGTCTTAGTTCGAAAAGACATTGCAGAAAAACACTTCAAAGCGATGTTCTCTCCTCAGGAACGATATGATCTATCAGCAACCAATGGCCGCATTAAGTCTGCGATGACGTTTCTAGGTGAGACAATTCCAGAAAATGATGTTTCAATAAAGATAGAAGAAGATGTTTTGCCTACAAATTTTTCTGGCACAGTTTTTATTTCTTCTGCTTTCTTAGTGCGTGATGTTTACAAAATAAGTGAAGGAATTATAGACGTTTTAAGATATAAATCGAGCGCAGATATAACAATTAGGCTCGAAGTTCATGCAAATGTGCCTGATGGTATTGACCGTAGTACGGAGCGCAATTTAATTGAAAATGCGAACACTCTAGGGTTTCAGGAAAAAAAGATTTTCTGACAAAGAAAAATGAATACAATATAAAATTTGAATTTATAAAAAAAATATCAGAATTAATTTAAGAAGATAGCTTCTAAAGATCTTATTATAAAATGAATAAACTTAGTGCTAAACAATTGAGCCATTCTTGAGTACAGTTTATAGAGGTTTGAAGCTATAAATTCTATTCATGTGTTCTAATACCATGCTATTTAAGAAATTATCTGCGGAGGCAATTATAATAAATTGTATTTTTCATCAAAAATACAGCCTGTAACATCCATAACAATATCGGTAAAGATTTTAACGTTGTGGTTCAGAAAGTCAGATAACTATCTGGAACGAGACGTATATTGTAGTATCTATGAGTAAGTTTATATCAAAATGAAAAATAGACTGATGGATAGATGAGCCATTGAAACGTGATATTCTTGATTCAACGAGATATTATGAATGAAGTTATTTCGCAAAAATCTGAAATAATAATCTTCAACATTAAAACTCTCAAAAGCTCTTACAATTAGGAGCTCTGAGGGGGGTAAAGGTTCATAACTAAAGAGACAAAACAAGATTTTTATGCTTTGGGCTTGTAAATAGCTTTTGCAGAAAAGAAGCATAAGAAATTGTTAGCAACAGAATCTCCAAAATAGATGTGATGAAATAAAACAATTTATCCGAACAAATGACGGTATATTCTTGCGGCATTATGACATATATAGCTGTTTTCATCATCCTACAAAAAGTAAATTGGCAGATAGATTTTAAAATAATCAAAATACACAAACTACTGATTACACTTTATTTTAAGATTTCATGGTGCCGCATGCCGGATTCGAACCAGCGACCCCATCATTACGAATGATGTGCTCTACCAACTGAGCTAATGCGGCACAGATTTATATATTAATCAAACAAAAGTTCGCTTGAGGGTAATAGCCAAAAGTATATGTAAAAGCAAGTATGCAATTTTTTAATAATTCATAAGATTCATTGGTTATTGAGATAGGATAATGGATTATGATGGAGATTAAAAGAAAACCAATATTTTTTATTTTGATGTTATAAAATGCTAGCAAAATTCTTCATCAATTTATATTCACTCCGATTTTAAAAGCGTGTAAGGAAAGTGCACTTTTAAAAACAGCTACAATTTCTAAGAAAGGAAGAGAAATTTATTTGACAAGTCATTTTGGGAATGAAAAAAATAAATTCAGCCTTTATACATAAAGGTGAGTCTATAATGATCATCATTTGATGGAAGAGTGTCTCTTATTTCCTATAGAAAAATGAGAGATACGGAGAGTTTTTTATGAAATTGAACGCGTTTTTCTATTTAAAATGGAGTAAGAGTCATGGTGGATGAAAGTCGGCTGACAGAATTAGAAATGAAGTTAGCTCATCAAGAAAAGCTTCTTGAAGAACTCTCTTGTGTGGTAACTGATCAATGGAAAGGTTTCGATGCGCTGTCTCAAAAATTTAATGTTCTGATGAAGCGCTTTGCGGATTTGGAAGAGCGAAGTTTCTCTGACAATTCAGTTGCACCTTCACTTTAGCTAATAAAGATATTTGATGTTTTTTACCACAATTTAGTTGTGTTTGTTTAATACGATTTGAAAGGTATTTTACTCATTATTTTAATGTTTATATCGTAATCATTGTTTTATAAAATTTCAATTTTATATAGATATTAATGTTGTGTTTTTAGTGCGTTTTCTAATCGTGGTGTTCAATAAAGACAGAAGGAATTTTTAAAAACGGTTGGGCAACGTAAACAATTTTGCCATTTCAGCCTATTCTGTTTTTTCTGTAGAGATTGTTTCAGTAAGTAGGATTGGAAGGTCAATCCTATTTAAATCGTTTAGAATAGGTTTCGTATTATCATAAAAGTCTATAGGGATCATGAGGGTGGTGCATGTATTCAAAAAGGCACTTTTATTTTTAAAATAGATTTTATCTAAAGCCTTTTAAGGAGTATAGTTGGATATATAGATACAGAGTAAATTTCAGAAAAAACACTTCAATATCAAACGTATTGTTCTTCTTGATACGAGATCTTATGAAAGGGTTTTTTTTGTTCATAACTTAAAGTGTAAAATGCTACTGCTAAAGCACCAAAGATAGACCACGCTGGTAAATAAGCGAGAGTAATGCAAATTGAGGACAGGAAAGATGGCACCAGATTGTGTATAAAATGATTGATGCTATAGATATCTGACTGAAAGATATTTGCTAATATTTGATTTAAGGGTGTTACAATCAAATATGATGCAACGATAGAGCGCGCACCGTCAATAACTGATGTCATAAATGTCAGCGTAACTGAAACAAATGTCATTAATTTAAATACAGGACGGAGCATGGAGCATATTGTCTTCTTATTATTTTTACAGAGTATTTATGTAACATATACAAAGAACAGATGGTTCCATTATGGTGGAAAAAATAAATTAACATGCATTTTCTGTTTTTTTGCAAAACAGAGTCTAAACATCATGATTGTTTTTTAAAAAGACTGAAGTTGAGTAAGCAAGAGTAGCGAGGAATAATGCCTGAGATAAAACACAATGATTTGAAGCGCAGTCTTCAAGATCGTCATGTTCAAATGATCGCTTTGGGAGGCGTTATTGGAACGGGTCTTTTTTATGGCTCAGCAGAGGCCATTCGATTAGCTGGCCCTTCAACTATTCTAGCGTATTTTTTCGGAGGAATTATTACATATTTTATTATGCGAATGCTTGGTGAAATGTCAGCAGAAGAACCGACTTCAGGCTCTTTTAGTTTCTTTGCTTATAAATATTGGGGACGTTTGGCTGGTTTTATAACGGGTTGGAATTATTGGTTTCTTTATATTCTTGTGAGTATGGCAGAGCTTACAGTGATTGGATTCTACCTTGATCATTGGATTCTTATTGATCATTGGAAGTCATCCTTAGTTGTTCTTTTGTTGATTACAGGGGTTAATCTGATTGATGTACGTTTTTTTGGAGAATTTGAATTTTGTTTGTCTTTGATCAAAGTAGTTGCTATCGTGGGTATGATTGTTTTTGGGATTTTTCTCATTGTAACTGGGGTGAATGGTAGCCAAGCAAGCATTTCCCATCTTTGGAATCATGGTGGTTTTTTCCCTTATGGAGCAGTGGGAGTTGTTTTTGCTACTGCTATTTTGATGTTTTCTTTTGGTGGAACAGAGCTTATTAGTATTACTGCTGGAGAAGCATCTAATCCACAACAAGCAATTCCGACTGCAATTCGTAAAATAATGTGGAGACTGGTCATTTTTTATATTGGATCTATCAGCGTTATTATGATGATAAGTCCGTGGGATATGATTGGAAAAGATGGTAGCCCTTTTGTTACTATTTTTGAAACTATAGGAATTCCTGCAGCTGGCCACATTTTGAATTTTGTAGTGATTATGGCTGCTATTTCAGTTTACAATAGTGGCATTTATTCTAATGGTCGGATGCTTTATAATTTAGCTATACAAAAAAATGCACCACATATTTTTAGCAAACTTAATTCTGCCCGTATTCCTTATATTGCGGTTCTTTTTTCATCGGTATGTACCGCGTCTATTATCGTTATTAATGTTCTTATCCCAGACCATAGTTTTATGCGTATCATGTCTCTTGCGACTGTAGCAGCAACGATTACTTGGGCTATTATTATTGTGGTTCATTTGAAGTTTAGAAAAGCATATAAAAACAAAGAAGGTTCGTTTATTTATGCATTCGGTTTATATCCTTATGCGAATTATATTTGCTTATTCTTTCTTGCATTATTGTTTTGTATTATGTTTATCAGTGGTTTTGGACAAAATGGATTAATGGTTCAGATGTTTGATATGATAGGAATTGACATGACTTCAATTGGATCGTACATTCCTGCGCAGATGCCTGATATGAGTTTAGCAGTTGTTATTATTCCTATATGGTGTCTGCTTTTGTTTTTGGGGTATAGGCTTAAGAAATAGCTTTGAGAAGTCAGACAATAAAGAGGTTAGTTGGGCAGAATTTTGAGAGGAATAAAATTTGACAGGGTAACACAAGTTTTTGGTGATTTATGTGTTTTAAGAGATATTACTATACAAATAACTGAAAGACGGATTGCAGTTATTGGTGCGAATGGATCTGGAAAAAGCACATTTGTTCGTCTTATCAATGGGCTACAACTTCCATCAAGTGGTTTTGTGAGCGTTGATGGGCTTGACACAAAGCGTGATGCAAAAGCAGTAAAGCGTAAAGTTGGCTTTGTTTTTCAAAATCCTGATAATCAAATTGTATTACCATTGGTGGAAGAAGATTTATCTTTTGGTCTCAAAAACTTAAAATTGAGTAAGGAGGAAATCAAGGAACGTGTGGATGAAATTTTACAGCGTTATGATCTACAGGCCTTTAGAAATCATGCAGTTCATTTATTAAGCGGTGGACAGAAACAGTTGATTGCAATTTCTGGCGTGGTAGCAATGAGGCCAGATTACATTATTTTTGATGAGCCGACAACTTTGCTTGATTTGCGAAATAAACGCCGGATTACAGAAGCTATAGAAGAATTACCACAAACTGTGATTATTGTATCACATGACTTGGAATTTCTAAAAGAGTTTGATAGGGTGCTGGTTTTTGATAGGGGGGAAATAGTTGTTGATGATGTGCCATCGGTTGCGATTAAGGAATATGTCAGCAGAATGTTATGATTGGCTTATATTTCCCTCAGGATACGCTTATTCATAAGCTTAGACCCGGAATTAAGCTGTTCATTCTTATTGTATTTGGAACCATTATTTTTATGGTTCAATCGATACTTATTCTTCTGCTATTTTCATTATTAGTGGCTTTATTGTACGAGATAGCTAAGGTTCCTTTTAAAACTATCCTGCGACAGCTTAAAGGGATGGGGTTATTTTTAATATTTATATTTGTCGTTCAAGCTGTTTGTGATAGTTATATTACAGGCTTTTTAGTCGTATTGCGTTTTATCATTCTTGTTTTACTCGCATCCCTTATTTCATTAACAACAAAGGTTTCAGATATGGTAGCTTCAATTGAAGCGGGATTTCGACCTTTTTGGCGCTTTGGGATAAACTCATCAAAATTGAGTATCGTTTTATCTATGGCGATTAGATTTATTCCTGTTGTCAGTGAAAAATTTAATGAAGTGCGTGAAGCACAACGAGCACGCGGTTTTGATACGAACATTGCAGCTCTTGCAGTACCCTTAATTATACGAATGATAGGGATGGCTTCAGAGATCGCTGAGGCATTAGATGCACGCTCCTATGACACAGATGCTGCTGATGAAACATTGCACGATGATAATAAAGCCGTTTTGAAGGAATGATTTTATGAATACAAAAGATTTGGTTTATATTGCTTTATTTGCTGCTCTTTATGCGGTTTTAGGGGTGTTCCCTCCTATTTCTCTTCCTTTTTTTCTAGGAGTTCCGATTACCGCTCAGTCTATGGGGCCTATGTTAGCAGGATCTATCGTTGGAGCAAAAAGAGGGGCTTTAGCATCTGTACTTTTTCTTTTGCTTGTTGCTATTGGGTTGCCTTTATTGGCTGGTGGGCGTGGAGGCATAGGTGTTTTTTTAGGAGCTGGTGGTGGTTATTTAATTGGTTTTCCTTTTGCTGCATTTTTTATTGGCTTTATGGTTGAGATGTTTTGGCGTCAGATCAATTTTATGATGTTTATTGTCGTTAATGCTGTGGGTGGTATTGGGATTGTATATCTTTTTGGAATACCGTGGATGTCTTATATTGCTCAGATTCCTTTACTAACGGCTTTAACCGCTTCATTAGGTTTTATGATTGGCGATTCTTTGAAAATTCTGATTGCGTCCTTTATAGCAATCACGATTAAAAAATCTGCTCCTCTCATTCATTCAAAGGAAATGTGATTGGTACTCTACGAACTGTAAATAGTGTATATTTAATGATTAAAAAGGGAAAAAGATGATATATAACGGTATTTTGCTTGCGTTGTTCTGCGTCTAAATTGGGAAAAAAGACGCAGAAAAAACAGCTTATCGTATTTTATAGTATCATCTCAAAGAGAGAGGTTGCAGAATCGTAAAAATTTTTTGATTAAAGCATTAAGAGACGTTAATGATGATAAAATGCGTGAACTGCGTTGTGATCGTCTCTTTCAATTAACAACGGCTTTTTATATCATTTATCTTGCCCTTGTTGATTGCTGCTGGATTAATTTTCATTTTAACAAATACACAATAGAAAATATCAATGTTTCAAGATAACATAGTGCGCGGATTATTTGCAAACATCTCATTGGGCAGGCACATAAGTTAGCAACGGTGGTTGGTGTACAGTTCTGTTCTCTTTAAGAATTGCCCAGCCACGTGGGCTTTGTTTCTCTCATGTCCTGAGTGTACAAATAATCAGACCATTGCTCTTCGTTATTAAGATTTAATTTGAGCAACAATTTTTTATCGTATCCTTTTAAAAAAGCGAGCTAGCTTGTCCTAATTCATAAAACTATGAACAAAATTGCTTTTTTTATCTTTCGTCTCCCTATACTTTTTAAGTGTGATAAAAATATATCAAATGCTGAACCACTATAGCGAATACGAAAATATTGCAAAACATATTGGAAAAGTGATTTTATATATAAAAACCTATTTTAAAAATATATAGATCTTTCCATTTCTTTAAAAAGAACATCGCCCGCTTGCACACTGATTCACTGTAGCACTTCTTGGCCATTGTCTGTTTCCTCTTCTATCGTCTCCATCTCCAGTACAGTTGCTTTGTGACATGGCAACATTAAGAGGATTTTGCTCTTCACCTATTAGCTGCAATGTTGCAAAGAAAATAATGGTATTACGCCGAGCAATTTGATTCATAATAGCTCCGAGTATTGTATTTTCTGAAGCTCGCGTGACAAAATCAGAATAACTTATTCTACCAACATTTGTTGGTATAACCATGATTCCATTCTGACCTCGAATCATGGGCATTGCATGTCCTGTCCTAGTCCCATCTGGGTGACCATACATCACAAAAGCAATCCACATGCTTCCGGGAGGTGCAGTTAAAAGTTGTCTGACGGATTCTGCTGCGCCCCTAAGACCCATGGCTATATTTGATGCTCTCCAATTATAACGCGATAGAATAAATTGTGTCATTGATGACACTACTCTAAATTGAACCTCATTATCCGTTTCTCTTGGATGTAAACGAAACCCTTGCACTCGAGGAACATTTTGTATAAAATCGTAAAGTGCAGGGTATCTTGCACGAAATGAAAGCATTGGATTCGTATTAGGCGCTGTATTAAAGAAATATCCTCCACGTGTAAGAGGGCCTACGGAATGATATTGCTGCAGCTCAGCAATCATCTGATAAGTATGCAAAAGGCAGACACCGCATATTCCTGTGAAAGCTAAGGGATCATCTACGGAGATAGCAATGTTATGAAGCCGTCTAAACCACTCTTCATCCAACACAAAAGCAGGTGGCAAAGTTCGCTTTGCTCTTCTTTTAGGCTGAGTAACGATAGTTTTTTTGTTGCCGGGAGCTGGACAATAAGCAAGCGAGTTCTCTAAATTTCTATAGACATAACGATTCCACCGTTGAATGTCATAAGATAACACAAATTCTGATGTCGGAGAAAGGTTGTTATCTTCTTTCAGAAAATTAGGTTTGGCTGTATAGGGAGCTCCCCAATTAGCACCATAACGGGTTACTCTTAAAAAATTACCTTGATGATCCAAAATTGGTCCATCTCGCCCATTTAAAGCAGAGATATCCCAGTAATAGTTATCCTTTTTGTTGGCAACAGTGTCTTCACAATAGTCCCATTTTACCCAATTCCAATTATCTGAAGAGGATTGTTGGGAAACCATGCAATGCAAAAATCCAGCGGCGGCAGTATATCTAGCAATATGTCCATTTTCTGGATTGTAGTAAAGATCAATAACATCTGATTGAGGTTCCATGTCCGCAATATAATACATATCGAACTTAAAGCGACTTGCGAACTTCCAGCCTAAAGACGTTTTGAGACTAATAGTACCAGGAGCAGCAATCGTTTTACTCCAAGCATCCATTGCGGAACTGAGGGTATGATTGTAGTAATCTCCTTCGGTTTTTGAAATATAAGCATACCACTTATAATCCTTCACGCGGAATTTCCCATCAGCTGTATAAAAAGCACTGTTTTTAATGATCCAACGCTGATTTGCATCATTGATGACGCACGGCCTTAGTAAAATATAATCCCAATTCTCTGTTGCTTTTCCGTCAATCCCCGTAACAGAATTAGGAGCAGTCATACATAACCAAACACCATCACGTTTCCAAGCGACCCTCTGAAAAACATCATATCTGGCGGCTAAAACGTTGGGAGAAGAGCAATTGTCAATGTAAATATAGCTTTCACCATCTACAAATGCGGGAGCGTAGCAATACTCATATCCGGTATGAACCTTAACACGTACAGACTTATCAATGGGTGTATCAGGAAGCTTTGGAGAAACAGGATCCGCATAAAGAATTTTGGTTTGGATTAAAAGGATGAACAAGAATAAAAATAATTTCAAACTATATTTTTTTACAGAATGATAACCATCCTCATCAAAGAGGGGTTTCATTTCGCATTCAATACACATTAGCTCAACACCTAATAATTATGAACAAATTCAGGTCACATGTAAGGCGAATTGAGTCATATTTAAGGCAAAATAATAAAATATATTAAGCAAAAATGCACAGTCATAGTGTCTCTGATTTTGGGATGCAGTGCGTCATACTTTAATGTTTCTTCATATATTCTTGTGTATTTATAAGCGTGTTTCAAACTCGATGAATTGATCCGCCTATTCATAATGTTTCTATGCATTCTCTATGGTCGTATAGATCAAAATGCTTTTCACTATTTTTTGCATAAGTCGTATATCGGCACAATTAAAAGATAACTTATTGATTTTTCAGTGTAAATCGTAAATTTTCATGCTGTATCAAACGATTTGATATTGCATGATTTTATCATTTCATGCATTACTACTGCAAATCATCAAAAATCACTCAATCGCACGCCAAAAGGTGGATTGGAAGAGGGGATTAAACAGTAGCGTTTTTAGTGTGGATTGGGCATGCAAACGATGGAGCTTTTAAGTGCAAGAGCCGTAGCAACGCTTGAAGTTGGTAAATATAATGACGGAGCTGGCTTGTGGCTTTACAAGCGTGAGGATGGCGGTGCGCAATGGATCTTGCGTTATACCATTCATGGACGGTGCAGAGAAATGGGATTGGGCGCCTGCAAAGATGTATCCTTGAAGCAAGTACGTGGATTAGTTGAACAATGGCGTGCTGTTATCAGAGAAGGTCGTGATCCCATTAAAGAACGCGAAAAGCTCAAATGTGAGGCTGCGCGTAATCTTCATTTATTGAAAGATATTGCTTTCGATGCCTTTGAAAGCCGTAAAGCTGAATTAAAGGGCGAGGGTAAAGCAGGGCGTTGGTTTACAGCTTTGCAATTGCATATTTTACCTAAGCTAGGCAAAGTTCCTGTTTCAGAGATTAATCAAACAGATATACGCGATACATTAGCCCCAATTTGGCATACAAAAGCTGATACAGCTCGTAAGGCTATGAACCGCTTGAATATTTGCTTGAAACATGCCGCTGCACTTGGATTGGATGTTGATCTACAAGCACCGGATAAAGCACGTGCTTTACTTGGGAAACAGCGTCATAAAGCTCAAAACATACCGGCAATGGATTGGCGTGATGTTCCAGCTTTTTACGCAACACTCGAAGAAACAACAATAACGCATTTGGCTTTACGCCTTCTTATTTTAACAGGTGTTCGTTCTAATCCTTTGCGTCATATTCATGAAGATCAAATTGATGGTCATATTTGGACAATCTCTAGCGAATCTATGAAAGGCAGGCGTGATGCTACGGCAGATTTTCGCGTGCCGTTATCTGGCGAAGCCATGAAAGTTATTGAACAAGCTCGTTCTCTTTCTCGTAATGGTTTTTTGTTTCCAAGTGTTAGACGTGGAGTTATTTCCGATATGTCCATGTCAAAACATATGGAATGCGCTGAACTTGAAGCACGCCCCCATGGATTCCGTTCTAGTTTACGTGATTGGTTAGCAGAAGCAACAGATGCTCCTTATGACGTAGCAGAAACCATTCTAGGGCATGTTGTTGGTGGTAAGGTTGAACGTGCTTATCGTCGCACAGATTTTATCGAACAGCGTCGTGTTTTAATGGAGAGATGGGCACTGCATGTTACCGGTGCCAATAGTCAAATTTTACAAATAAAGAAAGGAAATGTGCATGGAGATTGATGAGGATATGGAATGGTGGAGGGCTTCTCCTTTCTTTACATTATGGCAGGCAGCTGCGTTGGTAGTTGGAATAAATCCAGCAAGATATCAGTTTTCTGAGTTAGAAAATCCAGCAAATAGTCTTATCTGTGATATGGATGGTGTTCAGTTATCATTATCGAAAATAGGTCAATTTCGGGCAATGTACAATTCTATAGTTAATGCAGGAAAAGAAAATATATTAACAGTGAAATGGGAATGGAAAAAAGATGACTGGGATTATCAGCAATATGTTCACAAATTATCTGATTCATCTGTTGGTGTTCGCGATTTAGAAGGTTGGCTTCGCTGGAATGATATATCATCTCAATTTTTCTTCTCAGAGCTTGATGTTCGTGAAACTAAAGATCAAGGATATGCGTTTCTAGATCCAAATCATCTGCGTTATGCTCCAAAGTTAGCCGCGGTTGTTGCTGCATGGGAAGCAGTAATTGAGGCTGAAAGAGGTAAGACCGTTAAAAAAACACTCGAAAGCTGGTTGACTCGTAATGCTGCTCAATATGATCTCTTAGATAAGAATGGTAAGCCCAAAACAAAGGCAATCGGGGAATTAGCAAGTGTTGCCAATTGGAATCCTAAGGGAGGTGCTGCTCCAACTCCTGGAAATACCCCCAAAACTCCCGGAGATTTATCTCATTTTACTGGAAATTCCTCCTCTCAAAAAGACGAGAACCAAAATTTCATTTTAGAGGACAAAAAAGAGAGTTACAATTCTACTGTTTCAAATAATTTTGGGGACGATGATATACTATTCTAAGGGAGGAAACATATAACCTACCCCATATTTTAAGCTATTGTTTTTTCAATAAAAATATTTTTTCATGCAGTTATCACTTTGTTTCGTTGTGGTCATTTAGGCATAAAAATGAGAAGGGATAAGCGGAAGTTTTTTGAACTTCCCTCTCTATTATTTCCTGTTTTTTTCCATCATCTTTTAATTGTTCTCAACAGAGATGTAAGAGCAAAACATGATTGCTCATGATCTCTTAATCAGAGAAATTTTAATAATATCATGTAGAAAGGAAAAAACATGATTATTCATGATCCTCTTTTAACTTTTCGTGAAAGTGCGCAGATCCTTCAGATTAGTGTCCCAACATTTTGGCGACGTGTTGCTGATGGAACAGTGCCTAGACCCTTAAAAATTGGCGCATTATCACGCTGGCCAAGATCTGAAATCATCGCTGTTATTGAAAAAGCCAAAGCCCAACGCCATGCGTCTGAGACTCTATAAGAAAAACCCTGTCACGCATGGACGGACAAGGCTTTCTCAAGTTTTACAATCAGAGCATAGCAAAATCCGTCCTGTGACGCAACGTCATGGAGATAAAATGTCATATTATTATAACAATGCTCAAAGGATAACCTATACATTGCGTGGCACATGGAATGGCCATACTGGCCTTGCCTGTTGTCCAGCGCACGATGACCAACGCCCCAGCTTATCAATTAGCTATGGATATGATGGGCGTTTATTGCTGTATTGTCATGCTGGTTGTGAATTTGCAGAGATCGTAAATGCATTAGAAGCAATGGGACACATCACAAAACATGCATTTTTTGATAATGCAGATTACAATCAAGAATGCTTTTTTATAGAGAAGAACTTTAAACAGCTTTCATGTTCTAAGGCAAAGAAGAATGCAGATAAAGCAAAAGCTATCTGGAAACAAGCCAAGCCAATCAAGAATAGCCTTGCAGAAACCTATTTGCGTATGCGTGGTATTCGTTGTGTTTTACCAACGAGTTTACGTTTTCATGAAGCATGTCCCCACCCCTCAAGGGATTGCCACCCCGCGCTAGTAGCACTTGTCGAGGGGGGTAATTTTTTTGCCATTCACAGAACCTATTTACGGGGTGATGGTGCTAAAGCCGATATAACACCTGTAAAAGCAATGCTAGGATCTGTGATGGGTGGTGCGGTGCATTTAAGCCAAGGCAACAAACAGCATTATGTGATTTGTGAGGGCATAGAAACCGGCCTTTCGCTCATTTCTGGTTTGTTACCAGAAGAACCCATTGATCTATGGGCAGCTCTTTCCACCAGTGGGATGATGAAGTTGAATTTACCAGATACACAAGCACGCCTTACCATCGCTATGGATGGTGACACAGCAGGACGCAAGGCAGGCTTTACTCTGGCAGCACGTGCGCATCAGCAGGGCTTTTCGGTGTTTATGATGGAAGCTCCACAAGGGCAAGATTTTAATGACGTGTTATTATCTCAAAGGGGTGCTGCATGAGCCAGAATGATAACAATAGTTGTTTAAAGGCTATACCTTATGAAGAAGCTCTTCAAGCAAATGGTTGGGGGAAGATTCAACCGATCAAAATGAGACTGTTGCCTGTGCAAGCTTTTTGCCCTGAAATGTTACCACCTGTATTATGCGATTGTGTTTATGACATTTCAGAACGCCAGCAATCACCTGTTGATTTTGTAGCTGTTTCCGCTTTATGTGGTGTGGCTGCCATCATTGGCAATACTGTGCGGGTAGCACCAAAACAACAGGATGATTGGACGATTGTACCCAATCTTTGGGGAGCCATTATTGGGCGCCCTTCTGCAATGAAGTCTCCTGCTATGAACTCTGCACTTGAGCCTATTTATACACTTCAAAATGATCAGTATAAAAATTGGGAACAACAGAAAGAGCAGGATGAGATTGATGCGGTTCTTAGCGATATGGACAGAAAGAAAAGACAAAAAGAGGCTAGTAAAGCGTTTAAGGATGGTAATCGTGAAGATGCTCGAAGAATTCTGGCAGATATAGATCATGGTGATCAACATGAAGCCTCAATACCGCGTTTGATTGTGAATGATGCGACTGTTGAAAAGCTTGGTGAATTATTCAATGAAAATCCGCGTGGATTATTGCTCATTCGTGATGAATTGTCGGGCTTTTTATCAAAAATGGAGAGAGACGAATATCAATCAGATCGTGCTTTTTATCTGGAAGCTTTTGATGGTGATAAGCCATTTATTTATGATCGTATAGGTCGTGGTACCATTCATATCAAGAACTCAACTTTATCTATAATTGGAGGTATTCAACCTTCACGGATTATTCCTCTCATTCAAAGTGCTTTGTCTGGTAAAAGTGATGATGGTTTGATCCAGCGCTTTCAAATGATTGTTTGGCCAGATGAACCCAAAGATTGGCAATGGGTTGATAGACACCCTAATCAGGAAGCACGCATAGCCTATGAAACTATTTTCCGTTCCTTTCATGATAATCCTTTTGGTTCATCTGAACATCCATTGATCATGCGTTTTTCAGCAGAGGCACAGGAATTGTTTTGCGAATGGATGGAAAAGATTCATCGAGAAATAAGAAATGGCAAAAATTCCACTTCTCTAGAATCCTATATTTTGAAAATGCCGAAAACCGTTGCAACTCTTGCATTGATTTGTGAATTGGTGACAGGTGGACGTTCTGAGATTAATAAGGATACGCTCATAATGGCGCTGGGATGGTCAGAATATCTGTTAAGCCATGCGAAGCGGCTTTATGCAGCGGGTTATATATTGGCAGAAGAGGGGGCAAAACTGATTGTAAAACGGCGAGCAGATTTACCGCCTATTTTTACTTTACGTGATATTCATCAACGAGGCTGGGCAAACTTAACAGAGCATGAAGCAGTTTGGCAGGCTATAAAGCTTTTATGCGATACAAACCGCATTCGTGAAATCTCGATAGCCAATAGCTATACGGGTAGGCGACCAAGCGCACGTTATGAATGGAACCCGGCATTGAATAAGAGTGGTGAAAAACAATGAATCCATTTGCCTTTTTCACAAGAGCGTAAAACCAAAACAGTCTTGTTTTGACTCTGTTTATAAACCTTCAAAGCCCTTAGACTTTCTATTGTGAGATCTACTGAGAGTTTTGAAGGTTTTGAGGGTTCTCATTTAAGCATATTTCCATATTTTTTTATGCATTCAGCTGCCAAATCGTAATGCATACGCATAAAAAACACGCTTTTCCGATATGCATGACAAACAACGCTCATAAAGCGTATACATAATGTTGCCAAATTATCATCATAACTCAGATGCCGTACCTAAATGGACGACTTGCATTTGCGGGATTCCATGTATAAAAAGGTAGGAAATAGCGGAACAACTTATCACAGAAATTTTACAGCAAACTGAAATTGCACCGCTTATCGGAAGAGATTCTATAGGCGTTCATAGAGGTTTTGTAGCTATGCATAATGAGTTTGGGTGTTTGTGTTATCGAGTTCGATATTGATCCGCTGCAATAATAGATAGCTTTGATAGAGATGGGGAAAATGGCGGGACAAACATTACAATCACTTTTGCAGACTTATCATGATGAAGCGCGGACAAAAAGAGATAAGGGCACTTATTTCGAGCGTTTTGCCAGAGCATATTTTACTCATGATCCCGTTCAAATTGAGCAATATGAACAAGTTCAAATGTATACGGATTGGGCAAAAGCAAATGGTTGGGATACCCGTGACACCGGAATTGATCTTGTAGCAAAGCTTCGCGATGAAGATGGTTTTGCGGCAATCCAGTGCAAATTTTATGATTCTGCCTACCGAATCCAAAAAAAGGATATTGACAGTTTTATTTCAGCGTCAGGAAAAGATCCATTTAAGCGGCGTGTTGTTATTGACACGACGAAAAAAGCTTGGAGTGAACATGCTGAAACAATGATTCAGGGGCAGATAATTCCTGTCTTACGGATTAGCCTTTCTGATATGGAAAAAAGTCCGATCCAATGGGAGATCTTTGCAGCCAAAAATGAGGTCATTTTGACTGATAAAAAGAAGATCCGTGAGCACCAACAAAATGCATTGCAAGCAGTGTGTGCTGGACTTGCTGAAGCAGATCGCGGTAAGCTTATCATGGCTTGTGGAACGGGCAAAACCTTTACCAGTCTCAAAATTGCGGAAACTCTTGTAGGTAAGGGTGGGAGTGTTTTGTTTCTCGTTCCTTCTCTAGCTTTGATGTCACAAACAGTGCGTGAATGGACTGTGGATACGGAAACACCGATTCGTTCTTTTTCTGTGTGTTCCGATATACAGGTTGGAAAACGACGTAAAAGTAAGGATGATATTGCTGAAATTGATGCATTCGATCTAGCTTTTCCAGCTACAACGGATGCTGCCAAACTGGCAGAAGGCGTAGGTAAACTTGTAGCAGATAAAATGACCGTTGTCTTTGCGACCTATCAATCGATACATGTTATTTCCGATGCACAGAAGAAACATGGTTTACCGGAATTTGATTTCATCATTTGTGATGAAGCACATCGCACAACAGGCGTAACCTTGGTTAACGAGGACAAATCCATTAAAGACGAATCCAATTTCGTTAAAGTGCATGATAATGATGTTATTCGTGGCAAGAAGCGCCTTTATATGACGGCCACACAACGTATTTTCGGTGAGAATGTGAAGAGCCGCGCCAATGAACTCGATGCTGTTCTCACTTCGATGGATGATGAGGAAAAGTTTGGTAAGACACTTTTCCATTGTAGTTTTTCATGGGCAGTGCAAAACAATCTTCTGACCGATTATAAAGTCATTGTGTTGGCAATGGATGAAGGGCTTGTTAGTGCTGCTGTACAGCAACGTCTTGGCGATAGTAGTTCAGAACTTGTCCTTGATGATGCAACAAAGATTGTGGGTTGCTATAGAGCACTGACCAAAGCCGATATAACAGAGGATATTGCAACTGATCCGTATCCTATGCGTCGTGCGTTGGCTTTCTGCAAAGATATTCGCAGTTCCAAGCTGTTTCGCGACGAGTTCAGTAAGGTGATTAAAGAATATCTCGACTATATCAGTAAAAAAGACACTCATAAAAATGACACTGGAGATAGGCCATCTCTAAGGTGTGATATTGAGCATGTCGATGGCACATTCAATGCGAAGTCCCGTAGTGAATTGCTTGATTGGCTAAAAGAAGATGTAGGAGAGGATAATTGCCGTGTCTTAACAAATGCGCGCTGTTTATCTGAAGGAGTGGATGTTCCTGCACTCGATGCTATCCTGTTTTTGCATCCGCGCAAAAGCCCGATTGATGTTATCCAGGCCGTAGGGCGTGTTATGCGGCGTGCTGAGGGGAAAAAGATGGGCTATGTCATCTTGCCTATAGGTTTCCCTGTGGGTGTTTCACCAGAAAAAGCTTTGAATCAAAATGAGAAATATCGTGTTATATGGCAAGTTCTTAACGCTTTACGCTCACATGATGATAGTCTTGATGCAACCATTAATAAGATAGAACTTGGACAGGATGTTAGCAATAAGATTGAGATTATTGGCGTTTCCCATAGCGCCGCTGAGTTGAAAGCGACGACGGCTGTTGTAGAAAATCTGCCTGTTCGGTCACAACCCGAAAGATCAGGTATTGGCACACCGGAACGTAGTATAATATCTGCACATGATTTTGTTGTCCCAGGCGGATTGCAGGGCGAGCTTGCCTTTTCTATAGATGATGTTTCTTGTGCTATCAGGGCACAGCTTGTCAAGAAATGCGGTACTCGGCATTATTGGGAGGATTGGGCAACCAATATTGCTGAAATTGCTAAAAATCACATAACTCGGTTAAGGGGAATTCTTTCTGATCCTGATACAGAATCTCGCCGTGTGTTTAATGAATTTCATAAGGCGCTGAAGAGCGATCTGAACGATAGTATCACCGAGGATGATGCTATCGAAATGTTGGCACAGCACATCATCACACGTCCAGTCTTCGAGGTGTTGTTTGAAGGGCATCATTTTACCCGTGATAATCCTGTTTCTCGCGCTATGCAACGTGTGTTGGATGTTCTACAAAAAGACAATCTAGAAAAGGAATCCAAAGACCTCAAAAAATTCTATGAGAGTGTAAAAGCACGTGCATCAGGCATTACTGAATTAAAAGCAAAACAGAATCTCATTGTTGAGCTTTATGATAAGTTTTTCCGTAATGCTTTTCCACTAACGACCCAAAAATTGGGTATCGTTTATACTCCAGTTGAGATTGTAGATTTTATTATTCATTCAGTGAATGAAGTTCTTCAAAAAGAGTTTGGGCAAACACTTGGATCCAAAGGCGTCCATATCATAGATCCATTCACGGGAACCGGCACATTTATAACACGCTTACTGCAATCCGGCTTAATTACACCAGAGGAAATGGAGCATAAATTCCGACATGAGATCCACGCCAATGAGATTGTTTTATTGGCATATTATATTGCTGCAATCAATATCGAAGCGGTGTATCATAACATCATGGGCGGTGATTATATTCCATTCGAAGGCATTTGTCTGACCGATACGTTTCAGCTATATGAGCAGGAAAAAGATCTTATCAGTCCTTTGATGGAGGATAACAGCACGCGTCGATCACGTCAGAAAGAGCTTGATATTCGCGTTATCATTGGCAATCCACCTTATTCTGTAGGACAGAAGAGCGAAAACGATAATGCGGGTAATATCCGCTATCCTAAATTAGATGGTCGTATTCGGGAGACTTATGCAGCCCAATCCACAGCAACACTTGTGAAAGGGCTATATGACAATTATATCCGAGCAATTCGATGGGCAAGTGATCGTATTGGCAATGCTGGCGTTGTCGGTTTTGTTTCGGGTTCTGGCTATATTGACAAGAATACAATGGATGGTTTTAGAAAAAGCCTTGTTGCAGAATTTTCGAGTATATATGCATTCAATTTGCGGGGTGATATTAATAAAAATATGAAAAATAAAGATGCTCAAGAAGGTGGTAATGTTTTTGGTATTGGCAGTAAAACAGGTATTGCCATAACGTTGTTTATCAAGAATCCGAAAATGCTCAAACCTTGCAAAATCTATTATCATGATATCGGGGATAACTTAACCACAGATACTAAGCTTTCTGCTGTTACTTGTTTGGGTAGTATTGATGGTATTACGCGTGAAAAAGGTTGGCAATCAATTACACCGGATGAACATGGTGATTGGATCAATCAACGAGATAACAGTTTTGATACTTTTCTTGCTATAGGAGATAAGAAGGGTATTGGCATAAAGCTATTTGAGAATTTTTCAGCTGGTGTTGTGACCAGTCGGGATGCTTGGGCATATAATCCAAGTCGTAAAAATCTATCAAACAATATGGAAAACATGATTGATTTTTATAATAGTGAACTGGAACGCTTTAATGCTGTATACCCAAATTCTGACCGAAAAATGCAAAAAGAAATGGTGAGCAAGTTTATTAATACAGATGAGCGTAAAATTAGCTGGTCTCGTCATATTAAACAAGAGTTGGCAAAAAGAAAGTCTTTTACATTTTCTGAGGATTGCCTGACTCAAAGCCTTTATCGTCCTTTTACGCGTCAGTGGCTTTATTACAATCGCACTTTTAATGAGATGGTTTACCAGATGCCACGTATTTTTCCGATGCAAGATACGATGGCAGAAAATAGAGTGATTTGCGTTTCAGGTGTAGGAGCAAATGCTAGCTTCTCTGTATTGATGAGTACAGTTTTGCCAAATTTCCATACTATTGATACAGGCCAATGTTTTCCGCGTTATCTTTACGATAAAGCTTTAGCAACCGGAGGGGATAACGGCCAAACGGATTTTCTTGTAAAGAAAGAAACCACGGGGGAACGACCGCGTCGTGATGCAATTACTGATGAAGGGCTTGCTCATTTCAAGGCCATCTATCCCGGTGAAACCATCACAAAGGATGATCTATTTTACTATGTTTATGGTTTATTGCATTCTGAGGATTATCGTGATCGCTATGCGAATAATCTGTCTAAACAGCTCCCTCGCATTCCGGCAGTTAAGAAAGTCTCAGATTTTTGGGCATTTGTAGAGGCTGGTCGAAAACTTGGTGATCTACACGCTGACTATGAAAATGTTGAGCCTTACCCAGTTACCTACAAACAGGGCGATCTGCGTCTTTCTAACATTTCCGACCCTGAAAAATTCTTTCGTGTTGAAAAAATGAAATTCGGTGGTGGCAAAGAGAAAGATAAAACCGTTGTTATCTATAACCACAATATTACGATGCAAAATATTCCAATAGAGGCATATGATTATGTCGTTGGAGGCAAACCTGCCCTTGAATGGGTGATGGAGCGCCAATGTGTTAAGACAGATAAAGCAAGTGGCATTGTGAGTGATGCCAACCGCTACGCTATCGAGACTGTTGGTGATCCAGCCTATCCGTTGAAATTGTTCCAACGTGTTATCACTGTCAGCTTGGAGACAATGAAAATCGTGCGTAACCTTCCAAAGTTAGACATCTAAGAAAGTGCAGTGAATCAAAGGAATAGCCAATATTCAAGTGCATTATCAAAAACATTTATTGTAGAATAACAGTCTATACATTTTCTATCGAAATGGTTGTAATGCACTTTAAGCAATTGACCAGTCGATTCGGGGGGGGGGTAACATCACTGTTAAACGATCTGAATGGTCAAAATGAGAAAGTCGGTTTCTGCATATCAACAGCTTTGCGCTTGCTGATATTGGGCAACTATATGGAGGATAAAGCATAACAAACAAAGTATATGAGCGGATATTCGGATGAATTTATTTACCCGCTTTCTTTTCTGTTGCGCTCTATCATAATGAATTCTTACACTATTTACGAATAAGATAATATTCTTTTAACACAGCATCTTGATGAACATCACAATGCAATTCGTTAAAAGTGATAACAAAAATTTCTGTATCAGATGTTTTTTAAGCTGTGTGCTTAAATTTGTTTATTTTTGCGAATTCTTCTGCTTTTTCCGCTTGTAATACATTAACATCATAAGCAGCTTGCATGTTAAGCCAAAATTCAGCTGTCGTATCAAAAAAATAAGCCAATCTTAGAGCTGTATCAGGGGTTATAGGACTATTTTCAGCGACAATACGTTCTATGCGCGTACGTGGAACATTTAACGCTTTGGCAAGCGCATAAGCAGAGAGTGCATATTCTTTTAAATATTCTTCTCGTAAAATCTCTCCCGGATGAATTGCACTATAATTTTTCATCGCAAGCTCCTATACACAGATCAATGGTAATCTACAATTTCAACTTTATAGGCATTATTAGAACGCCATTCAAAACAAATACGAAATTGGTCATTAATGCGGATAGAATATTGGCCTTGGCGATCACCTTTCAATGCTTCTAAACGATTACCAGGAAGACTGCGTAAATCTTTGAGATCAACCGCTTTATCTAGTATAAATAATTTTCTTTGGGCTGTCCGCACCAAGTTCATGGGAAAGCCTTTGGGTGGATTACCTTCCAAAAGATCTTTACATCGCTTATCAGCAAAGGATTTGATCACTTAACGACCTTTATTCACTGTTTTACGTATCGTAACACGATACTCTCTTAAAGGGAAGGATAGATATCACAAAATGTTCAACAACAAACTACTCATCATCTTCATGAAATTATGAATTATTAAGTTATAATTGCACACAATCTCGATGAGATTGAAAAGACGATATCCACGTCAAAGATCATCATTAAAGGGTTAGCACGTTTAGGGTAAGAATTGGTTTTAATGAAAAGCAACCACGCCAATTATACCTATAAATTCAATGCTTTTTATAATCTATGTGGTGCGCAAACCTTGCTTATAGAGCCGTTGAAAAGATGGGTATATTTGTCTTTTATTGCTAATATGTATAGAGAGTGGAAAACTTCTTTCTGATATGTCTTTTTACAGCCTAAAGCTTATAGTTTTTCGGTATTTTCTTATAAAGGGAATGCAATAGAAATTTTAGTAAAAACGTAAAAATTTTGCATAAAATATATAAAAATTTTTTAAAAAAGTCTTGCTACAAAGACAATTGCAACGTTTTTATATGAGCATATTCTCTGAGATTATATCACTTATTATAATATAGTGATAGCTTACATAATATGGTAGCTTATGAGGGAAAATCTCATGATGATCAACGTAAAGCTTTCAACCAAAGCTAATACATAGAAAGTTATAATCTGTAGTTCCTATACAAACCGTCATTCACGAGCAGATAAGATATTTGAGCCAGAGAGTGTTTCAAAGAAAGCTCTAATAGTATTATTGAGCGATATAAATTTCTGGATATTTAGAACAGAATTAACCTCATAAAAATTTGTTTTATTGAATGGTAAAGTAGTGTGATTTTCTGTTTTATTTTTTCGCGTATGTTAACGATATGATAGAGACGTTCACTAAAAAATTGTCAAATAGGCTGAAATGAGAACTCTCAAAACCTTCAAAAATCTCAGTAGCTTTCAAAATTAGGTTTTTATGATTTAGAAACAAAAGCTAGAATGAGATTTTTTTGATTGTGCTTTCCATAATAATGATTGTGTTCTGTACAATGTATTGCATGTATTTGTTTTGCTGATCGTCTAATACAGAATTTTTCTCATAAAAATTATGAAAACAGCCTAACTGAGAACCTTCAAAACTTTCAAAAGTCTCAGCAGATCTCATAATAAGGGTTTTGAGTGTTTTGAAAGCGCGTAAAATAGTGGAGATGAGATTTTTTCTTGGGGTTTATAAGAAGGCAGATTTGCAAAATAAGAAGGTAAATCTGCAAGCAGTTTTTTAAGTTAAGGATTTGAAGCCAAGAGCAGAATGAATCATTTATAATAAAGTCTATAGAGCAGATAAATAAAATAGGGCTATTCATTCAACGTAAATGGTGGGATATCTTTTATAATCCACGGCTTTTTAGGTGATACACAGCCAATTCAATCACACGACAAAAGGTGGACTGGTGAGTGGATTGAAAAATGATTAAAATATATAATTCACTGATTTTATTTGATTTTTTAAAATAAAGTGGTGCCCAGACGCGGATTCGAACCACGGACACGCGGATTTTCAGTCCGCTGCTCTACCTACTGAGCTATCTGGGCACGTTCCAATAAAAATATGAAACGTTTGCGGTTATAACATTAAAATTCTTTCTGTCTAGTTATCAAAGTAAAAATAATCAATTTTTTATAAAGGTATCTTTTAATATTCGGAACTTTATAATAATTTTCTTGTGAAATGAATTGAATAAGAATTGTGTGATACACTTAGTGCATTGTGAACAGAATATTATTTTTGTATGGTGAGAATAGGTGAGCTCTTAATTTTTAAAAATCGAATTTAGGGTGTGATTGATTGAAATTTTGTTTACAAAAACTCAATCTATTATCATTTTAAGAAATAAATAGAAAACATTTTTGGGGTTAGCATAGGTATTTAGGTGTAGGTATAGCTTTTTATGTAAGCTGTTTTCTTTAAGGAAAGCAAACTATCTGAGAGGATAGAATAATGATGATGCCAAAGAAACCAAGCTGCCGCCCGAATAATCCTAACTTTTCTTCAGGTCCTTGTAGCAAGAGACCTGGTTGGACTATTGACGTTCTTAAAAATGCACTAGTTGGGCGTTCGCATCGTGCTAGAATCGGAAAATCAAAACTAGCTGAAGCAATTGATTTAACCCGTGATGTTCTTGAGGTCCCTTCTGATTATCGTATTGGTATCGTTCCTGCTTCGGATACAGGGGCTGTTGAGATGGCTCTATGGTCTTTATTGGGTGAACGGGGTATCGATATGGTAGCATGGGAAAGCTTTGGTTCAGGTTGGATCACTGATGTCGTCAAGCAATTAAAACTTTCTGATGTCCATCGATTAGAAGCACCTTATGGTGAATTACCTGATTTGACACAACTTAACTTTGATCGTGATGTCGTTTTTACATGGAATGGAACAACTTCTGGCGTGCGTGTCCCTAATGCGTATTTTATTCCAGATAAGCGCGAGGGATTGACAATTTGTGACGCTACATCAGCAATTTTTGCGCAAAATCTTGATTTTACAAAATTAGATGTTGTTACATTTTCTTGGCAAAAAGTATTGGGGGGGGAAGCGGCGCATGGTATGTTAATTTTGAGTCCTCGTGCTGTTGAGAGGCTTGAGAATTATAGTCCTGCTTGGCCTTTACCTAAAATTTTCCGCATGACAAAAGATGGAAAATTAAACGAAAATATTTTCAAAGGAGAGACGATTAATACTCCTTCCCTCCTGTGTGTTGAAGATTATATTGATGCATTACAGTGGGCAAAATCTCTGGGTGGTTTACAAGCATTAATAGCGCGAGCTGATAAAAACTTTGCTGTACTTGATGCTTTTGTTCGTAGAACGCCTTGGATAGAGCATTTAGCAAAAATACCTCAAATACGTTCTAATACGTCTGTTTGTTTGATGATTGTAGATCCGATTATTACGGTTTTGGATGTTAAAATGCAGGCGCTTTTTGTGCAAGCCATTGTGGATCGTCTCGATAACACAGGTGTTGCTTATGATATTGGTTCGTATCGAGATGCTCCTCCAGGGTTTCGAATTTGGACAGGTGCAACGATTGAAGCTTCTGATCTTGAATTGTTAACGGAATGGCTTGAATGGGCCTTTCAGATTGAAAAAGCGAATTTGTAAATAATCTTTTTGTTTGTGTTTATAATGCTATATTTTGCTCAGAAAATAAGATGAAAGAACTCATATAGCATCTTGTATAATTCCATCAGATCAATCATTTTAAACCTCTATAGCGATTTTAAAAGATTGTGGTGTGCAATGGGTTAAAATCATGAGAGTCTATATAGATTTTTCATTGATTCAGCACATAGATATTGCTCTTGGGCATTTGAAGTATATTCAGGCAGCATTGCATGAGAGGTATAGGATCTTTGTTTATTATATTTAACAAAAAAACTGCAAACTTATAATGAAAATGCGTTTTTATCTGAGCGTTGTTTGTTTTGATTATAGGTAATTAGTGCTGAATAATTATGAAGATTGGAAAAAAGTTGAAATGAAGAGTCGCACTCTTTATAAGGTTTCGCTATAAAGAACCGCTTATTTGTGAATGCTGATATTATTTTACCAAATACAACGGAGAAAATTATGGCCAATGTGATAGTTGTCGGTACACAATGGGGTGATGAAGGTAAAGGTAAAATCGTAGATTGGCTGTCTGAGCGGGCAGATATTGTGGTTAGATATCAAGGTGGTCACAATGCAGGTCACACATTGGTTATTGACGGGATTGGTTATAAATTATCGCTTCTGCCATCTGGTCTGGTGCGTGGGAAGTTATCAATTATCGGTAATGGTGTTGTGGTCGATCCCCATCATTTTGTTGCGGAATTAAAAAAATTGCGCTCTCAGGGGGTAGAGATTACACCAGAAATTTTGCGTGTTGCTGAAAATGCATCTTTGATTCTTTCTGTACATCGTGATCTTGATGCTGCTCGGGAGAATAGCATTTCGAGTTTAACAATCGGCACAACTCAGCGCGGTATTGGCCCTGCTTATGAAGATAAGGTAGGCCGCCGTTCTATTCGTATGATGGATTTAGCAGAAGCTGATACACTTATGACTAAGGTAGAACGGCTTTTAGAGCACCATAATTCTTTGCGTCGTGGTATGGGAGCAGTAGAAGTTACACCACAAAAGATTTATGATGAGTTGATGCAAGTAGCGGATGAGATTCTTCCTTTTATGGATTGTACTTGGCGTCTTTTAGATGAGGGCTATCGGAAGGGAAAACGCATTCTTTTTGAAGGTGCGCAAGGTGCATTGCTAGATAATGATTTTGGAACTTATCCTTATGTGACATCATCCAATACAGTGTCGGGGCAGGCTTTGACGGGTTCGGGTATGGGGCTTGGTTCAATTCACTATGTTTTGGGTATTGCAAAGGCTTATACAACACGTGTGGGAGAAGGGCCATTTCCAACAGAGCAGATCAATGATATTGGAGAATTTTTAGGAACGAATGGAAAAGAATTTGGCGTTGTGACAGGTCGTAAACGTCGATGCGGTTGGTTTGATGCTGTTTTAGTTCGGCAGATGACTGTTATTTGTGGGGTTCATGGAATTGCACTGACAAAGCTTGATGTTCTCGATGGTTTGGATAAAATTAAAATTTGTATTGGCTATGAACTTGATGGTAAAAAAATTGATTATTTGCCGGCTTCTGGGAAAGCACAGGCTCGTGTGAAGCCAATTTATGAGACCTTAGATGGATGGAAGGAAACAACTGCACATATACGCAACTGGGAAGAATTACCGGAACAAGCTGTCCGATATGTGCGCTATATTGAAAAATTCATTGGTGTGCCAGTCGCTTTATTGTCAACCAGCCCTGAGCGTGAAGATACAATCCTTATTACAGATCCCTTTGCAGATTAATCGTTATTCTTAGATTTTAGTCTCTAGAGTATATTTTCTCTGGTTATTAGTCAAAAGTAAATTTCAGAACTCTATAACAAGAAAAGTATAAAATAACTAAATTGTTATGATAATTTAGGGAGATCAAATAATAGATTAAGAGTGCTTAAAGCTCTCTATATGTTAAAAAATTTTTCTCGTACGTTTGAGAAAGACTATAATAAAATATGGTAGATTTCGTTAAAATATTAAAAAAAGCAATTAATGCGAAAAATAATTCTACGTCACAATCACGAGAACAGATCTATGAACGTGCCGTTGAAACACTAGAACATAAATTAGTAGAAGCCGAAATTTCAAAAGCGGTGGCAAATGCTCAAAGACAGGCTTTAAAACGTGCTATTATAACTGTTGAAGAAGAGTATGAGATTGTTGAAAAGGGGCGGCTTTTTTCATTGGTAGGGTGGAAGCAATCATGCGTAGAAAATGGTGATGAAAATAAACAGAGCTTTACATTGTCACAAGATAACGGTGTTTCAGTTTTAGTTAGAGAAAAAGAGCAGGAATCGTCTGGTACAAGTTTGATAGACAATGAGATCGTTAACAAGTCTTCTATATACTCAAGAGTGCCAAATGCTGAGCCTGTCAATATGGATGTTTCTAGTGGTGCTGATGCACATCAGGCTATTCAAAAAAATAAATCTGAGAGCGAGGCTTTAGCTTCTGCTTTGCAAACGGATGGTTCTCATATTGTTGCACGTATTTTTTCTCAGACAGTACAGCGTGCTCCTCGACCATCCATGCAAAAACGTATTATGATAGGTTTTGCGGTTTTTGTCAGTTGTATTCTGTTTTTCAGTGGCATTTTTTTTGTTGGGGAATATATATCTGTATTAAACAATAATCAGCAGCAAGGAGAAGAAGTTCAAGTTGTTGGCGCGGTACCAAAAGCAGTTGTGGCTAACCGAAAGTTGACAAAACGCTTATTGGAGGATGGGAGTGAAATTGATGTCGGTCCATCTGAAGAAGTGAAAGTGCCGAAAGAGGAGGAGGTGTCAAATGGTGTTGCCATAAACAACGTGAAACCAGTTGAGCGGTTGGGGGAAGCTATTCTTTACAAAATGCGCACGGATTATGACACAGAAAAAGTTGCAACGGGTAATGTACAATGGTCGCTCGTAAGAGAGTCTTCTGCTAAAGGTGGGTTAGAAGAATTAGTTGTACGGGGTGATATAACGATTCCAGATGAGGGATTGTCTTTACGGTTAACTTTGCAACGTAATACTGACGTGTCTCTTCCTGCTGCTTACATTATAGATCTTATTTTTATTCTTTCTGATAAATTTTCAGGTCAATCGATAAGCAATATTAAGACATTAACCTTTAAGGCGAGTGAACAATCAATTGGACATGCTTTAACAAGGACTGTTGCAGCTAAGATTGATGATAATTTTTTTCTTTTTGCACTGAGTGGTAATCATCCATTCCTTGATCGAAATTTACAATTAATGCGCAAATTGGATTGGATACGTTTAGTAATGACTGATAAAAATGGCCGTGTGAATGAATTAACCTTTGCAAAAGGACCAAGAGGGCAGGCCATTTTTAATGAGGTCATTGGACAATGGCAGGCACAAACAGATAAACAAGCAGTTCTTTATTAGTAAAAAAAACGCTAATATGCGTGAAGAAACCGTCAATTTGCATTAATCACCCCTCCAGTCCGTTAAGAGCTGATCTTAATGGACTGTAGAAGGCACTCTATGGACTTATATAAAAGCTTAACCTAAGCTAACTTCAGAAATACGCGAACATAGTTGGTTTTGAGTTTGTTGTTGGGATAAAATAGAAGCTTTTATGAAATGTTGCACTTTTTCAAATGCACGCATTTCAATCTGTCTCACACGCTCCCGACTAATATTGAACTCGTTTGAAAGCTCTTCTAACGTTAACGGATTGTCGCTTAAACGGCGTGCTTTAAATATACGTTTTTCACGTTCATTAAGATTATCCATGGCATGCATTAACATAGAACGACGATTTTCGAGTTCATCTTGCTCAATCAAAACTTGTTCTTGGCTGCTTGAATCATCGATTAACCAATCTTGCCATTCACGACTTTGCCCTTCATTTGTGCAAAGAGGTGCGCTGAGCGAAGTATCACCACTCAGTCGATGGTTCATCGATACCACTTCATCTTCTGTGACATTTAACTGGGTTGCAATTTCTTTAACTTGCTCTGCCTTTAGATCATTATTATCAAACGTTTGAAGCTTACTTTTTAATTTACGAAGATTGAAGAACAAACGCTTTTGATTAGCAGTTGTTCCTATTTTCACCAAACTCCAAGATCGTAAAACATACTCTTGGATCGATGCTTTAATCCACCACATCGCATAGGTCGCCAGCCGAAATCCGCGCTCTGGTTCGAAGCGCTTAACAGCTTGCATGAGGCCAATATTCCCTTCTGAAATGACTTCTCCAATGGGTAAACCGTATCCCCGATATCCCATCGCAATTTTAGCGACAAGACGTAGATGACTTGTTACCAATTTATGCGCGGCTTTTAAATCATTATGCTGATGATAACGCTTAGCCAACATGTACTCTTCTTTTGGCCTTAGCATTGGAAAACGGCGAATTTCTTCTAAATAACGATTAAGACCACCGTCATCAAAAACCATAGATGGTAAATTTATATGGGCCATATAGCACCCTCCTTTTGAATGAACTCCCGTATAAGGCGAATTCCATTTGTAGATATTATATAGATATCTCTTTCTACATGAATATCTTTTATCTCATCCAATGTTATCATAATTTTCAATTGTGTTCAAAAGTAGATTTTGTATCATAAAATAAAAATGGATATTTTATTATAAAATCACAAGATCATTAAAAGTTTCAAGGAAGTTTTTTCAGATGATTGATGAGTGTTGTCATATCTTGGGGAAGTGGTGAAGAGAAAGGCATGATTTCACCTGTAACGGGATGCTCAAAGGTGAGTTTGGTTGCGTGAAGTGCTTGTCGGTTGCATTGGTCAATTGCAGCCTTAATTGTAGGATTAAGTGCGTTTGGTTTTGTTTTGAAAGCGTTTCCATAGACCGTATCGCCTATAAGCGGATGTCCAATGTAAGCCATATGAACACGAATTTGGTGCGTGCGTCCGGTTTCTAAATGGCACTCCAGAAGACTAGCACAAGATGTTCCGTCTGCACAGGTTCCATATTTTTCAAGAACAGAAAAGTGTGTAATGGCGTAACGAGCATCAGCATTTTGTTGATGGACGACAGCTCGTTTTGTTCGGTCATAGGGAGAGCGTCCAAGAGGTGCGTCGATTGTTGCAATATTGCGACTAGGAGCACCCCAAATCAAGGCGTGATAACACCGATCTAACGCATTCGTCCGTCCGTGATCAGCAAACTGAGCGCTGAGGCTTTTATGAGCAAGATCATTTTTGGCAATAACCATAACTCCGCTTGTATTCTTGTCTAGACGGTGAACAATGCCTGGGCGCTTAATACCACCGATACCAGATAAACTATCGCCACAATGATAAATAAGAGCATTAACTAATGTCCCGGTCCAATTCCCATTACCAGGATGAACAACAAGACCAGCTGATTTATTGATAACAATAATATAGTCATCTTCAAATAGGATATTGAGTGCAATGGCTTCACCTTTAGGTTGTGCATCATTGAGAGCAGGTATTGTTAATTCAATCCGTTGATTGGGTTTCAATTTTGTTTTTGGTTCCGTAATGACTTGGCCATCAACTTTAAGATTTCCTTCACGGATCAAGGTCTGTAAACGTGAACGCGATAGCTCATGTTGGTATTGTTTGGCAAGCCATTGATCGATTCGCTGTCCAAGAGCGCATTCATCCGTTATTTGTTCTATCACTGCGCAATCCTATTTTTGAGCTTCTTTTACCAATATGAAATTGCTTTAGTATCCAAAAATTCTTCAATTCCCCATCGTCCGCCTTCACGGGCACGACCAGAAAATTTGACCCCTCCAAAATAACTACTATCAGGTAAATCATGTCCGTTAACTTCTACCATGCCAGACCGTAATTGCATAGCAACACGCCGACATTTGTTTCGGTCTAGTGATTGTATATAGTTGGTGAGGCCATAGTCGGTGTCATTCGCTAACGCTATAGCTTCTTCTTCTGTTTTAAAGGGAATCATTGAAAGAACAGGACCAAAGATTTCTTCTCGAAAAATACGCATATCAGGTTTAACATCAGCAAAAACAGTTGGACGTACATAATAACCACGTGTCATCCCCATGGGCAAACCAGTTCCGCCTGCGATAAGGGATGCTCCTTCATCAATTCCAGATTGGATAAGGTCTTGAATTTTATCATATTGTTGTTTTGATACAACGGGACCAATGTGATCTCCTGCTTGATGGTTCGGTCCCACTACTGTTTTTTCGGCAATCTGTTTTGCTGTTATGATGGCTTTGTCATAGATTGAATGTTCTACAAGCATACGTGTTGGTGCATTACAACTTTGCCCACTATTATAAAAACAGTGGTGCACGCCACGTTGAATAGCATTTGCATCGGCATCAGCAAAGATGATATTGGCTCCTTTGCCTCCAAGTTCCAAGCAGACACGTTTTAATGTATCGCTGGCGTTTTTAGAAATAGCTTTTCCTGCTCTGGTTGAGCCAGTAAAGCTAATCATTTCCAAATCTGGGTGTGCGGATAGATAAGAACCTATATTGGAGCCATCACCGTTAATTAAATTAAAAACGCCGGCAGGTAGAGCAGCTTCATCTAAAATTTCAGCAAAGAGCATGGCAGAAAGAGGAGCAATTTCAGAGGGTTTTAAAACCATAGTGCAGCCGGCCAATAATGCAGGAATAACTTTCAAGGTTATTTGGTTCATGGGCCAGTTCCAAGGAGTAATCAATCCGACGACACCAATAGGGTCGTATTGAAGGATGGCTTGGTCATTTCCCTCTATTAAAGCTTTTTGAAAAAGAAAGTCTTTGAAAGTGCTGATAAAATTGCGAATGTGGTGGCTACCGGCGGTGGTTTGAGCGTTACGCGCCATATCAATAGGTGCACCCATTTCCATTGAGATGGCTTTGGCCATATCTTCAGAGCGTTTTTCATAGATCTCAAAAATTTTTTCAACAAAAGTAAGACGTTTACTCGGTGTGACTGTTTTCCAATGTTGAAAAGCTCTTTTAGCAGCGGCGATAGCTTTATCTGCATCTTTAGTACTGCCAAGGCTAATAACAGCACAGGCTTCTTCTGTTGAGGGATCAAGGATGTGAAAGTCATTCGTAGTATTTGGGTCATCCCATAGACCGTTGATATAAAATTTTCTCTTATTTAACATCTCTATTTCCTCTTTTGCTGCTTCTAAATTGTATCCTACGAGGTGCTTTTGTAACAATACCCCTTTTTAAAATGGGGTACAGGTTTTAATGGGGTACAGGGGCAACTGATTTTATTACGAAGTATAATGGAGAATTTGGAAATGGTGAAATTTATACCAAATTGGAGGAAAGACAATAATTTGTAATTTTTGCAGCAAACGCGGAGTGAGAACAATGTTAAGAGGAGCGAAGAGATTGGATATATATAAAAGGCCTAGTTGATTAATGAGCTCTTGTTAAAAATCAAGCTGGATATCAGGATTAAAGCTTTCCTATGGAATGAGGATACCGAAAGTATTTGATTCATTTGAATTGTTTATAAACAGAGTTTAGAGGGAGGATTTTTTTTGTTAAAAATTAATCGTTAGCAAAAAGTTATTAACCTTCATACTATAATATCTACGCATTCTCTTAAACAAAGTAATCGGTCTCATTGCTATAATTTTGTTGGGTATCATGCGTAATTTGAAAACAAAATCTATTTCTACATCTTGTGTTGCTGATAAGAATGCAGAAGGTGCATCAGAAAAAAAATCATCTTCAAGCATTTCGGATATATTTTCTTATCCGGATGTATGGAAACAAGCATTTACACTTGGGCAAAATGTGCGTTTCACGCGGACGCCAGAAGTTGAAATTTTACGCCGTCGCATAGAAACAGATCCAATTTTTGCAAAACGGTTTAAAGCTTTGCAAGAAAAGCAAAAATACACAGGCATTACAAAAACGACTAAGGAGGCAATGAAATCCCAATTGACAGATGAGATAAACTCTCAATCCATTGCAAATAAAGAGTCGCTGTATTGTTCAACAGTTATTGGAAAATCTATTCAACAGGTTGTTAGCACGCCGATCGAAAAAAATACAGGGAAGCATATCTTACCAGTAGAAAGTGTCGTGCAAAAAGTAAAACCTGTTGTTTATCTGTCTGATAATGCATTTTTTGAATGCGCGCCTTTTATCTTGGAACAAATCAGTATAGGGATGTCACAAAAAGAAAAAACAGTAATGGATAGCACAAATATTGATGTCACAAATAATGAAGTTGCTTCGGAAAATTTCTCTGTTTTTGATGAAGAAATTATTGCCTGTTACCGTGTGCTTGAATGTCGTTTACCTCAGTTCTGTGATTCAGCTGTTTCAGAAGATTCCAATAAGAGTTCTGAGGAAATTTCTAATTTGAACTCTACAGAAAGCAAAAATATTAGAGAAATGCAGGTGCATAGCACTCATGCTGTTTTTGAAAGTAAGAAAAAAGTTGAACAAGCCCAAAAGTTCCCTGTCATTGAAGTTTCAGTTCAGGAAGAAAGCGATATGAAGGGTATTGTGGTCAATGATAACAATGTTGCTGATCTTCCAGTGATAAAAACAAAAGAAAATACACAGAAAGCTGTTAATACGCCATTCCGTAGCAGTGATTTTGTTTCTATGCCAAGTTTTCGATCTGTTGCCTATGATACTTATGAATTCCCTCCAGTTAATCTTTTACAGGAGCCTGTCTTTCATGATGATACCATTATTTCGCAGGAAACATTAGAGCGCAGTGCAGGGCTTTTAGAAAGCGTTCTAGAAGATTTTGGAATTAAGGGTGAAATTATTCATGTTCGCCCAGGTCCAGTGGTGACAATGTATGAATTTGAGCCTGCTGCTGGGGTGAAATCATCACGAGTTATTGGTCTTTCTGATGATATTGCTCGTTCTATGTCTGCGATTTCTGCGCGTGTTGCTGTGATTCCTGGACGTAATGTTATTGGGATTGAATTGCCAAATGCAGTTCGTGAAACTGTTTATTTACGTGAGTTAATCCAATCGAGAACTTTTCGTGACAGTCAATTTAAACTAGCCTTAGCTTTGGGGAAGGGGATTAATGGTGAAGCTGTCATTGCAGAATTGGCAAAAATGCCTCATCTGTTGGTTTCAGGAACAACAGGATCTGGAAAGTCTGTTGCTATCAATACAATGATCTTATCAATTCTTTATCGAATGACGCCAGAACAGTGTCGTTTGATTATGGTTGATCCTAAAATGTTAGAGCTTTCCATTTATGATGGCATTCCACATCTGTTGACACCTGTTGTGACGGATCCAAAGAAAGCTGTGACAGCTTTAAAATGGGCCGTGCGCGAAATGGAAGATCGTTACCGCAAAATGGCTAAATTAGGTGTGCGTAATATTGACGGTTTTAATGCACGGGTCGCGCTTGCAAGGGAAAAAGGTGAAACAATTATGTGCACTGTACAGTCCGGTTTTGATAAAGAAAGTGGAGAAATGCTTTATCATGAAGAAGCAATGGACCTGACGCAGCTACCTTATATTGTTGTCATTGTTGATGAAATGGCTGATCTCATGATGGTCGCTGGTAAAGAAATAGAGAGTGCTATTCAGCGCTTAGCACAAATGGCACGTGCTGCGGGTATTCATCTGATCATGGCAACGCAACGCCCTTCTGTTGATGTGATCACAGGCACGATTAAGGCGAATTTCCCGACGCGAATTTCTTTTCAGGTAACATCGAAAATTGATAGTCGTACAATCTTGGGAGAACAAGGTGCTGAAACGCTTTTAGGTCAGGGGGATATGTTGCATATGGTTGGCGGTGGACGCATTGTGCGTGTTCATGGACCTTTTGTTTCTGATCAAGAAGTGGAAGCTGTGGTTGAACATCTTAAAATACAAGGAAAACCTGAATATTTAGCAACGGTTACAGATAGTGAAGACGATAATGACGGAACAGCGGATTCTGATGCAGTTGCTGAAATTGTTGCGGCAGGAAGCTCTAATGGGGATAGTGAAGAGCTTTATGTGCAAGCTGTTAAGCTTGTAGTTCGTGATAAAAAATGTTCAACATCTTATATACAACGCAGGCTTGCAATCGGTTATAATAAGGCAGCTTCCCTTGTTGAGCGGATGGAAGAAGAAGGCATTGTCGGGGCTGCTAATCATGTGGGAAAACGTGAAATTTTGCTCAGTGGATGCAATAATCAAGGTGATCTAAAAAGCGTATAAAAACAACAGTTTTAAAAATTCCAGTTTTTATTTAACAAGAGCGGCATTGTTTCGCTCTTATTTTTTTTTACCGTAAATTATTAAAAAGGTTTAATAGGGAGAGCGACAGAGCAGGAATGCTATTCTATACGTTAATTGTGTCAATATAGGTGAACATTCAAGAGAGAGGTTGGGGAAATGGCTTTGGCATTTTTAGATTATCTAGAATGTACAGAAATTAGACAAGCCTTTATCCGTGGGCAAAAGGCTTTTGTGATTTCGTTTGATGGTGGAAATATTCTTTGGTCTAATGGTGCTGCAGCGTATTTTTTTGGCTTTTCTTCTGTTGCGGATGTGGTTACACAACCGCCTTTTTTAAACCAAGTGGTGCGTCATCGAATATTGCATAGTGCTCAATGTGCAAGCTCTGTCGTATTGAGAGGTGTGAAGGATTATGCGGAATTCTCTGTAATCTCTGTTGATATTTCGGGTATAGGTCAAGCATTTTTGCTTGAAGCTTTGCGAAAAGAAGATGTCTCTCTTATCGCTGGTTTAGATGATGCAACATGGTCTGTTGCTATCATTGATGAACATGCAATTGTGCAGGAAGCTTCTTCCCATTTTTGTTTTGTTGATGCAACGCTTAAAATTCTATTACAAACAATTAATGATGAAATTTCTGTGAAAACAGTTCTACCTATAGCAGGTATCAACGTACATGTTGGTGTTATCCGTTTGAGAGTAAGACCGGCAAGTTTTCTGGTTTTATGTGCACAATTAGATGCAGATGATTCGGATAGCAGCCAAAAGCCTTTTAGCTTTACACCAAGTCTTTTGCCGCGGCGGTTTATTTGGAAAATGGATGCAGATGGTCGGTTTTGCGAGGTTTCAAAAGAATTGACGGAAACTGTTGGACCTATATCTTCTCGTATTTTAGGAGCTGATTTTCATAGACTTGCTCATCAATTTAGTGATGAACGATATCGGGAATTAGGTGACTTTATTAAAGCAGCGACCCCTTGGAGCGAACAGAAAGTTCAATGGCCTGTTGATGATTGTTTGGAACGGCTTGATGTTGAATTATCTGCTTTACCAGTTTTTGATACCAAGAATCGGCTCAAGGGATTTCGGGGTTTTGGTATTTTGAAACTGCAAGAAAAAATATCAAATGGAAAAGATAAGAAGCTGCATACAGTGCCATCAAATCTCTCAGAGATAGAGCGTTTAGCTTTTCAAGAAATTGCACAACGATTGCGTGGCGAATTGTTTTTGCCTGTTGGGAAGGAGAATTTTGCTGATGAATTGGCCGTGCAGTTGCCACGTGAACAGACATTGCCTGAAAATATGATAGCACAGGTGCTAATGGAAGAACCAGAAGTGGTTTTATCGTTATTAGATACGGTAATGGATGGTATTTTGTGGCTTGACGAACAGGGTTTTATTCAATCAGCTAGTGATACTATTCTGGCATTAATTGATTGTAAAATAGATGAATTATTGGCGCAGCCATTAACATCATTATTTACCTTGCAAAGTCGAGCTTTGGTTGAAAAATATTTTGAGTTAATGCGTGCAAAGAGAACAAATCAGGTTTTAAATTGGGGAGAGATGGCTGATTTGGTGACAAAAAATCATGAGAATATAACGGTTTCTATGATGATTGTACCTTTAACAAAACAAGATTATTATGCTGTTATACTGCGTAATATGACAGATATGACACTACCTCCAGCTCACAAAGCAGAAGACAATCAAATGATTGAAGTCGTGCATGAAATGCAGACACCTTTGAATGCTCTCATTGGGTTTGCGGAAATTATGAAAGATGGCCGTTTTGGTTTAATAGAAAATAAGTGTTATCGTAAATATTTATGCGATATTGTTTCCTTAGGACAATATATTTTATCACTGATCAATCAATTACTAGCGAGTTCGAAGGAAAATCATTGTAATACAAAGAATCGAAATGATACGTCCTTGAGAGTTCAAGCATTTGATGTGACATCTTATTTGCGTGCTACTATAGCGTTTCTTGAAACGCAAGCGAATTGTAATGGTATTATTATGCGTATTGTTGCACCGGTGCATGTACCATTTATTCGTATATCGCAACAAATATTTCGGCAGATTATATGGAATCTTCTTTCTAATGCTATCCGTTTTACACCTTCAGGGGGGCAGATTGTGATTCATGTTTCTGATGGGGGAAAAGAGCGTGTAAAAATTTCAATTAGCGATAATGGTATAGGAATGAATGATAAAGAAGTTGTAAAGGCTCTGCAACCTTATGATCAGATAGAGCACAAAGATGGTTGGTGTGGTGACGGCGTATTTGTTGAAACTGACCTAGGATTACCACTGTGTAAGACAGTGATAGAAGAGAATGGTGGTCAATTTTTCTTATTTTCAAAACCCAATCTCGGAACAACTGTGGAAATGTTTTTTCCTGTGTTCCGTGAATGAAGTGAGATAAATCTATTTTTTTTGAATCAATAGATCTCTAATTTCTGTTAGAAGTTGTTCTTCAAGAGACATGGCTTTGGATGTTTCTGCTTTTTGTTGTTGACGCATTTTATTCATACCTTTGACAAATAGAAAAAGGATCCAAGCGATAATGAGAAAATTGATGAGCAGTGTTATAAAGTTTCCATAGCTAATAGTCGCTCCCGCTTCTTTTGCCGCGCTTAATGTTGCTTGTTTTTCGCCAGCGAGCTGAATAAACATATTAGAAAAGTCAATACCACCTGTGATAAAGCCAATGATTGGCATAAAAATATCATTAACAAGTGAATTGACCAAACCGCCAAAAGCGCTTCCTATAATCACACCGATGGCTAGATCAACCATATTGCCTTTTAAGGCAAATTCTTTGAATTCTTTAAGCATGACGTCTCCCTGTCTATGTATACAAGATACGATATTTTAAAACTATCGCTTTTGATGAAAAAGGAAAGAGAGGTCTTTATTTTTCTGAAGGATTATATTGTTATGGCAGACATCAACAATATTTCCCTATAGGATATGTTAAGAGCGCTAACAGAATGCTTTGTCTGGCTTAATACTACAGCATTTGATAAAGTTTAGATTAATTTAGCTTTTTTGCAGTGGTGATTTATCCTTCATTTGGATGCTGTTTCCTTTATAGCGATTTGTGATGCTAAAGCATTTAAATGAAATGTAAAAGATAGTTTTTATTGTGTGGAGAAAGATTGATGAGTTTCTTTCGTTGTATTGGTCGTTCTGCTTTATTTATGTTGGATCCAGAGCGTGCGCATCGTTTAGCAATTGCTGGGTTAAAAAGTGGATTAAACAGTTGTCAGAAGATTGTTGATACGCGTTTGAGGGTAACTGTTGCAGGTCTTGAGTTTGAAAATTTTGTCGGTCTGGCTGCAGGTTTTGATAAAAATGCAGAGGTTGTCGATGCTGTTTTACGTTTAGGATTTGGTTTCACTGAAATCGGTACAGTTACGCCAAGACCGCAGGTCGGAAATCCAAAACCACGACTTTTTCGTTTGATAGAAGATGAAGCAATTATAAATAGAATGGGCTTCAATAATGATGGTCATCAAATTGTTTACGACAGGCTTAACGCATATAACTTTGCTGGGATTGTTGGGATCAATATTGGTGCTAATAAAGATACAGTTGAAAAGATTGACGATTATACTGCTGGTATTGCTCGTTTTTATAATGTTGCTGATTATTTTACAGTAAATATTTCTTCACCTAATACACCGGGTTTACGAGATTTACAGGCGCGGGCTAGTTTGCGTCTTTTGATTAATGCGATTTCACAAGTGCGTGGTGAACAAAAGAAACAGTACGGGTTCTCTATTCCGATTTTTTTGAAAATTGCTCCGGATTTAACAGAGAAAGAATTAGACGATATTGCTGAAGAAATAAAACTTTCTGATTTTGAGGGTTTGATTGTTTCCAATACCACTCTTTCGCGTCAAGGTCTTCGGAATAGTGCCTTAATTGGTGAGCAGGGGGGGCTTTCAGGGCGTCCACTGTTTGAGCGTTCTACCATCGTACTTGCAAAAATGCGCCAAAAATTAGGCAAGAATATTGCAATTATTGGTGTTGGTGGTGTACGGGATGCACAGACAGCTTTGGAAAAAATTAAGGCTGGGGCAGACTTAATCCAATTATATAGTGGAATGGTTTATGAAGGGCCTGATCTTGCTGTAACCATTATGAAAGACATTTTACAGATTATGCTAAAAGATGGTGCCGATTCCATACAAGCTTATCGTGATCAGAGTGTTGATAATTGGGCAAAACGTACGCTTCCCGTGTGATAAAACTGTTATTTTTTAATAAAAACAGCAGGATTTTTTCAAAGGGGCTTGCAAACTCTTCTGATCTTACGTATTTGACACAAGAAGAAAGTAGGTATTGATCTCCATAGCAAATGGTTGTGATATGTTTGCTATTTATTTATGCGGTTGTAGCTCAGCTGGTTAGAGCGCTGGTTTGTGGCACCAGAGGTCGTAGGTTCAAATCCCACCAACCGTACCATTTTCTCGTTAACTTTGATATATAAGCAGCTTCAAAAGAGCGGGCGGCGTGTTTTATCTTGATAAAGTTTATGGCATACTTAAACAATCAAGGGAATGAAGTTTTGCGCGGCGTTTATGTATGAAATGATGCCATAACAAGACAGACTTGATGGATTGTTAAGGGTAATATGTTATGGCTGTAAGAGATAATGAGAAAATGAAAAGCAAGGATTGTAATTCTGTTCCCGATTTTTTAACAAATCTATGTGGTGTTAACAATTGGGAGCAAGTTTCACAATGGCTTGCATTCCGAAATGTGGAGGATATTGAGTGTATCACGCCAGATCAGGCGGGGGTCGCTCGTGGTAAAATGATGCTTTCTAAAAAATTTATATCAGATACATCATTGGCCTTGCCTTCAGCAGTTTTTATGGCAACCATTTCAGGAGATTATCCTGAAGATGGCAATGGTTTCGAATATCCCAAAACGGATGGTGATTGGCGTCTTGAGCCTGATCTTTCTACATTGAGCATTGTGCCATGGGAAGATGCTCCTACAGCACAAGTGATTTGCGATCTTGTATATCAAAATGGACAAGCGGTTGATTATACACCGCGCAATGTTTTGCGAAAAGTGATTGATTCTTATACTCAAATGGGTTTGAAACCGGTCGTCGCACCAGAAATTGAGTTTTATTTGGTGCAAAAAAATCCTGATCCTGATTATCCTTTAGAGCCTCCAGTTGGTCGTTCTGGGCGCTCGATTGGTGGCGGACAGGGGTATTCCATAGCTGGGGTTAATGAATTTGATGAGCTAATTGATGATATTTATCATTTTTCTGAAGAACAAGGGTTGGAAATTGATACCCTTATTCATGAGGAAGGGGCAGGTCAGTTTGAAATTAATTTACGTCATGGCCATCCTATGAAATTAGCGGATCAAGTTTTTATGTTTAAGAGAACTATTCGTGAAGCGGCACTTAAACATAATATGTATGCAACTTTTATGGCAAAGCCTATCCAGGGACAGCCAGGATCTGCTATGCATATTCACCAATCCGTTATAGATCAAAAAACTGGTACTAATATTTTTACGGAGCAGGATGGTAGGGAAAGTATATATTTTCGCTACTTTATTGGTGGATTGCAAAGGCATATGGCTGGAGTACTTGTTATGCTTGCTCCTTATGTTAATTCTTATCGGCGTCTCATGCCCGGTGGATCGGCTCCGGTTAATTTGCGATGGGGATATGATAATCGTACCACAGCTTTTCGTGTGCCACGTTCTGTTCCGCAGGGACGGCGTGTTGAGAATAGGCTTCCTTCATCAGATGCTAATCCTTATTTAGCACTTGCTGCTTCTTTGGCTTGTGGTCTCGTCGGTTTGCAGCAAAAGATTGAACCAGATGAGCCGGCGGCAAAAACTGTAAATGCTGATAACATTGAATTACCACGTGGGTTGATTGAGGCTGTCAACTTGTTTGAACAAGATCAAACATTGCGTGCTATTTTAGGGGATGCGTTTGTAAGCACTTATGCTGCTATTAAACGACAGGAATTTGAAACTTTTATGGAAGTTATTAGTCCATGGGAGCGTGAATATCTCTTGCTTAATGTTTAAGTCTTATTACTATGATTGATTATAATCCGATTTCTCCAGGAACTTCTTGGTATGAAGATGCTTTAGAAGAACGTCCATCTTATCCGGTTATTAGCGAACACATACAGTGTGATGTTGCGATTATTGGAGGTGGTTTTACAGGGCTTTCAGCTGCTTATCATTTAGCTAAGGAGGGAATGAGCGTTGTCTTATGTGAAGCATCCCGTTTTGGTGATGGTGCTTCTGGGCGGAATGGTGGACAATTGGGAACAGGTCAAAGACAATGGGTGGAAACGCTGGAGAAAAAATACGGTTTTGAACGAAGCAAAGCGCTGTTTGATTTAGCTGAAGAGGCCAAAAGAGATATTTTATCTTGGTGTGCTATGCCCGATTGTAATATTGACTTTATGGTAGGCCAGCTATCCGTTACACATAAAAAACGTGAGATAAGGGCTTACCAACAGCATGTCGAGACATTGCAGCGTTATGGTTATCATGGTCTTACTTCTATGGATAAGGCTGAAGTTGATGAACGGCTAGGATCCTCTTTTTATCAGGGGGGTATCTATGATGCAGATACTGGTCATATCAATCCTTTAAAACTGATTATTTGGTTGGCTCAAAAAGCAAAAAAGGCTGGTGCTAAACTTTATGAGAAGACGCAGGCAACAGCGGTAGAGCAGAATAATGGAAAATGCATAGTGACGACAAAACGAGGGAACATTACAGCGGAGAATATTTTATTGGCAACCAATGCATATAATTTGGGATTGCAGCATTTTGTTGAAAAAAATATTGTTTCTATTCGCTCTTATATTGGAGCAACTGAACCATTACCAAAGCATAGCTCTATTCTTCCGAGGGGGGAAGCGGTGGATGATTCCCGTTTTATGGTTCGATATTTTCGGAAGAGTATTGATAATTGCCTATTATTTGGTGGGGTAGAAAGTTATGATAATCAACATCCGGTTAATTTAGGTGCACGTATAGGTCGACAGATTATTGAAGTTTATCCACAGTTGCAGTCTATAAATTTGACTCATTATTGGGGAGCTACGGTGGCAATTACAGTTGAGCGTATGCCCTATGTGCGCCAACTTAAACCGGGGATCACTTATTGTGGTGGATATTCTGGGCATGGAGTTACGCTTGCTCCCTTTATGGGAAAATTATATGCTGAGTGGCTATCTGGGAAGCATGAGCGTTTTAAATATTTTCAAGATTTAAAGATTTCATCCTTTCCAGGTGGAAAAATTTTGCGTTTTCCGCTTGTATTTTTAGCAATGAATTGGTTTTCTCTTATGGATCGTTTTTAATTGATTATTATGCAAAACAAAGAGAATTAATGTTCTGTTGGGATCTGTTTACATGAATAGTGAAGGTTTCTTTATTAGTAGAGTGGAAAAATAAATAAGTTCATGATCTGTAAAGTTATTCCAGTATCTTATTTTTATGGCAATAGGGATTGAAGGAAACATAAATTTATTTTTTCTTTTTATCGTTGAGATTACGTAAGGCAAAAGTGCAAGCACCAACATCTGTCATTGAAACCTTCACGGAGGCTTTGCATTATTTGCGAAGCAGCGAGATTTCTAAAATTGTTAGATTTGTGGTAGGGATAAATTATGGGCTCGAGTAGTAGCTTTAAGTGTATTAACCATGAGCATAGCAATAGTCATAGGACCAACTCCACCCGGAACAGGAGTGATAGCTGAAGCTTTCGTTTTTATTTCTTCGAAATCGACATCACCGACAATACGTGTTTTGTTTTTGCCTTTTTCTGGCGCTTCAATTCGATTAATGCCAACATCAATGACAATAGCACCGTCTTTGACCCATTCTTTTTTTATCAATTGTGGACGGCCAACAGCAGCCACTAAAATATCAGCACTGCGGCATACTTCATCAAGGTCACGGGTTCGACTGTGAGCGATGGTCACAGTAGCATTGGCTGCTGTTAAAAGGGCTGCCATAGGCTTTCCGACAATGTTTGAGCGCCCAACGATTACAGCATCAAGACCAGACAAATCTCGTCCGCATAGTTGTTCAATCATCATCATAGCACCTGCTGGTGTGCAGGGAATGGTTGTATCTTCAAATACACCAGCTGCAAGTTTTCCTATATTGATATAGTGAAAACCATCAATATCTTTCTGAACGGCAATGGCTTGTGTGACCTTGTTTGTATTAATATGGGCAGGTAGGGGAAGCTGTACTAAAATACCATGGATTTTAGGATCAGCATTGAGTGTTTCGATGAGCTGAAGAAGCTTTTCTTCTTGTATTTCTTTGGAAACCATATGCTTAACTGAAAAAAAACCGCATTCTTCAGCTTTTTTACTTTTTGATGTGACATATATTTGGCTTGCAGGATCATCTCCAACAATAATAACAGCGATACCAGGCTGTATTTCGTATTTATTGCGGAGTTTTTGTGTTTCATTCTTCACTTTAACAAGAATGTCTTCAGCAAGTTTTTTTCCGTCAATAATATTGTTCATAAGGTGATCCTTTCGATAGGAGTATTTGGTATTCTGTAAAGCACTTTCTGATAATAAACATAAAGTTTTATAGCAATATTTAATTTATAGCGAGAAAGATAGATGAATGATTTTTGTGTATTTTTTAACTTTGTAAAAATATTTAAAATAATATCTTCTGAAGAAGCAGTAACGTTGCTGTTCCAACAAAGTTTGAATAAGAAGGAGAATAATTGGCCTATTAAATAGATATAACGGATTTTAGAATTATAAAGATCTTTTTTAGTTGTCATTATTATCTGATGTATATTTATGATAGAAATGAAAGTATAGAGGAAAATTGTGTACGTTGGGATAATAAAATTTTTAATCGGAATTTTTATTGCAGTCATTTTGTTATTTGGAGCTGCTGTTCTTGTGTTGCCTTATGTCGTATCAACAGATGCAATTCGTATCCGTTTAGCGCAGGATTTGAGTGCATGGACTGGTCATAATGTGCAATTGCGTAATCCTCCACGGTTGAATCTTTTCCCCTATCCGAAAGCATTTCTTTCAGGTGTTACTTTAACTCCCGACATTGATGATGTTATACCTTTGATGGATGCTGAATCGATAGAAGTTGATCTTTCTCTTGTTGATCTCCTTTGGGGGCGTGTTTCTTTTTCAGAGACGCGAATTGTACGTCCACAATTTGTTATGGAAAAGCCTGTTAAAACAGTGACTGGTTTTTTTGATACGCTTTCACGGTCTCAAGGGACATTAGGTTTAGCGATACGTAATGCTCGTGAAATTGTTGAGCGCAATCCTGATCATCCAGATGTAACGCGTCTTTTAAACCAACCTTTTGGGCGTATTGTGATTGAAAATGGTTCGCTTGTATATCGTAATAATCTTTCTGGTGTGTCGGAAAAAATAACAGGATTAAATGCTGCTATAGACTGGCCTGAATCGACACAGTCTGCGCGGTTTCATGCAAGTGCTCGTTGGCATGGAGAGTTGACGGAATTATTGATTAATGCTGATCAGGCTTTATTGCTTTTGGCGGGAGGGGAAAGCCAGCTTAGAGCGAGTTTTAATTCTTTGCGTGGAGGTATAACGTTTACAGGGAAAGCGAGATTATCTGAATATTATATTTTTGATGGAAAGATATCAATGCGTTCTCCGGGCTTAGATCAGACATTGGCTTGGATTGGTAAGCATCAGCTTTGGGATCATAGATTAAAAATACCTATTGTGTGGGAATCGCGTTTTTTAGCGCAGCCAACGCGTATCCAATTGAATAATGTTGTATTTTCAATGGGCGCAGCAAGTGCGCGTGGAGCGTTAGAGCTCGATATTCAAAACTATGTGCCTGTTATAAGCGGATCTTTGGGCTTTGATAATCTGGACATTAATATATTGAAAACGATATTCTCTTCAGTTGAAGAAGAGAATAAATTTTTTGATATGACATTTTTCGATCGCATAGGGTTAGATGTGCGACTTTCAGCACCGCAAGCAACAGTAGAGGACATTACTCTTACTAATTTAGCAGCTGCAATACAGATTAGAAATGGACAAGGTATTTTTGATCTTGGAAATGCTCATGTTTTTGGTGGATCTGTACAGAGCAATATTCAAATTGTGCCAGATGGTAAAAAAATACGCGTTGAAGGTCGTGTTTCGGGTATTTCTGTTGATGCTCAGGCTGTCTCAAGAGCTTTAGGATTGTCTCCATTCGTGCAGGCTAAAACCAATTTGATTGTGACGATGCAAATGCTTGCGCATGGTTGGTCAAAAAGCCTTGTGCAGATGCAGGGTCAATTAACATTGGATATGGCTTCTGGACGATTATTGGGATATGATTTAGATGATTTGCAGCATAAACTTTTAGAAAATGAGCAGTTTCTTTTGACACACGACAATCTGCTTTCAACGTCCTTTGATCGTTTGAATATTAAAGCAAGTTTTTCAGATGGTATGATGACGGTAACAGAATTATTAATGCATACGGCGGATTGGAATTTATCTCTTCAGAAAAGAATTGCAGCTTCTAATGCTACAAATAAGCTAGATGAATTGACATTACAGGCTCGATTGCAAAAAAACAATCGCTCAGAGACTTTATGCAAAGATGTTCAGTGTCTTGCTAATAGTCTTGCGTATCCCTTTGTTTTTGCACTTAATCCCACAGGGCAGACTTTCGGAAATTTTTTGGTTAAGATAAATCCTAATAACAATTGAACCCTCATGACCCACAGTCATTTTAGAAAATAACTAGAATATTATTTTGGTATAAAATTATCAGGACATATAGGTATGTGTCTACTGAAACTGAGAAGAGATGCCGTAGCCATCTTCGGAGATTGTCACATTTTCATCTGCTCCAACTGAGCCAATTCCTACAGTGATCAGAATAAAGGTTAAAACTGTAGAAATAGTAATAGCTGTAGCTTTTTTTGCAGACATATTTTTCTCCAATTACAAGGTAAGCCATTAGGGGCAATGATGAATGTATTTTGTTATAAATTTTCATGAAAGAAGAATCATTTAACATTTTATTTGTTCCATTATTTATTTAATAAAGGCGAAAAATTCTATTATTTTTTCAATATATTTTGCTCTATGCGTTTGATTTTTTATTTTGATTGTGCTTTTCTCCTTGTTTTCTTGACGATTGCAGTTGGCTTTGGCACGATTTTTTATGCGCGCAAATTATAAACTTCAAAGGTTGTTCATTCGACAACCACTCGCATTAAATGAAGAAATAGTGTTAGAGGGTTCACAAGTTTCTTATCTCGTACATGTTTTGCGTATGAAGGAGGGAGCTGAAATTTTGCTTTTTAATGGGCAAGACGGTGAGTGGCTTGCCAAGCTTATTAGCATTCAGAAAAAAATTGTGGTTATGCAGATTATTCAACAGGAAAGATTGCAAACAGGCTCTTCAGGTCTTATTTATTGTTTTGCTCCACTCAAACATGCGCGTTTAGATTACATGATACAAAAGGCTGTAGAAATGGGAATATCTGTTTTGCAGCCTGTGATAACGCATCATACTCAAGTTACGCGTATCAATGTAGCGCGCGTAGAGGCTAATATCATTGAGGCTGCTGAACAATGCGGAATTTTATCTTTGCCGGAATGTAAAGTTGCTATATCATTAAAAACGCTTTTAGCGCATTGGGATGAAACATGCTCTTTGTTTTTTTGTGATGAGTCACACGAAACATATAATTCGCTTTCTCTTTTGAAAAAGCACGGAACGACCCCGCTTGGCGTTCTTATTGGGCCCGAAGGTGGGTTTAGTGAAGAAGAACGTATATTTTTAAAGAAGCACCCTTTTGTTATTTCTATGTCGTTAGGTTCACGTATTTTACGCGCTGATACTGCAGCCGTTGCTGCATTGGCTCTTATTAATGCTACGATAGAAAACAAGTCAATTAATTAAGAATCTTGTAATATCATTCAAAACGTTTCATTTAAAGTAATGGAATTATAATGATAGGATACAATAAGTTATGGCGCTTGATTTGACTGATGAACGTAAAATTCACAACTTAGATTCTTTGGTTAGCTATTTTCAAGGGGGCTGTAAAGTAGAAAACGATTGGCGTATCGGTACAGAACATGAGAAATTTCCATTTTATGTAAATGGTCTCCGTCCTGTTCCATATGAAGGGGAAAAAGGTATTCGTGCGCTTTTAGAAGGGATGCAAGAAGCTCTAGGATGGAAGGCTATTATAGATGAAGGAAATATTATTGGGCTTGTAGGATCAGTTGGTCAAGGTGCAATCTCTTTGGAACCTGGAGGGCAGTTTGAATTATCTGGTGCTCCGTTGAAAACAATAGGCCATACGTATTGTGAGGTCATGGAGCATTTGACTCTCCTTAAAAAAATTTCAGAGCCATTGGGGATTGGTTTTCTAGGCATTGGTGCTAGCCCAAAATGGACTTTAGCTGAAACGCCGCGAATGCCCAAGTCGCGTTATCGGATTATGACGAATTATATGCCGCAAGTTGGCTATGATGGTCTGAATATGATGTATCGGACAGCAACTATCCAAGTTAATCTTGATTTTTCATCTGAAAGTGATATGCGGCGAAAAATGCAGGTATCCATGAAGTTGCAGTCTATAGCGACAGCACTCTTCGCCCGCTCTCCTTTTACGGAAGGGTATCCAAATGGTTTTTTGTCGTGGCGTTCTAACATTTGGCGGGATACTGATAATCAGAGGACAGGGATACTCCCTTTTGTATTTTCTGAGCGATTTGGTTTTTCGGATTACGTTGAATGGGCACTAGATGTTCCGATGTATTTCGTTGTGCGTGAAGGGCATTATCATGATTGTACACATGTGACTTTTCGTCAATTTATGAATGGAGCGCTAAAAGGGCAGATTGCAGATGCGACGCCAACTTTAGGAGATTGGATTAATCATTTGTCGACTTTGTTTCCCGAAGTACGCTTAAAGCGTTTTTTGGAAATGAGAGGTGCTGATGGTGGTTCTTGTCGGCATATCTGTGCGTTATCTGCTTTTTGGGTTGGCCTCCTTTATGATAGTGAAGCATTGAATGAGGCGGAGGCTTTGACAAAAGATTGGTGTTTTGAAGAAGTTTTGGATATGCGTGAACGTGTCCCTAAAGAGGGGCTAAAAGCACCTTTTCGTCAGACTATCATTTTAGAATTAGCACGTCAGGCTGTTGCTATTTCACGTAAGGGTTTAAAAAATCGTAAGCAGTATGATGCTGATGGTTGTGATGAAACGCATTTTCTTGATCCTTTGGAAGCAGTAATTGCAGTGGGTCAAACAGATGCAGAAATATTGGTATCCAATTACCATTCTATTTGGGGTGGATCTGTGGAGCCCGCGTTTTTAGAGTATGCTTTTTAAGCAAAAAATACCCTTACTTAGAAGAGAAGGGATTTGCGATATGGTAGTAAGCATTTGATTTACAGAGATTTGTAAATCAGTTGAATGCAATCAGAGAATATGTTTCTATATTTTTATGTTTTTACAGTACGAATCCATTCTTAAATTAGTGCTGCTCACATTAGAAATTTCATTTATATAAGAGGTTATTGTGCTATTTTCTGAATGAGTCAATCTTGGTATTTTTAGATTGAATAGCTATCTCAGGCTTTGACTATTTTGACATTCTTCATTAGAGCAAGGCATTTTATTTGATCAATAATTTGAAGTTTCTTTTTAAAGTTACAGTTTTGGGGAGAAGAGCTTTTTTGAGTTCTATTACGTTTTTATACATCAATGTATTCCAATGATTTTTAAAAAATCTATGTATTTGATGAATATGACATTTTATGAAGTTAGAGTTATTGATATGCAAATGACACCAACAGAATGAGTATTCGTGCTTAATAGTCACAATAGCTACAAAGTTTTTGGTTATATTACTGTTTGCTTGATGCAGATTTATAAAATATAATAATATGTGAATATGTTCTATTTTGTCAATTTTGTGTTCTTTGTAAGAAACAATTTTGAAGGCTTATTATATTTTCAATATAGCACGTAAGTTTATTAAACCAATTGGTGATATGTGCATATATTACGCTAAACCAGCAGATATAGCCGCGTTGATACATGTAATCTTGGTTTATTTTTGATAATAACAAAATGACTAATTTTTATTTTGAATATGTTTGTCATAATTTTGTATTTTTATTTGGATAGATTAGACCTCTTTTGCCTTAAAGAAGCCTTAAATTGAGACTAGGCGCTAAGCTGTGTTTGTGCTGTCAATGCACAAGGAAATTTCATCTTTTAATTCAGAGTGATTATAATTTTATGAAAAAACATAGTTTGAAATTGTTTTTATTTTTTTGTGCCTTTTTATTACAGGTGAATGCTCTTTTTGCCCATTCTGTTGTTGAGAAGGGACCTGTAAATGATGATATTTATCTTAGGTTTCGTAGCAAGACTGTTTCTCAAAAGCTTCCTGATAAGCCCATTGATAAGTCTATACGTGTTAAGGTTCATACCGGATATGAGTATTGCTATGCTCCCGCGTTTGTGGATGGTGAAAGCTATGTTTACATTGACAATTGCTCTTCTTCTAGCGCTCAGTTTGCCAGATATGATGTTTTTCAGAGGGTCGCTTGGAAGATTGAAGATGTTTGGTTATGTATGACTGCTCCTAGTTCTGTTACGGGGATTGACGGAAAAGCAACAGAGAATTGGGATTATATTTTATTGAGGCCGTGCGTCATCAATGATGCAAATCAGCGTTGGATCATTAAAAACAATGCTTTTTATACGGCTGATGAGAAATTCCGCGTGAAGGATTATAAGTGGTATGCTTATATTTCAAAAACCGAAGGAGATTACTACAATCATACCCTCAGTTCCACGATGGATACTTGGACCAAAACGATTGCTGCTCCTGGTAATATTAGTCTCAAAACGTCTTTAGGTTGGAAATTAGCAAGTAGCTCTGGTTTCGACATGTATTATGTTTCGGACAATGGTTCTCAAACAAATGTCTATGATCTTTACTACAATCCAGAAAATGGACACATTGCTAGATATTTTCCTTCCTCTGGAGTACTTTCTTGCATGATTTCCCAGCAATCCTCTTCAAATGATTGGAATTGGGTCGATTGGAGATTTTGTAAAGACATTGTTTCACCTCAAAAAGACATCGGCTATTGGGATATTTCTATTTTGAATGGACGCGACGGGCCAATTTTGGACCATCAGGGTAATTTTTTAAGAGTGACCCGCTATGGTTCCAATTGGGGGTTCCCTTATACGGCTAAATCTAGTTATTTGAAAGGGGATACAACCCACTCTCCAACATCAGAATTTGTTTTGTCTTATGATATTCAGCGGTGGAATGGTTATGTGCGTGGGAATTTAGGGGATTCTCTTGCTTATTGCCCCGCTCCTGGCCATAAGAAGACTGTCGTTCAGTCTACAAAACGATTGAAGAGATCTTTGCCTTCTACTTTCAAATTGAACGAAGCATGGCGCAAACGGCTTTATGATATTGCTACTTCTACAGCAGATACTACATTTGCAGCAGGTGCGTGTGGTCCTTGCATGTTACAATCTTTGCAGATGATCGCGGAGCTTCAAGAATATCATTCAAGAAATCCTCTTACCAGTGGAGGTTATTTCTTTGATACAGCACCTAATAGGGATCCAATGCGGTCATTAATTCACAGATACCCTTCAGTGTATAATTTCTTGAGTGATCTTCCTCGACATCAAGGTACTCCTTTGCATCCAGGAGAAACGAATAATGATATTGCTTTCAGATTAGTGACTACAACAGCACAGACTCTTTTACCACGTTTTGAGTGGAGAGCATCAAACTTAGCAACGAATCGCAATGATATTCGCAGTGCTATCCAACAGCTTTTAGCGGCAGAACCTGGAACAATGTGGATTGGTTTTGTTGCTTATACGTTTCCAGGTGGAGAAACGGGTAGACATGCACTGCCAATTTTACGGACTTCAGCTGGTCTTAAGGTTATTCCGACAAATACAAGAATGAATTTTTCTCAATTCGTTAACGATGTTTCAGAAACAACAGATCCTGATCTTGTCTTATTACGGCTTGCTCAAAGAGGAAATGGAACCGTTGTTTCTTTTGCAACAGTGCAGCTGATTGGTGTAGCACAAGAGCCTTTGAGTGTTGTTATCTCTCAAAACAACTGTACTGGAGAAGGGGATGATAGAAGAGGAAGTGGACAGTTTCCAAGGAGTGCAACGGTGAATCAATGTGCCAGTGGGAGATGTGCACTTTGAGGAAATTAAAATACCTGTGTCCTTTAAACGTCTAGGCATTTAAAATGAGTTGTTTTTCTGTTACGCGATATCAGGGTTTATAGCTCGGTATTTACATGAATTCTTTATTCATTGGATAAAGAAAGCAGCTTGTTCTCATCTTATATAAGATTGCGAACAGGCTGCTTTTTGCGATTTATCGGTATTTTTCTATGAGAGCACCATGAGAAACGGTGAAACATGTGACTAAGAAAGAACCCGTTTGTTTTTAATCTTTCTCTTATGTTTTGTTTCTGGATATTTTTACAAATCTTTTTGCAAATTATGTGCATTAACTGTTGCAATTTTTTTACACGTTATTCGATGGGTTGTGTGTAGATCAATCACTATGTAGCTTTGCAGTATTAAGAGGTTTGTAGAGCACTGTCCGTGTACTTATTTCATTTTTTGGAGCCTATAAAGCCGATAGGAAACACTCGAAGATATGTGCAGGGAAATATGTATTCCTTCGTATGGGGTATGCTTGTCTGATAGGATCTTTGTATAGGGTTTCTGATAATCTCTTTAGGTTTTTATGGATAAAATTTAGTATATGATCAAGCTTTGGAATTATATATATAGTGAATACTGAGTATTTATGTGTAGAAGAAAACGTGGAGACAAATGTTTCCGTAAGGCAAAAATAGATGCTTGTTGTGTAAACACAGTTCATAAAGTCATTGCGGTGTTTGTTTCTATAAGATACTTGTTTCTCTATAAGAGTAATTCGATAATTTTTGGATAGATATTACTGCTAGAGAAAAGCAATGGCGACAAAACAAAACAAAATTAAAGCCCGTTTGCCGCGTGGATTTATGGATCGCACAAGCGAACAGTTATATGGAATTGAAACAATGATTGCTCAAATTCGTGAAGTCTATGAGCTTTACGGTTTTGAAGCACTTGAAACACCAATTTTTGAATATACAGATGTGCTTGGTAAGTTTCTTCCCGATTCAGATCGTCCTAATGCGGGTGTTTTTTCTTTACAGGATGATGACGAGCAATGGATGTCTTTGCGCTATGATCTCACAGCGCCTCTTGCCCGTTATTTTACGGAAAATTTTGAAAATTTGCCAAAGCCTTATCGTAGTTATCGTCTTGGCTTTGTTTTCCGCAATGAAAAGCCTGGGCCGGGGCGGTTTCGACAGTTTACGCAGTTTGACGCTGATATTGTTGGAGCACCAACAGTGGTTGCTGATGCAGAAATCTGTATGATGGCAGCGGATAGTTTGGAAAAATTGGGGATTCAGCGTCATGATTATGTCATTCGCTTGAATAATCGGAAAATTCTAGATGGAGTTTTGGAACTCATTGGTTTGGGTGAAGGAGAACAAGCTGCAAAACGTTTAACTGTTCTGAGAGCCATTGATAAGCTTGATAAATTTGGGCTGGAAGGTGTGCGCTTACTTCTAGGAGCAGGGCGTTTAGATGAAAGTGGTGATTTTACTAAAGGAGCGGAGCTGAATGATAAAGATATTGACTCTATCCTTGCGTTAACTGCTGTAAGAGCGGAAACAGCGGAAGAGACTTTTGATAATCTCAAAAAAGTAGTTGGCCATAATAATCAGGGGCTTGAAGGTATTCATGAACTTGAGGATATGCAGACAATTTTTTCTGAAAATGGTTATCAGAATCGTATCAAAATTGATCCATCGGTCGTGCGAGGCTTAGATTATTATACGGGGCCTGTTTTTGAGGCTGCATTACTTTTTAATGTTTTTAACGATGACGGACAAAAAGTCGTCTTTGGCTCTGTAGGCGGAGGGGGACGCTATGATGGACTGGTCGCACGCTTTCGTGGTGAAAGTGTTCCTGCAACCGGTTTTTCAATTGGCATATCGCGTTTGATATCGGCTTTACAAAATCTTGGAAAGCTGCCCGTGAGGGAAACGAGTGGGCCGGTTGTGGTGTTAATGATGGATAAAGAGCCAGAGTCTGTTTCGCGTTATCAAAAAATGGTAATGCAGCTACGCAATGCAGGCATTCGTTCTGAATTATATTTGGGAGCATCGGGGATTAAAGCGCAAATGAAATATGCGGATCGGCGCCATGCACCTTGTGTAGTGATTCAAGGATCACAAGAACGCCAAGAAGGAAAAATTCAGATCAAAGATTTGATTGAAGGTGCACGTTTAGCACATGAGATTAAAGATAACCAAACATGGCGCGAAAGTCGTCCAGCACAAATAACCGTTGATGAAAATCAATTGGTTGAAACAGTACGCGATATTTTGGCAATATACAAAACCCAGAAGTTTTAGCACTGTGATGAGTTTTAGCTGTGCATTTTTCCATAAAGAAATCTATAAAATACAAACGGCACAAAACTCTTTTTGCAAAAAGGTTCGTGCCGTTTGAAAAAGCTTTTTTGTTTAAATATTAGCCTTTAAGTGCTTTTAAAATATTTTGCGGTGATGATACACCATAAGGGTCTTGAGCGCAATTATCTGAAAAACCTTCTTCTTCAAACCATTTTTCAATGACACCATCATTAATAACAGCAGCATAACGCCATGACCGCATCCCAAAGCCAACATTGTCTTTGGTAACCAACATTCCCATTTTGCGTGTAAATTCCCCTGAACCATCGGGAATCAATTTCACATTTTTAATGTTTTGCTGTTTCCCCCAAGCATTCATGACAAAAGCATCATTGACGGAAATGCAATAAATATCATCAATGCCAATTTGTTTAAATTCATCAAAGAGTTTTTCAAAGTCAGGGAGCTGGAAAGTTGAGCACGTAGGTGTAAATGCTCCAGGAAGAGAAAAAAGAATAACGCGTTTTCCTTTAAAATAAGCATCACTGTTGACATCTTGCCATCGGTAAGGATTACTTCCACCTACTGACTCATCACGCACACGCGTACGGAATGTCACGTCTGGAACTTTTCTTTCAATCATAATTATGCTCCTGTTTTTCTTTGGGCATTTTTTTTTACAGTTTTTTTATGTCAGTATACACTTTAATTGTAAATAAGTTTGCAAGTATTTTATGCTATCGTCAAGCAGAATTTAATCATCGATTTTGCAGTTGCTTGTTCTAAGATCGAGTGAAATGATATGAAGGCATCATCATGACTATCACCACGGTTTTAACAACGGCTTTTGATGACCAAAAGCCTGGCACTTCTGGTTTGCGTAAAAGGGTGTCGATTTTTCAACAGCCCCATTATGTTGAAAATTTTATTCAATCTATTTTTAATAACATTGAATCTCTTGAAGGAGGAATGTTGATTCTTGGTGGTGATGGACGCTATTTTAATCGCACACTTATTCAAATTGTTTTGAAAATAGCGGCAGGTAATGGGGTCGGTTGCGTTAAAGTCGGGAGAAGTGGCCTTTTATCCACGCCTGCTGTCTCGCATCTTATTCGTAAATATCATGCGCATGGCGGTATTATTTTATCAGCGAGCCACAATCCTGGTGGTCCAAATGGTGATTGTGGTATAAAATATAATATTTCCAATGGTGGTCCTGCTCCCAATGCTTTGTGTGATGCTATCTTTGCAACATCACAACGTCTTTCTTCTTATAAAATTGTTGAGGCTCCAGATATCGATTTAGAAAAAGAAGGAAAAACCTTTATAGAATCTATGCAGGTGGAAATTATCGATCCTGTGGCGGATTATGTTGCTTTGATGCAAGAGATTTTTGATTTTGATTGTATTGCTCAAGCAGTTGCAGAAGGTTTAACCTTGCAATTTGACGCGATGCATGCAGTGACAGGTCCTTATGCGCAAGAAATTTTTGAAAAATGCTTAGGTTTTCCTCAGGGAACGGTGGTTAATGCTCTTCCTTTACCGGATTTTGGAGGATGTCATCCAGACCCGAATTTGGTTCATGCAAAAGAGCTTTATTGCTTGTTAATGTCTGATCAAGGGCCTGATCTTGGAGCCGCTTCTGACGGAGACGGTGATCGTAATCTCATTATCGGCCGCAAACAATTTATTACGCCTTCCGATTCACTTGCTATTATGACTGCTAATGCGCATTTGATAAAAGGCTATCGTCAGGGAATTGTAGGAATTGCCCGTTCTATGCCGACTGGGCGTGCTGCTGATCGGGTTGCTGAAAAAGAGGGATTGAATTTTTTTGAAACCCCAACAGGATGGAAATTTTTTGGTACGCTTTTGGATGCTGGGAAGGTGACCTTTTGTGGTGAGGAAAGTTTTGGAACGGGATCTAACCATGTGCGTGAAAAAGATGGTTTGTGGGCAGTGTTGTTTTGGTTAAACCTTTTAGCCATAACACGGAAAACTGTGGCGCAAATTGCTCAACAGCATTGGCACAATTATGGACGCTTTTATTATTCACGCTACGACTATGAAAAGGTTGATGCTCAAAAAGCTTCTGCGATGATGGAACAATTATATGCACAATTGCCGCAGGCAGGAACGAAAATCGCTGGATTGACGGTCGAAAGTGCAGATGATTTTGTCTATCATGATCCAATTGATAACAGCATCAGCACGCGGCACGGGGTGCGCATTTTTTTTGATAATGGTGCACGGCTGGTGGTACGTTTATCTGGAACGGGAACGGTAGGAGCAACCATACGGCTCTATCTTGAGCAATATGAAGATGATCCGCGTAAACACAACCAAGATACGCAAAAAGCTCTCCAGCCTCTGCAACGAGCGACCTTTAAGTTATTGAACATAAAAAAACACTTAGGTCGTGAATGGCCCGATATTATGACATAGACATTATGCTATAAGACTATGCCATAAACATCGTTTATTGTGGGTGAATCATTTTTTGAGGATCAACTAGGCGATCATAATCAGTTTCAGAAATACCAGCTTTCAAAGCTTCAGCACGTAAAGTTGTGCCATTTTTATGGGCTCTTTTGGCAATTTCAGCTGCTTTCTCATAACCAATTTCTGGTGTAAGAGCGGTTACCAACATGAGAGAGCGTTCCATAAGTTCCTGAATATGGTTTTGATTGGCATGTAATCCCTTGATGCAATGTGTGTCAAAAGAGCGCATAGCATCACCCAAGAGAGTAAGAGATTGCAAAACATTATAACCGATCAGTGGTTTATAAGTGTTGAGTTCAAAATGACCTTGGCTAGCAGCAAAAGTTACACTAGTGTGGTTGCCAAATACTTGGCACGCAACCATGGTTAATGCTTCACATTGCGTGGGGTTTACTTTCCCTGGCATGATGGAAGAACCTGGCTCATTTTCTGGTAGGCTTAGTTCGCCTAAGCCTGAACGCGGCCCTGATCCTAGAAAACGAATGTCATTTGCAATTTTGAAGAGATCGGCTGCCAGTGCATTTAGGCTTCCATGGAAATGTGCAAGAGCTCCATGGTGCGCGAGGGCTTCAAATTTATTATTAGCAGTTTTGAATGTTTCTCCTGTGAGTGAGCTAATTGTTTCGGCAAATGCAGTGTCAAAGCCTTGTGGCGCATTGAGACCTGTTCCAACGGCTGTACCACCTTGGGCAAGCATTTGAACATCGGCAAGAGCCATTTCAATTCGTTTGTAGTTGGCTTCTAGTGCGGCTCGGTAGCCTGAAAATTCTTGTCCCAGAGTGAGGGGAGTTGCGTCTTGGGTGTGTGTGCGTCCAATTTTGATGATATTTGCAAATTCTTTCTCTTTTTCTTGTAGAGCGGTGATAAGAGTATTCAGGATTGGCAACAAATGTTGGCGTGTTTGCAGAGTTGTGGCAATGTGAATCGCTGTGGGAAAGGAATCGTTTGACGATTGACTCATATTCACGTGGTCGTTGGGATGAACCGGTTCTTTATTGCCAAGTGTTCCCCCTAAAAGTACACTGGCACGATTGGCAATGACCTCGTTGACATTCATATTGCTTTGTGTACCAGAACCTGTTTGCCAAACAGAGAGTGGAAAATGTGTGTCAAATGCGCCGGCTAATACTTCATCGGCAGCAGTGATGATCGCTTTCCCTATGTTTTGCGGAAGTTTACCTTTTCCCATATTCACAAGAGCTGCCGCTTTTTTGATGAGACTTAAAGCATAGATTAAGGCAAGAGGTTGCTTTTCTGTGCCAATATCAAAATTATGTAAGGAACGTTCAGTTTGAGCTCCCCAATAACGATCTTGACGTACTGAAATGGTTCCAAAACTATCGCTTTCTTGACGGGTTTCAACCATGGTAAAATCCTTTGTATGTTTATGTAAATACTGTTAGAATAAAAGAAAGCGACACAATTGCAAAGCATACGGAAATTAATTTTTATAATAGAATTCTTGACATTGTAGAGTGGCGTTTTTATATTCCGAAATATGTTAGCATTCTTCCAATGTGAGTGCTAGCAAGAACTTAAGATTAATTCCGTTATATTAAGTTTTAAGGATTTAGAACATGGCTAACATACAATTCCGCCCACTTCACGATCGTGTCGTTGTTCGTCGGGTTGAATCTGAAAATAAGACGGCTGGTGGGATTATCATCCCCGATACAGCAAAAGAAAAACCTCAAGAAGGTGAAGTCATTGCTGTTGGCAATGGTGCTCTTGATGATAATGGGAATCGTGTACCACTAGAAGTTAAAACAGGAGATCGCATCTTGTTTGGAAAATGGTCTGGAACCGAAGTTAAGATTAATGGTGAAGACCTCTTAATCATGAAAGAATCTGATATTATGGGAATTTTGGGATAATCCAGATTCTCATATTTCATTTTGTACTATTTGGGACAACTCCAAGGAGAAATTAAATGGCTGCTAAAGAAGTCAAATTTGGCCGTGAAGCGCGTGAACGCTTGTTGCGCGGCGTTGATATCCTTGCTAACGCTGTTAAGGTAACGCTCGGCCCTAAAGGTCGCAATGTGGTGATTGATAAATCATTTGGTGCTCCTCGCATTACAAAAGATGGTGTGTCAGTAGCAAAAGAAATTGAACTAGAAGATAAGCTCGAGAATATGGGCGCGCAGATGTTGCGCGAAGTTGCTTCAAAAACCAATGATATTGCTGGTGATGGAACAACGACAGCAACTGTCTTGGGACAAGCTATTGTACAGGAAGGCGTAAAAGCTGTTGCTGCTGGTATGAACCCAATGGATCTTAAACGTGGGATTGATTTTGCTGTTGAAGAAGTGGTTCAAAATCTTTTCAAAAAAGCAAAAAAGATCCAGACTTCAGCGGAAATTGCACAAGTAGGTACTATTTCTGCTAATGGTGCTGCGGAAATCGGCAAAATGATTGCTGATGCCATGGAAAAAGTTGGTAATGAAGGGGTTATCACTGTAGAAGAAGCTAAAACTGCTGAAACTGAGTTGGAAGTTGTTGAAGGTATGCAGTTCGATCGTGGATATCTTTCACCTTATTTTGTCACAAATGCGGACAAAATGGTGGCTGATCTTGATGATCCTTACATCCTTATTCATGAAAAGAAATTGTCTAATTTACAATCTTTGCTTCCTGTACTTGAAGCAGTTGTTCAATCTGGAAAGCCACTTCTTATCATCGCTGAGGATGTGGAAGGTGAAGCTTTGGCAACGCTCGTGGTTAATAAGTTGCGTGGTGGTTTGAAAATTGCTGCTGTTAAAGCTCCGGGATTTGGTGATCGCCGTAAAGCTATGTTAGAAGACATTGCGATTTTGACATCAGGTCAGGTGATTTCTGAAGATGTTGGCATTAAACTTGAAAATGTTACTTTGGATATGCTGGGGCGTGCAAAGAAAGTGAACATTACGAAAGAAAACACGACGATCATTGATGGTGCTGGGCAAAAGGCTGAAATTGATGCTCGTGTAAACCAAATTAAAGTACAAATCGAAGAAACAACTTCTGACTATGATCGCGAAAAATTGCAAGAAAGACTTGCTAAACTCGCTGGTGGTGTTGCCGTAATTCGTGTTGGTGGTGCAACCGAAGTTGAAGTGAAAGAAAAGAAAGACCGTGTTGATGATGCCTTGAATGCAACGCGTGCAGCTGTGGAAGAGGGCATTGTTGCTGGTGGTGGAACTGCACTTTTGCGTGCTGCAAGTATGCTGACTGTTAAGGGCAGCAATCCTGATCAAGAAGCTGGTATTAACATTGTTCGTCGTGCTTTGCAGGCACCAGCACGCCAAATTGCTACCAATGCAGGCGAGGAAGCTGCAATTATTGTTGGAAAAGTGCTTGAAAATAATTCAGATACCTTTGGTTACAACACTGCAACAGGTCAGTTTGGTGATTTGATCGCTTTAGGAATTGTTGATCCAGTAAAGGTTGTACGCTCTGCTTTGCAGAATGCTGCATCAATTGCTAGTCTTCTCATCACAACAGAAGCAATGGTTGCTGAGGTTCCGAAAAAAGATACTCCGATGCCTCCGATGGCCGGCGGCGGAATGGGTGGAATGGGCGGAATGGGCGGAATGGATTTCTAAGCCCTTTGATGCAAACATGAACTTTGATGCAAACATGAACAAGGAAACGGGCCCAGTCGCCCGTTTTTTTATATTCTCAATATATTGAAAAATATTCTAACAGATATTTTATTTTATTAATGAGTATTTATTTTACACATAGGGATGTTTTATCTTAGCAATGGATAATGAGTCATTCTTATTATGTGTTCTATATTTGTGATGAATTATTATTTCTTGAATAAAAGATGGAATATATGAACCAGTTGCCAAAATGTCCTCAGTGTGGTGGTTTTTATACGTATGAAGAAGGTAACAATTTTATTTGTCCTGAGTGTGCGCATGAATGGCCACAAAAGAATGAGGATATCTCCATTTTAGATTCTATCTATGATGCCAATGGTCGTCGTTTGGAAAATGGTAATAGTATTATGGTTATTAAAGATCTTAAAGTAAAAGGATCCGCATTTGTTTTAAAGAGTGGTACGAAGGTTAAAAATATCCGTTTGGTAGATAGCGATCATAATATTGACTGCAAAATGCCCGGTATTGGTCAAATAGCCTTAAAGTCGGAATTTGTGAAAAAATGTGATTGATTTCCGTTTGATCAGACTTTGCTCATTTGGTTTAGGAGATTTCTCCAGCGAAAGCTTTCTTAAGTTATCTTTAGGTATGACTAAACAGCGTGATAAAATGGTTTGGTTTGAGTAATTCTGATCAATATAAGAATATCTTTGATTTCATATGCTGTTACGGTATTACTTTTTAAGGTGTTGCATGGATATTGTTTTGTGTTTTAAGATTTATTGTCTCTCATCGGTTTTTTAAATGGTTTTATCTTAGATCATAAGGATTATTCATCAGTATGTTAGAAAAAACAGATTTTTTTGATGAGAACGTTCTTGTGATTTGAACGATTTCTTTGTGATTTTTTCTTGTCTAGGTGTGAAAATTGTTTCTCTCTCCTTTTTTGTTTGAGAGCAGAAAAATTTTATTTGATGTTATCCACCCATTCTACGGTTTTTCTGTGTGGTTTATTGGATAATATTATTAAGTGTTTATTTACTTAATAGGCAAGTGAAAGTCTTTTGTTGGTTTTTGTATACGCGTTCGGACAGATACACTGATTTTTCTCAGTATATTTTAACTTTCCAGAATGGTATACACCTATTCCGAAATTTGGGGCACTTCTGAGAATGCTTTATAAGAATTATGAACCTTAAAAAATTAGTATTGTGCAGATGCAGAGCAACTATTATCGTAAATAATAACATCATACGCATATAACGCGCGGTCGCAAAAATACCCAAGAATGTGAACACTTTCTCAGATGTATAATTTATGGAGCTAAGGTGCAATTATCATATATGCTTTGTTAGTACAAAAAAAAATGAAGTCGGATGTCCGTGAACTATCTATTATACGATAGTTTCCTCCAGTTATTTGTTTCGAATGCTTCCGTATTATGCATATTTTGGGTGCCCGTTTCTGGTATTGAATATAGATAGATTTTTGATTTGTATTTGTTAGAGCAGTTTCAATGTTTCATTTGATCTGTTGCGGCATGGCTTCAACACTCAAAACTTCTGGAATGAAATGCCGTAGCAGATTTTCAATACCATGTTTAAGTGTAGCCGTTGATGATGGGCATCCAGCGCAAGAACCTCGCATATTGAGGTAAACAGTGCCATTTTCAAAACCACAGAAAGTAATATCTCCACCATCATTAGCAACTGCTGGGCGAACCCGCGTTTCTAGCAAATCTTTGATTGTTGCAACAATATCAGCATCTTTTTCATCATAAAATTCTTCATTAAGTGTATGCGTTCGCATTTGTGTATTTGCACTTGTGGTCACAACTGGATCATCGGAAAGAAAATGTTCCATAATTGTGCCTAAAATGGCTGGTTTGAGATGTTGCCATTCACCGTCATTTTTTGTCACGGTAATGAAATCATATCCCAAAAAAACACCGCTAACATTTGGAATTTTAAATAGCTTAGCAGCTAAAGGTGAATTTATAGCGGCTTTTTCACTGTCCCGAAACTCCAATACGCCTTCGGTAAGGATTACGCGGCCTGGTAGAAATTTGAGTGTTGCAGGGTTGGGCGTGATTTCAGTTTGAATAAACATACTGTATCCTTTTATTGTTCAGGGTTTAGGAGGATAATTGATGAAAAAGTATATTAAGCAACGGTTTCAATGTCTTCATCCGCAAGACCACTAGGAATGATGGTGACGGGAATAGAAAAAGTTCCGCCCCGATTAGCAATTGATTGGACAAGTGGCCCTGGTCCTTCTGTACTTCCACTAGCAGCTAAAACAATGATAGCGATATCTCGATCTTCGTCAATCAGTTTGAGAATTTCATCAATTTTTTTGCCTTCACGCACAATTCCTTCTACTTCGAGGGTTTTGGTGGTGCGCATCTCGTCAGCTATTTGTTGCAAAATCATGGAGGCATTTTGTGTTGCTTCAGTCCGCATAATTTCATTTACGCCTAGAAAATGCTGAAATTCTGAACTGTCAATGACAGAAAGTAACATCAATGTTCTATTGGTATTTTTAGCATGTTGCGCAGCAAAAGAAACCGCACGCCGGCATTCCTGTGTGTTATCAATAATGACCAAAATTTTTCGTCTGTGATCTGTTTCACAATTTTTTCGTTTAGAGACCATGAGGTTTTAGTTCTACTTTTTTAAAGTTAAAGCTTTTTTCTTTTACGTATTGTGCAAAAATCCAACGATTTTACGAATTTGTTTCATATTGTTTTCTGCCAATATACTAGCACGTTCTGCGCCATCGCGCAAAACAGAATCAATATAAGCATTGTCTTTATGGAGACGACGTAATTCTTGCGTTATTGGTGCAAGTTTATGGACGACAAGGTCGGCAAGGGCTGACTTAAAAAACGAAAATTGTTGGCCTGAAAATTCTAAAAGAGCTTTTTCTTTGTTTATTTTTGCCAATGCAGCGTAAATATTAAGTAAATTATCGACTTCTGGACGCCCTTCTAAAGCAGTGAGTGTGTCAGGAAGAGGGGCAGAATCTGTTTTGGCTTTACGTATTTTTTGTGCAATAAGATCAGCGTCATCAACCAGATTAATACGCGAAAAATCTGAAGGATCTGATTTTGACATTTTTTTTGTACCATCACGTAGGGACATAACGCGCGTAGCTGTGTCGCCAATGATGGCTTCAGGTATTGGAAAAAAGCCTTGCTCGCTTTGTAATCCCATCTGAGTGGATATACCAAAATTTAATTCTGCAATACGATCAGCATAGTCATTGTTGAATTTTTGCGCAATATCACGCGTCAGTTCAATATGTTGTTTTTGATCTTCGCCTACGGGAACATGTGTGGCTCGATAGACTAGAATATCGGCCGCCATAAGGCTTGGATAGGCGAATAGTCCAAGTGATGCTTGCTCGCGGTTTTTTCCTGCTTTATCTTTAAATTGTGTCATACGCTGGAGCCAGCCAATACGAGCAATGCAATTCAAGATCCACGCCAATTCGGCATGTTGAAAGACCTGTGACTGATTGAAAATAATTTGTTTTTGAGGATCAATTCCTGCTGCTAGAAAGGCTGCTGTAACTGCACGAGTAGATTCTATTAATGTACGTGGATCAGGGTTAACTGTTAGTGCGTGCATATCGACAACACAGTAGAGGCAATGATAGGATCTTTGCAGATCAACCCAATGCTTGATGGCTCCAAGATAATTACCAAGATGCAGATTACCACTTGGTTGCACGCCGGAAAAGACAAGAGGTCTTATAGAATCCATAGGGTAGCCTTTCTTAATTCTCAATGATGTCATTTACTTACATTTTGTTGCAAAGCGTACTTTTGAAAGCAAGAATAAAAGATTATAGATGCTGTTTCAAATTTTTGCGCAAAATAGAAAAAGAGCTGGTGCCAAGCAAAAAACATACGATAAAATAAACCGACATGATGATTATCATTATTCCTGCTAGAGTGCCAGCACGCAAGAAAAACGGCGCTTGTGAGGATAAAGGAAAAGACAAAAAGCCAAGTGCGTAATATAAGATCACAGCCATCAAGAGAGTGGCAAATATCAGGCGAGCAATCCGTTTTATTAGTTGTGTATCATATTTCCAATATCCGCGTTTGATCAGGACGCTATAAAGCAACAACGTGTTAATCCATCCCGAGGTAATTTCGGCAATGACAATACCACGTGCTGATAAAATGGGGAATAATGTTAAAGATAAGCTGATATTGATCAAAACGCAAATGCCTGCAAAAATCATAGGTGTTTTAGTATCTTCACGAGCAAAAAAACTGGGAATAAAGACCTTTATTAAAACAAAAGCTGGAAGACCTAAACCATAAAGTCCAAGCAATTGTGCAACACTGTGTGTTGATTCGCTTGTAAATTGGCCGCGCTCAAAAAGCAGACTGACAATGGGATTGGAGATAAGTAAAAAAGCGACTGATGCAGGTAAGGTTAAAAATAAGGTCAGCTCAATAGCACGGTTTTGTAAGTCAGAGGCTTCTTTGTGTTTTTTATTACGTAGAGTCTTTGTTAATTCTGGCAAAAGAACGGTAGCAACGGCGATTCCCACAACTCCTAGCGGCAATTGATAAAGACGATCGGCGTAAACCAGAGAGGATACAGCTCCAGATTGGCTGGAGGCAATATTGGTATTAATTAATAAATTAATTTGCGTAATTCCTCCTGTAATAGCCGCTGGGAATGCTAAAATTAAAAGTCGGCGGATATCGGGGCTGAAATGAGGAAAACGTAAGGAAATTTTCATTCCACTTTGACGTAAAGCGATTGCAATTAAGATGAGCTGAAGCAGACCTGCAGCCATGACGCCCCAGGAAAGATTTAATCCTATATGCCAAGCATCAAGTTGATAAATCCAAGCATAGGCAAGTACGCCAATCAGGATAATATTTAAAAAAACAGGAGCAATAGCTGCAACAAAATAGCGTTGCAATGCGTTAAGCATTCCTCCCATCATTGCTGCTAAGGACATACATGTTAAATAGGGAAACATGATTGCGGTAAAACGAATCGTGGCATTAAATTTTGTTGCATCTTCTACAAATCCCGGTGCAATCAGGGTTCGTACTAAAAAAGGCATACTCAATTCCATAGCAATAGTTAAGAGTAAAAGCAGTGAAAACAGAACGCCAAAAACCTCTTCTGCAAATTTGCATGCATTTTCTGTTCCATCCTCAGTAATTTTTTTTGAAAAAAGGGGCACAAAAGCTGCATTAAAGGCACCTTCAGCAAAAAAACGGCGAAATGTGTTGGGAAAACGAAAAGCAGCGTTAAAGGCATCGGAAACAGAACCTGTGCCAAGGGCAGCAGCCATCAGCATTTCACGCACAAAGCCAAAAATGCGACTCGTTAAGGTTCCAGAAGCAACAGTTGTAAATTTTTTAATTAGACTCATAAAGATATATCGAGTTTGTAATGCAGAAGTAAGCAAAAACCATTTTAGATCATGGCTATGTTCGCAGTGTATTAATATATAATATTTACGAAATATTTTACGATGGTGTTTGCGCTTCTGTCAATAAAGAGCAGCTCTGCTTTTGAGTGAGGGTTTGTTAAGTAAAGAGTATGTTTTGCCCTTTTTATTGTTTGTCAGGAATAAGTAACGTAGCGCATGTCATTTTATTTCATGCGGATGATTTGGTTTTCAGAGAACTCAAAGGTTGTTTCTATGGTGAAGGAAAAATATCTCGGTTGATATCTGAATATAGTAGGTGGTTCTTGATTGGAGTTTTTCTTTCGACAATCTAGGTAATGGATATATAATTATTCAATCCAGAGCGGTTATTTTAAAGGAATAATCTTTGAGGGATGACGTCGCAGAGTGACTATTATTTTCAGAATCTGAATGATTGTTCCATTGAAATGTTAAAAGAGTTCCATCATCTTTTACTCTGATACTTAACCCATCCGCCGGTTCCTGAAAGCTGGGAAGTGGGTTTTATCCCCATTTTTCCTGCCTGGTTAGGTTTAATAATAGGAGGCGCTTTCCATTTCCATTTTCCACTATAAAGACCGTAATCAACTAAAGTCATATGAATATTCGGAGATTGAATAGAAAAGACGATTGTCACATCAGTTGAATGATCATTGGCGTCTTTTAGTTGAATATCTATGGGTGCGTCTTGTCCATTTGCAGAATTAAGACTAAGACACCCAAAAAAGTAAAAGTGGTTATAGCGATTGCTATCATATAGTGATGTATATAGTTCAGTTCATCAATTTACCATCCTCCCTTAAAAATAATAGTTATGTTCGTTATTATATCATGATTTGATTATAAAATCATTATTTTTCAAATATTTATTTGGTTAATTTTGTCTTTTTATAGGGGCAATATTTGGAATATAGTGGATCTTAACATTGCAAGAAATTGAGCTAAAAACGGTGTCGGCTCGGTTTCATGTATTTTGAATAACTTTTTCTGTTGTTGATGAGACAGCTAGAGGATATTTTTCTGGTCATTTGCTTTTTATTCTGTCGATGACTTATGTTTTAGGTGTACCAGATTATCTTTAATCTTCGCATCGTCTTACGGTGAGAGAGTAACCTTATCGTCCGAACCTAGTACTTTCAAATTAACGAATAGAGAGAAACATTCGATGGTTTTAGTATAGGTTTCAAAATGTGTGTGTTGATGGGACGCAGTTAGAAAATAAGAATCAAAATTTTATACAGAGACCCAATAAGTTGTAGGGTAGAAAGTATCGCTTTAAGAAAGCAGATGACAGATAGGCTATCTTACGATAAGGAGTTTGAAACAAGAAGAGAGTTCAATCAATAATCAACACAGAAATAGGTGTAATGTGAAAGAACTTATCCATATCGATACTATTATGGCTTGTTATGATGCTGTGTTTTGCGATGTTTGGGGCGTTGTGCACGATGGTGTACGTGTCTTTAATATGGCATTGAAAGTGTTAAAAAAAATGAGACAAATGGGAAAAAGTGTCATTTTGATTACCAATTCTCCACGGCCTTATGAAGATGTTGTCGCTCAATTGCAAAGTTTGAACATTGATGCTGAGTATTATGATGCAATTGTTACTTCTGGTGATGTGACGCGTGATCTTATTCATACTGCTCCGCGTAAAATTTTTTTCATTGGTCCACAACATGATGTGGGATTGTTTAAAGGATTAGCATGTGAATTGGTTGAAGAATGGGAAGCTTCAGCTGTTGTTTGTAGTGGATTTCTTGAAGATTTTGATGCAACGCCGCAGGCTTATGAAAGCATGTTCCATCGTATACGATCGCGGAATTTGCCTTTTATTTGTGCCAATCCTGATATCGTTGTTCATTGTGGAGATCAAGAATTTTGGTGTGCTGGTGCATTAGCGCGTCTTTATCAACAGTTGGGAGGTGAGGTGCGCATTGCTGGTAAGCCTCACGCGCCTATTTATGAGTGCGCTTTTGAAAAATTGCAAAACATTCGCGGGACAATAGAGAAAAATCAAATTCTAGCTATAGGGGATGGTCTGTTGACCGATGTCAAAGGTGCAGTCCATTTTGGGATTGATGTGCTTTATATTGCCGGTGGTATTCATCGTCATGACTATATGCAAAATGGTGTGATGGATAAAGAAGCGTTGTATTCTTTATTCGATCGTTATGGTTGTAAGCCACAGGCGATAATGTGGGCGCTTCAATAATGTCTGGATTTTTGCGTCTTCAAGGTTATGATGTGCTTCCTTCAGCTTGGCGGGGCGCAGTGTTGGCTATTGGCAATTTTGATGGTGTGCATCGTGGTCATCAGATAGTTTTGCAAAAAGCGCTTGATTGTGCGCGCATAAAAAATAAGCCCGCTCTTGTTTTAACATTTGAACCACATCCGAGAAGTTTTTTTCAACCTTCAACTCCCGTTGATCGTTTGACAGATGCTTCTGGCAAGGCTGAAATCTTTGAAATTCTTGGTTTTAATGGTGTGGTTGAACAACCTTTCGATGCATTATTCGCTTCTCTCTCCGCTGATGAATTTATCAATGTGATTTTAAAACAAGCATTTGATGTTTCAACTGTGGTGACGGGAAGCAATTTTCACTTTGGTTATCAAAAAAGTGGAAACGCACATTTTCTTTGTCAAAGGGGGAAAGAATATGGTTTTGAAGTGATACAAATTCCTTCTTTGTGTATTCCACAATCTGCACAAGTTTTACAGGATCTAACGATTTCCTCTAGCTTTATTCGTCAGCTTTTATCGCAAGGACAAGTAGAAAAAGCTGCCCATTTATTGGGGTATCATTACCGGGTGCGATCAGATATTATACATGGTGAAAAGCTGGGGCGCCTTTTGGGTTTTCCTACTGCTAATCAGGTGTTACCTTATCAAACAGGTTTGGCGCATGGCGTTTATGCGGTAAGGTTACGTCGTGCTAATGGTTCCTTGCATGATGGGGTTGCAAGTTTTGGTTGTCGTCCAACGGTTGTTGTGAATGGTGCGCCGCTTCTGGAGACGTATGTGTTTGATTTTAATGATGATCTCTACGGCGAAAGCTGCACGGTTTCTTTTTTACAGTTTTTGCGGGGACAAGAAAAATTTGATGGATTGGAATCTTTAATCAGACAAATGCGATGTGATGAAGAAGCCACAAGAAAAATTTTGACAACAACACAACCGCTGTCGTTTCTCGATAGTCTGTTAACTTTTAAAAATACATCTTGATACGATCCAAAAATGACAAAAGAGCAGAAAAAGTCGCGCTTAAACTGATCATTATTATAAAAATATACTCTAAAACATCATGAAAGATATGGAGCTTACGTCTGTGTGTGGGGGAATCAAATGTTTGGAGATCTGATTTAACCATTGTTTGCGCCTTTGCTTGCGTGTATAGCCATACAGCTTTTGTTGCAGCAAAGGAGTTTAATGCTTTCTCCTTTCTGATTGGTTAAGACGAAAGATTAAATATGTGCTAAGCGATAAAGATGCATTGAACGTGTACCAGAACGGCAATAGGCAAGAATTGGTAAAGGTGCCGTTTTTAAAATTGTTTGCATGGCTCTAATATCTGATGGTTCTATAACCGAGGAAATAATAGGAATGTGATAGGCTTTCATTCCATATTTTTGTGCTACTGTTTTAATGATAGGAAAATCAAGTTGATGAGGGTCTTCTCGGTCAGGTCTGTTGCAAATAATCGTCTTAAAACCGGTTTTTGCCAGTGTTTGGATGTCTTCGATGTTGATTTGGGCACTGATGAAAATATCCTGTCCAATTTGTTGCAAATTCATTCTTGCTTGTCCTGATTAGTGCATCATCATAGGTGCTCTCTTGAAAGGTCTTATAAAGAGAAGTTTTTCTGAGTGCAAATTTAACAAAGATGTACCATCTGTTCTTAATGATAACAAGGGTGTAAAAAGCGAAATGCATTGTAAAAAATGTTCGAATTATTCTACTTTATAATGGTTCTTTTTATGTGGTTATGATGGTGTTATCTATATAATTATGATGGGATGGCATTTTATGGGAGGGTTAAATTTGTTTGTGAGTATCTTGAAACAATAGAAATAGTGTTTGTTTTAAAAAAATTATATTCAATATTCTTTGCATACAGTGTGTAGGTAGGCTTCTTATCAAAGTCGTTAGCATATATGTGGTTCGTTCGTGGGTGTCGTCTTAAATCCATGAAATAACGTTATGTACGGTGTTAAGGAAGGTGCAAAAGCTTGTTCTTGTCTAGAGGTTATAACCAACAGTGCAAAATATAAAGGCATCGTAATTACTCTTCAAGGTCGTTACGCCTGTTCACATTCTGCTATTTTTTATCATTCGATAACAAATATTATCGTACGTATGAAATACGGTTGTTTAGTTCCATAATTCTTGGGCTAAAATGGTTGGTTCTTTATGATAAAAAATACCCTTTTTTATAAAGATATTATATTTGTGATAAGCTTTTGTTCTTAGCAATGCGGTTCAAAAATAGCTCTGTTTGAAATGTTGGTTATAACAATAGAGTTTGCATTTATAGGCTAAGAAACAACAGATAAAAAAGTAAAGACAAACCCCATTAACAAATTTTTCTGTACACACTAACGCATTCAAGCAATTTATTCCTTACGCAATTTTTGCAAGATTGAGTGGATTGCTAAAAAACAATCCTTGATGCTTTAGTGTATTTCTACCATGATCGCTAGAACAATAGCAACATTGATGCTAACAATCAATGTTGAATAAAGTACAGCAGTTTTCACCATATCTGTCATAAGAATCCCATTTTATTATGATATAAAATGCTATAAATCACATAACATTACAGGCTGTAATATATGCTGATATAATATATTCAGCAAGCTTTAAATTATTTTTTGTATTGAGAGATTTATGCGTTTTATGTTGTGTAATCCAGCAACCATATGCTGTTTCAGATTTTCTGACAGTTTTGCTGATTATCTGTGTGATTTTGGCTTATAGTTATTAAGAATATTAAGTTACAGGGTGTTCATTTTTGCAATTTGTGATGGATGGAAATTTGGTTATGGTTTGTTTTTGCCATTATAATTATTGTCAACATTGTGGAAAGAAAAAGCCATACGATTGCTTTCGTGATGAAAAATGGGTCAGGCTCTGATTATTAGTATACTGTTTTTGGATACAGTGTTTGTAGAGTAAAGCTGAAATTAAGAATGATTTTCATATGAAAATTGTGGTGTAAAGACAGATAATGCATTAAGTTTTCAGCTGTTTTAAAGTGTTATAGAATTAAGCATAAAGAACGAAGTCAACAGAATAACAATTTTGCGAATGCTAAAAGATTATATTGTCAATAAAGCAATCAGGGTATTTGTTTGATTGTTAAGAGTGTTGCATATATGACACATTCATCTCAATACTGTTCTTCTCTTGACAAATTGTGTTCAGTGCAAAATACTATAATATATTACAGATTCTCTATGCGCAAGGTGGATTGTTTCCCTAATTGACGCAAGTTGGTTCTGTAGCACTGAAAATACATTCGGTATACTTTATGCAAAAGATTGTGGAGGGCAATAAAGTCAACGTTTTTTGAGAGTCTGAGTTTTTCACGCTGCAATTTTGTTTAAAAGATATTTGCAAGGAGATATCCTATTAGTTTTTAGTAAGTGTCAAGCAGAGAAAATTTGGAAATTTATGATAGCTAAATATTTGTAATGTCCAGTGATGTTAGTATCGCACAGATGTTGATTTGAGTATATGACAAAGAAACTGTTTTACACGATTTGTTAGAAACCATAGCAGGTGTTAATTGTCAGAGATCGTTGTTCTATTGCGAATACGATTTGATCTATAAAAATAAACCGAGTCTGGTGTATCAGTATAGAATAAAGGTCGGCTCGGCCATTTTATTTAAGATAAAATAAATGATACTGTAAAAGGGGAATAAAAATGTCTACAGCACAATGTGATGATGAAAATGTCATATCGAATACAAAGATTTCTGATAATAATCTCATTGGTCGTGATTGGGCAATGACAAAGTTTATAGCTGCTGTTAAGGGGTTGGCAGAAGTGGTTGACTATGAAAGCAATATGCTAGAGAGCCGTGGCATTCCAGATTATGAAGAGATCAATTTGTGTAAAACACGCGGCTTACGTGATCTTAATAAATCCATGAGCGACATGAAACGCTATATGGATCACGATATTGAACATGAGGTAGAAAGCTTGTTATCTGATTTACAGACAAAATTGCACCGTAACAGCGAATTGCTTCACATTCATTTGGATGCTGTTAAAGATCTTTCACAAGTTTTGCAGATTACTACCCGCACTAAAGAAGCAGATTAAAATTACAGTTTAGTTTTTATGTTGGCATCATAAAAATGATATATGAAAAATAATTGTGATGGTTCTGTTTTTAGCAAATGAAAAAAAGGCAACACAATGTGTTCCCTTTTTTTAGCGCATATTAATTTTGTTTAGAAACGATAACGTACACCGCTTGAGACGTTGATTCCTGATATACCAGCCTTTTGAAGATTGTGTTGATAGCTAACGTTACCGTTGAGCAGGGTCTTTTGAGATATGTGCGCGTTGATACCCAATCCTCCTTCAATGGAAGATCCCATAGGCTCAAGATGGAATATGTCACCAGCTTGTATCGTACCAGAATTGCTAAAAGTTTTGGTAACATTACATTTTCCATAGATGGAAACAGTGTTATCTTCTGCTCCTTGAATAATAGTCTGGGTTAAACGGCCACCGAGACGAACCAACCATTGACGAGGATTGTTCATATCAATCTCAAAGTCGCTTGCATCTGAAATAGTATCAAACATTAGACGTTGATAAATAACCTGTGCCTGAGGTTCAAATACCAAGCCTTTAATACTAGTTATCAATTTATGGCCAACCGTAATAGACGCATTTACGGTCTTTGCATTCTCAAATTTCGCGGTATTTCCGCTGAGGGTACTAGCGATATTTCCGTTCAGAAAACCATAGGAAAGAAGGGTATCTGCATACAAACCATTGTGATGATTTATGCCGCCCGAAGCCGTAAATAACCATTTATCTAACGTACTTTTATAAGCACTTTCCATATCCTTTGGGGTAAAAGATAGCTGTCCATAGCTACCTAAGATACCAAAGTGTGTTGTGATATCTTGATTTTCTAGAGTAGATATTACAGCACCTGCTTGTGCCGCAACATAGCGAACATCAGTATCATAACCGTATTGAAGAGCACCACGTTTGGAAGATAAGGTTAATCTATCGCCATAGGAGGATGCAAAAATGCCCTTATTATTATCGTCACTTATGTCTAACGGCGCTAGCCGTATATTTGCCAAGAGAGCGATTTGGTTGCTGACATCGGAGATGCCTGCAGAAAATAAAGCATTAGGCATGACCAAATAGTTAGCCATTTGTGGTACAATAGCTTTTACCTTTGCATCGGGATCGAGATAGGCTTGTTGCAAGCGGAAGTCCCAAAAATTATTGCCGTTACTGCTGTTTCTACCATTGTTAAACAAGCTTTGATCAGTACTGGTTTTACCTGGTGCATAGGCATTGAGCGTATATTTGTAGGGTAATCCCTCCATTGTCATATAGCCATTTTCTAATTTGAAAGAATTTTTATCTGCTTGACCTGCAACTTGAATGATTGAAATTCCCCGCTCATTCACAGGAACAGTAGCATCACTTTTTGTCAAATTGGCAGCGATTTTTTTACTTTCTTTGTTTGTATTAGGAGTTTTTATATAGACCGTCGTTATTCCAGAGACATCACCATCGACTATAAGGCGGTCGGTTTTCTGCTCACTTATTGGAATCCCTGTACTCCATTCAGAATTTACATATAGTTTCGCATTACCTGTTGCAGTATAAACCGTTGCGGTGTTCATTGTTTCAGTTTTTTGGGATTGCCTTGATTTTACACGTAATGTTTGATAATGGTTTTGTGTTGGTTCATCAAAAATAATACTGCTATTGTGGATATTAAGAACAGAAACTTCAGAGTGTGCTCTTTTTTTAATATCAATCGGCATATAGTCGAGAGACTTTATTAGATCGCTATCCAGCTCATTTTTACTGATCTTTAAGAACCATTTTGTATCATTATTCAAATTTAAAATCGTTTCGTTATCTTGTACGATTCTTGCACCACCTTCTAAGAGAGAATTGTCTGCTGTTAGTGTCAGAGTTCCCTTAGACATGGTAACACCGGGTATGATAAAATCAGTTGCCCTTGTTAACAAAAGATCGGAACGAATTTCCGAATTTACGAGATTGATAGTGTCTTTTCCAAGAGGTCCATAAATACCGATGCCTTCCTCAACGAGAATTTTTGTATTAGTCAATGTCACCACATTAGCATCAGATTCTGCTTGGTGAGATGGTGCAGCGATACTCCTATTTAGGTTTTGAAGAATAATACCACGAGTGTAATAGTCCCCTTTCATAATTATCGTTGAGTCTTTAAGATTGATTGTGCCGTTTGCGGTTTGCAGGCCAGTACTTGTTGTTGTTGCAATAATTCCTTTAGCATTAATATGCCCACCTCTCTCAGCATTAAGCGCAAGAAGTTTTGCAACTATTGACCCTCCCTCAATCGTAATCATTGAGTTTTGACCTTCTGCACTTACTGCACTCATTTTACCTCGAATATTAACATTATGCATGGTTACAGGATTGCTATCCTTAACTGTAATATTCGGTTGTGCAATAGAACCTTTTTGTGCATAAGCTAAGTTGAGACAAGAAAAAAACAAAGTTCCACTAACTGTATATAATAAAATTTTTTTTTTATACATAAATACACCTCTAGTATTGTCCCCATCTCCCCATAAAATTACCAAAAATGATTTAATTTATTGTGTGTTTTATGTAAATATAAAATACGATGTATTTTTTGTTTATATTTTTAAATTATACAACATAATGTATTAAAGTGAAATGTTACACTTTATATTTGAGAATTTGCTTTTCGACACACTAGATTTTAAAATTTGTGTCGATAGTTACTGCCACCGTTAAAGTATGATTTGTTGAGATAGGTGTGCATTAGTACAGAGCGCTTCTTCGATTGAAGC